>CAVRMH010000038.1:0-110668 GCA_963721775.1 uncultured Actinomycetota bacterium | reverse complement strand
CCCCACGGGCGAGCCGCTGCTGACCGGGCAACGCGTGCTCGACGCGCTCTACCCGGTGGCCCGCGGCAGCAGCGGCGCCGTACCGGGCGGCTTCGGCACCGGCAAGACCGTGCTCCTGCAGCAGATCGCCAAGTGGTGCACGGCCGACGTGATCGTCTACGTCGGATGCGGCGAGCGGGGCAACGAGATGGCCGACGTCCTCGCCGAGCTGTCCGAGCTGGTGGACCCCCGGACCGGACGCCCGCTGGCCGAGCGGACGGTCATCGTGGCCAACACCTCGAACATGCCGATGATGGCGCGCGAGGCCAGCATCTACACCGGTGTGACGGTGGCCGAGCACTTCCGCGACATGGGCTACCACGTCGTGGTGATCGCCGACTCCACCTCGCGCTGGGCCGAGGCGCTGCGCGAGCTCGCCTCCCGGGCGGGGGCGCTGCCGGCCGAGGAGGGCTACCCGGCCAGCCTGGCCTCCGCGTTGGCCGCCTTCTACGAGAGGGCGGGCCGGGTGGTCACGCTGGGTGGCGTCGAGGGGTCGGTGACGATCATCGGTGCCGTGTCCCCGCCGGGCGGTGACACCACCGAGCCGGTCACCTCGCACACGGAGCGGTTCGTCCGCACCGTCTGGAGCCTGGACCGCGCGCTGGCCTACGCCCGGCACTATCCGGCGGTGGGCTGGTCGGGCTCGTTCTCCCGTGACGCCGACCAGGTCGCGGTCTGGTACGCCCGCCACGACGACCCGGAGTGGGCAGCGCGGCGGGCGCGGATGATCGGGCTGCTCGCCGAGGCGGACCGGCTGCGCGACCTCGGCGACCTCGTCGGCACCGCGTCCCTGCCGGGCCAGCAACGGGTGGTGCTGCTGGCCGGCCGGCTGCTGCGCGAGGGCGTCCTCCAGCAGAACGCCCTGCACCCGAACGACGCCCACAGCACCGTCGCGAAGACCGCCGCCCTCGTCGACACCGTGCTCGCGGTCGTCGATGCGTGCAGCGCCCTGGTGGAGCGCGGGGTGCTGGCCACCGAGATCGAGGAGCTCGACTTCTCCGCCGTCCTGCGCGCCGCCCAGGAGTGCCCGCCCGACGGCGTCGCCGAGGTGCGCGAGCACCGGGAGCGGATGCTCCGGATCCTGGAGCAGGTCCGATGACCGGCCGGGTCCGCCGGTCGGGACCGCTGCCGCAGCTGCAGGTCGTGCACGCGGGGGTCGAGGAGCTGCGGGGGCCGCTGCTGGTGGTCCGCGGCGCGACCGGGGTGGGCTGGGACGAGTTCGCCACGGTGCGCGGCGAGGACGACGGCGAGGTCCTCGACCGGCACGGGCTGGTGCTGGAGGTCGACCGCGACCTGGCCGTGGTGCAGGTGCTCGAGGGCACCGAGCGGCTGGGTACGTCGACCACGCAGGTGGCGTTCTCCGGACAGCCGCTGAGCATCCCCGTCGGTCCGGGCTGGCTGGGCCGCACCTGCAACGGCCGCGGCGAACCGGTCGACGGCGGCCCGCCGATCCTCGCGGCCACCACCGCACCGGTCTCCGGCCACCCGCTCAACCCCACGCACCGCGACCGACCCGCCCAGCCGATCCTCACCGGTGTCTCGGTCATCGACGCCTTCACCACCCTGGTCCGCGGTCAGAAGCTGCCGATCTTCTCCACCGCCGGGCTGCCCCACCTCGAGCTCGCCGCGCAGATCGCCGCCCAGTCGACGCGCGGGGGACGAGCCGTTCAGCGTCGTCTTCGCCGGGATGGGCCTGGCCCACGCGGACGCCGAGATGGTGCGCTCGATGCTCGAGCAGCGCTCGGGCGCCGGCGAGCTGCTGCTCCTGCTCAACACCGCCGACGACCCGGTCATCGAACGGATCCTGACCCCGCGCATCGCGCTCACGGTCGCCGAGCACCTGGCCTTCGAGCTCGACCGCCACGTGCTCGTCGTACTCGCCGACATGACCAGCTACGCCGAGGCGTTGCGGGAGGTCTCCTCGGCCCGCGGCGAGATGCCCGGACGCCGCGCCTACCCCGGCTACCTCTACAGCGACCTCGCGTCGTTGTACGAACGGTGCGGACGGGTCCGTGGCCGGCCCGGCTCGGTCACCGTCCTCCCGGTGCTCACCATGCCGGCGGGCGACATCACCCACCCGGTCCCCGACCTGACCGGCTACATCACCGAGGGACAGGTGGTGCTCGACCCGGGCCTCCACGCACGCGACGTGTACCCGCCGGTCGACCCGCTGTCCTCGCTGTCGCGGCTGATGCGGCACGGCGCCGGGCCGGGGCGCACCCGCGAGGACCACCTCGACATCGCCGCCCAGCTGCTGGCCGGACTGGCCCGCGCCCGTGAGGTCGGCGAGCTGATGGAGCTGGTCGGTGCCGGTGCGCTCAGCGCCACCGACCAGAGCTACCTCGACCTCGCCACGAGCCTCGAGCGAGACCTGATGGACCAGCGCGGCGGTGAGCGACGCACGCTCGACGACACCCTCGACCGGTGCTGGCAGGTCGCCTCGGTGCTGCCCCGGCGGGAGCTGACCATGCTGCCCGAGCGCCTGGTGTCCGAGCACCTGGTGTCCGACCACGGCGGTGAGCGGCGATGACCCGGGCCACGCGCATCCCCCCGGGCCGCAGCGGACGCATGTGGCTGCGCCGGAGGCTGGCCACGGCCCGACGGGGCCGGGAACAGCTCGACCGCAAGCTGCGGATCCTGGTGCCCGAGCTGGAGCGCCGCCGGCTGCTGGCGGCGGCCTGTGCCCAGCGCGTGGGCGGAGGCCTGCGAGGTCGCCGAGACCTGGCAGCTGCGGGCCACGCTGCTGGGCGGTGAGGACGCGATCCGGGGTGCGGCGGCCGCGACACCGGTCGACGTCGACGTGCACTGGGCGGTGACCATGGGCGTCGCCTACCCGGCCGAGACACGGGTGGTGACCCCGGCGGGACCGGCCCCGGGGCCAGTGGCCAACGCCGCCGTCGCACCGGCCGTGGCCGCCTTCGAGACCGCCCTCGCGGCCGGCGTGCGCAGCGCCGCGGCGGAGGAGGCCGTACGCCGGGTGGAGTCCGAGGTCGCGGTCACCCGGCGCCGGTTGCGGGCCCTGGACAAGCGGTGGCTGCCCTGGCTGGAGCAGTCGCTGGCCGAGCTCGAGCTCTCCCTGGAGCAGGCCGAGCAGGAGGAAGGCGCCCGGCTCCGGCTGGCCTCCGCCGCCGGGCCGGGCGGGAGGGCGGAGCGGTGATCCGCAACGTGCTGGTCGCGGTCTCGGACTCCTCCGACGGCTGGGCCGCGGCCCACCTCGCGATCGAGATCGCCGGCGGCCTCGACGCCTGCCTCCGCGTCGTCCACGTCGTCGTCGACCACGAGCTCGAGGTCGCCCTCACGGCGGTCACCCGCCCCGCCCCGCCCGGCGTACTGCCGGGGGAGTCACCGCTGCTCGCGCGGGTGGCCGGGCTCGCGGAGGCCGCCGACGTCGCCGCCGAGACGCGCCTGCTGCGCGGTCCCGTCGGCCGGGCCGTCCTCGAGGAGGCCCACGCGTGGCCGGCGGACCTCGTGGTCATCGGCCGCGCCGGCCGGTGGCACAGCGGCGAGCCGTACGTCGGCGCGCAGACCCGGCACGTGCTCGAGTTCGCCGCCGTCCCGGTGCTCGTCGTGCCGCGCACCTCGGGGCGCCCGGAGTAGGCGGTGTCAGGCGTGCGCGGGAACCTTCGCGGCCAGCCAGGCCAGCAGGTCGGCGACCACCTCGTCGCGGTTGGTCTCGTTGAACACCTCGTGCCGGGCGCCCGGGTAGACCGTGTAGGTGACGTCGTCGAGCCCGGCCGCGCCGAGCCGCTCGACGAACGGCTGCACCAGCGCGAGGTTGCCGTTGACCGGGTCCTGCTCGCCCACCGCGACGTAGACCGGGAGGTCGGTGCGGATGCCGGCCAGCCGGGCCGGGTCCGCGAGCTGCCGGGCCGCGAGGAACATCTGCCGGCCGCCCTCGGTGTCGAGCCCGAAGCCGCAGAACGGGTCCGCGACGTACCTGTCGACCTGCTCCTCGTCGCGGCTCAGCCAGTCGTAGTCGGTGCGGGCGGGCGCGAACGGCGCGTTGAACGCCGACAGGTCGAGCGGCGCGTCGAGGTCGAGCGCCGGCTCGAGCAGGTCGAGGGCCGCGGTGCCGGTGAGCACCACCGCGTCCACGTCGGCGCTGTGGTCGAGCATGTCCTGCTGCACGGCGAACGAGCCCATGCTGTGGCCCAGCAGCACCAGCGGGATCCCGGGGTGCTCCGAGCGCACCACCTGCCGGAGCCGGTCGATGTCGCGGACCAGCTCGGTCCAGCCGTCCGCCCCGATCGCGCCCAGCACGCCGTCCGGGACGACGGTCGCGCCGTGCCCGCGGTGGTCCTGCGCGTAGACGACGTACCCCTCCGCGTTGAGTGCCGCCGCGAGGTCGGCGTACCGCAGCGCGTGCTCGCCCATCCCGTGCGTGATCTGCAGCGCCGCCCGCGGCGCGCCGTCGGGCGCCCAGCGGTACGCCGCGACCGTGAGGCCGCCGGCACTGTCGAGGTGGAGGCGTTCGGGTCGGCTCATCGGGTCTCCTTCGCGTGGTCTGCCCACACCGTGGCCGGTCCCGCCCCGGCTGACAAGGGCCGATCGGCAGGTCTCCCGGGTATCACCGGGGCGCGCGGGCGCTCCTCGAGGAGTACAGGCCGGCCCGGCTCACCGCTGCCTGCCGGGCCGGCCGCCGACACGAGGGAGGCGGGCCCATGCCCGGACTACGGATAGGCACGTGGAACCTGGAGAACCTGTTCCGGCCGGACGCCGGCGTCGGCGCCCCGACGGACCTCGCGGCGTACGACGCGAAGCTGGCCGCGCTGGCCGGTGTGGCGTCGGCCCTGGAGGTCGACGTACTCGCGGTGCAGGAGGTCGGCACCCCGGCCGCCCTGGACGACCTGGCCGGGCTGCTTGCTGCGAGCCTGGGTGGGACCTGGCAGACCGAGGTGGCCGCCGCGGACGGGCGCGGCATCCGGACCGGGGTGCTCAGCCGCCTGCCCGTGCTCGAGGTCGAGCAGGTCAGCGTGCTGCCACCACTGCTGGGACCGGTCACCGTCGACGACAGCGGCGAGGTCCTCGACCACGTCGGCCGTCCCGCCCTGCGGGTGCGCGTCGACCGCCCCGGCGGCGGGTTCCTCGACGTCGTGTCGGTGCACCTGAAGTCCAAGCTGCTGTCGTTCCCCGGCGGGCGGTTCAACCCGCGCGACGAGGACGAGCGGGCGCGGTACGCCGTCTTCGCGCTGCACCGCCGCGCGGCCGAGGCGGCCGCCGTACGCACGTTCGTGACCGCGCTGCTCGCCGACCAGGGGGAGACGCATCCGCTGGTGGTCGGCGGCGACCTCAACGACGAGCCGTCGGCCGCGACCACCCAGATCCTGCTCGGCCCGCCCGGCTCCGAGATCGGCACCGGCGGCTTCACCCGGCCGGACCAGGGTGACCGGCAGCGGCTGTGGAACCTCGCGCCGCTCATCCCGGAGGCGCAACGGTTCTCCCGTGTCTACCGCGGGCGCGGCGAGCTGATCGACCACCTGCTGGTCTCGCGGGCCGTGGTCGGTGCGGTCACCTCGGTCACCGCGGGCGGCCCGGTGCCGGAGTCGGTCGGCGACGACCCGCGCGCGCGGGTCGACAAGCCCGGGTCCGACCACCGCCCGGTGGTGGCCACGCTCGCGTCCTGACCCGGCCTGCTCCTGCCCCGGCCGGGGCGCGATTGCCGCCGGTCCGTAGCCTCGGCGGCATGGGCACCCTCATCGAGATCGCGACCCCCGACGGACCGGCCGAGGCCTACCTCACCGGGGAGGAGGGCCGTCCCGGCGTGCTGTTCTACATGGACGCCATCGGTCTCCGGCCGCGGATCGAGGAGATGGCGGACCGCATCGCGTCGTGGGGGTACGTCGTGCTCGCCCCGAACGTCTTCCACCGCGACGGCCGTGCCGCCGACCTCGCCCCGACCGAGGACCTGCGCGAGCCCAGCGCCCGTGAGGCGTTCTTCGAGGGCGCGATGACGCGAGTGCACGCGCTGACCCCGGACCTCGCCGAGCCCGACGCCCGGCTGTGGGTCGAGGCCCTGCTGCAGCACGCGTCCGCCCCGATCGGCGTCACCGGCTACTGCATGGGCGCACGCCTCGCCCTGCGCACCGCGGGGCTGTTCCCTGGCGTGGTCGCCGCGTGCGGCGGGTTCCACGGCGGCGGCCTGGTCACCGACGACCCGGCCAGCCCGCACCTCGTCGCGGCGCGGGCGGCCGCGGAGTTCGTGTTCGGCCACGCCGACGGGGACCGCTCCATGCCACCGGAGGCCGTCGCGGCCCTCGGCCGGACCCTGGAGGAGGCGGGCCTGACCGTGACCAACGAGGTGTACCCGGGCGCGGCGCACGGCTACTCCATGGCCGACACCGCGGTGTACGACGAGGCCGCCACCGAGCGCCACTTCGCCGCTCTCGAGGCGCTGCTCGCCCGCACGCTCTGAGGTCGTCGCGGACGTCATCCGTCCCGGTCGCCCCGGCGACCAGGTCGTATGACGTTGCGCGCGACGTCATACGTCGCGGCGGCTCCGGCGACCAGTTCGCATGACGTTGCGCGGGGTCCAGCCGTCACCAGCCCGCGCCGAAGCAGAGGAACGGCGAGGGTGCGTCGCCCGTGAGCGCCGAGGACGCTGCGGCCAGCGCGTCCGCGGGGGGCGCGCCGGCGGCGACCCGGTGGTGCCAGTCGGCCAGCACGTCGCAGGCCACGTCGTCGGCGACCAGGGCGGGGGAGGAGACCACGGTCCGGGCGCCGGCGTGCAGCCAGGCGGCGCTCATCCCGACCGCCTCCTCGCCGGAGCGGACCGCCACCCGGCCGAGCTCGCAGGCCGAGAGCACCACCACGTCGGGGGTGGCGGCGAGCTGGTCGATGTCGTAGCCGAACCACGGGCCGTCCGCGAGCTCGACCGCGGAGAACAGCGGGTTGTCGCCGGGGTGCCGCCCGTGCCCGGCCAGGTGGAGCACGTCGACCTCGGCAGCCAGCTGGCTCACCCGGGCCGCGGTGGCGTCCGGCCCGCGGAGCACGCTGGCGGCGGGCCACTGTGCGGAGGCCCGGGTGACCTCCTCCACGCCGCGCGGGACGTGCGGCCCGGCGACCAGGCCGACCCGCCCGCCCACGGGCCGGTGCGCGCGCCGCTGCTCCAGCCACCGGGTCGCCGAGGTCGGGATGGTCAGCGGCCGTCCGGCCAGGCCGGGCAGCAGCGACCACGGCGTCCCGGCCAGCCAGCCGGACGGGGTCAGCACCAGCCGCCGGTCGCCGATCGCCGGGAGCACCGGCCCGAGCAGCACCTCGCCGACCTGTCGCAAGCTGTCGTCGAGGGACGCCCGGATCGCCGCGGCGAACGGCCCGGCCAGGTCGGAGGCGCGCCATGTCGAGGTCGGCGGCGACCGCGTCCAGCTGACGTCGTACGTCGCCCGCCGCGCCGAGGTCGTGGACGGCGACCTGCTCCGGGGTGACGACCAGCACCGCGAGCCGGTCGCCGACACGCAGGTGGGCGACCAGGGCGGCGTCCGTGGCGGCGAGCTCGTCCTGCACGTCCGCGAGGGCTGCCGGTTCCCCGACCTCGCCGCCGCCCTCGCCGTACCAGCTGCGCTGCCGGATCGAGGCGGCGAGCTCGTCGCGACGCCGTGCCTCCGCCGAGCGGGGCGCCGGCTGCGCACCGTGCAGCACCCGGAGCTCGGTCAGGTCGGCGGCCAGCCGCGGGTCGTGCGGGGGTCGCACCGGCGCCACCCGCCCGACCAGGGCCCGGGCACGCTCGGACCACTCGAAGACCCGGTCCGGGCGGCCGTCGTCGAGCGCCGAGCGCAGCCCCAGCTGGGCGAGGTCGCGGCCGTGGCCGACCAGCGTGCTCTGCAGGTCGAGGCTGCCGAACGAGGACTGCCACGCGTGCAGGTCGGCCAGGCCGGCGCGGACGTGGCGCCGGGCGAGCGGCGCCGCGGCCGTGCGCCTGGTCGAGCTCGGCCTGCACCTCCCGCCAGTGCAGTCGCACGGCGAGGGGGTCGGTCGGCGCGCACCCGGACTCCCTTCAGCCGCGCTGCTCGCGTCGTCGAGCTCGCCGCGGGCGGTGCCGAGCCGGACGGCCTGCAGCCGCAGCGGCAGGGCGTCGCGGGGTGCGTCGCGCTGCCTGCGAGCGTCGGTCGCCAGGTCGTCGACGCCGGCGCCGCAGCGCGGGCGTCCGACCGCCGGTGGCGACCTCGGCGCGGCCGCGACGCCCTCGGCCCGCAGTGCCGGCGAGCTCGCTGCCCTGGCCGCGGAACCGGCGGGCCGCGCGCCGGGCGACGACGCGTGCCCGGGCGGGGTCGCTGCGCAGCAGCGTCTGGGCCAGGGTCAGCTCGCAGTCGGCCTGGAACCGGCGCAGCCGCCGGGAGCCGTACGCCGCGGCGCGCGGCGTCGAGGGCCCGGATCGCCTCGCGGGACATGCCGGCGGCGACGAGGACCTCGGCCCGGTCCTGCTCCACGGTGGCGCGGTACGCCGGCGACAGCGGGGCCAGCACGTCGCGGGCGGCGTCCATGCCGCGCAGCGCCGCGACGAGGTCGCCGCGCAGCAGCTCGGCGTAGCCGAGGTTGTAGCTCGGCCTTGGCGTGCTCGACGTCGAGGCCGGCGCGGCTCGAACTGCGTCGCCGGCGTCCGGTGAAGTCGGCGGCGGCCGCGGCGGCGTCGCCGCGCTGGAGGTGCACGTTGCCGCGGTTGAGCAGCACGCGGCCGTACGGTCTCCGGGTGGTCCGTCGCAGCCGGGTCGAGCGCCTCGCCGAAGGCGACCATGGCGGCATCGCTCTCGCCCGTCCGCATGTGCAGCAGCCCGAGCTGGGCCCAGGTCCAGTCCGCGGGTCTCCGCGGTCAGCTCGTCGCGGTCGAGCAGCGCCGAGCACGCGGCCGAGCCCGCGGCCGGCGTCGCCGGTCTCGGCGTCGACGTACGCCGGGTCAGGTCGATGCGGGCCAGCAGGTCGGGGTCGTCGGTGGCGGCACGGGCCCGGTCGAGGAGGCGACGGGCTGCGGGAAGCCGCCGCGGTTGGTCGCGCGCCAGTGCCCGGGCGTAGAGTCTCCTCGGCGCGTCGGCCATGGCCCCATCATGGCGTGGCGCCGTTCGCCGCTGCCATGCCTTCGGCGACGCTCCTCCGCGCGGCGCTCGGCTGCCCCGACGGCGCGCCGCGTGCGCGCCGCCTTCCGGCTCGTCGGTGCGCCGGGTCGATGCCGGTCGACCAGCCGCGCGCGACCCGTCCGGCGAACAGCGGGGCGGCGAACGAGGTGCCGCTCCACAGCGCGAACCCGCCGGCTGAAGTCGTCGGGGTCGATCGACTCGCGCCGACGCTGGTAGGCCTCGGTGCGCGCCAGCGGCTCGAGGCCGCCCTGGAAGTCGGCGGCATGCGTGCTCATCACCGCGGCGCCCGGCGGCGTAGGTCGTGCACCCACGGGCCGGCGTTGCTGAACAGCGCGTCGGTGCCCGTTGGGGTTGAGCGCGCCCACCGAGGTGACCGGGCACGACGTCCGGTCCGGCGGCGCCACCGGGCCCTTGCCGTCCGCCCACGGCGCGAACGCCGCCGGGAACATCGGCCGGGCCGTGGCGTCGTTGCCGGCCGAGCAGACCACCGCGACGCCGCACTCGCCGAGCAGCTCGCAGGATGTCGTACATCGTCGGGTCGAACTGCTGGTCCTTCGGCGTCTCGTGGTAGTAGCCCATGCGACAGGTTGAGCACGTCGATCGGGTGCCCGCCGGGCTCGCCGTCGCGGTGCCGGCGGGCCAGCTCGGCGATGCGCTCCAGCGTCTTCGACCAGGTCGCTCTCGACGATCGGCCCGTCCGAGCCGACCACGCGCCAGGCCAGGATGTCGGCGTCGGGGCAGGCCTGGTGGATCAGCCCGCAGATGAACGTGCCGTGCCCGGACAGGGCGTCGATGCCGCCGTCGAGGGCCCCGACCTGGTCGAACCACTTCTCCGGGTCGGTCGCGGTCGTCGGTGTAGCCGATGCGGCAGCGGCCCGTCGATGCCGGTCCGTGACGACCGCCCGTCGAGCCACGGGTGCTCGCCGCACCCGGTGTCCAGGACGCGCGACCACCGGGCGGCGCCCGACGACCTTGTCGTTCGGTGCGGCGCACCGGCTGCGGGCCGACGTACGCGACGGGCTGGCGACCCCCGCTGCCCGGCACGCCGTACGTCGCCACCGGCGTGGAGGCGTGGAACGGCGTGGAGGCGTGGAAGGGCGTGGAGGAGTGGAACGGGGTCGAGGAGTGGAAGGGCGTCGACGATGTCGCTGCGCACCAGCACGACGTGGTCGAGGCCGACGCCGCCGCATCGCCGCGGATGCCGTACCGCGAGCGTGCGTTCTGGAGCACGCACCCAGCCGTCCGGGGCGATCGTCGAGGTGGCGTCCTTGATCCGGAAGTCGAGGCGCACGAGGCCGAGGGCACGGCTCCTTGGCCCGCTGGCCGTGACCCGGCTTCTCGCCGTCGCCCGGGTCGCGCTCGTCGTCCAGCCGGCTCGGTCGACCACCGCCAGCCGCCGCCGCGATCTCGACCAGGCGCGCGACCTGCTCGTCGGTCCGGTCGGACCAGGCCACGAGCAGCCGCGGTCCGACGTACACCGTCGAGCGGGGTCGCACGCCCTCGACCGGCAGCGCGGTGGCCGGGGTCGAGCACCCGGCCCTGGACCTGGTCGAGCACGTGCTTGGCCGGGACCAGCGGCTCGCGGGTCGTCGAGAGGGCCGACTGGCGACTGCCCGCTGGTGCTGCGGGCTCGGGCTGGTGGCCGGGTCGTCGGACGGTCGGGCTGCGGGTACGTGCGTGGGGTCGACGATGGTGAGGCGTCTCAGATCAGGAACGGCGGCGTGGCGAACGGCCGCGGGGCAGCCGGGTCGTCCGCGTCGGCCGGCGGTGAACGACAGCCGGGCCTGGCCGGTGCCGGGGTCGGTGAACTCGAAGCGGCCGTTGCCGTCGACGGAGGTGTCCTGCGCGACCACGCGGCCGGCGTCGCCGACGGGCGAGAGCGTGACCGTCATGGGTACGGCGGGCACCACCCAGCCGTCGATCCGGCGTACGCCGTCGACCGTGCTGACCCGCACCAGCAGGTGGCAGGTCTCGCTGGAGTACTCCAGCGTCCAGGGGCCGTCGGTCTCGGTGGTGCTGCCGTCGGTGGCGCCGCGGACCCCGGAGGGCAGTCCGCTCGTCTCGATCAGGGAGAGCAGCTCGTACTCCAGCTCGAGGTCGGCCGCGGCCAGGGCGGCCAGCACCCCGTCGACCAGGTCGGCCGGGGGCGGGTCGGCGGTCTCCCAGAGATCGCGGATGGCGTACATCAGCTGCTCGTCCGTGGGCAGGTCTGCGTTCATCGGGCACCTCCCGTGCGCGTGAGCTCGGCCCGCAGCTTGTCGAGGCAGCGGCCGCGGGTGGGGCCGATGCTGCCGACCGGCATCTGCAGGTCGGCCGCGATCCGTGAGTAGTCGGGTCGTTGTTCCATGGCGACGATGCGCAGCAGGCGCTGGCAGCGTTCGGGCAGTGCGGCGAGGCAGGACCACAGCTGGGCCTGCTCGTCGTTGAGCACCACGGCGGCCTCCGGGGAGGACTGGTGGGGCAGCCGGAACTCCAGCGCCTCGTCCTCGACCGGGGTGCTCCGCTGGGACAGCTTGCGGATCCGCCACGCCTCGCGGCGCGCGGTCGTGCACAGCCACCCCGAGACCGCCTGCGGGTCGGCGATCCGGTCGGCGCCGCGGACCAGGGACAGCCAGGTGCTCTGGACGACGTCCTCGGCCGGCTCGCGCTCCAGTCCGGTGGCGCGTACGACGTGCCAGAGGACGGGGCTCATCAGCCGGACCAGCTCGTCGAGGGCGCTCTGGTCCCCGTCACGCCATCGCCGGAACGCGGATCCCGCCGAGTTCCAGACGGAGGAGGGAGGGGGGTTCTCCGCCGTTTCGTGCATGCTCATCACGCCCTCGAGGAGGTGCGGGGCGCGCTCCTGATACCCGGTCTACCGGAAATCGTGTGCACTTTGCAGCAGATCGGGACAAACAGGTCTAGCGAGACATCGCCTTGGTCAGCCCGGTCGGCGTGCAGAGCTCGCCGCCGATGCCCTCGGTGTCGTTGTCCTTGATGTGCTCGAACATCTGCTCCGAGCGCTTCTCGTCCCAGTGCACCGCGAGGTCGCGGATCGGTACGCCACACGTCAGCCCGCTGTCGCCGTCGACGCGGGTCATCGCCCAGGCGAACCTCGCCAGGTCGATCGGGCCGGTGCCCTCGCTGACCGAGAACGTCTTCGCGCCGGCCATGTTGACCTGGTAGTAGCGCACCGGGTTGAGGACCGTCCACGGCGAGACCGCCTCGTGGCCGATCGCCGAGACCACCTCGCGCTGGTGCCGGGCCCGGGTGATGTCGCCGAAGCGGGCGTCGGTGTGGCGGGAGCGGGCGTAGCCGAGCGCGGTCACCCCGTCGACCTCCTGGCAGCCCTTGGGGATGTCGAGGTTGGCCAGCTTGTCCTTCATCTTGCGCTCGGGGCACACCTCGATGCCGCCCACCGCGTCGACCACGTCGACGAAGCCGCCGAAGCCGATCTCGACGTAGTGGTCGATCTTGATGCCGGTGTTCTTCTCGACCGTCTTGATCAGCAGCTTGGGGCCGCCGAAGGCGTACGCCGCGTTGATCTTGGTGTTCCCGTGGCCGGGGATGTCGACCAGGGAGTCACGCGGGATCGACATCAGCAGGTTCGGTCCGGCGCCGATGTGCATGAGCATGATCGTGTCGGTGCGCTGGCCGCTGGCCCCGCCGGTGCCGAGCTTCTTGCGCTCCTCCTTGGAGAGGTCCTTGCGCGAGTCGGAGCCCACCACGAGGTACGTCGTACCGTCCTGGTCGTCGGGCCGGTCGCCCGTCGGGAAGGCGTCGATGGTGGTGACCTTCTGGAAGGCGAAGATCGGCACCGCCACCAGGAACACCACCCACAGCAGGAGCAGGGCGAGGACCAGCCGGACGATGTTGCGCGGGCGGCGGAACCACGACCCGCGGCCGGCTGCCCCCGACTCCGGCTCCTCCGCCGGCTCCAGCCCGCCGCCGGAGCGGCCGGTCTGGCGCGGGGGCGCGGGCGGCGGCTGGCGGTGCGGCTGGCTGGTCGGCATGACCTGCGTCGCGTCCGGCGGCTGGTTGCCTGGCCCTGATCGCCGGGACGGGAGCCGCGGGGTGCGGTCGGCCCGGCGGCCGGGAACACCTCGGTGGCGTCCTCGTCGCGGGAGCTGCGGCCGCCGTAGAGCCAGTCGTACTCCGGCGTGCCCGGCTCGGGCGGTCCCTGGGGGCGGTCAGACATGCGGCAGACGCTACATTGCGGTGGGTGACCGACGACCGTCCGCTCCTGCCCCCGTCGCACGCCCGGGTCTCCCTCGCGATCCTCACCCAGAACCGCGAGGCCAACCTGCTCGGCAACGTCCACGGCGGCGAGATCATGAAGCTCGCCGACACCACGGCGGGCGCGGTCGCCCAGCGGCACAGCGGCGGCCCGGCGGTCACCGCGGCCCTCGACGAGATGGCCTTCCTGCACCCGGTCCACGTCGGCGACATCGTGCACGCCCATGCCCAGGTCAACTGGGCCGGCCGCTCCTCGATGGAGATCGGGGTCCGGGTCGAGACCGAGCCGTGGACCGACGCCTCCGGAACGCTCCGGCACGTCGCGTCGGCGTACTTCGTCTTCGTCGCGATCGACGCCGACGGCCGCTCCCGGCCGGTCCCGGGCCTCGCCCCGGAGACCCCCGACGAGGTACGCCGGATGCGCGAGGCCGAGATCCGCCGTGCCCACCGGCTCGCCCAGAAGCACGGAGATCGCGACCGGGCGGCGGTCGAATTCACTAGGTACCTAGTGAAACTGGCGCTTACCTCGCGAAGTTTCGGACGGTAAGCGTTGGATTCCCTAGGTACCTAGTGAAACCACCCCTCGGCGCGCCGTGACGCCTGATGCCCGTGTGACTGGTGATACTGAAGCCCCACCAGGACATGGACAACCGGCTTCCCCAGCAGAGAGGTTCGTCGATGCCGCCCGCTTCTTCCCCCGGGTCGCACGGTCAGCCCACCGAGCACGCCAGCGATCGCGTACGCCGCACGCCCGACCGCGCCGCCAAGGTGCGGTTCCGCCGTGCCGTCACCCTGATGGTGATGACGCTGTTCCTCCCCGGCTCGGCCCAGCTGGTCGCCGGCAACAAGAGGGTCGGCCGCATCGCCCTGCGCACCTCGTTCGTCCTGCTCGTCGTCGGCGCCTCCAGCCTCCTGCTCAGCGTCGTCTGGCACGGCTTCGCCTTCTGGGCCGCCTCCGACACCGCCGTCCTCGGCCTGCTGCGCCTGGTCCTCATGGTGCTCGCGGTCGGCTGGGCCGGGCTCTTCGTGGACGCCTGGCGCCTCGGGGAGCCGCTGACGCTGGTGAAGAACCAGCGGCTCGTCGTGGTCGGCATCAACGGCGTCCTCTGCTTCACCGTCGCCGGCGTCGCTGCTGTTCAGCTCGCACCTGGTCGGCGTCCAGCGCGACTTCATCCAGGCGATGTTCGGCGACGGGAAGGTCACCGACGCCTCGCACGGCCGCTACAACGTGCTGCTCCTCGGCGGCGACTCCGGCGCGGGCCGCTGGGGCCTGCGCCCGGACTCGATGACCGTGGCCAGCATCGACGCGGAGACCGGCAAGACCGTCCTGGTCGGCCTGCCCCGCAACATGGCCAACTTCACCTTCGCCCCCGGCTCGGTGATGGACGAGCAGTTCCCCGACGGCTTCGACTGCGAGGGCTGCTACCTCAACGGCGTGAGCACCTGGGCCGGCGACAACACCGAGCTGTTCCCCGGGTCGAAGACCCCGGGCGTGGACGCCACGATCATGGCGATCGAGGGCATCACCGGCCTGAAGATCAACTACTGGGCGATGGTCAACCTGCAGGGCTTCAAGGACCTCGTCGACGCGGTCGGCGGGGTGACCCTCAACGTCCGGGCCCGGATCCCGGTCGGCGGCCTCGGCTCCGACGTCACCGGCTACATCGAGCCGGGCCGCCGGAAGCTGGACGGCCACGACACGCTCTGGTTCGCCCGCGCCCGCGAGGGCTCCGACGACTACTCCCGGATGGCGCGGCAGAAGTGCGTGATGAACGCCCTGCTCACCCAGATCAGCCCGCAGAAGGTGCTCACCAACTTCGAGAAGATCACCAAGGCGTCCTCGGCCATGGTCGACACCAACCTCCCGGCCAGCGAGGTGGACCGCTTCATCGACCTCTCCCTCAAGGCCAAGAAGCAGAAGATCGCCACCGTGTCCCTGGTGCCCGCCGGTCATCAACACCGCCGACCCGGACCTCGACGAAGATCAAGGCGATGGTGCAGCGGGCGATCGACAAGTCCGAGGGCAAGGCGGTCAAGCGCAACGGCAAGAAGACCTCCGTCCAGACCGGTGGCTCGCTCGGCACCCGGGACGGCGGCTACGCCGCGAACGCCTCCGAGGACCTCGCCGCGGCCTGCTGACGCCGGTTCCGACCGAGGCCTCTAGGGTGGTCGCCGTGCCCGAGACCCCCCGCCCCACGCCGCGCATCGTCGCGGTCGTGGTGACCTTCAACCGGCTGACGCTGCTCCAGCGGCTGCTCGGCGAGCTGCGGCGTACGCCGGGGCTGGCGGAGGTCGTGGTCGTCGACAACGCCTCGACCGACGGGACCTCGGCCTGGCTCGCGGAGCAGGCGGACGTCCACGGCGTGACGCTGGGGGAGAACCTCGGCGGCGCGGGCGGCTTCCACGAGGGGCTCCGGATCGCCCTCGAGCGCGGGGCCGACCGCGCCTGGCTGATGGACGACGACGGGATGCCGGTCGACGGCTGCCTGGCCCGCCTGCTCGAGCACGACGGCGAGTTCGACTTCTGGGGGCCGGTCGTCGTGGACGAGGACGACCCCGACACGCTGGTGTTCCCGATCCGGCTGCCCGGCGGCACCCGCGTCGTGCACCGGATGGCCGACGTCACCGCTGCCGCGGTCGAGGGTGTCATCCGTGACGTCGTGATCCCGTTCAACGGGGTGCTGGTCACCCGTGACCTGGTCGAGCGGATCGGCCTGCCGCGCGCGGAGTTCTTCATCTGGGGCGACGACCACGAGTACCGCCTGCGCGCCGAGCGGGCCGGCGGGCGGGTCGCCACCGTGGTCGGCGCCGCGGTGCACCACCCCAGCGTCGGTGAGCTCGGTACGCCGATGATGTTCGGCCGCACCACCTACAACCACAGCCCGAGCGACCTCAAGCACTACTGCATGGCCCGCAACAACCTGGTCAACCTGCGCGAGTACCGCGGCTGGCCGCACGCGCTGGCGTTCGTGGCCAAGACGCTCTGGTTCTACACCGTCACCCGTCCCTCGTGGGCCCGGCTCCGGCTCAGCCTCGGCGCGATGCGGGCCGGCCTGCGGGGCGACTTCACCGGCCACCGGAGGTTCCTCGCATGAGCGAGACCGTCGCCGTCGTCGTGGTCACCTTCAACCGCGCCGACCTGCTGGAGCGCATGCTCGACGGGCTGGCCGCCCAGACCCGGCTCCCCGACGCGGTGATCGTGGTCGACAACGCCAGCACCGACCACACCCGGGAGGTCCTCGGAGCCCGCACCGACCTGCCGCTGCAGGCGGTGCACGCCCCGGACAACACCGGGGGAGCGGGCGGCTTCCACCAGGGCCTGGCCGCGGCGTACGAGCAGGGCTTCGACCGGATCTGGCTGATGGACGACGACGTGCTGCCCGCGCCGGACTGCCTGGCCACCCTGCTGGCCCACGACGGCCCCTGCCTGATGGCCGTGCGCGAGGACCGGGCCGGCCACCTCGTCGAGAAGTCCGCCACCCGCTTCGACCTGCGCAACCCGCTGGCGATCCGCCCGAAGACCGCGAGCGTCGAGTCGGTCTACGGCACCCGCGAGGCGATGCCGGCCGAGGTGCCGGTCGAGGTGGTCGCCTTCGAGGGCTTCCTGGTCCACCGCCGCGTGATCGAGGCGATCGGCCTGCCCGACCCGGCGTACTTCATCTTCTACGACGACGCCGACTTCGCGATCCGCGCCCGCCGGGCCGGCTTCGCCATCGTCGCGGTGCGCGACGCCGTGCTCGTCCGGCAGCTCGACTTCGACCAGCAGCACGCGCTGGACACGTGGAAGGGCTACTACATGTACCGCAACCTCTTCGTCGTCCACCTCCGGTACGGCGAGAACGCCGCGGTGCGGCTGAAGCCGTGGCTGATCACGCTCGTGGTGGTCCTGCTGAGCCCGCTGCGGGGTGGCCGGGCGGAGGCGTCGAATGTGATTCGTGCCATGCGATCGGCCCGTGGCATGCGGGAGCTCTCGCCCGCGGCCCGCCCGACCCGCGCTCAGGAATCCGGCTAGAGACCCCCCTGACCGTAGACTGACCCACTGCGCCGATCTGTAGGAGTTACTGTCCCTTGTCTGCCCCTGACCTCGTCGTCGTCGGATCCGGGTTCTTCGGACTGACCATCGCCGAACGCTGTGCCAACGACCTCGGCCTGAACGTGCTCGTCCTCGAGCGTCGCCACCACCTCGGCGGCAACGCCTACAGCGAGGCCGACCCCGAGACCGGCATCGAGATGCACGTCTACGGCGCGCACCTCTTCCACACCTCCAACGAGAAGGTCTGGGAGTACGTCAACCGGTTCACCAGCTTCACCAACTACCAGCACCGGGTCTTCGGCCAGTACGACGGGCAGGTCTACTCCCTGCCGATGAACCTCGCGCTGATCAACTCGTTCTTCGGCAAGAGCCACACCCCCGACGAGGCCCGCGCGCTGATCGCCGAGCAGGCCAGCGAGTTCGACACCGCCGAGGCCACGAACTTCGAGGAGAAGGCGATCTCCCTGATCGGCCGCCCGCTCTACGAGGCGTTCATCAAGGGCTACACCGCCAAGCAGTGGCAGACCGACCCGACCAAGCTGAGCGCGGACATCATCACGCGCCTCCCGGTCCGCTACAACTTCGACAACCGCTGGTTCAACGACAAGTACGAAGGCCTGCCGGTCGACGGCTACACCGCCTGGCTGACGAAGATGGCCGACCACCCCAACATCGAGGTCCGCCTCGAGACCGACTTCTTCGACGTCGCCGAGGAGTTCAAGGGGAAGGTCCCGATCGTCTACACCGGTCCCGTCGACGAGTACTTCGGCAACTCCGAGGGCCGGCTCTCGTGGCGTACCGTCGACCTCGAGGCCGAGGTCAAGCACGTGGACGACTTCCAGGGCTGCGCGGTCATGAACTACAACGACCAGGACGTGCCCTGGACCCGCATCCACGAGTTCAAGCACTTCCACCCCGAGCGCACCTATATCTCGGGCAAGACCGTGATCGTCCACGAGTACTCCCGCTTCGCCGAGGACGACGACGAGCCGTACTACCCGATCAACACCGCCGAGGACCGCGAGAAGCTGTTGAAGTACCGCGAGCTGGCCAAGCAGGAGCCGATGGTGCTCTTCGGCGGCCGCCTCGGGACCTACAAGTACCTCGACATGCACATGGCGATCGGCTCGGCGCTGACCATGTTCGAGAACAAGCTGAGGCCCCACTTCGCCGACGGAGTGGCGCTCACCAGCGGAGGAGTCGACGCATGACCGTGACCCGGACCCTGCAGCGCCTGGTCTTCCCGACCGACCGCGACACCGACGTCTTCCCGCTGTACGTCGACGCCGAGCACGCCGTGCTCGACGCCGACAAGTACGAGATCGCCGCGAACCGCAACGCCCAGGAGATGAACGCCGCCCAGCTGCGGCAGTCGATCTCCACCGGCGCCTCGATCCACCCCGACCAGATCCTCGGCCGCCGCAGCCTGCGCGTCGCCGCGGGGGAGAAGCTGTCGTTCGGCACCTACTTCAACGCCTTCGCCGCCGGCTACTGGCGCCGCTGGTCGATCGTCTCCGACGTCACGCTGACGGTGACCCTGTCCGGCCACGGCGCGGCGGTGACCGTCTACCGGTCGATGGCCAACGGACGCTCCCAGCGGGTCGACTCCGGCGCCACCGACGAGGGCGGTCGCGGCACGTTCACGTTCGAGCTGCCGCTCAAGCCGTTCGCCGACGGCGGCTGGTACTGGTTCGACGTGGTCGCCGGTGACGAGCCCGCGATCGTCGAGGGCGCCGAGTGGACCGCGCAGGTCCCCGAGGACCGCGCCGCCAACGGCACCACGACGGTCGGCATCACGACCATGAACCGCCCCGACTTCTGCGCCAAGCTGCTCACCCAGATCGGCGAGGACGAGGACCTCCAGCCGTTCCTGGACGAGGTCTTCGTGGCCGAGCAGGGCACCCAGAAGGTCACCGACTCCCCGGAGTTCGCCAAGGCCCAGGCCGCGCTCGGCGACCGGCTGCGGATCGTCGAGCAGGGCAACCTCGGCGGGTCCGGCGGCTACGCCCGGGGCCAGCTCGAGACCGTACGCCGCGGCACCGCGACGTACTTCATGTGCATGGACGACGACGTCGTGTGCGAGCCGGAGGGGATCATCCGGGCGGTCACGTTCGGTGACCTCGCGCGCCGCCCCACCATCGTCGGCGGCCACATGTTCAGCCTCTACTCCCGCTCGCGGCTGCACAGCTACGGCGAGATCATCCAGCCGTACCGCTTCTGGTGGATGTCCCCGCCGAGCGTGCACAACGACTGGGACTTCGGCGCCCGCAACCTGCGCTCCACCCGCTGGCTGCACCGCCGCGTCGACGTCGACTTCAACGGCTGGTTCATGTGCCTGATCCCGACGCAGGTCCTGCGCGAGGTCGGCCTGTCGCTGCCGCTGTTCATCAAGTGGGACGACTCCGAGTTCGGGGTCCGGGCGAAGGCCGCCGGCTACCCGACCGTGACGTTCCCGGGTGCCGCGGTCTGGCACGTGCCGTGGACCGACAAGAACGACGCGCTCGACTGGCAGTCCTACTTCCACCAGCGCAACCGCTTCGTCGCGGCGCTGCTGCACTCGCCGTACGAACGCGGCGGCCGGATGATGCGCGAGAGCCTGAACCACCAGGTCAAGCACCTCGTCTCCATGCAGTACTCCACGGTCGAGCTGCGGCACAAGGCGCTCGAGGACGTCCTGCGCGGTCCCGAGGCGCTGCACGGCGACCTCCCGACCAAGCTCAGCGAGGTCCGCGAGTTCGTGAAGCCGTTCACCGACGCCCAGCTGCAGGCCGACCCGGACGCGTTCCCGCCCGTGCGGCGCAAGAAGCCACCGCGCAAGGGCAAGGACGGCACCGAGGTCCCCAGCCGGCTCTCCCAGCTGGTCACCGCCGGACTGGCCCCGATCCGGCAGCTGCGCCCCACGCGCGATCTCTCCCGCGAGTACCCCGAGGCGGAGGTGCTGGCGATGGACGCCAAGTGGTACCGCCTGGCCCGCTACGACTCCGCCGTGGTCTCGATGCCCGACGGTACGTCGGCCGCGCTCTACCAGCGTGACCCCCAGCGCTTCCGCGACCTGATGAAGCGCACGCTCGAGATCCACCAGCAGCTGCACCGCGAGTGGCCGGAGCTGGCCGAGCGCTACCGCAGCCAGCTGGGCACGATCACCTCCGAGGACGCCTGGGCCGAGACCTTCGGCATCGGCGCCGGGAGCGACGCGTGACGACCGACGCCACGACTCCGCCGCCACTCGGTCACCACCGCGGCCGGCACCACGACCGGCAACCAGCCCGGCCGCAACCCCGACCGCCACCCGGGCCGTGCGCCACGTCGACGCGCCGCTGGCGTCGCCGTCGGCGCACCAGCGGGCTGTTCGAGGTGTTCCGCCGCCGCTACCTGCTCCGGCTGCTGGTCACGCCGGGAGATCTCGGCCCGCTACCAGGGCTCGTTCCTGGGCTCTGTCTGGTCCTACATCCAGCCGCGCTCGCGAGCTGGCGATCTACTGCTTCGTCATCGGCAAGATCCTCGGCTGGCGGACCGGGTCGAGAACTTCGCGATCCACCTGTTCGCCGCGTCTGGTGATCGTGCACTACTTCACCGAGACCTTCAGACGCCGGCACCCGCTCGATCGTCCGGAACAAGGCGCTGGTGCAGCAAGATGGCGATGCCACGCGAGATGTTCCCCGTCGCCTCGATGCTGGTGTCCGCGCTATCCACGTGATCCCGCGGATCGTGGTGCTGCTCGGTGGCTCTGCGTGCTGCTCGGCTGGGCCCCCGACCCGGTCGGGCGTCGCCGCCGGTGCTCCTCGGCCTGTTCACTCTGTCGTGGTGCTCGGCACCGCGTGGCGCTGCTGTTCAGCGCGGCCAACGTGTTCTTCCGCGACTTCAGCAAGTCGTCTCGATCGCTGACCAATTCGTGACGCTTCAGCGTGCCGATGATCTACCCCTACACGCTCGTCGACGTAGCGGTTCGGTGAGTACGCCGTGCTCTACCTCTGGCAACCCGCTCGCGGTCGCCGTGCTCCTGTTGCAGCGGTGCTTCTGGGTGGGCACCACCGACAACCCGGTCCTGACCACGGCCACCAACATGCCCTCCGACCTCTTCGCCCGGGGCGGCATCGCCCTGGTGCTGTGCCGGTGCTGCTGGTGATCGCGCAGCTCGTCTTCGCCCGACTCGAGAACAAGATCCCGGAGCGCCTCTGATGGCTCCCGCACTCGATCGTGGTGGACAACGTGCGAAGGGTTCACGCTCCAGTCACCACCGCACGCTCAAGCAGATGACCGTGGCGCTGCACGCCGGCAGCGAGGACCTGCGGGCAGTCGTTCCTGGCCCTCGAGGACGTCACCTTCACGCGTCGAGCAGGGCGAGTCCGTCGGCCTCATGGGGCTCAACGGGTCCGGCAAGTCGCACCCTGCTCAAGCTCATCAACGGGATCATGCGTCCCGACGGGGGCAGCGTGCTCACCCGGGGCCGGATCGCCGGGCTGATCGCGACCGGTGCCGGCTTCCACCCCCAGCTGACGCGGGCGGGACAACATCTTCCTCAACGCCGCGATGCTCGGGATGAGCGAGGCCGAGACCAACCGGCAAGCTTCGACGACATCGTCGAGTTCGCGGACATCGGCAAGCACCTCGACAGCCAGGTGGGCCACTACAGCTCCGGCCAGTTCGCCCGGCTGGGCTTCGCGGTCGCCATCCACGTCGACTCCGACATCTTCCTGGCCGACGAGGTGCTGGCCGTCGGCGACAAGCCGTTCAAGAAGAAGTGCATGGAGCAAGATGCAGGAGATCCGCGACGAGGGCCGGACGCTCTTCTACGTCAGCCACGCGGCCGCGTCGGTACGCAGCATGTGCGACCGGGTGATCGTCCTCGAGAAGCGGCCGCGCTCGGCTACGACGGCCCCGTCGACGACGGGATCCGCTACCTCCAGTACGACGACCCGACGAGACCGAGGAGGAGCACCAGGTCGAGGACTCGCTCGGCGCCGACGTCTGAGGGACCCGCGGACCTCGCGTCGACTTGACAAATTGCAGATCAACCGGCGTGTCGACTGGAAATTACAAGTTTGTAGTTACTCAGAAACGGTTGCGGGTACCCCTGTGACTGGTGTGAAACTTGCTACTCGTGTGAAACTTCCCCCGCACTGGAGTAGCCGAGAATGCGCCGCAACAAGGCCCGCTTCGTCACCGCCTGCCAGCAGAGCCTGGCCCTCGGTGCCGTCCTTGCCGTGCTCGCCCCTGCCGCCAACGTCATCTCCCTCGACGTGGTCGGCACCAGCCCCGGCACCCCGGTGGAGGCGGTCCCGACCGCGCCCCGTGACGGCCGCCAGCTGAGCGCTCCCGGCACGCCGGTTCCCTCCGACCACGAGGAGTCCCGGGTCGAGACCGCGCCGGTCGAGCCGACCGTCGAGGAAGTGCCGATGCAGCCGGCCGCGGACCAGCCGGCCGACGCCAGTCCGGCGACCACCAGCGGACCGAGATCGTGAGCAAGCCCGAGAAGGTGTCGGGCTACACCGCGGTCGGCGTCACGTGGAGCCACGGCAGCAAGCTGGCCGACGACCAGATCAAGGTCATGGTCCGCACCCGCACCGACGGCACCTGGTCGGGATGGACCCCGATCCAGTACCACGAGGAGCACGCTCCCGACCCCGAGCAGCGCCGAGGGCAAGCACGCGCGCCCCGGCACCGACCCGCTGCTGGTCGGCGACGTCGACGAGGTGCAGGCCAAGGCCGTGACGACGTACGGCGAGATCCCCGCCGACGTCACCATGTCGGTCGTGGAGCCGGGCGACAGCAAGGACACGGACCTGGAGGAGCCGGCGATCGACACCTCCAAGCTCGACTCCGCCAAGCTCAACCAGTCCGACGACACCGTCAGCGAGGAGACCGCCGACGCAGGCGCTGGAGTCCAGCGACGGCGACATCGCGCTGCAGGCCGGCAGCTACACCCCGAAGCCGCAGATCTACTCCCGGGCCCAGTGGGGTGCCAACGAGAAGATGCGGGACAAGTCCTCGCTGCACTACTACGAGGTGCACGCCGGCTTCGTCCACCACACGGTGAACGCCAACAACTACACGCGCGACCAGGTGCCCGGCATCATCCGCAGCATCTACGCGTACCACACCCAGTCCAAGGGCTGGAGCGACATCGGCTACAACTTCCTCGTCGACCGGTTCGGCCGGATCTGGGAGGGCCGGTACGGCGGCGTCGACCGTCCCGTGGTCGGTGCCCACACGCTCGGCTACAACGACTACTCCTTCGCGATGTCGGCGATCGGCAACTTCGAGACCGCCCAGCCCACCTCGGCGATGCTCACGGCGTACGGCCGTCTCTTCGCCTGGAAGCTCTCGCTGCACGGCGTCTCCGCGTCCGACACCAGCCAGAAGGTCGGCTCGAAGTACTTCAAGGCGATCAACGGACACCGCGACGCCGGCTCGACCGCCTGCCCCGGCCGCTACCTCTACGCCAAGATCCCGCAGATCCGCACCCTGGCGGCGCAGTACCAGGCCGACTGGAGCGGTCGTGACCGCACCACCGACGTGATCGGCTCCGGCTACCCCGACATCATGCTGCGCCGCACCAGCGACGGCGCCGGGTTCGTGCTGCCCACCGGCGGGATGATGCGCTTCAACCCGGCCCGGCTCGCGCCGTCGACCGGGTGGGGCGGCTACGACACCGTCCTCGCCAGCCCCGACCTCACCGGCGACGGCAAGGCCGACGTCTTCGTCCGCAACAAGGCCGGCAGTGCGGGCACCCGTCCCGGCACCGGCACGGGCGACTTCTCCCGCACCGTCGGCGTCACCTCGACCTACGCCGGGCTCGACCAGTTCACCGCGGTCGGCGACCTGAACGCCGACGGCCGCAACGACCTCGTCGCCCGCAACCCCGCCAACGGACGGCTGCTGCTCCTGGCCGGCACCGGCCACGGCACCTTCGCCAAGCACGTCCTGAGCACCCGCTGGGCGACGTACGACATGACCGTGGCCAGCGGCGACCTGAACGGCGACGGCAAGGTCGACGTGGTCTCCCGCGACAAGGCCGGTGCCCTCTGGTTCCACGCCGGGACCGGGCGGCTGGCCCTGGGCGCCCCGGTGCGCATGGCCGGCTCGTGGGGCGGCTTCGACGTGATCACCGGGTTCGGCGACTACACCGCCGACGGCAAGGCCGACCTCTACGCACGGTCGAAGTCCACCGGGCTCGCCTACGTCTACCCGGGCAAGGGCAACGGGACCGTCGGGCACTGGCTCGGCCGCTTCGGCCGGGTCTCCGGCCTGACGTCGCTGAGCAGCAGCAACGTGATCGGTACGGCGGCCCCGGACCTGGTCGGCGTCAAGGGCGACCGGCTGTACGTCGTGGCCCACCACGGCACCCAGCACACGCGTCCGGTGGTGAGCGTCGGCAAGGCGTTCGCCAACGCCAACCTCGTCCTCAACGTCGGTGACTGGGACCGCGACGGCTACGGCGACGTGATCACCCGGCCCAAGGGGACCGGCACCCTGGAGCTGCGCCGCGGCCTGGCCGGCGGCAAGCTGGCCGCGCCGGTCGTGCTGCACACCGGCTTCGCGGGGATCTCGATGCTCAGCGCGGTCGGTGACACCACCGGCGACGGCTACCCCGACCTGATGGGCCAGCCGAGCGGCGGCGCCCTGCGCATCTACCCCGGCAACGGCCTCAAGGGCTTCCGGCCCAGCTACGTCGCGCACGGCGCGGTGAGCGCCTCGCGCCAGCTCGGCGCGGGTCGCTGGGACGGCGACGGCGCCCCGGACAACCTGTTCCGCGTCGGCGACTCGCTGCGGCTCTACCGCGGCAACGGCCCGGGCGGGCTCACCGGCTCGCCGACCACGGTGACCTCCAGCCTGACGGGCTACGACTGGGTGCTCAGCGCCGGCGACGTGGACCGCGACGGCCACGCCGACCTCGTGGTCCGGGAGAAGGCGACCGGGTACCTCTGGCTGCTGCCCGGGAAGGCGAGCGGCGTCGGTGCCCGGAAGTTCCTCGCCGAGGGCTTCTCGGGCTACGACCTGGCCGGCTGACCCAGGACGGCGGTCGCCCGCTCGTCGTCGTGGCGCCGCTGCCACGACGCCGGGTCGGCGTGCCGCACCCACACCACCGAGCCGCCGCGCACCAGGGGCTGGACGAACGACGCGGGTCCCTCGGGGCCGGCGGGGTTCGCGGTGGTGAGCAGCCGGTCGCCGTCGGCCAGCGGCAGCGCCGCCTCGTCGGGTGCCAGCAGGGTGGCCTGGTCCGTGCCCGGCAGTGCCTCGTCGTCCCCGGCCGGCGGGTCGTAGGGCAGGAACGCGTCCGGCTGCGACCAGACCTCGATGCCGAAGTCGTGCACGTCGGACGGGAGCGCCTCGGAGAAGCGCACCCCCAGCGGCTTCAGCGCGCAGGCGACCACGGGCAGCGCGCCCGCGCGGTCGGCGTACTCCTCGAGGCCCTCGGGCCCGCACACGACCGCGTCCGCCTCCGCGCCGGGCGGCACCACCACGAGCCCGACGTTCCAGGCGGCGCCGAGGAAGACCGGCGTGAGCCAGTGCGCCGGCAGGTCGACGAGGATCCGGTCGCCGCGGCCGAGGTCGAGCTCCTCGACGAACAGCGAGGACGTCTTCGCGACCCAGTTGGCGTACGTCGCCACCGACAGCTCGACGCGTTCGCCGGTGGCGTCGTCGTAGAAGGTGACCAGCGGACGTCCCGGGTCGGCCCGGAGCAGCGTGGCGAGCAGGGCGGGGAAGGTCGTGGCCATGCGACAACCCTAGGATCTGGCGCATGACCCAGACTTCCGCCCCCGGGGGCCGCGTCGAGGCCGTGATCGTCGCCGGTGGCTTCGGCACGCGCCTGTTGCCGCTGACCGAGCGCCGGCCCAAGCACCTGCTCGACGTCGGGGGCGTGCCGTTCCTCGAGCACCAGATCGCCCGGCTGGCCGAGGCCGGTGTCGACCACGTCGTGCTGGCCACGTCGTACCACGCGGACAAGTTCGCGCCGGTGCTCGGCGACGGCAGCCGCTGGGGAGTCCGGCTGGACTACGTGATGGAGGAGGAGCCGCTCGGCACCGGCGGAGCGATCCGCAACGTGGCCGGGGTGCTCAGCGACGACCCGGACGGCGCCGTCGTCATCCTCAACGGCGACGTGCTCTCGGGCCACGACCTGCCCGGCCAGCTGGCCGACTTCCGCACCGACCGCGAGGGGCAGCGGGTCGACGTCTCGCTACACCTGGTCACCGTCGAGGACGCGCGCCCGTTCGGCTGCGTGCCCACCGACGAGGTCGGGCGTGTCCTCGACTTCGTGGAGAAGTCCGAGAACCCGGTGACGAACCAGATCAACGCCGGCTGCTACGTCTTCCGCCGCGACGTCATCGACACCATCCCGGCCGGTGAGGTGGTCTCGGTCGAGCGGCAGACGTTCCCCGGCCTGGTGGCCGACGGGCGGCTGGTCGTCGGCTTCGTCGAGTCGGCGTACTGGCGCGACGTGGGCACCCCCGAGGCCCTGGTGGCGGCATCCCGCGACGTGGTGCTCGGGGTGGCCCCGACGCCCGCCGTGGCGGCCGCACCGCCGGCCCGCGTCCACGCCTCGGCCGAGGTGTACGGCGACGTCGGCGGCGGCAGCCTGGTGATGGCGGACGTGCACGTGGCCGCCGGCGCGCAGGTGACCGGATCGGTGCTGATGACCGGCGCCCGCGTCGAGAAGGGTGCCCGGGTGACCGACTCAGCGGTCGGGCCGGGGGCCGTGGTCGGCGCCGGGGCGGTGCTGGTCCGCGTGACGCTCGGCGACGACGCCGAGGTCGCCGCGGGCGTGACCGTGACCGCGGGCGAGCGCATCGAGTGCGCCGCCCGCGTCACCGGCTAGCGACTACTGGGCTGTCGACTACTGGGCTGTCGACTACTGGGCCGAGGGCTCGGGGGAGTCGAGGTAGGGGTACTTCTTCATGAAGTCGAACAGCGCCTCGCCCGAGACCGTCGGAGCAGTACTGCCAGGCGCCGACCTGCTTCGAGGTGTCCTGGGCCGAGGCGTCCTGGCCGCCCTTGGACCAGTGCGTGAACGCGATGTGCTGGCCGTCGGGGAAGGCCTTGCCGTCCTTGCTGGTCCACGGCACCGCCTTGAACTTCTTGCGGTAGTTGTCGGTGCCCTTGAGCTTGGTCGCGATCGCCTTGAGCTGGGTCATCTGGTCGTTGTCGTCGGCGATGGTCTGGTCGTACCAGAGGATGGTGTAGCCGTGCTCGAGGTTGTGCACCAGCATCTCCACCCGCGGGCGGTCCTCCTCGGTGTAGAGCTTGCGCTCCATCGAGTCGGGGTACTCCTCGTGCTCGCCGAAGGCAGGCGGGGCGTCCTTGTAGTCCACGTTCGTGCCCGCCTGCACGTGCTGCTGGGTGCCGCTCGCCTTCTTCGTGGTGACGTCCTGGCAGACGCTGGCCGGGGCACCGACGTCCGCGAGGCCGAGGTTGTTGTACTCCCGCAGGTCCCACCAGTCCTTGATCGGACGGAACGCCGCGATGCCGACGATGAGCAGCGCGACCAGCACGCACACACCGACGATGACGGCTCCCTGGCGCTTGTCGGCGCGCTTCTGCTGGCTGCGGATCTGGTCGACGACGTCGCGCCGGCTGGTCTTGTTCGGCTTGGCCACGAAACTCAGGCTTCTCTCACGGGTGGACGGGCATGCGGGAGCACCCCGGAGGGCATTCGGGGGCAGAGTCTACGGACTGGACGGCCGAAACCGGAGTCGGGCCGTCCCTCCGCCGTCGACGACCTCGACGTCGAGCTGCCAGCCGTGGGCGAAAGCCAGGATGTCGGCCGCCCTCGCCACGGCCTCGAACGGAGCCGAGAGGGAGCTGCGTACGCCGTCGGGTGCGACGGACACGTCCACCGAGTCCAGCAACTGTGCGAGCGCCTCCGCGAAGTCGGCGGCGGTCGCCGGTGCCCCGAAGCCGCGCAGCCCGGTGCCGGTGAGCGCGCGCAGGACGGCCTCGCGGGCGCCGTACCCGAACATGTCGTCGGTCTCGGGCCGCACCAGCGCGGCGGCGCCGGGGCCGTCGTCGCCGCGCGGGAGCACCAGGTCGGAGCGGCCGCGCAGCACCCGGAACGGCCGGCCGCCGAGCTTGCCGCTGGCCAGCTCCGCTGCCGAGGCGAGCTCGTCGGCGACCGCGGGCTCGGTCACCACCAGCGGGTTGCCGTGCGCGTCGTGGCGGCCCGCGAAGGACTCGGCGACGACCAGACCGGCGGCGCCGACAGCGATGTCGGTCTGCCCGGTGCGCCAGGCGCGGCCGGCGGTGTCGGTGACCAGCACCCCGACGACCGGTCCGCCGTCCGCTCCGATCGCCTCGCGCAGCGCCCGGGCCGAGGCGTCGGGGTCCTCCGGGAAGGAGCACGTAGCTGCCGGTCCGGACGTTGGAGGCGTCGATCCCGGCCGCGGCCAGGGTCAGGCCGTGGTGCGTGCGGACGATCGTGGTCGGCCCGCGACGGGCGACGACGCGGTCGGTCTCGGCGGCCAGCGCGTCGGCGCGGTCGCCGTACCCGATCCGGCCCTCGGCCTTGCTCACCACCTTGCTGGTGACCGCGACGATGTCGCCGTCGGCGAGGTCGCAGTGCCGCAGGACCAGTGCGGCGAGGTCGTCGCCGGGGACGACCTCGGGCACGCCGTCGGGTGCCAGCACCTCGAGCCGGCCGGTCACCGGCGGGTCACCGGACCAGGTCGACGGCCGCGGCGGCCATCGCGGCGGTGGCGTCGTGGTCGGTCATCATCAGGGGTACGGCGCGGCACGCGATGCCGAGCGCCTCGACGGCCGCCACCTGGTCCGCATCGGTCTGGTCCACCAGCCAGCCGTCGAGGATCCCGCCGGCCGACCGCGCGCCGTAGTGACGCGGCCACCGCAGCGGCGCTGACCTCGACGCCGATCGCGGTGAGCATCTGCTCGGCCATGCCCCGCACGTGGGTGGCTGCCGACGATGGGGGAGAGGCCCACGACGGGCGCCTTCGTGGCCCGCAGGGCGTCGCGCACGCCGGCCACGCCGAGGATGGTGCCGACGGAGACGACCGGGTTGGAGGGCGGCAGCACGACCAGGTCGGCGTCGGCGATGGCCTCGAGCACGCCGGGTGCGGGGGTGGCCTCGTCGAGCCCGACGAAGACCAGCTGCTCGGCGGGGACCTGCGCGCGCAGCCGCACCCAGTACTCCTGGAAGTGGACCACCCGCCGGCCCGACGGGCTCTCCGGGTCGGCGATCGCGACGTGCGTCTCGACGCGGTCGTCGCTCATCGGCAGCAGGCGTACGCCCGGCTGCCAGCGGCGGCAGAGGGCCTCGGTGACCGCGCTGAGCGGGTAGCCGGCCTCGAGCATCTGGGTGCGCACCAGGTGGGTGGCGATGTCGCGGTCGCCGAGCCCGAACCACGTCGGCTCCACGCCGTACGCCGCGAGCTCGTCCTTGGCCGACCACGTCTCCTCACGCCGCCCCCACCCGCGCTCGAGGTCGATGCCGTCGCCTAGGGTGTACATCACCGTGTCGAGGTCGGGACAGACCTTGAGACCGTGCACCCAGAGGTCGTCGGCGGTGTTCGCCACGACAGTGACGTTCGTCTCGTCGGCCGCCGGGTCGACCGGGTCGAGGCCCGGGATCCGGCCGGTGCGGAGGCCGTGCAGGAGACCCTGCAGGAACCTCGCGCCGCCGATGCCGCCGGAGAGCACGGTGAGGGAGCGCATGGGGACACCCTGCCCGATCGGTCAGCGGGGATGGGCAGGCGGGGGCATATCAGACTTTCGCTTGACTTCCCGGGACGACAGGCATGTAATTCCCATAGTGTTGTTCACACCTTCACCAGAGGGTGGAAGGGCACCGGGTCCGGGGGATACGGACCCTTGTCAGGGTCGAAAGGGGAGTGCCGTGCGAGAGCTCTTTCTCCTCGACGGGGATGCGGAAGAGATGGGTTGGCAGGAGCGCGCGTTGTGCGCCCAGACCGACCCGGAGGCCTTTTTCCCGGAGAAGGGTGGTTCCACCAGGGAGGCCAAGAAGGTCTGCCTGACCTGCGACGTCCGCGACGACTGCCTCGAGTACGCGCTCATGAACGACGAGCGTTTCGGTATCTGGGGCGGTCTGTCTGAGCGCGAGCGTCGCAAGCTGAAGAAGCGCGCTGTCTGACCCCAGCCGCATGGCGGCTAGGGTTACGCGGCGTGACAGTCACCGCTCTCCTGGTCAGCCACGAGGGTGCGCGGTGGTTACCGGCGGTGCTGACTGGTCTTCGTGACCAGCAGCTCCCGCCGGACCGCATCCTCGCCGTCGACACCGGCAGCGGGGCCGACACCCTCGGCCTGCTCACCGAAGCCCTCGGCCACGACGCCGTCCACTCCTACGACGGCTCGTTCCCCGACGCCGTACGCCACGCCCTGGCGATGATCGACACCGACTGGGTGTGGATCCTCCACGACGACGTGAACCCCGAGCCCCGGGCGTTGCAGGAGCTGCTGGCGGCCTCGGAGGCCCACGACGCCGACATCTTCGGCCCCAAGCTCCGCGAGTGGCCCTCGCTGCGCCGGCTCCTCGAGCTCGGCGTGACGATCTCCGCCACCGGCCGCCGCGAGACCGGTCTGGAGCGGGGGGAGTACGACCAGGGCCAGCACGACGAGGTCCGCGAGGTGCTCGCGGTCAACACCGCGGGCATGCTGGTACGCCGCGACGTGCTCGAGAAGCTCGGCGGCTTCGACCCCGAGCTGCCGCTCTTCGCCACCGACATCGACTTCGGCTGGCGCGCCGCGAAGGCCGGGCACCGCACCATGGTCGTGCCGGCCGCCGTCGCCTTCCACGCCGAGGCGGCCCACCGCGGACAGCGGCGTACCCGCCTGATGGGCCGGCGTACCCGCACCCACCGGGCCGAGCGCGAGGCCGCGCTCTTCGTGCTGCTCGCCAACGCCACCGGCCGCAAGCTGCCGTGGCAGGTGCTGCGGCTGATGATCGGCAGCTTCTGGCGGGTGCTCGGCTTCCTGCTGGTCCGCTCGCCCGGCCTCGCCGCCGACGAGACGTTCGCGCTCATCAACGTCTACTCCCACCCGGGCCGGATCCGCGCCGCCCGGCGGTCCCGACGGGGTGTCGAGGGCCAGCAGCCCGCCGACGTACGCCGGCTGCTCGCGCCGTGGTGGGTGCCCTACCGGCACGGCCTCGACGCGATCACCGACCTGTTCACCGCGGCCGTCAACGAGAGCAGGGACGCGGCCGAGCGCCGCCGGGCCGCGCGCATCGACGCGCACGTCGCGCGAGCACGGCCCGATCCCCGACGAGGCCGAGGAGCTCGCGCGCCGACTCCGGGTGGCTGGTGCGCCTGCTGACCAGCCCGATCGCGCTGGTGACGATCGGCTTCCTGGTGCTCAGCCTGTACGCCGCCCGCGGGGCCTTCGGGCCGCTCGCCGGCGGGGCGCTGTCGCCGGCGCCCGACGAGGCCGCCGACTGGTGGCGCCTGGTCGGCCAGGGCTGGCACCAGATCGCCCAGGGCACCGACGCCCCCGAGCCCGGCTACGTGCTGCCGTTCGCGCTCGTCGCCACCATCCCGTTCTCCACCCCGACCGTCGTGGTCAGCCTGCTCTTCCTGCTGGCCGTCCCGCTGGCCGGCTGGGGGAGCTGGCGGGTCGGCAAGGTGCTCGCCGAGATCGGTTCCGGCCAGGCCGCGAACCCGTGGCTGGTCGGCTGGGCCGCCGCGACGTACGCCGTGGTCCCCGCCGCCAGCGGTGCCTGGGGGCAGGGCCGCTTCGGCGTGGTCGCCTCGGCCGCGCTGCTGCCCTGGCTGGTGCACGCCGCGCTGGGCTTCACCGAGCCGTCGGCGGACCGCCGCTGGCGGGCCGGCTGGCGCGCCGGGCTGCTGCTCACGCTGATCACCGCGTTCACGCCGGTGGCCTGGCTGTTCATGCTGCTGGTGGTGCTCGGCGTCGTCGGGGTCGGCTTCGCGCTGGCCGGCGCGGCGATGAAGGCGCGGTCCGTGTGGGGCCCGCTGCTGGTCCTGGTCGTGGCGCCGCCGGTGCTGCTGCTGCCGGGCACGCTCGGGATCCTCGGCCACGACGTGACCGCGATCTTCCTCGAGGCCGGCCGGATCGCCGACACCCCCGGTCCGCTCGGCCTGCTGGCCGGCCGCTTCGACGACCTGGCCGCGCCGATGGGGCTCGGGCTGCTGCTCGTCGTGCCCGCCGCCTTCGCGCTGCTCCGCTCGCGGACCCGGATCGCCGTGGCCGCCTGCTGGACGCTGATCGCCCTCGCGGCGGTGCTCGCGGCCGTGCTCAGCCGGATCACGATCACGCTGCCCGCGGGCGACGCGCTCCCCGGCCTCGGCTTCCTGCTGCTGGTCATCCAGGGCGCCCTCGTCGTGGCCGTGCTGGTCGCGAGCCACGGCGTACGCTCCGACCTCGCCGGCGGGACGATCCCGTGGCGGCCCGCCCTGGCGGCGGTCCTCGCGGCCTGCGCGCTCGCCGTACCCGTGTTCAGCTGGGCGTGGTGGCTGGTCGGCCAGGACGACGACATCGGCCGGCCGGTCGCCAGCGACGTCCCGGAGTACATGCGCCAGGTCACCCGGTCCGCACCCGGTCACGGCGTGCTCGTGCTCAACGGCGACGTGGAGTCCGGCCTCACCTGGTCGGTCTACCGCGGTGACGGCACCACGCTCGGCGAGGACGAGATCCTCGCGCTCACCGAGCCCGACGCGAAGCTCGACGCGGACGTCGGCGCTCTGGTGTCCCGGCCGACCACCGACGTGGTGGGCCGGATGCCCGGCTACGGCATCGACTACGTCGTGATGCCGTCGCCGGCCGACGGCCAGGTGGCCGCCACCCTCGACGCCGCCAGCGGCCTCACCCAGGCCAGCGCCGCGGACCGCTCGACCCGTGCCTGGCAGTTCGACGAACCGGCCCCGGCCGACGCGATCGCCGGCGACGGACCGTGGTGGCACCCGTGGCTGCTCGGCCTCCAGGTGCTCGCGATCCTCGTGGTCGCCGTGCTCTGCGGCCCGACCCGGAGGGAGTCCCGATGAACACCACCGAGGGCGGCCGGCGCATCGCCGGCCCCACCCGCAGGCGCCTGTTCCGGCCGATGGTCGCGCTCGGGCTGGGCGCGATGCTCGTCACCGCTCTCGCCCTGGCCGTGCAGGCTCCGGCCGCGGAGCAGGGCGAGACGGCGACCGAGGCCCCCGAACGCCAGCCGCTGTCCGTGGCCGACCTGGCCTGCCCGCCCACCTCGGGCAGCCCCGACGTCTCCGTGGGCAGCGTGAGCGACCAGACGGACGACGGGGAGGTGACCGTCCGCCCGGCGACCTCTGCCACGTCGACGACCACGATCCCGCTCGAGCCCGGCCAGGCCACCCGGGCCCCGGGTCCGAACGGTCCGGTCGTGATCCACGGGCAGGACGCGCTGGCGCCCGGCCTGCTTCGCAGCACGCTTCTCCGGCAAGGGCGTGACCTCGGCCGCCGAGTGCGTCGCCCCGGCGACCGAGACCTGGTACGTCGGCGTCGGCACCTCGGGCCTGCACGCCTCCGAGCTGGAGCTGACCAACCCCGACTCCGGTCCGGCGGTGGCCGACGTCGCCCTGTGGAGCGTCGACGGACCGCTGGACGAGGTGCGCTCGCGCGGGCTCACCATCCCCGGCAACGACAGCACCAAGATCGACCTGAGCGACCTCGCGCCGAACCGGGCCGAGCTCGCGATGCAGGTCACCGTCTCGCGCGGCCGGGTCGCGGCCAGCGTCGACGACTCGTTCACCGTGCCCGGCGAGGGCAAGCCGACCGTCGACTGGCTGACCGCGGCGTCCGCGCCCGCCACCGAGCTCGTCGTACCCGGTCTGTCGAAGCAGGCCGACAGCCACACCCTGGTGCTGGCCAACCCCGGCGACGCCGGTGGCCGGGTCGAGCTGAAGATCGCAGGCAAGCAGAGCACGTTCGCGCCGGCCGGGCTCGAGCCGATCCAGGTGCCCGCGGGCCGGGTGGTGGTCACCCCGCTCAGCGACGAGGTGATGAAGCAGCTCGCCAAGGAGGACGCCTCGCTCCAGCTCACCGGTACCGTCCCGGTCACCGCGTCGGTGCGGTCCGTGGTCGACGGAGACCTCGTGCACCTGCCCGGCGTACCCCCGGCGGAGGGTCAGACGGCGGCGATGGTGCCGCCGAAGGGTGACCACACCCTGCTGATCACGACCACGACCGGCGGCGGCTCGTTCGAAGCGCGGTTCCTGACCGACGGCCCCGAGAAGACCTGGCAGGCCAGGATCCAGCCCGGCACCACCACGCCGGTCGACATCCCGGACGGCACCATCGGGATCGTCGTGGAGGGAGCCGCGCCGTACGCCGGAGGGGTGCGCACGGTGACCGACGCCGGCGCGACGTTCCTCCCCCTCCGCCCGCTCGCCCTGGACCAGATCCTCCCCGAGGTCACCCCCGCCCTCCCCTGACCCACCCCGCCGAACCGTGCGTTGTGGTCCGCCGAACCGTGCGTTGTGGTCGGGCGAACCGTGCGTTGTGACGGCTTCGCGCAACGCACGGTTGGGCCCGCCAGAACGCACGGTTCGGCCTCGCCAGAACGCACGGTTGGGCCCGCCAGAACGCACGGTTGGGCCCGCCAGAACGCACGGTTCGGCGGGGAGGAGGAGGGGTCAGTCGAGGGACTGGGGCTCGGACTCGGACTCGACGAAGGGGTGCTGGTCGATGTGGGCGGCGGCGTCGGCGTACGCCTGCTGGATGTACTCCTCGAGCTTGTCCACCTCGACCCGCCACTGGCCCCGGCCGCCGATGCGCATCGCGACCAGCTCGCCACGGCGGACGAGGGCGTAGACCTGCGCCACCGAGGTGTTCAGGACCTCGGCCACCTCGGGGAGCGTGAGGAAGCGCTGGGGGGCGGCCATGGGCCCAACTCTGCCATCCCGGACAGCGCGGTGGGTGCAGGGAGGTGGGGCTGTGGAGAGCGTGCCTGTGGAAACAGTCCGTGACGGATCGCCCCGGATGTGCCCATGATGACCCCCGTGAGCAGAAATCTCGGGACTCATGATGCTCCGCCTGCGGTCCGTGCCCGCACCCACGGGTGGCGCGACCCCCGGCTCTGGCTCGGCGTCGCCCTGGTGGCCGCCTCGGTGCTCGTCGGCGTCCGGCTGATCGGCGGTGCCGACGACACCGTCGAGGTGTGGACCGCGGGTGCCGACCTGGCCCAGGGGCAGCCGCTGACCGAGGGCGACCTCGTCGCCCGACGGGTGCGCTTCGCCGACGACCGGCGACGCCGACCGCTACCTCCGGGTCGGTGACGACCTGCCCGCCGACGCCACGCTGGCGCGCGACGTCGGCACCGGCGAGCTGCTGCCGGTGGCGGCGCTCGGCGCGGCGGACGAGGGGCTGACCGAGGTGCCGGTCTGGGCGCCGGCCGAGGTGATCCCGGCCAGCATCGAGCCCGGCTCCCTGGTCGACGTGTGGGTGACCCCGACCCCGGGTTCCTCCTCGCTGCGCCACGGCTCCCGGCTCGTGCTCGACGACGTCGTGGTGATCGCCGTGCCGCGGTCGCAGGACGACTTCGCCGCCGGCGGCAACCGCCAGGTGCTCGTCGGGGTGGCCGACGGCGCCGCGGACGAGGTGGGCGAGGCGCTCGCGGCCGCCAAGGACAACCGCATCGTCATCACCCGGCAGGGCTGAGCGGATGGTGATCGGGCCGATGCCCGGCGGGCCAGCGCACCGCCGTCCTGCTCGTCGCGGCCGGTGCGCCGTGGGAGTCCGCCGCCCTCAGTGCCCTCGGCTCGCGCACCGGCATCGTCGTGCTCCGGCGCTGCATGGACGTGACCGACCTGATGGCCCACGCCGCCACCGGCCAGGCCGACGTCGCCGTGGTGTCGCTGGACGCCCCCGGCCTCGACCCGGCCGCGGTCGAGCACCTGCGGAGGTACGCCGTGAGCCCGGTCGCCGTCGTCGACCCCGCGGGTCCCGACGTGGTCGCCCGGACCACCCGGCTCGGTCTCGCCGGGACGGTCGAGGTGGCCCGGCTCGACCAGCTGCCCGACGTGGTGCTCGCCGCGGCGGCCCCGTCCGGACCCGGACGACGACGAGCCCACCCGGGCCGGCCCGCTCGCCGCCCGGGGCAGCGGTCAGGCGATCGCGGTGTGGGGACCGACGGGCGCGCCCGGCCGCACCACGGTCGCGCTGGGCATCGCCGGCGAGCTGGCCCGGCGCGGCGCCGACCCGCTGGTCCTCGACGCCGATCCCTGGGGCGGCGCGGTCGGCCAGCACCTCGGCGTGCTCGACGAGGTCTCCGGCCTGCTGGCGTGCGCCCGGCTGTCGCCGACCGGCGAGCTGCCCGGACGCTTCCTCACCCTCCAGCGGCGCGTGGCCGGCCTGCGGGTGGTCACCGGGCTGCCGCGTCCCGACCGCTGGGTCGAGGTCCGCGAGGGCACCGTCGAGGCCATCGTCGGGCTCGGCCGCCGGCAGGGCGACGTGGTCGTCGACACCGGCTTCTGCCTCGAGGACGACCCCGCCGCGGAGTACGCCGGCAGGGCCGGCCGCAACACGATGACCCGGGAGGCGATCGAGGCCGCGGACACCCTGGTCGTGGTCGGCTCGGCGGACCCGGTCGGGCTGTCCCGCCTGGCCCGGGGGCTGGTCGAGCTCCACGAGCACACCGGAGGCCGTCCGGTCCACGTCGTCGTCAACCGGATGCGCGGGTCGCTGGGCTGGTCGGAGGCCGAGGTCGACCGGGATGGTGGCCGGGTTCGCGAGCATCGCCGGGCTGCACGTCCTGCCCGACGACCGGGGCGCGGTCGACCGGGCGCTGGTCGCCGGACGCTGCCTCACCGAGCAGGGCGACTCCGCCCTCACCCGGGCGTTCTCCGCCCTCGTGGACGCGCTCCAGCCGCACCGGGCCGGGTCCGCGAGGACGGGCCGGCTCAGGCGCCGAACAGCAGGTAGAGCCCGCCGATCGTGAAGCCCACCATCACCACGAGCAGCGACAGCTGACCGGTCAGCTGGTGCCTCTTCGGCAGCAGCTTGACCGCCCGGTCGTGCGCGGCGATGACCGCGAGCACGTGACCGATGATCACCGCGGACACCTTGCTCACCGCCAGGAAGGTCGGGTGGTAGCTCAGCCAGTAGTTGACCGCCCGGTCGCCGGTGCCGAGGTAGTTCGCGCCGGTGCTGAACGGGTCGCTGAGGTAGATCACCGTCTGCTGGCCGACCTCGACGAGGTAGCTGAGGTAGTGCGCGAAGACGTAGCCCGACGACGATCGGCAGCAGGGAGTGCGCGAACTGCCCCGGCAGGCTGAGCCGGTGGTGGTCGTCGTGGATCCCGGTGGCCATCGTCGCGAGCGCGAAGAGCGTGCCGACGGTGACGATGAACACCAGCAGGGCCGCGAAGTTGAGCCAGCTCGGAGTCGACGTTCCACGTCTGGACGCGGCGTACCCAGAAGCCGGAGTCCTTGAAGGAGTCGAAGGCGGTGCTGCCCAGCAGCACCGAGCAGACGGCGAGGAGGCCGTTGCGCACCGGGGTGAGGTCGAGGTTCGCCAGCGGGGAGCGGACCACGAGGTGCCCCTCGTCGTCACGGCCCCACACGGAGAGGTGCGCGACCAGCGAGGAGTAGACCTCGAACGGGTCGGCGTTCTCGTAGAACCGGTTGCCGAACAGCGCACCGCCGATCAGCATCAGCCCGACGTACGCCGCACACCACAGCCGGGCCGGCCCCAGCTCGGTGCTGAACGGGTAGACCAGCTCGAACCACACGAACGCGAACAGGCCCACCGCGGCCGGCCAGTAGCCGAGCCGGGCGGGGTAGTCGCGCAGGCCCACCTCCGGGTCCGAGCCGGACAGCCTGGCCAGCAGGGCGTTGATCGTGCGGACCGGGCTGATCGCCTTGTAGAACGGGCCGAACAGCAGCGACATCGGCACGATGCCGACCCACAGCAGGACGAAGAAGACCCCGAAGAACGGGTTGATCAGCAGGTCCTTGCCGAAGACCGCCGCCGCGGCGACGTACACGAAGAACGCGAAGCCGAGGACCCGCAGGACCAGGGCGAACCACGGGCTGTCGACGACGCGCGCGAGCGCCTCGGGGGCGCGGCGCGGGGGTGGGCGCCGGTGTTGAAGCGCGGCGTGCGCCAGGCCAGGGCCAGCACGGTGAACGACACGGCCAGCGCGGCGCAGGCGCCGGCGATGGCGTACTCGGCAGGGATCGGGAGGTCCTTGGCCCCACCGATCCCGTGGGCGTCGAAGCGCAAGGTCAGCGGACCTCGACCTGGACCACGACCTTGTCGAGGTCGTGCGACTCGATCTCGACGATCCCCGGCTGGTCGAAGGTGACCTCGTGGGTGGAGGTGCCGGCGTCGTAGGCGATCTCCTGCTCCGGCGTGGAGTGGACGTGCAGCTCACCCGCGGCATCGGCGTCGACGTTGAGGGTCACCGGCTCGCCGACCTTGGCCTGGATCCGCTCGCCGTTGGGGTCGACGGTGTCGCCGTCGAAGGTGATGTCGACCACGACGCCGGTCGGCGCGGCGCTGCTGCTGCCGCCGTCGCCGGCGGAGGTGGCGTCGGTCGTCGCGCTCGAGGAGTCCTGGGCGTCCGGCTCGTCCTCGGCGCTGGAGCAGCCGGACAGGCTGACGGCGCTCAGGACGACCAGGGTGGTGGCTGCGGTGGCGACCCACCTGCGGCGACGGGGCACGACGTACTCCTCCAGACAACGGGACCCGCCCTGACCGGGGCGGCTACTCTGTCAGAATCCCATGCAGCGCCAACCGGGGAGCACACCGACCCCCTGCGGGTCCGTGATCGACGACGAGACGTGGGAGTAGACATGAGCGAGCGGCTCCGGGCCCGGGACATGGCGTTCCTGGCCACCGAGTCCGCCTCCACGCCGATGCACAACGCGACGCTGGAGATCTTCGACCCGGCCGACTCGGGGTTCGACTACCAGGCGCTGGTCGCGCTCATCGCCGACCGGATCGCCTTCGTCCCGCGCTACCGCCAGCGCCTGCAGCAGGTGCCCGGCCGGCTGGCCAACCCGATCTGGATCGACGACGCCCGCTTCGACCTGAGCTTCCACGTACGCCGCTCCGGGACTGCCGCGGCCGGGCAGCATCGAGCAGCTGCGCGAGCTGGTCGGCCGGATCATGTCGCGGCCGCTCGACGTGCACCGGCCGCTGTGGGAGGTCTACTTCATCGAGGGCGTGGCCGACGGCCGGGTCGCGCTGCTGTCGAAGTCGCACCAGATCCTCGTCGACGGCGTCGAGACCGTCGACCTGGGCCAGGTGCTGCTCGACACCTCGGCCGAGGCCAAGGACCTCGAGCGCGACGACTGGATGCCCCGCCGGCCGCCGACCGCGGTCGGGCTCGCGGTGGGCGCCCTCGTCGACAGCGTCCGGGACCCGGCGACGCTGGCCGCCACCGGCCAGAGCAAGGCCCAGGCCGCGGTCCGCGCCGCCGGCGCCACCCGCGACCGGATCGGCGCCGTCGTCAACGCCCTGGCCAACCGGCGCCCGAACCCCGAGTCGCCGCTGTCGGCCGAGCTGTCCGAGCAGCGCCGCTTCGTCACCGTGCGCACCGACCTGCAGGACTACCGCCGGGTGCGCAAGGTGCACGGCGGCTCGGTCAACGACGTCATCCTGGCCACCGTCACCGGCGCGCTGCGGGCCTGGCTGATGGCGCGCGGCACCTCGTCGTCCGCGATGCGCCAGCTGCGGGCGATGGTGCCCATGTCCGTCATCGACGACGAGCTCGAGGCGACCTCGCTGGGCACCCAGATCACCGGCCACCTCGTCACCTGCCGATCGGCGAGGCCAGCCCCGTCGTCCGGCTGCACCAGGTCTCCTACGCCTTCCAGGCGCACAGCGAGACCGGGCACGCGGTGGCCGCCAACCGGCTCGCCGGGATCGCCGGCTTCGCCCCGACCACGTTCCACGCCCTCGGCTCGCGCGTCGCCGCCGACGAGCACCGCAAGGGCTTCCACCTCACCGTCACCAACGTCCCCGGCCCGCAGTTCCCCCTGTACGCCGCGGGCGCGCGCATGCTCGAGACCTATCCGGTGCAGCCGCTGCTGCCCGGCCAGGCGCTGGCGATCGGCGTGACGTCGTACGACGGCGCGGTCTACTACGGCATCACCGCCGACCGGGACGCGCTGCCCGACGTACAGCTGCTCGGCCAGTGCCTGACCGACGCCCTCGAGGAGCTCGTCGACAGCGCCAGCGAGACCCGCCCGCGCGCCCCGCGGGGTCGCACGAAGGTGACGAAGAAGCCATGAGCACCCGCGTCTACCTGCCCACCACCTCCACCGGTGCTCGCCGGCCTGGTCGCCGACCGGGGCTGGCCGGGGCCGCTGCGGGGCCATGCCGTCACCGACTCCCTGCGCGCGGAGTGGCCCGACGGCGACGACGAGCAGTGGGAGTACGCCGCCCTGATGGCCGCCGCCGACGACTCGCGGGCGCTCCGTGGCGAGGGTGACGCCCCGCGGCGGTACGTCGTGGCCGCCGACGTCCCGGACGCCCGGCCGGTCCCGGGCGACGACCCGACCGTCGTCGAGGTGGCCGCGGGAGTGACCTGGCGGGCCGTGGCCGCGGCGCACGTCGACACCGAGGACGACCTCGTGACGGAGGCGGCGGCCCGAGCGGGGACGGCGACGACGACGCCGACCTGGCGTGGTTCGCCACCCAGGAGATCCCCGACCTGGTCTAGGCGGAGGGCTTTTCGACAAGGCTGACCGCCGGGTGACAACATCACCCGCATGGACGCGATCACCTTCCCGCCGGCCCCCGTCAACGAGACGAACCTGACCTACGCCCCCGGCAGCCCCGAGCGGGCCGCCCTGGTGTCGGAGATCGACAGGCTCGAGGCCACCCAGTTCGACTTCACCGCCACCATCGGCGGCACCAAGAAGATGGGTGGCGGCGCGGAGACGAAGGTCGTCCAGCCCCACGACCACGCCCACGTCCTCGGCGTGCTCAAGAACTCCACCCAGGCCGACGCGCGGGCCGCCGTCCAGGCCGCCACCGACGCGGCCCCGGCCTGGCGCGCGCTGCCCTTCGACGAGAAGTGCGCGATCCTGCTCAAGGCCGCCGACCTGCTGGCCGGCCCGTGGCGCCAGCGGCTCAACGCCGCCACCATGCTCGGCCAGTCGAAGACCGCCTTCCAGGCGGAGATCGACGCGGCCTGCGAGCTCATCGACTTCTGGCGCTTCAACGTCCACTACGCCAAGCAGATCCTCACCGACCAGCCGATCGCGAACAGCCCGGGCATCTGGAACCGCACCGACCACCGGCCGCTCGAGGGCTTCGTCTACGCGATCACGCCGTTCAACTTCACCGCGATCGCCGGCAACCTGCCGACCGCCCCGGCGCTGATGGGCAACACCGTCATCTGGAAGCCGTCGCCCACCCAGCAGCTCGCCGCGCACCTCACCATGGAGCTGCTCGAGGAGGCCGGCATGCCGCCGGGCGTGATCAACATGCTCCCCGGCGACGGCCTCGACGTCTCCAAGGTCGTGCTCGCCAACCCCGACCTGGCCGGCATCCACTTCACCGGCTCGACCCCGACCTTCCAGCACCTGTGGGGCGAGGTCGGCGCCAACATCGCGAAGTACCGCTCCTACCCGCGCATCGTCGGCGAGACCGGCGGCAAGGACTTCGTCGTCGTCCACCCCTCGGCCGACCCCGACGTCGCCCGCGTCGCGATGCTGCGCGGTGCCTTCGAGTTCCAGGGCCAGAAGTGCTCGGCCGCCTCGCGTGCGTACGTCGCGAAGTCGGTCTGGAAGAAGATCCGCGACCAGTTCATCGCCGACACCGACGGCCTGGCCATGGGTGACGTGACCGACCTGTCCAACTTCATGGGCGCCGTCATCGACGACCGGGCCTTCGCCAAGCACAAGGCCGCGATCGCCCGCGCCAAGCGCAACAAGAACCTCGAGGTCGTCGCCGGCGGCAAGGTCGACGACTCGGTCGGCTACTTCGTCCGGCCCACGATCGTGGAGTCGACCGACCCGACCGACCAGATGTTCTCGACCGAGTACTTCGGCCCGATCCTCGCCGTGCACGTCTACGAGGACCGCGACTTCGAGAAGGTCGTGCACCAGATGGAGTCGTTCGCGCCGTACGCCCTGACCGGCGCGATCATCTCCCAGGACCGCGGCGCCATCGCCTGGGCGCGGCGCGAGCTGCGCTTCGCCGCCGGCAACTTCTACATCAACGACAAGCCCACCGGTGCGGTCGTCGGCCAGCAGCCGTTCGGCGGCGGCCGGGCCAGCGGCACCAACGACAAGGCCGGCGCCGCGGTCAACCTGCTGCGCTGGACCTCGCCGCGCTCCATCAAGGAGACGTTCGTGCCGCCGAAGGACCACCGCTACCCGCACATGGGCGCCGAGTGACCACAGCCCTCCACCTGGGGGAGCTGCACGCCTACGAGCAGTGGCTGGTCGCGCTGATCGCGTTCGGCCCGTTCGTGGTGCTCGGGATCGTCGTGTACGTCGTCCGCCGGCGCGACACCGACGACGAGCCGCCCACGAGCAGCGGCGACAGGCAGGCCGGCAGGGCGAGGAGCAGTCCTAGCGGTTGCCGGACAGCCAGTCGTTGCCGACCTCGGCCTGCAGCTTGAGCAGGTTGCCGAGCACCTGGCCGACGAACTTCTCGACCTTGCCGCCGAACAGCGGCATGTGGACGTCGATGTCGACGTCGACGGTCTGGACGGTCGCGGCGCCGTCGGCGGCCAGGGAGACCACGCCGCCGATCACGCCGGGGGTGCCGGGGATGGTGACGTCGAGCGCGCCCTCGTCGGGGTTCGCCCAGACCTCCTCCTGGCGGATGGTGTACTCGTCGCCGAGGAACTTGCGGGCGATGCCGGGCATGCCCTGCGAGGACTGCACGGTCTCGACGACCGAGGCGAAGCCGTCGGTGCCGTTCGGCGTCACGGACACCTCGTGCGACGCGGTGACGGCCCGGGTGGCCACGCGTTCGCGGAAGGCCGGGTCGCCGAGCATCGCGTAGACCGCGTCGAGCGGCCCCTCGTAACGGATCTCCTTGTGGAACTTCATGCCTGTCCCTCCAGCCAGGTGCGGCCGACGCGGTTCTCCGCGCGCAGCGAGCTCAGCAGCTTGTCACCGATGAGTCCCTCGATCTTGCCCCCCACGAAGGGGATGTGGACCGAGATCTCGAGAACGACCGTCTCGACGACGCCGTCGCCGGACTTCGCCACCTCGGCGGTGCCCTTGATGTGACCGGGCTTGCCCGGGATGGTGACCTCGATCTTCCCGTGGGTGCCGGTCCAGTCCTCCGTCTGCAGGATCCGGATCTCGTCGCCGACGAACTTCTTGGCGAAGCCGGGGATCCGGTCCGAGGACTGCGTCTGGTCGACCGTCACCTTGTGTGCCCGTCACGGTGGCGCTGCGGCGTACGACGTCCTTCTGGGCATCGCAGACGGCCTCGCGGAACGCCGGCGTCATGAGCATCGCCGTCACCTGCTCGACGGTCGCTCCCGGATAGGTCAGGTCGTGGGCGATGCGCTTCATGGCGGCCATCATGTCCGATGCCCACAGGGGTGGCCCACCCGACCCGCGTGAGTGCCCGCCCGTGTCACCACCGCCCCGAGGTGGCTAGGGTCCGGTCCATGGGAGACATGAACTTCGGCGAGCAGGGTGCGCAGCTGACCTACGGGAGCTACCTGCGGCTGCCGCAGCTGCTCGACGCGCAGCACCTCGAGTCCGACCCGCCGGCGCACGACGAGCTGCTGTTCATCACCATCCACCAGGTCTACGAGCTGTGGTTCCAGCAGCTGCTGCACGAGGCGAGCAACGCCCGGCAGGCGATGTACGACGGCAAGCTGTGGTGGGCCCAGCACCTGCTGAACCGGATGCACGTGATCGAGCGGGTCCTGGTCCAGCAGATCGACGTGCTGGAGACGATGACCCCGCAGGACTTCCTGGAGTTCCGGCAGCGGCTCGCGCCGGCCAGCGGCTTCCAGTCCGTGCAGTTCCGCGAGCTGGAGTTCCTCAGCGGCGCCAAGGACCCGGCGTACGTCGACCGCTTCCGCGGGCTCACCGACGCCGAGAAGGCGCGGCTGGCCCAGCGGCTGGCCGAGCCGACCCTGTGGGACGCGTTCTGCCAGCTGCTCGTCGACCAGGGGCTGGCCGCCGGTGACGACGACGAGATCCGCACCTCGCTGCACACCGTGGCCCACGACCGCTCGTCGTACCCCGAGGTCTGGGCGCTGGCCGAGGCCCTGCTCCAGCACGACGAGCTGGCCGCCGCCTGGCGGGCCCGGCACGTCGTCATGGTGGAGCGGATGATCGGCTCGAAGACCGGCACCGGGGGCTCCACCGGGGCCGCCTACCTGGCCAGCCGGCTGCCGCTGCGCTACTACCCCCTGCTGTGGGAGCTGCGCTCGCTCCTCTGACCGGTGAGACGGGTACGCCGCGCCGGTCCGGGGGCGAGTTGTCCCGGTCACATCCCCGGCCATAGTGTCGGGTTGTGTCGAACACCCTCGATGACAACAAGGCCGAGCTGATCACCCGGGCCATCGACCTGGCCGTGCATCGCAGGGGCACCGGTGGGCCGCCCACCGAGGTCGTCTCGGGACTGCTCAAGGCCTACTACCGCCACGTCGCGCCCGAGGACGTGTGCGACCGCACCGACGTCGACCTCTACGGTGCGCTGGCCAACCACTACAAGCTGGCGACCAACCGTCCGCAGGGCACCGCGCGGGTCCGGGTGTTCACCCCGACCGTCTCCGAGCACGGCTGGTCCGCCAACGCGCACTCGGTCGTCGAGGTGGTCACCGACGACATGCCGTTCCTGGTCGACTCGATCACGATGGAGCTGTCCAACCAGCAGCGCAACATCCACGTGATCGTCCACCCGCAGTTCGAGGTCACCCGGGACATCACCGGCAACCTCCAGTCCGTGCGGGCCGCCGACGAGGGGACCGCCCACACCGCCGACGAACGTGATCCGCGAGTCGTGGATGCACGTCGAGATCGACCGGATCCCCGAGGACGAGGACGTCACGGCGATCGAGTCCGCCCTGCAGAGCGTCCTGCGCGACGTCCGCGAGGCGGTCGAGGACTGGGAGCGGATGCACGCCCAGGTGCTGGCCATCGTCGAGGAGCTCGAGAGCGACCCGCCGCCGCTGCCCGCGGAGGAGATCGCCCAGGGCCGCGCCCTGCTGGAGTGGCTGGCCGACAACCACTTCACCTTCCTCGGCTGCCGCGAGTACCGCCTCGAGCGCCAGGGGGACGACGACATCCTGCGGGCGATCCCGGGGACCGGCCTCGGCATCCTGCGCGCCGACCAGGACATGTCCGCCTCCTTCGGGAAGCTCCCGGAGCTGGTCAAGGCCAAGGCCCGCGAGAAGAAGCTGCTGGTGCTGGCCAAGGCGAACTCCCGCGCCACCGTGCACCGCCCGGCGTACCTCGACTACGTCGGCGTCAAGACCTTCGACGAGGCCGGCGACGTCGTCGGCGAGCGCCGCTTCCTCGGCCTGTTCTCCAGCGCCGCCTACACCGAGTCGGTGAACCGGATCCCGATGCTGCGGGAGAAGGTCCGCGAGGTGATGGCCCGGGTCGGCTTCGACCCGCACAGCCACGCGGGCAAGGCGCTCATGGACACCCTGGAGAACTACCCCCGCGACGAGCTCTTCCAGACCCCCGTCGAGGAGCTGGCCCCGATCGCCGAGGCCGTCATGTACACCCGCGAGCGCCGCCAGCTGCGGCTCTTCGTGCGCCGCGACACCTACGGCCGCTTCCTCTCGTGCCTGGTCTACCTCCCGCGCGACCGCTACAACACCACGGTCCGCGAGCGGATCTCGGAGATCCTCAAGCGCCGCCTCGGCGGTGAGTCGGTGGAGTTCACCGCCCGGGTCAGCGAGTCCAACATGGCCCGCCTGCACTTCGTCGTACGCCCGCCCCGGGGCGAGCTGATCGGCGACGTCGACGTCTCCGACCTCGAGCGCCGGCTCATCGACGCCGCCCGCTCGTGGCAGGACGACTTCATCACCGCGGTCACCGCGGAGTACGGCGAGGAGGCCGGCTCGCGGCTGGGCCGGACGTACGTCGAGTCGTTCCCGGAGGCCTACAAGGAGGACTTCACCGCCCGGACCGCCTCGGTCGACCTCGGCCGGCTGGAGGCGATTGCGGGCGAGGAGGGCCTCGATCTGTCGATGTACGAGCAGGTCGACGCCGGCCGCGGCGAGGCCCGGCTCAAGGTGTTCCGGATCGGCTCGCCGCTCTCGCTCAGCCAGGTGCTGCCGATGCTGAGCTCGATGGGTGTGGAGGTCGTCGACGAGCGGCCCTACCAGCTCGAGGGCCTGCCCCGGCAGTCCTTCATCTACGAGTTCGGGCTGCGCTACGGCCGGTCGCTGCCAGCGGGTGCGCGGGACCTGTTCCAGGACGCCCTGCACGCGGTGTGGAACGGGCACAACGAGATCGACGGCTTCAACGCTCTCGTGCTCGGCGCCGGGCTGACCTGGCGCCAGGCCACCGTGCTGCGCGCCTACGCGAAGTACATGCGCCAGGGCGGTACGCCGTTCGCGCAGGACTACATCGAGGACGCCCTCCGCAACAACGTCGACATCACCCGGCTGCTGGTACAGCTGTTCGAGTCCCGGTTCGCGCCCGGGCGCGAGCCGCTCGCGTTCGACGCGGAGGCGCGGGTCGCCAAGGTCGACGAGATCGAGGGCCGGCTGGCCCGCGCCCTCGACGACGTGGCCAGCCTCGACCACGACCGCATCCTGCGCTCCTACCTGACCCACATCCGGGCCACGCTGCGCACCAACTACTTCCAGTCCGACGCCGAGGCCCGCGCGAAGTCCTACATCTCCTTCAAGCTGGAGCCGTCCGCGATCCCCGAGCTCCCCGAGCCGCGGCCGAAGTACGAGATCTTCGTGTACTCGCCGCGGGTCGAGGGCGTGCACCTCCGCTTCGGGCCCGTGGCGCGTGGCGGGCTGCGCTGGTCCGACCGCCGCGACGACTTCCGCACCGAGGTGCTGGGGCTGGTCAAGGCGCAGATGGTCAAGAACACGGTGATCGTGCCGGTCGGCTCCAAGGGCGGCTTCTTCGCGAAGAACCTCCCGGACCCCTCCGACCGCGACGCGTGGCTGGCCGAGGGCGTGGCCTGCTACAAGACCTTCATCTCCGGCCTCCTCGACATCACCGACAACCTGGTCGGCGGCCAGACGGTGCCGCCGCGCGACGTCGTACGCCACGACGGCGACGACGCCTACCTCGTGGTCGCCGCCGACAAGGGCACCGCGACGTTCTCCGACATCGCCAACGGCGTGGCCAAGGACTACGGCTTCTGGCTGGGCGACGCGTTCGCCTCGGGCGGCTCGGTGGGCTACGACCACAAGGCGATGGGCATCACCGCCCGCGGCGCCTGGGTCTCGGTGCAGCGGCACTTCCGCGAGATGGGCGTGGACTGCCAGACCGAGGACCACACCTGCGTCGGCATCGGCGACATGTCCGGCGACGTGTTCGGCAACGGCCTGCTCTGCTCCGAGCACACCCGTCTGGTCGCGGCGTTCGACCACCGCGACATCTTCGTCGACCCGACCCCGGACGCGGCGTCGTCGTTCGCCGAGCGCAAGCGGCTCTTCGGGCTGCCCCGCTCCTCGTGGCAGGACTACGACAAGAGCCTGATCTCGGAGGGCGGCGGCATCTTCCCGCGCAGCCTCAAGTCGATCCCGCTCACCCCGCAGATCGTGGCCGCCCTCGACATCGACGCCTCGATCACCTCGATGACCCCGGCCGAGCTGATGAAGGCGATCCTGCAGGCGCCCGTCGACCTGCTCTGGAACGGCGGCATCGGCACCTACGTCAAGTCCCGCGGGGAGACCCATGCCGAGGCCGGCGACAAGGCCAACGACGCGATCCGGGTCAACGGTGAGGACCTGCGGGTCAAGTGCGTGGGCGAGGGCGGCAACCTCGGCCTCACCCAGCGCGGCCGCATCGAGTACGCCACCAGCGGCGGCCGCCTCAACACCGACTTCATCGACAACTCCGCCGGTGTGGACACCTCCGACCACGAGGTCAACATCAAGATCCTGCTGGACCGGGTGGTCGTCGACGGCGACCTCACCGGCAAGCAGCGCAACGAGCTGCTGGCCTCGATGACCGACGAGGTCGCCACGCTGGTGCTGCGCGACAACTACGAGCAGAACCTCGCCCTGGCCAACGCCGCCGCCAACGCCTCCGGCCTGCTGCACGTGCACGAGGACTGGATGAAGAAGCTCGAGCGCGACGGCGTGCTCAGCCGCGAGCTCGAGGCGCTGCCGACCTCCCGGGAGGTACGCCGCCGGCTCGAGCGCGACGGCTCGCTCACCGTCCCGGAGCTGTCCGTGCTGCTCGCCTGGACCAAGATCGTGCTGGCCGACGAGCTGCTCGCCTCGGACCTGCCCGACGACCCGTTCCTGCGCACCGACCTGTTCGCCTACTTCCCGACGAAGATGCGGCAGGGCTACCGCGCCCAGATGGAGGCGCACCCGCTGCGCCGCGAGATCATCGTGACCCAGGTGGTCAACGACCTGGTCAACGGTGCCGGCATGACGTACTGGCCGCGGCTGGCCGGGGAGACCGGCGCGACCGCGGCCGAGCTGGTGCGCGCCAACTTCGTGGCCCGGGAGATCTTCGGGTCGCTCGAGCTGCGGCGAGGAGCTGGCGTCGTACGACAACAAGATGCCGGCGTCCGTGCAGACCAAGATGCGGATCGAGATGCGGACCCTGGTCGAGCGTGCCTCCCGCTGGCTGGTCACCAACCGCCGCCCGCCGATCGACAGCGAGGGCACCGTCGACTTCTTCGGGGTGACCGCGCGCAAGGTGATGGCCGAGCTGCCGACGCTGATGACCGGGCGCGAGCTGGCCGCCTTCGAGCAGCGCCGCGACGCGCTGGTCGCCGCCTCGGTGCCCGAGGACCTGGCCACCCGGGTGGCGGTGCTGCCGCCGTCGTACATGGTGCTCTCGGTCGTCGAGACCGCCGCGCGCGAGGAGATCGACCCGCTCGAGGTGGCGCGGGTCCACTTCGCGCTCGGCGAGCGGCTCGGGCTCCCGTTGCTGGTGGCCCGGATCCTCGCCCTGCCCCGCGACGACCGCTGGCAGACGATGGCCCGGGCGGCGCTCCGCGACGACCTGCACGCCGTCCACGCCCAGCTCACCTCGCAGGTGCTCGCCGGCACCTCCTCGCGACGACCCGGCACCGGTCCGGATCGCTGCCTGGGAGGAGGACGACGAGGTGGTGGTGACCCGTGCGGTCGCCACGCTCGAGGAGATCTGCGCCGACGACGAGGCCGACCTGGCCCGGCTCTCGGTCGGTCTGCGGGTCGTCCGCGGCCTGCTGGCGACGGGCTGACATGGGCGCCGGGCAGGCCCGCCGACCTGACCACGGCCGGGGTGGCGGAGACCGTCCGGCTCACCACCTCCGGCACGGTGACCGCGGCCGCCGTGCTGGAGGCGTCCCTGGCCCGGATCGCCGAGCGCGACCCCGGCCTCAACGCGTTCTCCCGGGTGCTCGCCGACGAGGCCCGGGCCGAGGCCGCCGAGCGGGACCGGGCGCTGGCCGCGGGGGAGACCCCCGGCCCGCTGCACGGCGTGCCCGTGGCGATCAAGGAGGAGATCGACGTCGCCGGGTGCGTCACGACGTTCGGCGGCGACGCCAACAGCACGCCGGTGGCCGCCGACGCCGAGGTCGTACGCCGGCTGCGCGCGGCCGGCGCGGTCGTCGTCGGCAAGACGACGATGCCGGAGTTCGGCGCCTTCCCGTTCACCGAGTCCGTCTCGCGCGGGATCACCCGCAACCCCTGGGACACCGCGCGCTCGCCGGGCGGCTCCAGCGGGGGTACGGCGGTCGCGGTCGCCACCGGCATGGTCCCGGTCGGGCCTCGGCGGCGACGGGGGCGGCTCGATCCGGGTCCCCTCCGCGTGCTGCGGGCTGTTCGGCCTCAAGCCGCAGCGCGGCCGGGTCACCACCGCCCCGACCGAGCACCTGTGGTGGGCGCTCGGCACCGCCGGGCCGCTGGCCCGCAGCGTGCTGGACAGCGCCATCGTCTACGACGTGATCCGCGGGAACGTCGACACCGACCTCTACCGCGCCGGGCCGACCGGGTCCTTCGTCGAGGCCGCCGGGCAGTCCCCGGGCCGGCTGCGGATCGGCTGGTCGACGACCTCGCCGACCCGAGGCGTGAAGCCCGACCCGGTCCACGTCGCCGCCGTCCACGAGACCGCCGGCCTGCTGGCCGACCTGGGCCACGACGTGGTGGAGGTCGACCCGCACTACCCCGACACGACGCTGGCCTTCGTCCCCCAGTTCTTCGCCGGCATCCGCACCGAGTCCGACGCTGGTGGAGCACTTCGAGCGGCTCGAGCGACGTACCCGCCAGACCTACCGCATGGGCGCCTGGGTCCGTCCGGGAGTCATCCGGTGGGCGCTGGGGCAGACCGAGAAGGTCTCCGCCCGCGCGAACCGGGTCTTCGCGGAGTGCGACGTACTCCTCACGCCGACGCTGGCCATCCGGCCGCCGCACACCGGCATCCTCGACGGCGTCGGCACCGTGCGCTCCTCGCTCCGGTCGCTGCCGGCCATCGCGTACGCCGCCGCTGTGGAACGTCGCCGGCAACCCCGCCGCCTCGGTGCCGTGCGGGATCGCCGCCGACGGTCTGCCGACCGCGGTCCAGCTGGTCGGCCGGACCGACGGCGAGACCACCCTGATCCGGCTCGCCGCCCAGCTCGAGGCGGCACGTCCGTGGCCCCTGCGGCGCCGTGAGCGTCCTGGGCGGACGAGTCTGCCCCTTCAGGCGCCGTGAGCCTGCCCGGCGGCTTCGAGATGTTCGGAGCCTGCGCGGAGTAGCCTCGCTTCCGGCGGAAGGAGCCGGGCGATGAGCGAGATGGGGGACCTGTACGACGCGGGGCTGGACGAGGTCGGGCGGCTGACCGGTGAGCTCAGCTCCGAGCAGCTGGCGACCGTCGTCCCGGCGACGCCGGAGTGGACCGTGCGCCAGGTGATCGCCCATCTCGCCGGCGGCGCCGCCGACGCGACCAGCGGGCGGATGGACGGAGCCCCGGGCAGCGCGTGGACCGCCCGGCACGTCGCCGAGCGGGAGGACGCGGCCCTCGCCGACCTGGTGGCCGAGCTGCACGCGACCCGGGTCGGCGATCGTGGCCTCGACCGAGGACAACCCCCGCCCGGCGATCGTCTGGAACCTCAGCGTCCACCTCGCCGACGTGCACGAGGCGCTCGGCCTGCCGGTGCTGGCCGAGCACCTCTGGGAGCCGGTGCTCGCCGGTGTCGCGCCGTACCGCCTGGCCGAGGTGCCGGCCACGGTCCGGTCCGGCGAGGACACGTGGGGGAGCGGCGGTCCGGTCGTCGAGGTGGGCCGCTACGAGCTGTTCCGGGCGCTGTTCTCCCGGCGCTCGCGCACCCAGATGCAGGCATGGGGGAGCCCGGCGCTGACCGCCGACCAGCTCGACGAGCTGCCGGTGTTCGGTCCGCGCGACGACGACCAGCCCGTGCCCGCCTGACCCGACCGCCCGCTCAGAGCATGGCGACGGCGGCGGTGATGCCCGCGGCCACGACCAGCACCCGGAACAGCGTGGGCGGCAGCCTGCGGCCGATGCGCGCGCCGACGTACCCGCCGACGACCGAGCCGACGGCGAGCAGCACGATGGCCCGCCAGTCCAGCTCGGCGGCGAACAGGAAGATCACCCCGGCGACGACGTTGCCGGAGAGGACGGCCAGGGTCTTGAGCGCGTTGATGATGCGCAGCTCGAGGTCGAGACCGAGGGCCAGGACGGCCACCATCATCACGCCGGAGCCGGCGCCGAAGTAGCCGCCGTACACACCGGTCAGCGCGGCGAAGAACGTCGTCGTCGGCGACATCGTCTCGCGCGGTGCCGGTGGGTGCGCGGCGTCGTGGTGGCGGCGCAGCCAGCGGGAGATCCACGGCTGCGCGCCGACCAGCAGGCAGGTGAACAGGATCAGCCAGGGCACGATCGCCTCGAACACCGACGGGTCCAGCCCGAGCAGCAGCGCCGCGCCGAGGACCGCCCCGGCGGCGCAGGTGAGGATCACGGTGGCGGTGACCCGGGGATGCTCGCGGAGCTCCTCGCGGTAGCCGAAGGACCCGCTGAGCCCGGCCGGGATCAGCCCCACGGTGTTGGAGGCGTTGGCGACCACCGGCGGGATGCCGATCGCCACCAGCACCGGGAAGCTGAGCAGGGACGCGACCCCGACGGTCGTGGTCAGGATGCCGGCGCCGAGCCCGGCCGCGAGGACGGCGAGCTGCTCGAGTCCCGTCACTCGGCCGGGCGCTCGCGCAGCAGGGCGACGTCGCTGACCATCACGACGTGCTCGTGCATCGCCGCCGCGGCGGCGTCGGGGTCGCCGGCGATGATCGCGTCGGCGACCTTGCGGTGCCCGGCCAGGGAGTCGCGCGGCCGGCCGGGCTGCGAGAGCGACTCGATCCGGGTCTCGACGATGAGCTCGCGGATGGTGGCCATCATCTGGGCCAGCAGCGGGGAGTAGGCGGCCGCGGTGACCGCGCCGTGGAAGAGCTCGTCGCCGTCGACGCCACGGCCGCCGGCCTCGATGTCCCGCTCCATCCGCTCGAGCGAGGCGTTGATGGCGGCGACGTCCGCGTCGGTACGGCGCAGCGCGGCGAGCGCGGCGAGCTTGGTCTCGAGCGCGTCGCGGGCCTCGATGACCTCGGGCATCCGGTCGGCGTGGGCGCGGATGGCGTCGATGATCCGCTTCGACCCGAGCTGGTCGGTGAGCACCGTGCCGTCGCCGTGGCGGACCGCGACGACGCCGACGACCTCGAGCGCGACCAGCGCCTGGCTGAGCGTGGCGCGGCTGACGCCGAGGCGGGTGGCGAGCTCGCGCTCGGGCGGAAGGCGGTCACCGGCGCGCAGGCCGTTGTCCCGGATCCACGTCGAGATCTGCTCGGCGACCTGCTCGTAGAGCCGGGTGCGTTGCAGCGGTCGTGGGAACCGCGGCGAGACGTCGGACATGGGACAAGGGTATTGACAGTCCGTGGAATTGTCCTATTGGCTAGGCCACTGAGCCAGCGTGTCGCGAGTCACAGGCCTCGGGCGGGGCGTCACGCAGCAGACCGGAAGGACACCTCATGGGACCGGAATGGGTAGCGATCCTCGCGCTCGTCGCCCTCTTCGTCATCGGCACGGTGATGCCCATCAACATGGGCGCGCTCGCGTACGTCGCGGCGTGGCTGGTGGGCATGTACTCGCTGAACCTCGACGAGAAGGAGATCCTGGCCGGCGTCAGTGCCGACCTCATCCTCACGCTGATCGGCGTCACGTACCTCTTCGCGATCGCCCGGCAGAACGGCACCGTCGACCTGATCGTGCGAAGTTCGGTGAGGGCCGTCGGCGGTCGGGTCGCCCTGATCCCGTGGGTGATGTTCGCGGTCACCGCGGTGATCACCGCGATCGGCGCGGCCAGCCCGGCCGCCTGCGCGATCATCGGGCCGATCGCGCTCGGCTTCGCCGGCCGCTACAAGATCAACCCGCTGATGATGGGCATGTTCGTGGTCCACGGCGCCCAGGCCGGCGGCTTCTCGCCGATCTCGATCTACGGCACCATCACCAACTCGGTGATGGAGGACAGCGGGCTGCCCTCCAGCGAGATGACGGTCTTCCTGGCCAGCCTGGTCGTGAACCTCGTGATGGCCGCGATCCTCTTCGTCGTGCTCGGCGGCCGCGAGCTGATGTCGCTGCGCCTCGACCCCGACGAGGACGCGTTCGACGACGGCGTGAGCGGTGCGCGGTGGCTCGCCGCGGACCGCGACCGGCACCCGCCACCCCGACCGCAGCTCCGCGGTCTCCGGCACCGGCGCCGGCCCGACCACCGGGACCGTGGTGGCCGCCCCCGAGCAGGGCATCCAGCGCGACCAGGTGCTCACCCTGCTGGCGTTCGTGGGCGTCGCGACCGTGGCGCTGGCCTTCGACAAGAACATCGGCTTCGTCGCGATCACCGCGGCCGTCGTGCTCTCGATGCTCTCCCCGCAGGAGTACAAGGACACCGTCAAGCAGATCGCCTGGCCGACCGTGCTGCTGGTCGCCGGCGTGAGCACCTACGCGACGATCCTGACCACCGCCGGCTCCCCGGAGTTCGTCGGCAACTGGGCCGCCGGCCTCGGTGCGGTCGCGATCGGCGCCCTGATCCTCTGCTACGTCGGCGGCGTGGTCTCCGCGTTCGCGTCCTCGACGGCGCTGCTGCCGGTGATCATCCCGATCTCGATCCCGCTGATCGCCGACGGTGGCGTGAACGCCGGGCTGTTCGTGGCGGCGCTCGCGGTGAGCTCCACGATCGTGGACGTCAGCCCGTTCTCCACCAACGGTGCGCTGATGCTGGCCAACCGGCCGGAGACGATCACCGAGCAGAAGTACTACAAGCAGATCCTGACCTACGCAGTGATCGTGACCCTGGTCGGACCGCTGCTGGTCTGGGCGGCGCTCGTCGCGCCGGGCTGGTGACCGGGATGACGGGACCCCTGCAGGACATCGTGGTCGTCGACCTCTCGCGGGCCCTGGCCGGGCCGCACGCGGGGATGATGCTCGGCGACCTCGGTGCCCGGGTCATCAAGGTCGAGGCGCCCGGCCACGGGGACGACACCCGTGGCTGGGGCCCGCCCTTCGTGGGAGACGCCGACGCGCTCGAGTCGACGTACTTCCTCTCGACGAACCGCAACAAGGAGTCGATCACCCTCGACCTCAAGGACGCCGCGGACAAGGAGACCCTGCTCCGCCTGGTCGACCGCGCCGACGTCCTCGTGGAGAACTTCCGCACCGGTGTCCTCGACCGGCTCGGTCTCGGGATCGAGTCGCTGCAGGCCCGCAACCCGCGGCTGGTGGTGCTCTCGATCACCGGCTTCGGGCACGACGGGCCGGAGGGTGGCCGGGCCGGCTACGACCAGATCGCCCAGGGCGAGGCCGGCCTCATGTCGCTGACCGGCTCCGGGCCCGAGGACCCGCAGCGGGTCGGGGTCCCGATCGCCGACCTGCTCTCCGGGATGTACGGCGCGTACGGCGTGCTCGCCGCGCTCAACGAGCGGCACCGCACCGGCCTCGGCACGGTCGTGCGTACGTCGCTGCTCGCCGCGGTGGTGGGGGTGCACGCCTTCCAGGGCACCCGCTGGACCGTGGCCGGCGAGGTCGGCCGCGCGCAGGGCAACCACCACCCGTCGATCGTTCCCTACGGCCTGTTCCACTGCCGCGACGGCTCCGTGCAGATCGCGGTGGGCTCCGAGGGTCTGTGGCGCAAGCTCTGCGACGCCTTCGGCCTCGACCCGGTGGCCGAGGGCATGGCCACCAACCGCGAGCGGGTCGGCAACCGGCAGCGCGTGATCGAGGTGGTCGAGGGCGCCTTCGCGGACTGGGACGCCGAGCCGTTGCTGGCGAGGCTGGCCGAGGCAGGCATTCCCGCCGGGCAAGGTGCGCACCCTCGACGAGGTCTACACCTGGGACCAGGCGCTGAGCCAGGGTCTTCTGGTCGACGTCGAGCACCCGACCCTGGGCCAGGTCACGCTGCCCGGGCCGCCGCTGCGGTTCTTCGACGGCGACGGCGCCGAGGTGACCCGGCGCGACCACGGCGCCCCACCCACCCTGGACCAGCACGGCCGGTCGATCCGGGCCTGGCTGGAGGACGAGGCATGACGCACCGCTGGACCTCGCGCGAGCTGCTCGACCTGGTGCTCGACCCCGGCTCCTTCGAGTCCTGGGACACCGCCGTGGACCGGACCGGGGCGAGCGAGTCCTACCTCGCCGAGCTGCGTCGGGCCGAGGAGCGCTCGGGCGTCGACGAGTCCGTGCTGACCGGGCGCGGCCTGGTCCGCGGCCGGCCGGTCGCGGTGGTGGTCAACGAGTTCCGGTTCCTGGCCGGCTCGATCGGCCGGGCCGCCGCGGACCGGATCATCGCCGCCGTACGCCGGGCCACCGCCGAGGGGCTGCCGCTGCTGGCCACCACCGCGTCGGGCGGCACCCGGATGCAGGAGGGCACCCCGGCGTTCGTGCAGATGATCGAGATCTCGCGGGTGCTGATGGCGCACCGCGCGGCCGGGCTGCCGTACCTCGTCTACCTCCGCCATCCCACCACCGGCGGCGTCTTCGCCTCCTGGGGCTCGCTGGCGCACGTCACCGTGGCCGAGCCGGGTGCCCTGATCGGCTTCCTCGGCCCGAAGGTCTACGAGGGACTCAACGGGGTGCCGTTCCCCGACGGCGTACAGACTGCGGAGAACCTCGCCGCCCACGGGATCGTCGACGCCGTCGTACCGGCCGAGGCACTGCCCGGGCTGGTCGACAACGCGCTGGCGACCCTGGTCGACCCACCGGTCGCGCCGGCGCTGCCGGGCCGGCCCGCCGCCTCGCCGGACCCGGAGTCCAGTGCCTGGGAGCACATCGGGCACACCCGGGAGACCGGCCGGGCCGGCATCCGCGAGCTGCTGCGGTACGGCGGCACCCGCACCGTCCGGCTGCGGGGCACCGCCGAGGGCGAGCGCGACTCCGCGGTGATCGTGGCGCTGACCCGTCTCGACGGCCAGCCCTGCGTCGTGGTCGGCCAGGACCGGTCGCGCCAGTCGGCCGCCACGCCGATGGGCCCGGCCGCGCTGCGGCAGGCCCGGCGCGGGATGAGCTTCGCCGAGGAGCTCGGCCTGCCGCTGGTCACCGTCATCGACACCCCGGGCGCCGAGCTCTCCCCGCACGCCGAGGAGGGCGCCATCGCCGGCGAGATCGCCCGGTGCATCGCCACGATGACCACGATGACGGTGCCGACGCTGTCGGTGCTGCTGGGCCAGGGCTGCGGTGGGGGAGCGCTGGCGCTGCTGGCCGGCGCGGACCGTGGTGGCCACCGAGCACGGCTGGCTGTCGCCGCTGCCGCCGGAGGGCGCCAGCATGATCGTGCACGGCGACACCGCGCACGCGGCCGAGATGGCCGAGCAGCACCGGGTGCGGTCGGTGGACCTGGCCGAGGCCGGGATCGTGCACGAGATCGTGCCCGAGGAGGACGGCGACACCGCCGAGGCGCTGGCCGTCGCGGTCGCCGCCGCCTGCGGACGGCACCTCGCCGCCGCCGTACGCCCCTGACCCTACTCCCGGCCCCCTGCCCCGCCGAACCGTGCGTTGTGGTGCGCCGACCCGTGCGTTGTGGCGCGCCGAGCCGTGCGTTGTGGTGCGCCGAACCGTGCGTTGTGGTGCGCCGAAGGGTGGGTGCGAAGGTGGATGGTCAGTCGGCCGGCGCGATGTCCGCGATCAGCGCCTCGACGCGGGACCGGATCTCGTCGCGGATCGGCCGGACCGCCTCGATGCCCTGCCCGGCCGGGTCGTCGAGCACCCAGTCCTCGTAGCGCTTGCCCGGGAAGATCGGGCAGGTGTCCCCGCAGCCCATCGTGATCACCACGTCGGAGTCCTTGACGGCGTCGGTGGTCAGCAGCTTCGGCGTACCCGGCGGTGATGTCGACGCCGTCCTCGGCCATCGCGGCGACCGCGGCGGGGTTCACGCTGTCGGCCGGCGCGGAGCCGGCCGAGAGTACGTCGATGCGGTCGCCGGCCAGGTGCTGGAGGTAGCCGGCGGCCATCTGGGAGCGGCCGGCGTTGTGGACGCAGACGAACAGGACGGTGGGACGGTCGGTCATGGTCGGCCTTCCGGGGTGGGGAGCGCGGTCTGGTGGGGGTAGCGGCGGTAGAGCGCCAAGGAGACGTAGACGAGGGCGACCAGCACGGGCACCTCGATGAGCGGGCCGACCACCCCGGCCAGGGCCTCGCCGCTGGTCACGCCGAACGTCGCGATGGCGACCGCGATCGCGAGCTCGAAGTTGTTGCCGGCGGCGGTGAACGCGAGCGTGGTGGTCTTCTCGTACGTCATCCGCAGCGCCTTGCCGAGCGCGAAGCCGCCGCCCCACATGATCGCGAAGTACGCCAGGAGAGGCAGGGCGATGCGCGCCACGTCGAGGGGGTGGTTGGTGATCTGGTCGCCCTGGAGGGCGAACAGGATGACGATCGTGAACAGCAGGCCGTAGAGCGCCCAGGGGCCGATGACCGGCAGGAAGCGGGACTCGTACCACTCGCGTCCGCGGCGGCGCTCGCCGATCGTGCGCGAGAGGTAGCCCGCGAGCAGGGGTACGCCGAGGAAGATCAGCACCGACTTCGCGATCTGCCACGTGCTGACGTCCAGCGAGGAGGTCTCGAGGCCGAGCCATCCCGGCAGCGCCTCGAGGTAGAACCAGCCGAGCCCGGCGAACGCGACGACCTGGAAGACGGAGTTGAGCGCGACCAGCACGGCGGCCGCCTCGCGGTCGCCGCAGGCGAGGTCGTTCCAGATGATGACCATGGCGATGCAGCGGGCCAGGCCGACGATGATCAGGCCGGTGCGGTACGCCGGGAGGTCCGGCAGCAGCAGCCAGGCCAGGGTGAACATCAGGGCCGGTCCGACCAACCAGTTGAGCACCAGCGAGGAGACGAGCAGCCGCCGGTCGGCCGTGACGCTGTCGAGCCGGTCGTAGCGGACCTTGGCGAGCACCGGGTACATCATCACCAGCAGCCCGATCGCGATCGGCAACGAGATGCCGTCGACCTCGATCGAGGACAGGGCGTCGTCCAGGCCGGGCACGGCGCGGCCCAGGAGCAGCCCGGCCACCATCGCCAGCCCGATCCAGACCGGCAGGAACCGATCCAGCGTGCCGAGCCGACGTACCGGCGCCGGCGTGGAGGTCGTCGCGGTCACCGGGTGACGCCGCCGAGCAGCGTGGTCAGGGCGGCGAGCGCGTCCCGGTCGACGCGGTAGTAGACCCAGACGCCGCGCTTGCTGCGGGTCAGCAGGCCCGGCCTCGTGCAGCACCTTGAGGTGGTGGCTGATCGTCGGCTGGGACAGGTCGAAGGCGTCGTTGAGGTCGCAGACGCAGGCCTCGCCGTCGGCGTGCGAGGCGACCAGCGAGAGCAGTCGGAGTCGCACCGGGTCGGCCAGGGCCTTGAGCAGCGGGGCGATGGCCGCGGCGCGTACGGCGTCGAGGGGCTCGCTCACCAGGGGCGAGCAGCAGGCCGCGGTCTCGACGGGCGTCAGGGTGAGCTGAGATTTCGACACACGTGAATATTGACAGATGTCGATGTACTGTTCAAGATGACACATCGACAGACGTCAATGTCTCAATCCAGGAGGTTCACCATGTCCCGTGTCCAGCTCGCCCTCAACGTCGACGACCTCGAGAAGTCGGTCGCGTTCTACTCGACGCTGTTCGGCACCGAGCCGGCCAAGCTCCGCCCCGGCTACGCGAACTTCGCCGTCGCCGAGCCGCCGCTCAAGCTCGTCCTCATCGAGAACCCCGGCGAGGGTGGCTCGATCAACCACCTCGGGGTCGAGGTCGCCGACACCGGCGTCGTCGACGCCGAGCAGACCCGGCTCGCGACCGCCGGTCTCGCCTCGGTCGACGAGCGCGACACCACCTGCTGCTACGCCCGCCAGGACAAGTTCTGGGTGGAGGGCTCGCCCGACGGCGAGCGCTGGGAGGTCTACACGGTGCTCGCCGACAGCCCGACCTTCGGCGAGCAGAGCGGCGACGCCACCTGCTGCACCGACGCCGTGGTCGACGAGACGGCCGACACCCAGCCGGTTCCGCCGCCTGCTGCTGAGGGAGTCGCCGGCCGGCTGGGCTAGCGTCCGTCGCATGAGCCTGCTGCTGTGGACCCCGAGGTCGCGCCTGGCCCGCGCCGTACGCCGTGCGCGGGGGGACGACTCGAGCCCGCTGGCCGGCCGGACCGTGCTCGTGACGGGTGCCTCCTCCGGCATCGGCGAGGCCACCGCGAAGGCGCTCGGGCGCTGTGGCGCGGTCGTGCTGCTGGCCGCCCGCCGCCGCGACGAGCTGGACCGTGTGGTCCGCGAGATCGAGGCGGAGGGCGGCCGCGCGACGTCGTACGTCGTTGACCTCGCCGACGCTGACTCGACCGACGCCCTGGTGCGGGCCGTGCTGGAGGAGCACGGCGCGCGTGGACTACCTCGTCAACAACGCCGGCCGGTCGATCCGGCGGTCGCTGGCCCTGTCCTACGACCGGGTGCACGACTTCGAGCGGAGCATGGCGGTGAACTTCTTCGGGCCGGTGCGGCTGACGATGGGCCTGCTGCCGGCGATGCGGGCGCAGCGGTTCGGGCACGTGGTGAACATCGTGACCTGGGGCGTGCAGGTGAAGGCCCCGAAGTTCGCGGCGTACATCTCCTCCAAGACGGCGCTCGACACGTTCTCCCGGATCGCCGGTCGTGAGGCGTACGCCGACAACGTGACGTTCACGAACATCCGGCTCTCGCTGGTGCGGACACCGATGGTGGCACCGACCGAGGCGTACGCCGGACTCCGTGCGGCCACGCCCGAGCAGGCGGCCGCGAAGGTCGTGCGCGCGCTGGAGGACCGGCCGGTCACGGTGGACACCCTGCCCGGGTCAGTGGCGGAGGTGCTCAACCTGGTGGCGCCCCGGCTGTCCGACGCGCTGTTCTCGCTGGTGGACCGGCGCTTCCCTGACTCCGCCGCTGCGCGGGGTGCCGGCTCCGGGCGGTCCCGGTCGGCCTAGCCGCCACAACGCACGGTTCGGGCCGCCACAACGCACGGTTCGGGCCGCCACAACGCACGGTTCGGCGGGGTGGGTCAGCTGGCTTTCTTGGTCTGCTTCTTCTTGGCGGCGGTCTTCTTGGCGGGCTTCTTCTTCGCCGAACCCGCCGCCTTGTCCTCGTCCTTGTCCGGTCCTCGTCCTTGTCCGCGTCCTTGCCCGAGCCCGAGGACTTGGCGGACCCGGACCCGGAGCCGGAGCCGGAGCCGGAGCCGGACTCGCCGCGGGCTTCCTTGGCGGCGGCGACGGACTTCTGCAGCGCGGCCAGCAGGTCGACGACCTCGCCCGAGGACTTGGTCGCGGTCGGCGTGCGCTTGACCTCGCCGCCCTCGATCTTGGCCTTCACCAGCGCCTCGACGGCCTCGGCGTAGTCGTCCTCGAACTCGCTGGCGTCGAAGTCGCCGGCCAGGGTGTCGACCAGCATGTGCGCCATCTTCACCTCGGCGTCCTTGATCTCGCCGACCTCGACGTCGAAGTCGGGCTGCCGGATCTCGTCGGGCCACATCATCGTCTGGAGCACGATCACGTCGTCGCGCACCCGCAGCACCGCGACCGTCGTCCGCTGCCGCAGCGCGACGGTGACCACGGCCATCCGGTCGGCGTCGACGAGGGCCTGGCGGAGCAGGGCGTACGGCTTGGCCCCGGACTTCTCCGGCTCGAGGTAGTAGCTCTTCTCGAACAGCATCGGGTCGATCTGGTCGCTGGGCACGAACTTCTCCACGGCGATCTCGCGCGACGAGGTCACCGGCAGCTCGGCCATGTCCTCGTCGGACAGGATGACCATCTCGCCGTCCTCGGTCTCGTAGCCCTTGGCGATGTCGGCGTACGCGACCTCCTCGCCGTCGATCGAGCACACCCGCTGGTACTTGATCCGGCCGCCGTCCTTGGCGTGCACCTGCCGGAACGACACGTCGTGGCTCTCGGTCGCGGAGTAGAGCTTGACGGGCACGGACACCAGTCCGAACGACACCGCGCCCTTCCAGATCGCTCGCATGGTCATCCTCCCGGGGAAGTCGGTCTGGTCAGGATAGACCGGCGCGGCGTCCGGAAATCGTCACTCGATGGCGCCCCGCATCCGCCATGCGTCGAACGCCTCGCGGCTGGTCCTGCGTCGGGGTGTACCCGAAGTCGCGCTTCAGACGCGTGTTGTCGAGCACCGGGCGGTACTGCAGGAACTTCGTCTGCTCCGGCCCGTACGGCGACAGCCGCAGCCGGCTGGCCACGGCCAGGCCCGCGCGGAGCACCGGCTCGGGGACCACCAGCGTCCGCTTGCCCAGCGCCTCGGCGATCTCGGGGACGGTCATCGTGCCGTCGCCGGCGACGTTGAAGATGCCGGTGACCGGGCCGGTGACCGCGCGCAGCACGATCGCCACCACGTCGGTGTCCCAGATGAACACGAACGGCGAGTCGGCGCCGCGGATGCGCAGCAGCCGCGGCCGCTCGAACAGCGCGGTGATCTGGTTGTCGACCCGCTCGCCGAGGATGGTGCCGATCCGCAGCACCACCTGCTCGAGCTCGGGGTGCTCCTCGCGCAGCACCGCGAGCTGCTCCTCGACCAGCCGCTTGTGGTGGCTGTAGGCGAACTCCTCGTTGCCGCGCACCGGGTCGTCCTCGGTCAGCGGCACCGGGTTGTCGGCGTGGTAGCCGTACGCCGCCCCGCTGGAGGACACCACCACCCGGCGTACCCCGTGGGCCAGGCAGGCAGTCGAAGACGTGGCGGCTGCCCTCCACGTCGACGGCGTACTCCCGCTCCCGCGAGGAGTCCTTGCCGGGCGTCACGATCGAGGCCAGGTGTACGACGACCTCGGGCGCGGCCGCGGCGATCCCGGCGTCGACGGCGGCGGCGTCGGTCACGTCCATCACGCACGTGCCGGACGCCCTCGACCTCGGAGGTGGGGAAGCGCAGGTCGGCGCTGACCACCTCGTGCCCGGCCGCGGCCAGGCCGGCCACCACCGACGAGCCGAGGAAGCCGTTGCCGCCGGTCCCGACGAGCGCAGCGCGCTGCTCTGCTGGTCATGCGATCACCTCCGAGGCGGGAGCGGACGGCGTGCGGGTGCGGGCCCTCCAGACGGTGGCCACCGCGAGCCCGGCGATGATGTCCCAGATGCCCCACCAGGCGGCGACCAGCGCCATCCCGCCGAGCCCGTCGAAGTAGGTGAACACCAGCAGCAGGCCGAGCCCGGCGTTGCGGATGCCGACCTCGAACGTCATCGCCTTCATGCTCGCGGCCGGCAGCCGGGTGGCCCGGCCGATGCCGTAGCCGAGCAGCAGGGCCAGCGCGTCGTGCAGGAACACCGCGACCAGCACGATCCCGATGTAGTCCACGAAGACGACCAGTTGTTCGCGACACCGATGACGATCACCGCGGCGAGCGCCGAGGAACGAGACCGGCCCGATCGACGCGGTGCCCGATCGCGGCGGCGCGCGGCCAGAACCGGGCGATGGTGAGGCCGAGGGCGAACGGCACGCCGATCACGAACGCGATCTCGCCGAGCATGTCGAGCGCGCTGAGGTCGATGTCCTCGAGCAGCTTGTGCCCGGTGGGGTGCAGCCCGCCCCAGAACGCCATGTTGAGCGGCATCAGGAAGATCGCCAGCACGTTGCTGACCGCGGTCATCGACACCGACAGCGCGACGTCGCCGCCGGCCCGGTGGGTGAGGATGTTGGAGACGTTCCCCGGCGGGCAGCAGGCGACCAGGATCATGCCCAGCGCCACCGAGCCGCGCACGTCGAGCACCAGCGTGAGCACGAACGTGAGGGCCGGCAGCAGCAGGAACTGCGCCAGCACGCCGATCGCGATCGTGCCGGGGCGGCGCAGGGCGCGGGCGAAGTCCTCGAGCGTCGTGTCGAGCGCGATCCCGAACAGGATCGCCCCGATGACGATCTTGAGCGTGGTCAGCGACGAGTCGTCGAACGCGATCGTGATGTTGTCGACGTCGGTGAGCATCACGTTCACGGGCGCACCCCCAGCTCCTCGATCTCGGCGCGCACCGCCCGGCGGTAGGCGTCCTTGTTGACGTAGTAGGACATGCGTTCCAGCCCGAGGTAGTGGTAGCCGCCCGAGAGGTCCGGCCGCGGCCCGGCCACCCGCCGCTCGAACGCCGCCGCCCGGTCCGGGGCGGTGGTGCGGGCGCGTGAGGTACGACGCGACCAGCTCGGCCTGCTCGTAGCGGCCCTGCCAGCCGATGCCGGAGGCCTCGATCATGCCGAGCACGAAGAGGTCCGGGTCGGCGGTGAAGATGTTGAGGTAGAGGTCCGGGGCCATCCCGTCCCAGTTCAGCAGCGTCCGGTCGACGAACGGGTAGTGCAGCCGGTAGCCGGTGGCCAGCACGATCACGTCGTACTCGCTCGCGCGTCGCCGTCGGCGAAGACCACGCCGTCGCCGTCGAAGCGCTCGATGTCGCGCTTGACCCGGATGTCGCCGTGGCCGAGGTGGTGCAGGATCAGCGAGTTCACGATCGGGTGCGACTCGTAGATCTTGTGGTCGGGCTCGGGGAAGCCGAAGCGGGTCGGGTCCCCGGTGAACATCCGCAGCACCCGGCTGTCGACGGCCTGCTTGATCCGCGGCGGCAGCGGCCGGCCCTGGTTGAGGGTGTCGGCCGGCCTGCCGAAGAGGTACTTCGGCACGAAGTGGTAGCCGCGCCGCACGCTGATGTCGACCGACGGCGGCGTGGTGCACCGCGTCGACGGCGATGTCGCAGCCGGAGTTGCCGGCGCCGATGATCAGCACCCGCTTGCCGGCGAACACCTCGGCCCGCTTGTAGGCGCTGGTGTGGAAGAGCTCGCCGTCGAACGAGCCGGCGAAGGTCGGCACCACCGGCTCGGAGAGCGTGCCGTTGGCGACGATCACGCCGGCGTGCTGCGTCGTACGCCGCCCGCCGGGACCGTCCGCGGTGACCTCCCAGGACCCGCTCGCGCCGCGCTCGACCCGGGTCACCTCGGTGCCGAACGCGTACCCCGGCCGCAGGTCGTACGCCGACGGCGAAGTCGTGGAAGTAGCCCAGCAGCTCGCGGTGGGAGGGGTAGTCCGCGACGCCGTCCTTCATCGGGAACTCGGTGAACTGGGTGGTCGTGCGCGAGGAGATCAGGTGCGCGGAGTCGTAGACCGTGCTCCGGGGACCGTCGATGTTCCAGAGCCCGCCGACGTCGTCGGCCAGCTCGTAGCCGGACCACGGGATGCCGTACCGCTGGAGGTTGCGGGCCGCGGCCAGGCCCGAGGGCCCGGCGCCGATCACGGCGTACGTCGCGGCGTCGTTCGGTGCTGCCATGGCGGCATCCTTCCCTACCCGGCGGTAGGTCGCGCGCCAAGGTCGGCCGAAGCGTCGCGCTCGCGGGATGCGTCAGGATGTCCCCCATGCGCCCGATGCTCGCCACCCGTGGCACCCACGTGCCGACCGGTGCCGAGTGGTCCCACGAGATCAAGTGGGACGGCATGCGCATCCTGGCCGACGTACGGCGTGGGGCCGGCGGCGGCGTCCGGCTGACCAGCCGCAACGAGAACGACGTCTCCGCGTCCTACCCGGAGCTGGCCGAGCTGCCCGGCCGCGACGTCCTGCTCGACGGCGAGGTCGTGGTCTTCGACGGCGGGCTGCCCAGCTTCGGCGCGCTGGCCGAGCGGATGCACGTCCGCAACGCCCGCCGCGCCGCCGCGCTCGCCGAGGCCCGCCCGGTGACCTACCTCGTCTTCGACCTGCTCCGCCTCGACGGCCGCGACCTCCTGCGCGAGCCGCTCGCGCAACCGCCGCGCCCTGCTGGAGTCCCTCGACCTCGGCGACGTCTGGTGGCAGGTGCCCGCCGACGTACGACGACGGGCTGATGCTGCTCGAGGCGACCGACCAGCAGGGGCTCGAGGGCGTGGTGAGCAAGCGGCTCGACTCGCGCTACGAGCCCGGCGTGCGGAGCCGGCACTGGCTGAAGTTCCCGCACCGGCGGCGTACCTCCTGGGTGGTCGGCGGCTGGCGGCCCGAGACCGGCTCGGCGACCCGGCTGGGCGCCCTGCTGGTCGGCGAGCCGACCGCCGACGGGCTGCTCTACCGCGGCCGGGTCGGCAGCGGCATCGCCGGCAAGGTCGGGCCGCTGCTGCGCGAGCTGCTCGACCCGATCGCCACCGACGCCTGCCCGTTCACCGACGAGGTGCCCCGCGAGGACGCGCTCGGCACGCACTGGGTGGAGCCCCGTCTGGTCGTCGACGTCGAGTCCCTGGGGCTGGGCGCCCAGGGCCGCCTCCGCCAACCGTCGTACCGTGGCCTGCGCACCGACCTCACACCCATCGACCTGCTCGGGGAGGACCAGTCGTGATCATCCGTTGCCTCGTCGCCTGCCAGCTCCTGCTGGCCGGGCTCCTGCTCGCGCCCGCGCCCGCCGCGGACGCCGCCACCATCACCCTGGACGGCGTGTCCGTCCGCCTGCGCGACGGCACCCGCCAGGTCGTCACCGTCAACCACACCAGCGGCACCTACGCCCGGGTCACGCTGTGGCGCAAGAAGGACGGCCACTGGTCGCGCGATCGAGCGCGCCACCGGCCGCACCGGGTACGGCGGCCTGGTCGCCGGCGACCGCCGTGAGCAGGGGACCGGCACGACGCCGCTCGGCACCTACCGGCTGCTGTCGTCGTTCGGCACCCACGCCAAGCTGTCCTACTGGGACCTGTCGCACCGCAAGATCCGGACCGGGGACTTCTGGGTGCAGGACAACCAGTCGCGCTACTACAACCGCTACCGCAACCGCAGCCAGGGCGGCTTCCGGTGGTGGCTGGCCAGCAGCAACGTGAACTCCTCCGAGCGGCTCAAGGACTACCCCAGGCAGTACGAGTACTCCATCGTCACCAGCTACAACTACGCCGCCCAGGTGCGCTACCGCGGGTCCGGGATCTTCCTGCACGTCAACGGCAGCGGCGCCACCGCCGGCTGCGTCAGCGCCCCGCGCTGGTTCCTCCGCGCGCTGATGGCCAAGCTCGACCCGCACCTCGTGCCGCTGATCGCGATCGGCCGCTAGGGGACGGCATGGCGGGGAGCGAGATCCGGGCGGAGATCGAGGGCCGCACGCTCAAGATCAGCAACCTCGAGAAGGTGCTCTACCCGGCGACCGGGACCACCAAGGGCGAGGTCCTCGACTACTACGCCCGGGTCTCGCCGGTGCTGCTGCCGCACCTCGCCGACCGGGCGGTCACCCGGATCCGGTGGCCGCACGGCGTCCAGGAGGCGTCGTTCTTCGAGAAGAACGTGCCGGCCGGGGCGCCGAGCTGGCTGCGCACGGCCGAGGTGTCCACGACCGGGTCGCGCGGGCAGCTCCCGCAACGGCGACACCCTCGTCTTCCCGATCATCGACGGGGTGGCGGCGCTGACCTACCTGGTCAACCTGGCCAGCCTGGAGCTGCACGTCCACCAGTGGACGGTGACGAAGACCGGCCGGGTCCGGAACCCGAACCGGCTGGTCATCGACCTCGACCCGGGCGAGCCGGCCGGGCTGGGGGAGTGCTGCGAGGTCGCGCTGCTGGTCCGCGCGAAGCTGGCCGAGCGCGGCCTCGACGCCAGCCCGGTCACCAGCGGCAGCAAGGGCCTCCACCTGTACGCCGCCCTCCCGGGCAAGCTCGACCCGGACGGCACCACGGCGCTGGCGAAGGAGATCGCCGAGGAGCTGCAGGCCGAGCACCCCGCGGCCGTCACCGCGACGATGACCAAGTCCCGCCGCTCCGGCAAGGTCTTCCTCGACTGGTCCCAGAACGCCGGCTCCAAGACCACGATCTCGCCGTACTCCCTGCGCGGCCGCGACAAGCCGTACGTCGCGACGCCCCGCACCTGGGCCGAGGTCGAGGCGGGCGCCGACGACCCGCTGGAGATGGAGCAGTGCCGCTTCGAGGAGGTCCTCGAACGGGTCGCCGAGCAGGGGGACCTGTTCCTTCCCCACGCGTGACTCCTGCGTTACCGAGATCACGGAAGCGACTGTTACCAAAGTCTGGGAGTCGTGTGGATCGGGTGTGGGCGGAGGCCTCCTAGCGTTGTCCTCACAGTCACCGATCGGGCGTTGACCCGATGGAGGCGACAGCGGAACGTTTCACAGCCTCGGTGCCGGTGGGGGTCGGCACCGAGGCGCTTTCCGGGAGAGGGTCGGCCACCGCCGATCGCTCCCGGGTCCGGGGGGACAGGGGGAGGACCGCCCGCTCGATGCCATCCCACAAGGGCATCGAGCGGGCCTTCTCCGCCCACGACGAAAGCTTGGAGCGATTCTGTGGAGATCAGCCTCGGTGCACGGACCCGGCGGCCCCGTGGGCGCAGCCGGCTGGTCGACGCCCTGTGCGTCTTCGTGATCCTCGCGTCCCTGGCCCTCCTCGTGCCGTCGCTCCTCGGCCTGCAGCGCCACGTGGTGCGCGACAACGCGATGGACGGCACCTACGGCCAGGGCACGCTCCTCTACTCCGAGACGGTGTCCGTCGCCGACCTCCGGGTGGGCGACGTCATCACCTTCGCGCCGCCCGCCGGCAGTGACCTCACGACCGACGTGACGCGCCGCATCGTCGCGATCGACGGCGCGGGCGTGCGGACCGCCGGCGACGCGGCCGGCGACCCGGACCCGTGGACGGTCCGGCTGACCGGCGACCAGCAGCGGGTGCGGTACGCCGTCCCCGGCGCCGGCTACCTCATGCTCGGCCTCGACGACGGGCCGACCCGGGTCGCGCTCATCGGCGTGCCGGCGGCGATCATCGCGCTGGTCTCCGCGGCGGAGCTGCACCGGCGACGCCACCGACGGGGCACCTCTTCCTTCGCAGTCGCTCCGACCGAATCCGCGCGCGCCACGGGTCCCGACGTGCCCGCGCAGCGGCGCTACCGGGCCGACTCCCCACGGACCGGGGTCTGATCCACCGTGAAAACCACCCCCCACGAGGTCCGCCGATGACCCACGAGGCAGAGGCTCCGAGCCTTATGCTCGACGCCGTGACCCATCACGTACTTGTCGTCGAGGACGAAGAGGACATCGCCTTCCCGCTCGTGCGCACGCTCGAGCGCGAGGGCTACACGGTCGCGTGGGTCGACACCGGCCGGGGCGGGCTCGACCACCTCGAGGCGACCCCGACGGACGTGGTCATCCTCGACCTCGGCCTGCCCGACATGGACGGCCTCGACGTGTGCCGTGCCGCCCGGACCGCCGGCTTCGGCGGCGGCATCATGATCGTGACCGCGCGCGGCGACGAGCTCGACCGGGTGGTCGGCCTCGACTACGGCGCCGACGACTACCTCGCCAAGCCGTTCGGCCTCGCCGAGCTGCAGGCCCGGGTCCGCGCCCTGCTGCGGCGCAGCGGCGGGCTGCCCGCCCAGGGCTCGGCCGCGCCGGAGTCCACCGACGGCCTCCGCATCGACACCGGCGCCCGCCGGGTCTTCTCGGGTCCGGACGAGGTGCTGCTCACCGCCAAGGAGTTCGACGTACTCGCCCTGCTCGCCGAGCACCGCGACAACGTGGTCGCCCGCGACCACCTCATGTCCGAGGTCTGGGACGAGAACTGGTACGGCTCCACCAAGACCCTCGACGTGACCATCGGCCGGCTCCGCCAGAAGCTCGAGGACGCCGGCGTCGCCGACCGCGTCGTCGCCGTCCGCGGGGTGGGGTTCCGGCTGGAAGGCGCGGGTCATGCGTAGGCGGCTCGCCGCCGCCTTCGTCCTCATGGCCATGGTGCTCCTCGTCTCCATGGGTGTCGTCCGGGCCCTGTCGATCCGCGACACCGTCCAGGAGCAGGAGTCCACCCACCTGCGGCAGGACGCCCGCGTGATCGCGCTGCGCGTCTCCGACCGGATCGCCGCCGGGCGCCCGGTGGACCAGGCCTTCCTCGACGACCTCGTCACCGCCGACTCGCAGGTGGTGTACGAGGACGGCGCCGAGAACGTCGTCGCCAGCGGCGCCGGCTACCAGGTCTCCGACGGTGAGGGCGCCATCACCGCCAGCTCGGCCGTCGACAACGGCGGCACGGTGACCGTCACCCAGTCCTCCGACGTGCTCGGCGACCTGATCGGCCGCAACCTCGGATCCCTCATCGTCCTCATGGTCGGGCTGTGCCTGCTGGCCGGCGTCTTCGGCCTGGTCGCCGCGAGCATCCTGGCCGCGCCGTTCCGCAAGCTCGCCGAGGCGGCCGGTGCGCTCGGCCGGGGCCGCTTCGACCTCGACCTGCCGCACTCCACCATCCCCGAGGTCACCGCGATCAGCGGCGCGCTGGTGCGCAGTGCCGCCCAGCTCAAGCACTCCATCCGTCGCGACCGGGAGTTCCTCCAGCACGCCTCGCACGTGCTGCGCACCCCCATCGCCGGCTGCCGGCTCGAGCTCGAGGAGCTCGCCCTGCGCCCCGGGCTCGACGACGACGCCCGCAAGGCGGTGCTGCACTCGGCCTCGGAGATGGAGCGGCTCAACGGGGTCGTCGACCAGCTGCTGGCCGAGTCGCGCAACCGCCCCCTGGTGGCCGGCGCGGAGATCGACCTGCAGTCGCTGGCCACCCAGATCGGGCACCGCTGGCGCGAGGGCGTCGCCGAGGAGACCTCGGTCCGGGTGTACGTCGACGACGGCGCCGACGAGCAGCTCACCCCCGGCCCGGTGGAGCAGCTGCTCGACCACCTGCTGGTCGACGTGGTCGCGCTCGACCCGCGCGAGGTGTCGCTGCGGTTCTCCGGGCAGGGCAACTACGTGCGGATCCGTGTCACCGGCGCCGACGCCGCCTCGCACGGAGGCGACGCGCACGCGCTCGACCGCGCGCTCTCGGTCACCGAGGCGATGGGTGGCCGGATCAACGGCGACCTGATGGCCGAGCGGGGTCTCGAGATCCTGCTCCCGCGCCGCTGACCGCCGACCTGTCGCAGACTGACGCCGGCTCGCGCCGAGCTGTCGCTGACTGACGCCGACTCAGCGCTCGAGCGGCTCCCAGCCGGCCGCGCCGACCACGATCATCCGGGCCTGGTGCCGCAGCGTCCGCTCCATGGCGCGACGTACGGCAGGGTCCTCGGCCTCCGGGCTGACCATGTCGCCGCCGGCGGAGACCATCAGGTTGACGAAGAGGCCGGCCAGCAGCCGCAGGTCCTCCGCGCCCCACCGCTCGAGGCCGGGCATCCGGGCCAGGTCGGTGGCCAGCTCCTGCTCGAAGAACCGCAGCTCGCGGGTGATCGCGTCGCGCACGATCGTCACACCGCCGTACCGCTCCCGGCCGATGAAGCGGAAGTGCGCCATGTGGGCGTCGAGCTGCGCGGAGAGCACGTCGATCGAACGGTCGATCAGCTCGTTCGGCGGGGGCGCGTCACGACGTACGTCCCGGATCATCTGACGCAGCGTCACGAAGGACTCGTCGACCAGGGTCAGTCCGAGCTCGTCGAGGGTGGCGAAGTGCCGGTAGAACGCGGTCGGCACGATGCCGACCGCCTTGGTGAGCTGGCGCAGCGAGAGGGAGCCGAAGCTCTCCTCGGCGAGCAGGTCGAGCGCCGCGTCCAGGATGGCCCTCCGGGTGCGCTCCTTGCGCTCCTGGCGGGACTCCGGGATCGGCGAGGTCGACACGGCGAGCAGTCTAGGCGGCTGGGTTTCCGTGTGCGGACGCTCACTGAAGGACCCCGCCGATGAGCCTCACCCCGTACGGCGGCCGCCCCGAGGTTGTCGCCGAGCCCACGGCTGCCTGAGACTGGGGGCACCATGACACCCGACGAGCGCGACCACATCAGCCGGGGCGAGATCCGCAAGGACGCCGCCCAGGACGCCCTGCAGGCCGGCATCCACACCGTCGAGCAGGTCGCCACGATCATCACCCGGGCGGTCGGCGACATCGCGCGTGCCGCCGGCAACCTCGGCACCGAGCTGTTCGAGATCCGCGACGCCACCCGCAAGGCGCAGCAGGACCACGGCCCCACGGGTGACGCGACGGCGGAAGGCCCGGACGGGGCCGAACCCTCCTGACTCAGCTCATGTCGAAGACCAGCCGGGCCGGCACGCGCCCGGCCAGGACCTCCTCGAAGCAGTCGTTGACGTCCTCGAGGCGACGGGTCTCCGCGACCACCCGGGTGCGCCCGCGGGCGTGCAGGTCGAAGCACTCGGCCAGGTCGTTGCGGGTGCCGACCAGCGAGCCGGTCACGGAGATCCCCTTGAGCACGGTCTCGAAGACCGGCAGCTCGAGCCGGTTGTCGGCGGGGAGCCCGACGATCACCAGGCGGCCGTTGGGGTTCAGTGCCGCGTGCGCCGCCCGCATGGCCTCCGGCGAGGGGACGGTCACCACGGCGACGTCGACCCCGCCGAGTGCGGCCAGCTCCCCGGCCTGGTCGCCGCGGGCGTCGACCACGTAGTCGGCGCCGAGGTCCTTGGCCAGCTGCAGCTTGTCGTCACCGACGTCCACCGCGACGGTGGTGGTGCCGAAGATCCCGGCGTACTGCAGGGCCAGGTGCCCCAGGCCGCCGATGCCGACGATCATCGCGGTCTCGGTCGGCTGCGGACGGGCGACCTTGAGTGCCTTGTACGTCGTGACGCCGGCGCAGGTGATCGGCGCGGCGTCGAGCGAGGACACGCTGTCCGGCACCCGGACGACGTGGCTGGCGTAGCCGATCGCGTAGTCGGCGTAGCTGCCGTCGATCGTGTAGCCCATGTACTGCGGCGACTGGCAGTAGGTCTCCCAGCCGTCCACGCAGTAGCGGCAGTGGCCGCAGGCCAGGCCGAGCCAGGGCAGCGCGACCCGGTCGCCGACCTCCAGGTCGGTGTCGCCGGGGCCGACCTCGACGATCCGCCCGACGCCTTCGTGGCCGGGGATGAGCAGCGGCTTCGGCTTCACCGGCCAGTCACCCCTGGCGGCGTGGATGTCGGTGTGGCACAGGCCGGAGGCCTCGATCTTGACCAGGACCTGGCCGTGACCCGGCGTCGGGACGTCCACCTCCCGGATCTCCAACGGTGCTCCGAGCGACGGTACGACGGCTGCCTTCATGGACTCACTCCTCGATTGACGGGTTCCACGGACCACCCAACCGGCGGCGGGTGTCCCCCGTCAGTTGCGAACGACCGGAGGGCGCGGGCCCAAGGTCCCGGGACGCCACCCGTGCCGTCGCACGCGGGAGGCAGCGGACCGGAATGACCCGATCGGGCCGTGGCACCGGCGGTGCCCGAGCCGCGAGCATCGTCGGAGGGGAGGCATGCGCGGGAGGCGGACATGGGCTACTTGATGTCGGGGCAGCACTCGGAGCTCGATCGGCTGCGCCTCCAGTCCCGGGTCTGGGAGCCTGCCGGCGCGAGCCTCCTCGCCGAGCTCGGCCACGGCGAGGGGAAGAACGTGGTCGACGTCGGCTGCGGCGCGATGGGGTGGCTCCGCCTGCTCTCCGGCTGGGTGGGCCTGGCCGGAGAGTGCGTGGGCACCGACGTCGACCCGGCGATGATCGCGGCCGCGGAGGCGTTCCGCGACGAGGAGCGACTCGCACCCTGCACCCTGCTGGTGGACGACCTGTTCGACAGCCGGCTGCCGGCCGGCGACTTCGACCTGGTCCACGCCCGCTTCCAGCTGGCTCCGCTCGGCCGGTACGACGACCAGCTCACGGCGTACCTGCGCCTGCTCCGCCCGGGAGGCGTGCTGGTCCTGGAGGACCCGGACAGCCACTCCTGGCGGCACCACCCGGAGGCGCCGGCCGCCGAGCGCCTGGTCGAGGTGATCCGCGAGGCGTTCCGGCTGGCCGGAGGCGACTTCGACGCCGGCGCGCACGAGTTCTCGCTGCTGGCCGAGCGTGGCCTCGAGCCGTCGGTGCGGGCCCACGTCGTGGCCCTCGAGCCCGGCCATCCCTACCTGCAGCTGCCGGTGCAGTTCGCCACCGCGCTGCGGCCGAGGCTGCTGACCCTGATGAGCGAGGACGAGCTCGACGGGTTGCTGCGCGAGGCCTCGGACCAGCTGGGCCGCCCGGGCACGTGGGGGACGACGTTCACCCTCGTGCAGACGTGGGCCCGCGTGCCCTGAGGCGTCAGCCCGGGGCGACCAGCGGCAGCGCGACCCGCATCGTGGTCCCCGCCGGCCCGGTGTCGATCGTCAGGGCGCCGCCGTGCCGCTCCTCCACGATCCGGCGGGCGATGTCGAGCCCCAGCCCGGTGCCGCGGCCGACGTCCTTGGTGGTGAAGAACGCCTCGAACGCGCGGGCCACCACCTCCGGCGGCATGCCCGGTCCGGTGTCGGCCACCTCCACCACCAGGCCGGCCGGGTCGGGGCGGACGGAGACCCGCAGCGTCCCGGCGCCCTCCATCGCGTCGACGGCGTTCTCGACGAGGTTCGTCCAGACCTGGTTCAGCTCCCCGGGGTAGGCCTCGATGCGCGGCAGGTCGTCGGCGTACTCCCGCACCACGGTCACCCCGTCGCGCAGGCGCCCGCCGAGCATGACCAGCGTGCTCTCCAGCCCCTCGGTCACGTCCGTCGGCTGGCGGGAGGCCCGGTCCATCTGGGAGTAGGACCGCACCGCGGCGACGAGGTCGCTCACCCGCCGGGTCGACTCCTTGACCTCGGCCAGCAGCGTGGTTGCCGCGAACGTGCTGGCCACCCACTCCAGGCCGTGCTCCAGCGCCGGCCCCTCCAGCAGGTCGGCGGCGCGGTCGCACCAGGCCAGGTCGACGCCGGCGGCGGCCAGCGTCGGCGCGATCGTCCACTCGTTGCCGACCCCGTGCGCGACCAGCCAGTCGGACAGCTCGTCCTCCCGGTCGGCCTGGTCGAGGGTGTTGAGGACACCCGGCCGGGGGGTGACCTCGCGACGCAGGGCGTCCAGGCCGACGAACTGGGCGGCGGTGATCTCGCCCTCGGCCAGCCGACGGAGCGAGGAGAGCAGCGTCGTGCACGCGTCCTCGAGCGACGCGACGGCCCGGGTGGTGGCCGCGGCCGGGTTGTTGATCTCGTGCGCGAAGCCGGCGGCCAGGGTGCCCAGGGTGACCAGCGCGTCACGCTGGCGGGCGGTCGACTCGATGCTCCGGGCGGTGCGGTAGAGCCCGCCGATCAGGTGCACGCCGAACGGGAACCACGCGTCGAGCAGCTCACGCAGCCGCGACGCCGGCACCCGCAGCGCCCGCCCGGGAGCGGCCCCGCGGCCGGTCGCCAGGTAGACCCCGTCCACGTCCCAGGCCCGGAAGCCGCCGGCCCACCGGCCGGGGACGTCCATCCGTCCGACCACCGTGTCCTCGCGCCCGCTGTGCCGGACCAGGTCCAGCGCGCCCTCGACGAGCACCCACCAGTAGTCCGCGTGCTCGCCCTCGGTGAAGAGGTCGACGCCGGGCTCGACCGTGACCTCGGTCCCGGCCGCGGCGAGCTGGTCGAGCTGGTCCCCACTCAGGCCGTCGAAGATCGCCAGCCCGCGCAGCTCCGCGCCGCGCATCAGATCGTCGCCAGGTAGCGGTGGACGAACTGGACCGCCATCGCGCCCTCGCCGACCGCCGAGGCGATCCGCTTCATCGAGTCCAGGCGGACGTCGCCGGCGGCGAAGATGCCCGGCACGTTCGTCTCGAGCACGAACGGCTCCCGGGCCAGCGGCCAGCCGGGCACGCGCGCGTCCGTGGCCCGGGCGAGCCCCGGCCCCGTCACGACGAAGCCGGCGCCGTCCCGCTCGACCTCGTCCGCCAGCCAGTCCGTGCGTGGGCAGCGCGCCGATGAAGACGAAGAGCGCGTCCACGGCCAGCTGCTCGGTCGCCCCGGTGTCGGCGTTCGCGACGGTGATCGCCTCGAGGCTGTCCGCTCGCCGCGGACCGCCGCGACCTGCTGGCGGTGAGCCGGATCGTCGACGTTCGGCGAGCGCCCGCAGCTGGTCGACGAGGTAGGCGCTCATGCCGGCCTGATCGAGCCGCTCGCGCCCGACCAGGAGCGACCACCCGCTGGCGAACTGCGGGCAGGTAGACCGCCGCCTGGCCGGCGGAGTTGCCGCCGCCGACGACGGCCACCCGCTGGCCGCGGCACGCCGGCGCCTCGGTGATCGCCGCGCCGTAGAAGACGCCCACGCCGCGAGCGGGTCGATCCCCTCGCACGTCGAGGCGCCGGTACTGGACCCCGGTCGCGACGATCAGCGCCTCGCAGGAGACCCGGCTGCCGTCGTCGAGCGTGAGCAGCCGGTAACGGTCCTCGAGGCCAGCGAGGTCGGCGTCGCGCGTGGTGAGCAGCTCCGCGCCGAGGCGCGTCGCCTGGGCGACCGCCCGCCGGGCGAGGTCCGCGCCACTGAGGCCGGCCGGGAAGCCCAGGTAGTTCTCGATCCGCGAGGTGGTGCCGGCCTGGCCGCCGGGCGCCTCGCGCTCGACGAGCAGCGGTCCGGAGCCCCTCCGACGCGCCGTACACGGCCGCCGCCAGGCCGGCCGGGCCGCCGCCGACGATGACGAGGTCGTACGTCGGAAGGTCGGGTCGCGTCCGCAGCCCGAGCCGCTCGGCGATCTGCGGCGTTCGACGGGGCGAGCAGGTGGCTCGCCGTCGGGGAAGACGAGCGAGCGGGATCGCGCCCCGCGTCCGACGCCCGCCGCGGCGCCCAGCCGGGACGCCTCGGCGTCGGACTCCACGTCGATCCAGCGATACGGCACGAGTTGCGGGCGAGGTAGTCCTTGATCTCGTGGGCGCGCGCCGACCAGCGGTGGCCGACCAGGCGGATGCCCTCGAACGGCTGGGCGGAACGTGGCCCGCCAGTCCGAGAGGAGGTCGTCGAGGACCGGGAAGAGCCGCTCCTCCGGCGGGTCCCACGGCTTCTGGAGGTACTGGTCGAGGCGGATCTCGTTGATCGCCCGGATCGCCACGTCGGTGTCGGCGTACGCCGTCAGGAGCACTCGGCGGGCGTCGGGCCGAGGTCCGAGGCGACGCCGCCAGGAGCTCGATGCCGGTCATGCCGCGGCATCCGCTGGTCGACGACGAGCAGGGCGACCGGGGCGTCTCGCAGCGCCAGCGGGCCAGGGCGTCGAGCGCCTCCGCGCCGGAGGTGGCCCTCAGCACCCGGTAGTCCGCGCCGTACCTCGCCCGCAGGTCGCGGGTGATCGCGGCGGCGACGAGCGGGTCGTCGTCGACGGCGAGGATGCTGGGCTTGCTCATGCAGGCGACCTCCGGGGCGTGCCGACGTACCCGAGAGCGGGCCGGCCCACCGGCCCGCGACCTTGCGACAGTACGCGCGGACCGGACTAGACGGACAGGCCCGTGTGGATGGTTCGTCCCGAGGGTGTACGCCGGGCCTTCCGGGGGCCGGGGAGGCGGTCCACGATGGAGTGATGAGCGACTCGGTCGTCCCCGCAGAGGGGGAGCACCTGACCAACGGCTGGGAGTCGGACGCGCCGCCGGACGACACGCTGATCCGGCGGGCGGTGCTGGTCCACGCCTCGTGGCCGCTGGCGGTCGCGGCCGCGCTGGGCCGGCCCTGGCGGCGTACCGACCGGTGGTGCGGCGCCGCGATCGGGGACACCGGAGAGGCTCTCGAACCCGATCATCCTCACCCAGCCGGTGCCGGCGTCCGAGGCCGCGGACCTGGTCTCCGAGGTGGCCGACCTGATCCCGCGGGACGCGGCGTACTTCCTGCTCAGCGCGTGGCTGACCCCGGACTTCTCCGAGCACGGCCTGGTCCTGATCGGCCACCCGCCGGTCATGATGCGCTTCCCGGCGCCACGCCCGGCGTCCGCGGCGCCGGGGGTGGTCGTCGACGAGGTCCGCGACGCCGAGACGCTGGCGGTGGCGGAGCGGGTGCTGATCGAGGGGTACCCGATGCCCGGCGCCGCCCCGGGCAGCGTGCTGCGCCCCGGGCTCCTCGACGGCGCCACCCGGGTGTGGCTGGGGTACGTCGACGGGCGGCCGGCCTCGGTGGCGTGCGCGCACCAGGCCGCCGGCGCGACGCTGGTGGAGTACGTCGCCGCGTTGCCGGCCGCCCGGGGACGGGGGCCGGCGCCGCGGTCACCTGGGAGGCGACGCTGGCCGACCCGGCGGCGCCGGCGGTGCTGGTCGCGAGCGACGACGGCCGGCCGGTGTACGAGCGGATGGGGTACCTCCCCATCGAGCGCTGGACCGCCTGGCTGCGGCCCGCGGCCTCGTGAACGCCACCACCTGACTGGTCCAGTCAGCCCCAAGATGAGTGGCACGGGCGGACCCGTTCGGGCCACGTCGGCCGGGAAGTCTGGGGACGACAGGCACACCGGGTCCGGACCAGACTCGATGGTTGAGTCGCGCGGACGGGGACTCGCCGGCTCCCGGTTCGATTCGCACGCGTCCGACCGCCCGGGGTGAGATCGCATGAACGCACTGCTCGAACGTCTCGGCAGGTTCGCGAGCCGCCACCGCTGGTGGGTGCTCGGGGTGTGGATCCTCCTGCTGCTGGGTCTGACGCTGGTGAACCGTCAGGTCGGCGGCAACTTCGTCAACGACTACACGGTGCCGGGCAGCGAGTCGAAGAGCGGGCTGGCCGTCCTCCAGAAGGACTTCAAGTCCGCCAGCGGCTACAGCGGGCAGATCGTGTTCCACGCGAAGAAGGGGAAGGTCAGCGACCAGTCCTCGGCGGTGAAGACCACGATGACGAACGTCGGTGGCCTCGACCACGTCATGAGCGCCACCGACCCGCTCAGCCAGGACGGGACCCCGGCGGTCTCCAAGGACGGGACCATCGCCTACGGCAGCGTCTCCTGGGACGTCGCACCCGCCTCGCTCGACACCGCGTACCTCGACAAGCTCGACAAGGCGGTGAAGCCGGCGGAGTCGGCCGGGCTGACCGTGGACTACGGGGGCGGGGCCGGGCAGATCGGCCAGCAGCCCGACGATGCACTCTCGGAGATCATCGGCCTGACCTGCGCCCTCATCCTGCTGCTCATCATGTTCGCCTCGATCGTGGCCGCGCTGATCCCGCTGGTCGGGGCGATCTTCAGCGTCGGCACCGGCCTGGCCCTCGTGGGCATCCTGGCCGCGGCGACCAACCTGCCGACGACCGCCCCGACGGTGGCGACCCTCCTCGGCCTCGGCGTCGCGGTGGACTACGGACTCTTCCTGGTCGCCCGGCATCGAGAGCAGCTCGACCACGGCATGGAGATGGAGGAGTCGATCGGCAAGACGACCGGCACCTCCGGCGCCGCGGTGGTCGTCGCCGGCAGCACGGTCGTCATCGCCATCCTCGGCCTCTACGTCGCGGACGTCCCGTTCGTCGGTGCCCTGGGTGCGGCCTCCGCGATCGTGGTGGCGGTGACGATGGTCTCGGCACTCACCCTGGTGCCGGCGTTCCTGGGCCTGGCCCGGGGCCGGGTGCGCTCCCGCGGCGACCGGAAGCAGAAGACCGCGGCCGAGATCGCGGACGCCGACCGCATGCACGAGAACAGCGCGTTCGCCCGGTGGGGACGCAAGGTCAGCAACCGCCCGTGGCCGTGGGCCGTGGCCAGTACGGCGCTCCTCGTGCTGCTCGCCATCCCGGTGCTCTCGCTGCGCCTGGGCCAGCTCGACGCGGGCAGCGACCCGACCTCCCAGTCCGACCGCCGCGCGTACGACCTCATCTCCAAGGGCTTCGGCGAGGGCGAGAACGGGCCGCTCACCGTCGTCCTCACGCTGCCCAAGGAGTCGTCCTCGGACCAGCAGACGCTGCTCAGCTCGGCGCAGAAGACGCTCGCCGGCACCAAGGGCGTCGCCTCGGCGGCGACCCCGACGGTCAGCTCGTCGGGCACGGTGGCGGTCATCAACGTCATCCCGACCACGGCACCCGACGACGCCAAGACCACCGACCTGGTCGACCACCTGCGCGACAAGGTCCTGCCCGGCCTGGGCGCCAAGGACACCTACCTCGTCGGCACCACGGCGGGGTACGTCGACTTCACCGAGAAGATCGGGCAGCGGATGATCTGGCTGATCCTCGCCGTGGTGCTGCTGTCGCTGATCCTGCTCACCATCGCGTTCCGGTCGATCGTGATCTCGGTGAAGGCCGCGGTCCTCAACCTGCTGTCCGTCGGTGCGGCGTACGGCGTGGTGGTGGCGGTCTTCCAGTGGGGCTGGGGCTCGCAGTACCTCGGCATCGACCAGGACCTGCCGATCCCGGCGTTCGTGCCGATGCTGATGTTCGCGATCGTGTTCGGGCTGTCCATGGACTACGAGGTGTTCCTCCTGTCGCGGGTGCGCGAGGCGTGGCACCAGACCGGGGACGCGCACCGGGCAGTGGCGATCGGCATCGGCAGCACCGCCCGGGTGATCACCACGGCCGCCGCGATCATGGTGGTGGTCTTCAGCAGCTTCGTGCTGGACACCGACCCGACGATCAAGATGCTGTCGGTCGGGATGGCGGTGGCGGTGCTCATCGACGCCAGTGTCGTGCGCATGGTGCTGGTGCCGGCGCTGATGACGATCCTCGGCGCCCACGCGTGGTACCTCCCGCGCTGGCTGGACCGGATCATCCCGGACCTGCAGCTCGAGGGGAGCGTCGAGGCGATGGCGCCGGCTCCGGTCCCGGCGGTCGACGACGAGCCGGACGTCGACGAGTCGGAGTCGGTGGGGACGCCGACGCCGTGAGCCCCGGTGGCTGACGCCCAGTGGCGCCGTCGGGCGCGGGGAGCGGTCGCCGGTGCGGCGGCGCTGCTGGCCCTGGTCGCCTGCACGGGCCGCGGCTCGTCGTCGGACCCCGACCCGGCGTCGGCGGACGGGTTCGAGCTCGCCCCGCACTGCCCGTCGCCGACCGCCGAGTCCCGCAAGCCGTCGGCCGACTCGCTCAACAAGCTGGTGTCGTCGCTGGACCTCGACTACTGGCAGGCGGGGGACATCGGCGCCAGCGCCCGCCTGTCCGACGGACGCCTGGTGTGGGTGTTCGGCGACACGGTCCGCCGCTCGGGGGTGGAGCCCCCGCTGGTCGCCAACTCGATGCTCGTCTCGACCGGGCGCTGCGTCGCGCAGCTGCTGGATGCCGAGCACGGTCCGGTGCGTCCCCGACGTCGACGCGAACACGGTCCGGTGGCCGATGTCGATCGCGGTCGGCCGCACGGGCGGGCACGACGTACTCGTCGTCCTCTGCTCCCGGATCCGCCGCGGGGGCCAGGGCTCCTTCGACTTCACCTTCCTCGGCACGACCGCGGCGGTCCTCACCGTCGAGGCCGGCGCGGCGCCACAGCTCGACAAGGTGCTGGACCTGACCCCGGACTCGACGGACCCGCAGCAGGTCAACTGGGGAGCGGCGGCCGACGTCCACGGCGGCTGGTACTACGTCTACGGCACCCGGCTCACCGGCAAGGCCTACGACTTCGGGCGCGAGCTGTACGTCGCCCGTGCGCCGGTGGCCGACCCGGGCGACCGGAAGCGGTGGCAGTTCTGGGACGGCAGTGCCTGGCAGCCGGACGTGAAGCGGGCGGTCGCGGTGCTGCCCAGCCAGGGTGGTGTCTCGCAGACGCTCTCCGTCGACAGCGTCGGCGACCGCTTCGTGGCGGTGTCGAAGAAGGACGGCGACGTCAGCGACTACGTCTACGAGTGGACCGCGCCGCACCCGTGGGGGCCGTGGAAGCCGCACAAGGAGCTGCACGCGCCGGCCGGCTTCGACTCCGGCGAGCTCGAGTACGCACCGCTCGCGCATCCCGAGATCCCGCTCGCCTCCGGCCACCTCCTGGTGTCGATCTCCCGCAACACCACCGACTTCAGCCACCTGATGAAGGACCCCGAGGTCGGGCGGCCACTGTTCGCGGAGCTGCACGACTGAGCCCGGGCGTTCGCGGATCGGTCGACGTACGGCGTCCCGGCGTCCTGCCCCGAGACTGGTGCCGACGTCGACCTCGCGAAAGGGCACCGTGCTCCGCCTTCCCTCGTCCTGGGTGTGGGACTGCTGGCTCGCCGACGACGGCGAGGAGTTCCACCTGTTCTTCCTCAAGGCCTCCCGCGCGCTGCACGACCCGGACCGCCGGCACGGCCGGGCCGCGGTCGGCCACGCGGTCTCCCGCGACCTCGTGCACTGGCAGGAGGTGGGGGACGCGTTGGTGCACTCGGACGGCCCAGCCTTCGACGACCGCGCGATCTGGACCGGCTCGGTGCTGCGCGGGCCGGACGGCACGTGGCGGATGTTCTACACCGGCATCGACCGGTCCGACGGCGGCCGGGTGCAGCGGATCGGGTGCGCCGTCTCGGACGACCTGCACACCTGGACCCGGGTGTCCGACGGTCCGCTCGTGGAGCCGGTGCCCGGCGTACTACGAGCGGTGCGACGACGGGCCGACGGCGGAGGAGGCCTGGCGCGACCCGTGGGTGTTCGCCGACCCGGCCGGGGACGGCTGGCACATGCTGGTCACCGCCCGCGCGGCCGGCGAGGGCGACGGCGCGGGCGTGGTCGGCCACGCCACCTCACCGGACCTGCGGACCTGGACGGTCCGCCCGCCGCTGTCGGCACCGGCCGGCTTCGGCCACCTCGAGGTGCTGCAGCTGGCGTGGGTCGAGGGCCGCGGGGTGCTGCTGTTCTCCTGCATGACGCCCGAGCTCGGCCGCGACCGTCGCGCCGCCGGCCAGGTCGGCGGCATCTGGGCGGTCAACGTGGACGCACCGACCGGCCCGTACGACGTGGGGTCGGCGTACCTCCTCCACGACGAGAGCCTGTACGTCGGCCGGCTGGTGCAGCGGCGTACCGGCGACTGGGTGCTGCTCGCGTTCCGCAACGTCACCCCGGACGGCGGGTTCGTCGGCGAGATCACCGACCCGCTCCCGGTGCGGTGGGGCGAGGACGGCCGGCTCACCCTCTGGTCGCCGGCCGTCCCGCCCCTCAGGCCGCCGCCTCGATGACCAGGTTGGTCGCGGTCGCGACGGCGACGCCGGCCGAGGTGAACCCGGCCTCGCGGAACGCGGCCGTCAGCCTGGCCGGGCCGGCCTGGGCGCCGAGTGCGGCACCTCCTTCGGAGATGCTGTGCGGCACGCACAGGGCCGAGCTGCCCACGTAGAACACCCCCGCGATGGGGTTGGCCAGGTTGGCCTCGAGGGTGTCCTCGGCGTACGGCTCGACCGCGACGACCTGTCCGCCCGGTGCCAGCGACGCTCCGGGCATGGGCCAGCGCGGCGACGGGGTCGCCGAAGTCGTGGACCGCGTCGAAGAACAGCACCAGGTCGTGGCTGCCGGCGTACGACGTCGCGTCGGCGACCTCGAACCGGACCCGGTCGGCGACCCCGGCCTCCTGGGCGGCGGCGCGGGCGAGCCGCACCGACTCCTCGTGGTAGTCCACGCCGACGAAGGTCGACCTCGGGAAGGCCTCGGCCAGCATGATGGTCGGTACGCCGAGTCCGCAGCCGACGTCGAGCACGCGGATGCCCGCCCGGAGGCGCTCGATGAGCCCGTCCACCGCGGGCAGCCACTCGGTGAGCAGCGACGTGCGGTACATCGTCCCGTAGAAGCGGGCCACCCCGCTGAACAGCCGCGGGTCGTGCTGGTGCCAGGCCAGGCCCTCGCCGGTGGTCCAGGCGTGCGCGAGCTTGTCGACGGCCGCCCACACCGCGGCGATGAGCTCGAAGCCGGCCATCATGGCGGTCGGGCTCTCCTCCTCCGCGAGCACCGCCGCGGCCTCGGGCGAGCACGTGAAGGACTCGGTCGCGGCGTCGTACGTCACGTAGCCGTTGGCCGCCTGGGCGGCGAGCCACTCCTGCACGTAGCGCGCGGCGATGCCGGACCGCTCCGCGAGCTCGGCGACGGTGGCCGACCCGAGGGAGGCCAGCGCCCGCCACAGGCCGAGGCGGTCGCCGAGGTGGACGAGGATCGCGTTGTACGCCGCGGCCTGGTCGCCGGCCACCTTGCCGACGAACTCCTCGAGCCTGGCGACGTCGAGGGCGGGTGCGTCGAGCTGAGCGCTCATGGTCGTTTCCTTTCGGTGGGACGCCCGGTCGGCGTCGTCGACGACCACTGTCGGCGGGGCCGCTGCCGGCGCACTTCCACGACCACGGGGAGGTCGTGGAAGGTCCGTGGAAGGTCGTGGGGCCACCATGGGGCCATGAACGACAGGGACCACGTGGATCACCTCGGCACCGTGCTGACGATCTGGGCGCACCCCGACGACGAGACCTACCTCGTCGGCGGGATGGCCGCCGCGCTGACCGACGCCGGGCACCGTGTCGTCTGCGTCACCGCGACCCGCGGGGAGGCCGGGGTGTCGAGCGACGCGGCGTACCTCGAGCGGCTCGCCCATGTCCGGACCACCGAGCTCGAGGCGGCGCTGCGCATCCTGGGCATCGAGGAGCACCACTGGCTGGACTACCCGGACGGCGGCTGCGCGGACGTCGACCCGCAGGAGGCCGCCGCCAGGATCGCCGCCGTCGTCGACGACGTACGCCCCGACACGGTGGTGACGTTCGGTCCCGACGGGTTCACCGGGCACCCCGACCACCGGACGGTCAGCCGCTGGACCGACCTCGCCCTCACCCGGACGGCCACGCGGCCCCGCCTGCTGCACGCGGTCGCACGGGAGGAGCCCGTCGACCGGGAGCTCGACGAGGACTTCGGTGTGTTCGAGCTCGGCCGGCCGCGGGTCTGCGCCGACGACGAGCTCGACCTGCTGCTCGAGCTCGACGGGGCGGTGCTGGACCGCAAGGTCGCCGCGCTGCTGCAGCAGGTGTCGCAGACGGGTGGGCTGGTCGAGGCCGTCGGTCTGGAACGGTTCCGGGCCTGGGTCGCCAGCGAGAGCTTCGCCGGACCCCGGTCCGGCTGAGGCGTCCGGGTGACGGTGCGACCCGCCCTGCGGCACAGTGCTGTGGTGGACGCTGTGGTGGACCGCAACGACCTCGCCCTCCGCGTGGACGTGCTCGGGCCGGCTGGTGCTGCGCGTGCGCGGCGCCGAGGTCGACGTGCCCGGAGCCCGGCGCCGTGCCCTCCTCGCGCTGCTCGCCCTGGCGGGCGATCGCGGACTGGGCTCGGAGAGCCTGGTCGACGCGCTGTGGCCCGACGACCCGCCGGAGAACGCCGTCCAGGCGCTGTACAGCCTCGTCTTCCGGCTCCGCCGCCACCTCGGCCCCCTGGCCGACCGGCTGGAGCGACAGGCCAACGGGTACCGCCTGCGGCTGGAGCCCTTCGAGCTCGACGCCGACGCCGCCGGGCGGCTGGCCGCCGCGGACCCGAGGTCGGCGCTGGCCCTGTGGCGGGGGCCGGCGCTGGCGGAGTTCCGCTCGGTGCCCGAGCTGGAGACCGCCTCGGTCGGGCTGGAGGAGCTGCGCCTCAAGCTGGTCGACGACGTGCTCGAGGCACGCCTGGCCGGCGGGGACCCCGACGTGACCGCGGACGCCGCCGCGGCCGCGGCGGCCGCGCCGTTGCGGGAGACCACGGCGCTGCTGCTCGTGCGGGCGCTGGCGGCGGACGGTCGCACGGCGGAGGCGATGGGGGCAGCCCGGGCCTTCCGGCGGAGGCTGGTCGAGGAGACCGGGCTCGATCCCACGGAGGCGATGAGGGAGCTCGAGGAACGGGTGGCCTCCGGGTCCGTCCAGAGGCCTTCCGTCGTACGACGGGTGGCCGCGCCGGACGGTCCGATGGTGGGCCGCCAGCACGACCGGGCCGAGGTGGTGCGGCTGCTCGGTGCGTACGCCGTCGTCACGCTCACCGGGCCCGGCGGCGTCGGGAAGACCAGGCTGGCGCTCGACATCGCCGCGGACCTGCCCAGGGCCAGCGAGGCGGTGGTCGTGCCGCTCGCCGTCGTCGACCGCGCCGACCGCGTCGGCCAGGCCGTCGTGTCGAGCCTGGGACTGCGCACCTCCGGCGACGCCGGTCCCGACCGGATCGCCGCCGCGCTCGCCGACCGGGAGCTGCTCCTGCGTGCTCGACAACTGCGAACACGTGGTCGAGGCGTGCCGCGAGCTGGTGGACGCGCTCCGGCGCGGGGCGCCCGGCGTACACGTGCTGGCGACGTCGCGAGCGGTCCTGCAGGTCCCCGGGGAGTACGTCGTGCGGCTCCAGCCGCTCCCGGTGCCGGGTGACATCACGGACCTGGCCGCCCTCCGTCGCCAGCCGAGCGTGCGGGCCTTCGTCGAGCACGCGCGCCGACGCCGGACCGACTTCGAGCTGACGGAGGAGGAGGCGCCGGACCTGGTCGAGGTGCTGCGTCGACTCGACGGGCTGCCCCTCGGCATCGAGCTGGCCGCACGGCAGGTGGCGGTGATGCCGTTGGCGCGCAGTGCGCGAGCGGCTCGACCGCGCGCTCGACCTCTCCACCGGGCGACAGGACTCCGGGGACGAGCGGCAGCGGACGCTGCGGACGACCATCGCGTCGTCGTACCGCCTGCTCCCGGCCGACGAGCAGTGGCTGCTCCGGGCGATCGCGCCGTTCATCGGCGGTGTCGACCTGGCGACGGTCGAGGCGCTCGCCGAGCGGCTGGACGGCGACCCGCTCGACCTCCTGCACCGCCTGGTCGACTCGTCGCTGCTGGTGGCCGACCCGGAGAGGGCGCGGTACCGCCTGCTGTTCACCGTGCGCGCCTTCCTGGTCGACGACATCGCCCGGCTGGGGGAGACCGAGGAGTCGCACGCGCGGTTCGTCGAGCGGTGCCGGGCCGTCGCGGAGGACCTCGGCGCGCTGATGCCCGGGCCGGCCGAGGCCGCCACCGACCGGCGGCTGCGGGCGGAGGTGGACAACCTCCGGGCCGCCCGCGACCTGGCGGCGGCCGACGCCCGGGTCGCGATCACGGTCGCCGTCAACCAGGTGGTCACGTGGCGGGACCTGCGCGAGCTCTGGGCCTGGGCGGTGGAGCTCGCCGAGGACCCGACGCTCGCCGCGCACCCGGAGCGGGCGACGATCCTCGCCGGCGCGGCGGAGGCGGCGCGGCTGGTCGGCGACTTCGACACCGCCGGGCGTCGTGCCGACGAGGCGATCGCCGCGGCCGACCCCGACACCCAGGCCGCCGCGGTGAGCCGGGCGTGGAGCGTCCACGCCGTGGTGGCGCACTTCCGCGGTGAGTTCGCGACCGCCCGCGAGGCCTGGCTGCGCGCCGGCGAGAGCGAGGGCGCGGGCACGGAGGCCAGTGCGTTCGTCGGGTCGGCCGCCCTCGCCGCCGCGTACGGCGGTGACCCGGCGACGGCTCGCCGCCTGCTGGACCGCGCCCGGTCGACGGCCGTCTGCGGCTCGCACCGCGCCTTCGTGGCGTACGTCGAGGGCGAGCTGCGGTCGACCACGCGGCCCGAGGAGTCGGTCCCGTTCTACGTCGAGGCGATCGCGGAGGCCTGCCGGGTCGGCTGCACCTTCGTGGAGGGTGTCGCGCGGGTGTCGCTCGCCTCCACCCGGGCCCGGATCGGTGACGTGCCGGGCGCGGCGGAGGGCTTCGGCTACCTCATCGCGTCCTGGCGACGTACCGGCCAGCCGACCCAGCTGTGGACCACGGCGCGCAACGCGGCGGAGCTGCTCGCGGCGGCCGGTCGCCCGCGTACCGCGGCCCTGCTGCTGGTCTGCGCCGAGGCTGCGCCCGGGGCTGCCGCGGTGGACGAGGAGATCGCGCGCTTCAGCGGGCGGTCCTACACGCCGGTGGACGCGCTGGTCGGTGCCGGGGAGCTGGAGGAGCTGCGGGCCGAGGCCTGGCGGATCGGTCCCGCGCGGGTCCTCGACCGGGCCCAGGCCGAGCTGGACGACCTGGCCGGCGCGCGGTGACCCTCAGACCCGGGCGGCGTTCGCCTCCTGGAGCCGGCCGACCAAGGCCGCGATCGGGAAGTACGCCCGCAGCGCGGTGATCTTGTCGCCGTCGATGTCGTAGAACACGGCGTACGGCATGCGCACCTCGGCGCCGGTGGCCGGGACGCCGCCGAACTCGGCGACGTGCCTGCCGACGAAGACGGCCTCGAGGCCGGCCACGCCGTCGGCGAAGGTGATGTTGCGCAGCTTCGGGCGCGGCCTCGAAGAGGCGGGCGTGCAGCGTGATGATGAAGTCGCGCACGGCGTCGCGGCCGCGGATCTCGTCACCCGTCTCCATGGTGGTCCACACGATGTCGTCGCTGAAGAAGGAGGCGAAGTCACCTCCGGTGAGCAGGGCGTCCAGGTAGCCACGGAGAGTCGATTCAGTCTCGGTCGCCGACATCGTCGGCTCCTCTCGCGATGCGCCGGGGCCGGCTGCCCCGACGGGGAAGCGCCTTCCAGTCCAGCACTCCCGGCGCGTGGTGCCCATAGCCCGATCTCGCGGGCCCGCGAACCCCGCGAGTGGTCACCGGCACCGGCTGCCCCGCGCGTCACAGCGTGGCGTCCGCGCCGTCATCGGGGAACCTGCGGTTCACCTGGTGAGCCACAGCTTCCCCGATGTCGGTGGGTGTCTAGTCCCTCGTGCGTTCTCGTGGACTGTGGGGCCTCAGCGGTCTGTGATGGGTGGTCCGAGCTTCGCTGACCAGGGGACCGGGAGTCACGGCATGACTGCAGCAGATCGAGGCCGGCTCGTGGCGGGGACTGTTCGTCGCTGGCCGTCGTCGATGAGCGTGGCATGGCCGTGGGCTCGCCCTCCGAGGCACACGCGACTCGGCGTCCCACGCACCTGCCACGGCGAGCGCGTCACGCTGGCCGGGACGCCGGGGGACGACCTGATCGTCGGCACCGACGGACCTGACGTCATCCAAGGCGGCGCCGGGCGCGACATCATCCGCGGTCTCGCTGGTGACGACACATCTGCGGTGGTCGGGGTGCCGACCGCATCCGCAGCGGGTGGGGGCAGGACGCGGTGTTCGGTGGATACGGTCCTGACGTCGTCGTCGATCCGGGGTCCGATGGGAGGGGCGGTGGACGAGATCTCGGTGGTCCCGGCGACGACCACCTCCGGCTGGGGCAGGTCTGCAGCCGGTGCGAGGGGGAGTCGGCGTCGAAGGAGGTCGCGGTGACGACCGGATCGAGACCGGTGCCACCTGGGACATGGCCTCCGGTGGCGCCGGTCGTGACCGCATCAGCACCGGAGCGTCAAGAGACGCCCTGTCGGGAGGTACCGGGCGCGACCGCCTGCGAGGAGGACCCCTGGGCGACGTCTTCTACCTGACCGGGGACGGCGACGTCGTCCGCGGAGGCACGGACGACGGGCTACTGGTACACCCTGGACACGGTGCACTACGTGGCGGGCTCCGGGCCCGTGGAGGTCGACCTCGCCCATGGCTTCGGCCAGGTCAACGGCAAGCGCAGCCACGACTCGCTCTTCGGTGTGGAGGGCGTCGAGGGATCGGCGTACGGCGACGTGATCCGGGGCGATGCCCGCACCAACCTGCTGGCGGGCCGGGGAGGCGCCGACGTGCTGCGCGGACGGGGCGGCCGCGACGACCTGGACGGAGGCCCGGGCGCGGACCGGCTCCACGGAGGTGCCGGCTCGGAGTACTACCTCTCCGGCGGAACCGGCAACGACTCCATCTTCGGCGGGACCGGGAACGACACGTTGTCGGGCCAGGGTGCCGACGACCTGCTCGACGGCGGACCGGGCACCGACAACCTGTCGGGCGGAGGAGGCCACGACACATGCGTCCGCGGTGAGTCGTGGCGGAGCTGCGACGTGGTCCTCCCCTGACGAACGTCGCCCCACCCGCCCCAACCGTCGCCAGTTCTCCACAACCTGATCCGGGTCCGTAGACAACTACTGCACGCCGCTCGCGTAGGAATGCGGGCAGGAACCTCACTCGGGACGGGGACCGGATGACTCTCGCGTACGCCGATGCGCATGCCGCTCTGCTGGACAGCCTGGACGCACGCGTCCGGGAGTCGGTCCGCCGCGACGGCGTGGACCCGCAGGCCGAGGTCGCCGCCGTACGCCGCATCGCCGAGCAGGTCGTCTCGGCGCACGACGAGCGCAGCCTGACCGGCCAGGTGGCACCGGTGCCCGACCCGCAGGCGATGGTCGGCCAGCTGGTCGCCCGGGTCTCCGGGTTCGGCCCGCTCCAGCCCTACCTCGACGATCCCGAGGTGGAGGAGGTGTGGATCAACGACCCCAGCCAGGTCTTCGTCGCCCGGGCCGGTCGGCACGAGCTGACCACCACCGTCCTCACCACGGCCCAGGTGCAGGAGCTGGTCGAACGCATGCTGAAGTCGAGCGGCCGGCGCATCGACATCAGCCAGCCCTTCGTCGACGCCATGCTCCCCGAGGGGCACCGGCTGCACGTCGTGCTCGAAGGCATCTCCCGGGGCTTCACGGCCGTCAACATCCGCAAGTTCACGCTGCGCGCCAGCCGGCTGCACGACCTCGTGGACCTGGGCACGCTCACCCCGACCGCGGCCCGCTTCCTGGAGGCGAGCGTCCGCGCCGGGCTCAACGTCCTCGTCGCAGGAGGGACGCAGGCAGGCAAGACCACCCTCCTGAACTGCCTGGCCTCCGCGATCCCCGGCAGCGACCGCGTGGTCTCCGCGGAGGAGGTCTACGAACTGCGCTTCCACCACCCCGACTGGGTGCCCATGCAGACCCGCCAGTCCGGGCTCGAGGGCACCGGCCAGATCGTGCTCCGCGACCTGGTCAAGGAGAGCCTGCGCATGCGCCCGAGCCGGATCATCGTCGGGGAGGTGCGGGCCGAGGAGTGCCTCGACCTGCTGCTGGCACTGAACGCCGGGCTGCCCGGGATGTGCACCCTGCACGCGAACAGCGCCCGCGAGGCCCTGGTCAAGATGTGCACACTCCCGCTGCTGGCCGGCGAGAACATCGGCGCCCGCTTCGTCGTACCCACCGTCGCCGCCAGCGTCGACCTCGTCGTCCACCTCGGCATCGACCACACCGGCGTACGCCGGGTCACCGAGATCGTGGGCGTGCCCGGCCGGGTCGAGAACGACGTCATCGAGACCGAGACGCTGTTCAGCCGGGACGGCGCCGAGCTGGCGTACCGCGGCGGCATGCCCCCACGGCTGGAGAACTTCACCCGGCTCGGCCTCGACGTCCACCGGATCCTGGAGGGCTGAGATGGGCGTGCTGCTCGGCCTGGCCTTCGGCCTCGGCCTGGTCCTGATCTGGTCCGCGTTCGCCCTCCCGACGACGCAACGCAGTGCGCCCGGACCCGGCCGGACCCGCCGGGCGCTGGACGCCGCGGGCCTGTCCGGCGTGGCCGTGCGCAGCCTCGTCCTGCTCGGTGCCGTGATGGGCGTGGTGGCCACGCTCGTCATCCAGGTCGTCTCGGGCACACCCCCGGTCGCGATCGCGTTCGGCGTGATGGCGGCGTACCTCCCGCTCGCCGTGGTCAACGGCCGGGCCCGCCGGCGGCAGCGCGAGTTCGCCGAGGTCTGGCCGGAGGCTGTCGACAACCTGGCCAGCGCCGTCCGGGCGGGGATGTCGCTGCCCGAGGCGCTGGCCGGACTCGGCACGCGCGGCCCCGAGCCGCTGCGGCCGGCGTTCCGTGCGTTCGCCCTGGACTACCAGGCCTCGGGGCGTTTCGGCGACGCCCTCGACCGGCTCAAGGCACTGCTGGCCGACCCGGTCGGCGACCGCGTGGTCGAAGGGCTGCGGATCGCCCGCGAGGTCGGCGGGGGCGACCTCGGCCGGCTGCTGCGCAACCTCTCCGGGTACCTCCGCGACGACCTGCGCACCCGCTCCGAGCTCGAGTCCCGGCAGGCGTGGACCGTGAACGGCGCCCGGCTGGCGGTCGCCGCGCCCTGGATCGTGCTCTTCCTGCTCTGCTTCCAGCCGGAGGTGATCCACCGGTACTCCTCGCCCGGCGGCGTGGTGGTGCTGGTCGGTGGGGCGCTGTCCTGCCTGGTCGCCTACCGCCTGATGGTGCGCCTGGGGCGGCTTCCCACCGAACGCCGGATCCTGGCATGAGCCTCCAGACGTGGGGCGCGGTGCTCGGCCTGGTGGCCGGGGCCGGTTTGGTGCTTGCCGTCGGACGGGTCCGGGCCCTGCGCCGGGCCGACCTCGGTGTCCGCGTGCTGCCCTACGTCCGCGACCTGCCCCACCCCGACCGCCGGGTCGGGCCGGCCGTCGAGACGAGCGCGGCGCGCGGTGTCTTCGGCCCGCTGCTGCGCGCCGCGGCGGACGGGGTGGAGCGGGTGCTCGGGGGCTCCGCGTCCGTACGCCGCCGACTCGAGCGCGCGGGACAGGAGACGACCGTCCACGAGTTCCGGGTCCGGCAGGTGCTGTGGGGCGTGGTCGCTTTCGCCGCGGCCGCCGCGGTCAGCGTGCTCGAGACGCTGAGCAGCCCGGGCGGCGCGTTCGCCCTGATGATGTTCTGCCTGGCGGCGTTCGCCTCCGGCGTCCTGGTCTGCGACAACCGGCTGACCGCCGCCGTCCGCGGCCGCGAGCGGCTGATCCTGCTCGAGTTCCCCGTCGTCGCCGAGCTGCTGGCGCTGGCCGTCGCCGCGGGCGAGAGCCCGGTCGCGGCCCTGACCCGCGTCGTACGCCGCAGCCACGGCGCACTGTCCGCCGACCTCGAGCGGGTGCTCGCCGAGATCCGCACCGGCGCACCGGTGAGCCAGGCGTTCGACGGCCTCGCCGCCCGCACCGGGCTGCCGCTGGTGGCCCGCTTCGCCGAGGGCATCGCGGTCGCGGTCGAGCGGGGCACCCCGCTGGCCGACGTCCTCCACGCGCAGGCGGCCGACGTCCGCGAGGCCGGGCGGCGAGAGCTGATCGAGGCCGGCGCCCGCAAGGAAGTCCTGATGATGATCCCGGTGGTGTTCCTCGTCCTGCCGGTGACGATCGTGTTCGCGTTCTGGCCGGGGGTCATCGGGCTCCGGCTGGCGACGGCCTAGGCAAGGTGGAGGAAGGAATCTCGGGTGGACATCTACGAACGGCTGTTGAGGCTGTACGTCGGCGCGACGGTGCCACGGGAGGGGCCGGGCACGCAGCGCGACGAGCGCGGCGACGTCCCGGGCTGGGTGCTGATCACGGTGATGACCGCCGGACTGGTCGGCGCCCTGTGGCAGTTCGCCGGGCCCCAGCTCAAGGGCATGCTGGCCGATGCTCTGGCGCAGGTCCGCGGCTGACGCGCCGGCGACCGGGCCGCGCGACCAGCGGGGGTCGGCGGTCGTCGACTTCGTGCTGGTGCTGGTCGTGCTGCTGCCGCTGTTCCTCGGCATCCTGCAGCTCGCGCTGGTGCTGCACGTGCGCAACACCCTGACGGCGGCCGCCTCCGACGGCGCGCGGCACGCCGCCACCGCGGACCGCGGTCCCGCCGACGGGGCGGCGTACACCCGCCGACAGATCTCCGGTGCCCTGGCCGACCGTTTCGCCGACGCCGTCGATGCGTCCCCGACCCGCATCGACGGCGCCCCGGCGGTCGAGGTCACCGTCCGGGCCGAGGTGCCGGCGCTCGGGCTCTGGGGACCCGGCATCCACCTGACCGTGCGCGGCCACGCCACGGAGGAGGACCCGTGAGAACGCGCGGCGACGACGGCAGCGCGCTGATCGAGGTCACCTGGCTGGCCATCCTGCTGATGGTGCCGCTGGTCTACGTGCTGCTCTCCGTCTTCGACGTGCAGCGGGGAGCGTTCGGCGTCAGTGCGGCGTCCCGGGCCGCCGGCCGCGCGTACTCCCTTGCCGACACTGACGCCGAGGGGCGGAGCCGGGCGCGGGCCGCCGCGCGGACGGCGCTCGCCGACCAGGGCTTCGACGACGGCTTCGACCTCGACATCACCTGCACCCCGAGCCGCGCAACTGCCTGTCGCCCGGGTCGGTGATCACGGTCGTGGTCCGCGCGCAGGTCGACCTGCCGCTGGCCCCGGCGGCGCTCGGTGGCGGGTCGCCCAGCTTCCGGGTCGAGTCGACGCACCGGGTGCCCTACGGCACCTACGTCGAGGAGCGCTGATGCGCGAGCGCGGGCAGGTGAGCGTGCTGATCGTCGGCTTCGCGATCGTGCTGCTCCTCGCCGTCGGGGTGGTCGTCGACGCGTCCGCGGCGTACCTCCAGCGCCAGGGGCTCGACACCCTCGCCGACGGCGCGGCCCTGGCCGGCGCCGACGAGGTGCGCGGGACCGCCGTCTACGAGGGCGGCCTCGGCAACGACCGGGTACCGCTGGACGCCGCGGCGGCCCGGGCCGCCGTGCACGACTACTTCGCCCGGATCGGTGCGTACGACGACTACCCGGGGCTGTCCTTCGACGTCGCCATTCGCGACCGCTCGGTCGTGGTGCGGGTGACCGCGCCGCTCGACCTGCCGATCACGGTCGAGGACCTGACCGATACCACGGTCGACGCCCGCGGGGCGGCTGTCGTCGAGGTCGAGGACGGGCCGTGATGACTCCGGCCGCCCAAGGCGGTCTGACCGACGAGAGAGAAGGAGACGTGCATGCCCACCGCTGACCTCGCCGAGCGCGCTCGCGCCGTTCTCGACACGGTCCGGTACGTCGTGCTCGGCACCGTCGACCCCGACGGCACGCCCCGGACCTCGCCGGTGTTCTTCACCCACGACGGCTACCGCGACCTCTACTGGGTCTCCCGGCCCGGCACCCACCACTCCGGCAACCTCGCCGAGCGGCCGCGGGTTTCCGCTGTCGTGTTCGACAGCACCGTCCGGGTCGGCGAGGCGCAGGCGGTCTACCTCACCGGCACCGCCGCCGAGGTCGCCGAGGCGGACCTGGCGGACGCCTGCCGGGCCGCCTTCGCCGACGTCGGCCCCGGGGGCGCACGCGTTCACGTCCGCCGAGCTCTCCGGCGTGGCGCACCTGCGGCTCTACCGCCTCCGGGTCGAGGTGCTCGAGGCACACGTCGACGGCGACGACCCGGCGTACGGCACCGGTACGGACTCCCGGCAGCGCGTCGACCTCTGAGGGCACTGACGCACGACGACCGGTGCCCCGCAGCGATCCACTCGCTGCGGGGCACCGTACGTCCCGGGGCGGTCACCCGCCCGGGACGGCTCGCCGGGCGTGCCGGGCACCGAGCCAGATGGCGGCCACCATCAGTGCCAGCACGTCGGCGAAGCCCATGATCGACGCCCACGGCAGTTCGATGTCGCCGGCCTCGACGTTGGCGAAGAACGACCCGACCGGGGTGAGCAACGGCCACAGCACGAACACGTTGCGGGCCAGGGCGAACGCCACCGCGTAGACCACGCCCAGTCCGGTCAGGAACACCATCTCGCGCAGGCCCATGCCGTAGCCCACGTGGTAGGCGCCGTACAGCACCGCGGCCCCGCGATGCCGACCCGCGACCCGAACGCCTCCTCGAGCCGGCCCTGCACGAACCCGCGGAAGAAGATCGACTCGAAGACGCCCACCACGAGCGCCATCACCAGCAGCGGCACCCAGTCCTCGGCGGCCGGGCAGGTCGTAGCCCCACAGGGTCAGCGCGAACTGCACGCCGCCGAACAGCAGCGCCAGCCGCAGCGTCGGCGCCCAGTTGTCACGGCGCAGGCCCAGGTCGGACAGCGGCCGCCGACACCCCAGACCGTGTAGACGACCGGGCCGACGGTGCCGACCAGCAGGGCGCCCGCGAAGCAGAGGAACAGCCCCGCCACGTGATCGGTGGTGAAGCCACGGAACGCGGCCGCCAGCAGCCCCACCACGGCGGCGTACATCACCGCGATCGCCGCCAGGTCGCGGCCGGCTGCGGTGGCGCTGCGCGAGCGTCCGGGGAACCAGACGGTCAGGACGAGCGCAGTGGCCGCGATGACCACGGCGTACGCCGCCCCGCCGACGACGGGCAGCAGGAGCAGGGCGCCGACGACCCAGGCGGCCCACACCCAGCGGGCGGTGCGGGACGGGCGCGGCGGCAGGACGGAGGACCGGTCACGGACCGGGTGATCGAGATACATGACGTCTCCTTCCGGGCGTGGTGCCGCCGAGTCGGGATCAGCCCTTCGTGTAGCGCAGCGACCACCAGTGCGGCCCCCGCGTCGGCGCGAGCGTCCAGCCCTCGCCGCGCAGGGTCTCGTCGAAGTCGTGCAGGTGGCTCTTCAGGGCGTCGCCCCAGTCGTTGGGCTCGCCGGTGTCGTTGTCGGCCCGCGAGCGCATCATCGTGAACGGCTCGCCGTGCACGACCGGCGACGTACCGGAGGGGCGACCCACGAAGTGGAACGTGGCCTCGCCGTACGCCCGGAAGGCGACGGACAGCACCGCGCGCAGCTAGTGCTTGTCGACCTCCTCGAGGGTGATCTCCAGGGTCTCGGTGGTCACGTACTCGGTCGACATCCGCACCCTCCTGCCGGTACACCCCCACCCTTTCGCGGACGGCGTCCCGGGGGCAGAGACGTCGGGCCCGCGGGCGCTGGGACCAAGGGCACTGGGCCCGCGGGGAGTGGGCGCGTCAGCCTGAGAAGAGCGACCGAGGAGGTGCGTGCCCATGGCTGAGTCCCACCGGATCGCCGACTCCCACCGCATCGCGGAGTCGCCGGCAACCGCGGTGGTCGCCATCTGGGCCGGGGCCGGCCGTCACCTCCCTGCTCTCGCCCGACATGGTCACCGGCTCCGAGCACGAGCACCTGCCGATCGCACTGGTCACGGTCTGGCTGTGGGCCGCGCTGGCCACGGCGTACGCCGTGATGACGCCGCGCGGCGAGTCCCGGGCGAGCTGGACCGTCGCGGTCTCCCTGGTGTGGGTGCTCACCGCGGCCGTCGGTGTGCTGTCGCCGGTGCTCGAGACCGGCAGCGACCCCACCCGGATCCCGCTCGCGGTGCTCATCGTCCCCCCGGTCGCCGCGGCCGCGACCGGGCTGCTGTCCCTGCGCCAGGCAACCCGAGGCACCCAGTGAGGACCGGGCCGGTCGGCCGGCGGTTCGGCGTCGCGGGCGTGCTGGCGGCCGGGTTCCTGGTCGTGCACCACCTCGGCCGGACCTACGGCTCCACCCGCGCCGAGCGGCGGGCGCCGATGGCCGGCGACTTCCTCGTCCTGCGTCCGCAGACCACGGCGACCCACGCCCTGACGATCCCGGCACCGCCCGCAGAGGTGTGGCCCTGGCTGCAGCAGGTCGGCTGGCACCGCGGCGGGTGGTACACCGCACGCTGGGTCGACGTGCTGTTCTTCCCCGACAACCTGCCCAGTGCCGACCACGTGCTGCCCGACCTCCAGCGGCTGGAGGTGGGGGACTGGGTGCCCGACGGGCCGCCCGAGACCGGATGCGGGTTCGTCGTCCGCGAGGTGGTGCCGGAGCAGCGGCTGGTGCTGCACTCGACCACGCACCTGCCGCCGTCCTGGCGCCGTCGCGGACGGACCCGGATCACGTGGACCTGGTCCTTCGAGCTGCACCCGGTCGACGACGGCCGGTCAACCCGCCTCGTCTTCCGGTGGCGCGCCCGCACCCGGCCCTGGTGGCTCACCGCCGGTGCGCACCTCGTGATACTTCCCGCCGACCTCGTCATGTCGCACGACATGCTGCACGGCCTGCGGAAGCGGGCAGGGAGGCCCGCCTGAGCGCGGCCGCGGGACCGGGGCGTACGGCGCCGCCAGCACGCCGAGCTCCTGGGCGACGATGACCGCACGCATCCGGTCGGAGACCCCCAGCTTGCGGTAGATGCTGGCCAGGTGGCAGTGCACGGTCCGCGGGGACAGGTCGAGCGCGTGCGCGATCGACACCGCCGTGCGCCCCTCGTGCAGGAGGCGCAGCACGCCCAGCTCCCGCCCGGTCAGGCCGGGGTCCCGGGCGTTGGCGCAGCCGACCCCGTCCAGCAGCGAGGCCTGGCGGGCGAGCAACGCGATGAGGGGCTGGATCCGCCGGGCGAGCTCGAGGGCGTCGTCGCTGAAGTCCTCCCCGCCCTGCCCGAACACGAACGCATGGTGCCGGCCCGGGGACAGGTCGTAGGGGATCGAGAGCTGCTGGTCCAGGCCGACCGGGCGCAGCATGTCGCGGAACACGGCGAACCCGTCCGCGGGGACCAGCGAGACCGGCACCCGGGCCATCGTCATCGGGCGCACGTCCATGCGTGTGCTGGAACCAGCAGACCAGCGGATGGATGGCGATGCCCTCGGTGACCCAGTACTCCGCCTCGTCGTCGGACGGCCAGCCGGGGATGGCCTCGCTCAGCTCGAAGCCGACCCCGTCCTCGTCCATCCAGTTCCACGACACGACGGCCTGGAAGCTGCCGACGAGCTGCGCGGTCACCTCGGCGCGGGGGAAGACCGGGCTCGCCCGGGCCACCAGGTCGCTCACCAGGTCCAGCCACGCGGCGTACTCGCGCGTCACGCACACCATCGCTCGCTCCTCCCACTGGATGCGAACGACCGGACCCGGGCGATGGTGGACCGGCACCCGAGCTTCCGGCCTGTTTCCGAATGTAGTGAGCGGACCTGTTCGCTGTCTGTAGCCCGACCGAGGCACCTCGCACCCGGTGTCCAGTAGGTACTTGTGCTGATTGCCCGCTCGTGGCGCGGGTCGCTGCACTGGGTCCACGAGCACGGGGGTGCCGACGGCCGGGGACACGCTCCCCGGCCGTCGCCGTGCCCGGCCTCCCCAGCCCGTCCTTCGGCCGGATATCGCGCGGGCGACCCGTCGGGGCAGTTACCCTGTGGGCGCGCGGGGGACGCTCACACACTCGGAGGAGAGCCATGACCCCCCGCACACTGCGCCTGATCGTCGGCGCACTCGCCGCCCTGCTCGTCGTACTCACCGGGGCGCAGCCGGCCACCGCGAGCCCGGCCACCGACTACGCCAACGCCGCCTTCCGCGCCACCAACGAGCGCCGGGTCAACCACGACCTGGTCAAGCTGAGCCGCGGCGACTGCCTGCAGACCTACGCCCGCCGGCAGGCGATCCGGATGGCCAACCAGCAGCGCATGTTCCACCAGGACCTCGGCCCGGTGCTGCGCAACTGCGGGATGAGCATGGTCGGCGAGAACGTCGCCTACGGCTACCCGAGCGGCCGCGCCACCGTCACCGCCTGGATGAACTCGCCGGGCCACCGCGCCAACATCCTCGAGCCGCGCTACCGCCGCATGGGCCTGGCCGCGCGCAAGGGCGACAACGGTCGTTGGTACGTCGCCCAGGTGTTCGGCCGCAAGGCCTGATCCGGCCGCACGACCCGTGATCGGGGAGTCCGTGGCACACCCGGTGGACCACGGATTCCCCGATCCTGTTCCGCGACCCCGCGTGCCGTAACGTTGTGCCTTGTGGCAGGCCCAGACTTCGACCAAGAGATCAAGCAGCTCCAGGCAACGATGAAGACGATCGAGCAGGTGCTCGACATCGACGCGATGCGCGCCGAGATCGCCGACCTCGGCGAGCAGGTGGCGGCCCCCGACCTGTGGGACGACCAGGAGAACGCCACCCGGGTGACCGGCCGGCTCTCCCTGCTCCAGGGCGAGGTCGACCGCTTCGCCGCCCTGAGCGGCCGGATCGACGACCTCGAGATCATGGTCGAGCTCAGCCAGGAGGAGGGCGACTCCGAGTCCCTGGCCGAGGCCGAGCGCGAGCTGACCCGCATCCACAAGGCCGTCGAGGCGCTCGAGATCCGCACCCTGCTCTCCGGTGAGTACGACGTCCGCGAGGCGCTGGTGACCATCCGCGCGGGCGCCGGTGGCGTCGACGCCGCGGACTTCGCCGAGATGCTCATGCGGATGTACACGCGCTGGGCCGAGCAGCACAAGTACCCCGTCGAGGTCTTCGACACCTCCTACGCCGAGGAGGCCGGGCTCAAGTCCGCCACCTTCGCGATCCACGCGCCGTACGCCTACGGCACGCTCAGCGTCGAGGCCGGCACCCACCGCCTCGTCCGGATCAGCCCCTTCGACAACCAGGGGCGTCGCCAGACCAGCTTCGCCGCGGTCGAGGTGGTGCCGGTGCTCGAGCAGACCGACGAGATCGACATCCCCGACGAGGACATCCGCGTCGACGTCTACCGCTCCGGCGGCCCGGGCGGCCAGTCGGTCAACACCACCGACTCCGCGGTCCGGCTGACCCACATCCCGACCGGCACCGTGGTCAGCTGCCAGAACGAGAAGAGCCAGCTCCAGAACAAGGCCAGCGCGATGGTGGTGCTCAAGGCCAAGCTGCTCGCGCTGAAGAAGGCCGAGGAGAAGGCGCACCTCGACGGGCTGCGCGGCGACGTGCAGGCCTCGTGGGGCGACCAGATGCGCAACTACGTGCTGAACCCGTACCAGATCGTCAAGGACCTGCGCACGACGTACGAGTCGGGCAACCCGCAGGCGGTCTTCGACGGCGACATCGACGGCTTCCTCGAGGCCGGCATCCGCTGGCGCCGGGGCGCCGACGCGAAGGCAGACGCCTGACCGTGACCCGTTCTCGGACGACGGTGCCGGTCCACGGCATCGAGCTGGCGTACGACGAGTCCGGCAACCGCGACGCACCGCCTGCGGTGCTGCTGCACGCGCTCGGCGAGGCGGCGGAGGACTGGGCTGACCTGACCCCGCGCCTGGCCGCCGACCACCGGGTGCTGGCCCTCGACCTGCGCGGTCACGGCGACTCCAGCCGGCCGGGGGAGTACTCCTCGGCGCTGATGGCCGACGACGTGATCGCGGCACTCGACGCGCTCGACGTGCGTGGTGCCCTGCTGGTCGGTCACTCCCTGGGCGGGGTGGTGGCGTTCCGGATCGCCGCGGCCCGGCCCGACCTGGTCTCCCTGCTGGTCGTCGAGGACGTCTGCCCGCCGTACGACCGCGAGCGGCCGCTGCCGCAGCGGCCGGAGGGCGTCGAGCTGCCCTTCGACTGGGACGTCATCCCGGCGATCGCCGCCGAGTCCGGTGTCACCGACCGGCCGGCCTGGGACGCGCTGGCCGCCATCGAGGCGCCGACCCTGCTGATCGGCGGCGGCCCCACCAGCCACGTGCCCGCGGAGCGGCTCGAGGAGGTGGTCGCCCGGGTCCCGGACTGCACCCTGGTCACCCTCGACGGCGGTCACCACGTGCATCGCGCCGAGCCCGAGCGGTTCGCCGAGACCGTGCTCGGCTGGCTGGCCGACCGCGCGTAGCCGGCCCGTGCGGGCCGTCAGCCGGCGGAGGCCGCCGAGGCGGAACTGACACACCACTGACCGGCCTGCTTCAGCAGGGTCGGCTCGTCGAGGTCGTCGGCGGTCAGCGTGCAGGTGAACCACGCGTCGGTGAACAGCCCGCGGTACGCCGCCTCGGTGCCCGCCTTCGTCGTGCAGACGCTGCCGGTGCCCGGGGAGCCGAAGCCCTGGCCGTCGACCAGGCGGCAGCCCTGGGTGTCCTTCACCGACCGCACCAGGTCCTTGGCCTGTCCCCTGGTCACCCGCGGGACGAAGACCCAGGCCCGGGCGATGGCGCCGCTCTCGCCGACGAACGTGCAGTCGAACTCGTGGGCGACGTCGGTGACCTCGGGCGTGATCTGCTCCTTCTCGCCGTTGCCGTAGTGCTCGGTGCCGGCCACCTCGCCGACGGCGGCGGTGACCGACTCGTCCGGGATCCGGTCACAGAAGTCCGCCCGGGCCAGGACCACGTCGGCGGCCTTCAGGTCGGTGATCGGGGTCGGCGCTGGCCACCGGCTTCTCGGTGTCGCCGTCGTCACCCGTGCACGACGTACTCACCAGCAGCAGCGCGGCCGTGGCAAGGGCGGTCCGGCAGGCGGCGGGGGAGGCGAGGCGGGGGCGGGGGTGCGGCACGCGAAACAGGGTAGGCGACACCACCGGTCCGGACGGGTGCCGGGAGTCGTTGGGGCGGTCACCTACACTCCCTTCAGTGATTCGCTTCGAAAAGGTCACCAAGACCTATCCGGGCCAGGCCCGTGCCGCCCTCGAACAGGTGTCCGTGGACATCGAGAAGGGCGAGTTCGTCTTCCTCGTCGGGACCTCCGGGTCCGGCAAGAGCACCTTCCTGCGCCTCGTGCTGCGGGAGTACCGCCCCTCGCAGGGCAAGGTCTACGTCGCCGGCAAGGAGATCAACCGGCTGGCCAGCTGGAAGGTGCCGCGGCTGCGGCGCCAGATCGGCACCGTCTTCCAGGACTTCCGGCTGCTGCAGAACAAGACGGTCTCCGAGAACGTCGCGTTCGCGCTCCAGGTCATCGGCAAGCACAAGAGCGAGATCCAGGACGTCGTCCCCGAGACCCTCGAGCTGGTCGGCCTGGAGGGCAAGGGCGACCGTTTCCCCGACGAGCTCTCCGGTGGCGAGCAGCAGCGGGTGGCGATCGCCCGCGCGTTCGTGAACCGGCCGATGATCCTCATCGCCGACGAGCCGACCGGAAACCTCGACCCGACCACCTCGATCGGCATCATGAAGCTGCTCGACCGGATCAACCGCACCGGCACCACCGTCCTGATGGCCACGCACGACGCCGGCATCGTCGACCAGATGCGCAAGCGCGTCATCGAGCTCGAGGACGGCCGCGTGGTGCGTGACCAGAACCGCGGCGTCTACGGCTACCAGTCCTAAGAGGAGCCCCTTTCCCCATGCAGTTGCGTTACGTCTTCTCCGAGCTCCGCCAGGGGCTCCGCCGGAACTTCTCGATGCACCTGGCGGTGATCCTCACCCTCTTCGTGTCGCTGACCCTGGTCGGGCTCGGCGTGCTGCTGAACGCGCAGGCGAAGAAGGCCGAGGACCACTTCGGCAGCCTGCTCCAGATCACGGTGTTCCTGTGCAACGACGCGGCCACCAGCCCCAACTGCACGGGCGAGGTCACCGCGGCGCAGAAGGACGCGATCATCAAGGTGGTCAAGGAGAACCCCGAGGTGGCGTCGTACCACACGGAGTCCAAGCAGGAGGCCTACGACAAGGCCAAGGAGCTGTTCAGCGAGGAGTACCTCTCCCGCGTCGACAGCTTCGGCCCGCAGTCGATGAAGGAGTCGGTCTGGATCGACCTGAAGGACGCCCAGGAGTACACCGGCATCCTCAGCGCGGTCCAGGGCCTCGACGGCGTCTCGCACGTGCGCGACCAGCGGGCGGTGCTGAAGCCGATCTACGCGACCATCGACGCACTGAAGTACGGCGCCATCGGCATCGCGGTGTTCCTGATCGCGGCGGCCCTGATGCTGGTCGCCAACACGATCCGGCTGGCGGCGTTCGCCCGACGGCGGGAGATCGGCATCATGCGGCTGGTCGGAGCCTCCAGCCTCTACATCTCGCTGCCGTTCCTGATGGAGGCCCTGGTCACCGCGCTGGTGGGTGTCGTGCTCGCCGGCGGGGCGCTCGGCGCCTTCATGTGGTTCGGCGTGCACGAGGGCATCCGGCAGTCGATCAACTTCATGCCGTGGATCGGCCTGCCCGAGTACCTCACCTCGCTGCTGTGGATCGCGGTGCTCGGCCCGCTGCTCACCTTGATCCCGACACTCGTGCTGACGCGCAAATACCTCAAAGTCTGATCCTCGTCGGTTAGCGTCGAGTCGTTCACTTCCCCGAACGAAGGCAATCCCCGTGGTTCGCTCCTTCCCCAGCGGCCGCCGGCGTACCTGCAGCACTCGCACTCGCGGTGCTGCTGGCCACCGGCGTTGCGGTCTCCCCCCTGGCGCACGCCGAGGACGACCTCAAGCACAAGCAGAAGCAGGTCAAGAAGCAGCTCAGCTCCGCGCACCACGACCTCGACGAGTCGAGCTCGGCGCTGCGCACGGCCACGATCAAGCTGCGCAACGCACGGGTCCAGCTCCACGGCGCGCGGGTGAAGCTCGCGACCACCCGGGGCAAGCTGACCGCGGCGCAGATCCGCGACGAGCAGATGCAGGCCAAGCTGGACGCGGCGATCGCCGACCTCGAGACCGCGCGTGCCGAGCTCGACGCCGGCAAGCAGGACGTGCAGACCCAGCGCACCGAGGTCGGGCAGATGGCGGCGAACATCTACGAGATGGGTGACCCGCGGCTGCTGTCCTTCGCGAACCTCCTCGAGGCCAACGACCCGGGGGAGATGACCCGCTCCGACGCCGTGACCGACGCCGTGATGGACCAGGAGAACGGCACCCTCGACGACCTGACCGCCGCCAAGGTGCTGCTCACGGTCCGCGAGGGCAACGTGGAGAAGAAGAAGCAGCAGGTCGCCGTCCAGCGCCAGGCCGCCGCCGAGAACCTCACCCTCATGCAGACCCTGGAGCAGCAGGCCGAGGAGCAGCGGGCCTCGGTGGCCAAGCTGGTCGGCAAGCGCCGGGCCGCGCGCTCGGACGCCCAGGTGATCCGGCGCCGGGACGCCGCCCAGCTGCGCAAGCTCCAGCGCGAGCAGAACCGGATCGAGTCCATCCTGCGCAAGCGGGCCGCCGCACTGGCCGCCAAGAACAGGGGGCACAGCAAGCCGCGCTCCTCCGGCGGCTACCTGAGCTACCCCGTGAACGGGCCGGTCACCTCGCCGTACGGCTATCGGGTGCACCCGATCTACGGCTACTACTCGCTGCACGACGGCACCGACTTCGGCGCCGGCTGCGGGGCTCCGCTGTACGCCGCGGCCGACGGCCGGGTCATCCAGCGCTACTACTCCTCGGTGTGGGGCAACCGGATGATCATCGACAACGGCTACGCCCGCGGCGTCGGCCTGGCGACCATCTACAACCACGCCACCAGCTACAGCGTCGGGGTCGGGCCAGCGCGTCAAGCGCGGTCAGGTGATCGGGCACGTCGGCACCACCGGCTGGTCGACCGGCTGCCACCTGCACTTCACGGTGATGGTCAACGGCCGCACCACCAACCCGATGAACTGGTTCTGACCGACCCCAGCGGAGGACGCGTCCCTGCCCGTCGCGAAACCGTGTTGCCCGCCCTGAGAGAATGGCGGGATGGCCAAGGAGAAGGGACAGAAGTTCGTCGCGCAGAACAAGAAGGCGCGCCACGACTACCACATCGAGGACACCTACGAGGCCGGCATGGTCCTCATGGGCACCGAGGTGAAGTCGTTGCGGGCCGGGCGCGCGTCGCTGTCCGACGGGTTCGTCGACATCGAGGACGGCGAGGTGTGGCTGCACAACGTCCACATCCCGGAGTACACCCAGGGCACCTGGACCAACCACTCCGCCCGGCGCAAGCGCAAGCTGCTGCTCAACCGGGCCGAGATCGAGAAGCTCGAGCGCAAGACCAGCGAGAAGGGCTTCACGATCGTCCCGCTCTCGCTCTACTTCAAGGACGGTCGGGCCAAGGTCGAGATCGCCCTCGCCAAGGGCAAGAAGTCGTGGGACAAGCGGCACTCGATCGCCGAACGGCAGGCCAACCGCGAGAAGGAGCAGGCGCTCGGACGGCGGCTCAAGGGCATGGACTGACCTGACTCGAGCGTCTCGCTCCGGATCCCGGCGGGCTCTTCGACGTCCACACCCACTTCCTCCCACCGCGGGTCGCGGCCAAGGTCCGCGCGCAGTTCGACACCGCCGGGCCGCTGATCGGACGGCCCTGGCCGCTGCACTACCGCGACACCGACGAGGTGCTGGTGGAGACGCTCCGCGGCCTCGGCGTACGTCACTTCTCCGCGCTCGCCTACGCCCACCGGCCCGGGATGGCGGAGTTCCTCAACGACTGGACCGCGGGCTTCGCCGACCGGGTCCCCGAGGCCCTGCGCTCGGCGACGTTCTACCCCGAGGACGACGTCGCGGCGTACGTCGGGAAGCGGCTCGCCGACGGCACCGAGATCTTCAAGGTGCACGTGCAGGTGGGCGGCTTCGACGTCGGTGACCCGGCGCTCGACGAGGCGTGGGGGCTGATCGAGGACGCGGGCACGCCCGTCGTGCTCCATGCCGGCTCCGGCCCGGTCGGCACCGCGTTCACGGGACCCGGCCCGGTCGCCGCCCTGCTGCGCCGCCATCCCCGGCTGGCGCTGGTGATCGCGCACCTGGGCGCTCCCGAGTACGCCGAGTTCCTCGCCCTCGCCGAGGAGTACGCCGAGGTCCGGCTCGACACCACGATGGCGTTCACCGACTTCTTCTCCAGCATGGGCGGCGAGTTCCCTCCCGCACTGCTGCCGCGGCTGGCCGACCTGCGCGACAAGGTCCTGCTCGGCTCGGACTTCCCGAACATCCCCTACCCCTACGCCCACCAGCTCGAGGCACTCGAGCGGCTCGGCCTCGGTGACGACTGGTTGCGCGCGGTCTGCTGGGAGAACGGCCTCCATCTATTCGGTCCATTTCCGGACAAATCCACACCCTAGGGTGTTCCCAGCGGACGATCTGCGTGGTCCACTGGCGATCCGGACACCCCATCTCGAGGAGACGTAGATGAAGGTTCGCATCCTCGCCCTGCTGGCCACGCTCGTGGTCGCGCTGGGCATCGCAGCGGCGCCTGCCGCACAGGCGAGCACCGGTGGCACCCCCGACGGGGCCAAGCACCCGAACGTCGGACTCATCCTGTTCTACGACGCGACCGGGCGGTTCCGCTGCTCGGCGACCCTGGTCACCCCCACCGTCCTGATCACCGCGGCGCACTGCACCGACGGCACGCTCGGCAAGACGCTGGTGACCTTCGACTCGGTCATCGCCGAGAACCCGCCGTCGCCGTTCCCGGTGGCTGCCGACCCGAGCAAGGGTTACACCGCCCAGGAGATCGCGGCGGCCGGATACCTGTCCGGCACGGCGTACACGCACCCGAACTACTCCGGTTTCACCGACATGAAGAACTGGAACGACGTCGGCGTGGTCGTCCTCGACCAGGCGGTCACCGGACATCACGCCCGCCACGCTCGCTCCCGTCGGCACGCTCGACGCCATCCCGACCTCGCAGCTGCGCAAGACGATCTTCACCGCGGTCGGCTACGGCACCGAGGTGCGCAAGGCCGACTCCGGTCCCCAGAAGCCGACGGCAATGAGCTACCCGCTGATCCGCCGCTACGTGGACATGCCGGGTCAGAAGGTGACCCCGCAGATCATCCAGACCAACGGCAACGACAAGGACCCGTTCGGCACCGGCGGCACCTGCTTCGGTGACTCGGGCGGCCCGCTGTTCCTCAACGGTCAGATCGTCGGCGTGACGAGCTACACGTACAACAACGTGTGCCGGTACCTCGGCGGCTACCAGCGCGTCGACATCACCATCGCCCGGGAGTGGCTGGCCACCTTCGGCGTCTCCTGACCCGGTCGGCGGGGACCTTCGGCCCTGACCGGGGGCCCCGCCGGCGGCTGGACTGGTTATGTGAGCACGACCCGGCGGGCACCCGTACGACGACGGACCGCGCCACGGGGGAGCGCGGCACCTGCCGTACCCGTCCGTTGGGTCGTTGGCTGCGCCGCCGCAGAGGCGGTCGGGATGACCGCCGCTGCGCTTGCGGCTCGGGCTGCGGATCCGGTGGCTGGTGGGGCTGCCGGGTCCGCGTTCGCCCTGTTCCTCATCGTGCTCGGCGGGCTCGTCGAGGGCACCGCCCTCGGCACCGTGCAGGCGGTGCTGCTCGGGCGCGTCTTCCCGCGGCTGCGCCGCCGGAGGTACGCCGTCGTCACGGTGCTGGTCGCCGGCCTGGGCTGGGCGGCCGCCTCGGCGCCGCGCGTGCTCTCCGGTGACTCCGGCGGCACGCCTCCGTCCCTCCTCCTCGTCCTGCCCGGCGCCGCAGCGCTCGGGCTGACGATGGGGGCACTGCTCGGCGCCGCGCAGGCCTGGTCACTGCGCGGCGCCGTCCCCCACCCCTGGCGCTGGGTCGCCGCGAACGCCGCGGCCTGGGCGCCGGCCATGGCGGTCATCTTCCTCGGCGCCTCGGCCCCCGGTGCGGACTGGCCGCTCAGCGCCCTGGTCGGCATCGCGCTGGTCACCGGCGCGGCCGCGGGCGCGGTGCTCGGCGTCGTCACCGGCTGGTTCCTGCCGTCGCTGGTCGGCACCTCCGTGACCGGCCGCCTGGTCCTGTGGCGGCTCGATCGTCGGCACCCCGGTCGGCTCGCCGACCACGTCGTCGGCCTCGACGTGCGCGGGCGGCGTACCGGCCGGCACTACCGCTTCCCCGTGGAGTACGCCGCCGACGGCGACGCGCTGGTCGTCGTGCCCGGTCACCCCGAGGCCAAGACGTGGTGGCGCAACCTGGACACCCGCACCCCGGTCGAGGTGCTGCGGGCCGGTGCGTGGTCCCCGGCCGAGGCGAGCGTGCTGCGCCCCACCGACACGGCGTACGACGCGGCCCGCACGACGTACCTCCATGGCCACCCACGGCTGCGGCTGCCCGCCGACCAGCCGGTGGTGCGCCTCTCGCCCAGCGCGGTGGCGGGGAATGGCGGCGACCGGGTGGGTGTTGTTCGGTAGACTGACGAAGCTGGTCGGGTAGCCGTGTAGCGGCGGAGCCCGATCGTTGACAACTCAAGAGGGGCTGATCGGTTTCGACTTGGGACGTTTGTCCCAGGGGAAGCGGGTCGAGAAGCCAGCGTCATCTCGTAAACGATCGCTGGAAACCATAAGTGCCAACGCTAAGCGCACTGACTTCGCTCTCGCTGCCTGAGCAGTGATCGGAGGGTCTGACCGGGCATCTGCCTTCGTCCCGGATCCAGGCCTCATCTAGAAGGCTTGCTGGTCAATTCCTGTCAGGAGGATTGACCGGGACTTTTTCCTGACTGGGCCTGTCGGCGACGTGTCTGTCGCGAGTGCCGGGGCCGAGTAGAACGACTGCACAGACTGCACCCGGAGAAGACCTGGTACGGCGCTCGAGGACGCGGGTTCGATTCCCGCCAGCTCCACCAGACCAGGGGGTGTTCGCAATATTCGGGCACCTTCGTTCGCGAAAAATCGGCGGCCGTGAGGTCGTCGCAAGATCGAGAGCCCTCTTGAGCATGAGCCGCCCTGACAGCTGTCGGGGCGGCTCATGTTGCTTGTTGGGCCCGTCGGTGAATGTTCACTGACGGCAAGCTCCTCGACGCCCGGCGTAGACGCGGCACGCCACGTGGGGCATGGGGCCGCCGCCCGACGTTGAGCAGACAGGGACCTGGGAACACGTTCAGAGTCGAAGGACTCTGCCTGGGAGGTCCGGGGTTGGCCTAGCCTCGCGTGGGTAAGGGTGGGCTCAACCACCATGCTGCCCCCCTGCAGCGACGCCGCCGCCGGCCGGGCCCGGCCCCGGCGGCGGCGTCGCCCAGACCTGCGTCGCCCGTCCGAGTCCTGCGGCGTCGTCGGCGCCATGGTGCCCGGCCGGGCGCCGGCGCCATGGAGCCCGCGAACGGAACGCGGGGTGTAGCGCGGCGCTCTTACTCGAACGTCGGTTGGTCGGCGTCCGCGAGGAGGGTCAGGACCTTCTGGATGATGGGCCTGGCGCCGTGGATGGTGGTTTGCTTTCCTGCGCGATCGGCCTTGCGGGTGAACTCGAGGAGGAGCCCGGCAGCTGCGCAGTCACAGAAGGTGAGGCGTCGGAGCTCCAGGTGCACGGAGTCTGCTCCGTTCAGTGCGACCGCGGCGAGGGCGGCATCCAGTTGGCCGATGTTGGAAGCATCCACCTCCCCGCCGACCTGGACCGACACGATTGTCGGCGTGGCGGCAACCGTGAAGAGAAAGGTGAGCGCGTCCTCGGTGGGTCTGGGTGAGTCCATGATCTACCGGGCTCCCTGACTCCCAACGTGGACAGCAACATGAGTTCCCCGAGAGGCCGGCAACATCACGCGGAGGTCGCAGCGACTACAGGCTATTCCCGCGCTGGGTGACCTGTCTCTGTCCCCGATAGACCACCCATCTCCGCTCGGCCGGGCACGATGTGTGGGAGCTCGCCTGAGACGAAGTGAACCGCCCCACCCCCGGATCATCCGGGGGTGGGGCCGTCCTTGCTCCAGGGTGCCGGCGCGCGAGATGTGGGCTCAGCGAGTCGGCCCTGATGGGGGATCGGGTCCGGAGCAGGCATGACCGTAGCGCCCACGGGCCTCGGTTCGTGGCGAAATCGCGAAGACCTCAGGGGATGGGGCGGTGGTGACTGTGGGCATGAACTGAGGCGATCCACGTCGGATCGCCTCAGGTGTGTCCGGGGCCCGTTTCCGGACGGGGCCAGCGTATGACCAAGGCCACTTCACGACGCTGCGTTTCCACGTTGTCGGTACTTGCGACACTACCACTCACGCCATCGCCAGCGGAGGCCAGCGGCGCCAGTGGTCCCACGGTGGGGAGACGGCTGCGCCGAATTTTGCCCACGTCGGCGCAACGGTCCCGGCCCCCGCCCCCGTCGCTTCGCAACGGTCCCTGACGAGGAGAGGCAAGGGCCAGCGACGGGGTTATCTGGCCTCGACGGTAGACCCGGCTGGTCGCCGTTGGAATAGCGACTTCGGGCCGCTTTCCAGAACGGCCGCGGCCAGGGGGAACGCTAGTCCTCGAGGCTGGCAAACCAGGTCGCGAGAGCCTCCACCGAGATCCGCCACGAGGGTCGGTTCGCGCCACCGATGTTCTTTGCCTGCAACCCGCCCGACGCACGGGCCCGCTTGATCGTCGCGAGGCTCACGCTGTACATCTAGGCGGCCCCTTGCTGCGTCACGGCCATCCTTGGCAACTCTTCCGGCATGGGCCAACACGCTACGCCTGCGGCATGCCTGACAGCCCCCTTGGTTATGTAGCGGCCCGTCGTGGCCGTGGCGCGGTGTTGCCTCGGGGCCAGCCTTTGCCCGGAGCTAACCGTGTGGCGAGACGAGTATGTCGCCGTGAACCAAGGAAGGTACTCGGCTATTCAGCACTCACACACAAAATGAAGGTAGGGCCCACGCAGCTGCGTGGGCCCTACCGGACCGACAGTTCGGTCGTGCCCGACGGGGTGTCGGGGATCGCACCACGTTGTGTGGTGCCGGGGCCGATGTCTGAACTCGGCCGTGAGTGAGAAGGTGCGGAGTTCGCGTCGGGGCGCAACCATGCCCGGGCCGCACGATCCGTGATCCACCTCATACATGTTCCCGTCGCCATGCCCCGCGGTTATGCCCGGACCAGGCGTCGAAGGCTCCCCGTCTGCGGGGTGTGACATGCCGCCCTCGTGGCGAGTCATCGAACCCACGGCCAACGATCACGCATCGTCGCAGGCGCCCGAGTCGCGAGCGCGCCGGTCGCTGTAGTCGCAGGAGCCCCGGGCGCGCTCTTTACCCACCTTCCTGGTGCGGCACGAACTGCAGATAGTTCTCAGACTGTCTCAACGCTTCGGGCGGCGTCCTCGTCAACTGGAGTCCGGGGGGCGGGGAGCTGGATCCGGAGGTGGGATGGATGTGAACGCGGAGACCTCCGGTGGGCTCGTATGGGAGCGGCCGGCGGGTGCCCTGGTCGGCGCGGCCGGCGAGGGGTCGGTCATGGTGGTCACGACTCCATGCAAGC
>CAVRMH010000037.1:0-469235 GCA_963721775.1 uncultured Actinomycetota bacterium | reverse complement strand
CGCAGGCGGCGACCCAGCGGCTGAGCGCGTCCTTGGCCGCGCCCGAGTCGATCGCCGCGGCGGCCTTCTCCATGCCGGTCGCCACCTCCGCGGCCACGTCGTGCACTCCCCCGGCGTACACCGCGAGCGCGGCGCCGGCGTTCAGCACGACCGCGTCGCGGACCGGGCCGGCCTCGCCGTCGAGCAGGCGGCGTACGACGTCGGCGTTGTGGGCGGTGTCGCCGCCGCGCAGGTCCGCGGCGGTGGCCGGCGGCAGCCCGAGGGCGGCCGGGTCGAGGACGCTGACGGTGGCGTCGCCGTCGTGCACGCTCCACACGGTCGAGGTGGTCGTGGTGGTCAGCTCGTCGAGGCCGTCGTCGCCGCGGAACACCAGCGCGTCGACGCCCCGCGCGGCGAACACCCGGCCAGCAGCTCGGCCATCCGGCCGTCGGCGCAGCCGATCGCCTGGGCGGCCGGCCGGGCCGGGTTGGCCAGCGGGCCGAGCAGGTTGAACGTGGTGCCGATGCCGAGCTCGCGGCGGGGCACGGCCGCGTGCCGCAGCGCCGGGTGGAACCGGGGCGCGAACGCGAAGGTGATCCCCGCCGTCGGCCGCGACCGCGGCGACCTGGCCGGGGTCGAGGTCGAGGCGTACGCCGAGCGCCTCGAGCACGTCGGCGGAGCCGGACTTCGACGAGGCGGAGCGGTTGCCGTGCTTGACCACGGTCGCCGCCGGCCGCCGGCGGCCACGATGGCGGCCATCGTCGAGATGTTGACCGACATCGACCGGTCTCCGCCGGTGCCGACGACGTCGAGCGAGCCGGCCCGGGCACGCGACAGCGACGCGCCCGGCGGCGTACATCGCGTCGATCAGGCCGGTCATCTCCTCGACCGACTCGCCCTTGGCCCGCAGCGCGACGGCGAACCCGGCGATCTGCGACGGGCGTGGCCTCGCCGGCGAGGATCTGCCCCATCGCCCACGTGGCCTGCTCACCCGTGAGGTCGCTCCCGGCGACCAGGGCGGACAGGACGTCGGGCCAGGTGTGCGACATGCTCAGGCGGGGACGCGGGAGCGCAGCAGCGCCACCACGGACTCGGCCAGGTGCACCGGGTCGATCGGGTGGGGTACGGCGGCGTCCGCGCGCGACCACGTCGCCAGCCAGGCGTCCTGGACCCGGCCGGTGAGCACCAGCAGCGGCGGGCAGTCGAAGATCTCGTCCTTGAGCTGCTTGGCGATGCCCATGCCGCCGGCCGGGGTCGCCTCGCCGTCGAGGATGGCCAGGGCGATGTCGCCCGCGTCCATCTGCTGGATGACGACCGGCTCGGTCGCCACCTCGACGTACTGCAGCTCGGGCAGGTCCGGGTGCGGACGGCGGCCGAGGGCGAGGATCACCTGCTGGCGGGTGTTGACGTCGTCGCTGTAGACGAGGACCTGGAGCGGCGTGGAGTCGGTCACACCGGAATCCTACGGTGCCGCGCTGCAGCGGCCGCTGTGCGACATCCTAACGGTCGACCTGCGCGAGCCCTCGACCGCCGCCCAACCAGCGGCGTCGCGCTTCTCGAGCAGGTCGAGGCGACGGTCCTCGCGCGCCGCCTCCCGCATCGAGGCCCGCACCCACTGGGCGAAGAGGATCCCGAAGAACGCCAGCCCGATCAGGTCGCCGGAGGCCCAGAGGATGCCGCCGGCGAGGTGCTGGTCGTCGAAGGCGTCGGGCAGCCACGCCCCCATCGGCCCCTCGCGCAGCGCCAGGTAGTGGTCCCCGCCGATCAGCGTCTTCTGGTCCATGATCGTGACGCCGAGGAACGCGTGGAACGGCAGCGTCAGGAAGATCAGCGCCATCCGGAACGGGTAGGCCACCCGCCCCGGCACCGGGTCGATGCCGATCAGCGGCCAGAAGAACAGCGACCCGACCAGCACCAGGTGGACGTGCATCATCTCGTGGACGAACGGCGACCGCAGCGAGGCGGCGTACCAGCCGGAGTAGTAGAGCATCCACGGCGAGAGCACGTAGAGCGCGAACGGTCAGCACCGGGAACGACAGCACCTTGGCGACCCGCGAGTGCAGCGCGACCAGCAGCCAGCCCCGCGGCCTGCGGCGGCAGCGTGCGCAGGGCCAGCGTCACCGGTGCGCCGAGCGCCAGGAACACCGGCACCCACATCGACAGGATCATGTGCTGCACCATGTGCACGCTGACCAGCGTCGTGTCGTACGTCGACAGCCCGGACGTCGTCGCGAAGAAGAAGCCGCCCATCCCGAGGACGACGAAGGACAGCGTCCGGCCCAGCGGCCAGTGCACCCCGCGCCGGCGGAGGCTGAGCACCCCGACGACGTACAGGCCGGTCACCCACACCGTCACCACGAAGAGGAACGGGTCCAGCGACCAGTCCGTGAAGACCCGTCCCCAGGTGAATTCGGGAAGGTTCAAGACGGCCTCGGAGGCGGCCTGTGAGCGGGGGAAGTACACGGTGTGAACTTTATGACGCCCAACTCGCGGGGGGTGGGGTGCCCTCCGGGCGGCCTACCGACATAATGGGGCCCGTGGCGACTGCAACAGCGATTCCGGCGTCCCGTCTGCACGGGCATCACGACCGTCCCAGCATGGTCAGCGTGGGCACGATCATCTGGCTCTCCAGCGAGCTGATGTTCTTCGCCGCACTGTTCGCCTGCTACTTCACGATCCGGGCCCAGAGCCCGGATCTGTGGGCAGTGGAGACGCCGCGTCTCAACGTCGTCGTTCTCCTCGATCAACACCACGATCCTGGTGCTGTCGTCGGTGACCTGCCAGCTCGGCGTCTTCGCCGCGGAGCGCGGCCAGGTCGGCCGCACCGGCTCGGTCTTCAAGGTCTCCGGCTGGGGCCTGCGCGAGTGGTTCACGCTCACCTACCTCATGGGCGCGGTCTTCATCGGCGGCCAGGCGCTCGAGTACGCCGAGCTCGTGCACGAGGGCCTGACGATCCAGGCCAACGCCTACGGCACCGTGTTCTACCTGACCACCGGCTTCCACGGCCTGCACGTGACCGGCGGTCTCATCGCCTTCCTCTTCGTGCTCGGGCGCACCTTCCTGGCCCGCAGGTTCACGCACGAACAGGCGGTCAGCGCGATCGTCGTGTCGTACTACTGGCACTTCGTCGACGTCGTGTGGATCGCCCTCTTCGCGACCATCTATCTGATCAAGTAACCACGAGATCTAGGACTGAATTCGTGCGTCTCCTGAACCGATCCGCCGGACGGCTCTCGCGGCACCGCCGCGGCCCTCTCGCGGGCCTGCTCGTCCTGCTCCTGGGCCTCGTGCTCACCGGCACCGTGTACGCCGCGTTCTCGCCGGCCAACGCGACCAAGGCCGGCAAGAGCGACGAAGAGCTGATCCAGCAGGGCCGTGAGCTCTTCCTGGTCGGCTGCGCGTTCTGCCACGGCCAGAACGGCGAGGGCGTCCGCAGCGAACAGGGCCAATTGGGTCCCTCGCTGGTGGGCGTCGGCTCCGCCGCCGTCGACTTCCAGGTCGGCACCGGCCGGATGCCGATGGAGCAGCCCGGCCAGCAGGTCGCAGCGAAGAAGCCGGTCTACACCCAGGACGAGATCGACGCCCTCGCGGCGTACGTCGCCTCCCTGGGCCCCGGCCCGGCGACGCCCGAGGAGTCCGACTGGTCCATCGAGGGCCTCTCCGAGGACGAGCAGCGCGCGGCGATCGCCCGCGGCGGCCAGCTCTTCCTCACCAACTGCACCGCGTGCCACAACTTCGACGGCTCGGGCGGCGCGCTGCCCCGCGGCAAGTACGCCCCGAGCCTCAAGGGCGTCTCCGAGAAGCACATCTACCAGGCCATGCTCACCGGCCCGCAGCAGATGCCGGTCTTCTCCGACGACGTCATGACGCCCGCCGACAAGGCCGCGATCATCGCCTACCTCAAGACCAACGAGGAGACGCCCGAGTACGGCGGCTTCGGCATGGGTGCGCTCGGTCCCGTGAGCGAGGGCCTGTTCGCCTGGCTGCTCGGCATCGGCACGCTCGTCGGCTTCTGCTACTGGATCGCCTCGCACACCGCGCGATCGAACAAGACCAAGTCCGAGGGGACGGAAGCGTGACCGACCACCACGACAACGTGCCGGCCGTGCCGGCCGAGCAGCGCGCCGCGATGGCGGCCGAGGAGCCGATCGCCGAACCCCGGCCTCGCCCCGCACACGCCGCGCCCGACCGACGTCGACGAGAAGGCGGCCAAGCGCGCCGAGCGCCAGGTGGCCGACCTTCTTCGGCCTGTCGATGCTCTGCACGGTGCTGTTCTGCGTCGCCTACTTCGCGCTGCCCATCAAGGACGGCAACCAGAAGACCTTCGCCGGCCTCGGTGCCTCCAACCTGGCCCTGGGCCTCGCGCTCGGCTTCGCCCTGCTGTTCATCGGCATCGGCATCATCCACTGGGCCCGCAAGCTCATGGCCGACGTCGAGATCGTCGAGTACCGCCACCCCGCCGCGTCCTCCACCGAGGACCGCGCGGAGACGCTGGACCAGCTGTCGATGGGCCTCGAGGAGTCCGGCATCGGCCGGCGCCCGCTGGTCCGCAACACCCTCTTCGGTGCGCTCGGCCTGATGGGCCTGCCGCTCATCGTCGGCCTGCGCGACCTCGGCCCGCTGCCCGGCGACAAGCTGCTCCACACCTTCTGGCGGAAGGGCACCCGGATCGTCAACGACGTCACCGGCATGCCGATCAAGCCGGCCGACGTGGAGATCGGACAGCTGGTCAACGCCCAGCCCGAGGGCCTGGTCCACGTCGCCGAGCCCCGCGAGGGCGTCGAGTACCTCGAGGGCGTCGAGCTCCAGGTCGAGAAGGCCAAGTCGTCGATCATCATGGTCCGCGTCGAGCCCGACGAGATCACCTTCAGTGCCCGGTCGCCCGAGAACTGGCAGGTACGACGGCATCATGGTCTACTCCAAGATCTGCACACACGTGGGCTGCCCGATCTCGCTGTACGAGCAGCAGACCCACCACGTCCTCTGCCCCTGCCACCAGTCGACCTTCGACCTGACCGACGGCGCGCAAGGTGCTCTTCGGTCCCGCCGCCCGGCCGCTCCCCCAGCTGCCGATCACGGTGGACGAGGAGGGCTTCCTGGTGGCGCAGAGCGACTTCCATGAACCCGTGGGCCCGAGCTTCTGGGAGCGTGACTCCGCATGAGTACTGACAACGTGACGTCTTCGGTCGCCAGCACCAACGCCGGCAAGGCCGCCGTCGCCAAGAAGCCCAGCGCCGCCGGCAAGGTCGCGACCTGGGCCGACGACCGGCTCGGCCTGGCCACCGCCGCCAAGAAGAACCTGCGCAAGGTCTTCCCGGACCACTGGTCCTTCATGCTCGGCGAGATCGCGCTGTGGAGCTTCGTCGTACTCCTCCTCACCGGCGTCTTCCTGACGCTGTGGTTCCGGCCGTCGATGGCCGAGGTCGAGTACACCGGCACCTACGACCAGCTGCGCGGCATCCCGATGTCGGAGGCCTTCGCCTCGACCCTGGACATCTCGTTCGAGGTGCGCGGCGGCCTGCTCATGCGGCAGATGCACCACTGGGCCGCGATGCTGTTCGTGGCCGCGATGATGGTCCACCTGCTGCGCGTGTTCTTCACCGGTGCGTTCCGCAAGCCCCGCGAGCTCAACTGGGTGATCGGCTGCCTGCTGCTGCTGCTCGGCACGCTCGAGGGCTTCACCGGCTACTCCCTGCCCGACGACCTGCTCTCGGGCACCGGCATCCGGGCCGCGGACGGCTTCATGAAGGCCTCCCCCGTGATCGGCACCTACATGTCGTTCTTCCTGTTCGGTGGCGAGTTCCCGGGTGACTCGATCATCCCGCGCCTCTACACCGTGCACGTGCTGCTGATCCCCGGCATCCTGCTCGGCCTGATCGCGGCGCACATGCTGCTGCTCGTCTACCACAAGCACACCCAGTGGCCCGGGCCCGGCCGCACCCAGGAGAACGTCGTCGGCTACCCGATGCTCCCCGTGTACGCCGCCAAGGCCGGTGGCTTCTTCTTCATCGTCTTCGGCGTGACCGCCCTCATGGGTGGCCTGCTGTCGATCAACCCGGTGTGGAAGTACGGCCCCTACGACCCGTCCAAGGTGACCGCGGGCTCCCAGCCCGACTGGTACATGGGCTGGCCCGACGGCGCGCTGCGGATCATGCCCGGCATCGAGACGCACATCTGGGGTCACACGATCTCGTGGAACGTCATGCTCCCGATCCTGATCCTGCCGGTCGTGATGTTCATCATCCTGCTGCTGCTGCCGTTCATCGACGCCTGGGTGACCGGCGACAAGCGTGACCACCACCTGCTCGAGCGGCCGCGCAACGCACCGACGCGCACCGCGCTGATGGTGGCCCTGATGACGTTCTACGGCCTCTTCTGGGCGGCCGGCGGCAACGACATCATCGCGATCAAGTTCAACATGTCGATCAACCACATCACGTACTTCATGCGGGTTGCGGTGTTCGTCGGACCGGTGATCGCGTTCTTCATCGCCAAGCGCTGGTGCATCTCGCTGCAGCGCGCGGACAACGACCGGCTGCTGCACGGCTACGAGACCGGCATCATCATGCGCTCCCCCGAGGGTGGCTACACCGAGCGGCACCTGCCGGTCAGCCCCGCGGCGGCGTACACCCTCACGGCGCGCCCGCGTGACCCGGAGCCGTACGACGGCTCCCCGCACGTGGACGCCAACGGGGTGCACCGCCAACGGCGGCCGGCTCAACCGGCTGCGCGCGCGGCTGTCCCGGACGATGTACGCCGACAACGTGCAGAAGCCGACCGTGGCCGAGCTCGAGGAAGGCCACCACCACGCCGACGAGGTCCACGAGCTGGAGCACGCCATGGAGGGCCACGCGGCCGATGGCCACCAGTTCGACGGACGTCACCCGGTCGACGGCGAAGAGCTGCGCAACCACTGAGTGCTCGGCTGACCCGCTGGGGGGTCCTCACCGGCATCGTCCTGCTCTCGTTCAACCTGCGCCCGGCCGCAGTGAGCGTGGGACCGGTGCTGGCGGAGGTCCGGCAAGGGCTCGGCATGTCCGCCGCCACGGCGGGCCTGCTGACCTCGTTGCCGGTCCTCGCGTTCGCGGTCTTCGGAGCGGTGACGCCGTGGCTGGCCTCCCGCGTCGGCGTGCACCGGGTGACCCTGGGCGCGCTGGTGTGCGTGGTCGTCGGCCTGGGTGGGCGAGCGCTGGTCTCCACCTCCGCACCCTTCCTGCTGCTGTCGATGCTGGCCCTGGCCGGCATGGCCGGCGCGAACGTGCTGCTGCCCTCCCTGGTCAAGCTGCACTTCCCCGACGCGGTCGGCCGGGTCACCGCGCTCTACACGACCGCGCTGGCGATCGGGCTGACCGCCTCCCTGGTGCTCACGGTGCCGATCGCGGAGTCCGTCGGCGGGGTCAACGGGTGGCGCTGGGGCCTGGGCACCTGGGCGGTGCTCGCACTCCTCGCCGCCCTGCCCTGGGTCCGTCTCGTGGCCCACGACCAGCACGCCACGCCGCCGGCCCGGGCGGTGCGGCTGAGCGAGGTCGGCCGGACCCGGCTCGGCCTGGCGATGGCGCTGTTCTTCGGGCTCCAGTCGCTCCAGGCGTACGCCGTGTTCGGCTGGTTCGCGCAGCTCTGGCGCGACAGCGGCTACTCCCCCACCCACGCCGGCATCCTGCTCGGCCTGGTCGCCGCGGTGAGCATCCCGCTGTCGCTGTGGCTGCCGTCCGCGGCCGCGCGGCGTGAGGACCAGCGCACGATCCTGACCGCGGTGATGGCGTGCTACCCGATCGGGTACGCCGGCCTGCTGCTCGCGCCGTACGCCCTGGCCATCCCCTGCGCGCTGCTGGTCGGCGTCGGTGCCACGACGTTCCCGCTGATCCTCACCATGATCGGACTGCGCTCGCGGACCCCGGCCGGCACCGCGGCGCTGTCCGGGTTCACCCAGTCCGCGGGCTACCTGCTGGCCGCGGCCGGGCCGTTCGCCGTGGGCGCGCTCTACGAGGGCACCGGCGGCTGGACCTGGCCGCTGGTGCTGCTCCTGGCGCTCACGCTGCCGCAGGTGCTGGTCGGCCGGTACGTCGCCCGCCCGGCGTACGTCGAGGACCACCTCCGACCTGTCGCAAACTGACACCTCCGTTCGCCGACCTGTCGCAAACTGACACGGCCTTGCGCCGACCTGTCGCACACTCCGCGAGGCCGGTCACCCCCAGCGCCGCTGCGCCCGGGCCACGCCGGCGCGCAGGATGAGCTCGGACCGCTGGGTCCGCCCGTGCACGTCGTCGCGGCGGAGTACGTCGATCTCCCAGCCACCGTTGCGGCGGAACCAGTCGCGACGGCGATCGTCGTGCTCACGATGCTCGGGACCATGCCACTCCTCCCCGTCGTACTCCGCGGCGTACCTGATCCTCTCGACGGCCAGATCCAGGAAGCAGAGCCCGTCCGGCCCCCGCACCGGGACCTGCGGCACCGGCCGAGGCAGGTCGCCGCAGTCGAGCCAGCGCAGGCGCAGGACGCTCTCGCCCGGCGACTCGGCGCGGGGATCTGCCAGCGGCGCCAGGCTGCGGAGCTGCCGGACGTGTCGGGCGCCGCGGTACCGCCGCTCGGACTCGGCGACCAGCTCGGGCACCGTGAAGCGACCCAGCCGGGCGAGTCGCGTCCAGGGCGGCCAGCGCCTGGTCGCGGTGGAGCAACCGGCCGAGGTCGCACGCCGTACGCAGCGGCGTGGTCACCCTCACCCCCTGGATCTCCTCGACGTCGCAGTCCTCGAAGGCGCGCTCCCCCGAGGCCACCAGCGGGTTGCGGAGCCGGTGGCCGGGGCTGCGGAACATCGAGACCCGGGGGACCGCGCGATGGTCTCCCGGGCGCGAGGATCATCGCGGCGCCGTGCAGCCAGCCGGCGGTGCGGTCGGTCACCACCGCGTCCTCCGGGACGACCAGCCGCAGGCAGGCGAGCCGCAGATCGAGCCCGTCGGGCAGCTGGACCGCGTGGTAGACGCCCTGCACGGGATGCACGAGGAGGCCGTGGTCGACCCAGTGCGCAGCCGGCGGGCCGTCACGCCGAGACGACCGGCCTCGTGCCAGGTGAACGGGCGGTCGAGCGGGACACCGTCGGTGTCGTCGAGGAGCCGGATCGTGGCAGCCGGGTAGGTCATGGCCGAGATGCTCACCCGAGATCCGCTGCCGCCGCTGCGCCCCGGGCACGGCCTGTGGACGACCGCGTGGCCGGCCGACGTACAGCCGCGTCAGTCTGCGACAGGTCGGCGATTTCCGCGTGTCAGTCTGCGACAGGTCGGCGGAAAATGTCGTCGGACCGCTCCCCCCGAAGCGGTCCGACCAGCACACCGTGCCACGGGCGACGGCCGACCGCCGGTTGTTGCACGTGTTCACCGACGCTGGAACATTTCCGCCATTCGGCCGCAGATGCGGCGGTCTGGACCGCACAATGTCCGCATGGCGCGTCCGGCATCCGAACCCGAGGACGCCACCCCGCTCGACGGCAGCCGCATCGACGTCAGTGCCCGGATCGGCTGGCTGCTGCGCACCAACCGGCTCGCCCAGGGGATCCCGCTGCGGGCGATGGCCCAGCGGCTCGCCGAGGCCGGCACGCCGTACTCCGTGGCCACGCTCTCCCGCGTGGAGACCGGCGCGCTGCGCCACGGGGCGGTGACCGTCGCCTACGAACGGGCGCTCGGCCTGCCGCACGGCGCGCTCCGCTCGCCCGTCGACGTCGTGTGCCGCACGTTTCCCTACTCCCCCGCGGACGTGGACCCCGACCTGCCGACGCGCTCCCTGGCCGACTTCAGCGCCGCCTGCGCCGCGGTGACCGCCGACCGGCCCTCCGGCCCGGACTGGCTGAGGTTCGCCGAGCACCACCAGACCGGCTTCGGCCTCGGGCTCCCCGAGCAGCAGATGCGCCCCCTGGTCCGCCGGCTCGCCAGCGAGGTCGGCCGCTCGGTCGGGGTGGCCTACACGACGCGCTACGAGGCGCTGGCCCGGCTGCGCTGCAGCGAGTACGCCGACCTGGTCGACGACGTCGCCCGCGAGCTGGTGCTGGAGCCGGCCGCCCAGGTCGTCAACGACCTGATGAGCGCCGTCGCCGAGCTGCCCACCCCGGAGCTGCTGCGCTGGACGGGTGAGCTGCTGGCACACCCCAGCCCGCCGGTCGCGCTCGGCGCCACGCTGGCCATCCAGAACATGCGCAGCGTCGACGGGCTCGACGCCGAGGAGTGGCGCCACCTGGTGACGCCGTTCGTGCGCGCCTACGACGGCGCCGAGGCGACCGCAGGCGCCGGGAGCACCTGACCCTGCTGTTCAAGAACCTCCCACCGGCCACCCGCAGCGCCATCCAGGGTCGCCTGGACGCGCGGCTGGAGCCGGTGCGCGGCCCGGAGGCCTGGTCACCGTCGAGCCGCAACGGCCACTTCCAGTACGTCGCCGAGGCTGGCCGACCGGGTCTGCTCGGCGACCGGGATGACCGGACCGTCCGATCCTCACCCGGTTGCTCTTCGAGTGCCTCTACGACTTCCGCGCGACCCGGGTGGTCACCGCGTCGTTCCTGCTGAACGCCTCGCCGTTCGTGCCGGTGCTCCAGCCGCTGATCCTCGAGGCGGTGCGCACCGGACCCGACGAGACGACCCGCCACGGGGCGGCCGCCCTGCTCTCGGCGCTGATGGTGCCGTGGCGGCAGCCCGACGTCGCCGGCTGGCTGACCGGCGACGACGTCACGCTCGCGCAGGCCGGGCTGGTGGTCACCGCGCACGCGGGCGCCGCCGTACCGGTGGAGGTGCTGCGTGCCCTGCTCGCCGACCAGCGCGTCGACACGCGCCTCGTGCTCTACAGCGCCGGCATGTGCGGGCACCCCGCGCTGCCGGACCTCGCCGCCGACCCGACGCTGCCCGAGTCCGTGCGTGCTGCCGCGGCCTGGTGGCTGCGCGAGGGCCGCCGGATCGAGCGCTGAGGCCGACCGGCCGCACGGGCGCCCGTCAGAGCGCGGAGCCGGCCCGCCAGGACGCGAAGGACGCGTTCCAGTCGCCGTACCCGTTGGTGAGCGTCATCTGCCGGTCGGTGCCGGTGTACTCGACGACGTCGCCGCGCTTGGAACGGTCGTAGATCCACTTCGCGTCGGCGGTGCTCATGCCGGTGCAGCCGTGGGAGACGTTGGCGTGGCCCTGGTCCGCGACCGACCACGGCGCGGCGTGCAGGAACTCACCGCTGTAGGTGACCCGCATGGCGTACTCGACGTCGTCGATGTCGTAGCCGTCCGCGCTGTTGGGGTCGATGCCGACCGTCTCGGAGTTCATCCGCTTCTGGCGGAACTTCTCGATGATCACCTTCACGCCGCTGCGGGTCGTGTGACCGGGCTTGCCGGTGGTGATCGGCGTCGTCTTGATCAGCGTGCCGTTGATGAAGGTCTTCATCTGGTGGGTCTGGGCGTTGACCTTGCTGATCACCGCGTCACCGACGTGGAACTCCACGGTCCGCGACTCCTGGCCGTAGACCCCGTTGCCCGCGGGCACGCTGTTCACGTCGACGTCGACGGTCACGTCGGTGCCGGCCTGCCAGTAGGACTTCGGGCGCCAGTGCACCTCGGTGTCGCTCAGCCAGTGCCACGACCCCGCCTGCTGCGGGCTGCTCTTCACCGTCATGTGCTTCTCGATCGACTTCTTGTCCGTCACGGGGACGTCGAAGGTGACGATGACCGGCATGCCGACGCCGACGGTCTCGCCGTTCAGCGGGGCGACCGAGGCGTAGGTCTGCTGGTCCAGGCTCAGGTCGACGGTGCGGAACGTCGTGGTGGCGCGCTTGGTGGTGCCGCCGGGGGTCTTGGTCACGGCCCGGGCGGTGTACGTCGTACCGGGCTCGAGGCGACCCTTCGCCTCCCACGCGGTGTCGTCCGCGGTGATCCCGCCGGGGAGCTCGGCGCCCTTGCCCGCGCGGACCACGACCTTCTCCAGCGTGCCGCCGACCGCCTCGAACCGGACGCTCTTGTCGATGGGGACGGCGCGGGAGTTCTTGACGTTGCTGGTCAGCTCGACCTCGGTCTCGGCGGCCGGGGTGGTCTCGGCGCCGCCGGGGGCCGCGGAGTCACCCTGGGCCTGCTCGTTGGAGGAGTCGCTCCCGCTGCAGGCGGAGAGGCCGACACAGAGGAGCAGGCTCGCCGCCAGCCCAGCCAGCGCGCGCGTCGTACTCGTGCGGTGTGCGGACATGTGAGGGGTCCCCCAGGAGGAATTCGAGGCAGAAGTTCGCCTTTACGGTACCTGCTGGGAGCCGATGCTCCACATCACGGACGCGTGGCGCGTCTCACCTCGCCGGCAGCCCGCGGCCGCCGGCGAGGTGGGAGAACGACCTCAGTGGGCGTGCTCGCCGCGGTAGTACTCGAAGATCCAGCCCTGCAGCGCGACCAGTCCGAGGAAGGCGCCGATGATGAACAGCCACCAGCCGAAGACCACGCCGAGCACGCGATGCCGAGCGTGGCAGCGCACCACAGCGGCCACCAGGAGTACGGCGGGAAGAAGCCCAGCTCGCCCGCGCCGTCGGCGATCTCGCCGTCCTTGCGGTCCTCCGGACGCGGCTCCATGCGGGCCGCGTGGAAGCCGAGGTAGAGCGACACCATGCCCACCAGCAGCGCGGTCATGGTCAGCGCGGACGTGCCGGTCCAGTCCCCGGTGATCAGCCAGTACGCCGGCGTCACCAGGGCGAAGAAGATCGTCGTGGTGACGAAGATCCAGGTCTCGGCCTTCATCGGTCGGTGCCCTCCGGCTTCTCGTCGTGACCGTCCATGTGGTGCCCGAGCATCTCCGCCCGGCCGTCGACGTCGGGCGCGTCGGCCACCCGGCCCTCACGCTCGGCGTCGTTCTCGGCGAGCTCCATCGCCGCGATCTCGGGGTGGTGCAGGTCGAACGCCGGCGACTCCGAGCGGATCCGCGGGATCGAGTGGAAGTTGTGCCGCGGCGGCGGGCAGGAGGTCGCCCACTCCAGCGAGCGGCCCCAGCCCCAGGGGTCGTCGACCTCGACGAGCGGCGCCTTGCGCGAGATGTAGACGTTGTAGAGGAACGGCAACGTCGAGGCACCCAGCAGGAAAGCACCGATCGTCGACACCTGGTTGAGCGTGGTGAAGCCGTCCTCGGGCAGGTAGTCGGCGTAGCGACGCGGCATGCCCTCGACACCCAGCCAGTGCTGGACCAGGAACGTCGTGTGGAAGCCGATGAACAGCAGCCAGAAGTGCAGCTTGCCGAGACGCTCGTCGAGCATCCGCCCGGTCATCTTCGGCCACCAGTAGTAGAAGCCCGCGAACATCGCGAACACCACCGTGCCGAAGACGACGTAGTGGAAGTGCGCGACCACGAAGTAGGAGTCGGACACGTGGAAGTCCAGCGGCGGGCTGGCCAGGATGATGCCGGTCAGGCCACCGAACAGGAACGTGGTCAGGAAGCCGAGCGACCAGAGCATGGGCGTGTCGAAGGAGATGGACCCGCCCCACATCGTGCCTATCCAGTTGAAGAACTTCACTCCGGTGGGCACCGCGATCAGGAACGTCATGCCGGAGAAGAACGGCAGGTTGACCGCGCCGGTGACGAACATGTGGTGCGCCCACACCGCGACCGAGAGGATCGCGATGCCGAGCGTGGCGCCGACGAGGCCGACGTACCCGAAGATCGGCTTGCGGCTGAACACCGGCAGGATCTCGGTCACGATGCCGAAGAACGGCAGCGCGATGATGTAGACCTCCGGGTGACCGAAGAACCAGAACAGGTGTTGCCAGAGGATCGCACCACCGTGCTCCGCGTCGAAGACGTGGGCCCCGAGCATCCGGTCGGCCTCGAGCGAGAGCAGCGCGCCGGCCAGGATCGGGAAGGCGATGAGCACCAGCAGGCTGGTGACCAGGGTGTTCCAGACGAAGATCGGCATCCGGAACATCGTCATGCCGGGCGCGCGCATGCAGATGATCGTGGTGATGAAGTTGACCGCACCGAGGATCGTGCCGAGACCGGCCATCCAGAGGCCCATGACCCACAGGTCACCGCCGACGCCCGGCGAGCGGACGGAGCTGTTCAGCGGGGCGTAGGCGAACCAGCCGAAGTCGGCCGCGCCCTCGGGGGTCAGGAAGCCGGAGGCGGCGATGAGGCCGCCGAAGAGGAACAGCCAGTAGCTGAACATGTTGAGCCGCGGGAACGCGACGTCCGGCGAGCCGATCTGCAGCGGCATGATCACGTTGGCGAAGCCGAAGAACAGCGGCGTCGCGAACAGCAGCAGCATGATCGTGCCGTGCATCGTGAACAGCTGGTTGTAGGTCTCGTCGCTGACCACCTGCTGGCCCGGGAACGCGAGCTCCGAGCGGATCAGCATGGCCATCAGACCGCCGATCATGAACCACACGAACGACGTGATCAGGTAGAGCTTGCCGATCAGCTTGTGGTCGGTGGTGGTGAGGACGCGCACCACCTGCTGACCCAGCGGCTTCCGTCCCGTGATCGTGCTGCCCGGGTGCGGGGCTGTGGCAGTCACTCGTTGCCTCCGTCGCTCTCGTTCTGTGCGTCTTCGAGCCCGGCCTGGGTGCGGGCGTCTCTCGCCGCCGTACAACGGCTCGTCGGCCACCGAACCCTTGGCCTCGAGCTCCTTGAGGTAGGCGGTGTACTCAGCCTCGCTGACCACCTCCACGTTGAAGAGCATCCGTGAGTGGTAGACACCGCAGAGCTCGGCGCACTTGCCCACGAAGGTCCCCTCCTCGGTGGGCTTCACCTGGAAGCTGTTGCGGTCCTCGCCGACCTGGCCCGGAATGACGTCCATCTTCATCAGGAACCCGGGGATCCAGAAGGAGTGGATGACATCGGGCGAGGAGAGCTTGAACTCCGATCGTCTGGTCGACCGGAAGCACCAGGGTGGGGATGTTGGAGCCGGTGCCGGCGGTGTAGGCGACCTTGCCGCCGGTCACGTCGCGGTCACTGGAGTAGTTGAACGTCCACGACCACTGCTGGCCCACCACCTCGATGGTGTGGTCCGGGTTGTCGACCTCGTCGAGCACCTTGTCCTGCGTCGTGACGGTCCAGTAGAAGAGGACGACGATCATCATGATCGGCGCGATCGTGTAGAAGATCTCGAGCGGCAGGTTGTAGCGCGTCTGCACGGGGATCTCGTCGTCACTGCGACGGCGGTAGACGAAGATCACCCAGAAGATGAGCCCCCAGACGATGGCGCCCGTGATCAGCGCCGCGATCCAGGCCCACTTCCACAGGTCGGCGATGTGGACGGCCTGCTCGGTGCCCGGCGAGTTGGCGGGCATGGCGAACTTGCGGCCCTGCTCCTTGGTCTCTTCGGAGCACGCGCCGAGCATCAGCAGGCTGAAACCCAGCGTCACGGCCAACGCCGTACGGCGGGCGCGCTGGGGGAGTTGCAGACTCACGAACGAGCCTCTCTCTCAGTCGTCACGGATAGCCCGAACACTATCGGAACCCATGCTGGGAGTGGGTGGCAGGTGGCCCGGTAAGTTCGGCGTGTGAGATCTGCCTCGGGGTCCCCCGACGTCGCGGCCGAGGACACCGGCCAGACGTACCTCGACACCGCCTCCTCGCAGCCGCTGCACCCGGCCGCGCGGGCCGCCCTGCTCGCCGCTCTGGACGCGGGGTACGCCGACCCGCGACGCCTGCACGGCCCCGGCCGGAACGCACGGCTCCTGCTCGACAACGCCCGGGAGGTCGTCGCCTCCTGCCTGGCGGTGCGGCCGGACGAGGTGACCTTCACCCCGAGCGGCACGCACGCGGTCCACCTCGGCCTGCTCGGCCTCGCCGCGGGCCGTCGTCGGGAGGGCACGGCCCTGGTCCACTCGGCGGTCGAGCACTCCGCGGTGCGGCACGCGGTCGACTGGTCGGGGGCACCGTCGCCGGTGGTCCCGGTCGACCGCACCGGTCGGGTCGATCCCGACGACGTACGCCGGGTCGTCGCCGGTTCGCCCGATCCGGTCGGGGTGGTGGCCGTGCAGGCCGCCAACCACGAGGTCGGGACGGTGCAGCCGGTCACGGCGATCGCGGAGGCGGCCGGCGGCGTACCCCTCTTCGTGGACGCCTGCGCGTCGATCGGCCACGCCCCGCTGCCCGAGGGCTGGGCGGTGGCGGCCGGGTCCGCGCACAAGTGGGGCGGGCCGGCCGGGGTCGGCGTCCTCCTGGTGCGCAAGGGAGCCCGCTGGCGCAACCCGTTCCCCGCGGACGACCGCATCGACCCGCACTCCCCCGGCTTCGAGAACGTCCCGGCCGCGCTGGCCGCGGCCGCGGCACTCCAGGCGGTCGCCGAGGAACGGGCGACGCAGGGACCGCGCCTGCACGCCCTGGTCGCCCGGATCCGGGACCGCGTCGCCGCCGAGGTCCCCGACGTCGAGGTCGTCGGCGACGCCGAGCGGCGGCTCCCGCACCTGGTGACGTTCTCCTGCCTGTACGTCGACGGCGAGGCGCTGGTGACCGAGCTCGACCGCCGCGGCTTCGGGGTGGCGTCCGGGTCCGCGTGCACCGCGTCGACCCTCTCCCCCAGCCACGTCCTCGAGGCGATGGGCGTGCTCACCCACGGCAACGTCCGGGTCTCGCTGGGCCCGGCCACGACGAGCGACCGGGTCGACGCCTTCCTCGACGTCCTGCCGGAGGTCGTCGCCGGCATCCGGGCCGAGCTCGGGCCGCTGCCGTGAGCGAGTCCGAGGACGGCGCCGGCGCCGTCGAGCTGGACTGCCGGGGCCAGCGCTGCCCGCTGCCGGTCATCGAGCTGGCGCGCCACATCCTCGACGTGGAGGTCGGCGCGGTGCTGGCCGTGGTCGCGACCGACGTCGCCGCGCGCACCGACGTACCTGCCTGGTGCCGCATGCGCGGCCAGGAGTACGCCGGGGAGGACGTCGCCGACGACGGCACGCCCCGCTACCTGGTCCGCAGAGTGAACTGATTACGCACTTTTCGGACATTTGGCGTCATGGAACCGGGGCTGCCGGTGTTTCATCCGATAAGCCCTGCCTTGCCGAGACGACAGCCGAGGAGCACGACGATGCACGCGACCGGGAGGCGCCGGAACTGACCCGCGCGCCGCGCTCCGCGGCCTCTCACGGGAGGGGAGGCGAGGTGTCGTCACGACGTGACGCCCCGCTACACCCTCGGCCGGATCGGACATTCCGGCCGAATTGTTGACGAATTGTGGAACTTGTTTTCCGCATTTGTGCACGCCGAAGGTCCCGGTGGTGCTTTCATCAAATCCAGAACGTCACCCCCCGAACAAGGAGCAACCCCCCATGCGCATCCTTGCCAAGTCCCTGGCCGCCAGCGTCGTGTTCGCGCTCGTCGTCGGCAGCGGCTCGTCAGCCGTCGCTGCCAAGGCCATCCCGAAGGGTCCGGCGATCCCGGTCAAGGCGATCCCGAAGGGCCCGGCCATCCCGCTCAAGGCCATTCCGAAGGGCCCCGCGATCCCCCTGAAGGCGATCCCCAAGGGCCCGGCGATCCCGCTCAAGGCGATCCCCAAGGGTCCCGCGATCCCGCTCAAGGCGATCCCCAAGGGCCCGGCCATCCCCGTGAAGGCCATCCCGAAGTCGCCGAGCCTGCGCGCCATCCCCAAGGGCCCCGCGATCCCCCTGAAGGCGATCCCCAAGGGCCCCGCCATCCCGCTCAAGGCGATCCCGAAGGGTCCCGCGATCCCGCTCAAGGCGATCCCCAAGGGTCCCGCGATCCCGCTCAAGGCGATCCCGAAGGGTCCGGCCATCCCCCTGAAGGCCATCCCGAAGTCGCCGACCGCGCGTGCCATCCCGAAGGCACCGGCGATCCCCTGAGTCGCAGCACCTGCTCCTGACAGCACCGGGCCCCCTGACCGTCGTGGTCAGGGGGCCCGGTGCGTTGTCGGAGGAGTACGCCGCGGTGTGGCTCAGGGCCGCGGCATGTGCAGGTGCGGCTCGATGTCGGCGACCGCGTCGGCGCCGTACGTGTCCTGCATCCGCTGGAGGAACGAGCCGCGCGCCAGGGAGTACTCCTGGGTGCCGACCTGCTCGACGACGTACACCGCGAGCAGGCAGCCGAGCTGCGCGGCGCGCTCGGGCTCGAGGTCCCAGGAGAGGGCGGCGAGGAAGCCGGCCCGGAACGCGTCGCCCACGCCGGTCGGCTCGACCTTGCGGATCTCGGGTACGGCGGCGACGGTGATCGACTCCTGCCCCTCGACGTCGATGCGGACGCCCTCGGCGCCCAGGGTCACCACCCAGGTGCCGACGCGGGAGAGCACCTCCTCGCGGGACCAGCCGGTCTTCTGGGTGATCAGCGAGGCTTCGTACTCGTTGGAGAAGAGGAGGTGCGCGCCGTCGACGAGCTGGCGGATCAGGTCGCCGTCGCCGAAGGCGAGCTGCTGGGACGGGTCGGCCACGAAGCGGTAGCCGCGCTGGCGGCACTCCTCGGTGTGCCGGAGCATGCCCTCCGGGTCGTCCGGCCCGATGAGGACGTACGTCGGCTCTCCGACGACGTCGACGATCGGCTTGAGCTCGATCTCCCGTGCCTCGCTCATCGCGCCGGCGTAGAACGACGCGATCTGGGCCATCGACGCGTCGTTGGTGCAGACGAAGCGCGCGGTGTGCCGGGTCTCGGAGACGTGCACGTGCTCGCAGTCGACGTTGTGCCGCTCGAGCCAGGCGCGGTAGTCGGCGAAGTCCTCACCGACGGCGCCGACGAGGACCGGCCGGAGGCCGAGGTTGCCCAGCCCGAAGCAGATGTTGGCGGCGCACCCGCCCCGGCGTACCTCGAGGTCCTCGACGAGGAAGGACAGCGAGAGCTTGTCCAGCGCGTCGACGACCAGGGAGTCGGAGAACTTGCCCGGGAAGGACATCAGGTGGTCGGTGGCGATGGAGCCCGCGATCAGCAGCGACATGTTGCCGAACACTACCGGTCCGGTCCGCCGGAGCCGCTTTCTGGGAGTACCCCGCGGTAACGGCTAGCGTCGAAGACATGAGTCAACTGACCGCTCCGGAGCGGCTCGCCTACGACGACCTCGCCACGCTCGAGGAGATGTACGGCGACTGCCTGGCCGCCGGTCTGAACCTCCCGGGGGCCCACCCGGCCGCTCACCCGGCCGCCTCCCCCGCTCGTCCGGCAACGCCGGCGATCGAGGTGCCGGTGGAGACCGCACTGATGGCCAGCGCCCTCCACCTGCATCTCCACTGAAATCCTCGGGAACGACGAAAGCCCCCGTCATCGGCGGGGGCTTTCGCTGCGTCTCGAGGCAGCGCGAGCTCACCCCGGACGTGCGTCGAGGCGGCGCGAGCTCACGTGAGCTCGTGCCGCCTCGGCGGATGGATCAGTGGAACGAGTCGCCGCAGGCGCAGGACCCGGTGGCGTTCGGGTTGTCGATGGTGAAGCCCTGCTTCTCGATGCTGTCGACGAAGTCGATGACGGCGCCGTTGAGGTAGGGGACGCTCATCCGGTCGACCACCACGGCCACGCCGTCGAAGTCGGTGACGACGTCACCGTCGAGGGTGCGCTCGTCGAAGAAGAGCTGGTAGCGCAGGCCGCTGCAGCCGCCGGGCTGCACGGAGATGCGCAGCGACAGGTCGTCGCGACCCTCCTGCTCGAGAAGGCTCTTCACCTTGGCAGCGGCGACCGGGCTCAGGTTGATCTGGTCGGTGCGGGTCTCGAAGGCCTGCTCGGTCATGTCTGACTCCCAAGTGCTCGTGCGTACGCGTGTACAGGTTCCAATGGTCGCACACACGGGGTTATTCCCCGGTGTCGACGGTGATCGCGGCGCTGTGTCCGCCACATCGGGGAAGGCGATGGTTCACCGGGCGAGCCGCAGGTTCCCCGATGACGCGGGCAGGCGGCACGCCGGGCCGCACCGGACCGGCGCACCGGCCCAGCCCCGGGCCCGCAGGAGGTCCGAGACCCGGCCGGCCGTGCGGCAGGGGCGCTCGAGCACCTGGCCCCACGACAGCCGCACGCTCGACCGGCCGGCCACGGCGGCGTCGAGGTCCCGGTCGAGGTCGGCGTCCCGCCGGGTCGCGGAGTCGTGGAACAGCCGCCCGTCGAGCTCGACCACCAGCCCGAGGTCGTCGTAGTCGACGTCGCGGTAGGTCACCACGCCCGGAGACGACGCGGTGCTGCCGCCGGCCCCGCGGGGACCGTGGCCGCTCGACCCGGGTGAGGTAGCCATGCTCCAGGACCGAGCAGGTGCCGGCCACCAGGTCGTCAGCACGTCGCCCAGCCAGCCCCGGCCCGGATCCGCGACCGCGCGTCGAGGCAGGTCACAGTCGCGCCGGGGTGTACGCCGGAGCTGGCAGAGGTCGGCGAGGACGGCGATCGCCGAACGGCGTGACCGCTGCGGCTGCGACGTCCAGCGCGGCCTCCTCGACGTGGACCCGCGGAGGTCCGGCGAGCCACTGCACGCGACCCTCCAGCCCGCGGACCCGATGGATCCGGTGGCCGCTCGGCGCGACGAGCCGTCGCTCCCAGGCGATCGCCAGGTCGATCGGTCCCGCGTCGTCGTACCGTCGCCAGCCCGGTCCCGCCACGGCACGCAGTGCCGAGGCATGGCTCAGGGCGGCCGGCCACGCGTGGAGCACGCCGGCCCAGGCCCGCTGCTGCCAGGTCGGCCGGCCCGTGTGGGCGACGTACACCCCCGGCAGCAGGCGCACCCACGCCCGGCGCCGCAGCATCCGCTCGATGTCGGCGCGGGTGCCGCCCAGGGCGGCCACCTGGCGCCGCGCGACCACGCCGTCCTGCTCGGCGAGGAGAGCCTCCACCCGTTCGGTGTCCATGGCGCCCGATGCTGGTCGGCGTTCCCGGTGCCCCGCCACCGAGGGTGAGCCGGGTTGTGGACAGCCGCCTGCGCGTCGTCGGGGAAGGCGTGGTCCACCGGGTGAGCCGGAGGTTCCCCGATGACGCGAACAGAGGTCAGCGGGCCCAGGTGCGGGCGACGCGCTCGGCGAGGTCGGCCAGCGCGCCGGCCGGGTCGGCGTACGCACGCTCCTCCCCCACCAGCTCGACCAGGGAGTACGCCGCCTCGACCCCGAGCGTCCGCATCTCCCGTGAGCCGACCAGCACCTGCCCGGCGAGGGCGATGCACGGGCGCAGCGCCTCGGCGGCGACCGCGGCGACGCCGTACGGCACCTTGCCCGAGCGGCTGGAGAAGTCGAAGGCGCCCTCGCCGGTCACCACGACGTCGGCCCGGCGGGCCCGGTCGGCCAGCCCGACGGCGTCGGCGACCAGCCCGATCCCGGGCACCCGCTCGGCACCGAGCAGCAGCAGCGCGTAGCCGAGGCCGCCGGCGGACCCGGCGCCCTTCTCCAGGGAGGTACGCCGCCCGGCCAGGCCGGCGAAGTGCTCGAGGGCGGCGTCGACGGCGACGAGTCGCTCCTCGGGCAGGCCCTTCTGCGGGCCGTAGGTCTTGGTCGCGCCGAACAGGCCGGTCAGCGGGTTGTCCACGTCGGACGCCGCCACCAGGGCGACGCCGGCGAGCCGCTCGCGTGCCGGTGCCGAGGTCGACGGCGGTCAGGTCGGCGAGCGGACGGGAGCCGGCGTCCAGCGGACCGGACGCGGTGGCGCCGAGCGCCGCCAGGAGACCCGCTCCCCCGTCGTTGGTGCCGCTGCCGCCCAGGCCGACGACGACCCGGCGGGCACCGGCCGCGACGGCGGCCAGGACGAGCTCGCCGACGCCGTACGACGTGGCGTCCTCGACGTCGCCGTCCTCGGCGAGGTGCCGGCCGCACGCCTGCGCGCTCTCGACGTACGCCGTCTCGCCGACCAGCAGCACCGTGGCCGGTACCGGGTCGCCGTACGGACCGCGGACGGTGGCGGCGAGCAGGTCGCCGCCCAGGGAGGCGTGCAGCACGTCCACGAACCCCGGCCCGCCGTCGGACATGGGGCAGAGGTCGACCTCGCCGTCGGGGTCGCGGCGGGACCAGCCGGCGGCCACCGCCTCGGCGGCCTGCACCGCGGTCAGGGTCCCGGCGAACGCGTCGGGGGCGATCAGCAGGCGCATGCGCACATCCTCGCCGACGCCACCGGACACGGGTCCGGCCGGGTCAGCGAACCAGGGAGACGACGAACGACGCGGACCCGGCGATCGCGGCCGCCGCCCGGACGTGGTTCCAGCGGACCCAGTCGCCCGCGTAGTCCGTCCACGCCGCAGCGGCGTCCGCGCCGGTCGGGTCGACCGACATCAGCGCGTCGTTGCGGGGCACGTGGTACGCCGCGGTGATCACGAACGCCGTGAGGTAGAGCGCGCAGCCGGCCAGCACCCACCACGGCGCCGTGCCGCCGTCGCGGCGGAGGTCGACGACCGCCCGGACGGCCAGCAGCACGCACAGCAGCGCGGTGCCGAGCAGCGGGACCATCAGCGGCCCGCGCGGCGCGGCGCGGTTGATCTCCTGCATGGTGGCGACGGCCGTGCCCGGGCTGGTGGCGTCGAGCCCGCGCATGACGAAGGCGGAGAAGCCGTAGAGGACGCCGCCGACGACGCCGGAGCCGACCGCGGCGGCGGTCGACGGCCGCCGACCACACCCCGGCGCTCATGCGCCGGCCCGATCGGTGAGCCGGGCGAGGTCCCACACGCCGGTGGCGGCGGTACGCCGGGCGAAGTCGGCGAAGTCGGTGGCCGGGCGGCCGAGCACCCGCTCCACGTCGCCGGTCACCGAGGTGTTGCGGCCGTCGAGCACCTCGACGAACAGGTCCGCGAGAGCGGCTGGCGTCCTCCGGCGGGTACGCCGGCGGCCACGGCGCCTCGGACGAACTCGTCCGGCGGCACCGAGACCGTCCCGATCGTCCGCCCGGTGACCCGGACAGCTCGGCGGTGGCCTCCGCGAACGTGAGGGACCGCGGCCCGGTCAGCTCCAGCGTGACGTCGGCGGGCCGAGGGACGACCGAGCATCTCGACCGCCACGTCCGCGAGGTCCTCGAGGTCGAGGAAGGGCTCCGGGACGTCCGCGGTCGGCAGCGCCACCTCACCCGCGAGCACGGGCTCGAGCAGGAAGTGCTCGCTGAAGTCCTGGGCGAACCAGCTCGATCGCAGCACGGTCACCGGCACTCCGCCCGACCGCAGTGCATCCTCGCTGCGCGCCGCTCCGGGCTCGCCGCGCCCCGAGAGCAGGACCAGCCGCCCGAGCCCGTGGCGGCGGGCGGCTTCCCCGAGCTCGGACAGGGTCGCGTCGGCCCCCGGGAAGGCGAGGTCCGGCGTGTAGGCGACGTACGCCGCGGCGGCGCCGTCGAGCAGCGGGGCCCAGGTGCCGGGTCGCTCCCAGTGGAAGGCGGGGTCACCCGAGCGGGATCCCACGCGCACGGGTACGCCGCGGTCGCGGAGGCGGCGTACGACGCGGCGACCGGAGTGGCCGGTGCCGCCGAGGACGGTGATGGTGTGTGAAGGGGTCATGCGACGATTCCACCCGCCGATCGGCGAGACAATCCATGGCAGATCGGCTCTCTTCCATGTGAAATCGTCTAGCCTCGATGCGCATGGACCCGCTCACCGACCTGCTCGACGCGCCGCGGGCGCGCGGCGCCTTCCTGCTGCGGGTCACCATGGGACCGCCCTGGTCGGTCCGGGTCCAGGACCGTGCGCCGCTCACCGTCGTCGCCCTGACCTCGGGCTCCGCGGTGTTCGTCCCGGACGGCGGGGCCGCGGTGGGGCTCGGCGCCGGCGACGTGCTGCTGGTCCGCGGACCCGAGCCGTACGTCGTCGCCGACCGCGCCGACCGGGAGCCCGTGGCCGTCATCCACCCGGGCCAGGTCTGCGAGACGCCCGACGGCGAGAGCCTCGAGCTGCCGATGCGCCAGGGGGTCCGCACCTGGGGCAACGCCGCGTCCGGGCCCGACACGATGCTGATCGGCACCTACGAGACCGTGGGCGAGGTCGGCACCCGCCTGCTCGCTGCCCTGCCGCCGTACGTCGTGCTCCGCGCCGCCGACTGGCACTCCCCGCTCGTCGACCTGCTCGCCGCCGAGGTGCACGCCGAGGGCGTCGGCCAGGCCAGCCTGCTCGACCGGCTGCTCGACGCACTGGTCGTCTCGGTCGTCCAGCACTGGAGCGCCACCGCCGAGACCCCCGCCTGGCTCGGCGGGACCGACGACGCGGTCGTGACCGCCGCCCTCGACCTCCTCCACGACGGCCCCGACCTGCCCTGGACCGTCGCCGCCCTGGCCCGGCGTACCGGCGTCTCCCGTGCCGCGCTCGCCCGCCGGTTCACCGCGGCCGTCGGGGAGCCGCCGATGGCCTACCTCACCGGGTGGCGGATGGCGCTCGCGGCCGACCTGCTCACCGGCGGCGACCTGCCGGTGGCCCGGGTCGCCCGCGAGGTCGGGTACGCCAGCCCGTTCACCTTCAGCGCCGCGTTCAAGCGCCACCACGGGGTCAGCCCGCTCGGCTTCCGGCGCGGCGAGCGGGACGTCCTACGATCGGGCTCCCATGGCGAACGAAGTGGATGACGTCCTGCTCCGGCCGATGCGGCCCGACGACGTACCGGCGACCGAGCGGCTCAGCGCCGCGACCTTCCTCGAGCTCGACCTGCGCATCCTGCCCCGCTCCTGGCCCGAGCCCGCCGAACGGTCGCCGGGACGGGCCGACAAGTGGGTCGAGCGCACCCTGCACCTCCTCGAGACCGACCCCGGTGGCTGCTGGGTGGCCGAGGACGGCGGCGAGCTCGTCGGCTACGCGACCTCGCTGACCCGCGAGCTGATGTGGGTGCTGGCCAGCTACGGCGTCCGCCCGAGCCACCAGGGGCGCGGGGTGGGGCGGCTGCTCCTCGAGGCCGCACTGCACCACGGCCGCGGCTGCCTGCGGGGGATGCTGTCGGCGTCCAGCGACCCGCGCGCCGTACGCCGCTACCACCTCGCCGGCTTCCGGCTGCACCCGCAGATGTACCTCACCGGCCGGGTCGACCGTGCGGTGCTGCCCGTCGTCGACCACATGCGTGAGGGGTCCGCCGGTGACATCGACCTGCTCAACTCCGTCGACCGGCAGTCGCGGGGCGCCGCGCACCTGTCCGACCACGAGGTGCTGGTGCGGCAGTACCCGCTGGTGGTGACCGACCGGCCGACCGGTTCGGGCTACGTCTACCTCGACGCCTTCGGCTCGCCGCAGCTGCTCGCCGCCACCAACCGGCGTACCGCCACCGCCCTGCTGTGGGAGGCGCTGGCCGCCTCGGACCCGCTGGTGGACGCCTCCATCAGCCACGTCACCGCCGCGAACGCGTGGGCGGTCGACGTGGGCATGGCGGCCCGGATGGAGCTCTACACCGCGGGGTACCTCGCGCTGCGCGGGATGAAGCCGCCGACGCCGTACCTGCACCACGGCTCCCTGCTCTGAATTCCGTTGCGGTTTGGTCCCCAACCGCAACGAAACGGGCCCGGAGCATGCAGTTCGTGACCAATCGACGGGGTGCGGGACCACCACCCGGGCGGTCCTAGGATGGCCGCATGACCACCGTCGACCTGCCGCTGCTCCCCCTCGGCCGGGGCAAGGACCTCTCCGCCGAGCGCGGCGTCGAGTGCCCCGGTGACCTGCCGGCCGCCTCCGACCCCGACCTGGTCGCGCGCGCCCGCGCCGCCAAGGAGGCGCTCGGGGACTCGGTCTTCGTGCTCGGCCACCACTACCAGCGCGACGAGGTCATCCAGTTCGCCGACGTCACGGGTGACTCGTTCAAGCTCGCGCGCGACGCGGCCGCGCGGCCCGAGGCGTCGTACGTCGTGTTCTGCGGCGTGCACTTCATGGCGGAGTCCGCCGACATCCTGACCGCGCCGGAGCAGCAGGTGATCCTGCCCGACCTCGCGGCCGGCTGCTCGATGGCCGACATGGCCCGGCTGGCCCAGGTCGAGGACGCCTGGGACGCGCTGACCGACGCCGGGGTGGCCGACTCCGTGGTCCCGGTGACGTACATGAACTCCAGCGCCGACATCAAGGCGTTCTGCGGCCGGCACGGCGGCGCCGTGTGCACCTCCAGCAACGCCGACGTGGCCCTGGAGTGGGCGTTCGAGCAGAAGCCGGACGCGAAGGTGCTCTTCCTGCCCGACCAGCACCTCGGCCGCAACACCGCGGTGCTCAAGATGGGCTTCGACCTCGCCGACTGCGTCGTCTGGGACCCGCGCCAGCCCCTCGGCGGCAACACCGTCGAGGAGCTGCAGGCGGCCCGGATGATCCTGTGGAAGGGCCACTGCTCGGTGCACGGGCGCTTCCGCGCGGACGTCGTCGACGAGCTGCGCGAGAAGATCCCCGGCGTCAGCATCCTGGTCCACCCCGAGTGCACCCACGACGTCGTGCTCAAGGCCGACCTGGTCGGGTCGACCGAGTTCATCATCAAGACCGTGGAGGCGGCGCCGGCCGGCTCGAGCTGGGCGATCGGCACCGAGCTGAACCTCGTCAAGCGGCTCGCGGCGGCCCACCCGGACAAGCACATCACGTTCCTCGACCGGACCGTGTGCTACTGCTCGACGATGAACCGGATCGACCTGCCCCACCTGGTGTGGGCGCTGGAGTCACTGGTCGCCGGCACCGCCGTCAACGTGATCGAGGTCGACCCCGAGACCGAGCGCGACGCCAAGGTGGCGCTGCAGCGGATGCTCGACCTGCCGGGCAAGTCGCACCGCGACTGAGCGGCCGGTCTCAGGCCCTCCCGGGCAGCTCGAACCACGCCAGGGTGCCACCGCCGGGCCGCGGGTCGAGCCCGATCCGGCCGCCGTGCGCGGACAGGATGCGGCGGCAGGTGGCCAGCCCGATCCCGGAGCCGGCCACGGACTTGTCCACCCGCACCATCGGCTCGAAGACGCGCTCCCGGTCCTCCTCCGCGACCCCGCGGCCGCGGTCGGTGACCTCGACCCGCCAACCGCCGGGGATCTCGCGGCCGGAGATCGCGACCTCCGCGGGACGTCCCGGCTCGGTGAACTTCGCCGCGTTGGCCAGCAGGTTCTGGACCACGACGCGCAGCTGGGTGGCGTCCCCGAGCACGGTCGGCAACGGGCCGACCTGCACCGCCCTCGTCGGGCAGCGAGCCGTCGAGGTCGTGCAGCGCCGCCTCGACCACCTCGACGAGCGGTACGTCGGTCAGCTGCGGGTTCCCGCCCAGCTGGGCGAACGTGAGCAGGTCGCCGATCATCGCCTCCATGCGGACCGCGCCCCGCGACGCCCGGCCGACGAGGTGGGCCAGCGGCGAGGCGGCCTCACCGAGGTCCTCGATCTCCTCCTCCATCAGCCCGAGCGACAGCTCGAGCGCGGTGAGCGGGTTCTTCAGGTCGTGGCTCACCTGGCCGGCGAACGCCGCCAGCCGCTCGTTGGAGCGGGCCAGGGCGTCGTGCGCGACCTGCAGCTCGCCGAGCGCGGACTCGAGCTGACGGCCGCGGAGCTCGAGCTCCAGCACGTCCATGACCCGGCTGGCGAGCGTGGCCAGCATGCCGGCCTGCTCGGTCTCCAGGCGCCGCGGCCGGTCGTCGAAGACGCAGAGCGTCCCGATCATCACGCCCTCGGGGGTGGTCAACGGGTGGGAGGCGTAGAACCGCACGTTGCCGAGCGCGCCGGTCACGAACGGGTTCGCGCTGAAGCGCTCGTCCTCGCGGGCGTCGTACGACACGATCGGGCGGCCGTCCTCGAGGACGCGGGTGCACATCGACTCCTCGTAGGAGCAGATCGAGCGCTCGAAGCCGACCGTGGCCACCTGGTGCTGCTGGGTGTCGGTGATCAGGTTGATCGTCGCCATGGGTACGCCGGACACGCGCGCGGCGAGGTCGACCAGGGCCAGCAGCTCGCGGCGCGGTGGCCGGTCGAGCACCTGGTAGCGCTCGAGCACGGCCACCCGGTCCGTCGCGGTCCCGTCCATCGTGCCCGTCCCGTCCATCGTGTCGGTCACAGTCCTGGTGCTCCCCATACGGCCAGCCAGCGCTGGAGGTCGGGCTCCATCGGCAGCTCGCCGGCCAGGTGGTCACGCACCTGGAGCTCGAGCAGGTTGTCGCGGCGGCCGCCGGACGGAGCGAACGGGTAGAAGGTGCCCTGCTTGTAGAGGTAGACCAGCGCGACGGTGCGACCGCCGGCGTCGCGGAAGGGCACCAGCGAGCAGAGCAGACCGGAGCCGAACCCCTGCTCCTCGAGCATCGTGTTGACGGTGTGCAGGTCGGTGCACAGCGCCGACATGTCGGACTGTCGGGTCACCAGCCAGGTGAAGCCGAACTCGTCGACGGTGCGCTCGACGTCGGGTCCGTCGTCGTCGGAGTCGAGCAGCTCGACGATGTCGGCCTGCGTCGTCGCCGACGCCGAGCCCTCGGCCGCGCGGTAGCAGACCGCGCCGACCCCGGTCGGTGCGAACCCGGCCGCGGTCTCCAGCGTGATCGCCGCGCTCGGGATCATGAACAGCGAGTCGAGGTTGGCGGCCTTGGCGGCCGAGCGACCCCGGATGGTGTCCCAGAAGCCCACGCTCAGCCCATCGGACGGCCGAGGTCGGCGGCGATCCGGGCCAGCTGGTCGAGGCGCTGCTCGAGCGAGGGGTGGGTCGAGGTGAGCGTCTTCAGCGAGACACCGCTGACGGCCGGGGCGATGAAGAAGGCGTTCATCGAGCTGGCCGCCCGCAGGTCGCGCGAGGGGATGGAGGCCATCTCGCCGGTGATCTTCTGCAGTGCCGAGGCCAGCGCTCCGGGCTTCTGGGTGAGGTAGGCACCGGACCGGTCCGCGCACAGCTCGCGGTAGCGCGAGAGCAGCCGCATCAGCAGGAAGCTGATCGCGTAGACGACGAGGCTGACCACCAGCGCCGACCAGGAAGGCGATTCCGTTGTTGCTGTTGTTCCCGCGGCGGAAGAGGCCGAAGCCACCGAACTGCGCGCTGCGGGTGAGCATCCCGGCGATGATCCCGGCCGAGGAGGCCACGGTCATCACCAGGACGTCGCGGTGGGCGACGTGGGACAGCTCGTGGGCGAGGACGCCCTCGAGCTCCTCGGCGTCGAGCTTGCCGAGGATGCCGGTCGTCACGCAGACCACGGCCCGCTGCGGGGAGCGGCCGGTGGCGAAGGCGTTCGGGATGTCCATGTCGGAGACACCGACCCGCGGCTTGGGCATGTCGGCCAGGGCGCACAGCCGGTCGATCATGCCGTGCAGCTCGGGGGCCTCCTCCGGGGTGACCTCGCGGGCGCGCATCGCGCGCATCGCCACCTTGTCGGAGGACCACCACTGCCAGAAGGCGATGCCGATGCCGATGGCGGCGAAGAGCAGGAACGCGCCGGTGACGTACATGAGCGTCACGATCAGCGCGACGAACAGACCACCGAGCAGGAACATGACCGTGGTCATGCGGACGGTCAGCCCGGTGTCGTGGATGAAGCGGGTGCGGGCCATGGCTCAGCGACCCGGGTGGAGGGTGGGTTCAGCGGTCACCGTCAGGCCTTGGCGTCGGGGTTCTCGGTGGTGGTCTCGACGGTCTCCGGGTCGGCCCGCAGGATCTCGCCGCCGTCGGCGCCGGCCTCGATGGCCTCGGGCTGCGTCGAGCCCTTGAGCCGGGCCAGCTCGGCCTCGACGTCGGCCTGCGAGCTCATCGCGTCGAGCTCGCGGGCGATGTCGTCGCCGCCGCCCACTGCGGTCACGTCGTCGAGCGCGCCGGAGGCGATCAGCTCGTCGATGGCGCCGGCGCGGGCCTGCATCTGGGCGGTCTTGTCCTCGGCACGCTGGATCGCCTGGCCGACGTCGCCCATCTCGTCACCGATGCCGGACAGCGCCTCGTTGATGCGGGTCTGCGCCTCGGCCGCGGTGTACGTCGCCTTGATGGTCTCCTTCTTGGTGCGGAAGGCCTCCACCTTGGTCTGCAGCCGCTGCTGGGCGAGGGTGAGCTTCTCCTCCTCGCCCTGGAGCTGCGCGTGCTGGGTGCGCAGGTCGCTGATCTGCGTGGTCAGGCCCGACTTGCGGGTCAGCGCCTCGCGGGCGAGGTCCTCGCGGCCCATGTCGATGGCCTTCTGCGCCTGCGTCTGGAGCTTGCCGGACTGCTGCTCGAGCTGGTTGATCTGGAGCTCGACGCGCTTGCGGCTGGTCGCCACGTCGGCCACGCCGCGGCGTACCTTGGAGAGCAGCTCGATCTGGCGCTGGTAGCTGTAGTCCAGGGTCTCGCGAGGGTCCTCGGCGCGGTCGAGTGCCTTGTTGGCCTTCGCCCGGAAGATCATCTTGAAGCGCTGCCACAGGCTCATCGGTGTGCGATCCCCTCGGTGTACCCGCGTGGTCGCGGGTGAACGTGTACTGATGTTCACCCTAGGCCCAAACACAAGCGGGAGCGAGGAAGGGTGCGCCATGTCCGGGGCCCGGTAGGCTGGGCCGACACCCGTCCCTCCCGTCGAAGGCCCCTGCGTTGTTCCGTCGCACCAAGTCCAGCCCCGAAGAGACCGTCGTCCAGCCCAAGCCCGGCGGCAAGGGTCGACCGACTCCCAGCCGCAAGGAGGCGGAGGCAGCCGCCCGCGAGCGGGCCAAGCTGCCCAAGGACCGCAAGGCCCTGGCCCGGCGCCAGGCCGAGCTGCGCTCGGAGTCCAGCCGCCAGGTCCGCCAGGCGATGCGGACCGGCGACGAGAAGCACCTGCCGGCCCGCGACCAGGGCCCGGTCAAGCGCTTCGTCCGTGACTTCGTCGACAGCCGGATCGGCTTCTCCGAGCTGCTCGCCCCGCTGCTGATCGTGATCATGGTGCTGGGCTACGGCGCGGCCGGCAGCGCCGGCATGGCGCTCGCGAACTCGCTCTGGATGACCACGATCCTGCTGGTCGCCGCCGACATCCTGTGGCTGCGCTTCCGGGTGCGCCGCCAGGTCGCCGAGCGGTTCCCGGACGAGTCGCTCAAGGGCGTCACCTGGTACGCCGTGATGCGGGCGATCAACCTGCGCTTCCTCCGGATGCCCAAGCCGCAGGTGAAGATCGGCGCCACCCTCCCCGACACCTACCGCTGACCCGGTGCTGGTCGGACTGCTGGCGGCGCTCGGTGCCGCCGGACTGTTCGGCTGGGCCGCCGTCGCCCAGGCCCGGGCCTCCCGTGCCATGGACGGCACCGACGCGCAGCTGACCAGCTTCGTCCGGGCCGGGGTCCGGGACCCGCTGATGCTGCTCGTCGTGGCGGCGTACCTCGCCGGCTTCGTGCTGCACGCCGTGGCGATCTGGCTGCTGCCGCTCTACCTCGCCCAGGCGGCGATCTCGCTGTCGATGCCGTGCACGGCGGTGCTCTCCGCGCTGCACCTGCACGAGCCGCTCGGACCCGGCCGCTGGACGGCCGTCGGTGCGGTGACCGCCGGCATCGTGCTGCTGGCGCTGGCCGCCGGCCCACCCGGTGCGGTGACGACCACCTGGCGGTTCGCCCTGCTCGTCGCGTCCGCCGTGGTCGCCTGCACGCTGGCCGGGCTGGCCGTCCGCGAGCACCCGGCGCTGCTCGGCGCGGTCGCCGGCTGCGGGTACGCCGGGTCCGCGCTCGCGGTCCGCGGGATCGGCGCGGAGGTGTCCGGGCCGGTGGTGGTGGCCGCCCTGTCGGTGCCGGCGCTCGGGCTGGTCGCGTTCTGGCTGTACTCCATGGCGCTGGCCCGGACCGGGGTCACCGCCGCGACCGCCGCCCTGATCGTGCTGCAGACCTTCGTGCCCGCGGTGGTCGGGATCGCGTTCCTCGGCGACGAGGTCCGCGACGGCTGGTGGCCGGCGATCGCCGCCGGGTTGCTGCTCAGCGTGGCCGGCGCCGTCGCGCTCAGCGTCGACCGGCGCCCGGCGGCGTACGCCCCGGCATGAGGGCCACCCGCGGCTGACAGGATGGGCGCATGAGCAACCCCACCGCCGACGTCTCCGTCCGGGTCGCCTGGGCGGACGACGCCCCGGGCATCGCCGCCGTCCAGGTGCGCGCCTGGCGGTCGTCGTACGCCGACCTCCTGCCGGCCGAGGCGCTGGAGGCGCTGGACGTCGACCAGGTGGCGGCCGCCTGGCGCGAGTCGCTGACCACGCCCAGGGACGCGCGCAACCGGGTGCTGGTGGCGCTCGAGCGGAACCGGATCGTGGGCTTCGCGATCACCTCCCCCGCCGACGACCCCGACTGCGACCCGGTCGCCGACGGGGAGGTCGCGGAGTTCTCCGTCGACCCCGACGAGCAGCGCAAGGGGCACGGCTCGCGGCTGGTGCAGGCCTGCGCCGACACCCTGGCCGCCGACCGGTTCGCCCGGGCGGTGACCTGGCTGACCAGCACCGACGACGCGCTGCGGGACTTCCTCGACCGGGGCCGGGTGGGCACCGGACGGTGCGCACCGCGAGCTCGACCTGCACGGCGACGGCACCGTTCTGGTCAAGCAGGTGCGCCTGCACACCGCGCTGGTCTAGGCGTGCAGGATCACTGGTACCAGGATCCCACGCTTCCGGAAGTTTCGCACGTAGCGCGATCCCTAGGTACCCAGTGAAACCGTCAGCCGACCGACACCGCGCTCCAGGCAGCGGCGACGGCGGTGTACTGCGCGCTGCCGGTGCCGTAGAGGTCGCGGGCGGCGTTGAGCGAGGCGGTCCGGGCCCCGGCGTAGTTGGTGCCGGAGGTCATGTAGACGGTCAGCGCCCGGAACCAGATCTTGGCCGCCGCGTCGCGGCCGATGCCGGTGACCGTCGAGCCGTTGCAGGTCGGGCTGTTGTGCGCGACTCCGCCGATCGTCTTGGCGCCCGAGCCCTCGGCGAGCAGGTAGAAGAAGTGGTTGCCCACGCCCGAGGAGTAGTGCACGTCGGCGTTGCCGACCCCCGAGGACCAGCAGTCGTACGACGCCCCGTCGCTGCTCGGCTTGTCCATCCGCCGGAAGCCGGTGTGGCTGCCCAGGTCGAACTCCTCGCCGATGAGGTAGTCGCCGGGGTCGTTCGCGTTGGCGGCGTAGAACTCCACCATCGTCCCGAAGATGTCCGAGGTCGACTCGTTGAGGCCGCCCGACTCCCCGGAGTAGGTCAGGTTGGCGGTGTTCTCGGTGACGCCGTGGCTCATCTCGTGGCCGGCCACGTCCAGCGAGACCAGCGGGCCGAAGTCGACGCCGTCCCCGTCGCCGTACGTCATCTTCGAGCCGTCCCAGAAGGCGTTGACGTAGCCCGAGCCGTAGTGCACCCGGCTCGGCGCCCCGGTGCCGTTGCCGAAGATGCCGTTGCGGCCGTGCACGAGCCTGAAGTAGTCGAACGTCTCCGCACCGCCGTACGCCGCGTCGACGCCGGCCGACTCACGGTTGGCGTTGGTGCCGTTGCCGAACGAGGTGTCCGTGCTGCTGAACACCGTGCCGTTCGTGCAGCCCGAGCCGAAGATCTGGCAGAACAGCGAGTCCTCCTTGTTGGCCATGTCGGAGGTGGCCGAGCCGCCGCGGGTGGAGTCCTTGAGGAGGTAGCTGCTGCCCGACTGCGTGACCTGGACCGGCACGGTGCCGCTGTAGAGCGACTGGCCGGAGCCCTCCGCGGTCTGGATCCCCTGCTCGGTGCGCAGCAGCCGGCCGGTGCGCGCGTCGACGTACGACGCCAGCCGCGACGGCGTGCCGTCGGCCTGGGTGCCGCCGCTCGTCACCTTCCAGGCCAGGCGCGGCGAGGCGGTGGTGGCGTCGACGACCAGCTGCGGGGTCCCGTCGACCTTCTCCCCCGTGATGGCCCGGTTCACCGCGCTCGGCGCCAGGGCGCGGGCGGTGGCCGTCGACCGGGTGACCGCCGGCGTGGTGGTCAGGTCGAGCGGGGCGCGCAGGGTCTGGCTGACCGCGTCGAGCTCGCCGTCGGCGGCCTGGTGCACGACCAGGTCCCCGCCGACGACCGGCAGGCCGCGGTAGCTGCGGTCCATCCGCACGTGGGTGGTGCCGTCGCGGTCGACGAAACGGTCGGTGACGGTGAAGGCCTGGCCGACGGTCGCCCGGGCCAGCAGGGGGTCGTGGGCCAGGGCCTCGAGGGCGCTGGGCCGGTCGGCGGCGTGGGCACCGGCGGGGGTGCCGAGAGCCAGTCCGGTGGTGGAGGCCGCGGCCACTGCCAGGGCGGCCATCACTCGCGTGGAACGCATGACGATGTGTCCTCTTTTCCCGAGAAGGAGCGAAGGTGCTCGGGAGAGAACCTGTCAGGCCGGGGAGGAGGTGGGAAGGCGCGGGCACGTGCAGGTTCGTGCATTGCGCAAACCTGCAAAGCCTCGCGACGGGTCAGTCGAGGTCGAGGAAGTGCTCGAGGCCGACGGTCAGGCCGGGGTGGTCCGCGATCTGGCGGAGGCCGGTCAGCACGCCCGGGGCGAAGGAGGCCCGGTCCATCGAGTCGTGGCGGATCGTCAGGGTCTCCCCCGGCCCGCCGAGCACGACCTCCTGGTGGGCGACCATGCCGCGGATCCGCAGGCCGTGCACGCGGACGCCGTCCACGTCGGCGCCGCGGGCTCCGTCGAGCGCGGTCGAGGTCGCGTCGGGCATCGGCGGCGAGCCGGCCTCGCGGCGGGCGGCGGCGATGAGCTCCGCCGTACGCCGGGCGGTGCCGGAGGGCGCGTCGGCCTTGTCGGGGTGGTGCAGCTCGATCACCTCGACCGACTCGTAGAACGGGGCGGCCACGGCGGCGAAGCGCATCATCAGGATCGCGCCGATGGAGAAGTTGGGGGCGATGAGCACGCCGGTGCCGGGCGCGTCGGCCAGCCAGCCGCGGAGCCGCTCGAGGCGGGCCTCGTCGAAGCCGGTGGTGCCGACCACGGCGTGGATCCCGTGGGAGATGCAGAACTCCAGGTTGTCCATCACCACGTCGGGGTGGGTGAAGTCGACGACCGCCTCGGCGCCGGCGGAGACCAGCGTCGCGATGTCGTCGCCGGCGTCGATCCCGGCCACCAGCTCGGTGTCGGCCGCCGCCTCCACGGCCGCGCAGATCTCGCTGCCGACCTTGCCCCGCGCGCCCAGCACGCCGACCTTGATGATGTCGCCCGTCACGGCTCCAACCTACCGGTCTCCGGCGCCCGTCACAGCGCCGCCCGGGGACTCACGGACCGGGGGTCACTGACGAACCGGCCGGGTGATGGCAGGCTTGCCCCATGGTTCCGCAGACGATCCCCGCCCGGATCCGTTGGGCAGTCGAGATTCTCGACGTACAACCCGCCGACCAGGTGCTCGAGATCGGCTGCGGGCCCGGCTACGCCGCCGAGCTGATCTGCGAGCGGCTCGAGAAGGGCAAGCTGCTCGCGATCGACCGTTCCGAGTCCGGCGTCGACCGCACCAAGCGCCGGTGCGCCGAGCACATCGCGGCCGGCCGGCTCACCGTCCGCCACATCGACCTGGCCACCCTGCGGGTGCCGATCAAGCGGCTGGACCGGGTCTTCGCCTTCAACGTGAACCTCTTCTGGGTGCGTGACTGCGAGGCCGAGGTGGCGCTGCTGCACGAGCGCCTCTCCCCCGGCGGCGCCGTCTACCTCTTCTACGAGGTGACCTCGGTGACCGACGTCCCGCGGATCCTCGAGAGCGCCTCGGCCGCACTGGTCCAAGGCCGGCTTCCGGGTCTCGGTGGTGGAGAGCAAGAAGCCCGCGGTGATCGGGCTGATCGGTCGTCGCTGATCAAGGCTTCAGCCTTATGTTTCCTTGCATTAGGTAATTCCCTAATCTACGCTGGCGACAGACCAGGACCTTGGGAGGTCGCATGCGTGCGGTGATCCTCACCGTCGACCAGCGGGCCAGCCGGCGCACCGCCGACCTCGTCGCGGCCGCGGTCACGACGTACGCCGAGGGCGCGGTGCTGCCGTTCGAGCGGACCGCCGGCGACGAGATGCAGGCGCTCTTCACCGACCCCGACCCGGTGGTGGCGACGCTGCGAGGGCCTGCTGCGCGAGGGCACCTGGCACATCGGGATGGGGGTGGGCGAGGTCGAGACCCCGCTCCCCGACCACGCCCGGGCGGGCCACGGCGAGGCCTACCTGCTGGCCCGGGAGGCCGTCGCCCGCGCCAAGATCGCGCCGGCCCACGTGGCCGTGGGCGGCACCGGCTACCGTGCCCGACAGGTCGAGACCGTGCTGTGGCTCTGGGCCGGCGTGCTCGGGCGACGCACCCCCAAGGGCTGGGAGGTCGCCGACCTGGTCGCGTCCGGTGCGACGTACCACCAGGTCGGCGACCGGCTGGGCATCACCCAGTCGGCCGTCAGCCAGCGGGCGCACGCCGCCGGACTGGTCGAGGCCACCCGTGCCCGGACCCTGGCCGGCGAGCTGCTCGCCGAGCTTCTCGAGGAGGACTGATGGAACTCGTCGCACCAGTGGTGCTGGCCACCGCTGTCGCGCTCGCCCTGCTCGGCTGGCGGCTGCCCACCCGCGGCCAGGTGATGGTCGCGGCCGCGCTGGTGCTGCTGCTGGCCGGCGCCGCCGCGCTGGCGCTCGCCGAGCTGCACGAGGACGACTCCGACAACGTCGGCCTGGTGCTGGCCGGGGCGCTGGCGGTGGTCGGCGGCGGCGTGGTGACCTCATCGGTCTTCGGGCTCGTCGACGGTGACCTCCCCCAACGCGGCCGGCTCGGTGCGCAGCGCCGGGGCGGTGCTGCGCGGTGGTGCCTGGATCGGCGCGCTGGAGCGGCTGGCGGTCTTCGTGACCGTGGTGGCCGGCTGGCCCGAGGGCCTCGCCGTCACGCTGGCCCTCAAGGGGCTGGGCCGCTACCCCGAGCTGCGCACCGAGACGCCCGGCGCCGCCGAGCGGTTCATCATCGGCACCTTCACCAGCGTGCTGTGGGCGGTCGCCTGCGCCGGCGCCGCGATCACGATGGCCTGACCGGCATGAGCGCGGAGCAGGTCGCCCGGACGGCCCCGTTCGACCTCCACGGCCGGGTCGCCGTGGTCACCGGTGCCGGCAGCCCCGACGGGATCGGCTTCGCGGCCGCCGCGCTGCTCGGACGGATGGGGGCGGCCGTCGTGCTCGGCGCCACCTCCGGCCGGGTCGACGACCGCGTCGCGGAGCTCCGCGCCGAGGGCATCGACGCCAGTCGGCAGCGTCGGCGACCTGACCACGCCGGAGGCCGCCCGGGCCCTGGTCGGGACGACCGTGGAGCGCCACGGCCGGCTCGACGTACTGGTGAACAACGCCGGGATGGTCTCGACCACCGACGACGACTTCCAGTCCGGCACCGCCGACGGCGATGACGCTCGCCGACCTGGCAGGCCTCGCTGCGGCGCAACCTCGACACCGCGTTCCTGGTCAGCGGCGCGGCACTGCCGGTGATGCGCCGCCGCCGCTGGGGACGGATCGTGATGGTCACCAGCGTCACCGGGCCCGGTGATGGCCATGCAGGGAGACGTCGCGTACGCCGCCGCGAAGGCCGGCATGGTCGGCCTGGCCCGGGCGCTGGCCGTCGACGCGGCGGCGGACGGGATCACCGTCAACGCCGTGGCACCCGGCTGGATCGCCACCGCCGTCCCAGACCGACACGAGCGGCGACAGGGCGAGCGCACTCCCCCGGGCCGAAGCGGCACCCCGGCCGAGGTCGCCTCCGCGATCGCGTGGCTCGGCTCGCCCGGAGCGTCCTACGTCACCGGTCAGTGCATCGTCGTCGACGGCGGCAACAGCATCGCCGAGGAGCGCGGCTGACCCGACGGGTCAGGCGTCGTCCGGCTCGGGTCCCACGACGGCCAGCAGCTCGGGCTGCGAGAACAGCTGCGCGGCGATCTCGCGGACGTCCTCCAGGGTGACCGCCTCGACCCGGGCCAGCACCTCGTCGATGCTCAGCAGCTCGTCCTGGACGAGCTCGGCCTTGCCGATCCGCGACATGCGCGAGCCGGAGTCCTCCAGGCCCAGCACCAGCCCGCCGCGGAGCTGGCCCTTGCCGCGGACCAGCTCGGCCTCGGTGATCCCGTCGGCCGCGACCTTGCGCAGCTCCTCACGGACCACCGCGAGGACCTCGTCGAGCTTGGCCGGCAGGCAGCCCACGGAGACGCCGACCAGGCCGGCGTCGGCGTAGTGGCTGGCGAAGGAGTAGACGGAGTAGGCCAGTCCGCGCATCTCGCGGACCTCCTGGAAGAGGCGGGAGGAGGTGCCGCCACCGAGCGTGGTGTTGAGCACCCCCAGCGCGTAGCGGCGCGGGTCGGTGCGGGTCATCCCCTTCACCCCCAGCACCAGGTTGACCTGCTCGAGCGGACGGGTCGTGTGCGACTCCCCCGCGGTCACCCGGCGGGCCCGCTCGGTGAGCACGGCGCGGCGCGGCGCGTCGGTGCCGGTGAGGAAGCCGTTGCGGCCGAACGCCGTGCGGACCTGGCGTACGACGGTGGCGTGGTCGACGTTGCCGGCCACCGCCACCACCATCGAGGCGGGGCGGTAGTGGCTGCGGTAGAAGCGGGCGACCTGGTCGCGGGTCATCGCGGAGATCGACTCGGTCGTGCCGGCGATCGGGCGGCCCAGCGGCGAGTCGCCGAAGGCCTGCTCGGTGAAGAGGTTGTGGACGACGTCGTCGGGGTCGTCGTCGTGCATCGCGATCTCGTCGAGGATCACGTCGCGCTCGGCCTCGACGTCCTCCTCGGAGATCAGCGAGCTGGTGATCATGTCGCCGAGCACGTCGACCGCCATCGGCAGGTCGTGGTCGAGCACCCGGGCGTGGAAGCAGGTGTACTCCTTGGCGGTGAAGGCGTTGAACTCACCGCCGACCGCGTCGAGCTCCACGGAGATGTCCATCGCGGACCGCTCCTTGGTGCCCTTGAACAGCAGGTGCTCGAGGAAGTGCGAGCAGCCGTGCAGGGTCGGCGACTCGTGCCGCGACCCGACGCCGACCCAGACCCCGACGCACGCCGAGCGCACGCCGGTCATCTGCTCGGTGACCACGCGCAGGCCGCCCGGCAGGACGGTACGGCGTACGCGCGAGACCACCTGCCCGTCGGAGTCCTTCTCGGTGAGCAGGGTGCGGGTGCTGCCGGTGCGCTGCGGCTCGGGGACCCGCGGGCTCTTCCGGGCATGCGACAACCGGCCAGCAGCAAGGGGCTGCTGACCGGTTGCCGATCCTGACGAAGGGATCACGCTCAGCCTTCGGCCGAGTCCTCGGCGTCCTCGGAGCCCTCGGCCTCGTCGACGACCGGGATCAGCGACAGCTTGCCGCGGTCGTCGATCTCGGCGATCTGGACCTGGACCTTCTGGCCCACCGAGACGACGTCCTCGACGGCGTCGACGCGCTTGCCGCCGGCGAGGGCGCGCAGCTTGCTGATGTGCAGCAGCCCGTCCTTGCCCGGCATCAGCGAGACGAACGCACCGAAGTTCGTCGTCTTCACGATCGTGCCGAGGTAGCGCTCGCCGACCTCCGGCATGGTCGGGTTGGCGATCGCGTTCACCGCGGCGCGGGCAGCCTCGGCCGCCTCACCGTTGGTGGCACCGATGTAGACGGTGCCGTCGTCCTCGATCGACAGCGTGGCGCCGGTGTCGTCCTGGATCTGGTTGATCACCTTGCCCTTGGGCCCGATGACCTCGCCGATCTTGTCGACGGGGACCCGCACGCTGATGATGCGCGGCGCGTGGACCGACATCTCCTCGGGAGCGTCGATGGCCTCGGCCATGACCTCGAGGATCGCCAGGCGGGCGTCCTTGGCCTGGGTCAGGGCGGACGCCAGGACCTCGGCCGGGATGCCGTCGAGCTTGGTGTCGAGCTGGAGCGCGGTGACGAACTCCTTGGTGCCGGCGACCTTGAAGTCCATGTCGCCGAAGGCGTCCTCGGCACCGAGGATGTCGGTCAGCGCGACGTACTCGGTCTTGCCGTCGACCTCACCGGAGATGAGGCCCATCGCGATACCGGCGACGGCCGCACGCAGCGGCACACCGGCCTGCAGCAGCGACATCGTCGAGGCGCAGACCGAGCCCATCGAGGTGGAGCCGTTGGAGCCCATGGCCTCGGAGAGCTGGCGGATCGCGTAGGGGAACTCCTCGCGGGTCGGCAGCACCGGCAGCAGCGCCCGGCGGGCCAGCGCGCCGTGGCCGACCTCGCGACGCTTCGGCGAGCCGACGCGACCGGTCTCACCGGTGGAGAACGGCGGGAAGACGTACTTGTGCATGTAGCGACGCGTCTTCTCCGGGGAGAGCGTGTCGAGCTTCTGCTCCAGGGTCAGCATGTTCAGCGTGGTGACACCCAGGATCTGGGTCTCGCCGCGCTCGAACAGCGCCGAGCCGTGGACGCGCGGGATCACGGCGACCTCGGCGTGCAGCGGACGGATGTCGGCCAGGCCGCGGCCGTCGATGCGCACCTTGTCGCGGAGGACGCGCTCGCGGACCAGCGACTTGTTCAGCGAGCGGAACGCCGCGCCGACCTCCTTCTCGCGACCCTCGAAGCGGTCGCCGAGCTGCTCGAGGAGCGAGGCCTTGATGGCGTCGAGCTTCTCCTCGCGCTCCTGCTTGCCGGCGATGGTGAGCGCCTGCGCGGTCTCGGTCTTCACCGCGGACTCGACGGCGTCGTACACGTCGTCCTCGTAGTCGAGGAAGATCGGGAACTCCTGGACCGGCTTCGCGGCCTCCTTGGCCAGCTCGGCCTGGGCCTCGACCAGCTGCTTGATGAACGGCTTGGCCGCGTCGAGACCGCCGGCGACGACCTCCTCGGTCGGGGCCTGGACGCCGTCCTGGACCAGGGTCCAGGTCTGCTCGGTGGCCTCGGCCTCGACCATCATGATCGCGACGTCACCGGTCTCGGTGACGCGACCCGCGACGACCATGTCGAACACGGCCTTCTCGAGCTGGCTGTGGGTCGGGAACGCGACCCACTGGCCGTCGATCAGCGCCACCCGGACGCCGCCGACCGGGCCGGAGAACGGCAGGCCGGAGAGCTGGGTGGACAGCGACGCGGCGTTGATCGCGAGCACGTCGTACGGGTGGTCGGGGTCGAGCGCCATGACGGTGATGACGACCTGGACCTCGTTGCGCAGGCCCTTCTTGAAGGTCGGGCGCAGCGGGCGGTCGATCAGGCGGCAGGTGAGGATCGCGTCCTCACCGGGACGACCCTCGCTGCGGAAGAACGAGCCGGGGATCTGGCCGGCGGCGTACATCCGCTCCTCGACGTCGATCGTCAGGGGGAAGAAGTCGAAGTGGTCCTTCGGGTGCTTGCCGGCGGTGGTCGCCGACAGCAGCATGGTCTCGTCGTCGAGGTAGGCGGTCACCGAACCGGCGGCCTGCCGGGCGAGCAGCCCGGTCTCGAACTTGACGGTGCGGGTGCCGAACTTGCCGTTGTCGAGAACGGTTTCTACGGCGGAGATGACGGGTCCCTCGGTCAAGGGTGTCCCTTTCTGTTCGCGGAGCGATCCGCTCGTCCGCCTCAGCTGGGGCCCGATGCGGGCCGGCGAGGGCGGTGCGTCGAAGTGATGCCCGCCTGCCTCGATGAGGGGCCGGTCTTCGATCGAGGCTCGCAGATCGCTCCGGCTGGGCCGGCATCTGAGAGCCACTACCGAGGACCGGGCCAGACGATCGCGGGTCGCTCCTGGTGTGGTGTTCGTTGTTCTGTTGGCGAGCCTAGCGCCGACACCCCTGATTGTCAGAAGGCGGCACCCCGGCCCGGTGGTGCGGGTAAATACGCCGGGAGCGGCCACCAGTGTCTGATGGCCGCTCCGCGGTCACGTCCGGTCGCTCAGCGACGCAGGCCGAGGCGCTCGATGATCGAGCGGTAGCGCTCGATCTCGGTCTTCTGCAGGTAGTTCAGCAGACGACGACGCTGGCCCACGAGCAGCAGCAGGCCACGACGGCTGTGGTGGTCGTGCTTGTGCTGCTTGAGGTGCTCGGTGAGGTGCGAGATGCGGTGCGTGAGCAGCGCGATCTGGACCTCCGGCGAACCGGTGTCGCCCTCGCCCTTGCCGTACTCGGCGATGATCTTCTTCTTGGTCTCCGCATCGGTACCGATGGACATGCGGGGCTCCCTTCCAGTTCGTCGTTGCGCGGCGCGCCGGGGCCTGTTCACCCGGGCACTCTCGATCCGCGGCCGTTACACGGCGGTCAGTGCTTGGTCGCTGCCCACAGCGGGCAACCGGGAAAGACTACCAACGCCGCGCTCCGCACCGGTAATCGAGCGCACGTGACCCCGAGCGGACCCGGGAGCGGCCCCGGGAGCGGCCTCAGAGCGTGGCGACGAGCAGGGCGAGGTAGCGCGCGTGGTCGGCGTCGAGCGCCACCTCCAGCATGGCACCGGTCTGGCCCAGCTCGAAGCGGGTCGCGCCGTACGTCGTGGGGTCCCGCGTCTCGACCGTGCACCGCGCCGGCACCGTGCGTACGACGTCCGGGTCGAGCAGGCAGGCCACCGCCAGCGGGTCGTGCAGGGGCGCCGCCGCACGGGCCGCCATCGCCGGGTCGGAGCGGTAGTGCTCGATCCGCTCGGTGACGAAGGCGGCCGCGGCGGTCCCCGCGGGCGTGCCCCGGGCGTCCAGCGCCGCGGCGTCCTCGGCCGTGAACGGCACCGCGAACGTCGCGTCCATGCCGACCAGGAGCAGCCGCCCGAACCCCGCCCCCAGCACGACCGCGGCGGCCTCGGGGTCGCACCACACGTTGCGCTCGGCGTACGCCGTGACGCCCGGCTGCCGGTGGGTGCCGCCGAGCACGACCAGCCGGTCCACCGCCTCCACGAGGCCGGGGTCGGCGGTCACCGTCGCGGCGATGTTGGTCAGCGGGCCGGTCGGGACCAGGGCGACCGGCTCGGTGGTGGCGCGCAGCGTCTCGACCAGCCACTCCAGGGCCGGGGTGTCCGCGGCCTCGGCTGCGCGCCGGCGGCAGGTCCAGGGTCGGCGGCAGCTCGGGACGTCCGCTGGGCAGCGGCGCGATCCGGGGCCGGTACGGCGCGTTCGCCCCGGCGTGCACCGGCACGTCGCCGCGGCCGACGTGGTCGAGCACGCGCAGGGTGTTGTCGGTGGTGTGGCGGACGTCGTGGTTGCCCCAGACGGTGGTCACGCCGAGCAGGTCGAGGTCGGGGTGCAGCGCCGCGAGCATGATCGCGACGGCGTCGTCGGTGCCGGTGTCGCAGTCGAGGATGACGGGGGTCGCCATGGCCGCGACCCTAGCCGCCACAACGCACGGCTCGGGCCGCCACAACGCACGGCTCGGCCGACCGCTGGTTGAGGAGGGCGCTCTGCGCCCGTCTCGAAACCAAGGTCCGTCAGGTGATGGTGACCGGGTGCCGGACGACCGCGTCGAAGAAGTAGCCGTTGTCGTTGTACGGCGTGACCAGCGGCTGGGTGCGCCCGGCGACGTCGGTGGCCCGTGCCATCAGCATGTGGGCGCCGCGGGCCGGTCGCTGCCAGGTGAAGCGCCACTGCGTCCAGGCCCCGCGCAGGCCGGGCCGGAAGACGTCGGCGGGCTGCCAGGTGGCGCCACCGTCGACGCTGACGTCGACCCGCCGGATCGGGCCGGCGCCGCTCCACGACCGACCGGTCAGCACGACCCGCTTGCCGCCGGGGACGGACTCGTTCCAGCCCAGCTCCCAGGCGGACCGGACGGGGTTCACCGTCAGCGGCGGGCTGTCGACGGGATGGTCGCCGCCGGTCATGCGGTACCACTTCGTGTTCCACGGCGAGGTCAGCTCGGTGTCGGCGACCTCCAGCGAGCCCAGCCACTTGATGCTCGCGATGCCGACCCAGCCGGGCAGCACCAGCCGCACCGGGAACCCGTGGTCGGGCAGCAGCGGCTCGTCGTTCATCCCCCAGGCCAGCAGGGCGTCGTCGAGGGCCTTCGCGACCGGGAACGGCCGGCGTACCCGGCCGTAGTCGACCCCGCCGCTCACGTAGCTCGGGTCGAGACCCGTCGCCTGGATCGACACGGCCGCGGGGCTGATCCCGACGCGCTCGAGGACGTCGGCCAGCCGGACGCCCTCCCAGGTGACCGCGCCGACCGCGCCCAGCGTCCACGCCGTGCCGGCGGCCGGGGTGCCCTGCTGGCTGGCGAAGAAGCTGCGGCCGTTGCCGGTGCACTCGTGCGTCGCGGTGAGCCGGGTGACGGGCAGCGCGCGGAGGTCGGCGTACGACAGTGACGGCCGCCTCGGCCTCGGTCCGCGGGGTGCGCAGCCCGGTGCCGAAGATCCGCAGCCGCCAGGTGTCGCGGTCGATCGTCGGCGTGACCGTGTGGTTGCGGACGAAGAGCCGGGCCTGCCGGGTGCGGTAGGCGTGCGGGGACACCGAGTCCCAGCGCATCTCGGCGTTGGTGCCGAAGTCGACGAACTGGTCGGCGGGCAGCGGCTTGAGGATCGCGGGGGCACCGGCGACGGCACGTCCGGTGGGTACGCCGACCGCGGTCGCGGCACCGGCGACCGCGGCCCCGGCGAGGAAGGTACGGCGGGTGGGGCGGGCGGCCTGGCCGCTGGTCGGGTCGCTCGTCATCGGGTGCTTCGTCCTCTCGGTCGTCAGTCCACGGTCACGGGGTGCCGGACCACCGCGTCGAAGCAGTAGCCCTCGGTGTTGAACGGGGTGCTGCAGCGGCTGGCGGCGGCCGGCGACGTCGGTGGCGCGGGCCATCAGCACGTGGGCGCCGCGCGGCGGGTCGGCCAGGTGAAGCGCCACCGGGTCCAGCCGGTCCGCTCCCCCAGCTCGGCCGGCAGCCACGTGCGGCCGCCGTCGACGCTCACGTCGACCCGGGTGATCGGTCCGGCGCCGCTCCACGAGCGGCCGGTGAGCTCCAGCGGCCGGCCCGCCGGCAGCGTCGCGTCCCACGCCAGCTCCCAGGCGGAGCGGACCGGGCTGGTCGTCAGCGGCGGGGCGTCGACGGGGTGGTCGCCGCCGCTCATGCGGTACCACTCGGTGGACCACGGGGAGGCGAGCTGGGTGGTGGAGACCTCGAGCGAGCCGAGCCACTTGATGTTGGCGATGCCGACCCAGCCGGGCAGCACCAGGCGCACCGGGAAGCCGTGGTCGGGCAGCAGCGGCTCGCCGTTGACGCCCCAGACGAGGAGCGCGTCGTCGAGGGCCTTGGCGACGGGGAACGGCCGGCGGACGGGTCCGCGGTCGATCCCCTGGTCACAGACGTAGCTCGGGTCGAGGCCGGTGGCCATCACCGAGACCGCCTCGCGGCGTACGCCGATCCGGTCGAAGACCTCGGCCAGCCGCACGCCCTCCCAGGTGACGGCGGCGACGCCGCCCATCTCCCAGGGCGTGCCGGGGACCTGCTGGCCCTGCTGGCGGGTGAAGAACGAGCGCCCGTTGCCGGTGCACTCCAGCGTCGTGGTCAGCCGGGTGGCGGGCAGCGAGCGGAGGTCGTCGTACGACACGGTCACCGGGCTGTCGGCGTCGCGGGGCACGAGCAGGCCGTCGCCGAAGATGCGCAGCGCCCACGTGTCGACGTCGACGAGCGGGGTCTCGGTGTGGTTGCGCACGAACAGGTCGGCCTGAGGCGGTGAGCGGCGCGTCGGCGGACACGGCGTCCCAGCGCATCTCCACGTTGGTGTCGTGGACGACGAAGCGGTCGGCGGGCAGCGGCTTGCGGACGGTCCCGGACGTCAGCTCGGGCTGTGGCATCGACGGGGCGCTCATGTCACGCAATGTAACACTACCAACTCACTTGACATTGCATCGGCGTGTCCGGATGGCAGGATGCGAGGGTGGAGAAACGCATCGGTGTCTGCAACCTCTGTGAGGCCATCTGCGGCCTCGAGCTCACCATCGAGGACGGTGCGGTGACCGGCGTCCGGGGCAACCCCGACGACCCGCTCTCGCGGGGGCACATCTGCCCCAAGGGGGTCGCCATCGGCGACATCCACGCGGACCCCGACCGGCTGCGGCGGCCGGTCCGCCGCGACGGCGACACCTGGACCGAGATCGGCTGGGACGAGGCGTTCGACCTCGTCGCCGACGGCCTGGCGACGGCCATCCGCAAGGGCGGCCGGGACGCGGTCGGGATCTACCTCGGCAACCCCAACGTGCACAGCCTGGGCTCGATGACCCACGGCACCGCGATGGTGAAGGCGCTGGGCACCCGCAACCGGTTCAGCGCCACCTCGGTCGACCAGCTCCCCCACCAGCTCGTCGCCCACCTGATGTTCGGCCACCAGCTGTTCCTGCCCGGTCCCCGACCTCGACCGCACGTCGTACTTCCTGGTCTTCGGCGCCAACCCGATGGCCTCCAACGGCTCCCTGATGACGGCCCCCGACTTCCCCAACCGGCTGCGCGAGCTCAACGCCCGTGGCGGCCGGATGGTCGTGTTCGACCCGCGCCGCACCGAGACCGCCAAGGTCGCCACCGAGCACCACTTCGTCCGGCCGGGCTCCGACGCGTTCGTGCTGCTGGCGATGCTCCAGGTGGTGCTGGCCGAGGGCCTGACCCGGGTGCCGGCGTACGTCGACGGGCTGGCCGAGGTGGAGGCCGCGGTCGCGGCGTACACCCCGGAGCGGGCCGAGGCGCACAGCGGCGTCCCGGCCGACGAGATCCGCCGCATCGCCCGGGAGTACGCCGCCGCGGACGGCGCGGTCGCCTACGGACGGGTCGGCGTCTCCACGCACGCGTTCGGCTCGGTCTGCCAGTGGGCGGTCAACCTGCTCAACATCGTCACCGGCAACCTCGACCGGGTCGGGTGGCGCGATGTTCACCTCCCCCGCGATCGACGCCGTCGGCACCGGCCTGATCGGCCGCGGCCACCACGACCTGTGGCGCAGCCGGGTCCGCGGCCTGCCGGAGTCGGCCGGCGAGCTCCCGGTCGCGGCGCTGCGCGAGGAGATCGAGACGCCCGGCGACGGGCAGATCCGGGCGATGCTCACGCTGGCCGGCAACCCGGTCCTCTCCACGCCCGACGGTGCGCGGCTCGACGCCGTGCTCGCCGACCTCGACTTCATGGCGGCGGTCGACATCTACGTCAACGAGACCACGCGGCACGCCCACGTGATCCTGCCGCCGACGACCGCCCTGGAGCGCGACCACTACGACCTCATCTTCCACACGCTCGCGGTGCGCAACACCGCCCGCTTCACGCCGGCGGTGCTGCCGGCCGGCCCGGACACGCGGCACGACTGGCAGATCTACAAGGAGATCGCGCTCCGGACCGCCGCCCGCCTGCCCAGCAAGGCGCCGCTCAAGAAGCGCCTCGCCCGCCGGCTCCGGCTCTCGACGAGCCCGACGGTGCTGATCGGGCTGCTGCTGCGGCGCGGGCGGCAGCGGGGTCACCCTCAAGCAGCTGCGGGACAACCCGTCCGGCGTCGACCTCGGGCCCCTGCAGCCGGGACGGCTCCCGGCGGCCCTGCACACGAAGGACAAGCGGATCGACCTCGCCCCGCGCGCTCGTGCTCGACGACCTCGCCCGGCTCGACGAGGTGGCCCCGCCCGGCGAGGGCGAGCTGCTCCTCATCGGACGCCGGCACAAGCAGGACTGCAACTCCTGGATGCACAACTCCGAGCGGCTGACCCGTGGCCGGCCCCGGCACCAGCTGCTGATGCACCCGGCGGACCTGGCGGAGCGCGGCCTCGCCGACGGCAGCACGGTCAGCGTCCGCTCCCGGGTCGGCGCCGTCGAGGTGGAGGTGGCCGCGACCGACGACATGATGCGCGGGCGTGGTCAGCCTCCCGCACGGCTACGGCCACGCCCGCCCGGGCACGCAGATGCACCACGCGGCCACGGTGGCCGGCGTCTCGATCAACGACCTGACCGACCCCGAGCTGCTCGACGTCAGCGGGAACGCCGCGCTGAGCGGCGTACCCGTCACCGTCTCGGCGGGCTGAGCGACCCTGGACGGGTCACGCAGCAGCAGCCAGCGCGCCGTCGACGACCGCGACGAGCTCGTCGCGCGTCGGGCCCTCGCTGAACGCCGGCCGCCAGCCGGACTCGTACACCGCCCGCGCCCACGGCTCCGCGGGAGCGACGGACTCCGGGAGCGCCGTCATCGACAGGACCGGCGCGGTGTGCTGGAGGATGCGGGGATCCACCTCGGCCGCGGCGTGGACGGCCATCGAGGTCAGCGGGCGGGACAGGTCGAGGTCCCGACCCTGCCAGCGCTCCACGGCAAGGTCGTCATTGGCGATGTGGTCGGCCACCCAGGGCTGGATCTGCTCGTCGCACCACGTACCGAACGGCTCGGCGACCGTCACCGGCTCCGCTCCCGCGTCGAGAAGGGCGAGCAACGCGGTGATCTGCATGCTGACCATCGCCACCCCGCGCCCCGCGGTCGGCGTCGTGGTGGAGACGACGTCGCCGACCGCGACGAGGCCGGGAACCAGCCGCTGGCGTCGATAGACGTTGCGGAGCGCCCCGCCGACGAGCACGCCGGTCTCCGGATGCGACCGCATCGGGTCGGTCCAGGCCGCCAGCGCGGGGATGGCCCCGCAAGCGGCCTCGAACGCGTCCTGGTGTCGCAACCGCTTGAGCGCACCATCGGCCGTCGGCCGGACCAGCACCACCGAGAAGCTGCCCCGCTCCTGCGGGAACACCAGCACCTGGTAGCCGTCGAAGCTGCCGAACCAGCCGATCAGGTTGCTGACCGGCCCCGGCTCGGCACCCGGGCGGAGGCGGTAGGCACGGTCGACGTACGCCATCCCGCAGTCGCCGCCGAGGGTGTTCGTCGAGCCCGAGAGCCGAGACGCCCGCCCGGAGGCGTCGACGACGAGGTCCGCGTCGATCCGAGTGCCGTCTACGACGGCACCGACCACCCGCCCGCATTCCTCCACGAGGCGGTCCACGTGCCCGGCGTGCAGAGCAAGTCCCGACACGTCCTGGGCGGCGATCCGCAGCGCCCGCTCGTAAGTCATGCGTCTCGAGTGCACGATCACGGGATCACCGGAGGGCCCGAGCCCCTCGGGCTCCGTGGGCTCGGGCCCCAGCGAGCGCCAGGCCGCGTAGGCCTCGGGCCACTCCGCTTGCAGCAACCAGCTGACCTGCGGCCGGAAGTTGTGCGCGTGAGCGAACTGCATGACCCCCCGGCGCGGCCAGGTTCCTCCGGCTCCCGGGCCCGGATCGCGGTCCACAGAGGTGACGCGGTGACCGCGGCGGGCGAGCACCGCACCGACGGTGAGACCTGTCGGGCCCGACCCGACGACCAGAATGTCCATGACGACCCACCTTCCGTTACACTTGAAGTGTTTTCACTATATTGATAGTCACCTCAAATGACGACGGAGTCAAGATGCCCGAGGCAGCCAAGCGCACCTACCGGTCGGACCTGCGCGCCGAGCAGGCGCGGGAGACACGGCGGCGCATCGTCGAGGCAGGCGGGCGAGCTGTTCGTCGAGAGGGGCTACGCCGCCACCACCGTGGACGCGATTGCCGAGCGCGCCGGGGTCAGCCGCAAGACGGTGTTCAACGCCGTGGGCGGCAAGGCGGCCCTGTTGAGGCTGGCCTGGGACTGGGCGCTGGTGGGCGACGACGAGCCGGTTCCCATGGCCGAGCGACCCGAGGTGCAGGCGATCATGGCCGAGAAGGATCCCGACACCCTGGTGTCCCGCTGGGCCCGGTTCGACGCCACGATCGGCGCCCGCCTCGCCGACCTCTATCCGGTGCTGTTGATCGCGGCCGACGGCGATCCGGAGGTCGCGGCCCTCAACCAGGAGTCCGAGCGGAACCGGCACAACGGCGCCCGGTGGCTCGTCGACCAGCTTGCGGCCATCGACGGCCTACGTCCCAGCCTGAGCCGGGAGCGAGCCACCGATGTCATCGCCGTGCTGATGGACCCGGTGCCCTACCGGCGACTGGTACGCGATGCCGGCTGGACCTTTGACGAGTACGCCGACCACCTCGAGCGGATGGTCACCGCGGCGCTCCGCTGACCATCGTGGACGGATGGCCGAGGGGACGTGCACTGATCGTCCAGCGACGACCCACGAGCGGTCAGCCCTCCAGCACCGTGCGTACGGCGGCGCGCGCGGCCAGCGGGTCGGGCGCAGCCACGGCGGCCCGGGCGGCGGCCTTGCAGGTGTCGAGCGTGGCCGTGGACAGCCGGGCACCGACCGGGCGGACCGCGGCGGAGGCCATCGACAGCGACGTGATGCCCATGCCGATCAGCACGGTGGCCAGCATCGGGTCGGCGGCCGCCTCGCCGCAGACCCCGACCGGCTTGCCGGCGCGGGTGCCGGCCTCGGCGGTCATCTGGATCAGGTGCAGCACGGCCGGCTGCCAGGCGTCGGTGAGGTGGGCCAGCTCGGTCGCCATCCGGTCGGCGGCCATCGTGTACTGGCTGAGGTCGTTGGTGCCGATCGAGAGGAAGTCGACGACCTCGAGCATCCGGTCGGCGAGCAGTGCCGCACTGGGCACCTCGACCATGACCCCGGCCTTGAGCCCGCGGGCCCGCACCGTCTCGGCGAAGTCGCTGGCCTCGGCGACGGTGGCCACCATCGGCGCCATCACCCAGGTCTCGGTGCCGGTCCGCTCGGCGGCGTGCGCGATCGCGTCGAGCTGGCGCTCGAGCAGTCCCGGGGTTGTCGAAGGACAGCCGCAGCCCGCGGACGCCCAGCGCGGGGTTCTCCTCGCCCTCGTGGGTCGCGAACGCGATCGGCTTGTCGGAGCCGGCATCGAGCGTGCGGACCACGACGTACTGGCCCTCGCCGAAGGCCTCGAGCACCTTCGCGTAGATGTCGGCCTGCTCCTCGACGGAGGGCTCGTCCTGGCGGTTGAGGAAGCTCAGCTCGGTGCGCAGCAGGCCGACCCCGCCGACCGGCCCGGCCGCCGCGGCGGTGGCGGACTTGCCGTCGGCGACGTTGGCGAGCAGCTTGACCGGCTGCCCGTCGGCGGTGGCCCCGGGCCCGGTCCAGGCGTCGAGCAGCGCCCGCTCCTCGATGTCGCGGGCCACCCGGCGCTCGGTCTCCGCCTCGTCGGGCTCGATCTCCACCAGCCCGGTGGTGCCGTCGAGCAGCACCCGGCTGCCGGGCGGGATCTCCATCGCGCCGCCGGCGCCCACCACGCAGGGCAGGCCGAGCTGGCGGGCGATGATCGCGGTGTGGCTGGTCGGGCCACCCCGCTCGGTGACCAGGCCGATCACGAGGCCGGGGTCGAGCACCGCGGTGTCGGAGGGGGCGAGGTCCTCGGCGACCAGCACCGACGGCTCGTCGGGCGTGGGTACGCCGGGCTCGGGCTCGCCGACCAGGTGGGCGACCACCCGGCGCTCGATGTCACGCAGGTCCGTGACCCGCTCGGCCATCAGCCCGCCCATGTTGGTGAACAGCTCCACGAACTGGTCGACGGCCGCGTTCACGGACGCGACCACCCCGGACCCGGACGAGAGGTTCTTGCGGACCGCCGAGCGCAGCCCCTTGTCCTTGGCCAGGCCGGCGCTCGCGGTGAGCACCTCGGTGGCCGCGCCGGTGGCCCGGGCGGCCGTGCGGGCGAACCCGTCGGCCACCGCGGTCGCGGCGTCGTCGTACGCCGCCAGGGCCGCGTCGCTCGTCGGCGAAGTCGCCGTCCCCGAACCGGGCGATCGCGGCGGGGTCGACCTCCCCGCGGATGACGAGCGCGGGGCCGTGCGCAAGACCCGGCACCACAGGGGTTCCCTGAACAGTGCCGGGTGCGCGAGAGTCTGGGGTGGAGTCGGTGGACGTGACCATGGTCACAAGTTAGTCCCTCCACCCCCTTGACAGTCAACACATTCGGGCATAAAACAACATAAACACAGATTCTCGGATACCCGGAGGTGGCATGTACGCGGAGGAACGCCAGCAGGCGATCGCCGACCTGGTCGGTCGGCGAGGCCGCGTTTCCGTGGTCGACCTCGCGAACCGGTTCGACGTCACCACCGAGACCGTGCGCCGCGACCTCTCCGCGCTGGAGCGCCTCAACCTCCTCCGCCGGGTCCACGGCGGCGCGGTCCCCGTCGGCACGCTGACCATGGTCGAGATCGGCCTCAGCGACCGCGACACCGCCAACACCGCCCAGAAGGACCGGATCGCCGCCGCCGCACGCGAGCTGCTGCCCACCAGCGGCGCGACCGTCCTCATGGACGCCGGCAGCACCACCGCCCGGCTGGCCTCGATCCTCCCCCGCGACCAGGACCTGACCGTGATCACGCACGCGGTCCCGATCGCCGCCCGGCTCGCGCCACTGACCAACATCGAGCTGCACCTGCTCCCCGGCCGGGTGCGGGCCACCACCCAGGCCGCCGTCGGCACCGAGACCGTCGAGGCCCTGGCCACGATCCGGGTCGACATCGCCTTCATGGGCACCAACGGCATCTCGGTCGGGCACGGCCTCTCCACCCCCGACCGCGACGAGGCGGCCACCAAGCGGGCCATGGTCGCCTCGGCCCAGCAGGTCGTCGTCCTCGCGGACGCGACCAAGATCGGCCTCGAGCGCACCGTCCGCTTCGCCGCGCTGGAGGACGTGGACGTGCTCGTCACCGACGACGCCATCGCCCGGGCCGACCGGAAGGCCTTCGAGTCCGCCGGCCTCGAGGTGGTCGTCGCATGATCCTCACCCTGACCCCCAACCCGAGCATCGACCGGACCGTCGCCCTCGCCGAGCGCCTGGTGCGCGGCGCCGTGCACCGCGTCGAGACCGAGATCTCCCAGGCCGGCGGCAAGGGCGTCAACATCTCCCGGGCCGCCGTCGCTGCCGGGCTCGCGACCGTCGCCGTACTGCCCGCGGCCCCCGACGACCCGTTCGTGCTGGAGCTGGTCGCCGCGGGCGTCGACTGCCAGCCGGAGCCGCCCACCGGCGAGGTGCGCGTCAACCTCACGATCACCGAGCCCGACGGCACCACCACCAAGCTCAACGCCCCCGGCTCGGTCGCCACCCCCGCGTCGTTGGCCGCCCTCCAGGAAGGCCTGCTGCAGCACGCCGAGGCCGCGTCGTGGGTCGTGCTGGCCGGCTCGCTGCCGCCCGGCGCCCCGGTCGACTGGTACGCCGACCTCGTGCGCGCGCTGCGGCGTACCCACGTCCGGATCGCGCTGGACACCAGCGACGCGCCGCTGGCCGCCGTGGTGGCCGGGCTGCCCGACGCCGCGCCCGACCTGATGAAGCCCAACGCGGAGGAGCTGGCGTCGTTCACCGGCCAGGACGCCGCGGTGCTCGAGAGCGACCCGGAGGCCGCCGCCGCGGCCGCCGCCACCCTCGTCGACCAGGGGGTCGGCGCCGTGCTGGCCACCCTCGGCGGCCACGGCGCGGTGCTGGTCACCGCCGAGGGGGCCTGGCACGCCGTCGCCCCCGCCACGATCGTCGTCAGCACCGTCGGTGCCGGCGACTCCAGCCTGTTCGGCTACCTCCTCGGCGACGTGCGGGGTGGATCACCGATCGAACGACTGGCACTGGGCGTCGCCTACGGCAGCGCAGCCGTCGGCCTCGCCGGGACGACCGTCCCGAACCCGTCGCAGACCCACCCCGAGCTCGTCGAGGTGCGTCCGCTCAACCTCCCTTCTGGAGTTGCACCATGACCGAGATGATCACGCGTGATCTGGTCCGCCTCGACGCCACCCTCGGCGCCGACAAGACCGAGGTGATCCGCCAGCTGGCCGGCATCGTCGGCGAGGCCGGCCGCACCGCGGACCCGGCCACGCTCGTCGACGACGCGCTGGCCCGCGAGTCCACCTCGCCGACCGGACTTCCCGGCGGCATCGCCATCCCCCACTGCCGCACCGCCGCGGTCGACGAACCGACCCTGGCGTTCGCCCGGCTCTCCCCGCCGGTCGAGTTCGGCGCCAAGGACGGTCCCGCCGACCTCGCGTTCCTCATCGCGGCCCCGGCCGGTGGCGACGCCACCCACCTCAAGGTGCTCACGAAGCTGGCCCGGGCGCTGGTGAAGTCCGAGTTCACCGACGCCCTGCGCGCGGCGGAGGACCCGGACGAGGTCGTCCGGCTGGTCAACGACGTGGTCGGCGACGCCGCCCCCGCTCCCGCAGCCGCCCCGGCCGCCGCCGCGGCCGCAGCCTCCTCCTCCGCTGCGGCTGCCCCGGCCGGCACCGCCACGGCGATCGCGGAGCCCCCGGCTCCGGCCGCTGCCGCCGGACCGAAGAGCCTGGTCGCGGTGACCGCCTGCCCGACCGGCATCGCGCACACCTACATGGCCGCCGAGGCCCTCGAGGCCGCCGCCGAGCGGGCCGGCGTCCAGATCCACGTCGAGACGCAGGGCTCGGCCGGCTCCACGCCGCTGCACCGCGACGTGATCGCCGCCGCCTCGGCGGTGATCTTCGCCGTCGACGTGGGTGTGCGCGACCGCTCGCGGTTCGCCGGCAAGCCGGTCGTCTCCTCCGGCGTGAAGCGGCCGATCGACGAGGGCGACAAGATGATCGCCGAGGCCCTGCGCTACGCCGACGACCCGAACGCACCCCGCGTCGAGGGCGAGGCGGCCGGCCCGGGCGGCGGCGAGGGCGCCCACGGCGCCGGCGAGACCTGGGGCGGACGCACCCGCCGGGTGCTGATGACCGGTGTCTCCTACATGATCCCGTTCGTCGCCGCGGGCGGTCTCCTGATCGCGCTGAGCTTCCTGCTCGGCGGCTACGAGATCGTCGGGCCGTACGGCGACATCGCCGTCAACTACTCGGTCTTCGACCTGCCCAACCCCCAGGCCCTCGGCCTCGAGCACGCGCTCTTCGATTCCGGGCTGATGGCCTACATCGGGGCGCTGTTCTTCATCATCGGCAAGACCGCGTTCATGCTCTTCATCCCGGCGCTGGCCGGCTACATCGCCTATGCGATCGCCGACCGGCCGGGCATCGCCCCCGGCTTCATCATGGGGGGCCTGGCCGCCAACCTGTTCAACGTGCAGTACGTCCCCGACAGTGGTGACGCGACCTCGCTGCCCGCCACCGGGTTCCTCGGCGCCATCATCGGCGGTGTCCTCGCCGGCCTGATCGCGCACTGGATCACCGGCTGGAAGGTGCCGACCTGGATGCGGGGACTGATGCCGGTCCTGGTCATCCCGCTGCTCACCTCGATCATCGCCGGTGTGCTCATGATCACGGTCTTCGGCAAGCCGATCGGGCGCCTGATGAGCGAGCTGACGGACGCCCTGAACTCGATGAGCGGCAGCCGGGCGATCCTGCTCGGCGTCATCCTCGGCCTGATGATGGCCTTCGACATGGGCGGTCCGCTGAACAAGGTCGCCTACAGCTTCGCTGCGGCCGGTGTCGGTGGCGCCTCCCTGGCCAGCGACGCCCCGGAGCTGAAGATCATGGCCGCGGTCATGCTCGCCGGCATGGTGCCGCCGATCGCGCTCGCGCTGGCGACCGTGCTCCGGCCGGGCCTGTTCACGCCCGCCGAGCACGAGAACGGCAAGGCCGGCTGGGCACTCGGGGCGTCCTTCATCACCGAGGGCGCCATCCCGTTCGCCGCGGCCGACCCGCTCCGCGTCATCCCCGCGATCATGCTGGGCAGCGCGGTCACCGGTGGCCTCTCGATGGCCATGGACGTCGCGGTCCGGGCCCCCCACGGCGGCATCTTCGTGCTGTTCGCGGTGACGAACCTGGTCGGCTACTTCATCGCCCTGGGCGCCGGAGTGATCGTCGGCGCGGTCGGTGTCATCGTGCTCAAGAGCATCGGCCACCGCGAAGTCGACGTCGCCACCGTCTGACCAGCTCCACCCACCTGCCCCACGAGAACGAGGAGAACCATGCCCACCAGGACCGTCGTCGTCGGCTCCGCCGTCGGCCTGCACGCCCGACCCGCTGCGATCATCGCCGAGGCGGCCGAGGAGCTCGGCTCCGAGGTGACCATCGGCCTGCCCGGCGACGAGGGGGTCGACGCGAGCTCGGCCCTGATGATCATGACGCTGGGCGCCGGCAACGGCGCCACCGTCGAGGTCTCCGGGGAGGACCAGGCGGCCGTCGACAAGATCGCGGACCTGGTCGAGATGGACCTCGACGCCTGATCCGGTTCCCGACGACGTCGGGGTCCGGGTGCTACCGCTCCCCTGCGAGCAGTGCCCAGACCTCGACGTCCTCGGCCCGGCCCCGGTGCCAGAACGACTCGCGCAGCACGCCCTCGAGCGTCATGCCGACCCGCTTGGCCACCGCGCTGCTCGCCGTGTTCTGCGGCGAGCACCGCCACTCCACGCGATTGATGCCGCGCACGTCGACCGCCCAGTCGATCATCGCCCGGACCGCCTCGGTGACCAGCCCGCGGCCGCGGGCCTCCTCGCTGAGCCAGACCCCGATCTCGCAGCACGACGCGGTCGTGCTGAACACCCGGAACAACGTGCCGCCGACCAGCTCGCCGTCGGCCCACAGGCCGTAGATCCGCCGCTCGTCGCGTGCGGCGCCGTCGGCGTACCGCTGGAGGAACGCCGCGGCGCTCTCCTCGTCGACCACGAACTCCGCCCACGGGATGGTCGCCACGAGCTCGTCGCGGTGCGCGTCGGTGTACGCCGCGAACTCGGCTGCCTGCCACGGCTCGAGCACCCGCATCTCGGCACCGGTCAATGTCCTGCTCAGCATGAAGGCCCCCTTCTGGACCGTCCTGCGCACCCTAGTCGGTGCGTTTCAGCATGCGGTACGCCGCGCGGGCGCTGACCGCCCGCTCCAGCTCCCGCACGATCGTGGTGAAGAACTGCTTGCGGTAGTTCTCGTCGGTGACGGCGTACACCGTGAAGTAGAGCCCCGAGAACGCCGCCAGGAACACCGACACCTGCACCAGCTCGCGGCTCAGCCGCGCACCCTTGCCGAACGCCGGGGTCGGCGGGTGACCGAGCCAGGACTCGATCACGTCCGGGTGCATGACGAGCAGGCCGAAGACCAGGAAGAACCCGAACACCGACAGCGCGAGCAGCAGCACCTGCACGGCCTGCGCGATGAGCAGCACCAGCACCAGGTTGGCCTTCTGCAGGCCACCGATGTGCTCCTCCAGGGCGCGGTGCGCCTCGTCGCGCTCGGCGTACGTCGCGGCGGCGTGCTCGAGCGGCGTGCCGCGGGCGCCGGCGGCCACCCGCGCGGGGTCGAGCTCGCGGTCGAAGATCTCCATCTCCTCGGGGATCCGGACCAGCAGGAACCCGACGGCGACCACGCTGAACAGCAGCACGGTCAGCCACATCACCGCACCGTCGAGGGTGGCCGAGACCTGCCACACCTCGGTGTTGATGAACAGGAACGTGATGAACAGCAGCAGCAACGGCAGCGCCCGGGTCACCAGCGGGAACAGCATCCCGAGGCTGCCCAGGGTGCGCTTGCCGGCCCAGCGCGCGATCGAGCCGGCGCGCAGCGTGGTCAGCGCGTAGAGCGCGAGCACCACCAGGAGCACCTGGCTGGCCACGGTCGCCCCGGTGGTCCAGTCGCCCGCCCACCAGGCGACCCCGGCGCCGGCGACGGCACCGAGCAGCAGCCCGACCAGGAGTACGCCGGCCAGCCGGCCGCGCCGGAGACCGTCGTGGACGTGGGCACGGATGTCGTCGACGAAGTAGGGCAGGCCGTGCGCCACGAACCACGCCTCCGCCGACCGGACCTCCTCCGCGGTGCCGTCCGTGCCCCCCCTCATGCGGCGAGGACGGCCCGGACCCGGGCGACGTCGTCGTTCATCGTCGCGACCAGGGCCTCGACGCCGTCGAAGCGCACCATCCCGCGGATCCGCTCGACGAAGGACACCTCGACCTCCACGCCGTACAGCTCGAGGTCGGTGCGGTCCAGCACGTAGGACTCGACCCGGCGCTCGCGCACGCCGCTGAAGGTGGGGTTGGTGCCGACCGAGATCGCGGCCGGGAACCTCTGGCCCGTGTCGGCGCGGCGCAACCAGCCGGCGTACACACCATCGGTGGGGGTCGCGAACCCCTCGCGCGTGGGCACGTTGGCGGTGGGGAAGCCGAGCTCCCGGCCGCGCTTGTCGCCCTCCACCACCACGCCGTGCACGGTGAACGGCCGGCCCAGGGCCTCCGCCGCCCCGGCGACGTCGCCGGCGCCCAGGCAGGTGCGGACGTACGTCGACGACCAGACCTGCGGTCCGCCGTCGAGGGCGATGCCCGCGGTGACGAAGTCGAGCCGCTCCCCCGCCTCGCGAAGGGTGGCGACGTCACCGGCCGCCTTGTTGCCGAAGCGGAAGTTGGCGCCGACCGCGACACCGGACGCGTGCAGCGCGTCGACCAGCACCCGCTGGATGAACTCCTCGGGCGTCCACGCGGCGACGTCCCGGTCGAACGGGAGCACCAGCACGGCGTCGGCGCCGGCGTCCACTCAGCAGCCGGGCGCGGTCCTCCACGCCGGTCAGCATCGAGGGGGCGTGCTCGGGACGCAGGACCGCCATCGGGTGCGGGTCGAAGGTCACCGCCACCACCTCGGCGGCGGCGAGCTCGCCGGCCAGCTCGCGGGCCCGGCGCAGCACGTGCTGGTGGCCGAGGTGGACGCCGTCGAAGTTCCCGATGGTGACCACGGTGCGGCCCAGGTCGGCCGGGACGTCGCTCACCGATCGCCAGATGCGCAGGTCAGTCACGGCCGACAGCCTCCCATATGCGCGGGTCGCCCCCGGTCCCACCCGCGGGCGGGTCCGGGGGCGACCTCCGACAGCGTTCGTCAGTGCGCCGGTGTCCATTCCTCCTCGGGGACCGGCTCGACGATCGTGTCCGGGCCGCGGTCCAGCTTGCTCGGCCACCAGATCTTCGACCCGAGGTCGAGGTTGAGCGCGGTGACCAGCACCGAGCGGACGATCATCGTGTCGAGCATGACGCCCAGCGCGACGGCCACGCCGAGCTCGGCCAGGAACACCACCGGGATCGTGCCGAGCACCAGGAACGTCGCGGCCAGCACCAGTCCGGCCGAGGTGATCACGCCACCGGTCGAGGTGAGCGCGACCAGCGCGCCCTGGCGGGTGCCGCGGTGCATCGTCTCCTCGCGGACCCGGGTCATCAGGAAGATGTTGTAGTCGATGCCCAGGGCCACCAGGAACACGAACGCGAACAGCGGGAACGATGGATCGGACCCCTCGAACCCGAAGACGAACTCGAAGAGCACCGCCGAGATGCCCATCGCCGCACCGAACGACAGCACCACGGTCCCCAGCAGGAGCAGGGGTGCGGTCAGCGCCCGCAGCAGCACGATCAGGATGAGCAGCACCATCAGCAGGATGATCGGGATGATCACCTTGTTGTCGCGGCTCGCGGCGATCTTGGTGTCGAGGTAGACCGCCGACCAGCCGCCGACGAGCGCGTCGGCCCCGTCGACCTGGTGGACGCTGTCGCGCACCCGTTCGACGACGCCGAAGGCCTTCGGCGACGCGGCGTCGCCGTTGATCGGCGCCTGGATGAAGAACGTCCCGTCCTTGATGGCCGGCTCGCTGGGGTCTCCCGCGACCCCTTCGATGCCGGTCATCGCGGCCCGGACCTCGTCGGCCTTGTCGGCGTTCCCGACCACCTGGACGGTGTTCGACTGGTCGACCATGTCGTGCGCGGCCAGCACCTTCTGGCCCACGATCGAGTCGAACTCCTTGGTGTAGCTGTCCTCGGTGGAGAGCCCGGAGGCGTCGAGGCGGGTCAGCCCGAGGCAGGCGACGCCGAGCAGCAGGGTGGTGACGATCCAGACCTTGCGGGGACGCACCGAGATCCGCTGGCCGACCTTGGCCCAGAAGCCCGTCGTGGTGGGCTCGGGGGAGCCGAAGGCCGGCCGCTTGGGCCAGAACACCCAGCGGCCGCAGATGACCAGCAGCGCAGGCAGCAGGGTGATCATCACCAGCAGCGTGACGCCGACGCCGATCGCTGCCACCGGGCCGAGGCCGGCGGTGGAGTTCATCTCGGCGAACATCAGGCACAGCATGCCGAGCATCACCGTCACCGCGCTGGCCACGATGGCGGGCGCGGCACGGTGCAGGGCGAAGGCCATCGCCTCGTGCCGGTCCTCGTGGCGACGGAGCTCTTCCCGGTAGCGCGCCACCAGCAGCAACGCGTAGTCGGTGCCCGCGCCGATCACCAGGATCGTGAGGATCGCATAGCTCTGGCCGTTGACGGTCAGGTCGGCGTACTTCGCCAGGAGGTAGATCAGCGCCTGGGCAGCCGTCAGCGCGATGGCGGCCGAGAAGATCGGCAGGATCCACAGCACCGGACTGCGGTAGGTGAAGAGCAGGATCAGGATGACCACGCCCAGGGTCGCGACCAGCAGCGTGGTGTCGATGCCGGCGAAGGCCTCGGCCGAGTCCGCGGCCTGGCCGCCGGCGCCGGCGATGTGGACGTTCAGCCCGTCGGACTCTGGGGCGATCGTGCGCAGCTCGTCGGCGACGTCGGGCATGGCGTTCCAGCCGTCGGCCCCGAAGTTGAAGTTGATGACGGTCTGCATGGCCTGGCCGTCGTCGGACGGGAGCGGGCCCAGGATCTTGCCCTCGACGCCGTCCATCTCCTGGAACTTCGCGACGTCCGCCTGCGCGTCGGCGATGTCGGCCGGGGTCAGCCCGCCGGGGCGCTCGTAGACGACGATGGTCGGGATGAGGTTCGGGTCCTGGAAGGGCTCGAGCTTGTCGAGTGCCTTGGTGGACTCGGCGCTGGCCGGCAGCCAGGACGACGCCTCGTTGTTCTGGACGTCGGCCAGCTTCTGGGCGAAGAACGAGGATCCGCCCGCAAGGAGGATCCAGAAGATCAGGACGACCCACTTGGACCTGGGGCCGGTGAGCCGGCCGGCGATCTGTCGATGCATGGTGCAAAGCCTCTCAACGAGCGCCCCTGCGGCGCATCCGGATTTCCCCTCAGAGACCCCTGAGCCAGTCTGCTCCGGCCCGGCCCGGGGCACCACCGCCCGGTGGTGCCCCGTTCCGTAGCCCGGGTGGTCTGGTCAGGTGCCTGCGCGAAGGGAGTACGACGGGACAGACTCGGGCTCGGTCACGAATTCACCGCGCGGCGGCGAGACCGGGCCGGGCCACCACGCCCGCTCCCCCAGCAGCACCAGGATCGCGGGCAGCATGACCAGCCGGATGATCGTCGCGTCGACGAGGATCGCGGCCGAGAGCCCGACCCCCATCATCTTCATCTCGAGCATGCTCAGGGTGGCGAAGATCGCGAACACCGATACCATCACCGCCGCCGCGCTGGTGACCACGCCCGCGGTGTCGGCGATGCCCTTCTCGACCGCCAGCCGGGCCGGCAGCCCGCGCTGGACGTGCTCGCGGACCCGGCTCAGCACGAACACGTGGTAGTCCATCGACAGCCCGACCAGCACCACCAGCACGAACAGCGGGATCCAGTCGATCACGAACCCCGGCGAGCGGAAGTCGAGCAGCCCCTCCCCCACGCCGTGCTGGAAGACCAGGCTCAGCAGGCCGAACGCGACCCCCACGCTGGCCAGGTTGAGGACGCACGAGACCAGCGCGATCGGCACGCTCCGGAAGGCGATGCCCATCATCACCATGGTCAGCAGCAGCACGAACCCGACCACCACCGGCAGCCACGTGCGCAGGTGCGCGACGAAGTCCCGCGACTCCGCCGCGTCCCCACCCACCGCCACGTCCACACCGTCGACACCGTCGAGCGCGGCCGGCGCCAGGTCGGCCCGCAGGTCCTCGACCGCCGCCTCGCACCCGCGGGTCGGACTCGTCGTAGGGCAGGGCCAGGCGGAGCACCGTGGTGCGCTCGTCCGCCGACGTCCGGACGGCGTCCGGGGTCGCCTCGAAGACACCCGTGTCGGTGGCGCGGGCCTCCAGGTCGGCCAGCCCCGCGCGCACCTCGCCGGCGCGGTCGGGGTCGCCGTGCACGACCACCGTGGCCGTGGTCCCCTCGGCGGGGAAGAGGTCCGCCATCGCGCGGAACGTGGTGACCTCGGGGATCGAGTCGGGCAGCGTGTCGAGATTCGCCGCCTGCAGCTTCATGCCGACCGCCGGCGCGCTCAGGGCGAGCACGGCCAGCCCGGAGACGACCAGGGCCGCGACCGGGCGTCGTACGACGGGGGCCAGCAGGCGGCTGCTCAGCCCGCCGCGGCCGATCCGCCGGTTGAGCCGCCACAGCAGCGGCACCCGGGGACGGTCGACCCAGCGACCCAGCTTGGCCAGCAGCGCGGGCAGCACGGTGATCGAGCCGAGCACCGCGATCGCGACGACGAGGATGGCCCCGGTCGCCAGCGAGTCGAAGGTGGCGCCGCCGACGACGTACAGGCCGGTCATCGAGGCGATCACGGCCAGCCCGGAGACGATGATGGAGTGCCCCGAGGTGGCGGCCGCGATCTCGACCGCGTCGACGGTGCCGGCGCCGCGCGCCCGCTCCTCGCGCTCGCGCTTGAGGAAGAACAGCGAGTAGTCCACCCCGACGGCCATCCCGATCAGCACGATCATGCTGCTGACCGTGGGCTCGGCGTGCACGAGGTGGGACAGCGGCGCGGTGATGCCGATCGTGGCGATCACGCTGGTGACCGCGAGCAGCACCGGGATGCCGGCGGCGATCGAGCGCGCCGAAGGCCACCAGCATCAGGACCAGCGTGACCGGCAGGCTGATGCCCTCGGCGGCGGAGAGGTCCTCGGCCACCTGGTCGTTGATCCCCGTCGTCGAGGGACAGGTCGCCGGCCTCCCGGATGCTGAGCCCGGGGTGGTCGGCCTGGACGCGGTCGGTGACCGCCTGCAGCGGTGCGGGGTCCTCCTGGTCGCGGGCCAGCTGGGCGGCGACCAGCAGCGCGGTGCGGTCCGGGCTCCACTGCGGCTCGGTCGACCGCCTCGACACCGTCGACCTGCCGGAGACCGGCGACGAGGTCGGCGGCGGCCGACTCGGCCACGGCGGGGTCCAGCGCCGTGCCGTCGGGCGCGGTGACCAGCACGTTCTCCGCGGAGGGGTCGTCCAGTCCCGCGGCGTCGACCCAGGCGTCGGCCCGGCCGGAGTCGCCGATCCGGTAGTCGGCGTCGTCGGTCTCCTGGGTGGGTACGGCGATGGCGAGGCCCACGGCGACGGCGACCAGCGCCAGCCAGCCGAGGATCGCGCGCCAGGGATGGGTGGCGCTCCACCGGGCCGCACGCAGCGGCAGGGCACTGATGGGGTTGGTCATGGCCTTCTCCTCCGTCGGTTCGATCCGGTCGCTGACCCGAGCCTGTCGTCGCGCAGGCCCCGGGTCAGGGGCGCCAGGACCCGGACGGGGGTAGACCCAACCCCCCTGTCCGCGGTGCCCGGATCGGTCAGGATGGGGCCATGCAGAAGCAGCCCGGCCCGTGGCGACTGACGTCGTACGCCCTCGCCCAGGTGCTGCTCTTCGTGCCGACGATCGTGGCCGTGGTCTTCGTCGTGCTCGGTGCCGGGCTGGCGGTGATCACGGTCGGCATCCCGATCCTGCTGGTGAGCGTGCCTGCGCTGCGCTGGATCACGGGCGTGCACCGCTCGATGGCCGCGCGGACCCTGGGGTACGACGTCCCGGCCGGCTACCTGCCGACCGAGGGGCTCGGCGCTGATGCGGCGGGTGCTGACCTGGGCGCGGGACCCGATGACCTGGCGGGACATCGGCTGGACCGTCGTCTCGGTGACCGTCGGCTTCGTGCTGTCCCTGCTCACCGTGCTGCTGCTGGTCCTCGTCGTGACCGTCGTCATCTGGTGGTTCGGCGCCCCGCACATCATGCGGGCGCGGGCGACCCTGGACCGGGTCTTCCTCAGCCGCGGGCACACCGAGACGCTCGAGCAGCGGGTCGCCGACCTGACCGTGTCCCGCGCCGAGACCGTGGACCACTCCGCGGCCGAGCTGCGCCGGATCGAGCGCGACCTGCACGACGGCGCGCAGGCCCGGCTGGTCGCGCTGGGGATGACGCTCGGCATGGCCGAGGAGCTCTACGCCCACGACCCCGAGGCGGCGCGCAGGCTCGTCACCGAGGCCCGGGACACCACCGGCGCCGCCCTCGGCGACCTGCGCGCCGTCGTCCGCGGCATCCATCCCGCCGGTGCTGGCCGACCGCGGCCTGGCCGGGGCGGTGGAGGCGCTGGCCCTCGACATGGCGACTGCCCGGTCGAGGTGACCGCCCACCTCCCGGGGAGGCCGCCCGAGCCGGTCGAGTCGGCGGTCTACTTCGCGGTGGCCGAGTGCCTGGCCAACGTCGGCAAGCACGCGCGGGGCCGAGCATGCCTGGGTCCGGCTGGGCTGGGCCGACGGCGTGCTCGACGCGACGGTCGGCGACGACGGCGCGCGGCGGTGCCGACCCCGACGCGGGCACCGGGATGCGCGGGGTGATGCGACGACTGGCCGCGTTTGACGGCACGATGAGGGTGTCCAGCCCTCTCGGGGGTCCCACCCTGGTCACGATGGAGCTTCCGTGCGTCTTGTCCTCGCCGAAGACAACGCCCTCCTCCGGGACGGCCTGATCCGCCTGCTCGAGGCACACGACTTCACCGTCGTCACCGCCGTCGACAACGCCCCGGCGCTCGACCTGGCGCTGGCCGACCCGACCGTCGACGTCGCCGTGGTCGACGTACGCATGCCGCCGACGTTCACCGACGAGGGCCTGCGGTCGGCGATCGCGGCCCGCGCCGCGCGGCCCGGCTTCCCGGTGCTCGTGCTCTCCCAGCACGTGGAGCAGCTCTACGCCCGCGAGCTGCTGCTCTCCGGCGAGGGCGCGGTGGGCTACCTGCTCAAGGACCGGGTCGCCGACGTGCCGCGAGTTCGTCGACGCCGTACGCCGGGTCGCCGCCGGCGGGACCGTGCTCGACCCCGAGGTGGTCGCCGCGATCATGGCCCGGAGCCCGGAGGAGCCGGTCGACCGGCTGACCGCCCGCGAGCGCGAGGTGCTGGCGCTGATGGCCGAGGGCCGCTCCAACGCCGCGATCGCCGCCGCCCTCTTCGTGACCGAGAAGGCCGTCGCCAAGCACACCAACAGCATCTTCACCAAGCTCGACCTGCCCGCTGGCCGCCGACGACAACCGTCGGGTGCTGGCCGTACTCGCCTGGCTCAAGGTCGTCCCGTCCTGATCGTGCCGACCCCCGACTGGTCCAGACCTGCATGGCCTCCCGGGCTGGCCGAGGAGCACCATCGAGGATGGCTGGATGCTCGGGATTCACCCAGGTGGTCGGCGTGGTGCCGGCCCCCGACCATGCTGTGAAGGACTTCGCCCGCTGGGTGGCGGAGTCGGTGCGCCCCGGCGCCGACGTGCTCAACATCGGTGCGGGCTGCAACCTCTCCGGTGCGCTGGCGCCGGTACGCCGGGCCGCGGGCCGGATGGTCGGTGTCGACCCCGACCCGAGCATCTGGCGCAACCGGCAGGTCGACGAACGCCACCAGGCCAGCCTCGAGGACTTCGCCGCGGAGCACCCCGCGGAGTTCGACGTCGCCCTCGCGGTCTTCGTGCTCGAGCACGTCGCCGACCCGGTCGCGTTCACCGCCGCCTGCGCACGGACGCTGCGGCCGGACGGGGTGATGTTCGCGCTGACCGTGCACAAGTGGCAGTACTTCGGGCTCACCACGTGGGCGACCACCCGCCTGCACGTGACCGAGCCACTGCTGCGCCGGCTCAAGGGCGACGCGGTCGTGCGTCGCTACCACTTCCCGACGGAGTACCGCCTGAACTCCCCGGCGCAGTGCGGCCGACACCTCGCACGGGCCGGCTTCCGCTCGGCCGAGTTCCGGATGTTCGACAAGCCCGAGCTCTACGCGTGGTACCTCCCCGACGTCCTCAAGCCGGTGGCACCGGCCTGGTCGCGCCTGGCCTACCGGGTCGGCTCACCCTGGCTGATGGGCAGCCTGAGCTTCCGCGCCCGGCGGTGAGCGCAGGGTCAGACGAAGACCGCGAGCGCCCGGGCCGTGCCCGGCTCGTCGGTCGGGTCGTAGAGCGCCAGGAACTCCCCGTCGGGCGCGAACACCGCGGTGGTGCCGGCCACCTCGATGCCGAGCCTGCGCCCGACCCGGACGTCGGCGGCCTGCTCCTCGTCGAGGTCGTACGCCGGGAACGTGCCGCGCGCCGCGTCACCGATCGGCACCACGGTCAGCTCCTCGCCGAGCTGCTCCAGGGTGCGGGCGGTGCCGAGATCGAACGCGCCCACGGCCGTACGACGCAGCGCGGTCAGGTGGCCGCCGACGCCGAGCGCGGCCCCGAGGTCGCGGGCGATCGCACGGATGTAGGTGCCGCTGGAGCAGCGCACCGACACGTCGAGGTCGGCCGTCGTCCCCTCGTGGCGCAACGGTCCCGGCACGATCTCGTGCACGGTCACCGGCCGGGCGGCCAGGGTGAACTCCTCACCGTCGCGCACCCGCTGGTGCGCCCGCTTGCCGCCCACCTTGATCGCGGACACCGCCGTCGGCACCTGCTCGATGTCGCCGACGAAGGCGGTCAGCGCCCGGTGCACGGCCTCCTCGGTGAGCCCGCTCGCGTCGGCGGTCGCGGTCACCTCGCCCTCGGCGTCGTCGGTGGTGGTGGCCACCCCCAGCCGGATCGTGGCGTCGTACGCCTTCTCGGTGAGCATCAGGTGGCCCAGCAGCCGGGTGGCCCGGTTGATCCCGAGCACCAGCACGCCGGTGGCCATCGGGTCCAGCGTGCCGGCATGCCCGACCTTGCGCGTGCCGGCCAGCCGGCGTACCCGGGAGACCACGTCGTGCGAGGTCATCCCCCCGGCCTTGTCGACCACCACCAGCCCGCTCACCGGGCCGGGATCGGTCACGTGTCCTGAGGAGCCGAGGGACGAGGCGTCTCGAAGGGCTCATCGTCGTCGAGCTCGTCCTCGTCGTCCTCACGCGGCTTGCGGTACGGGTCGGCCTCGCCGGCGTACGCCGCGCCCTCGCGGTGCGCCGCGACCTCGGCGTCGGACTCGCGGGCCTTGGCCAGCAGCTCGTCGAGGTGCCGCGCGTTCTCCGGCAGGGCGTCGTGGATGAACTCCAGCGTCGGCGCGTGCCGCAGCCCGAGCTGCTTGGCCACCTCGGAGCGGATCAGCCCCTTGGCCGACTCCAGCGCCGCCGCGGTCCCCTCCACGTCGGTCTGCTCGCCGAACACCGTGTAGAACACCGTCGCCTGCTGCGAGTCGCCCGACACACGTACGTCGGTCACCGTCACGAACCCGAGCCTCGGGTCCTTGATCCGGCGGTCCAGCATCTCCGCCACGATCACCTGGATCCGGTCGGCGATCTTCCGCACCCGTGGGCTGGCCATGGTTCCTCCTGAGCTCGACAAGCGCCCGCAGGCGCACGTTCAATCATGTCAGCCCCCGCCCACGCCGCCGAACCGCCCGCCCCTGCGTCAATGGCCGAGCCGGTTGCGACCGAGGGCCCCCTCGCCGCAGGCGCAGGCCGCCGCAGGGCGGGCGGCGGACAGGAACGGCGCCTGGAAATACGACGAGGCCGGGCGCCCCCGAAGGAACGCCCGGCCTCGTCAACGCTCACGCGCGCGGGATCTCGCGCATCTCGAACGACTCCACGACATCGCCGATCTTGATGTCCTGGTAGTTCTTCAGCACCAGACCACACTCGAAGCCCTCGCGGACCTCGGACGCGTCGTCCTTCTCGCGCTTCAGCGACGCCAGGTCGAGGTTGTCCGCGACCACGGCACCGTCGCGCAGCAGGCGCGCCTTGGCGTTGCGCCGGATCAGGCCACTGGTGACCATGCAGCCGGCGATGTTGCCGATCTTCGAGGAGCGGAAGATCTCGCGGATCTCCGCCTGGCCGAGCACGGCCTCCTCGTAGACGGGCTTGAGCATGCCCTTGAGCGCGGCCTCGATCTCCTCGATCGCCTGGTAGATGACCGAGTAGTACCGGATCTCCACGCCCTCCTTGTCGGCCATCTCGGTCGCCTTGCCCTGGGGGCGGACGTTGAACCCGATGATGATCGCGTCGGAGGCGGCGGCCAGGTCGACGTTGGTCTCGGTGATCGCACCGACACCGCGGTCGATGACCCGGAGGCTGACCTCGTCGCCCACGTCGATGTTCGACAGGGCGTCCTCGAGCGCTTCGACCGAACCGGACACGTCGCCCTTGAGGATGAGGTTGAGCTCCTGGCTCTCGCCCTTCTCCATGGAGGCCATGAAGTCCTCGAGGGTACGGCGCACGCGGCGCTTGGCCTGCATGGCCGCACGCTCACGGGCCTCGCGCTTCTCCGCGATCTGACGCGCCATGCGGTCGTCGTCCACCACGATGAAGTTCTGGCCCGCGCCGGGCACGGCCGAGAGGCCGAGCACCATGGCCGGACGTGCCGGGTCGGCGACCTCGAGCTCGTTGCCGTACTCGTCGAGCATCGCGCGGACGCGGCCGTGGGCCGGACCGGCGACGATCGAGTCGCCGACGCGGAGCGTTCCGCGCTGGACGAGCACCGTCGCGACGGGACCGCGGCCCCGGTCGAGGTGCGCCTCGACGACGAGGCCCTGGGCGTCCTGGTTGGGGTTGGCCCGCAGGTCCAGCGACGCGTCGGCGGTCAGCACGACCGCCTCGAGCAGCTTGTCGAGGTTGAGCTCGGACTTCGCGGAGACGTCGACGAACATCGCGTCGCCGCCGTACTCCTCGGGGATGAGGCCGTACTCGGTCAGCTGGCCACGGACCTTGGTCGGGTCCGCCTCCGGCTTGTCGATCTTGTTGACCGCGACCACGACGGGGACACCGGCGGCCTTGGCGTGGTTGAGCGCCTCGACCGTCTGGGGCATGACACCGTCGTCCGCCGCGACCACGAGGATCGCGATGTCGGTGGCCTGCGCACCACGGGCACGCATGGCGGTGAACGCCTCGTGACCCGGGGTGTCGATGAAGGTGATCCGGCGCTCGTTGCCGTCGACCTCGGTCGCGACCTGGTAGGCACCGATGTGCTGGGTGATGCCACCGGCCTCCTTGTCGACGACGTTGGCGTTGCGCAGCGCGTCGAGGAGCTTGGTCTTACCGTGGTCGACGTGACCCATGACGGTCACGACCGGCGGACGGACCACCAGGTCGGCCTCGTCGCCCTCGTCCTCGCCGAACTCGAGGTCGAAGGACTCGAGCAGCTCGCGGTCCTCGTCCTCGGGAGAGACGACCTGGACGACGTAGTTGAGCTCCTCGCCGAGCAGCTCGAGCGTCTCGTCGTTGACGGACTCGGTCGCGGTGACCATCTCACCGAGGGAGAACAGCATCTGCACCAGCGACGCGGCGTCGACGTTGATCTTCTCGGCGAAGTCGGTCAGCGAGGCACCGCGCGGCAGGCGGACGGTCTCGCCGTCGCCCTTGCGGACGCGCACGCCACCGATCGTCGGGGCCTGCATGGCCTCGAACTCCTGACGACGAGCGCGCTTGCTCTTGCGACCACGGCGCGACGGGCCACCGGGGCGACCGAAGGCGCCCTGGGTCTGTCCACGCTGGCCGGGACGACCGCCGCCGGGACGACCGCCGCCACCGGGGCGACCGGCGAAGCCGCCGGGAGCACCACCGGGAGCGCCGGCACCCTGGCCACCACGGCCCGGGGCGCCACCGCGACCCGGAGCACCGCCACGGCCACCCGGGCCACCACGGCCCGGGCCACCGGGACCGCTCGGACGGCCACCGGGGCCGGACCCGAACGCGGCCGGGGACTTCGGCATCATCGCCGGGTTGGGGCGCGGCATGCCGGGACGACCCGGGGCACCACCGTCACGGCCGGCCGGCGGCCGCGGGGGACGCTGCTGGTCGCCGGTCGGGGCGCCGCCTGCCGGACCACGGTCGGGCGCGCCGGGACGGCGGCCCATGCCCTGGTTCGACGAGAACGGGTTGTTGCCCGGACGCGGGGCACCGGGGCGACCCACCGGACGCGGGGCCGGAGCCTTCGCGGCGGGGGCCGACGGGGTGCCGGGGGTCGGGCGGGACTCGGGTGCCTTGGCTGCGGTGCGGCCGGCTGCTCCGGCTGCTCGGGCGCCGGCGTCTCCGCCGGTGCCTTCGGGCCGGGCTTGGGGCCGGGACGCGGACCCGGACCCGGACGGATCGCAGGCTCGGCGGCCGGCTCGGCCACCTTCTCCGGGGCGGCCGGGGTCGCCGCAGCGGTCGCCGCCTCGGCCTCGGGCCTCGGGCTCGGCCTTCTTCTCCGCAGGCTTGGGCTTGGCCGCGGGCTTGGCGGCCGGCTCGGCCTTGGCCTCGGCGGCCTTCTCGGGAGCGGGGGCAGCAGCCTTCAGCTGCTCGCCGTACTCCTTCTTGAACTTCATCGCGACCGGGGGTTCCACGGTCGAGGAAGCAGACTTGACGAACTCGCCCATCTCCTTCAGCTTCTCGAGAACGAACTTGCTCTCGACGCCGAATTCCTTGGCGAGTTCATGGACTCGGGGCTTGGCCACGCTTCTCCTTCTGGCCCGAGCCCCGGATTCCCTGGTTGGCAGGGAGGGGTGAATCGGACCGCTAGTGGTTGTGCATGCTCATCGGGAAGTACTCATCGAGTGCTCATGAGCTGCTGCTCCAGTTTCTGTTCGGTCGATCACTGTCATTGACTACGAGGTGCCGAGGAACTCCCCCACCGCTGCGCTGGGCAGTCCCTGTCCGAGCCTGAAGGCCCGGGCGAAGGAACGCCTGCGCACCGCGAGGTCGTAGCACGCCTGCGTCGGGTGCAGGTGCGCACCGCGACCGGGCATCGAGCCGATGGGATCGGGCACGACGGCTGGACCGTGCGCATCCGAGACCACGACGACCCGCAGCAACTCGCTCTTCGCGGCCCGCTCCCGGCAACCGACGCAGGTCCTGACCGGTCCCGCGCGGGATGTGGGGTCAGGGCAGGCGTCGACGTCGTGTGTGCGAACCACTGGACATGAGTCTACCGGGTCCGGCCACCGGATTCCGAACCGGGCGATCCGCTGGTCGGGGCTAGCGTGACCCCATGGACCCCGCGGGCACCGCGCGTCACGGCTGGTACGACGACTTCGACGGCCCGGTCGCTCGACCCCACGGTGTGGCTGCCGCACTACCTGCCGGCATGGAGCTCGCGCGCCGAGTCCGCGGCGTCGTACCACCTGGACAACGGGGCGCTGGTGCTGGACATTCCCCGCGACCACCCGCTGTGGTGCGCGGGCGACCACGCTCCCCCGCTCCGGGTCTCGGGCCTGCAGTCGGGCAGCTTCTCCGGCCCGGTCGGCAGCACCGTGGGCCAGCAGCCGTTCCGCGACGGCCAGGTCGTCCGCGAGGAGCAACCCCGCTTCGAGGGCCTCCTCGCCGACGGCGGCCGCGTCGAGATCCGCTGCCGGATGGACCTGTCGCCGCGGTCGATGGCCTCGCTGTGGATGGTCGGGTTCGAGGACCGTGCCGGAACGCTGCGGGGAGATCTGCGTGGTCGAGGTCTTCGGGCGCTCGGTCGCGCGACGGCTCGGCCGAGGTGGGCTGCGGCCTCAAGGCCTTCCGCGACCCCGACGCTGGTCGAGGACTTCGTCGCGCCGCGGCTGTCCGTCGACGTGTCCGCGTTCCACACCTACGCCGTGGACTGGGACGCCGACGAGGCGGTCTTCAGCCTCGACGGCCGGGAGGTACGCCGGTGCCCGCGGCCGCCGACGTACCCGCTGCAGCTGATGCTGGCCGTCTTCGACTTCCCGGAGTGGTCGACCGGCGACGACGCGGACCTGGTGCCGTCACTGGTCGTCGACCACGTCGCCCACCTGTCGCAGACTGACACCGCCCCGCGCCGACCTGTCGCAGACTGACGCGCGCGGCTGTCAGTTTCTGCGACGACAGGTCGGCGTCAGTCGGAGGGGGCTTCGTCGGAGCGGATGTCGATGCGCCAGCCGGTGAGCCGGGCGGCGAGGCGGGCGTTCTGGCCCTCCTTGCCGATCGCCAGCGAGAGCTGGAAGTCGGGCACGATCACCCGCGCCGAGCGCTGGTCGAGCGAGACGATCTCGACCTTGCGACACCTGCGCCGGCGACAGCGCGTGGGCGACCAGCTCGGCCGGGTCGTCGGACCAGTCGACGATGTCGATCTTCTCGCCGTGCAGCTCCGACATGACGTTGCGGACCCGCTGGCCCATCGGGCCGATGCAGGAGCCCTTGGCGTTGACGCCGGGGACGCGCGAGCGGACCGCGATCTTGGTGCGGTGGCCGGCCTCGCGCGCCAGCGCGGCGATCTCGACGGTGCCGTCGGCGATCTCGGGCACCTCGAGCGCGAAGAGCTTCTTGACGAGGTTCGGGTGGGTGCGCGACAGCGTGATCTGCGGGCCGCGCATGCCCTTGCGGACCGAGACGACCATGCACTTGATGCGCTCGCCGTGCTCGTAGCTCTCGCCCGGCACCCGCTCGCCCAGCGGCAGGATCGCCTCGAGCTTGCCGAGGTCGACCATCACGTCGTCGGGGTTGCGGCCCTGCTGGATGACACCGGAGATGATGTCGCCCTCCTTGCCGGAGAACTCCCCGAACCGCAGCTCGTCCTCGGCGTCGCGCAGCCGCTGCAGCATGATCTGCTTGGCGGTCGTCGCCGCGATCCGGCCGAAGCCCTCGGGGGTGTCGTCGTACTCCGCGACCTTGTTGCCCTCCTCGTCGAGCTCGGCCGCGAACACCGTGACGTGGCCGGTCTTCTGGTCCAGGACGACCCGCGCCTGGTCCTGGGCCCCCGGGGTGCGGTGGTACGCCGTGAGCAGGGCCTGCTCGATGGCCTCCACGAGCACGGAGAACTTGATCTCCTTCTCCGCCTCGAGCATGCGGAGGATGTTCAGGTCGATGTCCATCAGGACTCCTTGGAACTGGGTCGGTTGAACTCGATCTGCACGCGGGCCTTCGCGATGTCGGCGTACGGCACCTCACGGTCGGCGCCGTCGACGGCGAGCGTCACCGCCTGCTCCGTGCTGGTCCCGATCCGGCCCTCGACCTCGCCGCCCTCGACGAGGGCGACCTTGACCAGGCGGTCGGCGTTGCGGCGCCAGTGGCGCGGCAGCGTCAGCGGCCGGTCCACGCCCCGCGAGGTGACCTCGAGGGTGTAGGGGTGCTCGCCCATCACGTCGGAGGCGTCCAGCACCCCGGAGATCGCCCGGGTGGCCTCGGCGACATCGTCGAGGGTGACGCCGCCGTCCTTGTCCACGGCGATCCGGAGCACCCGGCGCTTGCCGGCGGGAGTGATCTCGACCGCCTCGACATCGAGCCCGAACTCGGACAGGGGGCCGAGGAGTTCCGCTTCGATGCGATCCCTGGTTGCGTCCGCCTTGGCGTTGCTCACGGGTTCCGACCTCCTTGTGCTGTTGTCGCCTCAACCTTAGCGGCTGTCCTGAGGCTCTCCGACCGGGCGTTAGAGTTCCCCGCGTGCCGCTGATCACTCGCCCCGTGCTGCGTCGTACGACGTTCGCGGCGGCACCCCTCGTGGCCCTGGCCGGCTGCCGGTGGGGACCCGCGGACGACGCGGCCCCGGCACCATCGCCGACCGGGAGCACCACCCCGGCCGACGACGACGCCGCGATCGCCGCCGACGCCCTGCAGGCCACGACCACCGTCGCCGCCCTGGTCGCCGAGGTCGCCGCCCGGCACCGTGGCCTGGCCGGTCCGCTGGCCGACGTGACGCTCATGCACCAGGCCCACGCCGACCTGCTGGCCGAGGCCGGGGAGCCGGCCGACGGGCCGACCCCTCCCCCGTCCCCGGCCACCAGCAAGCGCGCGCTGGCGCTGGTGCTGACCGAGGAGCGCGACCTCCAGCGCGACCCTCGCCGACGGCGCCGGCCGCGCGGCCAGCGGCACCTTCGCCCGGGCCCTCGCCTCGATGTCGGCGGCGGTGGCCCAGCAGCGGACGGTGCTGGCGGCCCTCCCGGTCAGGCAGGCGCCGTGACCGAGGTCGACGCGCTGCAGGAGACGCTGGCCGGCGAGCACGCCGCGCTCTGGGTGTACGGCGTGCTGGGCGGGCAGACGTCGAAGGCCAAGAACCCCGCAGCTGTACGCCGTGGTCGACGCGGGCTACCGCGCACACCGCGGACGGCGCGACCTGCTGGTCCGCACGATCCGTGACCTCGGCGCGGAGCCGGTGGCCGCGGAGGTCGCCTACGCCCTGCCGAACCCGGTGTCGAACCCCGACCAGGTGGCCGCGGCCGGCCTGGTCACCGAGCAGCGCTGCGCCGCGACGTACGCCGATCTCGTGGCGCGGACGACGGGCAGCCATCGGCGGTTGGGGATCGAGGCGTTGACGGAGTCAGCGGTCCGCCAGCTCGGGCTCCGGGGGAGCCCCGAGACCTTCCCCGGAGCCGACGAGCTGGCGGACCGCTAGACCGGACCCGGCCATCTCGGGTCCGAGGGGTCCTCCACCCGGTCAGCAGCGGGTGGAGGGGCCCCGGTCGGCGGATCGGAGACCCGCCGGTTCTAATCTTGCATTACACAGACGTGCAATCCCTAGCCGAGAGCACTGCAGGTTTTCGCGTTGCACAAACTTGCAACTACGAGGCGGCGTACCAACCGCGGACGATGCCGTGGATCTCGGCGAGCGAGTGGGCCACCGCGTCCGGCTCGCCCTCGGTGTGCCCGAGCTGGCTGGCGGGGATGGTGCTGTGCGGGATGTGGATCGCCCGCATGCCGGCGTTGCGGGCGCCGTACACGTCGTCGTAGAGCCGGTCGCCGACGTACACGCAGCGGGACGGGTCGCTGACGCCGACCGCGTCCATCGCCGCGCGGAACGCGTCCGGGCTGGGCTTGGTCCAGGGGATCTCGCTCGTGTAGACGTCGCCGTCGATGAGGTGGTGGACGCCGTCGCGGCGGAAGAACCCCTCGTGCCAGGCCCGCGGCCAGATCGTGTTGGACAGGACGCCGACCTTCACGCCGTCGGCGCGCAGCGCCTCGAACAGGGGGCCGACCTCGGGGTCGGTCGGGGTGTGCGGCTGCCAGAACTCGTAGTAGGCCTCGAGCAGGTCCGGGTCGTGGTCGAGCCCGGCCTCGGCGAAGAGGTCGGCGAGCGTCGCGCTCCGCTGGTGGTCGCGGCTCCTCCCCCAGATCGTGTCGCCCGCCTCGTGCAGCTTGCGGGCGTTGACGTCGTGGTCGTGCTCGGAGTTCACGACCGCCTGGGCGAGCGCCAGCGACTCCGCGTGGAAGTCCACGTCGTGCCAGCGGGTGAGGGTGCCGCCCCAGTCGAAGACGACCGCGTCGATGTTCATGGCGGCACCGTATCCCGCTCGCAGCGGCCGGAGCGCGCCTGCTTCAATGTCGGCCGTGACGACGCTGAGGACCCCCGACTTCGACCGGTACGACGAGTGGCGCGAGCTGATGGAGGACTACCGCGGGACCGACCTCGACGGCTCGGGATTCTGGGGCGACCACCAGCCGGTGGTCACGCCGGAGGGCTACCGCGACTGGGTGGCCTTCCTCCTCACCGAGGGCAACGAGCAGGTGCCGCCGGTCGCCGGCCGGGTCAAGTGCTCCTACTTCTGGATCGTGGACGACGCGGACCGCTGGGTCGGCTACCTCGCGCTGCGCCGCTCGCTCAACGACTTCCTGCTCGAGCTCGGCGGGCACATCGGCTACTCGGTCCGGCCCTCGCGCCGCCGGGAGGGCCACGCCTCCCGCGCGCTGGCGCTCGGGGTGGCCGAGGCCGGCACGCTCGGCATCGACCGGGTGCTGGTCACCTGCGACGAGGACAACCTCGGGTCACGCCGCACGATCGAGGGGAACGGCGGCGTGCTCGAGGACGTCCGTCAGGGCAAGCGGCGCTACTGGATCACGACCTGACGAGAGCGGCCAGGCGGGAGGCGGCCTCACCGACCGGGACCTCCTCGCGCTCGCCGCTGCGGCGGTCCTTGACCTCGACGGTGCCGTCGGCCAGGCCGCGGCCCACCGTGACGATGGTGGGTACGCCGATCAGCTCGGCGTCCTTGAACTTCACCCCGGGGCTGACCTTGGGACGGTCGTCGTAGATCACGTCGAGGCCGGCCGCGGTGAGCTCGTCGGCCAGGGCGGCGGCGGCCTCGAAGATCGCCGGGTCCTTGCCGGTGGCCACCAGGTGGAGGTCGGCGGGCGCGATCTCGCGGGGCCAGCACAGGCCCAGCTCGTCGTTGTTGCCCTCGGCGATCGCCGCCACCGCGCGGGAGACGCCGACGCCGTAGGAACCCATCGTGACGGTGACCAGCTTGCCGTTCTCGTCGAGCACCTGCAGGCCGAGCGACTCGGCGTACTTGCGGCCGAGCTGGAAGATGTGACCCATCTCGATGCCGCGCGCGGACTGCAGCGTGCCCTCCTCGCAGTTCGGGCAGGCGTCACCGTCGCGGACGTCGGCGGCCTCGATCGTGCCGTCGGGGGTGAAGTCGCGGCCCACGACCAGGTCGATGACGTGGCGAGCCGTCGACGTTGGCGCCGGTCACCCAGCGGGTGCCCTCGACCACGCGCGGGTCGACGACGTAGCGGATCCCGGAGGCGGACTCCTCCCCCAGCGCGGCCGGGCCGATGTAGCCCTTGACCAGCGCCTCGTGCTTCTTCATCTCGACCTCGTCCATGGCCTCGACCTCGATCGGCTCGAGCTGGCCCTCGAGGCGCTTCTGGTCGACCTCGCGGTCACCGGGTACGCCGATGGCGAGCGGCTCGCGGGTGCCGTCGGGGTGCTTGAGCACGACGAGCACGTTCTTGAGGGTGTCGCCGGCGGCCCAGGGACGGTCGTCGCGGGGGAACTTCTCGTTGAGGTGGTCGACCAGGGTCTCGATGGTCGGCGTGGCCGGCGTCTGCTCGGCGTGCGCGGCCGGGACGTCGTCGTACGCCAGGGCGGCGGGCGGGCGCACGGCCACGGCCTCGACGTTCGCGGCGTAGTCGCAGTGCGTGCAGCGGACGTAGGTGTCCTCGCCGACCTCGGCCTTGGCCAGGAACTCCTCGGACTTGGACCCGCCCATGGCACCGCTGGTGGCCTTGACGATGACGTAGTCGAACCCGAGCCGGTCGAAGGTCTTGATGTAGGCCTCGCGGTGCGCGGCGTACGACGCGTCGAGCCCGGCGTCGGTGGTGTCGAAGGAGTAGGAGTCCTTCATCACGAACTCCCGGCCGCGCAGGATGCCCGCGCGGGGACGCGCCTCGTCGCGGTACTTCGTCTGGATCTGGTAGAGCCAGACCGGCAGGTCCTTGTAGGAGGAGTACATGTCCTTCACCGCGAGGGTGAACATCTCCTCGTGCGTGGGCCCGAGCAGGTAGTCGGAGCCCTTGCGGTCCTTGAGCCGGAAGATGCCGTCGCCGTACTCGGTCCAGCGGCCGGTCGCCTCGTAGGGCTCGCGGGGCAGCAGCGCGGGGAACTGGAGCTCCTGCGCGCCGATCGCGTCCATCTCCTCGCGGACGATCCGTTCCACGTTGCGCAGCACCCGCAGGCCCAGCGGCAGCCAGGTGTAGATGCCCGGGGCCGCGCGGCGGACGTAGCCGGCGCGGACCAGCAGCCGGTGGCTCGGCACCTCCGCGTCGGCGGGGTCGTCGCGGAGCGTGCGGACGAACAGCTGGGACATGCGCAGGATCATGTGCGAAGGCTACTTCCGTGGGTGCCGCGCAGCCGCGAAGCGGTTTCGTCCTCAGGCGCGGGCGGCCCTGAGCGCAGCCCGGATCAGGGGCAGCTGGACGGGAAGCCGGGCCAGGGTCGCGCGCTGGTACGTCGTGTTGTCGGTCTTCTGCGCGTCGGCCGCCATCTTGATGTTCCCGGGGAAGATCGCGACCAGCAGGGCCGCGCTCGCCCAGCCCGCGGCCTTGCGGGTGCGCGGGTGCAGCAGCCCGGCGGCGCAGGCCAGCTCGGCCACGCCGCTGACGAAGATGAGCTCTCGATGGGCCGGGAGGAACGCCGGCATGAGCGGCTCGAAGACCTCGGGCTTCACCAGGTGCGTGATGCCGCTGACCGTGAAGGCGGCGACGACGCCCAGGGCGTCCTTGGGAATGTCCACGGGCCGACCCTAGCGGTGCCCGCACCCGGCGCCTACCGTCGGCGCATGAGGTCCAGCACCGTGACCACCGACCGGGGACGCACGCTCGAGGTCGGCGAGGTCGGGGACCCCGACGGCCGGCCGGTGCTGGTGCTGCACGGCACCCCGAGCTCGGTGCTGGTGCTGGAGCACCTCGCGGCGGCCGCCGACCGGGCCGGCGCCCGCCTGGTGTCCTTCAGCCGTCCCGGGTACGGCGCGTCCCCGCCCGCCGGCGTCGGCCTCGCGGCCGGTGGCCTGGACGCGGTGGCGGTGCTCGACGCGCTCGGGATCGAGGCGGCACCGGCGGTCGGCATCTCCGGCGGCGGTCCGTTCGCGGCGGCCGCCGGGGTCGTGGGCGGCGGATCCCGGGTCCCGGCCGTGTGCCTGCTGGCCGGGACCGGTCGCTCGATGGACCTGATGGGCGACCTCCCGCCGGACGAGGTCGAGATCGCCGGGCTGGTGGACGCCGGCCGGACGGACGACGCGGTGGCCGCGGTCCGGGCCCAGGCCGAGGCGATGATCGGCGGGCTGGTCGGCCGCCCCGGGGAGGAGATCTTCGCGGCGTTCCGGCAGCTGCTGCCGCCGAACGAGGGGCAGGGTGGTCCCGACTTCGAGCGGTGGATGGCGGCCGACCTCGGCCACGCGCTGGGCAGCCTGGACGGCTTCGTGAGCGACAACGTCTCGTGGGGCTACCGGTGGGACATCGACCCGGGCCACCTCACCCAGCCGGTGCTGCTGCGCTACGGCGGGGCGGACGCGATGGTGCCGCCGGCGCACGGCACCTGGTGGAAGGAGCAGGTCCCCCACGCCGAGCTCGTCGTGGTCGACGGCGAGGGGCACGGGGACACCAGCTTCGGGCGGATGGACGACGCGCTGGCGTGGCTCAGAACATGACCGTGGTGAACCGGCCGCTCTCGACGAAGCCCGCCTTCTCGTAGGCGCGACGGGCCGGCAGGTTCCACTCGTTGACGTAGAGCGAGGCCACCGGGGCGATCTCCGAGCGGATCGCCTCGACGACCGCCGCCATCCCGTGGCTGGCCAGTCCCCGCCCCCGCAGCGCAGGGTCGACGTACACCCCCTGGATCTGGGCGGCGTAGGGCGACGTACAGCCGACCTCTGCCTTGAACAGCACCCGGCCGTCCTCGATCCGGGCGAACTGCCAGCCGCGCGAGATCAGCTGCTGGACCCGCGCGCGGTAGAAGCTGCCGCCCCCGCCGTACTCCGGCGAGACCCCGAGCTCCTCGGTGTAGAAGTCGACGCAGGCCGGGTAGACGACGTCGAAGTCCGCCATCGTCGTACGCCGCACCGCGGGGTCGGGCGCGACCGCCGGCGGGCCGTCGATCTGGAGGTGGGGCTGGCCGCAGCGCAGCTCGCGCGGCGTACCCCAGGTCTCGGAGAGCCGGCCCCACAGCGCCTCGACCGCGACCTGCGGGCCGACGATCGACGCGACGCCGCGCCGTGACCCGCTGGCCCGGTCGGCGAAGGCCGCCACGTCCTCGGGCCCGGCCTGCACCGGCACCATGTTGGCGCCCACGTGGCAGGCGGAGACCATCCGGCCGTCCACGAACCGGCCCCAGACCTCGCCGCCGAGCCAGCGCCGGTCCAGGCGCGTCGTGCGGGCGCGGTAGTCGACGAACACGTTGGTCACCGGGTCCTGCGCCGCGAGGGCCAGGAACTCGGTGAGGTCAGGCGTAGCGAGGACCTGCACGCCCTGCCGGGTGGTGAGCACGCTCGGAGCCTAGTCCGCCGAACCGTGCGTTGTGGTCCGCCGAACCGTGCGTTGTGGCCCGCCGAACCGTGCGTTGTGGTCCGCCGAACCGTGCGTTGTGGTCGAGTCGAACCGTGCGTTGTTGCGCAACAACACACGGCTCGGCTCGCCATGACGCACGGCTCGGCCCACCAGGACGCACGGTTCGGCGGGGTGGGGTCAGGAAGAGAAGCGGGTGGGGGTGAAGAGCTCGATGGGGTGACGGGTGGTGCCCTCGGTGGCGAGGTCGGCCAGGACCTCCCCCACCACCGGCACGAACTTGAACCCGTGCCCCGAGAAGCCCGCGGCCACCGTCACCGCGGCGTGCTCGGGGTGCGTTCCGATCACGAAGTGCTGGTCCGGAGTGGTGGTGTACATGCAGGCCACGCCGCGCAGGTGCCTCCCCGGCAGCGCGGGGAGCCGAGTCGCGAGGTGGTCGGTGAGCCGGGCGACCTCGTCGTCGTGGACCGCGCGGTCGAGGGCGTCCGGGTCGGCGTCCGCGCCGGCACCGTCGCGGTAGAACGTCACCTTGACACCGTCCGAGGTCGGGCCGTACGCCGGGAACCCGTAGGACTGCACCTCGGGTGAGGCCTCCCAGATCCACACCGGGTGCCTGCCGACCCGCCACGGCTCGATCGGCCCGGTGGGGGCGTACCAGTGCATCAGCTGCCGCTCCACGCGCAGCGGCAGCCCGAGGTCGGCCAGCAGCCGCGGTGCCCACGCCCCGGCGGCGACGACCAGGTGCCCGGCGTCGTACGTCGCGTCGCCGGTCCGCACCCGCACACCGCGGTCGGTGGCCTCCCACCCGAGCACCCGCTCGCCGAAGCGCAGGTCGGCGCCGGCCGCCTCCGGCCCGGCGTACGTGCTCGAGCACGGTGGCCTCGGGCCGGACAAACCCGCTGCGCTCCTCGAACAGCGCGACCGTCCCGTCGTCCGGCGCGAACATCGGGAACCGCTCCCGGATCGCGGCGGCGTCGAGCAGCTCGTGCGGGAGCCCGTGCTGGCGGGCGCTGGCCAGCGACCCCGCGACGGTGTGGCTGTCGGGCCGCCCCAGCATCAGCCCGCCGGTCACGGTGAGGACCCCTGGCGCGGACGCGTCCAGGTCGGCCCAGAGGTCGTAGGCGCGCAGCAGCAACGGGACGTACGCCGGATCCTCGAAGTAGGCCTGGCGGATCACCCGGGAGTCGCCGTGGCTGGAGCCCAGTGCGTGCCCGGGCGTGAACTGCTCCAGCCCCAGGACCCGGACGCCGCGCGTCGCCAGGTGGGCCGCGGCGGCGCTGCCCATGCCCCCGAGCCCGAGGACGATCACGTCCGCGGTCACACGGCGCACGCGACTCAGGCACGTCGGCACCCTAGGCCGACCCTGCGCGCGCCACAACGCACGGCTCGGCGCACCACAACACACGGCTCGGCGCACCACAACGCACGGTTCGGCGGGAGGGGGTGGGGTGGTCAGGCGTCCGGGAAGCCGTCGGGGTTCTGCGACTGCCAGCGCCAGACGTCGGCGCACATGTCGTCGATGGTCCGCTGGGTGCGCCAGCCGAGCTCGTCCGCGGCCCGGGTCGGGTCGGCCCAGTACGCCGGCAGGTCACCCGCGCGCCGGCCGACGACCTCGTAGGGCAGCTCGCGGCCGACCGCCCGCTCGAAGGCGTGGAACAGCTCGAGCACGCTGGTGCCCTGGCCGCCGCCGAGGTTGTAGGCGCGGACCGGCTCGGGCAGCGTGTCGAGCTTCTCCAGCGCGGCCACGTGGCCGGCGGCCAGGTCGTCGACGTGGATGTAGTCGCGCTCGCAGGTGCCGTCGGCGGTCGGGTAGTCGTCGCCGAAGATGCTCAGCTTCTCGCGCCGGCCCACCGCCACCTGGGCGATGAACGGCATCAGGTTGTTGGGGATGCCCTGCGGGTCCTCGCCGATGGTGCCGGACGGGTGCGCGCCGACCGGGTTGAAGTAGCGCAGCAGGGCGACCTTCATGTCCTCGGCCCGGGCCACGTCGGAGAGCACGTGCTCGATCATCACCTTGGTGCGGCCGTAGGGGCTCGCCGCGGACAGCGGCTCGTAGTCCTCCTGGTAGGGCACCGGGGCGTGGTCGCCGTACACGGTGGCCGAGGAGGAGAAGACCAGCTTGTGTACGCCGTACCGGCGCATCGCGCGGACCAGCGAGAACGTCGCCCCGAGGTTGTTGGTGTAGTACTCCAGCGGCTTCTCGACGCTCTCCCCCACGGCCTTGTAGCCGGCGAAGTGGATCACCGCGTCGATGCCGCCGGCGGCGAAGAGGTGCTCGGTCTTGTCGACGTCGCCGAGGTCGAAGGCGTGCACCGGGATGTGGGTGCCCGACAGGGTCTCCAGCCGACCCACGACGGCCGGCTTGCTGTTGGAGAAGTCGTCGACGACGACGACGTCGTGGCCGGCCTCGATGAGGGCCAGGACCGTGTGGGAACCGATGTAGCCGGCACCGCCGGAGACGAGAACGCGCATAGGCGCCACCCTAGAGGGAACTGCCGCCTGGCCCGGAATCAGGAGACGGTGACCTCGGCCGCGCCGCCGTCGACGGGCTCCATCCCCTCGGCGATCCGCATGGCCTCCTCGATCAGGGTCTCCACGATCTTCGACTCCGGCACGGTCTTGACGACCTCGCCCTTGACGAAGATCTGGCCCTTGCCGTTGCCGGAGGCGACACCGAGGTCGGCCTCGCGGGCCTCCCCCGGCCCGTTGACGACGCAGCCCATGACCGCGACGCGCAGCGGCACCTCGAGCCCGTCGAGCCCGGCGGTGACCTCGTCGGCCAGCTTGTAGACGTCGACCTGGGCCCGGCCGCACGAGGGGCAGGAGACGATCTCGAGCTTGCGGGGGCGCAGGTTCAGCGACTGGAGGATCTGGATGCCGACCTTGACCTCCTCGACCGGCGGCGCGGACAGCGAGACCCGGATCGTGTCGCCGATGCCCTGCGCGAGCAGCGCGCCGAAGGCGGTCGCGGACTTGATGGTGCCCTGGAAGGCCGGCCCGGCCTCGGTGACGCCGAGGTGCAGCGGCCAGTCCCCGGCCTCGGCGAGCAGCTCGTAGGCCCGCACCATCACGACCGGGTCGTTGTGCTTGACCGAGATCTTGAAGTCGTGGAAGTCGTGCTCCTCGAACAGGGAGGCCTCCCACACCGCGGACTCCACGAGCGCCTCGGGGGTGGCCTTGCCGTACTTCTCCAGCAGGCGCTTGTCGAGCGAGCCGGCGTTCACGCCGATCCGGATCGAGGTGCCGCGGTCCTTGGCGGCCCGGGCGATCTCCTTGACCTGGTCGTCGAACTGCCGGATGTTCCCGGGGTTCACGCGTACGGCGGCACAGCCGGCGTCGATCGCGGCGAAGACGTACTTCGGCTGGAAGTGGATGTCGGCGATCACCGGGATCTGGGAGTGCTCGGCGATCTCCGGGAGCGCGTCGGCGTCGTCCTGGCTGGGGCAGGCGATGCGGACGATGTCGCAGCCGGTGGCGGTCAGCTCGGCGATCTGCTGGAGCGTCGCGTTGACGTCCGAGGTGAGCGTGGTGGTCATCGACTGGACCGAGATCGGGGACTCGCTGCCGACGCCGACCTTGCCGACCTTGATCTGGCGGGTCTTGCGGCGGGGGGCGAGCACCGGCGGGGGTGCCGCGGGCATGCCGAGGCTGATCGAGGTCATGGGCCGAGTCTAGGTCGTGTGCTGATCGTCAGGCGATGTGGATGGGCTTGACGATGTCGCCCACGATCAGCACCACGCTCATCAGCAGGAACGCCCCGGCCACGACGTACGCGATCGGCAGCAGCTTGGCCACGTCGACGTACCCCGGATCGGGCCGGCGGCGGCACCCGCGCCCAGCCACGACGCAGCGCCTCGTAGAGCGCCCCGGCGATGTGCCCGCCGTCGAGCGGCAGCAGCGGCACGAAGTTGAACATGCCGATGAAGAAGTTGAAGCCGCCGATCAGCATCAAGCAGAAGGACGGCCTTCTCCTTGACCGGGAAGTCCTGGGTCGCGGCGGTCTCGCCGGCGATCCGGCCGCCACCGACGACGCTCATCGGCCCCTCGGGGTCACGCTCCTGCTGGCCGGCGATCGCCTTGGCGACGCCCCAGACCTTGACCGGCATGTGGCCGAGCGCCTGGACGGTCGAGACCGTCATCGTGCCCATCTGGTCGACGGTGTAGACCAGCCCGCCGGTCTCCGGCCGGACCGTGGGCAGCATGCCGAGGAAGCCGACGTCGGTCAGCTTCTCGTCGGTCGCCGAGGTCGGGCCGGGCGGAGACGATCGTGCGGGTGGTGAGCGTCGTCTCCACGCCGTCGCGCTGGACGGTCAGCACGGCCTTGTTGTCGGCGTTCGCGCGGATCAGGCCCTGCAGCGTGGCCCAGTCGTCGACCTGCGTGCCGTTGAACGAGGTGACCACGTCGCCGGTCCTCAGCCCCGCGGCGTACGCCGGGGTGTCCGGGTCGGACGCGGTGCAGGCGCGGTCGCTCTGGTCGTAGGGGACGGCGCAGCGCTGCACCTCGGCGACCTTCGGCTCGGTGACCGGGTCGCCGATGTTGCCGTACGTCGCGAAGAGGGCGCCGAAGATCACGAAGGCGATGGCGATGTTCACCGAGGGGCCGGCGGCCATCACGATGACCTTCTTCCACCACGCCATCTTGTAGAACAGGCGGTCCTCGTCACCCTCCTCGACGTGCTCGGCCTCGGCGGCGCGCGCGTCGGCGATGAGCTGGGTGAACATGCCGGTGTTGCTCTCGCGCAGGTTGCCGTCCTTGTCCGGCGGCAGCATCCCGACGATCTTGACGTAGCCACCGAGCGGGATCGACTTGAAGCCGTACTCGGTCTCGCCGACCGTCTTCGACCAGACGGTGTTGCCGAAGCCGACGAAGTACTGCGTCACCTTCCCGCCGAACTTCTTGGCCGGGATCATGTGACCGAGCTCGTGCAGCGCGATCGACGCCAGGATGGCGACCACGAACAGCACCACCCCGAGCAGGTAGTAGAGCGCGCTCATCGAGTCCCTTCGGCAGTACGGCGAGCCGCCTCGGCCCGCGCCCACGCGTCGGCGGCGAGCACGTCGTCGACGGTGGGGTCCTGGGACAACGGTACGTCCTCCGCGGTGAGTACGGCGGCAACGGTGTCGACGATGTCGGTGAACCGGAGCCGGCCGGACAGGAACCCGTCGACGCAGACCTCGTTGGCCGCGTTGTAGATCGCCGGCGCCGTCCCGCCCGTCGACCCGGCGTACCGCGCCAGGCCGACCGAGGGGAACGCCTCGTCGTCGAGCGGGAAGAACTCCCAGGTGTCGGCGGTGGTCCAGTCGCAGCCCGGGCCCGCGTCGGGCACCCGGTCGGGCCAGCCCATGCCGAGCGCGATCGGGATGAGCATCGACGGCGGCGAGGCCTGCGCGATCGTCGAGCCGTCGTGGAACTCCACCATCGAGTGGATCATCTGCTGCGGGTGCACGACGACGTCGATCCGGTCGAAGCCGATGTCGAACAGCAGGTGGGCCTCGATCACCTCGAGCCCCTTGTTGACCAGGGTCGCGGAGTTCACCGTGATCACCGGCCCCATCGCGAAGTTCGGGTGCGCCAGCGCCTGCTCGCGGGTCACGTCGGCCAGGCGGTCGCGGCTCCAGCCGCGGAACGGGCCACCGCTGGCGGTCAGCACCAGGCGGCGTACCTCCGCGGGCGTCCCACCGCGCAGGCACTGCGCGATCGCGGAGTGCTCGCTGTCGACCGGGCACGATCTGCCCCGGCTTCGCGCGGGCGGTGACCAGCGGGCCGCCGATGATCAGCGACTCCTTGTTGGCCAGCGCCAGCGTGGTGCCGGCGTCGAGCGCGGCGAGCGTCGGCCGCAGCCCGACCGCGCCGGTGATGCCGTTGAGGACCACGTCGCACGGGCGGCCCGCGGCCTCGACGGAGGCCTCCTCGCCGAGACCCGAGTACGCCGGGGCGAACTCCGCCACCTGGGCGTCGAAGAGCGCCCGGTTCGAGCCGCCGGCGGTCAGCCCGACCACCCGGAACCGGTCGGGGTTGGCGCGCACGAGGTCGAGCGCCTGGGTGCCGATCGACCCGGTCGAGCCGAGGATCACGATGTCGCGGGGAGTGCTCACCGGACCATCCTGACAGCCGCTGCGCGCGGATCAGGTGGCATGGTCCGCTCGGGCGAATTGCTCCGTTCCGCGGACACATCGGGCACTCGCCCCGCATGCTGGGCGCGCGCCGGCCTCCCCCCGCCGTCGTGGAAGGGACGCTCCACCCGTGACCGAACTCGTCGCCCCCCGCTCGTGCACGCTCGCACTGCCGTCACGTTCCGTGCTCACCACTCTGGTCGGCAAGACGTTCACCACCTCGGTGCACGGTCATGAGGCACGCCTGCGACTCACGGCCGTCCGTGACGCGCCGCACCGCCCGGAGGGGCTGAGCCAGGCGCGGCTGTCGGCCTGGCGGCGCGCGGTCTTCGAGCTGGAGTTCCATGCCGACACCGCTCTCGACGAGGGCGTCCACGTCCTCAGCCGGGGTCCGTCGATGGAGATGGAGATCGTGCTCGAGCCGGCGTTCCGCTGCATCGGCCGGGCCCGGATGACCGGGATCGTCACCCGCGGTCGCTGGTAGTCCGGACAGTCAGGCGAGGCCGTTCTCCGCGGTCCGCGCCGGCCGGTCCGGGCTGAACAGCCAGGCGTCGAAGAAGCCGCCGAGGTCCTCGCCGCTGACGGTCTCCGCGAGCGCGACGAAGTCCTGGACCGAGCCGTTGCCGTGCCGGCGCTCGGTGACCCAGGTGCGCAGCAGCAGCCGGAAGTCCGTCTCGCCGATCCGGTGCCGCAGCGCCTGGACCGCCATCCCGCCACGCACGTAGACCGCCTGGTCGAAGAGCCGGGTCCGGCCCGGGTCGCCGATCCGCAGGTCCCAGAACGACGCCGACGGGCCGTTGGACTCCCAGGTCCACTCCAGCCACTCCTGCATGGTCGCGAAGCCGTCGTTGCCGTCCCAGTCGACCTCGAGGAACGTCGCGAGTCCCTCGTTGAGCCAGATGTCGCGCCAGCCCCGGACCGAGACCGAGTCGCCGACCCACTGGTGCGCCAGCTCGTGGGCGAGCAGCCAGTCCGAGCCCGGCCCGCCGACGTACGGGTAGGTGGGGCGGGTCTGGTTCTCGAGCGCGAAGCCGGGTCGCAGGGAGGTGACGAGGCCGCCGGTCGTCCCGAACGGGTAGTCGCCGAGCCAGCCCTCCAGCCAGGCCAGCACCCGCGGGGTGCGGCGCAGCAGCGCCATCGCCGCCCGTTGCTGGGCCGGCGAGAGCCGCTCGGAGACGGCCAGTGTGTACGGCGTCCCGCCCGGCGTACGCCCGCGCTCGAGGGTGAAGTCGCCGGCCGCGAAGAACGCGAGGTACGGCGCCATCGGGGCCGAGGCGCGCCAGTGCCAGGTGCTCCAGCGGGCGGTGTTCGTGCGGGAGACGAGGCTGCCGTTCGCGACCGCCTGCCTGCCACGCGGCACCCCGACGGTGATGTCGAACGCCGCCTTGTCGCGGGGGTGGTCGTTGGCCGGGAACCACCACGCCGCCATGTGCGGCTCGTTCATGGTGACCACCTCGGCCGGGTTGCCGAGCCAGGAGTGCTCGCCCTTCCAGCCGATCCGGGCCGGCACGCCGTGGTAGTCGACCCGCACCCGGAAGGTGCTGCCGGCCGGGATCGGTCGGGCCGGGGTGACCTGCAGCTCGTGGGCGTTCGGCCGGGTGAACCGGGCCCGCACGCCGTCGACGGTGACCCGGTCCACGGTGAGCAGCAGGTCGAGGTCGAAGCGGGACAGGTCCTGGGTGGCGGTCGCGGTGACCCGGGTCCACCCGCTGATCCGTCCCTCCACCAGCCGCATCCGGTCGTGCACGTCGTAGTGCGCCACGTCGTACCCACCGTTGCCGTCCAGCGGGAAGTACGCGTCGCCGATGCCGCCGGCCCCCGGCGTACCCGCCACGGGTGCCTCCGGTGCCGCGCCGGCGGCGCCGGACCCGAGCAGAACCACCGCCAGCGCGGCGGCGAGCGCCCGACGGCTCACCGGGCGGCCGTCAGGTCGACCGGGGTGCGCGCCGCGAGGGCCGCGACCGCACGGCCGTACGCCGAGTCGTCGGCGGGCAGGTCGACGGTCGCGACCACCCGCTCCCCGACGTACGCCGGGGTCCCCGGCGCGACCGGCGCGCACGGGGCCGGGTCGGTGCGGCCGGCCCGGACGGCGAGCTCCCAGTCGAGGTCGCGGGTCGGGTCCTGCGGCTCGATCCCGCGCAGCACGCAGGCGGCCGGGACGTGGCCGTCGAAGGTGAGCGCCTGCGAGGTGGCCACCAGCAGCGGGCGGTGCTCGTCGATCCGGGCACCGGGGTCGGCGGGGTCGAGCGCGACCGCGGTGGCGCCCAGCCGGGCGGTGGCCAGCAGTGCCAGCAGCTCGTCGAGCGGGTCGTCGAGGAGGACGCCGACGGGCGTTCCCGGCGCCACGCCGAGGCCGCGGAACGCCCCGGCCAGCGCGGCGACCCGCTCGAGAAGCGTGGCGTAGTCGAGCTCGCCGCCCGCGTGCCGGACCGCTGTCTCCACGGCGGCTCCGCGGATCACCGCGATGTCGACCGCGTGGTAGCAGAGGTTGAGGCTGCCGGGGTCGTCGCCGGCCGGCGGCCGGAACCACGTGATCGTCACTGCGGAGCTCCTGCGGATAAATCGGTTGCCGATGCGGGACGGCGTGCCGCAGGCTGTGACGCGAAGCGTACGACGTCCCGTCGTGCCCCTGAGAGAGGAGCGGTGACATGTCCACGACTGTCCTCGGCCTGCCCGCCGACCACCTCTCTCTTCCTTGGAGCACCACCGATGTCCCACGACTTCACCGGGTTCACGACTGACGAGCCCACCTTCGACACACCTTCGTTCGACGCACCGGCACTCGACGGCATCGACCCGTCGTTCGTCTTCGACTTCGAGGCCTACGACGAGCTCGAGGCCGCCGACCAGCGCTGGTCCACCTGGCTCTCCGTGGAGCCGCTCTCGCGGGGTCCCGAGCCCCGGCCCGACTGGGTGGTGACCTCGCAGGGCGCCATCGACACCGAGCTCGGCATCCTCAAGACCGGCAAGGAGGCCGACGTCTTCCTGCTCGAGCGCGGGGAGCCAGACGGCCCGTCCGTGGTGATGGCCGCGAAGCGCTACCGCGGCGAGGAGACCCGCTCCTTCCACCGCAGCACCGCCTACACCGAGGGCCGCAAGACCCGGCGCTCGCGCGACGCCCGGGCGCTGGCCCGCAAGTCCAGCTACGGCCGCCAGGTCGCCGCCGGGCAGTGGGCGTGGGCGGAGTGGGAGGCGCTCAAGCGGCTCTGGTCGCTCGGCCTCCCGGTCCCCTACCCGGTCCAGATCGACGGCACCGAGATCCTCATGGAGTTCGTGACCGTCGACGGGGACGGCGCCCCGCGGCTGGCCCAGACCCGGCCGGACGGCGACCTGCTGGCGTCGTACTTCGAGCAGCTGCCGCGACGCGATGGCCGAGCTGGCCCGCAACGGGCTCGTGCACGGCGACCTCTCGCCGTACAACATCCTCGCCGCGGGCGAGCGGCTGGTGATCATCGACCTGCCGCAGGTCGTCGACCTGGCCGGCAACCCGCTGGGGATGGACTTCCTGCTCCGCGACTGCACCAACGTGTGCTCGTGGTTCCGGGCCCGCGGCCTGCCGGTCGACGAGCACGAGCTCTACGGCGACCTGCTCGCGCACGCCTTCTGAGCGCAGCGACGAAGGCAGGAGCCGAGTCGTCGCTGGTTCATGGGGGGAGCGCAGCGGAGGACGTGAACCAGCGACGACGTCGGCGAGCGTGAAGGCAACGTGATCCGTGGTCAGCCAGGGTGATTGCGGCCGATCCCGGTCGGTGAGCCGCGGAAAGCACGACGGTATCCGTGGCGCGAGGGCCACGGTGCCGCGTAGGCTGCTGCCATGAACGCCACCCCCACCGGCGGCCCCGGCCTGCCCCAGGAGCGCCGCCTCGTCACCGAGATCCCCGGTCCCGAGAGCCGGGCCCGGCTCGAGCGCAAGAAGCAGTACGTCGCGGACGGCGTCGGCACCACGCTGCCGGTCTTCGTGACCGCGGCCGGCGGCGGCGTCCTCGTCGACGTCGACGGCAACTCGCTGATCGACCTCGGCTCCGGCATCGCCGTCACCAGCGTCGGCAACGCCGCGCCCAAGGTGGTCGAGCGGCTGACCGCCCAGGCGGCGGCGTTCACCCACACCTGCTTCATGGTCACGCCGTACGACGGGTACGTCGACGTCTGCGAGCGCCTGGCCGCGCTGACCCCGGGCGACCACGCGAAGAAGTCGGCGCTGTTCAACTCCGGCGCCGAGGCGGTCGAGAACGCGGTCAAGATCGCCCGCTCGGCGACCGGTCGGGACGCGGTGGCGGTCTTCGACCACGCCTACCACGGCCGGACCAACCTCACGATGGCGATGACCGCGAAGAACATGCCCTACAAGCACCGCTTCGGGCCGTTCGCGGGCGAGGTCTACCGCGCCCCGATGTCCTACCCGTTCCGCGACGGGCTCTCCGGCGCCGAGGCGGCCGCGCGGGCGATCGACGTGCTCGACAAGCAGGTCGGGCCTCGAGAACCTCTCCTGCCTCGTCATCGAGCCGGTGCTCGGCGAGGGCGGCTTCGTGGTCCCGGCCGACGGCTTCCTGCCGGCGCTCAAGGACTGGACCGCGGAGCACGGGATCGTCTTCGTGGCCGACGAGATCCAGTCCGGCTTCTGCCGGACCGGTGACTGGTTCGCCAGCGACCACGAGGGCGTCGTACCCGACCTGGTGACCACGGCCAAGGGCATTGCCGGGGGCATGCCCCTGGCCGCGGTCACCGGGCGGGCCGAGCTGATGGACGCCGTCCACGTCGGCGGCCTCGGCGGGACGTACGGCGGCAACCCGGTCGCCTGCGCGGCCGCGCTGGGTGCGATGGAGGAGATGGAGGAGCACGACCTCGTCGGGCGGGCCCGGCAGATCGGCGACCTCATGCGGGCCCGGCTGGAGGACCTGGCCGGCAAGCACGCGGTCATCGCCGACATCCGCGGGCGCGGGGCGATGATGGCGATCGAGCTCACCGAGCCCGGCACCACGAACCCCGACCCGGTGCGGGCGGCCGCGGTCAACGCGCACTGCCACCGCAGCGGCGTGGTGACGCTGACCTGCGGCACCTGGGGCAACGTCTTCCGCTTCCTGCCGCCGCTCTCGACCAGCGACGAGCTGCTGCACGAGGCGTTCGACGTGGTGGCCGAGGCGTTCGCCGCGACCGACTGAGCCGCGCCGAGCACGAGGGCGTCAGTCCCCGAGCCGCGCCACCAGTGCGTCGAGGGCGGCGTGGTCGAAGCCGAAGGCTCGGAACCCGGCCAGCGCGCTCATCGGGAAGTTGCCGACGACCTGGCGCAGGTCGTGCTCGCCGAGCGCCCCGGCGAGCTCGCCGTCCGGTCGCGTGCCGACGGCCTCGCGCACCAGCGCCGCACCGGCGGGGTCGGCGAGCCACTCGTCCAGCGACGACATCGGGCCGAGCGGCGCGGCCACCCGGGGCGCGTCCAGGTGGATCGTGGCCCGGCCGGAGAAGTCCCGCGAGGAGCGGCCGACGAGCAGCTCGAACTCCCCCGCCTCGAGCACCCAGTCGTGCACGGTCTCGGACCAGAAGGAGAAGTCCCGCGAGCCCAGCGTGACGGTGGCGGTGCCCGTCTCCCCCGCCGCGAGCGCGAGCGAGGCGAACCCCTTCAGCTCCCGCGGCGGCCGGCTCACCGACGACTCGACGTCGTGGACGTAGACCTGGACCACCTCCCGGGCCGGCGCGTGACCCGGTGTTGGTGACCGCCACCGAGACGGTCACCGCGAGGTCGCCGCCCGCGTGGCTCCCCGACACGTGTACGTCGGGCTCGGCGTGGTCGAAGGTCGTGTAGGTCAGCCCGTGGCCGAACGGGAAGCCGACCTCCTGGTCGAGCCGGTCGTGACCGCGGTAGCCGACGAACACGCCCTCGCCGTACCTCACGTGGCCGGAGTCCCCCGGGAAGTTGAGGAACGCGCTGTTGTCCTCCAGCCGCACCGGGATGGTCTCGGCCAGCCGGCCGCTCGGGGAGACCACGCCGAGCAGGAGGTCGGCGACCGCTCCCCCGGCCGCCTGTCCCGACAGCCAGCACTCGAGGATCGCGCCGGCGTCGTCCTGCCAGGGCGAGGTGACGACCGCGGAGCCGTTGGCCAGCACGACGACGACCCGCTCGTTGACCTCGGTGACCCGGCGCAGCAGCGCCAGCTGCTCGCCCGGGAGGTCCATGTGGCCGCGGTCGAAGCCCTCGGACTCGTCCGCCGAGGGGAGGCCGAGGAACACCACGGTCACGTCCGCCGCCGCGGCCAGCGCGACCGCCTCGTCCAGCGGAGGCATCCGCGCCGAAGCCCGGCGCGAAGCTCACCTCGACGCCGTCTGGGACGCCCGCGCGCAGCGCGTCGAGGGGTACGTCGAGCCGGGTCGGGTTGACCTGCGAGCTGCCCGCGCCCTGGTAGCGCGGCGTACGCGCGAACTCACCGAGCACGGCGAGGGTCTGGCCGGACGCGAGCTCGAGCGGCAGGAGCCCGCCGTCGTTCTTCAGCAGCACCGCGGCCTCGTGCGCCGCCTCCCGGGCCAGCGTCGTGGTGGGCGTCGAGGTCGACGGTGGTGCCCGGCCGGGCGCCGGTGAGCGCCCGGTCGACCAGGGTGAGCATCCGGGTGACCGCGACGTCGAGGACGGCCTCGTCCAGGTCGCCGGAGCGCACTGCGGCCACCAGCGCGACCTCGCTCCACCCGAGCTGCGGCGGCATCTCGAGGTCGAGACCGGCGGCGAGCGCGGCGACCCGGTCGTGCACGGCGCCCCAGTCGGAGACCACCACGCCCGTCGAAGCCCCACTCCTCGCGCAGCACCGTGGTGAGCAGCCACGGGTGCTGCGAGGCGTGCGTGCCGTTGACCCGGTTGTAGGAGCACATCACGGTCCAGGGCTGCGCCTCGGTGACGACCCGCTCGAACGCCGGCAGGTAGATCTCGCGCAGCGTGCGCTCGTCGACGTCGGCGCTGACCCGGGCCCGGTCGGTCTCCTGGTTGTTGGCGGCGAAGTGCTTGAGCGAGGTGCCGACGCCCTGCGCACTGCACGCCCTGGACGAACGCCGAGCCGAGCGTCCCGGCCAGCAACGGGTCCTCGGAGAAGTACTCGAAGTTGCGGCCGCACAGCGGCGAGCGCTTGATGTTCACCCCCGGCCCGAGCAGCACGCCGACCTCCTCGGCCTGCGCCTCGCGCCCGAGCGCTTCGCCGACCCGGCGCAGCAGGTCGACGTCCCAGGACGAGGCCAGCGCCGCCGCGGTGGGGAAGCAGGTCGCGGGGTTGCTGCCGCTGAGCCCGGCCTGCTCCTCCTCCGGCTGCTTGCGCAGGCCGTGCGGCCCGTCGGCCACCATCACCGCCGGTATGCCGAGCCGCTCGACGGGCGCGGTGTGCCAGAAGTCCGACCCGAGGCACAGGGATGCCTTCTCCTCGAGCGTGAGCTGGGCAAGGATCCCTGCGACATCGAGTCCGGTCATGGACCGACAGTAGTGGCGTCTCGGCCTCAGGGCGCTGCGGCTGCGGACTGCGCGACGCCCGAGGACAGCCGCTGCGCGAGGTAGATCGGGATCGCCGAGAGCAGCACCAGCACCGCGGCGACCACGTTGACCACCGGCGCCTGGTTGGGCCGGAAGAGGTTCTGGAAGATCCAGATCGGCAGGGTCTGCTCCTGGCTGCCCGCGGTGAACGTGGTCACCACGATCTCGTCGAACGACAGGCCGAACGACAGCAGCGCCCCGGCCAGCAGCGCCGAACGCAACATCGGGAAGGTCACCAGCCGGAACGTCGTGAACCGCCCGGCGCCGAGGTCCATCGAGGCCTGCTCGAAGTTGCCGCCGAGGCGCTGCAGCCGGGCCTGCACGTTGTTGAACACCACGACGATGCAGAACGTCGCGTGGGCGACGACGATCGTGAGGAAGCCGAGCTGGAGCCCGAGGATCGTCCGGAACGCGTTGTTCAGGGCGATGCCGGTGACGATGCCGGGCAGCGCGATCGGCAGGATGATCAGCAGGGAGACGACGTTGCGGCCGAAGAAGCGGGTACGCCGCATCGCCAGCGACGCCATCGTCCCGAGCACCAGCGCGATCAGCGTGGCCAGCATCGCCACCTGGAGGCTGGTCCACAGCGCGCTGCGGGCACCGGTGCTGTCGGCGGCGACCTTCCACCAGTGCAGGGTCAGCTCCTGCGGCGGCCACGAGAAGGTCCGGTCGGCGTTGAAGGAGTTGATGACGACCACCGCCAGCGGCGTGTAGATCACCACCAGCAGCAGGCCGGTGAAGACGCGGAGGGTGGCGCGGAGGCCGGCAGGCAGGATCACAGGTTCTCCAGGGCACCGGTACGGCGGGCGGCGGCGAGGTAGACCACCATGACGAGGACCGGGATGGTCGCCACGGCGGCCGCGAACGGCAGGTTGTTGGCGGCGCCCACGTTGTCGTAGACCACGTTGCCGAGCAGTTGGCTGGTACCCCCGACGATGCGGACGGCGATGTAGTCGCCGAGCGACAGCGAGAACGTGAAGATCGACCCGGCCACGATCGCCGGGAACGCCATCGGCAGCACCACGCGCCGCAGCGTGATCCAGCTGCCGCCGCCGAGGTCGGCCGAGGCCTCCCAGAGCGAGTCCGGCAGCCGCTCCAGCCCGGCGTAGATCGGCAGGATCATGTACGGCAGCCACAGGTAGGCCAGCACGACCGTGGTGGCCGGCAGGCCGTAGCCGGGCGAGGAGAGCCCGAACGGGGCACCCAGCCAGTCGATCACGCCGCCCTCGGAGAACATCCCGCGCCAGGCGTAGGCCTTGACGAGGTACGACGCCCACAGCGGCATCAGCACCGAGATCACCAGCAGCCGCTGGCCGCGCGGCGAGGCGATCTTGGCCATGTAGAGCGCGATCGGGAACGCCAGCACCGCGTCGATCACCGTGACCAGCGCCGCGATCCCGATGGTGCGGATCGTGATGGTCCGGTAGACGTCGATGGTCAGCAGGTCACGGAAGTTGTCGAGCGTCCAGGTCCGCTCCACCACGCCGGTGAAGGGGTTCTGGCCCCAGAACGCGGTGATGAAGAGCGCGCCGAGCGCCCCGAGGTAGGCCACGCCCAGCCACAGCATCGGTGGCAGGAGCAGCAGCCCGACCCGGGTGCCGGGGCGGGTGGAGCGCGGGGCCTTCTCGGCCCCGCGCTCCTCCACGGGGACGCTGGTCACCGGGTCAGCCCTTCACCTCGGTCCAGGCCTGGGTCCAGTCGCCGTAGTCGGTGCAGGTGGCGTCCCGGCCGTCCAGGCACTGGGTGATCGGCGTGGTCCAGTACCAGATCTGCTCGGCGTAGTCCGCGTCGGTCGCGTGGTAGGCGTCGCAGAAGTCCTTGGTGGACGTGATGTCGCAGGCCTTGGTGTTGGCCGGCGCCTCGCCGAAGTACTCCGCCACGGCGGCCTGGGCCTCGGGGCTGGAGATGTGCTCCATCCACGCGTAGGCGCAGTTGGAGTTCTTCGACTTCGAGCTGACCATCCAGGTGTCGGACCACCCGGTGGAGCCCTCCTCGGGCAGCACCGCCTCGACCGGGACCTTCTCGCCCTGCGCGACCTGGGCAATGACCTCCCAGGTGGTGCCGATCACCGAGTCGCCGGTGGAGAAGGCCTGCACCTCCTTGAGGTAGTCCGACCAGTACTCCGAGACGTTCTCCTTCTGCTTCTTCAGCAGGTCGACCGCCGCCGCGAGCTGGTCCTTGTCGAGGGCGTACGGGTTCTTGATGCCCAGGTCCGGCTGGTGCTTCATCAGGTAGAGCGCCGCGTCGGCGATGTAGATGGGCGAGTCGTACGCCGTGACCTTGCCGGAGTACGTCGAGGCGTCGTCGAAGACCGCGCCCCAGCTGGTCGGCGCCGGGGTGACCTTGTCGGTGCGGTACATCAACAGGTTCGCGCCCCAGCCGTGCGGGATGCCGTACATCTGGCCGTCGACGGAGTTCCAGTCGCGGTCCTTGAGGAACTGCTCGATGTCGGCGTAGTTCTTCACCAGGTCGGTGTTGACCGGCGCCACGTCACCGGAGGCGATCAGGCGCAGCGAGGCATCGCCCGAGGCGGACACGACGTCGTACTCCCCGGTCTTCATCAGGGTGACCGCCTCGTCGGAGGTACCGAAGTACTTCACGTTCGCCTTGCAGCCGGTCTCCTTCTCGAACGGCGTGACCCAGTCGACGGTCTTGTCGTTGGAGCCGTCCTCGGCGTACCCCGGCCAGGCCAGGATGTTGACCTGCCCCTCCATCGTCCCGAGCGAGTCCTTCATGGGTACGTCGGGCGGCGTGAAGCCCGCCGCCCCCTTCGAGTCCGAGCTGCCCGAGTCCGTGCCACACGCGGTGGCCATGGCAAGCAGGAGGGCGCTGACCGCTGCCACTCGCCATGTGGTGTTCCTCTTCATCCTGTCTCCTCCTCAGGGGACGTGGGGTCGTGCCCGGTGGTGCTGCCCGCGGCGGCGGGCGCGGGCCCACCCAGCGGGACGAGGCTGTCGCGGCGCCAGCTCAGGACGACCGGCTGGTCGCGCCGCTCCAGGGCGGCGTCGATCGAGCGGTCGGTGTTCTGGTGGGCGACGGTCAGGGTGGCTCCGGCGTCGAGCTGGACGATCGAGTGGGTCGCCGAGCCGAGGTAGACGACGTCGCGGACGACGCCGCGAGCCAGGCAGGTCTCCGGCGAGGTGGACTCGGGAGATGCGCCCGGGGCGAGCATGGCCACCTTCTCCGGGCGGATCACGAACTGCCCGTCCTCGCCGACGACGGTCCGGGCGACGTCGCCCTCCAACAGGTTGGAGGTGCCGACGAAGCCGGCGACGAACGCGCTGGAGGGGTGCTCGTAGAGCTCCACCGGGGTGGCCAGCTGCTCGATGCGCCCCTCGTTGAAGACCGCGATGCGGTCGCTCATCGTGAGCGCCTCCTCCTGGTCGTGGGTCACGAACACGAAGGTGATGCCGACCTCGCGCTGGATCTCCTTGAGCTCGATCTGCATCTGGCGGCGGAGCTTGAGGTCGAGCGCGCCCAGCGGCTCGTCGAGCAGCAGCACCTGCGGCCGGTTCACCAGCGCCCGGGCCAGGGCGACCCGCTGCCGCTGCCCGCCCGAGAGCTGGTGCGGCCGGCGGTCGGCGTACCCCTCGAGGCGCACGGTCGCGAGCGCCTCGGTCGCGCGGGTACGCCGCTCGTCGCGGGAGACCCGCTTCACGCGCAGGCCGTACTCCACGTTCTGGCGCACGCTCATGTGCGGGAAGATCGCGTAGTCCTGGAAGACGGTGTTGACGTCCCGGGCGAACGGCGGCCGGCCTGTGACGTCGTTGCCTCCGAGCACGATCCGGCCGCTGGTCGGCTGCTCGAAGCCGGCGATCAGCCGGAGCACGGTCGTCTTGCCGGAGCCCGAGGGGCCGAGCATCGAGAAGAACTCGCCGTCGGCGATGTCGAGGTCGAGGTCGTCCACGGCACGGACGTCACCGAAGTGCTTGCTCAGGCCACGGAGGGAGATCGCGGTCGCCATGGTTCAGAGCTCTTTCTGGCCCCAGGGGCTGCCGTACTCGGTCAGCAGGTCGAGGAAGGGAGCCGCGTCGAAGGCCTCCGGGCCGAGCACGCCCGCGCCCGACCAGGTCCCGCGCGCGATCAGCTCGAGGGCGACGACCGGGTTGACCGCGGTCTGCCAGACCACGCACTGGTGGCCGTACTCCTGCATCGACCACTCGTTGTCGACCACGTGGTAGAGGTACGTCGACCGCGGCGCGCCGTCCTTGTCCTTGCCGGTGACCCAGAGGCCCGCACAGGTCTTGCCCGTCATCCGCGGGCCGATCGTGGCGGGATCGGGCAGGCAGGCGGCGACGACGTCACGGGGTGCGACCTCGACGCCCTTGACCCGGACCTTCTCGGTGCTGTCGAGGCCGAGCGTGTGGAGCACCTTGAGGATGGTGATGAACTCGTCGCCGAGGCCGTACTTGAACGTCGCTCGCTTGCAGTCGACCCAGCGCGGCATGAGGAGCACCTCCTCGTGCTCCACGTTGACGCACTCGACCGGGCCGATGCCCTCGGGGAAGTCGAAGACCTCGGGCTCGGAGAACGGCGCGGTCGTGAACCATCCGCCGTCGACGTCGGCCCGCGCCTTCTCGTAGATCACCGGCGGGTTCAGGCACTCCTCGATCGTGGTCCACATCGAGAACGACGGCGCGAAGATCTCGTTGCCGTCGTCGTCGGTGACCACGAGGTTGGCGCCGTCGCGGGTGCCGAGCTCGTCGATCTCGGAGAACAGGTGGTCGGCGGCGTACCGCGCGAACACGTCGGAGAGGCCGGGCTCGACGCCGATGCCCGACCAGCGCCAGCCGGCCGTCCTTCTCCCAGGCGTCGGCCTTGGCGAACTGCTCGTCGCCGAGCTTCACGCCGACCTTCTCGTACGGCGCCTCGGGGTGCGGGCGCGACAGCGACATCGCCATGTCGACGTAGTCGGCGCCGGCCGCGAAGGCGCCGTCGAACAGCGCCATGTTGAACACCGGGTCGACCGCGTTCATCACGTGGGTGATGCCGTGCTCGCGGCACAGCTGCGTCACCGCCGCCGCGTCGGAGGCGTCGATCCGGGCACCGACGAAGCGGTCGTCGACCGCCGCCGCCGTGTCCGCCTTCGCCCCGTCGTAGTCGGCGATCACGATCTGCTCGAAGAAGTCGCGGCGGGCGGCGATGGCCGCGAACGCACCGCCGACGCCCCCGGCGCCGACCAGCAGGATCCCCTGCTCACTCGGGTTCACTCCTCCGATGTAGGACATGACGTGCTTGATGCGCGTGTAGTCCTCCAGGCCGTACATCGACAGGTCCTTGCCGTAGCCCGAGTGCTTGAAGCCGCCGTGCGGCATCTCGGCCACGATCGGGATGTGGGTGTTGATCCACACCGCGCCGAAGTCGAGCTTCTTGGCCATCCGCATCGCGCGGCCGTGGTCCTTGGTCCAGACGCTGGAGGCCAGGCCGTACTCCACGCCGTTGGCCCAGCGCAGCGCCTCGGCCTCGTCGCTGAACTTCTGCACGGTGATGACCGGGCCGAAGATCTCGGTCTGGATCTGCTCGTCGTCCTGGCGCAGGCCCGACAGCACCGTCGGCTCGTAGAAGTAGCCGGACTCGCCCTGGCGCCTGCCGCCGGCCGCGATGCTCGCGTGGTCGGGCAGCCGGTCGACCATCCCGGAGACGTGGGCGAGCTGGTTGGCGTTGTTCAGCGGCCCGTAGAGGATGTCCTCGTCGTCGGGCATGCCGGTCTTCGTGTTGCGGGCCTGCTCGGCCAGCGCCGCGAGGAACTCGTCGTGGACGCCCGGGCCGGCGATCACGCGGGTGGCCGCGGTGCAGTCCTGGCCGGCGTTGAAGTAGCCGGCGCCGGCGATGCCCTCGGCGGCCGCCTCGATGTCGGCGTCGTCGAAGACCACCACCGGCGCCTTGCCGCCGAGCTCGAGGTGGACGCGCTTGAGCTGGTCGGCGCCCGAGTGGGCGACCTGCATGCCGGCCCGCACCGAGCCGGTGATCGCGACCAGCTGCGGGATCGGGTGCTCGACCACCGCACGGCCGGTGTCACGGTCGCCGGTCACGACGTTGAGCACGCCGGGCGGCAGGAACTCCTGGGCCAGCTCGGCGAGCAGCGTCGAGGACGCGGGCGTGGTGTCGCTGGGCTTGAGGACGATGCAGTTGCCGGCCGCCAGCGCCGGGGCGATCTTCCACACCATCATCATCAGCGGGTAGTTCCACGGGGTCACCTGGCCGACCACGCCGATCGGCTCGCGGCGTACGAACGAGGTGTGGTCCTTGAGGTACTCCCCCGCCGACTTGCCCTCCAGCACGCGGGCGGCGCCGGCGAAGAACCGGATCTGGTCGATGGCCGGGGGCAGCTCCTCGTCGATGGTGAAGCCGATCGGCTTGCCGGTGTCGCGCGACTCCACGTCGACGAACTCGCGCGAGCGCTTCTCCAGCGCGTCGGCGATCTTGAGCATCGCCAGCTGGCGCTCGGACGGGGTGGTCTCGCCCCAGGTCTCGAACGCCGTGGCGGCAGCCTGGTAGGCCCGGTCGACGTCCTCGGCGCCGGAGGCCGGCGCGGTGGCGTACACCTCCCCCGTGGTCGGGTCGACGACGTCATAGGTCTCACCGGACGCGGCGTCGACCAGTTCACCGTTGATGACGTTGCGGAAGGTCGTGCTGGCCATGGGTCTCCCTCACGGGTTCGGCTGGACTGGTGGCAGGAGCCTACTGACAATCCAACGAATTCTGTAGGGGAACGGGCCCTAGACCGAGGGAATCAATCGAAATGATCCGTTCAGACACGGGATACCGCAGCATCCTTCCACGATAGGCAAGAATGAACCACCCGCCCTCTTCGGCGGCAGGACTGGGATGAGGGGGAGGCGCATGCGGCGCACGTATGTGGTGGCACCGGTGGTGACGGTGCTCGCCGTCGGGGGGCTCTACTGGCTGATGCTGCACGGCTACCTCGAGCTCACGGCGTACCTCCTCGTGATCGCCGTGCTGGGCATGCTGGCGGCCGCCGTCTGGGAGTGGCGCCACGGCCACCGCACGGGTCCGGTGATCCTCCTCGTCGGGGCGATCTTCACCGCGACCGTGGTCGGGGCCTACGGCTGGAACCTCAACCAGAAGCTCGACAACATCCAGCGCGCCGACGACAGCGTGCTCGACAAGGGCGTGCGGCCGGCGAAGAAGAAGGACACCGAGGCGCTGAACATCCTGCTGATGGGTGCCGACAACCCCGACCAGCTGGAGAAGAAGCCGACCGTCTCCGAGCTGCTCGCCGACGGCGAGTGGGACCCGGGCGCCTACCGCAGCGACACCATGATGGTGGTGCACATCCCGGCGAACCGGAAGTCGGCGTACGTCGTCTCGGTGCCGCGCGACTCCTACGTCACGATCCACGACGAGGAGGGCGCCAAGCACGGGAAGAACAAGATCAACGAGGCGTTCTCGCAGTACGGCCCCTTCGGCACGTTCCGCACGATCGAGAGCCTCAGCAACCTGCGCATCGACCACATGGCGATCATCGACTTCGAGGGCTTCCGCGACCTGAGCACCGCGGTCGGCGGCGTCGACGTCTACGTGCCCGAGTCGTTCTACGACTCCAAGCAGAAGATCACCTGGGAGCAGGGCACCAACCACCTCGAGGGCAAGCGCGCCCTGCAGTACGTCCGCACCCGGCACGGCCTGGCCAACGGCGACTTCGACCGCGTGGACCGGCAGCAGAACTTCCTCCGCGCCCTCATGTCCAAGGTCCTCGACGACGGCACGATCGGCAACCCGGTGAAGTTCACCGACACCCTCGAGGCGATCACCAGCCACCTCACCGTGGACGAGAGCTGGAGCAGCGGCGACATCCGCGGCCTGGCGCTGTCCCTGCGCAACCTCGAGGCCAAGAAGGTCCGCTTCATGACGCTGCCGCTCGACCACTACGAGACGCTGCCGCAGGTGGGTGCGGTCAACATCATCCAGAAGGAGCGGGCCCGGGAGCTGTGGAAGGCGGTCGCCGACGACTCGGTGGGTCGCTACCTCAAGAAGTACCCCGAGGACGAGCTGCCCGACCCCAAGGACGTCAGCTAGGGCTCACGCCCCGGCCCCGAAGACCGGCGCGCCGTCGATCCAGGTCGAGGCGACCCGGGTGGCGCCGATCTCCGCCGCCTCACCCGTGAACGGGTCCCGGTCGAGCACCGCCAGGTCGGCCACCGCACCCGGCCGCAGGACGCCGGCGTCGTCGCGGTGGTTGAGCCGCGCGGAGCCGGAGGTGTACGCCGCGAACGCCGCCTCGGTGGGCAGCCCCTGGCGCGGCAGGAAGGGCTCGGTGCCGGCCCGGCCGCGGTCGCCGTACGCCGTGCGGGTGACCGCGGTGTGGATGGCGGCGAGCGGGTCCGGCGTGCTGACCGGCCAGTCGCTGCCGCAGGCCAGGGGTGCCCGGGCCCGGAGCAGGTCGCCGAAGGGGTACTGCCAGCCGGCCCGCTCCTCCCCGAGGAACGGCAGCGTCAGGTCGACCATCTGCTCGTCGAGGCAGGCCCACAGCGCCTGCATGTTCGCGGCCACGCCGAGCGCGGCGAAGCGCTGCACGTCGGCCGGCCGGACCAGCTGCAGGTGCGCGATGTGGTGGCGGCGGTCGCCGCCGGGGTGCTCTGGCCCGGGTGCCGGGCCAGGGCGTGCTCGAACGCGTCGAGCGCCTCGGTCACGGCGCGGTCGCCGATCGCGTGCACGTGGACCTGGAAGCCCTCGGCGTGCAGCCGGGCCACGCCCTCCCGCAGCACGAGGGGCTCGACGAACGAGTGCCCGGCGTTGTGGGTGGCGTGCCCGCAGCGGTCGAGGTAGGGCTCGGCCAGCGCCGCCGTGCCGTTCTCGGCCACCCCGTCCTGCATGATCTTGACCGACGGTCGCCCGGAACCGGCCGTGGGCGTACGCCGCCCGGCGCTCGCGCAGGTCCTCGACCTGCTCGACGCCGCGGTCGCGGTCCCACCAGAGCGCGCCGACGACGTCGCTGGCGAGGTCGCCGTTGCGGGCCGCCCGTTGGTAGACCTCGGACACGTCGTCCATGCCGGCGTACGCACCGAGGATGGCGTCCTGCCAGCCGGTGACGCCGAGGGAGTGCAGGTAGGACTGCCCGGCGAGCAGCGCCGCGGTAGTACTCCTGCTCCTCGGTCGGCGGCATGTGCCGGGCGACCAGGGCCATCGCTCCCTCGTGCAGGCTGCCGGTGGGGCGGCCGTCGGCGTCGCGCTCGATCCGTCCGTCCGGCGGGTCGGAGGTGTGCGCGCCGATGCCCGCGACCTCGAGCGCGCGGGTGTTGACCCAGGCGCCGTGGTGGTCGCGGTTGGGCAGGAACACCGGCCGGTCGGGCACCACGGTGTCGAGGTCGGCCGCGGTCGGGTTGCCGCCCGGGAAGGCCGACATCGCCCAGCCGCCGCCCCGGATCCAGGGCAGCTCGGGGTGGGCGGCGGCGTACTCGCCGATCAGCCGGAGGTACTCCTCGCGGGTGCCGGCCTCGGACAGGTCGCAGCGGATCCGCTCCAGGCCGCCCTGCACCGGGTGGACGTGGGCGTCGACGAAGCCCGGGCACGACCAGCCCGCCGGCCAGGTCGACGACCGTGGCGCCGGCCCCCACCGTGTCGGCCAGGTCGGCCTCGGGCAGCACCGCACGCACCCGGTCGCCGTCGACGACCAGGCCGTGGCCGGGCAGGTGCCGGTGCCCGTCGAAGACGCTGCCGCCCCGGAAGACCGTGGCTCGGGGTCGGCGAGGTGGCCGTCATCCGCGGCCGTCCAGCAGCGGGCCGGCGGGGTCGTGGCGCAGGCCGTGCCTTGCGCGCAGCGAGACCCGAGAGCGCCTCGAGGCACACCCGGTTCGCGAGGTACGCCGTGATCTCGGCATGGTCGTAGGGCGGTGACACCTCGACGACGTCGATGCCGGCCACCGGCAGCTCGAGGCAGATCCGGCGTACGGCGTCGAGCAGCTGGCGCGAGCTGAGCCCGCCCGGCTCGGGGGTGCCGGTGCCGGGTGCGTGGCCCGGGTCGCACACGTCGATGTCGACGGAGAGGAAGACCGCGTCGCACTCGTCCAGCGCGATCTCGAAGGCCTCGTCGAGGCAGGCCTCGAGCCCGCGCTTGCCGATCTCGGTCATCTCGTAGGACCGCATCCGCTGCTGCGGCCATCCAGTCCAGCGTCTCCGGGCCCGGCCAGTAGCCGCGCAGCCCCATCTGCAGGAAGCGGTCGCCGCGCAGCGCGCCGGACTCGATCAGCCGGCGCATCGGCTGTCCGTGGCCGTAGAGCGAGCCGAACTCGATGTCCCCGGTGTCGGCGTGGGCGTCGAAGTGGATCATCGAGACCTTGCCGTAGCCGAGGTGCCGGGCGACGCCGGTCGCGTCCGGCAGCGCGATGGAGTGGTCACCGCCGAGCACCAGGGGTACGGCGCCCGCGGCGGCCACGGCGTACACCGCCTCCTCGAGGTTGCCCAGCGCCCGCTCGATCTCGCCGGGCGGCATCTCGACGTCGCCGGCGTCGACGACGCGGATGTCGCGCAGCGCGTCGACACGGAGCGCGAGGTGGGGCCGGGAGCCGTCCTGGGCGAGGTAGCAGGTCTGCCGGATCGCCTGCGGCCCGAACCGGGTGCCGGGCCGGTGGCTGGTGCCGCCGTCGAACGGCGCCCCGACCACCACGACGTCGGCCGCGCGAGCGCGGTGGCGTCGTCGAGGTCGACGGGTCCACCCCCAGGAAGGTGATGTCGGGACCGAACTGGGCGCCGTACCTCGTCATGGGTCGATTCCTACCAGTTAGCGCTCCCGAAAGCGATCCGCACAACGAAATCCGTACTCGATTGGCCCGTTCACCACGGATTCACTTGCCGAAACCCGCACTACCCGGCACGATGGGGCGCATGGACCAGCACCCCTCGAACGACACGCCTCCAGAAGGCGGCCAAGGACCACCTCTGGATGCACTTCACCCGGCACTCGACGTACGACACGCAGGACGTGCCGATCATCGTGCGCGGTGAGGGCGCCTACATCTACGACAACCACGGCAAGCGGTACCTCGACGGCCTCGCGGGGCTGTTCGTGAGCCAGCTCGGGCACGGCCGCACCGAGCTCGCCGAGGCCGCCGCGAAGCAGGCGAGCGAGCTCGCGTTCATGCCGCTGTGGTCCTACGCCCACCCGACCGCGATCCAGCTGGCCGAGCGCATCGCCGGCTACGCCCCCGGTGACCTGAACCGCGTGTTCTTCACCACCGGTGGTGGCGAGGCCGTGGAGAGCGCCTGGAAGCTCGCCAAGCAGTACTTCAAGATGACCGGCAAGCCCACCAAGCACAAGGTGATCAGCCGGGCCATCGCCTACCACGGCACCCCCCAGGGCGCGCTGTCGATCACCGGCCTGCCCGGCATGAAGGCACCGTTCGAGCCGTTGGTGCCCTCGACCTTCCGGGTCCCCAACACGAACTTCTACCGCGCGACGCAGTCGCGTCACCAGCTGGAGTACGCCTCCTCGGAGCACCTGATCGAGACCGGTCGGCCCGACGACCTGTACCTGTTCGGCCAGTGGGCCGCGAACCGGATCGCCGAGGCGATCGAGTTCGAGGGCCCGGACACGGTGGCCGCGGTCTTCCTGGAGCCGGTGCAGAACTCCGGCGGCTGCTTCCCGCCGCCGCCCGGCTACTTCGAGCGGGTCCGCGAGATCTGCGACGAGTACGACGTGCTGCTGGTCTCCGACGAGGTCATCTGCGCCTTCGGCCGCCTCGGCCACATGTTCGGCGCCGAGCGCTACGGCTACCAGCCCGACATCATCACCTGCGCGAAGGGCCTGACCTCGGGCTACTCCCCGCTCGGCGCGATGATCGCCTCCGACCGCCTGATGGAGCCGTTCCTGCACGGGATGGAGTCCTTCGCCCACGGCTACACCTTCGGCGGGCACCCGGTCTCCACCGCGGTGGCGATGGCCAACCTCGACATCTTCGAGAACGAGAACATCCTCGAGAACGTCCGCGTCCAACGAGGACGGCTTCCGGGCCACGCTGGAGAAGCTGCACGACCTGCCGATCGTCGGCGACGTCCGCGGCGACGGCTACTTCTACGGGATCGAGCTCGTCAAGGACAAGGCCACCAAGGAGACCTTCGACGACGAGGAGGCCGAGAAGCTGCTGCGCGGCTTCCTGTCCAAGGCGCTGTACGACGAGGGCCTCTACTGCCGGGCCGACGACCGCGGCGACCCGGTCATCCAGCTGGCACCGCCGCTGATCTGCGACCAGCAGCACTTCGACGAGATGGAGCAGATCCTGCGGGTCGTGCTCGAGAAGGCGTGGAGCATGCTCTGAGCCCTGGGGAGCTCCGAGCAGTGCGGAGGGTGTCGAGGTGGGCCTCGGCACCCTCCTTCCCGTCCGGGTCGCCGCGCGTCGTGACGTGACGTCCGCGGCGACGCGGCCCGGTGCATGTCACAACTCCGCAATTGCAGCCGTGTGACATGAATCCGCGCCGAAAACGTGTCACAACCCCGCAATTGCGGAGTTACGTGCAGCCCCGAGCGGCAGCCCGAGCCCGGACCTCCGCCCGACCCTCCCTAGTCGTGCCGCGGGAAGCCGAGGTCGATGCCCCCGGTGCCCGGGTCCGGCCAGCGCGAGGTGACCACCTTGCCGCGGGTGTAGAAGTGCACGCCCTCGGTGCCGTGCGCGTGGGAGTCGCCGAACAGCGAGGACTTCCAGCCACCGAACGAGTAGTACGCCATCGGCACCGGGATCGGCACGTTGACGCCGACCATGCCGACCTCGACCTCCGCCTCGTAGCGCCGGGCGGCGCCGCCGTCGCGGGTGAAGATCGCGGTCCCGTTGCCGTACGGGTTGGCGTTCACCAGGTCCAGCGCCGCGTCGTACGACGGCACCCGGACCACCGACAGCACCGGTCCGAAGATCTCGTCGTCGTAGACCGACATCCCCGGCGCGACCTGGTCGAACAGCGTCGGGCCCAGCCAGAAGCCGCCGGACTCGCCGTCCGGCTGCACCTCGCGGCCGTCCACGACCAGCTTGGCGCCGGCCTCGATGCCGGCGTCGAGGTACGACGTCACCTTGTCGCGGTGGGCGCCGGTGACCAGCGGTCCCATGTCGCAGCCGCGGCGGCCGTCGCCGGTGCGCAGCCCGGCCATCCGCTCGGCGATCATCGAGACCAGCTCGTCGCCGATCGGGTCGACCGCGACCAGCACGGAGATCGCCATGCACCGCTCCCCCGCCGAGCCGAAGCCGGCGTTGACCGCGGCGTCGGCGGCGGCGTCGAGGTCGGCGTCCGGCAGCACCACCATGTGGTTCTTGGCGCCGCCCAGGGCCTGCACGCGCTTGCCGTGCGGCGGTGGCCGTCTCGTAGACGTAGCGGGCGATCGGGGTCGACCCGACGAAGGACACCGCCTTGACGTCGGGGTGCACCAGCAGGGCGTCGACGGCCTCCTTGTCGCCGTGCACGACGCTGAAGACCCCGGCCGGCAGCCCGGCCTCGGCCCAGCACTCGGCGAGCAGCAGCGAGGCGGACGGGTCCTTCTCGCTCGGCTTGAGCACCACCGCGTTGCCGGCGGCGATCGCCACCGGGACGAACCACAGCGGCACCATCGCCGGGAAGTTGAACGGCGAGATGACCGCGACCACGCCGAGCGGCTGGCGGATCGAGTAGCACGTCGACCCCGGTCGAGACGCTGGTCGGCTGAAGCCGCCCTTGAGCAGGTGCGGGGCACCGCAGGCGAACTCCACCACCTCGAGGCCGCGCTGCACCTCGCCGAGCGCGTCGCTGAGCACCTTGCCGTGCTCCGCGGTGATCGCCGCGGCGACCTCCTCGCGGCGCCGGTGCAGCACCTCGCGGAACGCGAAGAGCACCTGCGGTGCGCTGGGTCAGCGACGCCGCCGCCCACTCCCTGCCCGCGGCCGCCGCGTCGGCGACCGCCGCGTCGACGTCGGCCGTCGGACGCGAACGCGACCCGGCCGGTGACCTCCCCGGTCGCCGGGTCGTGCACGTCGCCGTACCGCTCCCCGAGCCCGGCCACGGCGCGCCGTTGCGCCAGTGCCCGATGGTCCTCTGCCCGGTCTGTCCGGTCATCGTCTGTCCCTCTTCCCTGCTGGTGGTGTCGTGTCAGGTCGTGCAGGGCGGCTCAGGAGTCGAAGCCGAGGCCGAGCCGGTCCATGGTGCGCAGCCACAGGTTGGGGCGGCCCGCGTCGCGGTCGGCCCTGGCCATCGACCAGCGCGTGAGCTGGATGCCCGCCCAGCGGACCGGTTCCGGCGGGAACGGCAGCGGCTTCTCCCGCACCATCCGCAGCCGGGTCCGCTCGGTCTCCTCCCCGGAGAGCAGGTCGAGCATCACGTCGGCACCGAAGCGGGTCGCCGCCACGCCGAGGCCGGTGTAGCCCGCGGCGTACGCGACCCGGCCGCCGTGGGCGGTGCCGAAGAACGCCGAGAACCGGGTGCAGGTGTCGATCACCCCGCCCCAGCGGTGGGTGAAGCGCAGCCCCTCGAGCTGCGGGAAGGTCGTGAAGAAGTGCTCGGCCAGCAGCGCGTGCGTCGCGTCGCTCTGCTCGAGGTCGCGGGCGATGCGCGAGCCGAAGTGGTAGACCGCGTCGTACCCGCCCCAGAGGATCCGGTCGTCGCGGGTCAGACGGTAGTAGTGGAACAGGTTGGCGGCGTCGCCGACGCCCTCCCGCTGCGCCCAGCCGATCGCGGACCGCTGCGCCGCCGACAGCGGCTCGGTCATCAGCACGTGGTCGTAGACCGGCACGGTCATCAGGCCCAGCCGGCGCAGCAGCGGGCGGAACGCGTTCGTGGCCAGTGCGACCCGGTCGGCCCGGACCTGCCCGCGGGCGGTGCGGACCGTCGTACCCCCGTCGTCGAGGCCGAGCACCTCGGTGCCCTCGTGGATGACCACCCCGGCGTCGAGGCAGGCCTGCCGCAGCCCCCAGGCCAGCCGGGCCGGCTCGACGAGGGCGGTCCCGTGCGGGTCGGAGAGGCTAGCGAGGTACGTCGGCGAGTCGACCCGGGCGCGCGTGGCGTCCGCGTCGAGGAGTACGACGTCCCGGCCGGCCGCCCGCATCTCACCCGCGACGTGGGCCAGCTCCTCGACCTGGTGCGGCTGGCTGGCCACGGTGAGCTCGCCGGTGCGTTCCCAGTGGCAGTCGATGGCGTACCTCGCCACGGTCTCGCCGATGGCGGCGAGGTTCTCCTCGCCCAGGCGGTCGAGCTCGGCCAGCTCCTCCGGCCAGCGGGCCACCCCGTTGCCGAAGCCGTGGGTGAGGCTGGCCGACGCGAAGCCGCCGTTGCGGCCGCTGGCCTCGTCGCCGCAGCGGCCGGCCTCGAGCAGCACCACCGAGCGGTCGGGGTGCCGCTCGCGCGAGCGCAGCGCGGTCCAGAGCCCGGTGTAGCCCGCCGCCGACCACGACCAGGTCCGCGGTGAGCGCCCCGGTCAGCGGCGGCAGCGGGTCCGGGCGGTCCGGGTCGTCGAGCCAGAAGACCGCGGGCCGGGCGTCGGCGAGCGCGGTCCGGGCGGGTGCGGTCGTGCTCACACCCGGGCCCGGCGCCGGTTGTTCACCTCGCCCGCGAGCACCAGCAGCAGCGCGATCATGAACATGACCGTGCCGACGACGTTGATCTGCGGCGGGATGCCCCGCTGGGCGGCGCCCCAGACGAACATCGGGAAGGTGACCTCCTGCCCGGCGTTCAGGTTGGTGATGATGAAGTCGTCGAAGGACAGCGAGAAGCTGAGCAGGGCCGCGGACAGGATGCCCGGGAAGACCAGCGGGAAGGTGACCCGCCAGAACGTCTGCCACTCGTTGGCGTAGAGGTCCATCGCCGCCTGCTCCAGGCGTGGGTCGAGGCCGGCCAGCCGTGCCTTGACGGTGACCACCACGAAGCTGAGGCAGAACAGGATGTGGGCGATCAGGATCGTCCAGAAGCCGAGTACGCCGGCCATGCCGCCGGCCACGAACAGCGCCAGCAGCGAGGAGCCCATCACGATCTCCGGCGAGGCCATCGGCAGGAAGGTGAACACGTTGGCCACCGACCGGCCGCGGAAGCGGTGCCGGACCAGCGCGAAGGCCATCAGCGTGCCCAGGACCGTCGCCGCCGAGGGTCGCCAGCAGGCCGATCTGGATGGACAGCACCACCGAGTCGCACATGCCGATCGGCTCGCAGGGGTTCTTCCAGTTGTCCCAGGTGAACTGGTTGAAGGCGTAGCTGTTGCGCGAGGCCGGCTCGTTGAAGGACATCCCGACGACGATGAAGATCGGGATGAACATGTAGAGCAGGACCAGCAGCCCGATCCCCAGGATCAGGTGGTCGCCGATCCACTTCCCGGCGCGCGTCACAGCAGGTCCTCCGTCCCGGCCCGCTTCACGTAGAAGAGCACCAGCACCACGATGACCGCCATCAGCGTCACCGACAGGGCAGCCGCCTCGGGGTAGGAACCACCGTCGAACAGCTTCTGGATGACGTTGCCGACCATCTGGGTCTGGGTGTTCCCGAGCAGCTCGGCGTTGATGTAGTCACCGGCCGCGGGGATGAAGGTGAGCAGCGTGCCGGCCACCAGGCCCGGCATGGACAGCGGCAGCGTGACCGTGCGGAAGGTCGTGATCGGCGAGGCGTAGAGGTCCGACCCGGCCTCGATCAGCCGCGGGTCGATCTTCTCCAGCGACGCGTAGAGCGGCAGCACCATGAACGGCAGGAAGTTGTAGGTGATGCCGGTGACCACCGCGATCGGCGTGGCCAGCAGGTGGCCGTCCGGCCCCATGATGTGCAGGAACTTGAGCGTCTCCACCAGCCAGCCCTGGTCGGCGAGGATCAGCTGCCACGACAGGGTCCGGATCAGGAACGAGGTGAAGAACGGCGCGATCACCGCGACCAGCATGAGGTTCTTCCAGCGGCCGGCCTTGAACGCGATCGCGTAGGCGAGCGGGTAGCCGAGGAGGATGCAGAACCCGGTGGCCAGGCCGGCGTACACCATCGAGCGGATGAACTGCTCGGAGTAGTCCTGGAGCACCGTGCCGTAGTTCGCGATGTGCCCGGTCATCTGGTAGCCGAACTCGAGCGAGCCGCTCGGGTCGTAGAGCGAGGTGCTGACCAGGGTGAACAGCGGGACGATGAAGAACAGCGTCAGCCAGGCCGCTGCCGGGAACAGCAGGAGGTAGCCGAGCAGCCCGTTCTTCTTCTTCTCGTCGTCCGGCACCTCCAGCGGTGGCGCCGCGGGCAGCTCGGCTGCCCATCGGGATGTGGGTCACGACTCGTCCTCGCGCTCGACGCCCGCCTCCGCGTCCTGGCTCGCGTCGAGCAGGAACGTGTGGTCGGGCACCCAGTGGAGGTCCACGGTGTCGCCGACGGAGAAGTGCTTCTGCACGCCGGTGTTCTGCTCGAACACCATCAGCTCCTGGCCCCAGGGCATCCGGGCGAGGTACTGCGTGCTGACGCCGGTGAAGCTGGCGTCGGTCACCACGCCACCGGGCAGCACGTTGGCGCCGTTCTGGGCGGCGGTGCCGGCGGCGGCGAGCACGACCTTCTCGGGCCGGATGCCGACCCAGACCTCGGGCGCACCGTCGGCCGCACGGGCCTGCGGCGCCACGAGCCGCGTGCCTTGTACGTCGACGACGACGTCGGCCTGCTCGGCTCCGCGGACGCTGCCGCGGATGAGGTTGGACTGGCCGAGGAAGTTCGCGACGAAGGTCGTCCGGGGGTGCTCGTAGAGCTCCTCGGGGCTGCCCATCTGCTCGATGACACCCCGGTTCATCACCGCGACGGTGTCGGCCATGGTCATGGCCTCCTCCTGGTCGTGGGTGACGTGCACGAACGTGGTCTCGACCTCGGTCTGGATCCGCTTCAGCTCGATCTGCATCTGCCGGCGCAGCTTGAGGTCCAGCGCGCCCAGCGGCTCGTCGAGCAGCAGCACCTGCGGCTGGTTGATGAGGGCCCGGGCCAGTGCCACGCGCTGCTGCTGGCCGCCGGAGAGCTGGGCCGGCTTGCGGGCGGCGTACTGCTCGAGCTCGACGAGGGCGAGCATGTCGGCGACCTTGGACTTCACGTCCTTGGCGCCGGTGCGCTTGAGACCGAACGCGACGTTCTCGCTGATCGTCATGTGCGGGAAGAGCGCGTAGCTCTGGAAGACCGTGTTCACCGGGCGCCGGTAGGGCTTGAGGGTGGTGATCTCGCCCTCGCCCAGCGTGATCGTGCCGGCCGTCGGCGTCTCCAGGCCGGCGATCATCCGCAAGGTGGTGGTCTTGCCGCACCCGGACGGGCCGAGCAGGGCGAAGAACGACCCCGCGGGAACGGTGAGGTCGAGGTCGTCCACCGCGACGAACGAACCGAACCTCTTGGTGACCCCGGTCAGCACCAGGTCACCCGAGGTGACCCTGGATGCCGGCCCGGCGTCCTGTCCTGCTTCCTGCTCCGTCTGCCCCCCGGCCGCCTGCTCGGTCAACGGATCACGCCCCGATCACCTGGTTGAATTCCTTGTCGAACCTCTCCCGGGTCTTCGTGTCGGTCGACATGAAGGCCCAGGTCTTCTCGAGGTCCGTCGCCGTCGGGAAGATCAGCGGGTTGCCCACGAGCGAGTCGTCGATCTTCGCCATCGCGTCCTCGGCGCCGGCGACCGGGCAGATGTAGTTGACCCACGCCGCCAGACGGGCGGCCACCTCGGGCTCGTAGTAGTAGTTCATGAGCTTCTCGGCGTTCGCCTTGTGGTCGGCCTTGTTCGGCACCATCATGTTGTCGCTCCAGAGGGAGAGTCCCTCCTCCGGCGCGACGAACTTGATGTCCTTGTTGTCGTACTGCAGGGCGATGATGTCGCCGGACCACGCCTCGCAGGCGAAGACGTCACCGTTGGTGAGCGGGCGCGTGTAGTTGTTGCCGGTGAACTGGCGGACCTGGCCGGAGGCGACGATCTCCTCCATCTTGGCCAGGGCCGTCTTCCACTCGTCGTCACTGAAGTCGTTGGGATCGGCGCCGACCATCTTGAGCACGAAGCCCATGGTGTCGCCCATCTCGCTGAGCAGCGAGATCTTGCCCTTGAGGTCGGCGCGGGTCACCAGCTCCTCGAAGCTGGAGACCTCGCCGGTGTACTTGGAGTTGTAGGCGATGCCGGTCAGGCCGCTCTGCCACGGCACGGAGTGCTTGCGGTCCTTGTCCCACGAGGGGGACTTGAGCGTGTCGACCAGGTTGGCCCGGACGTTGGGGATGTTCGCGGCGTCGAGCTCCTGCATCCAGCCCAGGCCGACCATGCGGGCGGCCATCCAGTCGGTGAGCACGATGATGTCGCGGCCGATCGGCTCGCAGGCGCCGAGCTGGTTGCGCACCTTCGCGAAGAACTCGTTGTTGCCGTTCACGTCGGTGTTGTAGGTGACCTTGATCCCGGAGTCCTTCTGGAAGTCCTCGAGGGTCGGGTACTTCTTGCCGTCCTCGTCCATGTAGAGCGGCCAGTTGGAGAAGACCAGCTCCTTCTGGCTGCTGCTCAGGTCGGTGCTCTTGCACGTGTCGGCGCTCTGCTTGGTGCCCTCGGTGCCGCAGGCGGCCAGCAGGCCACCCGCTCCCAGGGCCATCGCGCCGACCCCGGAGGCCCGCAGGAAGCCGCGCCGCGAGAAGCCGGCCTGCCCCCGGGAGAGCTCCCCGGCGAGCTGGCGAGCCAGCCTGTCAGCGGCGGTGTCCCCGCCTGCGTTCCATGGACGTCCTGCCATTGTTCCTCCTGCGTCACCTGACCGTTGCGCTTCGGATCGTGTCATGCGTATGCCCCATCGACAAGTGATTCCGTGGATTCGTAACACCACGGCAACGAATTCGCTTGTCGGTGCGTCTTCCTTGTCCCTGTGCGCCCTCCCTGACACGATGCCACGGTGACCCAGAGCCAACGCGCCCACGACCGCCCGCACCTCGACGACGTGTCGAAGGCGATCATCGAGCAGCTCCAGCAGGACGGTCGACGATCGTACGCCGCCATCGGTAAGGTCGTCGGGCTCTCCGAGGCGGCGGTGCGCCAGCGCGTGCAGCGCCTGCTCGACGCCGGCGTCATGCAGGTGGTGGCCGTGACCGACCCGCTCGAGCTCGGCTTCGCCCGCCAGGCGATGATCGGGATCCGCGTGCAGGGCCCGCTCGAGCCCGTCGCCGACGCGCTCGCCGCGCTGTCCGAGGTCGACTACGTCGTCGTCACCGCGGGCTGCCTACGACCTGCTGGTCGAGGCCGTGTGCGAGAGCGACGAGCACCTGCTCGAGCTGATCTCGGAGAAGATCCGGTCCATCGACTCGGTGATCTCGACCGAGACGTTCATGTACCTCAAGCTGCACAAGCAGACCTACTCATGGGGCGTCCGCTGAGCGCTGGGGGCTACGCCGGCCTGTCCCTGTGGCACGAGACCGCCGGCGACTCGTGGGTGCCCCGCCCCGCTCTCCCGGGTGACACCGAGGCCGACGTCGCGATCGTCGGTGCCGGCTTCACCGGCCTCTGGACCGCCTACTACCTCGCCGTCGCCGACCCCACCCTGCGGATCGTCGTCCTCGAGGCCGACGTCGCGGGCTTCGGCGCCTCCGGCCGCAACGGTGGCTGGTGCTCGGCGCTCTTCCCGGCCTCGCTGGACACCATGGCCGCGCTTCCCGGCTCGAGCCGAGCCGCCGCACTGGCCCAGGACGCCGCGATGCGGGAGACCGTCGGCGGAGGTGGTCCGGGTCGCCGCCGCCGAGGGCATCGACGCGGACATCGCCGTGGGCGGGACGATCGTCCTCGCCCGCACCCCCGTGCAGCTGGCCCGGGCCCGGGCCGAGGTGGAGCACGCCCGCTCGTGGGGGCTCTCCACGTCGCAGCTGAGCATCCTGGACGCGACCGAGGCCGCCTCCGTGGTGCGGGCGCAGTCGACGCTCGGGGCGACGTACACCCCGGACTGCGCGGCGATCCATCCCGCCCGGCTGGTGCGCGGCCTGGCCGCCGCCGTCGAGCGGCGCGGCGTACGCATCCACGAGCGCACGCCGGTCCGGGAGATCGCCCCGGGGCGGGCGGTCACGTCGCACGGCACGGTCCGGGCGCCGGTCGTCGTGCGCGCCACCGAGGGGTACACCCGCACGCTGGCCGGGCAGCGCCGCGCGGTCGCTCCCGTCCACTCGCTGATCGTCGCCACCGAGCCGCTGCCGGCCGCCACGTGGGACGAGATCGGGCTGGCCCGCCGGGAGACGCTCAGCGACCACCGCCACCTGATCATCTACGCCCAGCGCACGGCCGACGACCGGCTGGTCTTCGGCGGCCGCGGGGCGCCGTACGCCTTCGGCTCGCGGATCCGCTCGGGCTTCGACCCCGACTACCGCGTGTTCCGGCACCTCCACGCCGCGATGGTCGACCTCTTCCCGGTGCTCGCCCCGGCCCGGATCACCCACACGTGGGGCGGTGCCCTCGGCGTACCCCGGGACTGGATCGCCTCGGTCGGCCTCGACCGCTCGACCGGGCTGGCGTGGGCGGGTGGGTACGTCGGCGACGGCGTGAGCACCACCAACCTCGCCGGCCGGACCATCGCGGACCTCGTGCTGGAGCGCGACACCGACCTGGTCCACCTGCCGTGGGTCGACCACCACTCGCGGGCATGGGAGCCGGAGCCGCTGCGCTGGCTCGGGATCAACGTCGGGCTGCGGGCGATGACGGTCGCGGACGCCGAGGAGCGGATGACCGGGCGGCCGAGCCTGATCGCGCGCGCCGTGGCCCCGCTCATCGGCGGGCACTGACGCCCGACGCGCCACAACGCACGGGTCGGCCCGCCACAACGCACGGGTCGGCGGAGGGGCACGTAGGTTGTGCGCGTGAGGAAGACCCGGGGCCGCGTCGTCGAGCTGGACTCCACCGAGGAGCTGGACCAGCGGCTGGCCGCGGGCGCCACCTCGCTCACCGGCTGGCACCTGCGCGGCCTCGACCTCCGCGACCGGGCCGAGACGCTCGAGGACGTCGACGTGGCCGGCGCCCTCTTCCTCGGCTGCCACTTCACCGGCACCACCGAGCTCGACCTGCGTGCCCGGGGCGCGATCGTGTTCCCCACCGTGCCCGACGTACCGGTCGACACCTACCGGACCGCGCTCTACACGCCGCGGGAGCTGTACGACGCCCCCGTGTACGACGACTCGCTGGACGCCCGGGTCTACGCGTGGTCGCGCCAGCCGACCGATCCCGAGATCGCGCTCGCGCAGGCGTTGCACGACCACGCCATCGACGAGGCCCTGGCCGACTGGACCCGCGGCCGGCGCCTGGTCGGCGTGATGGGGAGCCACGCCCTGGGTCGCGACCAGCCGGCGTACGCCGAGGCGGTGCGGCTCGGCCACCTGCTCTCGCAGCGCAATATCGTCGCCACCGGCGGCGGCCCGGGTGCCATGGAGGCGGCCAACCTGGGTGCCTGGCTGACCGACCCGGACCCGGACACCCTGGCCGACGCGATGGCCTCGCTGGCCTCCGTCCCGTCGTTCCGGCCGGACGTCGGGCTGTGGGCGCAGGCGGCCTTCCGGTTCCGCAAGCGGTTCCCGGACGGCGGCGACTCCCTCGGGATCCCGACCTGGCACTACGGCCACGAGCCGCCCAACCCGTTCGCGACGGCGATCGCGAAGTACTTCCGCAACTCCACCCGCGAGGCGACCCTGCTGCAGATCTGCGAAGCGGGCATCGTGTTCCTGCCCGGTGCCGGCGGGACGGTGCAGGAGATCTTCCAGGACGGCTGCGAGAACTACTACGCCGATGCCTCCGCCGTGGCGCCGATGGTGCTGGTCGGCCGCACGCACTGGACCGAGACGGTGCCGGCCTGGCCGCTGCTCAAGAACCTCGCCAAGAACCGGGCCATGGAGCGCATGGTGCACCTCGTCGACAGCGTCGAGGAGGCGGCCGACCTCATCGGCTGACGCCGACCTGTCGCAAACTGACAGCGCACAGCGTCAGTCTGCGACGGGTCGGCGACATGCCCGCGTCAGTCTGCGACGGGTCGGCGCTACTCGGCGGCGGCGAGCTGGCCGCAGGCGCCGTCGATCTCACGGCCGCGGGTGTCGCGGACCGTGGTCGGGATGCCCTTGGCCTCGAGCCGGCGGACGAATTCGCGCTCGTCGGCCGGGTCGGAGGCGGTCCACTTCGAGCCCGGGGTCGGGTTCAGCGGGATGAGGTTCACGTGGACCCAGCCCCAGTCGCCGTACCCGTTGAGCACGTCGGCGAGCAGGTCGGCCCGCCAGGCCTGGTCGTTGATGCCGCGCATCATGGCGTACTCGATGGAGACCCGCCGCTTGGTGGTGGCGGCGTAGTTCCAGGCCGCCTCGACGGTCTCCGCGACCGAGAAGCGGGTGTTGATCGGCACCAGCTCGTTGCGCAGCTCGTCGTCGGGCGCGTGCAGCGACAGCGCCAGCGTGACCGGGATGCCCTCCTCGGCGAGCTGGTTGATCCGCGGCACCAGGCCGACCGTCGACACGGTCACCCCGCGCGCGGACATGCCCAGTCCGGCAGGTGTCGGGTCGGTGAGACGGCGTACGGCGCCGATCACGGCCTTGTAGTTGGCCATCGGCTCGCCCATGCCCATGAACACCACGTTGGAGACCCGTCCGGGGCCGCCCGGGACCTCGCCGCGGGCCATCGACCGGGCGCCGGCGACGACCTGCTCGACGATCTCGGCGGTGGACATGTTGCGCTGCAGGCCGCCCTGGCCGGTGGCGCAGAACGGGCAGGCCATGCCGCAGCCGGCCTGCGAGGACACGCAGATCGTGGCGCGGTCGGGGTAGCGCATCAGCACCGACTCGACCAGGGCGCCGTCGAAGAGCTTCCACAGCGTCTTGCGGGTGGTGCCCTTGTCCGCCTCGAGCGTGCGCAGCGGGGTCATCAGCGACGGCAGCAGCGCGCTGACCAGCTCGGCGCGCTGGGACGAGGGCAGGTCGGTCATCTGCTCGGGGTCGTCGACCAGGCGCGCGAAGTAGTGGGTGGACAGCTGCTTGGCCCGGAAGCCGGGCAGGCCCAGGGAGGTCAGCAGGTCCTTGCGTCCGGCCTCGTCGAGGTCGGCCAGGTGCCGCGGCGGCTTCTTGCGACCGCGCGGCTCGTCGAAGACCAGGGGAAGGGGCTTGGGCTCGCTCATGACCGGAACAGTCTCCCACCGCGGGCGCGGCGTACCCAATCTGCCTGCGTGGCCCCCGCGCGCGCTCTTGCCGCGCCGGTCCCCCACCGCCACGCTGGGCTCATGCAGGTCTGGTTCGTCGACGCCGCGGGCGCCCATGTGCGCGAGCCGGACGACGTCGTCGAGCTGTTCTCCCACGAGGACGGGTTCTTCTGGATCGACGTACCCACCTGGAGCGACGAGGCCGCCGACCTGCTGACCGGGCTCGGCTGCCACCCGATGGTGCTCGAGGCGTGCCGGCAGCGGAACTACGTCCCGACCGTGCACGGGTACGACGACCACGTGTTCGTCACCAGCCAGTCACCGCTGGGCGGGGAGTCCGGGCACGTGCACCTGCTCGAGCTCGACCAGATCATCGGCCACCACTACCTGGTCACCGTCCACGGCCCGATCAACCCCGACGTCGACATCGCCGAGGCGCTGGTCGAGACGCGCGCGGCGCTGCAGCGGATCGAGGGCGGCCGTTTCCGGCCCGGGTCGCCGGTGGAGCTGTCCTACGCGATCACCTCCGGGGTCGCCCGGCGGCAGAGCGGCCTGATCCGCGAGGTCGCCGCCAAGATCCCCGGCCTGGAGAAGGAGGTGATGGGCTCCCAGCTGCGCGACCCCGAGGTGCTGCTGGAGACGATGTTCCTGATCCGCCACGAGCTGCAGACCACGCGCACCATGGCCGCGCAGTGCCACGACATGTGGATGCGGATGACCGAGATCGGGCGGCTCGAGGACGACGCCGACACCCGCCGGGCCCGCGACCTGGCCGCGCAGTTCGACCGGGTGCGCTCGCTGGCCGACGGCGAATCGCACTTCCTCTTCGGGGTGATCGAGCTCTACCAGACCAAGGTGCACACGAAGATGACCGTGGCGATGGAGCGGCTGGCCGTGATCGCGGCGGTCACCCTGCCGATCACCGCGATCGCGTCGGTCTACGGGATGAACGTCATCGTCAACGAGTCCACGCACTACCTCCAGCTCGGCATCGTGCTGGTGGTCATGGTGACGATCAGCCTCACCCTGCTGCGCTGGGCGCACCGCCAGGGATGGTGGTGAGCATGGCCCACGACCGGCTGCGCCGGCTGACGGAGTACGCCGTCACCGACCGCGCGGCGCTCGACGCACTGCTCGACGAGCAGTGGTTCGGGGTGCTGTCGACGGTCTCCGACGGCCAGCCCTGGGCGGTGCCGATGCTGCACGCGCGCGACGGCGACCGGATCCTGCTGCACGGCTCCACCGGTGCCGGCGCCCTGCGCCAGGTCGCCGCCGGTGCCCCGGCGGTGTTCTCGGTGACCGCGCTCGACGCCCTCGCGGTGGCGCCGACGACGTTCGAGTCGTCGGTGAACTACCGCTCGGCAACCGTCCGCGGCCGGCTCGAGCCGCTCCCCCGCGACGAGCAGGAGGCCGCGCTCGACGTCTTCTCCGAACGGATCCTGCCCGGCCGCACCGCCGAGGTGCGGGCCAGCACCCGCAAGGAGCTCGCCGCCACGCAGGCGATGGCGCTGGTGATCGCCGAGGGCGGCTGGCTGATGAAGGCGTCCGGCGGCTGGCCGGCCACGCCCGAGGAGGCCGAGGCCGAGCCCGACGTCTGGAGCGGGCTGGTGCCGGTGCGGACCGTGCTCGACCCGCCGCTCGCGGCGCCCTGGGCGGAGGACCTGCCGGTGCCGGAGTCGGTACGCCGCCTCGTCGACCCGCCCGCCTAGGAGACGAGCCTGCCTAGAAGACCGGCCCGCCTAGAAGACGAGGTAGTGCAGCAGCAGCCAGATCGGCGCGATGGTGGCCAGCAGGGAGTCCAGCCGGTCCATCAGGCCGCCGTGGCCGGGGATCACGTGGGACATGTCCTTGATGCCGAGGTCGCGCTTGATCACGGACTCGCACAGGTCGCCGAGCGTCGCCATCACGACCGTGATCAGGCCGAGGAGGACGCCGACCCATGCCTCGCCGTCGAGCAGGTAGACCACGAGGGCCCAGCCGACGACCACGCAGAACACCGTCGAGCCCGCGAAGCCCTCCCACGACTTCTTCGGGGAGATCACCGGGGCCATCTGGTGCTTGCCGAACAGCACGCCCGCGGCGTACCCCCCGATGTCGGAGGCGATGGTGACCAGGATGAAGGTGAGGATGCCCTTGACGCCGTCGTCCCAGCGGTCGAAGTCGACCGCGCCGCCCTCGGCCAGCAGCAGCGCGACGAAGGACCCGAGGAACGGGATGTAGACGAGCGTGAAGACCGAGGCCGTGGAGTTCATGACGTAGCCGTCGACCCCGCGTCGCAGCAGCCACAGCATGATCACCAGCGCGGTCACCGCGGTCGCGGTGACCAGCGCCGGGGCGCCGTAGAAGTAGGCCACCACGACCATCACCACGCCGCCGAGCATCAGCGGCTGCTCGGGGAGGTCGATGCCCTTGGCCAGGAAGCCCTTGTGCAGCTCCCAGATCGCCACCACCACCGCGGCCGCGACGATGAACATGAACGCGGTCTTCCACACCGCCAGCGAGATCACGATGGCAGCCAGCAGCACCACCGCGGAGGTGATCGCGGCGGGGAGGTTGCGCCCGGCCCGGCCGTGGTCCTGGACCGGGGGCGTCGGCGCTGCGGAGGACGTCATCGGTCCCTCTCGGCTCGGGCTGGTGCTCAGACCTCGAGCAGCTCGGATTCCTTGTTCTTGAGCATCTCGTCGATCGCGTCGGTGTGCTTCTTGGTCTGCCCGTCGAGGCGCTTCTCGGCACCGGTGACGTCGTCCTTGCCGACCTCGCCGTCCTTCTCGAGCTTCTCGAGGTGCTGCTTGGCGGTACGCCGGATGTTGCGCACGGACACGCGACCGTCCTCGGCCTTGGCCCGGGCGATCTTGATGAACTCCTTGCGGCGCTCCTCGGTGAGCTCGGGGAAGACGCAGCGCAGCACCTTGCCGTCGTTGGCGGGGTTCACCCCGAGGTCCGACTCGCGGATCGCCTTCTCGATGGCCGTCATCGCGCCCATGTCGTAGGGCTGGACCAGGATGATCCGGGCCTCGGGGGCGGTGAACGACGCCAGCTGCTGCAGCGGGGTCGGGGTGCCGTAGTAGTCGGCCACGAGCTTGCTGAACATGCTCGGGTGCGCCCGGCCGGCGCGGATCGCCGCGAACTCCTCACGGGTGGCCTCGACCGACTTGTCCATCTTCTGGCCGGCCTCGGACAGAACCTGGTTGATCACGGTGTCTCCTCGTTGTCACAGTTCGGTGCGGGCGGCGGCGTACGACGTCCTCAGTCGTCCGCGGTCACCAGCGTGCCAATCTTCTCACCCTGGACGACCCGGAGGATGTTGCCCTCCGGTTCCATCCCGAAGACCACCATCGGGAGCTTGTTCTCGCCGCACAGGGCGAACGCCGTCTGGTCCATGATCCGCAGGCCCTGGGCGATCGCTTCCTTGTACGTCACCCGGTCGAGCTTGGTGGCGGTCGGGTCCTTGTGCGGGTCGGCGGTGTAGGCGCCGTCGACACCGCTCTTGGCCACCAGCACCACGTCGCACTTGCTCTCCAGCGCCCGCTGCACCGCAACCGTGTCGGTGGAGAAGAACGGCATGCCCATGCCGGCGCCGAAGATCACGACGCGGCCCTTCTCCATGTGCCGGATGGCGCGGCGCGGGACGTAGGGCTCGGCGACCTGGCCCATCGTGATCGCGGTCTGCACGCGGGTCTCGACGCCCAGCTTCTCGAGGAAGTCCTGCAGCGCCAGGCAGTTCATCACGATGCCGAGCATGCCCATGTAGTCGGCGCGGACGCGGTCCATGCCTCGCTGCTGCAGCTCGGCGCCGCGGAAGAAGTTGCCGCCACCGGTGACGACGGCGATCTGCACGCCCGCGTCGACGACGGCGGCGATCTCGTGGGCGATCTTCTGGACGACGTCCGGGTCGATGCCCACATGGCCGCCGCCGAAGACCTCGCCGGAGAGCTTGAGCAGGACTCGCTTGTACGCCGTCACGGGCATCCCTTCGGTGGCTGGGGTCGTCGTACCGAAACCTACTTGAGCGGCGGCCCGGCGCGCGAACGCGGGCGCCGGAAACCCGCTTGCCGCACGCGGTCCGGGCGTCGAGACTCCCCGGTGATGACGACGACGGACGGACGCGGGGGCATCGACGCCGCGCTGGTGGAGCGGCTGGTGGCCGCGCAGTTCCCGCAGTGGGCGGGGCTGCCGGTGCGCCCGGTCGAGGTGGACGGCTGGGACAACCGGACCTACCGCCTCGGCGACGACCTCGCCGTCCGCCTGCCCAGCCACCCGGCGTACGCCGCGGCGGTGGCCAAGGAGCAGGAGTGGCTGCCCCGGCTGGCGCCGTACCTGCCGGTGCCCGTGCCGGTCCCGGTCGGTCGGGGACGGCCGGGCTGCGGCTACCCGCTCCCCTGGACGGTCAACCGCTGGCTGCCGGGCGCGACCGCCGACCGGGACGGGCCGGCCGACCTCGACGCGTTCGCCGCGGACCTGGCCGCGTTCCTGGTGGCCCTGCGCGCGGTCGACGCGGGCGGCGGGCCACGCGCCGGCGACCACAGCTTCCACCGTGGCGGCGACCTGGCCGTCTACGACGAGGAGACCCGTTCCTGCCTGTCCCTGCTGGCCGACCGGCCCTGGGCCGAGGCTGCCCGGGAGGTGTGGGATGCGGCGCTCGACTCCCGCTGGACGGCCGCGCCGGTGTGGTGCCACGGGGACGTCGCGACCGGCAACCTGCTGGTGCGCGACGGCCGCCTGGCCGCGGTCATCGACTTCGGCTCGTCCGCCGTCGGTGACCCGGCCTGCGACCTCGTCGTCGCGTGGACGTTCCTGCCCGACCACCCACGCGAGGTCTTCCGCGCGGCAGTGGGGCTGGACGACGCGCACCTGGGCGCGGGCCCGCGGATGGGCGCTGTGGAAGGCGCTGCTCGGTCTCGTCGACGGGCCGGACGCGGCGAACGAGCGGACCGTGGCCCGGGTGCTGGCCGAGCACGGCTGATCCGGCGCCCTGACCCGGCACCTCGGGGGCGTCGTCCGCGCCTGACCCGGCACGCCCGGGGCGTCGTCCGGAGACGACGGAGGGCCGGTACGACGTGCGTCGTACCGGCCCTCCGGTGTGGTGCTGGTGCCGTGGCGGCTGCCTGGATCAGGCGCCGACCTCGAAGCGGGCGAACCGCTTGAGGGTCACGCCGGCCTCGTCGAGGACGGCCTTCACGGTCTTCTTGCTCTCGGTCACCGAGGGCTGCTCGAGCAGCACGGTGTCCTTGAAGTAGCTGTTCACGCGGCCCTCGACGATCTTCGAGATGGCCTGCTCCGGCTTGCCCTCCTCGCGGGCGGTCGCCTCGGCGATCTCGCGCTCCTTGGCGACGATGTCCGCGGGGACCTCGTCACGGGTGAGGTACTGCGGGCGCATCGCGGCGATCTGCATCGCGGCGGAGCGGGCGGCGTCGGCGTTGTCGCCCTCGAACTCGACGAGGACGCCCACGGCCGGCGGGAGGTCCGCGGCGCGCTTGTGCATGTAGGACACGGTGGTGCCGTCGAAGTAGGCGACCCGGCCGAGCTCGATCTTCTCGCCGATGGTGATGGCGAGGTGCTGGACGGTCTCGCCGACGGTGGAGTCACCGAGCTCGACGGCCTTGAGCGCCTCGGCGTCGGCGGCCTTGGACTGGGCGGCGGCGTCGGCGATCTGCTGCGCGGTGGCGACGAAGTCGTCGTTCTTGGCGACGAAGTCGGTCTCGCTCTTGAGCTCGACCAGCGCGCCGTCGGCGGTCGCGACCAGGCCGGACGAGGCCTCGCGCTCCTCGCCGCGCTTGGCGGCCTTGGCAGCGCCCTTGACCCGCAGGATCTCGACGGCCTTGTCGAAGTCGCCGTCGGCCTCGTCGAGCGCCTTCTTGCAGTCCATCATGCCCGCGGCGGTGAGCTCGCGGAGCTTCTTGACATCGGCAGCGGTGAAGTTGGCCATGTCCTTCTTCCTCGAAGTGTTCGTGAATGGGACGGTGGCCCCGCCCCGTTGCGGGCGGGGCCACCGGTGAAGCAGGGGTGGGGCTGGTCAGGCCTTCTCTTCGGCCTTGGCCTCGGCGTTGACGAACCCGGCCTTCTCCGCGGCCTCGGCGGTCTTGAACCAGACCTCGGCGTCGGTGCGGGAGTACCACGGGCTGGTCGGCGCGTGGAACTTCATCGAGTTCTTGTTGCCCTTGATCTCGAAGCCCTCGGGAGCCGAGCCGTCCTCGAGCGGGGCGGCCGAGTCGGCGCCGTACTCGCCCTCGGTGACCGCGGTCGCCTCGGTGGTCTCGGCAGCCTTCTCCTCGGTCTTCTCCTCGCGGCCTTCTCCTCGACGGCCTCGGCGGGAGCCTCGGTGGCGGCCTCGGCCACGGCAGCGGCCTCGGGGGCCTCCGCAGCGGCACCGGTGCCCTCGGCGGCCGGGGTCTCGTCCTTGGCGGCGTCGCCACCGGTCGCCTCGACGGCGGCCTTCTCGGCGTCACCGGACAGGAGCTCGCGCTCCCAGTCGGCCAGCGGCTCCTCGGCGCCCACGGTCGCGCCCTCGATCTTGGCGCCGGAGCGGGCGATCAGGCCCTCGGCGACGGCGTCGGCGACCACGCGGGTCAGCAGGCCGACCGCGCGGATGGCGTCGTCGTTGCCCGGGATCGGGAAGTCGACCAGGTCGGGGTCGCAGTTGGAGTCGAGGATGCCCACGATCGGGATGTGCAGCTTGCGCGCCTCCTCGACGGCGAGGTGCTCCTTGTTGGTGTCGACGATCCAGACGGCGGCCGGGGTGCGGCTCATCTCGCGGATACCGCCGAGGGACTTGTTGAGCTTGTCCCGCTCGCGGCGCATCTGGAGCAGCTCCTTCTTCGTGCGGCTGCTGCCGGCCACGTCGTCGAAGTCGATCTCGTCGAGCTCCTTGAGGCGGTTGATCCGCTGGTGCACGGTCTGGAAGTTGGTGAGCATGCCGCCCAGCCAGCGCTGGTTCACGTAGGGCATGCCGACGCGGGTCGCCTGCTCGGCGATGGCCTCCTGGGCCTGCTTCTTGGTGCCGACGAACATCACCGTGCCGCCCTTGGCGACGACCTCCTTGATGAAGGCGTACGAGCGGTCGATGTAGGCCAGCGACTGCTGCAGGTCGATGATGTAGATGCCGTTGCGCTCGGTCATGATGAAGCGCTTCATCTTCGGGTTCCAGCGTCGGGTCTGGTGTCCGAAGTGGACGCCGCTCTCGAGGAGCTGGCGCATGGTCACGACTGCCATGTTTCTTCTTCCTGGTCCTGGACGGCACACCGCTGCGCCCGCCTTGGCCCCGCTCACGCGAGGAGGCGGACCGGTGGACCGGCCGTGTTGTTTTCAGTTGCCGCAACCGACGGGTGCCGGCTGCCCTGACGCCGCGCGCGACCCGACCCGATCCTGAACCTGCCCTGGATCGGAACTGAGGGTCGTCGCCCACGGGAGACCGGACCGCCCAGGGGCGGTCCGTCGCGGTCTGCGACGTGCGAAGTCAATCCCTGAGGATTGCGTCCCTCAGCCTAGTTCATCGCGCGGGCATCCGGCGAATCCGTCCCGCCCGGTTTTCGTGCACAGCCGGCCCGCCCCGACCGCCTGTCCACAGGCGTACGCCGGACGCCCCCGCACCGTCCACCCCGCCCGGCAGCCTCGGCCCCATGCGTACCCCTCTCCTGGCCCTGTCCGTCCTGGTCCTCTGCCTGGTCGGGCCGGTCCTGCACCCGGGCCCGGGCGCGGCTGCGGGGCGGCCGGGTCCCGACCGGCCGCACGGCGTGTGGCCCCTGCAGCCGCGTCCGCCCGTCGCGCGCCCGGTTCGCTCCCCCGGACACCCGGTGGGGTGCCGGGCACCGTGGGGTCGACCTGGTCGGCCGCCCGGTGCAGGCGGTGCGGTCTGCCCTGCCCGGGACCGTGCGCTTCACCGGCCGGATCGCCGGGCGCGGGGTGGTGGTCGTCGGCCACGGAGCGACCCGCACGACCTACGAGCCGGTCGTCGCCACGGTGGCGGTCGGCGACCGGGTGGCGGCCGGGCAGCAGGTCGGCCGGCTCGAGGTGGCGGGCTCGCACTGCTTCCCGGCGGCCTGCCTGCACTGGGGCTGGTTGCGCGGGGAGGTCTACCTCGACCCGCTGGACCTCGTCGGCGCGGAGCGGGTGCGGCTGCTCCCGCTCGATGCGGCCGTCCCGACGCTGCCGGGGGTGCCCACGGGTCCGCCGGCGCGGGCCCGGCCCGGTGCCGGCCCGCGCGAGCTCGCGGAGGCGGGTGCGCCGGCGGGGTCGCCGGGTGCGATCGTGGCCGGGCTCACGCGCGCGGGTGCGCTTGCAGGTAGGCCTTCCTGAGCCGCTCGCTGCTGACGTGGGTGTAGATCTGCGTGGTCGCCATCGAGGCGTGGCCGAGCAGCTCCTGGACGGTGCGCAGGTCGGCGCCGCCCTCGAGCAGGTGGGTGGCCGCGGTGTGCCGGAGTCCGTGCGGCCCGATGTCGGGTGCACCGGGCACGTCGGCGATCCGCGCGTGCACGACGGCCCGGACCACGCGCTGGTCGACCCGGCGTCCGCGGGCACCGAGGAACAGCGCTCCGCCGGCTCCGTCCACCGCGAGCGCCGGGCGGCCGTGGTCGAGCCACCGCCGGAGCGCCTGCGCGGCGGGATGGCCGAACGGCACGGTCCGCTCCTTGCGCCCCTTGCCGAGCACCCGCACCACGTGCCGGTCGAAGTCGACGTCGTCGACGTCGAGCCCGCACAGCTCCCCGACCCGGATGCCGGTGGCGTAGAGCAGCTCCAGCAGGGCGACGTCGCGGACGCCGACCGGGCTGCCGTCGTCGGCGAGGGCCGCGGCGGACTCGACCAGGGCACGCGCCTCGTCCTCGCGCAGCACCTCGGGCAGGTGCCGTCCGGTCTTGGGTGAGCCGAGCAGGGCACCGGCGTCGGTGGACGCGCGGCCGGTGCGGGACAGCCAGCCGGTGAAGACCCGGGCCGCGGTGGCCCTCCGGGCCAGGGTGGTGCGCGAGCGCCCGGTGGTCTGCTGCTTGGCGAGCCAGCTGCGCAGGGTGCGCAGGTCGAGCTCGGCCGGATCGGTCAGACCGAGGCGGGTCGCGTGGTCGAGCAGGCCGGCGATGTCACCGAGGTAGGCCCGGATCGAGTGCGCGGTGAGGTCGCGCTCGGAGGTCAGGTGCCGCTCGTAGTCGGCCAGCGCGCGGGCCATCGGTTCGGGCAACGCGTCCTCGTCCGGCGCCGCGTCCTCGACCGCCTCGGGCACCTCCGCCTCCGCCATGCCTGCAGCGTAGGTCGCGGGGACCGCGTTCGTGGCGAGGCCGGGCCGTGACGCCCTCAGCGGGCGGCGTCGGTCAGCGTCCACCCCGAGGGCCCACGCTCCACCAGCCCGCGGTCGCGCAACCGGCCGAGCACGCGCTGCACCTCGACCAGGCCGATGCCGGCGGTGCGCGAGATCGAGTCGGCCGGGGCCGGGCGGGCCACCGGCACGGCGTCGAGCACCTGCGCCTCGCGCGGGCGCAGCCGGTCGCGGCTGCGCTCGGGGGTGCGCTCCTCCGTGGTCAGGTGGTCGCCGGCGGCGCCGACCAGCTCGGCCACCTCCGCGCCGCGGGTGACCAGGGTGGCCGACCCGGAGCGGAGCAGCTGGTGCACGCCCTGCGACGGCGCGCTGGTGACCGGGCCGGGGACGCCCATGAGCGCCCGGCTGAGCCGGTCGGTCCAGTTCGCGGTGTTGAGGGCGCCGCTGCGGACGGCGGCCTCCACGATCACGGTGCCGAGCGCGAGAGCGGCGATCACCCGGTTGCGGCTGAGGAAGCGGAGCCGGGTCGGTGCGCACCCCGGGGCCAGCTCGGAGACGATCGCGCCGTGCTCGCCGATGTAGTCGAGCAGGTTCTTGTGGGCGGCCGGGTAGGCGCGGTCGACGCCACAGGCCAGCACCGCGACGCGTCGGCCCGCGGGCGGCGAGCGCGCCGCGGTGCGCGGCCTGGTCGATCCCGAACGCCGCCCCCGACACCACGCAGGCACCCAGGCCTCCCAGGTGGGCGCCGATCTCACCGGCCACGTCCGCGCCGTACGTCGTGGCGGACCGGGAGCCGACCACGGCCACCGGGCTGACCAGGTCACCGAGGCGCAGCGGACCCCGCACCCACAGGCCGAGCGGACTGCCGCCGCGGTCCTGGACCTGGTCGCAGTGGTCGAGATCGCCCAGCTGGACCGGCCACTCGTCGTCACCCGGCACCACGAACCGGATGCCGCGACGCTCCGCCTGCTCGAGGTCGCGCTCGGGACGGATCTCGCGCAGCCGTGACGCCACGTCGGTCAGCACGCCACCGACGTCCCGCTCCTCGGCCAGGTGCCGGTGCACGCGCTCGGCGCCGAGCTCCGCGACCAGCGCGGCCATGCGCGGGTCGCCGGGCTCGGCCAGCCGGCACAGCGCCGCGCGGGCGAGCCGCTCGGTCTCGGAACCGGACCCCGGGACGGCAGGGGCCGGTCGAGGCGACGCGGGAGCCGTCGCCTCGACCGGGGTCTCGCCCACCTCGGGTCCGCTCACCGCCGGCCCGTTCACCGCGCACACCGCAGGTCGAGCGCGGACAGCTCCATCGGCTGGCCGGTGCGCAGCCGCAGCGCCACCTCGAGCTCGTCGCGCCCGGGCTGCTCCACGCCCCGGAGGTCGGCCACCGTCCAGGCCACGCGGTGCACCCGGGTGGCACCCCGCCGGGTCAGTCGGCCGGCGTACATCTCGGTGTCGAGCCGGGCCGTCGCCGACGGGGTGAGCGGCCAGACCTCGCGCAGCAGCTGGCCGGGAGCCTGACCGTTGACCCGCCAGGGCAGGCCGGCGTACCGCTGGTGCTGGCGCTCCCGGGCTGCGGTCACCCGGGCGCGGACGGTGGCCGAGTCCTCCGCCCGCGCCACGGGGTCGCCGACGTCCTGCGGCTGCACCGGCCGCACGTGGCGGGTGACGTCGATCCGGTCGATGACCGGCCCCGACATCTTGCGGCGGTACTCCCGGCGCCTCAGCTCGCCGCACGAGCAGTTGCTGGTCAGCGCCTCGGTGGAGTAGCCGCCGCACGGGCACGGGTTGCAGGCCAGCACGAACATGCCCTGGGCCGGGTACGTCGCGGTCTCCTCGCCGCGGGCGATGGTCACCTCGCCCGCCTCCAGCGGCTGGCGCAGCGCCTCGAGGATGTCGGAGGCGAACAACGGGAACTCGTCGAGCAGGAGCACGCCGCAGTGGGCGCGGCTGAGCTCGCCGGGGCGGACCTTGCCGGTGCCGCCGCCGAGCAGGCTGGTGCGGGAGGAGGTGTGGTGCGGCGCGAAGAACGGCGGCCGGGTCATCAACCCCTCGGTGACGTCGAGGACGCCCGCGAGTGAGTGGATCGCGGTCAGCTCCAGCGACTCCTCCACGGTGAGGTCGGGCAGGATCCCGGGCAGCCGCTCGGCGAGCGAGGTCTTGCCGGAACCGGGCGGTCCGTCGAGCAGCAGGTGGTGGCCGCCGGCAGCGGCGACCTCGACGGCGTACTTCGCGTCGGCCATCCCGACCAGGTCCGACATGTCCACGTCGGCGAGCCGGTCGTCGCCGCGCCAGCTGAGCAGGGTGCCGCCGGAGACCGGGGCCACCGGCGGTGCGTCGGGCACCTCGACACCACGCAGCTCCGCTGCGACCTGGCCGAGGGAGCGCATCCCGAAGACCGCCATCCCGGGCACCAGTGCGGCCTCCCGCACCTGCGGCTCGGGGACGACGATCCGCTCGATGCCGCGGGCCGCGGCGGCCATCGTCATCGGCAGCACCCCTGGCACCGGGCGCAGCCGGCCGTCGAGTGTCAGCTCGCCGATCAGCACCGTCCGCTCGAGCGCGTCGGGCGGGACCTGCCCGGACGCGGCGAGCACGCCGATCGCGATGGCCAGGTCGAAGTGCGGCCCCCGCTTGGGGATGTCGGCCGGCGACAGCAGCACCGTCACCCGGCGGGTGGCCGGCCACTCGAAGCCGGCGTTGGTGATCGCGTTGCGGCAGCGGTCGCGCGCCTCGTTGACCGAGGCGTCGGGCCGGCCGACCAGTGCGGTGGCGACCATCCCCTGCGCCACGTCGACCTGCACGTCGATGAGGTGCCCGGACGCACCGAGCAGGGTGATGGTGCGGGCGGTGGCGACCGGCATCAGCCGACCCCGGCCACGTGCTCGACGACCGCGGGACGGTCGTGCGGGCAGAGGATCCCGACCAGGTCGATCCGGACGTCGTGGGCGCGGACGTCGTGGGCCGCCAGCCAGGCGGCACCGAGGCGCCGCAGCCGGGCCGCCTTGACCGGCGTGACCGCCTCGAGCGGCGCGCCGTACGCCGTGGACCGCCGGGTCTTGACCTCGCAGATCACCAGCACCCGTCCATCGCGGAGGACGAGGTCGATCTCGCCCTCGGGGCACCGCCAGTTGCGGTCGAGCACCACCATGCCCCGCCCGACCAGGTGCCGGGCGGCGATCGCCTCGCCGTGGGCGCCGAGCGCCTGCTTGTGCGTCATGTCCTGACCTCCTGCAGCCAGCGTCGTCGTGCGCGACGACGAGGCCGGGCGGCAGGGGCGCGGCCTGTGGACGGACGCACCGCAGCCGCGGCCTGTGCACGGAAACCGGGCCGGCCGTGGTCCCGGTCAGCGACAGCGGACCGGGCCAGCGGTCAGGACTTGAGCGGGTCGATCTCCGCCGGAGCGAGCTCCTCCACGTTCACGTCCTTGAAGGTGAGCACCTTGACGTTCTTGGCGAACCGCGCCGGGCGGTACATGTCCCACACCCACGCGTCGCTCATCGAGACCTCGAAGAACACGTCACCGGACTCGGTGCGCGCCTTCACGTCCACCTGGTTGCACAGGTAGAACCGGCGGTCGGTCTCGACGACGTACTTGAAGATCGCCACCACGTCGCGGTACTCGCGGTAGAGGTTGAGCTCCATCTCGGTCTCGTACTTCTCGAGATCCTCGGCACTCATCGCTCTCCTCGTTCCGACCTCGTGCGGCGCCCGACGGCCCGTCGCGGACCCGGGTTCTCATCTGGATGGCATCGTAGTCGCGTGGACCTCGAGAACGACGTCACCGTCGTCGGCGCCGGACTGGCCGGACTCCTCTGTGCCCGGCTGCTGCAGCGCTCCGGTCTCGACACCCTCGTGCTGGAGGCCTCCGACGCCGTCGGCGGCCGCGTGCGCACCGATGTCGTGGACGGCTTCCGCTGCGACCGCGGCTTCCAGCTGCTCAACCCCGCCTACCCCGCCGTACGGCGGCACGTGGACCTCGAGGCGCTCGACCTGCAGGTCTTCGGCCGGGGCGTGGAGGTGGTCCGCGACGACGAGGTCGCGCTGCTCGCCGACCCGGCCCGCCACCCCGGCGGCCTGGCCGGCACGCTGCGCAGCGGCTACCTCCGGCCCGGCGAGCTGGCCCGGCTGGGCCGCTGGATCGCGCCCTCCCTCGGCAACGTCGACCGGCTGCTGGCCCGGCCCGACCGGACCCTGGCCGAGGACTGGGCGGAGTCGGGCGTGGACGGCCGGCTGCGGCGCGAGGTGCTGGCCCCGTTCCTCACCGGCGTCCTGGCCGACGACCGCGAGGAGACCTCCTCGACGTACGTCCGGCTCGTGATGCGCAGCTTCCTCCGGGCGACCCCCGGCGTGCCGGCCGGCGGGATGCAGGCGTTCGCCGACCAGGTCGGCGCGCTGCCCGCGGGGACGGTCCGGCTCGGCACCCGCGTCGAGGACGTCCGCCGCTCCGGCCGGGAGTCGGTCGTGACCGCGGACGGGACGACCGTCCGCTCCCGGGCGGTCGTGGTCGCCACCGACGCTCCCGCCGCCGGCGGCCTGCTCGACCGGCCGGCCCCGGCGATGCGCGGGCTGGCGACCTGGTGGTTCGCCACCGACGAGCCGCCGACCGACGCCACGTTCCTGCGGATCGACGGGCGCCGGGACGGGCCGGTCGTCAACACCACGGTGATGACCAACACCGCCCCGTCGTACGCCCCCGCCGGCCGGCACCTGGTCCAGGCGACCACGCTGCTGCCGACGGACGCGACCGAGCAGGACGTACGTCGCCATCTCGCGCGGCTGTGGTCGACGGACGCGGAGCGGTGGGAGCTGGTGACCCGGCACGACGTGCACCACGCCCTCCCGGCGCTGCCACCCCCGCTGGTGCTGCCGCAGCCCGCGCGCGTCAGCCGCGGGATCTACGTGGCCGGTGACCACCGGGAGACGCCGTCGATCCAGGGCGCGCTGGTCTCCGGCGCCCACACCGCGCAGGCGGTGCTCAGCGACCTGCGCCTGGCCTGACGTCAGGCGGGGCCGTTCTCGTCCGCCGGGCCGAGCTCGTCGGCCGGCGCCTCCTCGCTGAGCGCGTCGGGCTCGAGCCCCGCCGCGCGGCGTACGTTCACGAACCGCATGCGGTGCTGCGGGCACGGGCCGAGCGCGGTGAGCCGCTCGGTGTGCAGGTCGGTGATGTAGCCCTTGTGCGTCTTGAAGTCGTACGCCGGGTAGTCGCCGTCGAGCTCGCCCATGATCCGGTCGCGGGTGACCTTCGCGAGCACGGAGGCGGCGGAGATGCAGGCGGCCACCCGGTCGCCCTTCCACACGGCCAGGCCGGGCACGTCGAGCCCGTCGACCGGGAAGCCGTCGGTGAGCACGTAGGCCGGGCGTACGTCGAGCCGGGCGAGGGCACGGCGCAGCGCCTCGACGTTGGCCACGTGCATGCCGAGCCGGTCGCACTCGTCGGACTCGACGACGACCACCGACCAGGCCAGCGCCCGCTTGACGACCTGGTCGTAGCAGCGCTCGCGGGCCTTCTCCGTGAGGAGCTTGGAGTCGGCGAGGCCCGGGACGATGCCGGCCTTGCCGTCGGGCAGGATCGCGGCCGCGGCGACCAGCGGGCCGGCGCAGGCGCCCCGGCCGGCCTCGTCGACCCCGGCGATCGGGGCCAGGCCGGCGCGGCGCAGCGCACGCTCGTAGCCGTACAGGCCGGCGTCGCGGCGTACGGTCGAACCGCGGGGCAGGACACTCATCGGGCGCTCACGGGGTCGATCACTGCGGGTCGGGGACGTCCTCGAAGGCGGCGGGCGTGGTGATGCGATGGAAGCGGTCGCGTGGCCAGACCAGCGCGAAGACCTTGCCGACGACGAGGTCGGTCCGCACCAGTCCGCGTGTCGGCGGACACTGCTCGGCCTCCGGGTTCGCGCACATGTGGGCGGTGGAGTCCGCGCTGTTGCCGCGGTTGTCGCCCATCACCAGCAGGTAGCCCTCGGGGATCGGGCCGACGTCGAGCTTGCAGTCGATCATCGGGGCGGCACAGCGCGTGCCGTCCTGCTTGACGTACGCCGACTCGTTCATCACGTGCCCGTTGATGGACAGCCGACCCTTCTTGTCGCAGCAGGTGACGGTGTCGCCGGCGACGCCGATGACGCGCTTCACCAGGTGCCCGCCGGTCGGGTACAGCCCGATCTTGGCCAGCCCACGGGCGACCAGCGAGGTCGGACCCTGGGTGTCTTCGGGACCGAGCCACTCGCCGGGGTCCTTGAACACGATGACGTCGCCGCGCTCGGGACCGTTGTCGCCCCAGTAGGACACCTTCTGGACGAGGATCCGGTCGTTCTTGACCAGCCCGGGCTCCATCGACTGGGACGGGATGTAGAACGCCTGGACGAAGAACGCCTTGATGACGATCGCCAGGACCAGCGCGATCGCGAGCAGCAGGACGGTCTCCTGCCAGATCGGGAGCTGCTTCTTCGAGGCCTTCGCCTTCTCCTTGCGGTCACGACGACGCGCCGCCGAGTCGGAGATGCGGGTGGAAAGCGACGACCGCGACGCCGCCCCGTCGGCCGAGGGCTCCGGTGTCCCGGAGTCGTCGGCAGGGTGGTCGTCGCGGTCGTTCGAAGTCACGGGGTGGAGCCTAACCAGAACCTGGTGGAGGTCCGGCTCACGCCTCGCGGCGCTCCTTGATCTTCGCCGCCTTGCCGCGAAGGTTGCGCAGGTAGTAGAGCTTCGCGCGACGCACGTCACCGCGGGTCACGACCTCGATCTTCTCGAAGATGGGCGAGTTGATCGGGAAGGTGCGCTCGACGCCGACGCCGAAGGAGACCTTGCGGACGGTGAAGGTACGGCCGATGCCGGAGCCCTGCACGCGGATCACGACGCCCTGGAAGATCTGGACACGCGACCGGGTGCCCTCGACCACCTTGACGTGGACCTTGATGGTGTCGCCGGCGCGGAAGTCGGGGACGTCGTCGCGCTTGGTGGCGGCGGACAGCTCGTGGATGACGTTGGTCATGGCACACTCCTCGCGATTGCCACAGGTCAGCCGCGGAATCGTGGTTGATTCGGGTGGATCCAGCCGTGGTGCCGGTGGCATCGAGATCCCCCTGTGGCAGGAGCTGGATGCTGACCCCCCGTGCGTTCCTCGGGGCGGTCGTTTCGGCCGGCTGGACCGAGGAGCAAGTCTGCCACAGGGGCGCTCCCCCGCGGAAATCCGTCGGCCGACCGGGATAGTCCGAGAGGTTCTGGCTCGTCCGGGAGCCCGAATTCGAGCCAGAACCTCGCGGACTATCGCGGCTTGGAGAGGTAGAGCACCCCGGCGTCGTCCATCAGCGGGCCGTGGTTCTCGTAGCCGGCGGCTTCGTACATCCGCACGTTGGCCGCCTTCTCCACCCCGGTGAGCAGGGAGTACGTCGTCACCGTGTCGGGCGCCGCGGCCTCGGCGTACGCCAGCAGGAAGCGGCCGATCCCCCGGCCGCGCAGGTCGGGCGCGACCATGAGCAGGCCGAGGTGCCAGCGGGTGTCGTCGTCGAGCAGCTGGCAGCGGACCATGCCGACCAGCCGGCCGCCGGTGCGCAGCACGAAGCTGGTGTCGCCGAGCACGTCGGTGACGAGCACGTCGAGCGGCTCGTGCAGGGCGGGGTCGAACGACGCCCACTGCAGGGTCTGGATCTCGCCCATGTCCTCCGGGGGCCGCGCGGCGCAGCTCCGCACCGGGCAGGCCGAGCGCCGCCAGGTCGGCGGCCACCACGGTCTCCGGCGGCGGAGGGGGCCGGGCTCGACGGCAGCACCCGTGCGCGGCTTGGTGAGCAGCACCGCGCCCGGCACGTCCGGGGACGCCCCCCGCAGGCGGTAGCCGGCCTTCTTGTACATCCGCTGGTTGCGGGCGCTGCCGGCGCCGGTGAACAGGGCGTACGTCGTCACCTCGGGCGGCGCCTCCTCCTCCATCCGGGCGAGCAGCCAGCGGCCGAGCCCCTGCCCCTGGAGGTCGGGGGCGACCATCACCCGGCCGATCCGCCAGGTGGTGCCGTCCAGCGAGGCGCGGATCGCGCCGACCAGCCGGCCGGCGGCGCGGACCACGAAGACGGTGTCGCGGGCGATCCAGGCGCGCACGTCGTCGAGCGACTCCCCCAGCGCCGGGATCTCGACGCCCGGGTTGTCCTGCATCTCCTGGACCCAGCAGGCCCGCTGGAGGGTGAGCAGCTCGCCCGCGTCGGAGGGCACCACCCGCAGCACCTCGAAGGCGTCGAGCAGGGACGAGGGCCGGACCAGGTCGGGGCGGCGCGCGGCGGTGCGGCGTACGGCCTGCTCGTGGCGCCAGCGCGCGATCGCGGCGTGGTCGCCCGACAGCAGGACCGGGGGTACGTCGTGCCCGCGCCAGCTGGCCGGCTTGGTGTAGACGGGGTACTCGAGCAGCCCGTCCTCGTGGGACTCCTCGGCCAGCGAGTCGGGGTTGCCCATGAAGCCGGGGACCAGCCGGACCACGGCCTCGGTGATCGCCAGCGCGGCGACCTCGCCGCCGTTGAGGACGTAGTCGCCGAGCGAGATCTCGCGGACCTCGGCCCGGGCGGCGGCCTCGTCGATCACGCGCTGGTCGATGCCCTCGTAGCGGCCGCAGGCGAAGACCAGGTGCTCGTGGGTGGCCAGCTCGGCCGCCATCGCCTGGGTGAACGGCGCCCCGCTGGGGGTGGTGAACACGACGGTGCTGGCCGGGGTCAGCAGCGCGTCGAACGCCTCGCCCCACGGCTCGGGCTTCATCACCATGCCGGCCCCGCCGCCGTACGGGCTGTCGTCGGTGGTGTGGTGTCGGTCGTGGGTCCACTGCCGCAGGTCGTGCACGGCGAGGTCGAGCAACCCCCTGGCCCGGGCCTTGCCGGGCAGCGACAGCTCGAGCGGGGCGAGGTAGTCGGGGAAGATCGTGACGACGTCGACCTTCACGACTCGTCCTCGAAGGGGGTCACCAGTCCCGGCCGGTCGGCGACGACGACACGGCCGCCGGCCACGTCGACCTCGGGCACCAGTGCGGCCACGAACGGCACCAGCGTCTCGCGCCGGTCGGGGGTGCGGATCTGGAGCAGGTCCTGGGCGCCGCCGTGCACGACGCGGCTGACCTCGCCGAGCTCGCGGCCCTCGAGGTCGACGGCGGTGAGCCCGATCAGCTGGTGGTCGTAGAACTCCTCGGGGTCCTCGGGGGTGGCGTCGGCGGGGAGCGTCGCGTGCAGCACGATCCCGCGCGCGGCCTCGGCGGCGTTGCGGTCGCCGATCTCCTCGAAGTGCGCGAGCAGCACGCCCTGGTGCCAGCGGGTGCGGGCCACGGTCACCGACCGGAGCGGGCTGGCCGAGCCGGCCGGCGGCGCCGCGCGCAGCGTCGTACCGTCAGCGAAGCGACGCTCCGGCTCGTCGGTGCGTACGTCGACGGTGACCTCGCCACGGATGCCGTGCGGCTTGCCGATCCGGCCGACCACGACCTCGATGTCGCTCACGTGCTCCCTTTCGAAGAGTGCGGAAATGCAGAACGGGTGCCGCCCCGTGCGGGACGGCACCCATTCAAGCGTGTGCCGGTGCTCAGCGGCGGCGGTCGACGTCCACGAAGTCGATCCGCGCGCCACCGCGGCCGGCGAGGGCCGAGATGACGGTGCGGAACGCGGACGCGGTGCGACCACTGCGGCCGATGACCTTGCCGAGGTCGTCGGGGTGCACGCGCACCTCGAGGATCGACCCACGGCGCAGCTGCTTGTCGCGCACGGTCACGTCGTCCGGGTGGTCGACGATCCCGCGGACCAGGTGCTCCAGCGCGTCGGCCAGCATGCTCAGGCCTCGGTGGAGTCGGTCTTGGTCTCGGCGGCCTCGGCCTCGGCGGCCGCAACCTCCGGAGTCTCGGACGCGGGCACCTCGGCCGGGGTCTCCTCGGCCTTGGGCTCCTCGGCCTTGGGCCTCGGCCTTGGGCTCCTCGGCCTTGGGCTCCTCGGCCTTGGGCTCGTCAGCCTTGGGCTCGGCCTTCTTCTCGGCCTTCTTCTCGGCCTTCTTGGTCGTCGCGCCGCCCTTGGGCTCGCTGGCGGAGTCCTTGAGGGCCTCGTTGAAGATCTCGGTCTTGTCGCGCTTCGGCTCGGCGACCTTCAGGGTGCCCTCGGTGCCCGGCAGGCCCTTGAACTTCTGCCAGTCACCGGTGACCTTGAGGAGCGCCTCGACGGCCTCGGACGGCTGGGCGCCGACGCCCAGCCAGTACTGCGCCCGCTCGGAGGTGATGTCGATGAGCGACGGCTCCTCCTTGGGCTGGTACTTGCCGATCTCCTCGATGACCTTGCCGTCGCGCTTCTTGCGCGAGTCGACGACGACGATGCGGTACTGCGGCACACGGATCTTGCCCATGCGCTTCAAACGGATCTTGACGGCCACGTCTGTGGTGTCTCCTCGGAAGTTGTGTGTGGGTGAGGCAGCCGGGACCGGGTGGGGACCAGGTCGGCGACCTCGGCGGATCCTCGCGTGCCCGGGTGAGAGGGACCGGACGCACAGGACTCAGCGGGTGATTCTGCCAGACACGCACCGCCAGTCAGAAATCCAGTCCGATCGAACGCCGGAACCCGGGCAACCCCTCGACCTCGACGGCGTGCTCGCCGCGCACGAATGCCTCCGGTGTCAGCACCAGCTCGGTCGTGCTGGCGAGCTCCCCGGCCCGGCGTTCGCGACGTACCCGGCCGTTCGCGACGTACCCGACCTTGCCGGACACCGCCAGCGACGCCGGGTTGTCGGTGAACGCGCTGGAGGTGATCTCGGCCGCGTCGAGGTGGTCGAAGACGAACGCGCACATCACCTGGCGCATCGCCGTACCGATGCCGCGGCCCTGGAACTCCTGCCCCAGCCACGAGCCGGTCTCGCCCGTCCGGGTCACGAGGTACGACGACGTGCTGAGGCCCTGCACGCCCACCGGGACCCCGTCGTGGAGGACGGCCAGGTGGAGGCTCCACCGGGCCGGGGAGAACTCGGCACGCGACAGCCAGTGGTACTGCGCGAACTTCCTCGGGAGCTCGTCGGTGGGGACGTCGGTCCACGGCACCACGAACGGCATCCGCTCCGGCTCGTGGATGCCGCGCGCGGCCAGGTCGCACAGCTCGGGCAGCAGGTCGTCGGTGATGCCGCGCAGCTCGAGCGGACCGGCGGTGATCCGCAGCCCGAGCACCGGCAGGAGGTCGGCGATCGTCGTCATGGGTCCACCCTTCCCACTCGCAGCTGATCCGCGCAAAGGGCTTTGCTGCCTCCGCGCGACAGCCGCGTCAGCAGGAGGTCGCGCCCCCGCGGTGGTTCGGGCCGGGCGTGCTGTCCAGGCGACGACGTTGCCGCGGAGCACCACCCGGGTCGGCTCGCGCAGCACGGACAGGTCCTCGAGCGGGTTGCGGTCGTAGACCACGAAGTCGGCCGGGGCGCCCTCCTCGAGGCGGGCGTTCCAGCCGAGCCACTCCCGGGCGTTCCACGACGCGGCGCCGAGCGCGTCCTCGGGCCGGAAGCCGTAGGCGGCCAGCTCCAGCACCTCCCCGGCGATCCCGCCGTGCGGCAGCACTCCCCCGGCGTCGGTCCCCGCGTAGATCGGCACCCCGGCGTCGTACGCCGCCATGATCACCTCGCGACGGGTGGCGTGCAGCCGCATCATGTGGTCGGCGTACGCCGGGAAGCGTGCGGCGCCGGCCTCGGCGTAGTTCGGGAAGTTGTTCAGCTGCACCACCGTCGGCACCAGCGCGATGCGGCGTTCGGCCATGGTGTCGATGAGGTCGGTGGAGAGCCCGGTGCCGTGCTCGATGCAGTCGATGCCGGCCTCGATGAGCATCGGCAGCACGGTCTCGCCGAAGCAGTGCGCGGTGACCCGGGCGCCGTGCTCGTGCGCGGCGGCGATGCCCGCGGCGAACGCCTCGGCCGGGAACGACGGCGCGAGGTCGCCGTCGTCGCGCGAGATCCAGTCGCCGACCAGCTTCACCCAGCCGTCGCCGCGCTGCGCCTCGCGGGCGACGTACTCGGGGAGCTCGAGGGGCTCGACCTCGTGGGCGTAGTTGCGGATGTACCTCTTGGTGCGGGCGATGTGGCGGCCGGCGCGGATCAGTCGCGGCAGGTCGTCGCGGTCGTGGACCCAGGCGGTGTCGGCGGCCGAGCCGCAGTCGCGCAGCAGCAGCGCGCCGGCGTCGCGGTCGGTGACCGCCTGCTCCTCGGTGGTCGCCTCGTCCACGGCGCCGTTCTCGTCGAGCCCGACGTGGCAGTGCGCGTCGACCAGGCCCGGCACGATCCAGCCGCTGCCGCCGTCCTCCGCCCCCGCGGACACGTCGTACGTGACCTTCCCGTCCACCACGCAGAACTCACGCGGCTCACCGTCGGGGAGCACCGGCCCGGAGAACTTCAGCACCATGCCTCGGCACGATAGTCCCAAACGAACGTGGCGCCTGGTGAGGGAGTGGGAGCGCACGAACGTTTGGGACTATCCGGGAGGGGGTCAGCGGGTGCGGAGGCCGAACCCGTAGCGGTAGAGCGGGTCGTAGTCCGCGTCACCGACGTTGATCGGCTCCTGCTCCACCGTGCGCGGCCAGGTGACCGGCAGCTTGCCGGTGAACGCCGGTGCGGCCGAAGAGGACGTCGGCGACGCCGAGCGCCCTCGCTGCCGGGCAGCCAGGAGGCGACCAGCGCGTCGATCTGGCCGAGCAGCTCCGGCGGGATCACCATCGGGCGCCCGGAGACGACCAGCACCGTGCAGCTCGCGGCCTGCGCGCAGACCGTGCGGATCGCCTGCGTGTCCGCGTCGGAGAGCTGCATCGTCTTGGCCGGACGCAGCACGCCGTTCTCGCCCGGGTCGTAGCCCCAGCGCGGGCCGCCGACGTCGCCGAACCCCTCGGCGTACGGCGTCTCGCCGACCACGACGACGCCCTCGGCGCCGGGCGGGACGGGCGCGGAGGCGTCCTCGCTGAAGGTCACGTCGTGCTTCGCGGTCTTCTCGATGCCCTCGAGGACGGTGTCGCCGGGGATCTGGTGGTTCGAGTTGCCCTGCCACGTGATCGTCCAGCCACCGGCCTGGTCGCCGATGCTGTCGGCGTTGCTGCCGGCGACGTACACCTGCTGCGCGTCCTTCGCCAGCGGCAGGGTGCGGTCGTCGTTCTTCAGCAGCACCTGCGACTCCGCGACGGCTCGGCGGGCCACCGCGCGGTGCGCCGGCGCTGCCGATCGTGTCGATGTTGCTGCGGTCGGTGTAGGGGTGCTCGAAGAGCCCGAGCTCGAACTTCGCGGTGAGGATGCGCGAGACGGCGTCGTCGATGCGCGCCATCGACACGTCGCCGGACTGCACGAGCCCGGTCAGCGTGCTGATGAACTCCGCCAGCCGCTGGTGTCGCCGGAGTACGGCTCCATGAACATGTCGACGCCGGCGTTGCACCGAGGTCTTCGACCTGGGTGGTGTAGTCACCGGGGATCTGGTGGATCGCCCGCCAGTCGGAGATCACCAGGCCGTCGAAGCCCAGCCGTCCCTTGAGCACGTCGGTGACCAGCTCCTTGGACGCGTGCATCTTCACCGGGTTGCCCAGGCCGTCCTCGGTCCAGTCGACGCTCGAGAACGACGGCATCACCGAGCCGACGTGGTGCCGGCGGATCGCGGGCGGGTACGGCGAGAGCGCGAGCTTCTCGAACTCCGCCCGGCGAGACCTGGTCGATGCCCTGGTCGATCGTGTAGTCGCCCTCGCCGGTGCCGAACGCGGTCAGCCCGTCGCCGGCGTAGTGCTTGGCGGTGGCCAGCACGCGGTCGGCGTCGTCGAGCTGGCCCGGCCGGCCCTGGAGCCCGTCGATCGACGGTCTCCAGGCGGCGCACCAGCGCGGGGTCCTCGCCGAAGCTCTCGTAGGTGCGGCCCCAGCGGTCGTCCCGGGCCACGCAGACGCAGGGCGCGAAGGCCCACTGCGGGCCGGAGGCGCGGGTCTCGGTCGCGGTGATGTGGCCGATCTTCTCGACCAGCGTCGGGTCGCGGGTCGCGCCGAGGCCGATGTTGTGCGGGAAGACGGTGGCGCCCATCAGGTTGCCGTGGCCGTGCACGGAGTCGACGCCGTAGATCAGCGGGATGCCGAGCCGGGTCTCCAGCGCGGCGCGCCTGGTAGGTGTCGACCATGTCGGCCCACGCCTCGGGCGTGTTCTCGGCTCGGGGTCGAGCCGCCGCCGGACAGCACGCTGCCGAGGCCGTACGTCGTGACCAGGCTGGGGTCGGCGTCGACGTCCTGGCGCTCGGCCTGGGTCATCTGGCCGACCTTCTCGGCCAGCGTCATCCGGCCGAGCAGGTCGGCGACCCGCTTCTTCGTGGGCAGCCGTCGGGTTGCGGTACGCCGCCGAGGCCGGGGCGTGCCCTGCGGTGCCGACCCTGGTGGGGCCGTGGGGGTGGGGGTGGCCTCGGCGACCGCGCCCTGGCTCGACAGCAGGCTGCCGGCGAGCAGGGTGGCCACGGCGCCGCCGAGCAGGGCGGTACGCCGTCGCCCGGGGGCGGTGCGGAGGGAGGGGTGCACTGACATGAGTGGTTCTCCTTGCCCGATTCAAGAAGCCCGGCGCCTGTCGCGGCGTCCGGCACGCAGAGAGCGTTCCCTCGTCAACCTAGGAACGCGAGTTCCCACCGGTCAATGCGTAAAGATCCGGTCAACAGCCTGTTTTTTGTTCACTGTCCGGCCGAATCGGTCTAGGGTCGCCGGGTGACCACCCCGGGCTCCCTGGAACGTCTCCGCGCCGCGAACAGCCGTGCGCTGACCTCCCTGCTCGCCGCGGAGGGCCCGATGAGCCGGGCCGACCTGGCCCGCGGCACCGGCCTCTCCCGGACCACCGTCTCCAGCCTGGTGACCGCGCTGATCGCCACCGGCCAGGTCTGCGAGACCACCGACCGCGGTCGCCCGCACAAGGGCGGCAGCGGGCGTCCTCCGGTCCTGGTCGCGCTCAGCGCGCCGGCCGGCGGGGTCGCCGGCGTCGACATCGGGCACCGGCACATCCGGGTGGCCGCGGCGGACCGGACCGGGACGATCCTGGCCGAGGAGCTGGCCGCGGTCGACGTCGACGCCCACGGCGCCGAGGCGCTCGACCAGGCCGCCGGCATGGTCCGCTCCGCCCTGCGCACCGCCGGGCTCGCCCGCGAGGACCTGCAGGCGGTGGGCATGTGCGTGCCGGCCCCGCTGGACCGGCGCTCGGCCCGGATCAGCACCGACATCCTCCGCGGCTGGCGTGACCTGCCGCCGGGCGAGGAGCTCGAGCGCCGGCTCGGCGTACCCGTCTTCGCCGACAACGACGCCAACCTCGGGGCCCTCGCCGAGCTCAACCACGGCACCGCCCGCGGCGCGGTCGACCTCGTCTACGTCAAGGTGGCCAGCGGTCTCGGTGCCGGGATCGTGCTCGGCGGCCGGCTGCACCGCGGCAGCACCGGCATCGCCGGCGAGATCGGCCACGTCCAGGTCGGCGAGGACGGCCAGGTCTGCCGCTGCGGCAACCGTGGCTGCCTCGAGACCCTGGTGGCCGCACCCCGGCTGATCGGCGTGCTGCAGCCGGCGTACGACGAGGCGCTGACGACCGAGCGCGTCCTCGAGCTCGACGCCGAGGCGGACCCCGCCGTACGCCGGGTGCTCAACGACGCCGGACGGATCATCGGCCGGGCGCTCGCCGACCTCTGCAACAGCCTCAATCCCGGCGCGATCGTCGTCGGCGGCTCACTGGGTACGTCGGGCTCGGTGGTCGACGGCATCCGGGCCTCCATCGACCGCTACGCCCAGCCGGAGGTGGCGGCCGCCGTCGGGGTGGTCCCCGCCCGGCTCGGCGACCGGGCCGAGATCACCGGCGCGGTGGCGCTGGCCATCGCCCGCGTGGCCACCCGGGCCTGAGCGCGCCGGTGGCCGATTCCGGCCATCGCGGTTGGCCGGTTCCGGCGATGTGGCGCAGCGGGGTCCGCGGGTGCACTGGTACCCATGACCACGACCCTCCACAACCCCTCTGACCCGCACCCCCGCCGGGCCCGCACCGACAGCCCGACCCCCACCTCCGCCCCGGCCCTCGAGCCCCGGATGAACGGCCCGCGCCGCTACGCCAACGGCGGGTTCGCGTGCGGTACGTTCGCCGACCTCGTCGGGCGGGACCGGCACCGTGACCCTGCACCGGAAGGTGCCGCTCGCCCGGTCCTTCCGCGTGCTCGGGACACCCGGACGGGCTGTCGGTGCTCGACGGCGACACCCCCGTCGCCACCGTCCGCCACGCCTCGCCGTTCGTCCTCGACCCGCCCGTGCGGCCGACCTACGCCCAGGCCGAGGAGGCCCGCGCCGCCCACCCCTGCGCCGACCGACGGCACGCCCTGTCCGACTGCGTCGTCTGCGGCCCGAGGCGCGCGGACGGCCTCCACGTCACCCCGGGTCCCGTGCCCCACGAGCCCGGCATCCTGGCGGCGCCGTACGACCCGCCGGCGCACTTCGCCCACGCCGGCAGCGCGCTCCCCGCCTCGGTCTGGGGCGCCCTCGACTGCGTGAGCTACCCCGCCGCGCGTGCTCGCGCGTGGACGCATCGCGACTGCTCGGCTCGCTGACCGCCCACCGCACGCGGGAGATCGCCGTCGGCGAGCCCCTGGTCGCGGTCGGCTGGACCATCGGCTCCGGCACCCGCTCCCACCGCACCGCCAGCGCCCTCCTCGACGAGGACGGCACCGTCGTCGCCTCCGCCCACGCCGTCTGGGTCGAGGTGCGCCACCAGCGGCTCGTCCGGCTCGCCGGGCGCTGGCTCTGAGACCTCCGGCAGCCGACCGGCTCCCGGACCCCGAAGAAGGAAGAGAACAGATGACCATCGAGATCACCCAGGACACCGCCACCGAGGAGGAACGCGCCGGCGCCCTGGCCGAGCGCTTCCTCGGCCAGTTCGGTGGCGCCGTCGAGCTGCTCACCGTCGAGCTCGGCCGCCGGCTCCGGCTCTACGAGACGCTGGCCGCAGCCGGCGCCGTCACCGCGGGCGAGCTGGCCGAACGGGCCGCCATCGCGCCGCGCTACGCCCTCGAGTGGCTGGACCAGCAGGCCGCCGCCGGCATCCTCGACGTCGAGGGCACCGACGCCGGCGAGCGCACGTTCCGGCTGCCCGCCGGGCACGCCGCGGTCCTGCTGGCCACCGACAGCCCGGCGTACCTCCTCGGCGCCGCTCCCCTGCTGCTCGGCGTCGCCCGCACCGTGCCGGCGGTCGGCCGACGCGTTCGCCACCGGGCGCGGGGTCGAGTACGCCGACTTCGGCGACGAGCTGCGCTTCGGCATCGCCGAGCTGAACCGGCCCGGCTTCACCACCGAGCTGCGCGGCTGGGTCGAGCGGCTGCCCGACGTCGCCGCCCGCCTCGAGGTGGGCGGGACCATCCTCGACGCCGGGTGCGGCGAGGGCTGGTCGACGATCGGTCTGGCCCGGGCGTTCCCCGCCGCGACCGTGGTCGGCATCGACCTCGACGAGCGGTCGGTCGACGCCGCCCGGCACCACGTGGCCCGGGCCGGCCTCGGGGACCGGGTGTCGATCGTGCGGGCGAACGCCGCCGACGCGACCGCGCTGCGGGCAGCGGCCGGGGACGAGGTCACCCTGGTGACGGCGTTCCAGGCGCTGCACGACATGGGCCGGCCGGTGCAGGCCCTCGCGGCGTTCCGCGAGGTGCTCGGCGACGGCGGCGCGATCCTGGTCGGCGACGAGCACGGTGACGACGTGAAGCTGTCCCCGGCCGGGGAGGTCGAGCGGCTGAAGCTGGCGATGAGCGTGCTGCACTGCGTGCCCGCCACCTGGGCGGAGTCCGACGCCGTGGTCAACGGCACCGTGCTCCGGAGCCACACGATGACCTCGTGGGTCGCCGAGGCGGGCCTGACCACCTGCGAGGTGCTGGACGTCGAGCACCCGTTCTGGCGGTTCTACCGGCTCGCCTAGTGCCGAAAATGATGGGGCCGCGTCGAGCGGTCGGCTTCCTACACTGGAACCGTGCTCACCGAGGACCAGGTCGTCCGACATGCCGCCCTGGGCGGCCGGTCGGTGGCCTGGTCCGCGGTCGGCTCCGGCCCGGTCCTCGTCATCGGCGGCTGGTGGTCGAGCCACCTCGGCCTCGACTGGGACGACCCGGGGTTCCGTGACTTCGTCGGTCAGCTGGCCCGCCGGCACACCGTGGTCCGCTTCGACCGCCCCGGCACCGGCTTCTCCGACCGCGGTGCCGCTCCCCGCAACCGCGACGAGGAGGTCGCGGTGCTGGCCGGTCTCGTCGACGTGATCGGCGCGGACCGGGTGAACCTGCTCGGCGCCTCCTCGGGCTCGCCGGTCGCGGCGACGTACGCCGCCGAGCACGCCGACCGCGTCGACCGGCTGGTGCTGTACGGCGGGTACGCCCGCGGCTCGGACATCGCCGCACCGGCGGCGCGGGAGCAGATGGTGGCGCTGGTGCAGGCCCACTGGGGCCTGGGGTCCCGGGTCCTGGCCGACGTCTTCCTGCCCGGCGCCACCGCCCGCGAGCGCGAGGCGTTCGCCCGCTTCCAGCGGCGGTCGGCCTCGCCGGAGACCGCGGCCGATGCCCTGCGCTCGGTCTACGAGCTCGACGCCACCGACCGGCTGGCCTCCGTGGTGGCGCCCACGCTCGTGCTGCACCGCCGCGGCGACACCGCGATCCCGTTCGCACTCGGGCGTGACCTCGCCGACCGGGTGCCCCGGGCCCGCTTCCTGGAGCTCCCCGGCGACGAGCACTTCCCCTGGCGCGGCGACACGGCGTCGATCACCGCCGCGATCGACCTGTTCCTGACCGGCCGCGAGCCGGGCGCCGGCGTACGCCGGCCCACCGTCGAGGGTGAGCCGCTGCTGTCGGCCCGCGAGATCGAGGTGCTCCGCCTGGTCGCGACCGGCCGCACGGACACCGAGATCGCCCGGGAGCTGGTGCTCAGCGCGCACACCGTGCACCGGCACGTCGCCAACATCCGCACCCGGCTGGGCGTGAGCTCGCGGGCCGCAGCGGCCGCGTGGGCCGTCGACCACAGCCTGCTCTGACACGGACGTCGTACGCCGCGGCCGGCCGGCTGGGCGTTGAGCGATCAGTCCAGCTGCTGCCAGAGCCAGGCCGGCCCCAGCGCGATCGCGCCCAGGCCCTGCACCCGGGCCTGCAGGAACCGGTCGGCGGTCACCACGGACACCCGCTCGCCGCGGCCGGTCGCGGCCGAGGCCTCGGCCACGATCGCGTCGTCGCCGTTGCCCTTCGCGTGCACCACCCGCACGTGCCCGTCGCGGCCGGCCGGTACGCCGCCCTTGGCCGCGCCCTCCAGCACCAGCACGACCAGGTCGTGCGACGTGTCCGCGACCAGCAGGCGCTCGTGGAGGCGCCGGGCGGCAGCCGCGCGGTCGCGCCACCAGCCGTCCGGTCGGGCACCGACGACGTTGGCGCCGTCGACGACGAGGGTGGTGGCCATGCGGTGGGCTACTTGAGGAACTTCGAGAAGTCCTTGGGCAGGTCGAGGTTGGCCGCCGCGGTCTCGTAGTCGATCGCGTCGGGATTGCCGAACGGGCTGCCGGAGGCGGCCTTCTCCTGCAGTTCCTTCTTCTGCTGGGCGGCCTTGGCCGGGTTGCCCGAGACGCGCTTGTTCTTGCCCTTCTGGGGCTTCTGCTTGCCCCGGCCCTTGCCAGCCCCGCCGGGCAGCCCGGGCATGCCCGGCATGCCGGGGACGCCACCGCCGCGGGCCATCTGCTGCATCATCTTGCGGGCCTCGAAGAACCGGTCGACGAGGTTGTTGACGTCGGAGACCTGGGTGCCCGAGCCCTTCGAGATGCGCAGCCGGCGCGAGCCGTCGATCACCTTCGGGTTGGCGCGCTCGGCCGGGGTCATCGACTGGATGATCGCCTGGATCCGGTCGATCTCGCGCTCGTCGAAGTTCTCGAGCTGGTCGCGGAACTGCCCCATCCCGGGCAGCATCCCCATGATCTTCGACATCGAGCCGAGCTTGCGGATCTGCTGCATCTGGACGAGGAAGTCGTCGAGGGTGAAGTCGCCGGTGCCGGCCAGCTTCTCCGCGGCCTTCAGCGCCTGCTCGGAGTCGAAGGTCTTCTCGGCCTGCTCGATCAGGGTGAGCATGTCGCCCATGTCGAGGATGCGCGAGGCCATCCGGTCGGGGTGGAACAGGTCGAAGTCGGTCATCTTCTCGCCCGCGGAGGCGAACATGACCGGCTTGCCGGTGATCGACGCGATCGACAGCGCGGCACCACCGCGGGCGTCACCGTCGAGCTTGGTGAGCACGACGCCGTCGTACCCGACACCCTCCTGGAAGGCGAGCGCGGTGTTCACCGCGTCCTGGCCGATCATCGCGTCGACGACGAAGAGCACCTCGTCGGGCGACGTGGCGTCGCGGATGTCGGCGGCCTGCTTCATCATCTCGGCGTCGATGCCGAGGCGGCCGGCGGTGTCGATGATGACGACGTCGTGGAGCTTGCGCTTCGCCTCCTCGACCGACGGCCCGCGCGACCGCGACCGGGTCGCCGACGCCGTTGCCGGGCTCGGGGGCGAAGACGGGTACGCCGACGCGCTCACCGTTGACCTGGAGCTGGTTGACCGCGTTGGGGCGCTGGAGGTCGGCGGCGACGAGCAGCGGGGACTTGTCCTGCTCCTTGAGCCAGAGCGCGAGCTTGGCGGCCAGCGTCGTCTTGCCGGCACCCTGGAGGCCGGCCAGCATGATCACGGTCGGGCCGGACTTGGCGTAGCGCAGCCGGCGGGTCTCGCCACCGAGGATCTCGACGAGCTCCTCGTTGACGATCTTGACGATCTGCTGGGCGGGGTTCAGCGCACCGCTGACCTCCTCGCCGCGCGCCCGCTCCTTGACCGCGCCGACGAACTCCTTGACCACGGGCAGGGCGACGTCGGCCTCGAGCAGGGCGATGCGGATCTCGCGCGCGGTGGCGTCGATGTCCGCCTCGGAGAGCCGCCCCTTGCCACGGAGGTTCTTGAAGGTGTCGGCGAGCCGGTCGGAAAGGGTTGCAAACAAGACAGGGTCCTACGGTGTCGTCAGTGTCAGACGTGAACGGTTCGTGGGGAGGATCGGGGTCAAGGGTAACCGGGCCGGGCCTCCTGCGCGGACCCGACGGCCACGACGGGGTGATCCGGCTCCCCGGACGCGCGGAGGCCGCGCCACCCGCAGGGGTGACGCGGCCTCCGTCGTGAGGCGTGGTGCGGTCAGCTCACCGCGTCGAGCGCGTCGACGACGCCCTCGCCGAAGTAGCTGTTGTCCGCGTCCGGCCCGACGCACGGCGCACCGGCCGTGGTCGTCCCGCAGGGCTTGTCATCGGCCTGCGACCGCAGCTTCTCGATCATCTGCGCCGGCGTCCACGTGGGGTGCACCGACTTCATCAGCGCCAGCACGCCCGCGACGTGCGGCGAGGCCATCGACGTACCGCTCTTGGTGCCGTAGCCGTTGTTGGTCACGATCGTCGACAGGATCGACGAGCCCGGCGCCGCGACGTCGATCACGCCGAGACCGCGGTTGGAGAAGCCCGACAGCCGGCTGTCCGCGTCCCGGCCGGGAAGCGCTGCAGGGACGACACGGTGACCACGCCGTCGAGCTCGGTCGGGATGTCCTCGCAGTCGTTGTTGATCGTGCGCTGTGACCGGGCGTGCCGTCGTCCGGGCTGGTGTTGTCGGTCGTCTTGTTGGCCAGGTCGTACGACGAGTTGCCGGCCGCGGCGGCGTGCACGACGCCCTGGTCGGTCGACCAGGTCGACGGCACGACGGACGGCCTCCTTGGCGGCGTACTGGTCGGGCTGGTCCTCGCAGTAGAACTGGAAGGGGTCGACGTAGTAGCTGTTGTTCGTCACGTCCATGTGCTTGAGGCCCGCCCACACGAAGCCGCACACGGCGTACTCCGGGTAGATGAAGCCGTCGTCGTTGACGACCTTGACCGAGGCCAGGCGCACGTTCGGCGCGACGCCGACGATGCCGACGCCGTTGCGGGCGGCGGCGATGGTGCCGGCCACGTGGGTGCCGTGGTCACTGGTGGTGGGGTACCACCCGGTGGCGGAGTGGTCCGGGCGGCCGGCGTCGGTGCAGTTGACCGAGTCGGGGACGTCGATGTTGGCGGCGAGGTCCGGGTGGTCCGGGTCGATGCCGCTGTCGAGGACGCCGACGAGCACGTTGCGGTTGCCGTCGGTGATCTGGTGGGCCTGGTCGGCCTTGATCATCTTCATGTCCCACTGCTCGACCTCGCGCGGGTCGTCGGCGGTGGCGGCGGTGGGCTCGCTGCCCACGTCGCCGTTGTCGGCCTTCTTCGCGTCCTTCTTGTAGTCGGACGCGCCGCGGCCCCAGGTCGGGTCCAGCGCGTCGGGGGTGCCCTCGGAGACACCGACGGTCCGGGAGGCGCCGACGGACTCGAGCGCGTTGCCGGCCGCCGCCCGGACGTCGTCGCGGAACGCGGCACGGTCGGAGTGCGCGATGACGACGCCGATCTGCGGCCAGGACTGGACGACGAGGCCGCCCGAGCGGGCCACGGCCGTCTCGAGGAGCCGGGTCTGGCCGGGGTTCGCGATCCGCGCGTTGAGCACGTAGCTCATCACCACGCCGTCGGGCGTGCTGATCGGGACCGGGGTCGAGGTGACGGGGTCGGCAGCGGACGCGGTGGCGCCGTTGGTGCCGGCCAGCAGGGCCGTCGTGATCGCGGCAGCGGTGGCCACGGCCAGGGCCGTGCGCTTCCGGATGAAGCGTGGAGACATGGGGGTCCTTCCGAGAGAGATGGCGGCGCGGGGGTGTGCGCCGCCGCCATCCTTGCTTGGAGCAACCACATTTCTCTACGGTCGCGACGGAGAAATCTTCCGATCAGGCGTGTGGCGCCGGAGGATCTCTCGCCTCAGGCGGGCGGCGCGACCGTGGCCTGCAGTGCGGCGCGTACGGCGTGCGCGGCCTCGGCGGCGCGCTGCTCCCCCAGCGCCCCCGCCTCGGCCTCCTGGACGTAGAACACGTCGACGGCCTGCGGTCCGAGCGTCGAGACGTGCGCCGAGCGGACCGAGATGTCGAGGTCGGCCAGCGCCGCGCAGACCAGGTGGACGACACCCGGCCGGTCGTCCATCCGCACCTCCAGCACGGTCGCCGAGCGCGAGGCCTCCGGTCGCACCGCCACGGTCGGCTCGAGCCGGGCCGCCGCGGGGCGGGACAGCCGCTCCCGGGCGTCCACCCGGCCCTCGACGATGGCCTGCAGGCGCTGCCGGAGCACAGTGGCGTCGAGGTGGTCCTCGGCGACCTCCCACACCGACACGCCGTACCCGTCGTGCGTCCAGGCGCGGGCGGCACGCACCGCGCAGCGCTGGAGGGCGAGCATCGCGGCGGCGTCGGCGAGCAGCCCGACCCGGTCGGCGGAGATGACCGTGACCCGGGCGCCCTCGTCGGAGCGGTGGGAGTCCTCGACCTCGACGGAGACCGTGCCTCGCCGCTTGCGCACCGCCTTGGGGATGACGACCGCGGGCTCCGGGGGTGTACGCCGCGGCTCCGCGGGCGCGAGCACCGCACGGCACCGGTCGGCGAGCCGGTGGACGAGGTTCGCCCGCCACGACGACCACGCCTTGGGCGAGGCGGCCCGGGCGTCGGCCTCGGTCAGCGCGAGCAGCAGGTCGAGCACCTCGGCCGAGTCGAGCCGCGCCGTGATCAGCTCGACGGTCGCCGGGTCGTCGGGGTCGCGGGTGGCGGCGGTCTCCGCGAGCAGCAGGTGGCGGCGTACCAGCGTGCCGACCAGGTCGACCTCGTGCGGCCCGAAGCCCATCCGCTCGGCGACCCGCCGGGCGATCGGCTCCCCCGCGACGCTGTGCTCGGTGAGCTCGCCCTTGCCGATGTCGTGCAGCAGCGCGGCCACCATGAGTACGTCGGGGCGCGCGACCTGGCGGATCAGCGCGGAGGCCTCGATGCAGGTCTCGACGACGTGCCGGTCGACGGTGAAGCGGTGGATGACGGAGGCGTGCGGCAGCAGCCGGATCCGCTCCCACTCCGGGAGGATCGCGTCGAGGGCGCCGGTCTCCTCCAGCGTCTCCCAGACCTCCATCAGGCCGCGTCCGGCGGCGAGCAGCCGGACCATGAGCTGGCGTGCCTCGTCGGGCCACGGGCTCGGGCAGCGGCGGGCACTCCCGGACCAGCCGGGCGCTGGTCGCGGGGGCCAGCACCACGTCGCGCTCGGCGGCCTCGGCCGCGGCGCGCAGCAGCATCAGCGGGTCGGTGGACGGCTGCGCCTGCCGGGTCAGCACGACCTCGCTGCCCGAGAGCGCGATGCCGGGGGCGACCGGGACCAGCTCGGGGCGGCGCGGCCGGACGGAGGTGGGCCGGGCCAGCACGGCGTCGACGCGCCGCCAGGTCAGCCGGGAGATGTGGGTGATCCGGCGGCCGATCTCGCGCACGTGCACCTGCGCGGCCACGTCGTCGGGCAGGCCGAGCGCCTCGGCCAGCGGCGCCCAGGCCTCGGGCCCGATCCGGTCGCTGGCCCGGCCGGCCTCGTCCTGGAGCAGGTCGCGGACGTCGAGCAGCGACTGCCGGCAGCGCTCGAGCTCGGTGTGCGGCGCGTCCACCAGCCAGGTCGCCACCAGCGCCTTGAGGACGGTCGCGTCGCGCAGACCGCCCTGCGCCTCCTTGAGGTCCGGCACCGAGGCGTGGGCCAGCTCCCCCATCAGCTCGTGCCGCTGCTCCACCAGCTGTCGCAGCTCCGGCAGCCGGGTCCTGGCCCGGCGCCGCCACTCCGCGAGCATCGTCGTACGCAGCCGCAGGGTGAGGTTGGGGTCGCCCGCGAGGTGGCGCAGGTCGAGCTGGCCGAGCGCGACCCGGAGGTCGTCCGAGGCCGCCGCGACGGTCTCGGAGAAGGACCGGACCGCGTGGTCGAGCCGGGCGCCGGAGTCCCACAGCGGGTACCACATCTTCTCCGCGAGGGACCCGGGGTCGACCCGGTCGTCGTGCAGCAGCACGACGTCGAGGTCGGAGTACGGCGCGAGCTCGGAGCGGCCGTAGCCGCCGACCGCCACGAGGGCACTGCCGGTGTCGGTGCCGCCGTGCTCCTCGTACGCCGCGGCGCACAGGGCGTCGGCGGCGGCTGCCCGGCGTTGACGTTCCGCAGCGCTCAAGCCCGATCCCTCAGAGCGCTGCTTCGTCGCGGTCGCCGGTGCGCACCCGGACGACGCTCTCGACGGGGCAGACCCAGACCTTGCCGTCACCGATCCGGCCGGTCTGGGCCGCGCCCACGATGGTGGCGACGACGGTGTCGGCGTCGGCCTCGTCCAGGACGATCTCGAGGCGGATCTTGGGGACCAGCGCGATGTCGTACTCCGCGCCGCGGTAGACCTCGGTGTGGCCCTTCTGCCGGCCGTAGCCGCTGACCTCACTGACGGTCATGCCGGTGACGCCGATGGTCTCGAGCGCGACCCGGACGTCCTCCCACTTGTGCGGCTTGATGACCGCGGTGACCAGCTTCATCGGCGTCCTCCTCGGGACCGGGGCTCACCACGAGTGTGGCGCACGTCGGGCTGCTGCATGGGAAGGCCCCGCCGCACGAGACGGCGGGGCCTGCCTCCGGTGCCCGGCCCGGCGTACGCGCCGGGCACCGGAGGATGTTCCTCAGATGGCCGCTTCGTCGCGGTCGCCGGTGCGGACCCGCACGACGGTCTCGACCGGGCTCACCCAGACCTTCCCGTCGCCGATCCGGCCGGTCTGCGCCGTCTTGGTGACGATGCCGACCACGTCCTCCGCGTCACCGTCGTCGATGACGATCTCGATGCGGATCTTGGGGACCAGCGCGATGTCGTACTCCGCGCCGCGGTAGACCTCGGTGTGGCCCTTCTGCCGGCCGTAGCCGCTGACCTCGCTCACCGTCATCCCGGTGACGCCGAAGGTCTCGAGGGCCTCGCGGACGTCCTCCCACTTGTGCGGCTTGATGACCGCGGTGACCAGCTTCATGCGCGTGCCCCTTCCTTCTCGGTGGCTCCGGTGCCCAGCACGGACGGGCCGCCGGCCAGGCCGCGCCGGGCGCCGGTGGCGGTGCCCAGCTCGTACGCCGTCTCACCGTGCTCGTTGAAGTCGATGCCCTCGACCTCGGCGTCCTCGTCGATCCTCCAGCCCATCGTGTACTTGATGGCCAGGCCGACGATGAGGGTGGCCACGAGGGACCAGATCACGGCGTACCCCGCGACCATGACCTGGACGACGAGCTGCTTGACGCCCTCGCCGTACAGCAGGCCGGTGGAGGTGGCGAAGAAGCCGATGCCGATGGTGCCGACGAGGCCGCCGACCAGGTGGACGCCGACGACGTCGAGCGAGTCGTCGTACCCGAACCGGTACTTCAGGCCGACCGCCAGGGCGCACAGGCAGCCGGCGATCACGCCGAGGCCCATCGAGCCGAGCGGGGACAGCGCGCCACAGGCCGGGGTGATCGCGACCAGGCCGGCCACCACGCCCGAGGCGGCGCCCAGCGAGGTGCCCTTGCCGTCGCGGACCTTCTCCACGATCAGCCAGCCCATCATCGCCGCGCAGGTGGCCAGCGTGGTGTTGAGCCAGACCAGGCCGGTCTCGGTGGTGAACTGGGCGAGCATGTCGCCCTCGTCGGCCGAGACGAACACGATCGAGCCGACGTTGAAGCCGAACCAGCCGAACCACAGCAGGCCCGCGCCGATCATGGTCAGCGTCAGGTTGTGCGGCCGCATGGGCTCCTTGCCGAAGCCCTTGCGGACGCCGATGAGGAGCGCGAGGACCAGGCCCGCGACACCGGCGTTGATGTGCACCACGGTGCCGCCGGCGTAGTCGATGGGCGCGATCGTCGCGACGCCGTCGGTGTTGCCGAAGACGAGCGAGGACAGGCCGCCGTCGACGTTGCTCAGGAAGCCGCCGCCCCACACCTGGTGGGCCAGCGGGAAGTAGGACAGCGTGACCCACAGCGGCAGGAAGACCAGCCACGCGGAGAACTTCACGCGGTCCGCGATGGCGCCGCTGATCAGCGCCGCGGTGATCACCGCGAAGGTCAGCTGGAACGCCACGAAGACGTAGTTGGCGGGCAGGGTGTCCGTGAGGCCGAACTGGTCGAAGGGGCTCGAGAAGAGCTTGGCGAACTCCCAGCCGGGGTTCTCGGCGTCGGCCGCCGCCCAGCCGACGGAGCTGTAGGTCATCGACCAGCCCCACAGCGCGTAGACGATGCCGACGACCCCGAGGGCGCTGAAGGACATCATCATCATGTTGAGGACGGAGTTGGACCGGCTCATGCCGCCGTAGAACAGGGCCAGGCCAGGCGCTGTCATCAGCAGGACGAGCGAGGCCGACACCAGCATCCAGGTGTAGTAGCCGTCGTACACGGGACCTCCAGAAAAGGTGCTTGCGGGGGCAGTGGGTCCGCGTCGACGCCAGTGTCGAGGCAGCCCCCCACCCGGTTGGCAAAACCCTCGCGGCAGGACATTTCGACGTGTGTGCCTGTTTGTTGCGCGCAGGAAACGAGTTCCGGCCCCGTGTTACTTCCGTGTGAACTCCGACCCCGCCGAGCCGTGCGTTGTGGCGCGCCGAACCGTGCGTTGTGGCGGGCCGAGCCGTGCGTTGTGGCGGGCCGAGCCGTGCGTTGTGGCGGGCGTCAGCCCAGCAGCGCGTCGACGAACGCCTCGGGGTCGAACGGCGCGAGGTCGTCGGGCCCCTCGCCCAGGCCGACCAGCTTGACGGGTACGCCGAGCTCGCGCTGGACCGCGACGACGATGCCGCCCTTGGCCGAGCCGTCGAGCTTGGTCAGCACGATGCCGGTGACGTCGACGACCTCGGAGAACACGCGCGCCTGGATCATGCCGTTCTGACCGGTGGTCGCGTCGAGGACCAGCAGCACCTCGGTCACCGGCGCCTGCTTCTCGATCACCCGCTTGACCTTGCCGAGCTCGTCCATCAGGCCGGCCTTGTTCTGCAGTCGCCCGGCGGTGTCGACCAGCACGACGTCGTACTCCCCGTCGACCCCTTGCTTCACGGCCTCGAAGGCCACGCTGGCGGGGTCGGAGCCCTCGGGCCCGCGGATGACGGGCACGCCGACCCGCTCGCCCCAGGTCGCGAGCTGCTCGACGGCCGCGGCGCGGAAGGTGTCGGCCGCGCCCATGACGGCCTTGCGGTCCTCGGCGACGAGGATCCGGCCGATCTTGCCCACGGTGGTGGTCTTGCCGGACCCGTTCACGCCGACGATGAGGACGACGCCGGGCTTGCCGTCGGCGCCGCTGATGCCGAGGCGGCGGTCCATGGTCGGGTCGAGCAGGGTGACCAGCTCCTCGCGGAGCACGTCACGCGGCGTGCCCGCGTCGTTGCCCTCGACGCGCAGCCGGGTGCGCAGCCGCTCGACCAGCTCCTGCGTGGGCGCCACGCCGATGTCGGCGGTGAGGAGCGTGTCCTCGATGTCCTCCCAGGTGTCCTCGTCGAGGCGGTCGCGGGACAGCAGCGCGAGCAGCCCCTTGCCCAGTCCGCCCTGGGAGCGGGACAGCCGCTGGCGGAGGCGCACCAGTCGGCTCGCCGTACCCTCCGGCTTCTCGAGCACCGGCGGAGCCGGCGCCTCGACGGGTGCCTCGACCGGGGCCTCGACGGGAGCCTCCGCCGTGGGCGCCTCCGCGGGCGCCTCCGGCGGGGCGATGACGTCGGTGCCGCCGCGGGGCGGCTCGACCTTGCGACGCCGACCGCTCAGCAGGCCGACGACGGTCAGCACGCCGATGACGGCGATGCCGATGATCAGGAGGAGCCAGTCACCCAGGAAGTCCATGGGGCAATCCAATCAGAGGCAGGGGCGGCGCAACCCGAGGCACCAGGGCCACGGGCGGCGTCAGTTTGCGACAGGTCGGCGAACAGGCGTCGGCGCCTCAGCGGTGCTGGTCGGCGAAGTCCTCGTCGAGCGTGGGTACGGCGTCGACGGCCTTGTTCATGGCCTCGCCCACCCACGGCACACCGGGCACGTCCTCGCCCCGGTGCGGGAAGGCGACGTACAGCACGACGGCTCCTGCGAGCAGGACGATGACGAACATCGTGATCACGATGGCCAGCACGAGAATCACCCCGGATCGGAAGGAGAACGGTCTCCTTCGATCGTTCCAGAGTCGGCGCCGGGAGCAAATTCGGCGGCGTCGCCGCAGGTCAGGGCTTCACGCAGCGGTTCGACGGCGGCCCGGATCACGTCGGGAAGGGGTACGACGGGGCGCTCCCCGGCGCCGTGCGCGTTGTCGACGTACACGTGGACGAACCGGCCCTCGGCGGCGGCCTCGTCGGCCTCGCCCTGGAACAGCCCGACCCGGTAGACGACCGAGGAGGTGCCGACCTTGTCGACGACGATGCCCAGGTCGACCGGCTCGGGGTACCCGACCTCGGCGAAGTACCGGCAGGAGACCTCCGCGACCACCCCGATGGCCGGCAGCGCACGGATGTCGACGCCGGTCCCCTCGAGCAGGTGGTTGTTGACGACGGTGTCGATCAGCTCGAAGTAGCGGGCGTTGTTCATGTGCCCGTAGACGTCGATGTCCGCCCAGCGGGTCGTCTGGCGCTCCCAGCGGACGTAGTCGGAGCGCGTGGGACGGTCGACCGGCACTACGCCGGCTCCGCCTCGCGCAGCCGCTGGCTGATCACCGCGGAGACGCCGTCCCCGCGCATGGTCACGCCGTACAGCGCGTCGCCGACCTCCATGGTCCGCTTCTGGTGGGTGATGACCAGCAGCTGGGAGTTCTCGCGCAGCTCCTCGTAGATCTCCAGCAGCCGGCCGAGGTTGGTGTCGTCGAGCGCCGCCTCGACCTCGTCGAGGATGTAGAACGGCGAGGGCCGGGCCTTGAACAGCGCGACCAGGAACGCCACCGCGACCAGCGAGCGCTCGCCGCCCGAGAGCAGCGAGAGCCGCTTGACCTTCTTGCCCGGCGGCCGGGCCTCGACCTCGACGCCGGTGGTGAGCATGTCGGAGGGGTTGGTGAGGATCAGCTTGCCCTCGCCGCCCGGGAACAGTCGCTTGAAGACGTGGTCGAAGGCGACCCGGACGTCCTCCCACGCCTCGGTGAAGACCTGCTCGACCCGGCTGTCGACCTCGCGCACGATGTCGAGGAGGTCCTTGCGGGTCTTGCGGAGGTCCTCGAGCTGCTCGGTGAGGAACTTGTGCCGCTCCTCCATCGCCGAGAACTCCTCGAGCGCGAGCGGGTTCACCTTGCCGAGCATGGTCAGCGCCCGCTCGGCGGCGCGGAGCCGCTTGACCTGCTCCTCACGGACGTACGGCGTCGGCTCGGGCGCCTCGGCACCGTCCTCGACCTCGCCGCTGAACGGCACCAGCGTGTCGGGGCCGTAGTCGGTGGCCAGGGCCTCGGGCGACAGGCCGAGCTCCTCGAGCGCGCGCTCCTCGAGCTGCTCGATGCGCATGCGCTGCTGGGTGCGGGCCATCTCGTCGCGGTGGACGGAGTTGACCAGCTCGTCGTGCTCGCGGCCGAGGTCGCGCAGGCGGGTGCGGCAGGTGAGCAGCTCGGCCTCGCGGCCGGCCCGGGCCTGCTCCACCTCGGTGCGGGCGGCGGCAGCCAGCGTGACCGAGGACTCGAGCCGGGCCGAGCACCACGCCGACGCCGACGCCGACGGCCTCGGCGGCACGACCCTCGCGGAGCAGCCGCTCGCGACGCTCGGCGGCCCGGGCGCGGGCCTCGCGCTCCTGCCGGGCCGCGCGCACCAGGGAGTCGGCGCGCCCGTGCAGCGCGCGGGCCCGCTCCTCGGCGGTGCGCAGCGCGAGCCGGGCGTCCATCTCGCCCTGGCGGGCGGTGCGGGCGGCCTCGGTGAGGCGCTCCCGCTCGGTGGTGTCGGGCTCCTCCTCCGGGCTGTCCTCGGCGGCGGCGAGCCGTGCCTCCAGGTCGGCCAGCCCGGCCAGGTCGCGCTCGCGCGCCTCCTCGGCGGTGGCGATCGCCTTCTCGAGGCGCTCGGCCTCGCCGCGGGCGGCCCGCGCCTGGGAGCCGTACTGGCCGAGCTCCTCGGCCACGGCCGCCAGCGTCGCGTCGGACTCGTGCAGCTTGGCCAGCGCGACGTCGACCCGCTTCTGGGCGTCGAGGCGCTCGCTCTCCATGCGCGAGGTCTCGAAGGTGAGGCGCTCGGCGGCGGCGGTGACCTCGGCCAGCTGCGCGGCCGCGTCGTCGACCGCGGCCTGCACCTCGATCAGCGACGGCTGCGCGGAGGAGCCACCGGAGGCGAAGTGGGCACCGAGCAGGTCGCCCTCGCGGGTCACCGCGGTGACGTCGGGCAGCTCGGCGACCAGTGCCCGGGCGGCGGCCAGGTCGTCGACCACGGCGATCTTGAACAGCAGGCGGGTCAGCGCCGGCCGCACCTCGGCCGGGCACTCCACCACGTCCACGGCGTACGTCGCACTCGCGGGCAGGCCGGGCCAGTCGGCGTCCGAGCCGGGGGCACCGCCGAGCAGCAGTCCGGCGCGGCCGAGGTCCTCGCCCTTGAGCAGCTCGATGGCCCCGACGGCCGACTCGGCGTCGGTGACGGCGACGGCGTCGGCGGCGGAGCCGAGCGCACCGGCCAGGGCGGCCTCGTAGCCGGTGCGCACCGACAGCAGCGCGGCGACGGAGCCGAGCAGCCCGGACACGGAGTCGGACGCGGCGAGCAGGGCGCCGGCGCCGTCCTTGCGGTTGAGGCCCATCTCGAGGGCGTCCTTGCGGGCGAGCAGGGCGCCGCGCTCGCGGTCGGCCTGGGTGGCCTCCTCGCGGGCCTTGGCCAGGCGCTCCTCGAGGTCGTCGAGCACGGACACCGCGGCCTCGTGCTCGGCGTCGAGACCCTCCTCGCCGGCGTCGAGGCCGGCGACCCGGGTCTCGAGGGCGGTGAAGTCGCGCTGGGCCCGCTCGAGCCGAGCCCGGGCGTCCTCGCGGGACTGCCGGAGCCGGCCGACCTCGTCGTCGGCGGCGGCGGCCCGGGACTTGAGGGCGTTGACCTGGCCGTGCAGGCGGGCGAGGCCCTCGCGGCGGTCGGCGGCGGCCCGCTGCAGCCCGGCGACGCGGCGGTCCTCCTCGGCGGCGGCGTCCTCGGCGGTCTTGCGCGCGGCGACGGCGGCATCCATGGCCCCGCGCTGGGTGTCGACCTCGGCGGAGATCCGGGCCTCCTGCTCGCGGACCCGCTCGGCCTCGGCCTCGAGCTGGTCGGGGTCGCGCCCGCCCTGGCCAGCCGGCTCGTCGGCGGTGCTGCTGGCGTTGCGCACCCGCTCCCCCGCCAGCGACTGGGTGCCCCGGAGGCGCTCGCGGAGGCCGGACAGGGCGAACCACGTCTCCTGGGCCCGCGAGAGCGCAGGCAGGTCCTCGCGCAGTGCGGCCTCGAGCGCCGCCTCGGCCTCGCGGGTGGCGGCGATCTCGGCCTCGACCTCCTCGCGCCGGTGGACCAGCAGCGACTCGTCGGCCATCTCCTGCTCGAGGGCGGTGCGGGCGGTGACCAGGTCGTCGGCGAGGATCCGGGCCCGGGCGTCGCGGACGTCGGCCTGGACGGTGGCCGCCCGGCGGGCCACCTCGGCCTGGCGGCCCAGCGGCTTGAGCTGGCGACGGATCTCGCTGAGGAGGTCGCTGAGCCGGGTCAGGTTGCCCTCGGTCGAGTCGAGCTTGCGGAGCGCCTTCTCCTTGCGCTTGCGGTGCTTGAGGACGCCGGCGGCCTCCTCGATGAACCCGCGGCGGTCCTCGGGGGTGGCGTGCAGGATCGTGTCGAGCTGGCCCTGGCCGACGATCACGTGCATCTCGCGGCCGATGCCGGAGTCGGACAGCAGCTCCTGGACGTCGAGCAGGCGGCAGGAGCTGCCGTTGATGGCGTACTCCGACCCGCCGTTGCGGAACATGGTCCGGCTGATCGTGACCTCGGCGTACTCGATCGGGAGAGCGCCGTCGGCGTTGTCGATGGTCAGCTGCACCTCGGCACGGCCCAGCGGGGGGCGGCCGGAGGTGCCGGCGAAGATGACGTCCTCCATCTTGCCGCCGCGCAGGGACTTGGCGCCCTGCTCGCCCATCACCCAGGCCAGCGCGTCGACCACGTTGGACTTGCCCGAGCCGTTGGGACCGACGATGCAGGTGATCCCGGGCTCGAGCTGGAGCGTCGTGGAGGACGCGAAGGACTTGAAGCCCTTGAGGGTCAAGCTCTTCAGGTACACGGGGCGGCACTCCTCGCGGCGGCGACACATCGGGCTGAACGACGAAGCATGGTGGTGCGCCGTGGGGAAGGTCAGCGCGGGTCAGATTACACGGGGACCGGCCCAGGATCCGGCATCCTCGACGGCTCGGACGCGACCTGTCGGATCCGGCCCGGGTCAGGCCGGGGTCAGGCCGGGGTCAGGTCGGGCGCGCGGACTCGGCGAGAAGCGCCTCGTCCGCGTGCGCGATGTGGTCCAGCTCGCGCCAGATCAGGGCCAGGATGACCGCCGAGCCGACCCCGGCGAACCAGAAGGGCGCGGTCACGCCCCAGGCGCCGGCGATGAGGCCGCCGAGCGCGGACCCGACCACGAGCCCGCCGAACACCCCGACCAGGTAGACGCTTCCGACCCGACCCTGGAACTCGGTGGGTACGGCGCGCATCCGCACCGTCCGGGAGGTGGTGCCCCACACGAAGGCGTGGGCGCCGAAGACGAACATGATCACCAGCGCGACCACGAAGGACGTGTTCACGGCCAGCGCGAAGTGGGTGAGCGTCTCGATGGTCAGCCCGACCCGCATGATCAGGGCCAGGCTGAAGCGCCGCTCGAGCCAGTCGTACGACGCGGTCCCGAACAGGCCGCCGACCGCGCCGACGCTGGTGAGCATGCCGAAGCCGACCTCGCCCATGTCGAGCACGTTGATCGAGTAGAGCACCAGCACCGACCAGGCGGCGCCGAACGTCACGTTGAACGTGACGATGGCCAGGGTCAGGGTGCGGACCGGGGCGTGGCCCCACGTCCACCTGAACCCCTCGCGGATGTCCTGCCCGACGTGGGTGTGCTCGGTGGGGCGCGGCAGCGGCGTGATCCTCATCCGGGAGACCAGCACCGCACCCAGCGCCACGCAGACCGCCTGCACCACGAACGGGAACGCCATCCCCAGCGCGAACAGCGCGGCACCGATCGGCGGTCCGACCATCTGGTTGGCCGTGATCATCCCGGCCATGATCCGGGCGTTGCCGACGCCGAGGTCGCGCTTCTCCACGACCATCGGGAGCAGGGTGCCGGTGGTGGTGTCGGCGAACACCTCCGCGGTGCCGAGCAGGAACATCGTCGCCAGCACCACCGCGATGCTCACCCGGCCGGTGACGATGGTGACCGCCAGCGCCGCGAGTACGCCGGCGCGCGCGAGGTCGACGCACACCACCAGCAGGCGCCGGTCGAGGCGGTCCGCGAGGGCGCCGGCATGCAGCCCGAACAGGAGCCACGGGAGGCGCTGGAGCAGCACCGAGAGGGCGACGAGGAACGGGGCATGGGTCTGCGAGGCGATGAGCAGGGGGCCCGAGGCGAGTGCCAGTCCGTCCCCGATGTTGGTGATCCACGACGATCCGAGCAGCCACCGGAAGTTGCGGCCCATGCGCGCAGGCGCGACCGCTTCCATGACCCGATTCACAAGAACTGCACGCTACCGACCCGGGAGACCCACGTCACCCCTCGGGGCCCGAGTCGTCGCTCGAGGGCCGCCGGACCGGGGTGGGGTGCGCGGTGGCGAGGATGGCGCAGCCGCGCTCGGCGGGTGCGCCGGAACCCTGATGAGGGCCCACCGTCAGGCGGGCTGCATCTCCTCGATGGGTTCGAGCAGTGCTGCCGCCTGGGCAGCGGTGAGCGTCGCGTTCTCCTCCTGGAGCCGGACGACGTGTGCTTCGAGTTCTGCCACCCGAGCCCGCAGCGCACGGTTGTCCGCGACGATCTTCTCCATCGTGACCCGTGCGGTGTTCCGCAGGTCGCTGCTCATGTAGCCGATCAGCGCCTTGGCCATCCATAGCCTCCGAATTGGGAATCAGAAGGGGGGTTTGTCCAGCCAACGCCGGACCATCTACAAGAGTCCCACCGTGAGCGCGCCCGGTCAATGCCGCCCCCTCAGCGCCGGCGCGTGCGGGGCACCGGCTGGCAGGTCGGGCAGAAGTACGACGACCGGTTCATGAAGGCGACCCGGCGGATCGGGGTGCCGCACCGCGGGCACGGCTGGTCCTCCTGGCCGTAGGCGTTGAGCGAGCGGTCGAAGTAGCCGCTCTCGCCGTTGACGTTGACGTACAGCGCGTCGAAGGACGTGCCGCCCTGCCCGAGCGCCTCGGCCATCACCTCGTGCGCCCGGGTGGCCACCTCGCGCACCTGGGTGGCGGTCAGCCGGTCCCCCGGCCGCTCCCCGTGCACCCGCGCCCGCCACAGCGCCTCGTCGGCGTAGATGTTGCCGACGCCGCTGACCAGGCCCTGGTCGAGCAGCAGCCGCTTGATGCCGGAGGCACGCCGGCGCACGCGGCGTACGAAGTCGTCGAGGTCGAACTCGGGATCGAGCAGGTCGCGGGCGATGTGGGCGATCTCGGTGGGCAGCTCGGCGCCGGCCGGCGAGACGAGCAGGCCGCCGAACATGCGCTGGTCCACGAACCGCAGTTCCTTGTCCTGAGGAGGCGAGGGACGAGCCGTCTCGAAGGGCCTGTCCGTCTCCGTCGGAGAGCGTGAACCGCACCCGCAGGTGGCGCTCGTCGGGGGCGCCGACGGGCTGCACCAGCATCTGCCCGCTCATGCCGAGGTGACCGAGCAGGGCGTCGCCGTTGTCGAGGGGCAGCCAGAAGTACTTCCCGCGTCGGCGGGCGGCCTCGATCCGGCGGCCGGTCAGGGCCGCGGCGAAGCCGGTGGACCCACCCGCGTCGCGGCGTACCGGGCGGGCGTGCAGCACCTCGACGGCGGTGATGGTGGCGCCGACGGCGTGGGCGTCGAGTCCGCGGCGGACGACCTCGACCTCGGGCAGCTCGGGCACGGGGGTCAGTCGTCGCCGGCGCCGTTGGACCCGGACACCGGGACGCTCAGCGCGGCGGGGAGGCCGTCGGCGACGGCGGCGTCCGCGATCTCGCGGTACGCCGTCTCGGCGGCCTGCTGCTCGGCCTCCTTCTTGGAGCGGCCGACGCCGTGGCCGTAGAGCTGGTCGGCCACCTTGACCTGCGCGGTGAACGACTTCATGTGGTCGGGGCCGGTGGCCTCGATGACGTACTCGGGGACGCCGAGGGAGTGCTCGGCGGAGAGCTCCTGCAGGGACGTCTTCCAGTCCAGGCCGGCGCCGAGGCGGGCGGCGGCCTCCATCAGCGGGTCGAAGAGCAGGTGGACGACCTTGCCGGCCGCCTCGAAGCCCGCGGAGATGTAGATCGCCCCGATCACCGCCTCGACGGTGTCGGACAGGATCGAGGCCTTCTCGCGGCCACCGGTCGACTCCTCGCCACGGCCGAGCTTGATGTGCTCGCCGAGCCCGATGGTGCGCGCCACCTCGGCCAGCGCGCGGGCGTTGACGACGGCCGCCCGCAGCTTGGCCAGCCGGCCCTCGGACAGGTCCGGGTGGGCGCGGTAGAGCGTCTCGGTCACCACGACACCGAGCACCGAGTCGCCCAGGAACTCCAGGCGCTCGTTGGTCGGCAGTCCGCCGTTCTCGTAGGCGAACGAACGGTGCGTGAGAGCGCGGTCGAGCAGCTCGGGATCCAGGTCAGGATCTCCGAGCGCCGACCGCAGCTCGTCGTACGTGGTCAGGGTTCCGGGTCGCTCAGAGAACCTGGCGGCGGTCGGCCCGGGCGCCGTACTGGCCACACTCGCCGCACGCACGGTGCGGGAGGTGCTTGGCACCGCAGGCGGGGTTGGCACAGGTCACCAGGGACGGCGCGACGGCCTTCCACTGCGAGCGACGGTGACGCGTGTTGCTGCGCGACATCTTCCGCTTCGGGACTGCCACTGTTCTCTCCTCTTCGTTCTGACCGGACGAGGTTCGGCCGGTCAGTCGTGTGTCTTGCTCTCGGGCATTTCCGGGTGGTCGTGCAGTGCTGCAAGACCGGCCCAGCGCGGGTCGATCGGCTCCTCGTGCGTGTGGTCGGGGTCGTCTGCCAGGCGGGCGCCACACTCGACGCACAACCCGGGACAGTCGTCCTCGCACAAGGGCTGGAACGGCAGTGCGAGCACCACCGCATCACGCAGCACCGGTTCGAGGTCGATCAGGTCTCCCTCGAGCCGGCGGACATCGCTTTCCTCGTCGGCGTCCGGGTCATGGCCGGCGTCGTCGTAGACGAACAGCTCCTGGAACCGCGCCACGACGTCGTCGCGGATCGGGGCCAGGCACCGCGCGCACTCGCCGACCAGGTCCACTTGCGCGGAACCGGTGACCAGGACGCCCTCCATGACCGCCTCGAGCCGCAGGTCGAACTCGACCGGCGAACCCTCGGGGACACCGAGGACCTCGATGCCGAGATCTGCCGGTGCGGGCACGGTTCGTGTCGTCTCGCGCTGGGACCCCGGGCGGCGGCCGAGCTCGCGTGTATCGAGCACGAGCGGCGCTCTCGGGTCCAGGTGCGGGATGTTCACTTCTCCATGTCCGGGCACGACAAATCGTGGAAAGTTTACGCAGTTGCCTGGTCGTGGGGCAAAACGGTGGCATGCGTCCCGGGCGTTGCCTGCCCGTTCAGCTGCGCCACGCCCCGGCGTACCTCGGTCAGGGTGCGCTCCAGCGACTCCTCCAGGGTGGCGAAACGCTGGCTGATGTAGGCCTCCACGTCGCCCCGCAGGGCGTCGGCCTCGGCGTGGGCGGAGGCCAGGAGCTCGTCGGCGCGGTGCTGCCCGACGCGGAAGACCTCGCTGTCGGAGACGAGGGCGTCGCGGCGGAGCTCGGCCTGCCGGACCAGCTCGATGGCGATGGCCTCCCCCTCGGCCAGCACCTCCTCGCGCTGGGCGAGCACGCGGTCGGACTCCGCCGTGGCGGCGTCGATCGCCCGCTCCAGCTTGTCGAGGGTCTCGAGCAGCTCGTCGCGGTTCACCACCACCGAGTGGGACATCGGCCTGGACCGGGCGTCCTCGACGGTGCTGCGCAGGTCGTCGAGCTGTTCGCGTACCTCGGGGGTCACAGCGTGCCCTCCCGTCGGCGCGCGTCGAGCCGGGCGACGAGCCGCTCGCGCACGAAGTCGGGGACCAGCCCGGACACGTCGCCACCGAACATCGCGACCTCCTTGACCAGGCTGGAGGCCAGGAACGACCACTCCGGGCTGGTCGGGACGAACACGGTCTCGATCTCGGCCAGGGAGGAGTTCATCTGGGCCATCTGGAGCTCGTAGTCGAAGTCGCTCACCGCCCGCAGGCCCTTGACGATCGCCTGGACGTCGCGCTCCTGGCAGAACGTCGTCAGCAGGCCGCTGAAGGTGTCGACGGTGACGTTGGGGAAGTCACGGCACGCCTCGGTGAGCATGTCGACGCGCTCGTCGGGCGTGAAGAGTCGGCTCTTCGACTTGTTCACGCCGACGGCGACCACGACCTCGTCGAAGAGCGTCGAGGCGCGGGACACGATGTCGAGGTGGCCGTTGGTGACCGGGTCGAACGACCCGGGGCAGACCGCTCTGCGCACGGGGGACTACTCCTCGGGGGAGGTGACGGGGGGAAAGGCGTGACCATACCTCAGCAGGGTCTCGCCGTACTTCTTGTCCTTGCCCGGCGTGATCGCGGACGGCCAGTCGACCGAAGGCCCGCGGCTCGACCGCTCGAGCACGACGAGGCCCCCGGGTGAGATCCACTCCCGCTCCACGAGCGCGTCGAGGGCGGCCTCCACCTCCTCGTTCGGCACCGGGTAGGGCGGGTCGAGGAAGGCCACGTCGTACGGCGCCACCGGCATCCGGGCGAGGGTGGCGGCGACGCTGGCGGCGAGCACCTCGATCCGGTCGAAGCCGAGCGTCCGGGCGTTGCCGGTGATGAGGGCGGCGGTGCGCTTGTCCTGCTCCACGAGCGTCACCACCCCGGCCCCACGTGACCGGGCCTCGAGGCCGACCGCGCCGGACCCGGCGTACAGGTCGAGGAACCGGAGGCCGGTCAGCGACCCGCACCAGGCCTCGATGGCGGAGAACAGCGCCTCCCGCACGCGGTCGCTCGTCGGACGCGTGTGCTGGCCCCGTGGTGTGTTCAACCGGCGGCCGCCGGCGGATCCCCCGATGATCCGCGTCATGACCTCTCCATGAACTCACTCTTGCGGTCCTGCTCCCATACGTCCACCTCGGCGGCGAGCAGCGGCCAGCGCGCCAGGTCGGGGTCCTCGGCGACCATCTCGGTCGCCGCCTGGCGGGCCGCGACGATGGTCTCCTCGTCGCGGAGCACCCGCAGGCTGCCCAGGCTGGAGCGCAGGCCGGACTGGTTCGCGCCGAGTACGTCGCCCTCGCGGCGCTGCTCGAGATCGATGCGGGAGAGCTCGAAGCCGTCCGTCGTGGCGGCCACCGCCTGCAGCCGCTCCATGGCGGGGCTGCCGGGGTCGGCATGGCTGACCAGCAGGCACAGCCCGGGCAGCCCGCCGCGGCCGACCCGGCCGCGGAGCTGGTGGAGCTGGGAGATGCCGAAGCGGTCGGCGTCGAGCAGCACGATCGTGGTGGCGTTGGCCACGTCGACGCCGACCTCGATGACGGTCGTGGAGACCAGCACGTCGACGTCTCCGCGGGCGAAGTCCTGCATGGTCCGGTCCTTGGCGTCCGGGGCCATCCGGCCGTGCAGCATCGCGACCCGCAGGCCCTTCGAGGGGGCCGTCGGCGAGCTCGGGGGCGACGTCCTCGACGGCGGCCAGGGCACCCTCGCGCACGGCGGGCAGCGGGGTGCCGTCCTCGGTGAGGTCCTGCTCGTCGACCTCGCCCTCCTCGACGTCGTCGCCCACGATGCGCGGGCAGACGACGTACACCTGGTGGCCCTTCTCGACCTCCTCGCGGACCCGCTCCCAGACCCGGTCGCGCCAGCGCGGCTGGTCCTTGAGCGGCACGACGTTGGTCTGGATCGGGGCCCGGCCGGCGGGCAGCTCGCGGAGCGTCGAGACCTCCAGGTCGCCGAAGACCGTCATCGCGACCGTGCGCGGGATCGGTGTCGCGGTCATCACGAGCACGTGCGGGGAGGCCTCGGCCTTGTCGGTCAGCGCGGCCCGCTGCTCGACGCCGAAGCGGTGCTGCTCGTCGACCACGACCAGGCCGAGGTCGGCGAAGGAGACGCGCTCCTCGAGCAGGGCGTGGGTGCCGATCACGATGCCGGCCTCGCCGCTGGCGATCCGCAGCAGCGACTCGCGCCGCTGCTGGGTGGTCATCGAGCCGGTGAGCAGCGCCACGGTGGTGCCCTCGTCGGCGCCGCCGAGCATGCCGCCGGCGGCCAGGTCGCCGAGCATCGCGGTGATCGAGCGGTGGTGCTGCTGGGCGAGCACCTCGGTGGGCGCGAGCAGGGCGGCCTGTCCCCCGCTGTCGATCACCCGGAGCATCGCCCGCAGCGCGACCAGGGTCTTGCCGGAGCCGACCTCGCCCTGGAGCAGTCGGTTCATCGGGTGCGGCGCGGCCAGGTCCTCCTCGAGCTGCCGTCCGACCTCCTGCTGGCCTGCGGTCAGCTCGAACGGCAGCCGCGCGTCGAACGCGGCCAGCAGGCCTCCCCCGCCGCTGCGGGACCGGGCACCCTGGGAGCGCAGCGCCGCGCGGCGGCGTACCAGCACGAGCTGGGTGGTCAGCGCCTCCTCGAACCGGAACCGCTTGCGCGCGGCGCCGACCTGGCCCCAGTCGTCGGGCGCGTGGATCCAGCGCAGCGCGGTGTGCACGTCGACCACGCCGTACTTCTCGCGCAGGTCGGCGGGCAGCAGGTCGGGCAGCTCGTCGACCACGGTGAGCGCGAAGCTGACCACCCGCTGGATGTCCCAGGTCTCGACCGGGCCGGTGACGCGGTAGATCGGGAAGAGCGCCTTGAGGTTGGCCAGCATCTCGCGGGCCGACTCCTCCTGGGTGTCCTCGGACTCGCCGAACAGCACCATCTGGGGGTTGGTCAGCTGCCACTCGTCGCGGAACCGGCCGACCTTGCCGGTGAAGACGCCGGTTGCCCCCTCGTGCAGGCGCCGGTGGTGCCACTCGGCGATCCGGTGCTGGCGGGCGAAGACGGTCAGCTTCAGCGGCGGGCCGTCGGTGGCCAGCACCGCCTCGACCCGGTGCGCCTGCCGGCCGGCCACGACCCGGCTGCGGAGCACCTCGCCGACCACGGTCAGCGGCTGCCCCTCCTGGAGCGAGGCCACCTCGGTCAGCTCGCCGGTCTTGAGGTAGGTCCGCGGGAAGTGGCGCAGCAGCTCGCCCACGGTGCGCACGCCGAGGCCCTTGGCCAGGGCGTCGGCCTTCTTCTTGTCCTTCGTCGACCGGCTGCCGAGCACGGCGGCAACGGGTGAGTCGAGGGTGATCCCGGACATCGTTCTGCTGCTCCTCGGCTACTCGACCGCGATGAGGAGCGGGTAGCGCTCCTGGCCACCGTCGTACACCACGACATCCACAGTCGGGTGCGCCGACTCGACGTACTCCTCGCACGCGGCGGCCAGGTCGGCGCCGCCCTCGCCGGCCACGATCGTCACCAGCTCGCCACCGCCGCCGACGAGGCGCTCGATCACCTCGGTCGCCACCGACCTCCAGGTCCTGGCCGACCACGGCGAAGTCGCCCTCGATGACGCCGAGCACGTCGCCGGGCTCGCAGGGGCCGGCCATCGTGATGGCCTGGCGGGCGGCGACGGTGACCGCGCCGTGCCGGGCGTGCGAGGCGGTGGCGGTCATGTGCAGGACGTCCTGGTCGAAGGAGCGGCCCGGCTCGTGCACGGCGACCGCGGCCAGGCCCTGGACCTGCGCGACGCTCGGGATGACCGCGACCCGGACGTGCCCGGACTCCTCGGCGGTCCGGGCGGCGATCTCGGCGACGCGGACCGAGTCGGGGTCGTTCGGGAGTACGACGACCTCGGACGCGCCGCACTCCTCGATGGCCTCGACCAGCATCCCGGTGCTCGGGCGGCGGCCGGGACCGCCGGGCACGGTGACCGCGCCGGCCTGCTCGAACAGCTCGGCCAGCCCGGCGCCGGCGGTGACCGCGACGATGCGGCGGCCGGCGCGGGTGGCCACCCGGCTCCGGGCGGTCGTCTATCTGCTCGGCGAAGTGGGTGACCCGGACCCGGTAGGGGCGGCCGGCCTCGATCCCGGCCTCGATCGCGGCGCCCACGTCGTCGACGTGCACGTGGACGTTCCACAGGCCGCCGCCGCCGACCACGACGAGCGAGTCGCCGAGCGGGGCCAGCGCCTTCTTCAGGTCGGCGATCCGGGCGTCCTCGGCGTCGAGGAGGTACATCACCTCGTACGCCGGGCCGTCGGGGGTCAGGTCGTTGGTCGGGAGCGGCACCGGGATGTGCCGGGCGCCCAGGACGGTGCGCGGCGCGACGGGACGGCGTCCGGTGAGGGCGGTCTCCGCGGCGTCGAGGATCACGCAGAGGCCGCGGCCGCCGGCGTCGACCACGCCGGCGTCGTGCAGGGCCTTGAGCTGGTCGGGCGTGCGCTCGAGCGCCGCGCGGGCGGCGGCGGCACCGGCGGCGACCACGTCACCGAGGCGGTTCTCCAGGTCCCGGGCGGCCTCGAGGCAGGCGTCGCTGGCGGCGCGGGCGACGGTGAGGATGGTGCCCTCGACCGGCTCGCCGACCGCGGCGTAGCTGGCGTCGGTGGCCTCCTCCATCGCCTCGGCGAAGACCTGGGCGGTGCGGTCGGACCTCGCCGCGCGGCCGAGCCGGCCGGCGATCGCACCCAGCATCTGCGACAGGATCACGCCGGAGTTGCCGCGGGCACCGAGCAGGGCTCCGCGCGCGAAGGCGGCCAGCGCCGGGGCGAGCTCGGCCTGGGCGCTCCCGCCGGTCGCCTCCTGCAGCGCGTCACGGGCCGCGGAGACGGTGAGGAACATGTTGGTGCCGGTGTCCCCGTCGGGCACCGGGTAGACGTTGAGCGCGTCGATCTCCTCGCGGGCGTCCCCGAGGGCGGTGGTCGCGATGTCGACGAAACGGAGCACCACGCCGAGCTGGAACACGTTCTGCCCCTCTCCCCGTCGTCTCCGTCGCGTGCCGATCACGCCACCCTGCGGCCGCGCAGGGTCAGGCTAGTGTCTCGTCCGCGATTTTCGTGTTGCCCACGGCATCCGATACTCTTGCTCGGTTGCCCGGGCTGGAAACGCCTTGGGCCCCCCGTCGTACCAAACATCGATCTTCCAGGAGTTCACGGTGGCTGCCGTCTGTGACATCTGCGCCAAGAAGCCGGGCTTCGGTCACAACCGGCCGTGGTCGCGCAAGATTACGAAGCGTCGCTTCAACCCCAACATCCAGCGCGTCCGGGCGACCGTCAACGGCACGCCCAAGCGCCTCAACGTCTGCACCGGCTGCCTCAAGGCCGGCAAAGTCACGCGCTAGCGCGTGACAAACGCGAAGGCCCCCCGATCCCGCCAGGGATCGGGGGGCCTTCCGTTTGTCACCTTGGTGAGGCGAGGCGTCTGTTCGTGCACCGAGCCGCCGGGCGAGGCGCACGAACGGACACCTCGCCGAGGTGAGCAGGGCCCGCAGCAGGCGCAGCGCCGTACGCCGCGCGGGTTGGCCTGAGACCGCAACCACGCCACCACAACACACGGCTCGCGCCCACCACAACGCACGGCTCGGCGCGCCACAACACACGGCTCGGCTAGAAGTGGGTCCAGCCGGTGGGGCCGTCGTACGCCGCACCGTCGACGGTGACGCCGGGCCCGGTCCGCGGGTCGGCGGCGGAGACGGCGCCGATCACCCGCCAGCCCTCGGGTACGTCGTCCACGGACGGGAAGCAGGCCAGCAGCGGGTGGTCGTCGCCACCGCCCAGGATGAACTGGATCGGGTCCGCGTTGAGCGCCGAGCCCACCGCGTGCAGCGGCTCGGCGATCTCGAACGAGTCCCGGTGGATGTCGATGCTCACCCCGGAGGACTCCGCGATGTGGCCGGCGTCCGCGACCAGGCCGTCGGAGACGTCGATCATCGCCGTCGCCCCGGCTTCCGCGGCGACCTGCCCCTCGCCGTACGGCGGCTCGGGTCGCCGGTAGGCCTCGACCAGGACCCGCGGGGAGCGGAAGCCGCGGCCGAGGACGGCCAGCCCGCCGGCGGCCCAGCCCTGGCGGCCGACCAGGGCGACCACGTCGCCGGGCTCGGCGCCGGAGCGGAGCACCGGGGCGATCGTGCAGGAGCCGATCACGGTGACCGCGATGACCAGGGTCTCCGAGCGGGTGAGGTCTCCCCCGACGACGCTGGCGCCGACCTTGGCGCACTCCTCGGCGAAGCCGCGGGCGAAGTCCAGGGCCCAGGCGGCGGGGAGGTCGGCCGGTGCGGCCAGGCCGATGGTGAGCGAGGTGGCGGTGCCCCCCATGGCGTTGATGTCGGACAGGTTCTGGGCGGCGGCCCGGGCCCCCACGTCGGCGGCGCCGACCCAGTCGCGGCGGAAGTGGCGACCCTCGACCATGAGGTCCATCGAGACCACCACGTGGCCGGTCTTCACCCGGAGCACCGCGGCGTCGTCGCCGGGGCCGACCAGCACGTGCTCGCCCTGGTCGAACACCTCGTCGAGGGCGGCGATGAACGCGAACTCACCCACGTCGCCGAGGGTCGCGTCGGGATCGAAGGGTGCAGCAGGCATGGGCCTCATCCCATCAGCCGGTCGTGGCGCACCGCCTATCGACACGCGGTGGCGAGGCGGTAGGTTGGCTGCGCAGGTTCACCACAGGCAAGTCACACACCAGCCAAGGAGGCACGATGGTCGTCCAGGCCTACATCCTGATCCAGACCGACGTCGGCAAGGCTGCCGAGGTCGCCCTTGCCATCGCGCAGGTCAAGGGCGTGACCCTGGCCGAGGACGTCACCGGTCCCTACGACGTGATCGTCCGTGCCGAGGCGCGCAACGTCGACGAGCTCGGCAAGCTGGTGGTCTCGAAGGTGCAGAACCTCGACGGCATCACCCGCACCCTGACCTGCCCGGTCGTGCACATCTGAGCACCACCCACGTGCCCGTACGACGCCCCGAGTCCGCCCGGACCCGGGGCGTCGTCGCGTGTGCGCTCCTCGTCCTGGCCGCCGGGTGCACCGGCTCGGTCGAGATCGACTCGCCCCACGTCGACGCCTCCACCCGCGCGGCCTGCGCGCGGTTCCTCGAGGCCGTCCCCGAGAAGGTCTCCGGCGAGGTCCAGCGCAAGACCGACCCGCCCGACGCGCTGGGCGCGGCCTGGGGCGACCCGCCGATCGTGGTCACCTGCGGGGTCCAGATGCCCGACGACTTCGACGAGTTCTCGCCGTGCGAGGAGGTGGACGGCGTCGGGTGGTACATCCCCGACGAGGACGTCGCCGACCCGACGTCCGACGTCACGATGACCACCATCGGCTTCGAACCGGTGGTGCGGATCGAGCTGCCCGGCGAGTACCGCCCGCCGGCCGACGTGCTCGTCGAGATCGGCGCCGCCGTACGCAAGACCCTGACCCGGACCAAGCGCTGCGTCTGACGCCTCGTCGTCAGCGCAGGCCGGTGTCGCGGGCGAGCGCGAGCTGGATCAGCCGCTCCACCAGCGCCGGGTAGTCGACCCCGGTGGCCGCCCACATCAGCGGGAACATCGAGGTGGGCGTGAAGCCGGGCATCGTGTTGATCTCGTTGACCACCAGCTCGCCGTCGGGCATCAGGAAGAAGTCGACCCGGGCCAGGCCCTCGCAGCCGACCGCCTCGAACACCCGTGCCGCCAGCTCGCGGATCCGGGCGGTGACCTCGTCGGGCAGGTCGGCGGGTACGTCGAGCTCGGTGGCCTCCTCGGGGAGGTACTTCGCCGCGAAGTCGTAGAACTCGTGGTCGCCCCCGACCCGGACCTCGGCCGGGCACGCTGGTCTCGGGGCCGCCGTCGACGGTGCCGAGCACGCCGCACTCGACCTCGCGCGCGCCGGCGGCGTACGCCTCGACGAGCACCTTCGGGTCCTCGCGCTGGGCGACCTCGATCGCGGCGTCGAGCTCGGAGGCGTCGTGCGCCTTGGAGATGCCGAAGCTGGAGCCGCCGCGGGCGGGCTTCACGAACAGCGGGTAGCCGAGCTCCGCGACCCGCTTCCGGCAGGCGTCGGGGTCGTCGCGCCACTCGCGGGCGGTGACGACCACCGACGGCATCAGGGGTACGCCGGCGCCCGCGAGCACCACCTTCATGAAGGCCTTGTCCATGCTCACCGCGGAGGCCAGCACGCCGGCGCCGACGTACCGCACGCCGGCCATCTCGAACATGCCCTGGATGGTGCCGTCCTCGCCCCACGGCCCGTGCAGCAGCGGGAAGACCACGTCGACCTCGCCGAGCGTGCGCGGCGGCTGTGCGGCCTCGGTGACCACCAGGTCGGTGGACCCGGAGGCCGGGGCGAGCGCGATCGCGGCACCCGTGGCGTCCACGCTGGGCAGCTCGTCGGCGCTCTTGATCCTCAGCCGCTCGGGGTCGCCGGACTCGAGGACCCAGCGGCCGTCCTGGGCGATCCCGATCGGGACCACGTCGTACTTCTCCGTGTCGATCGCCTGCAGCACGCTGCCGGCGGTCGAGCAGGAGATGACGTGCTCACTGGAACGGCCGCCGAAGACGATGGCGACGCGGGGCTTGCGGGAGGGCGGCGTGGTCTCGGACATCGCGGAGCACCCTACCCGCGGGCCGCGTCGAGCTCCGCCTTGGTGAGCACCGAGCGGACCTCGAGCCCGACGTCGGCCAACGGGTTCTCCCCGGCCGGGCTGCGGTCGATGGCGCAGACGACGGTCTCGACGACCGCTCCCGCCTCGCGCAGCGCCCGGGTGGCGTCGCGGACCGCTCCCCCGGTGGTGATCACGTCCTCGACCAGCGTGACCCGGCGGCCGGCGACGTCCGGTCCCTCGGCGAGCTTGCAGGTGCCGTACTCCTTGGCCTTCTTGCGGACGAACAGCGCGGGGATGCCGGTGTTCGCGCTGACCATCGTCGCGATGGGGATGCCGCCGAGCTCGAGGCCGCCGAGCAGCTCGGTCTCCGCCGGGAGCAGGTCGACCATCTGCGCGGCGACCCGGGCCAGCAGCGCGGGTTGTGCCTCGAAGAGGTACTTGTCGAAGTACTCCGAGGAGACCTGGCCGGAGCGGAGCGTGAACTCCCCGGTCAGGCGGGAGATGGCGTCGATGTCGCGGGCGAGGTCAGGGTCCGTCACGGCGTCCATCATGGCGCACCCGGTCCGGACCGTCGGGGCGGACACCCCGCCGCGGCGCATGAAGGCGCCCCGCCCGGGCACGGGCCCGGCATGTCGGAAGACCAGCTGCAGCCCCAGGACGCCCTCGACGACCGCGGCGTGGACGACGTGCTCGAGCCGGAGGCGCGCGCGGGCACCGACCTCCCCGACACCGAGCCGCTCGACATGGACGCCCACCTCGAGGAAACCGCGGTGGACATCTCCCGGACGAGGTCCTCCCTCGCGTCTGGTCGCCGACCGGGATCGGTCCTAGCGTGGGCGCGTGAGCTTCGACGTCACCGCGGACGCCTACGCACGCTTCATGGGCCGCTTCGCCGACCCGCTGGCCGTCTCCTTCCTGGCCTGGGCGGACGTCGACGACGCACACCGGGTGCTCGACGTGGGCTGCGGCCCGGGCACGCTCACCGCGCTGCTCGTGCGCCGCTTCGGGTCGGCAGCCGTGTCGGCCATCGACCCGTCCGCCCCGTTCGTGGCCGCCACCCGGTCCCGCTTCCCGGAGGTCGACGTACGCTCCGGGGCCGCCGAGGCCCTGCCGTACGACGACAACGCGTTCGACGCCGCCCTGGCCCAGCTGGTCGTGCACTTCATGGACGACCCGGTGGCCGGCCTCGCCGAGATGGGCCGGGTGACCCGCCCCGGGGGCGTGGTCGCCGCGTGCGTCTGGGACCACGCCGGCGGCAGCGGCCCGCTGTCGACGTTCTGGCAGGCGGCGCACGACCTCGACCCCTCCACCCCGGGCGAGGCCGACCTCCCGGGCACCCGCGAGGGCCACCTGGCCGAGCTGTGCGAGGGCGCCGGGCTGGCCGAGGTGCAGTCGTCGCGGCTGAGCGTGCAGGTCGAGTTCGCGACGTACGACGACTGGTGGGCGCCGTACACACTGGGCGTCGGCCCGGCCGGGAGCTACGTGGCCGGGCTCACCGCCGGAGCACCGGGAGCGCCTGCGAGCGCGGTGCGTCGCACTGCTGCCGCCCGCGCCGTTCCGCCTCGAGGCGTCCGCGTGGGCCGTCCGGGCGCGGGCCTGACCGGCGCGAAGCCTAGGCTGGGTGACATGTCCGACGAGTCCCCGCAGCCCGCCCCGCTCAAGCCCGGCACCATCGCCGTCCACGCCGGACGGCCGCCGCACGAGAGCGACCAGCCGTTCAACACCCCGGTGACGTTCGCCTCGACGTACGTCGCGGGCGGCGACCTGGAGTACGGCCGCTACGGCAACCCGACCTGGACCGCCTTCGAGGACGCGCTCGGCGAGCTCGAGGGCGGCCGCGCGCTCTCCTTCGCCAGCGGGCTGGCCGCGGTCGCGACGGTCCTCGACCTGGTCGCCCAGGGACAGAAGGTGGTCGCCCCGCGGCACTCCTACAACGGGACGATCATGCAGCTGGCCGACCTGGAGTCGCGCGGCCGGCTGACCGCCGAGCTGGTCGACATCACCGACACCGACGCCGTGGTCAAGGCCTGCGACGGGGCGTCGCTGGTGTGGATCGAGTCGCCGACGAACCCGGCCCTGGAGGTCGCCGACATCCCGGCGATCCGGGCCGCCGCGCACGAGGCCGGGGCGTACGTCGTCGTCGACAACACCTTCGCCACTCCCCTGCTGCAGCGGCCGCTCGAGATGGACGTCGACCTCGTCGTGCACTCCGCGACGAAGTTCCTCGCCGGGCACAGCGACGTACTCATGGGCGCGCTGGTCACCCGCGACGACGAGCTGTTCACCGTGCTCAAGAACCGACGCGACCTGGTCGGCGCGGTGCCCGGCCCGATGGAGGCCTACCTCGCGCTCCGCGGGCTGCGCACGCTGCACCTGCGGGTCGAGCGGGCGCAGGCCAACGCCCAGGAGCTGGTCCGCCGGCTCGAAGCGCACCCGGCCGTCGGCGAGGTCCGCTACCCCGGCATGGGCGCGATCATCTCGATCGTGCTGGCCCAGGGCGCGATGGCCGCCGACCTGCTGACCCGCAAGACGAAGCTGTGGGTGCACGCCACCAGCCTCGGCGGCGTGGAGTCGACGTTCGAGCGACGCCGACGCTGGCGCACCGAGCCCGCGACGATCCCCGACGCCCTGGTGCGGATGTCCGTCGGCATCGAGGACGTCGACGACCTGTGGAACGACCTGGTCCGGGCGCTCGACGACGTGACCTGAGCCGACCCCGGTCAGTCCGTCTCGGCCTTGGTGTCGCGCTCGATGAACGCGTTCATCATCTCCTGCGCGGTCATCCGGCCGGCCACGACGGCGTCGACGTGCTCGGCGATCGGGGCGTCCACGCCGGTACGCCGCGCGAGGTCGAGCAGCGAGTGGCAGGACTTCACGCCCTCGGCCACCTGACGCGTCGAGGCGATGATCTCGTCGGTGGTCATCCCCTGCCCGAGCTTCTCGCCGAACGTGCGGTTGCGCGAGAGCGGCGAGGAGCAGGTGGCGACGAGGTCGCCGAGCCCGGCCAGGCCCATCAGCGTCAGCGGGTTCGCGCCGAGCGCCATCGCCAGCCGGGCGGTCTCGGCCAGACCGCGGGTGATCACCGAGGCGGTGGTGTTGTCGCCGAAGCCCAGCCCCACGGCCATGCCGACGCTGAGGCCGACGACGTTCTTGTAGGCGCCGCCGAGCTCGCAGCCGAGCACGTCCACCGAGGTGTAGGGCCGGAACGACCGCGTGTGGCACAGCGCCTGGATGCGCTGGGCGACCTCCTCGTCGACGCACGCCACCACGGAGGCGGCCGGCTCGCGGGCCGCGATCGGCTTGGCCAGGTTGGGGCCGCTGAGCACCGCGATCCGGTTCGGGGCGGCGTCGGTCACCTCGCCGATGACCTCGCTCATCCGCTTGAGGGTGCCGAGCTCGACGCCCTTCATCAGGCTGACCAGCACCGCGTTCTCCGGGATGTACGGCGCCCACTCGGTGAGGTTCTGGCGCAGCGTCTGGGAGGGGACGGCGAGCACCACGGTCTCGGCCCCGGCCAGCGCCAGCTCGGGGTCGTGCGTCGCGGAGATGCGGCGGTCCAGCTCGATGCCCGGGAGGTAGTCGGTGTTCTCGCGCTTCTCGTTGATCGCGGTGCACACGTCCTCGCGGCGGCCCCAGATGGTGACGTCGTTGCCGGCGTCCGCGAGGACGATCGAGAACGCCGTGCCCCAGGACCCGGCGCCGAACACTGCGACCTTGCTCATGGACGCCTGCCCTTCTTCTTCTTGTTGGGGTTGCCGATCTCGGTGATGCCGCGGGCGCGGGGGTCGTAGCGCGTCGGCCGGTGCCTTCTCGCCGCGGATCTCCTCCAGCAGGGACGGTGATCGCGTCCATGATCCGGTCGGTGGCCTCGCTGCGTGACCTCCGCGGACGAGCGGCAGCTCCCGCAGGTCGTCGAGCAGCGACGGGGTCGCCGGCGCGGTAGGTCACCTCGCTTGCGGGGCAGCAGGTCCGGCTTCTTGGCGTACGGCGCCAGCAGGTGCTGCACGCCCCACTGGGCGACCGGGATCACCGGGCAGGCGGTCTCGAGCGCGATCCGGGCGGCGCCGGTCTTGCCGCGCATCGGCCACAGGTCGGGCTCGCGGGTGATCGTGCCCTCGGGGTAGACCACCACGCACTCCCCGGCCCGCACGGCCTCGACCGCGGCGGAGTACGCACCGAGCGCGTCGGTGGTCAGCCGCTTGACCGGGATCTGGCCGGCCGAGGTCAGGAAGCGCTTGAGGAAGGCGTTCTCGAACAGGTTCGACTTCGCCAGGTAGCGCGGCAGCCGGCCGTGGTCGTAGAGGAAGTGGGCGGTGGTCAGCGGGTCGGCGTGCGAGATGTGGTTGACGACCACCACGCAGCCCCCGGTCGCCGGGATCTTGTCCCCGTCGATCCAGGTGCGCTTGGTGAACGTCAGGAGCGGCGGCTTGAGCACCACCACGCCCAGCGTGTACGCCCAGCCCCGAGGCTGGTCGAGCTTGCGAACCGTCACGCTGCACCCTTCCCTGCGGGTTCCCCTCGCGGCCCACTGCCACGGTAGTCGGCAGCAGGCTACCGGCTGGTCACTCCGCGGGCGCATGCCACGCTCGGGCGACCGGGTGGCAGGATCGGCGGCGATGCCCACACCCCCTCCGTTCGCCGTGCTGGTGCCGGTGAAGCCGCCCGCCCGCGGCAAGTCACGCCTGGCCGGCCTGCCCGACGAGCAGCGCACCGCGCTGGCCACCGCCTTCGCCCACGACACCGTGGCCGCCGCGCTGGCCGCCTCCCGCGTCGGGGCGGTGATGGTGGTGACCGACGACGCCGCGTTCGCCGCCTCCGCAGCGGCCGCCGGCTGTGCCACCCTCCCCGACGGCGTGACCGAGGACCTCAACGGAAGCCTGGTGCAGGCCGCCGCGGAGTGCGCGCGCCGCTGGCCGTCGTACTCCCTGGCCGCGCTGTGCGCGGACCTGCCGGCGCTGTCGGCCGCCGACCTCGACGACGCGCTGGCGCAGGTGCCCGCGACCGGCGCCGTGCTTCGTGGCGGACGCCGCGGGGACCGGGACCACGATGTACGCCGCCGCGGGCCTCGACGACTTCGCCCCGCGCTTCGGCGCCGGCTCGCGCGCGGCCCATCGCGAGGCCGGTGCGGTCGAGGTCGACGGCGACCTGGCCTCGCTGCGCCAGGACGTCGACGACGTCGGCGACCTCGGCCGGGCGATGGTGCTGGGCGTCGGTGCGCACACGGCGGCAGCGATGGGCCACGGCGGCTCCTGACCCGGAAACGCAGCGACACCCGGAGCGTCGGCTCCGGGTGTCGCTGGGTCGTGACTCGAGGTCAGGCCTTCTTGGCCGGCGCCTTCTTCGCGGTGCTGGCCTTCTTGGCCGGGGCCTTCTTGGCGGCGCCTTCTTCGCCGGCGCCTTCTTGGCCACGGTCGCCTTCGTGGCGGTCTTCTTGGCCGGTGCCGTCTTGGTGGCCGCCGAGGTCTTCTTGGCCGGTGCCTTCTTGGCGGAGCCTTCTTCGCCGGGGCCTTCTTGGCGGTCGTGGTCTTGGTCGCGGTCTTCTTGGCCGGCGCCGTCTTCGTCGCCGGCGCCTTCTTGGCCGGGGCCTTCTTGGCCGTCGCTTGGCGGGCGCGGCCTTGGTCGTCGTCTTCTTCGCCGGCGCCTTCTTGGCGGTGGCCTTGGTGGCCGCGGCCTTGGCGGTGGCGGCCGCCTTGGCCGGGGCGGCCTTGGCGGTCGCGGCTGCCTTGGCCGGTGCCGCCTTCGCGGTCGCGGCGGTCAGCTTCGGCAGCTTCTTCGCGCCGGAGATGACGTTCTTCAGGTCCTGGCCCGGCGTGAACTTGGGGACCGCCGTCTTCTTGGCCTTCATCCGCTCGCCGGTGCGCGGGTTGCGCACCCAGCGTGCGTCGCGGACCCGCTTCTCGAACGAGCCGAACCCGGTGATGGCGACCTTCTCGCCCTTCGCGACCTCGCGAGTGATCGTGTCGAGCACCGACTCCAGCGCGTGAGCTGCTGCCTTGCGGTTCCCCTCGTAACGCGCGGCCAGCGCGTCGATGAGCTGCGTCTTGTTCACTAGCTTCCCTTCCAATGAACCATGAGGCCGAGCCCATGCTCGACTTTCTCCTTTGCACGCTAGGCACCTGAGACGTCGGTCACAATGACCACGGGGTTGTTTCGTCCGACTTTTTTCGCGGCCTCGACGTCGGAAACCCTGTCCAGATTGGGGATGCGCGGCCCGAAGGACTCTGCGCCGTCGACCTGCCCGACCGGTCCCGGTCTAGGCAGAAATGACGGAATCCCTTGTGGGACAAGGGATTCCGTCTCGTCCAACACCTCGGCTTCCCAAGGTGTGACGTCCTGACTCAGAGCGTGGCGGGCTTCCAGCTCGGACGGGTCGCTTCGTACGTCGTGATGTCGGCCTCGTTGCTCAACGTGATGCCGATGTCGTCGAGACCCTCGAGCAGCCGCCAGCGGGTGTAGTCGTCGATGTCGAAGGAGTCCTCGATGTCGCCGGCCTTGACGGTCTTCGCCTCCAGGTCGACGGTCACCTCGGTCCCGGGCTCGGCCTCGAGCAGCTCCCAGAGTCGCTGCACGACCTTGTCGTCGACCTGCGCGGCGACCAGCCCGGCCTTGCCCGAGTTGCCGCGGAAGATGTCGGCGAAGCGCGGCGAGATGACGACCTTGAACCCGTAGTTCTGCAACGCCCAGACGGCGTGCTCACGCGACGACCCGGTGCCGAAGTCGGGACCGGCGACCAGCACCGACCCCCCGGCGTACGCAGGGTTGTTGAGCACGAACGTCGGGTCGTTGCGCCAGGCCGCGAACAGGCCGTCCTCGAAGCCGGTGCGGGTGACCCGCTTGAGGTAGACGGCCGGGATGATCTGGTCGGTGTCGACGTTGCTGCGACGCAGCGGGACGCCGACGCCGGTGTGGCTGGTGAACTTGTCCATGTCAGTTGCCTCCCTCGGCGGTCACGGCGGGCAGGTCGGCCGGCGAGCTGAGCGTGCCGCGTACGGCGGTGGCGGCGGCGACGGGGATCGAGACCAGGTGGGTGCGACCGCCCTTGCCCTGCCGGCCCTCGAAGTTGCGGTTGGAGGTCGACGCGCTGCGCTCCTGCGGGGCGAGCTGGTCGGGGTTCATGCCCAGGCACATGGAGCAGCCCGCGCCGCGCCACTCGGCGCCGGCCTCCTTGAAGACGAGGTCGAGCCCCTCCTCCTCGGCCTGCAGCCGGACCCGCACCGAGCCGGGGACGACCAGCAGCCGGGTGCCGTCGGCGACGTGGTGGCCCTTGATGATGTCGGCGGCCAGGCGCAGGTCCTCGATGCGGCCGTTGGTGCAGGACCCGACGAAGACGGTGTCGACGTCGATCTCGCGCATCGGGGTGCCGGCCTCGAGGCCCATGTACTCCAGGGCCTTCTCGGTCGCGATCTTGTCGGTCGCGTCCTCGAAGTCGTCGGGGCTGGGCACGGTCGCGCTGAGCGGGACGCCCTGGCCGGGGTTGGTCCCCCAGGTCACGAACGGCGCCATCTCGCTGGCGTCGAGCACGATCTCCTTGTCGAAGACGGCGTCCTCGTCGGTGACCAGCGTCTTCCAGTGCGCGACCGCGGCGTCCCAGTCGTCGCCCTTCGGCGCCTCGGGGCGACCCTCGATGTAGTCGAACGTGGTCTGGTCGGGGGCGATCAGGCCGGCCTTGGCGCCCCACTCGATGGACATGTTGCAGATGGTCATCCGCGCCTCCATCGAGAGCTCCTCGATGGCCTGGCCGCGGTACTCCACGACGTACCCCTGACCGCCGCCGGTGCCGGTGTGGGCGATGAGGGTGAGCACGAGGTCCTTGGCGGTGACGCCGGCCGGCAGCGAGCCGTTGACGGTGACCGCCATCGTCTTCGGCCTGGCCTGCATCAGCGTCTGGGTGGCCAGCACGTGCTCGACCTCGGAGGTGCCGATGCCGAACGCGATCGCGCCGAACGCGCCGTGCGTGCTGGTGTGGGAGTCGCCGCAGACGATCGTCATGCCGGGCTGGGTCAGGCCGAGCTGCGGGCCGACGACGTGGACGATGCCCTGCTCGATGTCGCCGAGCGGGTGCAGGCGTACGCCGAACTCCGCGGCGTTCTTGCGCAGCGTCTCGACCTGGGTGCGCGACACCGGGTCGGCGATCGGCTTGTCCCAGTCGAGCGTGGGCACGTTGTGGTCCTCGGTGGCCAGGGTCAGGTCGGGGCGGCGTACGCCGCGACCCGCGAGCCGGAGCCCGTCGAACGCCTGCGGCGAGGTCACCTCGTGGATGAGGTGGAGGTCGATGAAGAGGAGGTCCGGCTCGCCCTCCGCGCTCCGGACCACGTGCTCGTCCCAGACCTTCTCCGACAACGTCCTGCCCATGATTTCCTCCACCACGTCGCGTCTCTTCACTGTGCCTGTGCTGCCGTCGTCGAGCATAGACTTGCATCCCATGATCTGAGACGGCAGTATTGCCATATGGACAACTCAAGCGGAGTCGGCGTTCTCGACAAGGCCGCCCTGGTGCTCGCCGCCCTCGAGGCGGGCCCGGCCACCCTCGCCGGTCTCGTGACGGGCACGGGCCTCGCCCGGCCGACCGCGCACCGCCTGGCGGTCGCGCTCGAGCACCACCGCCTGGTGGCCCGCGACATGCAGGGCCGCTTCGTGCTCGGCCCGCGCCTGGCCGAGCTGTCCGCCGCCGCCGGCGAGGACCGGCTGCTGGCGGCCGCCGGCCCGGTGCTGGCCCGGCTGCGCGACATCACCGGCGAGTCCGCCCAGCTGTGGCGCCGCCAGGGCGAGCACCGCGTCTGCGTCGCCGCCGCCGAGCGTCCGAGCGGCCTGCGCGACACGATCCCGGTCGGCTCGCAGCTCACCATGCGCGCCGGTTCCGCCGCCCAGGTGCTGCTCGCCTGGGAGGACCCCGAGCGCATGCACCGCGGCCTGCAGAACGCCGCGTTCTCGGCCACCGCACTCTCCGGCATCCGCCGCCGCGGCTGGGCACAGTCGGTCGGCGAGCGCGAGCAGGGCGTCGCCTCGGTCTCCGCACCGGTCCGCTCCCCCAGCGGCAAGATCATCGCCGCGGTCTCCGTGTCCGGTCCGCTGGAGCGCCTCTCGCGCCAGCCCGGCCGCATGCACGCACCCGCCGTGCTCGCCGCGGCCGAGCGGCTCTCCGAGTCCCTGCGCCGCGCCGCCGCCGAGTAACCCCGCCGAACCGTCCCTTGTGGCGGGCCGAACCGTCCGTTGTGGCGGGCCGAACCGTGCGTCGTGGCGGGCCGAGCCGTGCGTTGTGGCGGGCCGAGCCGTGCGTTGTGGCGGGCGAAGGGTCGAAACTTCCCCGGCCAGGGTCGCTTCTTGCGCTCCCGTCCTGCAGAGACCTCCGGGCGCCTGAGTTCGGCGTACGGGCGGACACCGCCACAACGCACGGGTCGGGACACCACAAGGCACGGCTCGGCGCACCACAACGCACGGGTCGGGACACCACGAGGCACGGCTCGGCCGCACCACAACGCACGGCTCGGCGGGTTGGGGGTCAGGCGAGGAGGGTGTCGATGCGGCGGGCCAGCTCGAGGTGCACGAGGGCCGAGGGGTGGAAACCGTCGCGGGCGTGGGCACCCTCGAGGTCCATGTCGATGTCGGCGAGCGAGAGATGCTGTACGCCGGGGAGGCCGGCGACGACCTCGCGGCCCAGGCGGTCCAGCCGCCGCGACCGGGCGCCGAGTACGCCGGCCAGTGGTCGCGGCAGTGCCGGCAGGGTCTCCATCGGCGGCACGCCGAGCAGCACCACCTCGGGGGCGCGGCGGCCCGAGGCAGACGAGCCGCGCACGGCGTCGAGCAGCTGACGCAGCTCCGTGGCCCAGCGTCGGTCGGAGTGCAGGTCCTTCGTGTCGTTGACGCCGACCGACACCACCACGAAGTCGGCGTCGAACGCGTGCGTCCGCCCGGCGACGAGGTCGGCCGCACCACCCGCGGTGAGCCCGCCCTGCGCCACCACGGTCCACGCCACCGGCCGCCCGTAGCGCCCGTGCAGCCGCCGGGCCAGCTGCCCGGCGATGGCGTGTTCGTGGTGGTCGAGCCCGACCCCGGCGGCGACACTGTCGCCCACCACCGCCAGCCGCAGCGGGGACGGCCCGCGCCCGACGCTGCCAGTGGCGCCGGCCGCCTCGGGCAGCCGCAGGGTACGGCGGCGTACCCACGTGCCCTGCACCGCGACGAGCGGGAGCAGCGCGAGCAGACCGGCGTGCGACAGCTCCCTCATCGCCCCATGGTGGGGCCCGCGCAGGGGCTGTCGATCACGCGCACGCCACCAATCGGGTCACGATCCGGCGACGCCCGACCAGCGCGGCCGGGTCGCCGTCGAACTCGTTCTCAGAAGAGCGCGTCCTGCTCGAGCTCGAGCAGCGTCTGCTTGCGCTCCATACCGCCGGCGTACCCGGTCAGCGACCCGTCGGCGCCGATGACCCGGTGGCACGGGATCACGATCGGGATCGGGTTGCGCCCGTTGGCCAGCCCGACCGCCCGCGACGCGGCGTTGGTGTGCCCGAGCCGGTGCGCGATCTGGCCGTACGACGCGGTCTCGCCGTAGCCGATGAGGCGCAGCTGCTCCCACACCCGCTGCTGGAAGTCGGTGCCCTGCGGCGCGAGCGGCAGGTCGAACTCCTTGAGGTCACGGGCGAAGTACGCCGTCAGCTGGCGGACGGTCTCGGCCAGCACGGGGTGGGTGTCGTCGCGCGCGCCGAGGGGTCGGCCGTCGCTCGGCGGTCGGAACGGCGAGAACTCGATGGCCACCACCGCCCCGTCGCGCTCGACGATCCGCAGCTCTCCCACCGGGGAGTCCATGAGGGTCCACATGTCAGTTCTCCTTCGTACCGCCGGCGGCTGCCGGGATGTCGGTGTCGCCGGCGACCGGCGGCATCAGGGTGTTCCACAGGTGCATGAGGGCGTAGGACCGCCAGGGCCGCCACGCGTCGCTGCCGGCGACCACGGCGACCGGGTCGTGACCCAGGCCGGCCAGGGCGTTGCGCACGCCGATGTCGGTGGGCAGGAAGACGTCGGGGTGGGCCAGCGCCCGCAGGGCGACGTAGTCGGCGGTCCACGGGCCGATGCCGGGCAGCTCCAGCAGCCGGCGGCGTACGTCGTCGCGGTCGGGCCCGCGGTCGAGCGCCACGTCGCCGTCGGCCAGCGCGGCGGCCAGGCCGACCAGCGCCCGGCCGCGGGACGCGGGGCATCGGCAGGTCGGTCGGGTCGAGGGCGGCCAGGTCGGCCGGGGACGGGAAGAGGTGGGTGAGGCCGGGGATCGGCGGTCTCGATCGGCCGGCCGTGCGCGGCGACCAGCCGCGAGGTGACCGTGCACGCGCCGACCACGCTGACCTGCTGGCCGATCACGGTGCGGACCGCGGTCTCGTCGCCGTCGACCTGGCCGGGCACGCGCAGGCCCGGGCGTGGCGCGCACCAGCGGGCCGATCACCGGGTCGCCGGCGAAGTGGTCGTCGACCGCGAGCGGGTCGCAGTCGGCGTCGACGAGCCGGCGGGCCCGCTCGACGGCGGCCGCGGTGTCGCGCAGGTCGGCGAGCTGGAAGGTGGCGGCGACGAACGCCGTCTCGCCGGCCCGCGGCTCGTCGGCCAGGTCGAGGCGGACCGTGCCCGGACCGTGCGGCAGGTCGAGCGTGCGGGCGTACCACCCGTCGCCGGCCACCTCGACGCCGGTGATCAGGTGGTAGCCGAGGAAGTCGAGCAGCGCCCGGCCGGCGAACGGCGTACGCACGGCCAGCCGCATGGTCACCGTGCCGGTCGCGGAGCGTACGCCGCCCCGGCGGCCGCGCAGCTCGGTCGGGGACGAGGCGTACACCTCGCGGATGGTGTCGTTGAACTGCCGGACGCTGGAGAAGCCGGCGGCGAACGCGATGTCGGCGTACGTCATCTCCGTGGTCTCGATCAGCACCCGCGCGGTCTGGGCGCGGCGGGCCCGGGCGAGGGCCAGCGGGCCGGCCCCGAGCTCGGCGGAGAGCAGCCGGGTGAGGTGCCGCGGGGTGTAGCCGAGCCGGCGGGCGAGCCCGTCGACGCCGTCGCGGTCGACGACCCCGTCGGCGATCAGCCGCATCGCGCGGCCGGCCACGTCGGCGGCGACGTCCCAGTCGGGGCTGCCCGGGGTCGCGTCGGGCAGGCACCGCTTGCAGGCGCGGAAGCCGGCGGCCTGCGCGGCCGCCGCGGTGGGGAAGAACGAGACGTTCTTCGACGCGGGCGTGCGGGCCGGGCAGGACGGGCGGCAGTAGATGCCGGTGGTGTGCACGGCGGTGTAGAAGATGCCGTCGAAGCGCCGGTCCCGGCTCTTCACCGCGCGGTAGCACGACTCGTGGTCGAGGTGGTGGTCGCGCTTCCCGGTCGTGGTCATGGCCCCATCCTTGCCGATGCCACCGACAGGTTCTAGCGGGAATCAGACACCACCATGCGCGGGATCCGGACATCCGCCGAGCCGTGCGTTGTGGCGGGCCGAACGCGTGGGTATCTTGGCGTGCCGAACCGTGCGTTCTTGCGGGCCCGCAACCACAACGCACGGCTCGCCCGACCACAACGCACGGTTCGCGACACCACAACGCACGGTTCGCGACACCACAACGCACGGCTCGGCCGACCACAACGCACGGTTCGGCGGGGTGGGGTCAGGGGCGGAGGCGGTAGCGACGCTCGGGGCGCCCGGCGCCGCCGTACTTCAGGCGGACCTCGACCTGGCCGGTGGCGACGAAGTGCTCGAGGTACCTGCCGGGCGGAGACGCGCGAGATGCCGACCGCCTCGGCGCACTCGGCGGCGGAGAGCTCCCCGGCGCCCGCGCAGCGCCTCGAGCACGGCCTCGGCGGTGGGCGGGCTGAGCCCCTTGGGCAGCACCACCGGGCGGGTCGGTGACCACCGGCGCGAACACCGCGTCGATGTCGTCCTGGCCCGCCGGCTCGCCCTCGGCCAGCGCGCGGTGCGCGGCCCGGAAGGCGTCCAGCCGGGCCCGCAGGTCGTCGTACTCGAACGGCTTCACCAGGTAGTGCGCCGCTCCCCCGGCCGCCGCGGCCCGCACCGTCTCGGCCTCCCGCGCCGCGGTCACCATCACCACGCCGGTGTCGTCGCCCCCGGCCCGCAGCTCCCGGAGCACGTCGATCCCGGTCCGGTCGGGCAGGTGCACGTCGAGCAGCACCAGGTCGGGCCGCAGTCGCCGGATCTCGGCCAGCGCCGCCTCCCCGGTCGCGGCGACCCCGACCACGCGGAAGCCGGGCGTGCGCTCGACGAACCGGGTGTGGATGCCCGGCGACCATGAAGTCGTCGTCGACGACGAGCACGGTCAGGTCGCTGGTCATGGCTCTCGCGTCGTCCCTCGGTCGTGCGGCAGGCGTGCGGTGAAGACGGCGCCGCGCTCGTTGTGCACCGACACCGCACCACCGCGACGTTCGCAGACCACCTGCACGAGCGCCAGCCCGACACCCCGGCCGCTGGCGTCGCTGGGCTTGGTGCGAGTAGCCGCGGCGGAAGAGCTCCGCGGCGTGCTCCGACGGGTACGCCGGCGCCGCGTGTCGGCCACCTGCACCAGGCACCAGGTCGTCCGTCCTCGCGCAGCGCGCACCTCACCGTCGTGCCGCCGGCCGACACGGTCGCGTCGACCGCGTTGTCGACGAGGTTGCCGAGCACGGTGCCGACGTCGGCGGCCAGGTCCGGGTCGAGGCGCGGCAGCGTCGCTGTCGTCGGCGAGCTCGCAGGCCGACGCCGCGCTCGGCGGCCAGGCTCGTCCTTCGCGATGAGCAGCGCGGCCACCGACGGGTCGTCGACGTGGGCGTCACCGCGTCGGTGATCTCGGCGCGCCGCCGGGTCACCGCACCGATCCACCGCGAGAGCTCGTCGTACTCCTCGAGCTGGATCAGCCCCGAGATCGTGTGCAGCTGGTTGTTGAACTCGTGGGTCTGCGCCCGCAGCGTCTCGGTGATGCTCTCGCGGGCGCTGAGCTCGCTCTGCATCGCCAGCAGCTCGGTGCGGTCGCGCAGCGTCGTGACACGCGTCCCGACGTCGCGCCCTCCGTGCGACACCCGGTTGCGGTTGAGCACGAGCACCCGGTCGCCGAGACCACCAGCACGTCGTCGCGGACGTCTCGGCGTCGCCGCCAGAGCAGTCGCGCACCCGCGGGTCGAGGCCGAGGTCGTCGACGCCGGCGGCCGGCGCCGTCGGCGGCCAGCCCGAGCAGCTCGCGGGCGCTGTCGCTCATCACGGTGACCGACCCGTCCGGCGCGACCGCGACGACGCCCTCCGCGGATCGAGTGCAGCACCGCCTCGCGCTGGTCGGCCAGGGCCGTGATCTCGGCCGGCTCCAGTCCGCGCGTACGCCGCTTGATCAGCCGCGGCCAGCAGCCACGACCCGGCAACCCCGAGCGCCAGCCCGAGGCCGAGGAAGGTGACCAGGTCGGGCAGCACGCCGCTGGGCCCGGTCGCCCAGCGTCGGGTAGCGTCTCGGCCACCATGGCGATCCCGATCAGGTCGCCGTCGCGCCGACAGCACCGGCACCTGCGCGGCGATGGACGTGGTCGCCGCGGTCGTCGACGTCACCGGTCCAGGCCCGGACCTGCTGGACCGTGCTGTCGCCGAGGTCGATCCGCTCGCCGCGCGCGGTCGGGTCCGCCGCGGCCACCACGGTCCCGTCCGGTCGGGCGAGGTAGACCGCGCTGGCGTTGTAGATCGTCTGCGTGCCGCTGGGTGTACGACGCCAGCGACGCGGGAGGCGTGTCGGCGCGGAGCCCGGTGCGGACGGCCGAGGTGCCGGCCAGGTTCTCCGCGGCGGCGCGCAGCCGGGCACCCCGGGTCTCCCGGAAGTCGCGCGTCGGACTGCCGCACCGAGACCACGGCGGAGACCGCCAGCACGGCCAGCAGCACCGTCACCTGGAGGACGAGGAACTGACCGGCCAGGGAGATGCCCCGCCGACCGGCCCGCGGTGACCACAAGTTCCACAACCTCCATTGCTTTCCCAAGAGTGACCGCCGCCACATCACGGCAGCACCATCAGCATGTCGCATTCCCGTCCGATGCAGGAGAAGAGATGACCCCCGGCTCGCGCAGCACCTCGCGGCCCCCGTCCCGTCCCGGCCGGCGCCGTACGTCGGCACGTCTCGCCGCCGGCGTCGCCCTCGTGCTGGCCGCCTCACTGGCCAGCGGCTGCGGTGTCACCCGCGGCGACGAGGGCAACGACCTGACGATGATGATCCCGAACAGCCCCGGTGGAGGCTACGACCAGACCGGTCGTGCCGCCGTCTCGGTGATGGAGCGCGAGGACATCCTCGACGGCTCCTTCGAGGTCACCAACGTGATCGGCGCCGGCGGCTCGGTCGCGATGACCCGGCTGATGAACGCCGAGGGCGACGAGCACATGATGATGACCGTCGGGCTCGGCGTGGTCGGGTCGACGTACTCCTTCGGCGGCGACTACCGCCCACAGGACGCCACGCCGCTCGCCCAGCTGATCGAGGACCAGGAAGGCGTCCTGGTGCCGGCGGACTCGCCGTACAAGACGATCGACGACTTCGTCGCCGCCTGGAAGAAGGACCCGGGCGGCGTCGTCATCGGCGGCGGCTCCTCCCCCGGCGGCCCGGACCACCTCTTCCCGATGCAGCTGGCCGGCGCCGTCGGCGTCGACCCGCGGGAGGTCCGCTACGTGTCGTACGACGGCGGCGGCCCGCTCACCAGCGCCCTGCTGGGCCACAAGATCAAGGTCGGCTTCTCCGGCGTCGGCGAGTTCGAGGGCCAGATCGCGGCCGGCGAGCTGCGGGTCCTCGCGGTCTCCGGCGACGAGCGGCTCACCGGCGACGCGGTGAAGGACGTCCCGACCCTGCAGGAGTCGGACATCGACCTCACCTTCACCAACTGGCGCGGCGTGCTCGCCCCGCCGGGGATCTCCGACCGAGCGCCGCGACGAGCTGATCGCGCTGCTGCAGGAGATGCACGACAGCCCCGAGTGGAAGCAGGCGCTCGAGGAGAACGGCTGGATCGACGAGTTCAAGACCGGCGACGAGTTCGGGCAGTTCCTCGAGGAGCAGGACGCCCGGGTCGCGGACACCCTGAAGGAATTGGAGCTGCTGTGAGCACGACCCACGACACCATCCCGCCCGCGGAGGCCCCGCCGGCCTCCCCACCACGCCACGACTACGCCCAGCTCGGCCTCGCCGCCCTGCTGGCCGCGGTCGGCGCGTTCACCGTGTACGACGCCACCGACGCTCGTCGGTCGGCTTCGGCGACCCGGTCGGGCCGCGCCTCTTCCCCTTCGTCATCGGCTCGGTGCTGATGCTGCTGTCGGTCCTGCTCGTCATCGCGACGCTGCGTGGCGACGTACCGGAGCCGGACGGCGGCGAGGACGTCGACCTGACCCAGCGTGCCGACTGGGTGACCGTCGCCAAGCTCGTCGGCGTGCTCGTCTTCACCATCGCGACCGTCAACTGGCTCGGCTGGGCGATCTCCGGGCGCGGTCCTCTTCGCCGGCGCCGCCTGGTGCCTGGGCAGCCGGACCCCGGTCCGTGACGTGCTGGTCGGCGTGGCCCTGTCGGTGGCCAGCTGGTACGCGTTCTACGTCGGCCTCGGCATCCCGCTGACGCCCGGCGTGCTGGACGGGGTGCTGTGATGGAGACCCTCGACCTGCTCGCGAACGGCTTCGAGGCCGCGTTCACCCCGATGAACCTGCTGTACGCCGCGATCGGCGTGCTGCTCGGCACCTTCGTCGGCGTACTCCCCGGCATCGGCCCGGCGATGGCGATCGCGCTGCTGCTGCCGGTGACCTACGGCATGGAGCCCACCCCGGCGTTCATCATGTTCGCCGGCATCTACTACGGCGGCATGTACGGCGGCTCGACCACGTCGATCCTGCTCAACACCCCCGGCGAGTCCGCCTCGGTGATGACCGCGCTGGAGGGCAACAAGATGGCGCGGAAGGGCCGGGCCGCCCAGGCCCTGGCCACCGCCGCGATCGGCTCGTTCGTGGCCGGCACGATCGGCACCCTGCTGGTCGCGTTCTTCGCCCCGGCGCTGGCCGACGTCGCCGTCGACATCGGGGCGCCGTCGTACTTCGCGATCATGGTGCTCGCCCTGGTGATGACCACCGCCGTGCTCGGGCTCGTCGATGCTGCGCGGCTTCATCGCGCTGTTCCTCGGCCTGACCATCGGCCTGGTCGGGCTCGACCTCAACACCGCCCAGCCGCGGCTGAGCTTCGGCATCCCGCAGCTCGCGGACCGGCTCGACATCGTGGTGGTCGCGGTCGGCATCTTCGCGCTCGGCGAGGCCCTCTGGGTGGCCGCGCACCTGCGCCGCCGCCCGATGCACGTGATGCCGGTCGGCCAGCCCGTGGATGGGCCGTGACGACCTGCGCCGGTCGTGGAAGCCGTGGCTGCGCGGCACCGCGTTCGGCTTCCCGTTCGGGGCGATCCCGGCCGGCGGCGCCGAGATCCCGACGTTCCTGTCCTACGTGACCGAGCGCAAGCTCGGCCCGCAACAGCGGCGAGTTCGGCCACGGCGCCATCGAGGGCGTCGCCGGCCCGGAGGCCGCCAACAACGCCTCCGCGGCGGGCATGTTCGTGCCGATGCTGGCCCTGGGCCTGCCGGTGACGGCGACCGCCTCGGTGATGCTGGCCGCGATGCAGGGCTACGGCATCCAGCCCGGCCCGCAGCTGATGACCGACCAGGCCGACCTGGTGTGGACGCTGCTGGCCAGCCTGCTGATCGGCAACCTGCTGCTGCTGGTGCTGAACCTGCCGCTGGCGCCGCTGTGGGCCAAGCTGCTGCGCATCTCGCGGCCGCAGCTGTACGCCGGGATCCTGTTCTTCGCCTGCCTCGGCGCCTACACCTCCAACCTCGACCCGTTCGACATCGCACTGCTGGTGGTCTTCGGCCTGCTCGGCGTGATGATGCGGCGCTTCGGGCTGCCGGTGCTGCCGCTGATCCTCGGCGTGATCCTCGGGCCGATCATGGAGACCAAGCTCCGCGAGGCGCTGACCATCTCCGGTGGCGACCTCTCCGGCCTGGTCAGCGAGCCGCTGGCGGTCGTCGTCTACGTCCTCACCGCGTTGCTGGTGATCGTGCCGCCGGTGCTGCGCCGGGTGCGGCCCGGGCACGCGAGCATCCACGACCAGGAGAAGGAGCTGGTGGGCCGATGAGCGGGATCGTGGTGGCCTGGTCGCCCGACGAGTTCGGGCGGGCCGCCCTCGAGGCGGCACTCGTGGAGGCACAGCGGCGGGGCACGTCGGTGGTCGTGGTCAACGGCACCAAGGGCGACGCCCTGGTCGACGACCACTTCGCCTCCAGCACCCAGCTCGACGGCGTCGAGGGCCTGCTGGCCGGGTCCGGCGTGCCGCACGAGGTGCGGCAGACGATGGGGCACGACATCGCCGAGCAGGTGCTCGGCGTCGCCGACGAGGTGGCGGCGGAGATGGTCGTGATCGGCCTGCGCCGGCGCTCGCCGGTCGGCAAGCTGATCATGGGCAGCACCTCGCAGCGGGTGCTGCTGGGTGCGCACTGCCCGGTGCTGGCGGTGAAGCCGACCGCGCGCTGAGGTCGGCGTACGGAAGTCCGCAATTGCGGCCGTGTGACATGTTTCCGACCCGGAAATGTGCAAAACGGCCGCAATTGCGGCCGTTTGACAGGTGGTACCCCCGACCGGATTCGAACCGGCGCTACCGCCTTGAGAGGGCGGCGTGCTAGGCCACTACACAACGGGGGCATTTCGCTGCTTGCACAGCGGGCGAAACTCTAGCGAAAGCCGGAGAGACGCACCAAATCGCAGCCGGTGTGACTGCGATCTCGCTGGGATACAAGGACTCGAACCTTGACTAACTGGACCAGAACCAGTCGTGCTGCCAATTACACCATATCCCACAGTTTCGACCCTCCGATCAGCATCGGATGGGCCGGGGAGAAACCTTACACGCGCCTCCGGGAGGCCGCCAAAACGGCTGGGTCCGCGGTGCGCGAGAGCCCCATCCAGCGGGCCACGAGCAGGGTCAGGCCGAGGAAGACGAGCGACTGCGTGAGGGTCACCGGGATGCTCCACCAGGTGCCGCCGGTGGGGGTCAGCGCCTCGCCCATGTCGCCGTAGGCCAGGGCCAGGGAGAAGGCCAGCCAGTTGTTCAGCACGTGCATCGCGATGCCCGCCTCGAGCCCGCCGGTGCGCACCACGAGGATGCCGGCGACCACGCCGAAGGCGAACCGGTCGAAGAACACCGGCGCGCTCTGGGCACCGTGCGCGAGCGCGAACAGGACCGCCGGCCCGAGCACCGCGACGTACGTCGGGAAGCGGCCGCCGAAGGCCTGGGTGAGGTAGCCGCGGAAGGCGTACTCCTCCCCCGCGGCCTGCAGCGGGGTGAGGAAGAGCACCACCAGGGCGAACTGCTGGGCGGTGCGGTCGAAGTCGTTGGGCGTGGTCGAGACCTCGCCGCCCGCGGCCGCGTGGGTGGGCAGCAGCGCGCTCACGACGACGGTGGCGATCAGCGCCACGAACGAGAGCCCGAGGCAGGCGAGGAAGAACTTCCAGCGCATCCGCGGCAGCACCGAGGTCAGCCAGCGCGGCTTGAGCCCGTGCACGAAGCGGGTGACCAGGAAGGTGATCGGGATCAGCGCCGCCAGCGAGACGTTGACGAACGCCAGCCCGAACGGCGTCGGGTCGCCGAGGTCCAGCAGCCGGGTCAGCTCACCGGTCGGGTCGGACTCGCCGCGCGCCACCAGGACCAGCAGCGTGCTCAGCTGCAGCAGCAGCGGCACCGCCAGCACGGCGAGGAGGCCCATCGCCACCACTCCCACCACCGGGCGCCACCAGCCGGGCCAGCCCGCCTTGTGCAGCTGGTGGTACTCCAGCGGCGGCAGCGGCGGGAGGGCCGGCGGCGGCGGCGGCGTCGGCTCGGTGGGATACACCGGGTAGGGCTGGTTCATGGTCGCAAGGCGCTGATGTGCCGGGCCAGCGAGATGTCGCGTCCGAGCAGCTCCAGCGACTCGAACAGCGGCGGGGAGATCCGACGGCCGGTCACCGCCACGCGCACCGGGCCGAACGCGTTGCGCGGCTTGAGACCGAGCTCCTCGACCAGCGTGGCGCGCAGTGCCTCCTCGATCGCGGCGGTCGTCCACTCGTCCTCGGACAACGCGGAGAGGGCGTCGTACGACGCCTGCACGACCTCGAGCCCCGCGGCGTCGAGGACCTTCTCCACGTCCGCCGGGTCGCGGGTGAAGTCGTCCTCCTTGACGAACAGGAAGCCGAGCATGTCGACGGACTCCGCGAGCGTGTTGATCCGCTCGGCCACGAGCGGCATCGCCTCGTCGAGGCGGGCGCGCTCCTTGTCGGTCGGGGGTACGTCGCTGAGGTACCCGGCCCTGGCGAGGAACGGGATGACCCGCTCGGTCATGTCCTCGAGGCTGATCCGGCGCATGTGCGCGGCGTTGATCGCCTCGCACTTCTTGAGGTCGAAGCGCGCGGGGTTCGGGTTGACCCGCTGGATGTCGAAGGCCTCGGCCATCTCCTGCATCGTGAAGACGTCGCGGTCCTCGGCGATGCCCCAGCCCAGCAGGGCCAGGTAGTTGAGGATGCCCTCGGGCAGGAACCCGCGCTCGACGTACTCGCTGAGGCCGGAGCCGGCGTCGCGCTTGGACAGCCGCTTGTTGCCCTCGCCCATCACGATCGGCAGGTGGCCGAAGCGGGGCTCGCCGGTGCCGACGCCGATGTCGGCCAGCGCACGGTAGAGCGCGATCTGGCGCGGGGTCGAGGAGAGCAGGTCCTCGCCGCGCAGGACGTGGGTGATCTCCATGAGCGCGTCGTCCACCGGGTTGACCAGCGTGTAGAGCGGGTCGCCGTTGGCGCGCAGCAGCGCGAAGTCGGGGACGTTCTCCGGGAGGAAGGTGATCTCGCCGCGGACGAGGTCGGTGAAGACGATCGGCTCGTCGGGCATCCGCAGCCGCAGCACCGACGTGCGGCCGACGAAGTCCTGCAGCTGGGCGTCGGTCAGCTCGCGGCAGAACCCGTCGTACCCCTGCACCTTGGAGCCGCTGGCCTTGCGGCGCGCGTCGACCTCCTCGGGCGTGCAGTAGCAGTCGTAGGCCTTGCCGGCGTCACGCAGCCGCTTGGCGATGTCGGCGTAGATCGGGAAGCGGTCGGACTGGCGGTAGGGGCCGTACTTGCCGCCGACCTCCGGGCCCTCGTCCCAGTCGATGCCGAGCCAGCGCAGCGAGCCGAGGATCGAGTCGTAGCCCTCCTCGGTGTTGCGGGCGAGGTCGGTGTCCTCGATGCGCAGGACCAGGGTGCCGCCGAAGTGACGCGCGAAGGCCCAGTTGAACAGGGCACTCCGGACGTTGCCGACGTGCAGGAAGCCGGTCGGGCTCGGAGGGAAGCGGACCCGCACCTTCTCGGGTGCGAGGTCGCCGAGCACGGGGTGTGTCATCTGCTTCTCGTTCAACGCCGTGTCACCTTGTTCGTGAGAGTGCCGATGCCGGCGATCGAGACCTCGACCTCGTCGCCGACCTGCATGGGACCGACACCCTCGGGGGTGCCGGTGAGGATGACGTCGCCGGGCAGCAGCGTCATCACCGAGGAGACGTGCGCGATCAGGGTCGGCACGTCGAAGATCATGTCCTTGGTCGACCCGTCCTGGACGAGGTCGCCGTTGAGGTGGGTCTGGAGGCGGACGCCGTCCATGAAGACCTGCGGGTCGAGGTCGGTCTCGATCCACGGCCCGAGCGGGCAGAAGGAGTCGAAGCCCTTGGCCCGGGTGAACTGCACGTCGCTCTTCTGGAGGTCACGCGCGGTGACGTCGTTGCCGATCGTGTAGCCGTGGATGACGTCGGTCGCCTTCTCCGCCGGTACGTCGCGGCAGATGCGGCCGATGACCACCGCGAGCTCGCCCTCGTAGTGGAGGTTCTGCGTCTGGCGGGGGTAGAAGATCGGGTCGCCGGGGCCGACCACGCTGGTGTTCGGCTTGAGGAACATCAGCGGCTCCTCGGGGAGGTCGTTGCCCATCTCGGCGGCGTGCGCGGCGTAGTTGCGGCCGATGCCGACCACCTTGCTGCGCGGGAGGACCGGCGCCAGCAGGCGCACGTCCTCGACCTTGTGCTCCTGGTCGAGGAGCTTGATCCCGACGTACAGCGGATCGCCGGCCAGCGCCACGATCCGGGCGTCCTCGTCGGGCTGGCCGAACTCGTCCAGGTCGCCGGTCAGGACGCCGTACGACGGCTCGTCTCCGGTCGTGAATCTGCAGATACGCACGAGCGCGAGCCTATCCGCCGGTGGAAGGTCGTCCCGAATCCCCACTTACGCTTGTCCGCGTGGACATCGAGCGTGCTGGACGAGACGACGTGGCGCGCCCGCGCGGCCGCGCACGCCGCCCGCGTCGACGCGTTCGTGGCCCCGCACCTGGCCCGCCGGGAGTCGGCCGTCAAGCACCCCGTGCACGACTTCCTGTTCACCTACTACTCCCAGCGGCCGGCCCAGCTGCGGCGCTGGCACCCGGGGTACGGCGTGGCGTTGGCCGGCGCGGAGGAGTACGCCGCCCTCAAGGGCTACGCGGGGTTTCGAGACGGTCGCTGCACGACCTCCTCAACCACCGGGGTGACGGACACCCGCGACCAAGGGGCCGCCACCGAGCCCGTCACCGTCACCCGTGACCACGTCGCCTCCCAGCGCCCCCTGCTCGAGTCGCTGCACCGCCTGCTCGCAGCGACCGCGTCGCGCGCGCCGACGTACGGCTGCTTCGGCCTGCACGAGTGGGCGATGGTCTACCGCCAGGCCGAGACCCGGCACGACTGGCCGCTGCGGCTCGGGCCCGACGGCACCGACGAGGTCGTGGAGTCGCACCGGATCGGCTGCTCGCACTTCGACGCCTACCGCTTCTTCACCCCCGAGGCGCGGCCGCTGAACACCCTCGCCCCCGGCCGCGACGACCGCGCGGCGTTCGAGCAGCCGGGCTGCCTCCATGCCGGGATGGACCTCTACAAGCACGCGTTCCGGCTGACCCCGATGGTCTGCTCCGACCTCGTGGCCGACTGCTTCGAGCTCGCCCGCGACATCCGCGAGCTCGACATGCGCGCGGCGCCGTACGACCTGCGAGACCTGGGCTTCGAGCCGGTGCGGATCGAGACCGTCGCCGGGAAGCAGGAGTACGCCGCCGCGCAGCGCGGGTTCGCCGAGCGCGGCGCGCCGCTGCGGGCGCGGCTGACCGCGGAGTGCGAGCGCCTGCTCGCCGTCACGACGGCGTACGCCGCCCCGGCGGCTCAGGCGCGGTAGGCGGCCAGCGCGGCATCGACCGAGGCGGCGGCGTCCGCCTCGGTGGTGGGCAGGTGGCCGACCAGCAGGCGGTACCACTGCAGTCCGAGCAGCAGGTCGACCACCAGGTCCGCGTCGGTGTCCCCACGGAGCTCGTCGCGCGCCACGCCCCGGCGTACGGCCTCCAGCATCGGCCCGCGCCAGTGCTCGTGCAGCGTGCGGTAGCGCTCGGCGAACGCGTCGGCGACCTGCGCCGACCACGATGCGCCCGAGGTCACCGTCGTACCACCCGGACTCCTCCATCAGCTCGACGGTGGCCTCGCAGCAGGGCTCTCCGGCTGCGAGGTCGCCCGCCAGCTCGCCGCCACCGGGATGCGGGTGGTCGTGGCCGCCCGCTCGCTCGAGGCGGCTGCCGAGGTCGCTGACGAGATCGGCGGCGTCCCCGCTGGTCCTCGACGTCGCCGACCCCGCCTCCATCGCGGACGCGGCCGCCTCCCTCGACGCCCTCGACGTGCTGGTCAACAACGCCGCGGCGTACCCCGACTGGCAGGAGACCCCGCTCACCGCCGACCTCGACGGGCCGGACGTCGCCTGGCGGACCAACGTGCTCGGGCCGTGGCGGCTCGCCCAGGCCCTCGCCCCTTTGCTCGCCGCCGCGGGGAACCCGCGGATCGTCAACGTCACCAGCGGATCGGGCTCCCACGGGGATCCGCAGTTCGGCGTCGGTGCCGGGCCCGGGATGGCGCCGTACGCCGTCACCAAGGCCGCCGCCAACGCGCTCACGCGCAAGCTGGCGGCCGAGCTGCCCGGGATTCGGGTCAACGCGGTCGACCCCGGGCTCACCGCGACCGCCCCGGGCGGCGGACATGGGCGCGCGGCCGGTGCCGGAGGGCGCCGCGGGCGTGGTCTGGGCGGCGACGCTCGGCCCGGACGGCCCGACCGGCGGCTTCTTCCGCGACGGGCGTCCGCACCCCTGGTGAGCGGCGACCAGAGGAACGACCAAATGAGGTCGATTCGACGGCCTGAGCCCCGAATCCGGGGGCAATCGGTCGTCGGTGTGGTCGCGGGGGAGTCGGCTCAGTCCAGCGGCTGGTTGAGGAACCAGCGGTGGCCGAACGGGTCCCGCAGCACCGCCACCCTGCCGGCCGGCGGCGAGTCCTCCGGCCCCCGGTCGAGGTCCGCTCCCAGGTCCCGGCAGCGCACCGCCACCGCGTCCACGTCGTCGACGGTCAGGTGCAGGGTCACCGGGCTCCCGGCCCCGAGGGTGGGTGCCGGGCACATGAGCTCGGGATGGGCGTCGGACATCATCCAGCGCGCTCCGTCCACGTCGAGCTCGACATGACCGATCCGGCCGTCCGGCATCTCGATCGGGTCGTGGGTCACCACGGCGCCGAGCGCGTCGGCGTACCACGCGATCGCGGCTCGGGCATCGGCCACCGCGAGGTACGGCGTCAGCTCACTCATGTCCACGACTGTCGCACGCGGCGGCTAGGTTCGTCGCGTGGAGATCAGGGGCGAGGACTGGTACGCCGAGGAGCTGGGCGCCGTGCGCCACGTCGAGGTGACCTTCACCGACGTCGACCTGAGCGAGGCGACCACCGCCGGGGCGATGTTCGAGCGTTGCGTGTTCCACAACTGCCGCTTCAACGGCAGCACCCACACCGACAGCGCGTTCGTCGGCTGCGACTTCCGGCGGACGAGCTTCTTCGACGCCACCTTCGCCGGCTGCAAGATGAACGGCAGCGTCTTCGACCGGTGCACGCTGCGGCCGATGACCGTGACCGGCGGGCAGTGGCAGGGCGTCACCATCCGCGGCGCGAAGCTGACCGGGCTCGACCTCTCGGGCGTCGACCTCCGCGAGGCCGACCTGTCGATGAGCGACCTGACCGGCAGCGACCTGTCGCACGCGCGGCTCGACGGCGCCGTCGTCCGGGAGAGCGACCTCAGCGCCGCAGACCTGCGCAGCGCCTCGCTCTCCGGCGTCGACCTGACCACGGCCACCCTGCGCGGCACCCGGATCGACCTGAACGGCGCCGTCCACCTGGCCGAGCTGCACGGCGTGACGGTCGAGCCGTGAGGCTGCCCCTTCTCAGGCTGCTGGCCGCCGCTCTCCTCGTCGTGCTGGCCGGCTGCACGAGCGAGTACTCGAGCCCGCCCGAGCCCTCGGCCCAGGTCTCCCCCGCCCCGTCCGAGGCAGGCACCACGACACCCGCGGCGACCGAGAGCCCGACCGAGAGCCCGACCGCGACCCGCACACCGACCCGGGCCGCGGCCACTCCGAGCCGCCCGGCGGACCCGCGCTGGCGGTTCTTCTCGGCCGACCGCCGGCGGCACTCCTCGCCCTGGTTCCCCGGCCGGCACCGCATCATGATCCCGTTCGGCTGCACCCCCGCGCCGTACTACTCCCCCGACCCCTCCTGCCCCGACGGCCACGGCTTCCACCACGGCATCGACGTGGCCATCCCCTGCGGTACGCCGCTGCGCGCCGGCCGGGCCGCGACCGTGCTCGACCCCGGCGCGCTGGGTCCGGCGTACGGCGACAACCCGGTGCTGCTGCGCGTCGACGGCCGCGACGTCGTCATCGGCCACACCCGACGCGTGTTCGTCCGCCCGGGTGGACGGGTCCCCCGCGGCGAGGTGTTCGCCCGCGTCTCCGACAACGGGGCGCCGGACGGCTGCCACCTGCACTTCGAGGTACGTCGCCCCGGCGGCGGGGTCTCCGACGCGGTCGACCCGCTCCGCTGCTGGGCCTGCGCCCCTGACGCCGGCTAGGGCGCGACCGTCCCGCCGGTGCGCCAGTAGACGTTGCGGTCCCGGGCCAGGAACTGCTCGTCGACGAGGTAGCGCCGCAGCGCCGCGTAGTCCGGGTGGAACCTCTCCAGCGCCTCGTTGACGTCGGCCTCGGCGTAGGTCCGCCCCGGCTCGAAGCACTGGGCGAGGTGGTCGAGCACCACCAACCGCTTGGCCCGCTTGGTCGGGATCGTGTGCAGCCGGCCGTCGTCGTTCAGGAACCGGGCGAGCGTCCGCGAGTCGTCCACGCGGCAGCCTAGGCAGTGCGCCTGCCAGAGTGGGAGCCATGGCCCCGGGACACAGCGTGCTGCAGGTGCCGGTGCCGCCGCTGGAGCCGTTCGTGCGGGCGCGGACCGAGCACTACGACCGCGACTACCTCGCCGACGATCCGGACCACGTGCACGCGCACGTCACGGCGCTCGGGCCGTTCCTGCCGCACGTGGACGAGCGCGGCGGCGGAGACCGTGCACGGGATCGCCGCCACGACCGGGCCGTTCGACTTCACGCTCGCGCGCATCGCGACGTTCCCCAACGGGATCATCCACCTGGTGCCCGAGCCCGACGAGCGCGTTCCGCGAGCTGACCCGGCGGCTGGCCGAGGCGTTCCCGCAGTGCCCGCCGTACGCCGGGGAGTTCGCCGACGTGCGTCCGCACCTGACCCTCGACCTGCGCAGCACGGAGGTGACCGAGGCCTCGACGTACGACCTGCTCGGCGACCTGGTGCCCGCGTCCTGCCGGGCGACCCGGCTCGACCTGGCGTGGTACGAGCCCGGCGCCTGCCGCGTGCTGCGTTCCTGGGACCTCGGCTAGCTCGTCAGCACGCCGTGCTCGACGCACTCCGCGGACCACCCGCGCGGGGTGACCTGCACCTTCATCCGGCGCCGGCACCGGCTGCAGAAGCGCGGTGGCTCCATGGTCAGGCGCGCCTGGCAGGTCGCGTGCTCCCCCGCCTCGGCAGGCTCGCCGCAGTGGCCGCAGTACGTCGAGCTTCCCTTGATCATGCTTCCCCGTCAGGTCTCTCAGAGGGTCTTGGCGAGTTCCTTGATCGGCATCTTCAGCTCCGAGAGAAGAGCCAGGTCCTCGTCCGCGTCACGGCCGAGGGTGGTCAGGTAGTTGCCCACGATGACGGCGTTGATGCCGCCGAGCAGGCCGTCGCGGGTGCCGAGGTCGCCCAGGGTGAGCTCCCGGCCGCCGGCGTACCGCAGCACGGTGCGCGGCATCGCCAGCCGGAACGCCGCGATCGTGCGGAGCGCGTCGTTCGACTCCATGATCGGCTGGTCGCCGAACGGGGTGCCCGGGCGCGGGTTGAGGAAGTTCAGCGGCACCTCGTGCGGGTCGAGGTCGGCCAGCTGGGCGGCCAGCTCGGCGCGCTGCTCGAGCGTCTCGCCCATCCCGACGAGGCCGCCGCAGCACAGCTCCATCCCGGACGCGCGGATCATCTCGCAGGTCTCCCAGCGCTCCTCGAACGAGTGCGTGGTGACCACCGAGCGGGAAGTAGGACTTCGCCGCCTCGAGGTTGTGGTTGTAGCGGTGGACGCCCATCTCCTTGAGCTGGTCGACCTGCTCCTGGGTGAGCATGCCGAGCGAGCAGGCGATGTTGATGTCGACCGCGGCCCGGATGGCGGCGATGCCGTCGCGGACCTGCGACATCAGCCGGTCGTCCGGGCCGCGGACGGCGGCGACGATGCAGAACTCGGTGGCGCCGGTGGCCGCGGTCTCCTCGGCGGCCTTGACCAGCTGCGGGATGTCGAGCCACACCGACCGCACCGGCGAGGTGAACTGGCCGGACTGGCTGCAGAAGTGGCAGTCCTCGGGGCAGCCGCCGGTCTTGAGGCTGATGATCCCCTCGACCTCGACCTCCGGGCCGCAGTGCTTCATCCGCACGTCGTGGGCCAGCTGGAGCAGCTCCGGGATCTGGTCGTCCGGCAGCTGCAGCACCTCCACCAGCTCGTCGTACGACAGGCCGAGACCCTGGTCGAGAACCGTCTGGCGGGCGCGCTCGAGGATGTCAGTCACCCGGCGAAGATACCGCCGTCACGACGCCGGGCCTGCCCCCGGGTCGGTCCCCGGACAGGACCGGCACCCGGTCCAGTCCGATGCCGAACAGGTCCCGGTAGCAGTCCAGGACCGCCGCGTCGGTCACCAGGTCCTGCTCGGTGCGTACGCCGTGCACGGTGGTGATCAGCATCCGCCCGCTCAGCGTCACCCGCCCCTCCTCGGTCGGCAGCGAGCAGGTCAGCGACTGGGTGAAGTGCGAGGACGGGTGGGTCTGCTGCCACCAGCACGTCGCGGTGAAGTCGGCCAGCTCGCGCGGGCGCAGGTCGAGGCGGTACTGCGGGCTGCCGTCGAGGTGCACGTCGACGTCGCCGTCCGGGGCGTCGACCAGCCGGACCGTGCCGAGCGGGTCGGCCTGCTCGCCGCGCTCGTCGAGCCGGAACGGCCACGCCACGAAGCGGCCGAAGCCGACGTCGGCCAGCCACGCCTCCCCGCCCTCGTCCGGCGGGAGGTCGACCCGCAGCGCCAGGTGGTCGTACGGCGGCCCCAGCCCGCCGTCGGGCGTGAACACGCGCGCGGCGAGCAGGCTCACGTCGTACCCGAGCGAGCGGAGCAGCACCGCGAACGCGCCGTTGAGCTCGTAGCAGAAGCCGCCGCGGCGCCGGTCCACGATCTTCGCCAGCAGCGCGTCCTCGGTGAGCTCGATCGGCTCGCCGAGGTGGATCGAGAGGTTCTCGAACGGCACCGTGGCCAGGTGCCGGGCCATCAGGTCGGCGAGCGCGGAGGCGTCGGGCCGCGCGGGTGCGACGGCCCCGATCCGGGCCAGGTAGTCGTCGGTCGTCCCGCTGCGCATCCGCCCAGTCTGCACCCGCCCGTACCTCCGTAGACTGCCGCACGCGATGACCCCCGACCTGCCCGCCACCCTCGACGCGGACGCGCTGCTCGCCTCCGACCGCGCGCACCTGTGGCACCCCTACACCTCGATGACCGACCCGACCCCGACGCGCGTGGTCACCGGCGCCACCGGCGTACGCCTCGACCTCGCGGACGGGCGCAGCGTGGTCGACGGGATGTCGTCGTGGTGGGCGGCGATCCACGGCTACCGGCACCCCGCGCTCGACGCGGCCGCGGTCGCGCAGGTCGGCGACTTCGCGCACGTGATGTTCGGCGGCCTCACCCACGCCCCGGCGGTCCGGCTGGCCGAGCGGCTGGTCGAGGTGACCCCGGCCGGGCTCGACCACGTCTTCCTCGCCGACAGCGGCTCGGTGAGCGTCGAGGTGGCGCTGAAGATGGTGCTGCAGTTCCAGCGCGGCGCGGGCCGGCCCGGGCGGACCCGGCTGCTGACCGTGCGCGGCGGCTACCACGGCGACACCTTCGGCTGCATGAGCGTGTGCGACCCGGTCGGCGGGATGCACTCGATGTTCGCCTCCGTGCTGCCGCAGCAGGTCTTCGCCGACCGCCCGCCGGCCCCGCGGCGGGGACGTCGACGCCTGGGCCGCCTCGGTCGCGCGCGCTCGCCGCCGAGCACGCCGACGAGCTGGCCGGGATCATCGTCGAGCCGCTGCTCCAGGGCGCCGGCGGGATGCACGTGTACGACGCGGCCTGCCTGCGCGTGCTCCGCTCCGTCGCGGACCAGCACGGCCTGCTCCTGGTCTTCGACGAGATCGCCACCGGCTTCGGTCGGACCGGGTCCTTCTTCGCCGCGGACGGTGCCGGCGTACGCCCCGACGTGCTGTGCGTCGGCAAGGCCCTGACCGGCGGCTACCTCACGCTCGCGGCCGTGCTCTGCACCGCCGACGTGGCCGCCGGCATCGCCGGTTCCGAGTCGGGTGTCCTCATGCACGGCCCGACGTACATGGGCAACCCGCTGGCCTGCGCCGTCGCGCTCGCGAACCTCGACCTGCTCGCCACCGGCGCGTGGGAGGGGCAGGTGGCCCGCATCAACACCGGCCTGGTCGCCGGCCTGGACGGCTGCCGGTCCCTGGACGGCGTCGCCGACGTGCGCACCCTCGGCGCGGTCGGCGTCGTCGAGCTGGACCACCCCGTCGACGTGGTGCGGGCGACGGACGCGGCGCTGGACGCGGGCGTGTGGCTGCGGCCGTTCCGCAACCTCGTCTACACGATGCCGCCGTACGTCTCCACCGACGACGACGTCGCCACCATCTGTACGGCGCTGCGCGCGGCGGCGGTCGCGGGATGATCACCCCAACCGACCACTCGCTTCGCTCGCGCTCGGCCGGGGGCCCCGGATGAACGCCTTCAGCTGGACCGACTGGTTCGCCGAGCGGGCGGCGGCCCGCGAGGCGGCCGGGCTGACCCGGTCGCTGGTCCCGCGCGGCCCGGACGACGGCGTCATCGACCTCGCCGGCAACGACTACCTCGGCCTCGCCGGCCACCCGGCGGTGCGGTCCGCGGCGGCCGAGGCCGCCCGGGTCTGGGGCGCCGGAGCCGGGGCGTCGCGCCTGGTGACCGGCACGCTGCGGCTGCACGCCGACCTGGAGCGGGAGCTGGCCGACTTCCTGGGCTGGCCGGCCGCGCTGGTGACCTCGACCGGGTACCACGCCAACCTCGGCGATCGTGACCGCCCTGGCGGACCGGTCGTCGCTGGTGGTCTCCGACGCCCACATCCACGCCTCGCTGATCGACGCCGCCCGGCTCTCGCGCGCCGAGGTCGCGGTGACCCCGCACAACGACGTGGCAGCGGTGCGGACCGCGCTGGCCGGCGCCGACGGTCGCCGCACCCTGGTGCTGGCGGAGTCGGTGTACTCCGTGCTCGGCGACGCCGCTCCCCTGGCCGAGCTCGCCGCGACCTGTGCCGAGCACGGTGCCCTGCTCGTCGTCGACGAGGCGCACGGGCTGGGCCTGCGCGGCAGCGCCGGCGAGGGCCTGGTCGCCGAGCTGGGCCTGGCCGGCCACCCCGCGGTCGTGGTCACCGCCACCCTGTCCAAGGCGCTCGGCGCCCAGGGCGGTGCGGTGCTCGGATCGCCGGCGCTGGTGCGCCACCTGGTCAACACCGCCCGACCCTTCATCTTCGACACCGGTCTGGCCCCCTCTCCTGCGGCGGGCGCCCTGGCCGCCCTCGGCGTGCTCCGCGACGACCCGTCGCTGCCCGGCGTCGCCCACCGCCGGATGGCCGAGCTGGGCCGGGCGCTCGGCGTCGGCGACCTGCCCTCGGGCGCCGTGCTCTCCGTGCCGATGCCGTCACCGCGCACGGCGCTGGCCGCCCAGGCCGCCTGCCTCGAGGCCGGGGTCCGGGTCGGCTGCTTCCGGCCCCCGTCCGTGCCGGACGGCATCAGCCGCCTCCGGGTCACCGTCAACGCCGGCCTGCCCGACGCGGACTGGGCGCGCGCGGTCGACGTACTCACCCGGGTCGTGAAGGAGCACGCGTGAGCATCGTCGTGGTCACCGGCACCGACACCGGGGTCGGCAAGACGGTCGCGACCGCCGCCCTCGCGTTGCGGGCCCGCGAGCAGGGGTCGGTGATCGTGGTCAAGCCCGTGCAGACCGGCATCGGACCCGGGTACGACGACCTCGGCGACGTGGACGTCGTCCATGCACTGACCGGCTGCGCCACCCAGGAGTTCACCGCGCTCGACGAGCCGCTGGCGCCGGACACCGCCGCCCGCCGCCAGGGCGTGACGATCCCCACCGTGGCGGAGTACGCCGACCGGATCCGGGTGCTGGCGGAGTTCCACGACACCGTGGTCGTCGAGGGTGCCGGCGGGCTGCTGGTGCGCCTCGACTCCGACGGCGGCACGCTCCTCGACCTGGCCGCACAGCTCCGGGTCGGCCTCGACGTGGAGGTCGTGGTGGTGTGCCGGGCCGGCCTCGGCACGCTCAACCATGCCGAGCTGACCGTCGGCGCACTGCGCTCGCGCGGGATCGAGCCGGCCGGATTGGTGATCGGGTCGTGGCCCGCGACCCCTGGTCTGGCCGAGTCCTGCAACGCCGAGGACCTGCCGCGGGTGACCGGTGTCCCGGTGCTCGCGGTGCTGCCCGAGGGCGCGGGCGGGCTGGCCCGGGCGGAGTTCGAAGCCGCCCGGCCCGGCTGGTTCGACGCCGCGGCCCGGGGCACCGCGCAGGGTTGAGGGTCCGGCCGCCGGGGTAGGCGGTGCCCGACCGTCCCGGACCGAGGAGCACCATGTCCCACCCGCAGCAGCAGCCCGTCCCTCCGGCGTACCCCTCGGTCCCGCCCGACACCCGACACCCGCGCCGCACCGTGCTGGCCGTCTGCCTGGGCGTCGTCGGCGTGCTCGTGGTCGTGCTCGCGGCGACGGGGGTCGCCCTGGCCGGCGGCGGCGGCGAGGAGGCATCGCCCGCAGTCGCGGGAGGCCCGGCGTCCTCGACCGCCCTCCCCACCCCCACCGAGCCGGCGCCGGAGCCGACGCCCACGGAGACCGCGAGCACGCCCGAGCCCTCGACCGGCGGCAAGCTCGCCAGGCTCGGCTGCACGTACGCCGTCGAGGTGACCTACACCGCGCTCGGCGGGAAGCTCCAGTTCACCAACATCTTCCTGGCCTTCCCCAGCCGGAAGACCTCCCACGCGGTGGCGGACGACGAGAAGATCTCGGAATCCGACTTCACCGTGCGTGACGAGAGCTTCCTCCCGGGCTACGCCGTGGGGATGTACCGGCAGAACGCCGCCAGCACCTGGGTCGTGATCACGGTCGCCACGGCGAAGAAGGGCGTCAGCACCACGCAGCTCGACAACTACCTGAAGCACGCCAACACCGACTTCAGTGCGGCACTGAACTTCCGCCTCTGACCCCGCACGTCCGCCTCTGACCCGAGCTACTGGGGTGCTCCCGGTTGCGACATCGTCGCAACCGGTGCCAGTGTGATCCAGATCACAGCATCCCGGGAGGTGGGCCATGCGCAGGTCGCATGTCGTCGTACTCGTCATCGCCGTCGTCGCCGCACTGTGTGCCGGACTGGGCGGGCTGGGCTCCGCGTCCGGCGCGGCGGCTCCGCCGGGCAAGGATCCCCTCGACGCCTACACCGCGACGGTGGAGCCCGACGCGGTCGCCGGCCTGGCCGCACAGGGGTACGACGTGAGCGACCAGACGCCGGCCGGCGCGAAGACGAAGGTCGGGCTGGTGCTCGACAAGGCGCAGGCGAAGAAGCTGCGCGGCCAGGGCGTCGACCTCGCGCTCACCCGGGTCAAGGGCGGCCAGACCGTCCGGCAGTTCGCGGCGGCACAGGCCGCGGGCGGCTACACCGTGTGGCGGTCCTACGACGAGCCCGGCGGCATCCGCGACCAGATGTACGCCGTGGCCCGCGCCAACCCGCAGATCGCCAAGCTGGTCAAGGCTCGGCACCACGCACCAGGGCCGCGAGATCCTCGCGATCAAGCTCACCCAGGGCGCCCGCGGGCAGGCGGACGGCTCGCGCCCGGCGGTCCTCTACAGCGCCACCCAGCACGCCCGCGAGTGGATCGCCACCGAGGTCAACCGCCGGCTGATGACCTACTACGTCGACCGCTGGAACGCCAACGACCGCTCGGTCCGCAAGCTCCTGCAGTCCACCGAGCTCTGGTTCATGCCGGTGCTCAACCCCGACGGCTACCAGTACACGTTCGACACCGAGCGGCTGTGGCGGAAGAACCTGCGCGACAACAACGGCGACGGCCAGATCACCAGGTCGGCGACGGCGTCGACCCGAACCGCAACTTCCCCTCGCACTGGGGCTACGACAACGAGGGCTCGTCGCCCATCCCGTCGAGCGACACCTACCGCGGCCCGTCCGCCGGCGTCCGAGCCGGAGACGCAGGCGATGGTCGACCTGTTCGACCGGATCGGCTTCGCGTTCATGGTCAACTACCACTCCAACGGCCAGTGGCTGCTCTACAACGACGGCTGGCAGATCGGCACGCCGACCGCGGACGACCCGATCTACTACGCGATGTCCGGCAACCTCGACAAGCCGGCGATCGAGGGCTTCCACCCGGGCCTGAGCTCCGACGTCCTCTACGTCACCAACGGTGAGATCGACGGCTACGCCCAGGAGGCCGACGGCACCCTGGCCTGGACGCCGGAGCTCTCCCCCGGCTGCCCGACGGCTGCGGCTTCGTCTTCCCCGACGACGAGGCGCTGGTCCAGGCGGAGTTCGAGCGCAACCTGCCGTTCGCCGAGTCCGTCGCCGACTCGGCGGCCGACCCCGACGACCCGAAGACGGTCACCGGGATCAAGACCAAGCCGTTCTACGTCGAGAGCGAGGACGCCTACAAGCGCGGCCTGCCCGCCGTACAGCTCAGCTTCGACAAGTCCTACGGCGACCCGCAGCCGGTGGCCGTGCTCGCCAAGCGCAGCCTGGGCGCCGTCACGTTGAAGTACCGCATCAACGGCGGGCCCGTGCAGTCGAAGCCCACCGAGGAGTGGAAGGGCGGCGCGCGCTTCGGCATGACGTCGACGCACTACCACCAGGTCCGCGGCGTCGTCACCGGCACCGATCCCGGGCGACACGGTCCAGGTGTGGTTCGAGGGCGGCGGCGAGAGCGGAGGCGATCTTCACCTACAAGGCGGTCAGCGAGACCGGCCACCGGGTGCTGGTGGTGGCGGCCGAGGACTACACCGGCGCCTCGCCGGCCCAGACTCCGGGGCCGCACTACGTCGACTACTACACCGACGCGCTCGCCGCCAACGGCCTGGACGCCGACGTCTACGACGTCGACGCCCAGGGCCGCAAGGCGCCCGACGCGCTCGGCGTGCTCAGCCACTACGACGCGGTGGTCTGGTACACCGGCGACGACGTCGTCACCCGCACGCGCGGGCCGCGGCGCCGGCAACGTCGACCGGCTCGCGCTCGACGAGATCCTGGAGTTCCGCGCGTACATGAACGAGGGCGGCAAGGTCCTGTTCACCGGCGACGTGGCCCGGCAGCAGTACACCGGCGCCCTGTCGGCACCCAGCTCTACGACCCGACAGGGCGAGATCGCCGTGCAACCCGCTGCCGGCCGGGATCGACGCGCGCCGGTGCCTGGCGCTGCGGGGCTCGGGCGACGGCACGAACGACGTGATCCAGTACTGGTTCGGCGGCTACGTGCCGGTCCACGGCGACGGGCTCGACGAGAACGGCGACACCTTCGACGCTCACCGGCATCGACGACCCGTTCACCGATCTCGACTGGACGCTCAACGGCGGCGACAGCGCCGACAACCAGGACAACACCTCGTCGTTCATCGCGACCAGCGGCATCCTGCCGAAGACCGAGTTCCCGCAGTTCGAGAGCTGGCCGTCGGCGCGCTGGGACAAGCCGGGCGGGCCGTTCGCCCCGCACGACGGCGACCAGTACGTCTACTCGCAGATCGCGGACGTGTCCTACAAGCGGCTGACCAGGAGATCGCCGTGCCGGCCGGTGGCGGCAGCCTGAGCTTCTGGACGTCGTACGACACCGAGGCGGACTGGGACTACATGTTCGTCGAGGCCCGCACGGCCGGTCGGCACCGACTGGACGACGCTGCCCGACGCCAACGGGCACACCACCCAGTCGACGGGCGAGAGCTGTCCGGCCGGCTGGCGCGACCTGCACCCGCAGCTCGACCACTACCAGACGCTGACCGGCGACACCTGCACGGCGACCGGCACCACCGGCACCTGGAACGCCGCCAGCGGCAACTCCGGTGGCTGGCAGCAGTGGAACGTCGACCTGTCGGCGTACGCCGGCGAAGACCGTGGAGATCTCGATCGCCTACGCCAGCGACTGGGGCACCCAGGGACTCGGCGTGTTCGTCGACGACTTCGTGCTGCCGGACGGCTCCACCGCCTCGTTCGAGACCGGGCTGGACGGCTGGGCGATCACCGGTCCTCCGGAGGGCAGCGGCCCGAACGCGAACAACTTCATCCGTACCGACGCCTCCGGCTTCCCGGTCGGGGCGGCGATCACGCACACCGCACTCGATCCTGATGGGCTTCGGCTTCGAGGGGATCACGTCGGCGGCGGAGCGGAACGAGGTCATGGGCCGGGCGATGGACCACCTGCTCGAGTAGCCCGGGTGTGAAATCGCGATAGTCCCCAACGTTCGGGTCGCCTTTCGAGCGAAAGAGCGACCCGAACGTTGGGGACTATCCGGAAAGAGGCGGGGTCAGGCGGCGGCGTGCTCGGGCTGGTAGGCAGCCAGGGTCTCGACGGCGCCGACCAGGCGGGCGACCACGTCGGGGTCGGTGAGTACGTCGACCTCGAGCGCGGACTGCGAGACGGTCACGTCCTCGACCACGATCGCACCGGCGATCCCGGCGGAGCGGGCGGTGTCGGCGTGCGCCCACTTGCCGCCGTACGGCGTGGGGGTGGCGCCGACGACGCCGAACGGCTTGCCCTTGATGGCGCCGACGCCGTACGGGCGCGAGAGCCAGTCGATGGCGTTGTTGAGCACGGCCGGCATGGTGCCGTTGTACTCCGGGGTGACCGCGAGCACGCGGTCCGCGCCGGCGACCTTGTCGCGCAGCGCGGCGGCCGACGGCCGGCACGTTCGCGCCGTCCAGGTCCTCGTTGTAGAACGGCAGCTCGCCGAGGTTGTCGACGATCTCGAGCGAGACGCCGGCCGGGGCCTGCGCCTGCAGGGTCTCGGCGATGCGACGGTTCAGGGAGTCGGCGCGGAGGCTGCCGACGAGGACGATGACGCGGGTGTCAGTCATGGGTGTGCTCCTGATGGGGGTCGGAGGAACGATCACCGGCAAAACGGACCCCGGTCCGTTTCTATTCCGTCCCCTAGGATTCCGAGGCGTGAGCCCGACCACACTCCCGCTGATCGGCGGCCAGCCCCCCGAGCGCAGCGACGCCGCGCGCAACCGGGAGCGGCTGCTGGCCGCGGCGCGCCGGCTGGTCGAGACGTGCGGCGTCTCCGGGGTCACCATGGAGGCGGTCGCCGCCGAGGCCGGCGTCGGCAAGGGCACCGTCTTCCGCAGGTTCGAGAACCGGGCCGGCCTGATGGCAGCGCTGCTGAACTACTCCGAGGCCGCCTGGCAGGCCGAGGTGATGTCCGGTCCCCCGCCGCTCGGCCCCGGCGCACCGCCGCTCGAGCGGCTGCTCGCCTTCGGCCGCTCGCGGCTGGAGCTCAACCTCACCCATGCCGACCTGATCGAGGCGGCGAGCCGGTCGTTCGGCCGTCCCTACGCGCCGTACTCCTTCGCCGCCATGCACGTGCGCTACCTGCTCGGCGAGCTCGACGTCGCCGGCGACCTGCCGTTGCTGGCGACCGCGCTGCTGGCGCCGCTCGAGGTGGTCATCCTCGAGCAGCAGGTGCACCTCGAGGGGATGGACGTCGACCGGATCGCCGCCGGCTGGTCCGAGCTCGTACGCCGCGTGGTCGCCGTGCGCGACTGATTCCGTCACCGGCCGCTGGTGTGGCCGCTGCGCACCAGCTCGGACTCGTAGGCGAACACCACCGCCTGGGCACGGTCACGCACCCCGGCCTTGGTGTAGATCCGGCCCACGTGGGTGCGGACGGTGGGCTCGCCGAGGTGCAGCGACGCGGCGATCTCGGCGTTCGTGAGGCCGCGAGCAAGCAGGGTCAGCACCTCGCGTTCGCGGTCGGTGAGCGTCGCCAGCCGGTGCACCAGCGCCGGTGGGGGCTCGTCGATCCGCAGGTGCTTCTCGATCAGTCGGCGGGTGATGCCGGGCGAGAGCAGGGCGTCACCCTCGGCGACCGTCCGCACCGCGGCGTACAGGGACTGCCGGGGTGCGTCCTTGAGCAGGAAGCCGCTGGCTCCGGCCCGCAGCGCGGCGAGGACGTACTCGTCGAGGTCGAACGTCGTCAGGACCAGCACCCGGGTGGCCGAGCGCGGGTCGCCGCAGATCTCGCGGGTGGCCGCGATGCCGTCGACCCGCGGCATCCGGACGTCCATGAGCACGACGTCGGGGCGGTGCCGGCGTACCTCGTCGACGGCCTCCCGCCCGTCCGCCGCCTCGCCGACCACCTCGAGGTCCGGCTGGGTGCCGAGCACCGCGGCGAACCCGGCACGCACCAGCTCCTGGTCGTCGGCGACCACGACCCGGATCGTCATCGCGGCACCCTCCGCCGCCCTGCGACCGCCGGCACCGGGATACGGGCGCGCACCCGGAAGCCGTCGTCCGTGGGACCGGCCTGCACCTCGCCGCCGTAGAGCCGAGCCCTCTCGCGCATCCCGGTCAGGCCCCGGCCGCCCGGCGGGTCCTGCCCGTTCGTCCGGTGGCCGGCTCCGGAGTCGACGACGTCCACGTCCACCTCGTCCGGACCGACGACCACCCGGGCCTGCACGGTCGCGGCACCCGCGTGCCGGAGAGCATTGGTCAGGGCCTCCTGGAGGATGCGGTACGCCGCGAGGTCGACGCCCGCGGGGAGGTGACCGGCGTCCCCCTCGACGGAGAGCTCGACGGCGAGTCCCGCGGCCGCCAGCTCACCGACCAGCAGGTCCGCGTCGCGCAGCCGGGGACTCGGAGCGCGGGTCGGGTCGGGCTGGTCCGGGGCGGTGCCGCCGGCATCGTCCCCGAGGGCGGAGAGCAGGCCGCGCAGCTCGGCGAGGGTCGAGCGCCCCACCCGCTGGATGGCCCGCAGGCACTCCGCGGCGGCCGCGTCCGCCGGCAGCTGCGCCTCCCCCGCCTCGGCCTGCACCACCATCAGCGACACGCTGTGCGCGACGACGTCGTGCACGTCACGGGCGATGCGCTCACGCTGCTCGGCGGCCAGCGCCCGGGCTTCCGCGGCCCGGCCACGACGCAGGTCCTCGGACTGCTCGGCGAGCCGGGCCACCAGCTGGTTCCGCGACCACACCACCCGCCCGGCGATCCAGAACCCGGACATCGAGGGTGACGATGAAGACGGTGTCGTCCAGGAGCTTGCCCGTGGAGCGCCAGTTGGTGAACGCCACCACCGGCACCAGGAGGAGCAGGGACGCGACCGCGGTCCTGCGCGGCGTCTGGGCGCCGACCGTGTAGACGCCCACCAGCAGCGCGAAGAAGACGCCGAATCCCTCGTTCGTCCCGGTCACGGCGGCCTGCGCCGCGACGAGGGCCAGGATCGTCAGCCACACCGCCAGCGGGAACCGCCGGCGCACCGCCAGGGGCGCGATCTCCGCGAGCCCCCAGAGCGATCGTTCGCGCCCTGGCCGGTCGTCCCCAGGGTGTGGGAGAAGCCGTCCACCGTCACGACGACGGCCATGCAGCCCGGCGAGGCCCAGGTCGACCCAGTCCTCGCGGCGGAGCCGGGCGGCCAGCGCCCGCACGCTCTCGAGCATCTCCCCACGGTACGGCGGATCGGGGCGCTGCGGCATCCGTCCGTACGACGACCCGGGAGCCTGCGACGTCGTCGTCCCGACGTACGAGGTGGAGCGCGCGGACGGTCGAGCAGCCGGCGCCCGCGTTCCTACCGTGGCGACCCGACTGTTCCGAGGAGGTCGTCATGTCCACCGACACACCCGCCACCACCACTACCCGCGCGCACTCTCGCGGCCGTGCTCGCCACCCTGGCCGTCGCCGCCGCGGCCGGCTTCTGGATGAGCCTGACCTCCCCCGAGGTGCCCGGCACCGAGGCGCTCACGCTGGAGGACGGCGTCGACGCCGTGGGCATCATGCTCTTCGGCGTGCTCGGCGTCGCGCTGGTGGCACGGAACCGCGCGGCCGGGCTGGGCGGGGCCCTGGTGCTGATGGCCTGCATGATCGGGCTGGACTACCTGCTGGGCGGGCTCGCCGACGCGATCGCCGGCGGTCACACGAACCCGCCTGCCGCTGCCCGCATCCTCAACGTCGGGCGCGGAGGCGGCGTTCGTCGTCGCCTTCTTCCTGCTCGCGCTGTCGCCGCTGTTCCTCTTCCCCACCGGGACGGCTCCCGTCGAGCCGCTGGCGCTGGGCCGCGGGCGCCGGGATCGTCGGGTGCGGGGCGTCGATGGTGGCGGTCCTGCTGGCGCCCGGCCCGGTCGACGAGGACGTGCCCGCGTGGGGGGACAACCCGATCGGGCTCGATGCGGCGCCGGGTCTCGTGGACGCCCTCGAGGTGGTGGGGATGGTGCTGCTGGCCGCAGGAATCGTGCTCGGGCTGGCCGCGTTCGTCACCCGCTGGGTGCGCTACCGGGGACCCCGGCGGCAGCAGATGGCGTGGTTCACGATCGGCGTCGTGGTCCAGGTGACCGGCCTGGCCACCGACACCAGCGGCGACTCGGTCACCGTCGAGGTGCTGATGGCGACGGCGATCTTCGGCTCGATGCTGTTCGGCATCGGCTGGCCCCTGCTCGGGCCGCTCGGACGCGCGAGCCGAGGCAGCCGAGCACCTCGTCTGGGCGAGGTCCGAGCGGGAGCCGGCCGACCGGTGAGCGACGCCGGTCAGACCTGGTGCCGGCGCAGGCCGAAGGTGACGCCGTCGACGAGGGCCCCCCACGACGCCTCGATCACGTTGTGCCCGACGCCGACCGTCACCCACGACGAGGCGCCGTCGCTGGTCTCGATGAGCACCCGCGTGGTGGCGTCCGTGCCGTGGCCCTGGTCGAAGATCCGCACCTTGTAGTCGATCAGCTCGAACTTCGCGACCTCGGGGTACGCCTGGCCGATCGCCTCGCGCAGCGCGTGGTCGAGCGCGTTGACCGGGCCGTTGCCCTCGCCGGTCACCACGATCCGGGCTCCCCCGGCGTGCAGCTTGACCGTGGCCTCGGAGATCGCCTCGTCACCGGGCTTGGTCTCGGTGATCACCCGCCACGACTCGATGTCGAAGTACGACGGACGGGTGCCCTCGACCTCCTCGACGAGCAGGAGCTCGAAGGAGGCGTCGGCGGCCTCGAACGTGTAGCCGGTGGCCTCCATCTCCTTGACCCGCCGGGTGATCCGGGTGACCAGCTCCTTGTCGTCGGTCAGGTCGAAGCCGAGCTGGCGGCCCTTGAGCTCGATCGAGGCCCGCCCGGCCATGTCGGAGACCAGCAGCCGCATGTCGTTGCCGACGGCGACCGGGTCGAGGTGCTGGTAGAGGTTCGGGTCGACCTTGATCGCCGAGGCGTGCAGCCCGGCCTTGTGCGCGAACGCCGAGGTGCCGACGTACGGCTGGCGCGACGCGGGCGGCACGTTGGTGACCTCGGCGACGGCGTGGGCGATCCGGGTGGCCTCACCGAGCAGCCCCGACGGCAGCACCCGGCGGTCCAGCTTGAGCTCGAGGTTGGCGACGACCGCGACGAGGTCGGCGTTGCCGGTGCGCTCGCCGTACCCGTTGATCGTGCCCTGGACGTGCGTGGCGCCCGCGTCGACCGCGGCCAGGGTGTTGGCGACCGCGCAGCCGGTGTCGTTGTGGCAGTGGATGCCGACCCGGACGCCGGTGGTGTCGATGACGTCCTGGACGACGTCGGAGACCCAGGCCGGGAGCATGCCGCCGTTGGTGTCGCACAGCGCGACCACCTCGGCACCGGCCTCGGCCGCGGTGCGCAGCACCTCGAGGGCGTAGGCCCGGTTGTCGCGGTAGCCGTCGAAGAAGTGCTCGGCGTCGAGGAAGACCGACTGCCCCTCCGCGCGCAGATGCGTGACGGTGTCGCGGACCATCGCGAGGTTCTCCTCCAGCGTGGTCCGCAGCGCGAGCTCGACGTGCCGGTCGTGCGACTTGGCGACCAGCGTCACGACCGAGGCCCCGCTGTCGCGCAGGGCGGCGACGAGCGGGTCGTCCGCGGCGGGTACGCCGGCCCGCCGCGTCGCGCCGAAGGCCGCGAGCCGGGCGTGCCGGAGGTCGAGCTCGGACGTCGCCCGGCGGAAGAACTCGGTGTCGCGGGGGTTCGCGCCGGGCCAGCCGCCCTCGATGTAGCCCACGCCGAGCTCGTCGAGCTGACGCGCGATCGCCAGCTTGTCGGCGACGGAGAGGTTGAGCCCCTCCTGCTGGGCGCCGTCGCGCAGGGTGGTGTCGTAGACGTGGAACGAACCCTGGAGATCCATCGTGAGCTCACTTCGTGGCGGTCTGGTGTCTGCGGCGAACGGGTGGGGCAACAAAAAAACCTCCCGTGGGAACGAGAGGTTGCGCGCCGGGACGGGTCTCGGCGCGCTAGGAAATGATGATGGTGGGGCACTGCATGACACGAGTGTGCCATGGCGCCGTGACCCGTGCGGGGGTCATCTCAGAAGTCGGCCACCGGGCTTGGTCATTCCGGGTACGCACGACCTTGCTGGCGATCTATGCTTGCCGAACGAGGGGGAGTTGGCACAGCTCAGGGGATGGGACACGCCGCCATGCGGATCAGCAAGCTCAGTGAACTCGCCGGACTTCCGGTGGGCACCGTCAAGTTCTACCTGCGCACGGGGCTGCTGCACCCGGGCCGGGCCACCAGCGCCACGCAGGCGCAGTACAACGACACGCACGTCGAACGGCTCAAGCTGATCCGTGCGCTCCTCGAGGTCGGCCGGCTGCCGCTCGCCGACATCCAGCGCGTCGTCGACGCCATCGACCTGCCCACCGCCGACCCCGCGGCCAGTGTCGCCCTGGTGCAACGCGCCGCCAGCCCGCACATCGACGAGGGCGAGTCGATCGACGTGACCCACGCCCGCGCCCTCGTCGACGAGCTCGGCTGGAGCATCTCCGACGACTCCCCGCACCTCACCCAGCTCGCGCGCGCCCTGGCCGCCCTCGACAGCGTCGACCAGCCGGCTCCCCGGGACCGGGTGCGGGTGTACGCCGAGGCGGCGTCGCACGTGGCGCGCAAGGACGTCGACGTCATCGAGGACGCACCGGCCGCCAGCAAGCCGGTCGTGGCCGCGGTGACGAGCGCGATCTACGAGGCCGTCTTCGCCGCGCTGCACCGGCTCGCGGTGGAGAACCAGACCGCTCGTCGCAGTGCCCGGGTCCCCGGTCCCGCGCGCCTCGATCCCCCAGGCCTGACCGCACGCGGGGGTGCTGCTCCCGCCTAGAGGTGTCGCCCGAGCCAGGTGCCGTTGCCCCACGGCGTGCTGCCCGGTGACCAGTCCGGTCCCCGGTCCACCGTGAGCGCGAGCGTGCCCAGGGTCGCGATCACCAGCAGCACGATGACGCCTGCCCAGACCCGCACGTCGCGGGACAGGCTGCGGTCGAGCCGGCGCAACGGCGACCGCAGCCGCGACGCACCGGGACCGGTCCACAGCAGCACGCCCGTCGCGACCCCGAACCCGAACAGCACCGTCATCTGCTCGAGGCCGACCGCGACACCGACCAGCGCGCCGCTGCCGGCCAGCGTGAAGGCGTAGACGAGCAGCAGCAGCGTCCCCGGCAGCGAGGTCAGCAGGAACCACGGCGCGGACAGCGGGATCAGCACGCCGTCGTACCACTTGCGGCCGCGCAGGCCCTGCCGGTCGGAGGCCCGGGTCCCGGTCAGGGACATCGCGCGCAGCAGGACGACGAGGACCGGTGGTGGCCAGGACCGTGAGGTACGGCGCCAGCGCGGCCGCCGCGCCGAGACCGGCCAGGGCACCCAGGCCGAGGAGGCCCCGGCGCAGGCGTTCGGAGGCCGGCGTGCGCGGCGGCGCCCAGTCGGTCGGCGGCGGGGTCTGGTACGGCTCGCTGTTCGGCGGCACCGTCGCGGTCGGCTGCGCGGGCTCGGCGTACGCCGCGGCGGCCGGCTCGGCGTACGGCGGCCGGTTCGTCTCGTCGTACGGCCGGGTCGGCGGCTCGGGGGCGATCCGGGTGACCGGCTCCTCGACGCGTCCTTCCGTCGCCCGGCTCCTTCGACGGGGACCGTCGGCGGCTCGTCGAGGCGCCGGGCGGTGTCGCCGCCGAGGGACCAGAGCAGGCCCTCGAGGTCGTGCGGCTCGGTGAGCGGTACGTCGTCGACCGGCGGGACGAGGGCGGTGGGGGTGCCGCCGAGGGTGCGCAGCACCTCCGCCAGCGCGGGGCGGCGGCTCGGCTCCGGGTCGAGGGCCCGGGTGACCAGCGGCCGCAGCCAGCCGTCGAGGCCGTCGAGGTCGTGCTCGCCGCGGCGGACCCGGTCCATGATCGCCATCGAGTGCCCGCGGCCGTACGGCGCGCGGCCGGTGCCGGCGTAGGCCACCGTGGCCGCCCAGCCGTGCACGTCGGCGGAGGCGGCCGGCTCGTGGCCGAACAGGACCTCGGGCGCGATGTAGCCCGGGGTGCCGAGGAGCCAGCCGGTGCGGGTGAGGCGTACGTCGTCGGCGACGCGGGCCAGCCCGAAGTCGATGAGGATCGGGGTGCGGCCCTCCATCAGCACGTTGGACGGCTTGATGTCGCGGTGCAGGACACCGGCCGCGTGGACCGCGTCGAGCGCCTCGGCCAGGGCCCGGGCGAACCACGCCAGCTCGCCGCCGGTGATCACGCCCTCCTCCCGGACGTGGTCGGACAGCGAGAGGCCGGGGACGTAGCGGGTGGCGACGTACGGGATCGGGCCGAAGGGGTCGGCGTCGATGATCTCCGCGACCCGGGGGCTCTTCACCCGGCTCAGCGAGCTGACCTCGCGGGCCAGCCGGTCGCGCGCCTCGTCGTCGCCGACGACGTGGGGCCGGAGCACCTTGACCGCGACCCGGCGGCCGTCGACCGCCCGGCCGAGGTGGACCACGCCCATGCCACCCTCACCCAGGCGGGAGAGCAGGCGGTACGGACCGACCGTGATCGGGCCGGGCGCCTGGGCGGAGGACGTCACGCAGCGAGGTTACCTGCGGGGTCGACGTGTGGCCGGGGAGGCGCGCAGTGCATGCGGTGTGGTCCCCAACCGCAACGATCCAGGCCGAACACGTGCGGTGGTGACCAACCGTGGAGTCAGACGACCCGGTGCATCCAGCCGAACGTGTCGTCGGCCCGGCCGTACTGGATGTCGACCAGCGCCTGCCGGATCCGCATCGTCAGGTCGGTCGAGGCCGGGGCCGCGGTCTCGCCGCCGGCCCACTTGAGGCTGCCGACCGGGGTGACCACGGCCGCCGTGCCGCAGGCGAAGATCTCGGTGATCTCGCCGCTGGCCACGCCGTCGCGCCACTCGTCGATCGAGAACTTCCGCTCCTCGACCTGGTGGCCGAGCTTGCCGGCGATGTCGATGACCGAGGAGCGGGTGATGCCCTCGAGGATGGTGCCGGTCTCCGGGGTGACGATGTGTCCGTCGGCGAACACGAAGTACATGTTCATCCCGCCGAGCTCCTCGACGTACTTCCCCTCCTGCGCGTCGAGGAAGACCACCTGGTCGCAGCCGTGCTCGCTCGCCTCCTGCTGCGCGACCAGCGAGCTGGCGTAGTTGCCGCCGGTCTTGGCCGCACCCATGCCGCCGCGGCCGGCGCGGGTGTACTCCTCGGTGAGCCACAGCGTCACCGGCTTCACGCCGCCCTTGAAGTAGGCGCCGGCCGGCGAGGCGATCACCATGAACGTCACGTGCTGGGCCGGGCGCACGCCGAGGAAGACCTCGGAGGCGATCATGAACGGGCGGAGGTAGAGGCTCTTCTCCCCCGCCGCGTCGGGCACCCAGCGCTGGTCGACGTCGACCAGCGCGTCGACCGCCTGCACGAAGTCCTCGGGCTCGAGCACCGGGAACGCGAGCCGGTGGCTCGAGCGCACCATCCGCTCGGCGTTCTTCTCCGGCCGGAACGTCCAGATCGACCCGTCGTCGTGCCGGTAGGCCTTCATCCCCTCGAAGGTCTCCTGCGCGTAGTGCAGGACGGCGGTGGCCGGGTCGAGGGTGAGCGGGCCGTACGGCGTGATCCGCGCGTCGTGCCACCCGTCCGCGGGAGTCCACTCGACGGTGAACATGTGGTCGGTGAAGTGCTGGCCGAAGCCGGGGTTGGCCAGGATCTCGGCCAGCCGGGCGTCGTCGACCGGGGACGGGTTGGCGGTGGTGCTGATCTGCATGGGGCTCACGCTATCCAATCGGGGACGAAATGAGTGACGCCGGGCACACGCAATCGTGTGCCCGGCGTCGGTGTACGACGGGGGCGGCTACCCGGCTACTCGGGCGGCGATGGCGTCGCCGACCTCGGAGGTACGCCGGGTGGTGCCGGGCGTGCGCTCGGCGAGGTCCGCGATGGCCGCGGCCTCGACGGCGGCCGCGGCGTCGGGGTAGCCGAGGTGGTCGAGCAGCAGCGCGCCGGAGAGGATCGCGGCGGTGGGGTCGGCCTTCTGCTGGCCGGCGATGTCGGGCGCGGAGCCGTGCACGGGCTCGAACATGGAGGGCGCGGTCCGGTCGGGGTTGATGTTCCCCGACGCGGCCAGGCCGATGCCGCCGGTGATCGCGGCGGCGAGGTCGGTGATGATGTCGCCGAAGAGGTTGTCGGTGACGATCACGTCGAAGCGCGACGGGTCGGTGGTCATGAAGATCGTCGCCGCGTCGACGTGCAGGTAGTCCACGGTGACGTCGGGGAACTCCGTCGCCACCTCGTCCACCAGCCGCGACCACACCGCGCCGGCGTGGACGAGCACGTTGGTCTTGTGGACCAGGGTGAGCTTCTTGCGGCGCTTCTGCGCCCGGGCGAACGCGTCGCGGACCACGCGCTCGACGCCGTACGCCGTGTTCACGCTGACCTCGGTGGCCACCTCGGCCGGCGTACCGACGCGCAGCGCCCCGCCGTTGCCGGTGTAGGGGCCCTCGGTGCCCTCGCGGACCACCACGAAGTCGACGTCGCCCGTGGTCGGCGAGGGGTGAGACCGCGCCCGGGTAGATGCGGGAGGGCCGGAGGTTGACGTAGTGGTCGAGCTCGAAGCGCAGCCGCAGCAGCAGGCCGCGCTCGAGGATGCCGGGCGGCAGGTTCGGGTCGCCGGGCCGGCCGCCGACCGCGCCGAGCAGGATCGCGTCGTGCCCACGGATCTCGTCGAGCACGCCGTCGGGGAGCACCTCGCCGGTCGCGAGGTAGCGCTCGGCCCCGAGGTCGTAGCGGGTCGGCTCGAACTTCACGCCCGCGGGAGCGGCCGCCTCGAGGACCTTGAGGGCCTCGGCGGTCACCTCCGGGCCGATGCCGTCACCGGGGATGACGGCGAGCGTGAGGGTGGCGTCCGAGTGGTTCGTCATGCGCCGAGGCTAGTTGTCGTCGGGGCGCGGACCGCCGTTGTCTCGCAGGTCAAGCGCCGCCTGGACCGCCTCGCTGCTGTGCGGGTTCTCGGGGTTGTGGCTGGCCGGGCCCCACTCGGGGTACATGTCGTACATCGTTCTTCTCTCCTTGGTCATCGCATGGTCGGTTGCTGCCATGCCCCGCGGCGGGGTGAGGGAGGGAACGAGGTCCACGGATCGCGTGGAAGAGGTTCGGTCGCCATGACCGGAAAGGGTGCGGATCGCGCTGTGTTGCCGGCGTACCCGCCGCGGAGGCATCTTCAGATGTGCTGTGAGAGCCAGGTCAACGCCGAACACCGCGGCGAGGTGGCCTCACTGAGCAGTCAGAACTGCTGGGCCTCGCCGCGGCACTCGATAAGTACGAAGACGCTCCGCATGGTGAGCCAACCGTACGACGGGTCCGCGGGCGCCGCGACCGGATTTCATGTTCCTTCCACATTGCGAGACTGGGGTCCCAGGATGAAAGACTCCGAACATGAGTCACCCGCCCGACCTCCCCCCGATCGTGTCCCGTGCCTTCGACGTCTGCCGGCGGGCCGGCTACGTCTCGTTCTGCCGCAACGAGACGGGGCGGCTGCTGGCCACCCTCGCGGCGACACGGGCCGGCACGGTGGCGGAGTTCGGCACCGGTTGCGGCGTCGGCACCGCCTGGCTGCGCTCCGGCGTACCCGAGGGCACCCGCATCCTCACCGCCGAGCTCGACGCCAAGCTGGCCGGCTCCGCGCAGGAGATCTTCGCCGACGACGACACCGTCGACGTGCTCGCCGCGGACTGGTCGACGCTGCACGACAAGGGGCCGTTCTCCCTGCTGTTCCTCGACTCCGGCACCCCGTCGGCGGTCGGCGTCGACTCGATCGTCGACCTCATCGAGCCCGGCGGCATCGTGGTCCTCGACGACTTCACCCCGTGCGAGTCCTGGCCGCCGATCTTCATGGGCCGGGTCGACACCCTGCGCGAGTCGTGGCTGACCGACGAGCGCTTCACCGCGGTCGAGGTGATGATCGCGCCGGACGCCTCCGCGCTGATCGCGACGCGTCGCTGAGCAGCGGCCGCATCAGCCGCCCCCGATCTGGGCACGCCGCTCCCATGAGCGGGGGCTGGTGGGCGGCGATCATGGGTGGGGCGCTGCTGGTGTGGCCCCTGGTGGTCGACCTCCGGTGGGATTCCGACGCCCGGCTGGCCCGCTGGTGGGTGTCGTGGGCCCGGCGGCGGCGCGTGCCGGCCCTGCGGTCGTTCCTCCTGTCCGCCGGGACGCTCGCGCTGTACGTCGCGTTCGCCCTGGCCGGCGCCGCGGTCGCCGAGGCCGCCGGGGACCGGCACTGGGCGCTGGTGCCCGCACTCCCCGCGATGCTGGCGTACCTGCCGTTCGTGTTCGCGACGATGCCGACGCAGTACGGCGCCTACGCCTCGTGGCGCGCCGACCTGGCGAAGGCCGGCGCCGACCCGGCACTGCAGCGCCGGATCGCCTGGCCGGCAGGCATCCCGTCGCTGCTCGGCCTGATCGCGGTCATCGCCACGCTGTTCCCGATCTTCCTCGACTAGGCGCGCCACACGTCTCCGCGCATCTCGACGCGTCGCCGGGCCTCGGCTAGGGGCTGAGCCCCGCACGGAGGGCGAGGATCGCCGCCTGCACCCGATCACGGCTGCGGGTCTTGGCCAGCACGTTGGTCACGTGCGACTTCACCGTGCTCATCGAGAGATGCAGCCGGGCGGCGATCTCGGCGTTGTTGAGCCCCGCACCGATGAGGACGAGCACGTCGACCTCGCGAGCGGTGAGCCGGTACGGCGCCAGGTCGGCACTCGTGGTCGGCCCCGCAGCGCGCACCCGGGCGAGGACCGCTTCGGTGACGTCGGCCGACAGGATCGAGGCACCGGCAGCCACGGTGCGCACCGCGTCGACGAGCGCCCTCCCGCTGCACCGCTTGAGCAGGAACCCACGTGCTCCGGCCGCGATGGCGTCGAGCACGTACACGTCGTCGTCGAACGTCGTCACCACGATCACCGCCGGCGCATGGGGTACGGCGGCGAGCGCACGGGTGGCCGCCAGGCCGTCGAGCACGGGCATGCGGATGTCCACCAGTGCGACGTCCAGGCGCGGATCGGCCCGCACGGCCTCCAGGAACTGCCGCCCGTCCTCGGCCTGCACCGCGACCTCGATGTCCGGCTGCGATCCGAGGATCAGGGCGAAGCCGTCGCGCACCAGCTGCTGGTCGTCGACGACGGCCACCCGGATCGCCGGGCCGGTCATGGCGAGACCGGGAGGCTGACGTCGAGCACGGTGCCCACCCCCGGGACGTGCACCGATCGCCCAGGTGCCGCCGCGTGCGCTGACCCGTTCGTCGATGCCGACGAGCCCGGAGTCGGCGCCCGGCACGTGCGCCGGCCCGACCCCGTCGTCGCTGACCCGGAGGTGGACCAGCTCGCCGACCCGGCCCAGCTCGACCCAGGCGTGGGTCGCCCGGGCGTGGCGGGCCACGTTGGTCAGCGCCTCCTGGGCGATCCGGTAGACGGTCAGCACCCCGACCTCGTCCAGCCCGGGGTCGGCTGCGAGGTCCACGCTCACGGCGACGCCCTGCCGGCGAAGCGGCTCGGCGAGCAGCTCCTCGATGTCGAGCAACCGGGGTGGTGCGGACACGACAGGGCGGCAGCTCGGGTCCCGGAGGTGGACGACCAGCGAGTCCAGCTCGCCACAGCACCCTTCGCCCGAGATCGCCGATCGACGGAGCGCCTGATCCGGGTCGCTCACCCGGCCCGCCTCGGCCTGGACGACGATCGCCGTGACGAGGTGGCCGACGACGTCGTGGAGCTCACGGGCGACGTTCGTGCGCTGCTCGAGCCAGGCGGCCTGATCACGGAGCTTCTCGGCCTCGCGAGCCAGCTCGATGGTGCCCAGGCGCGACCGCAGCAGCATCCCGGCTCCGCCGCCCACCAGCGTTCCCGACGAAGGGCGCGACGCTCGGCTCGTCCAGGAGCACGAGGGACAGGGTCGCCCCGAGGAGGCCACCCGCCCACCCGACCCACGGGATCTCGTGCTCGTCCTCGGCCACGGATCCGAAGACGAGAGCCGCGACGGCGAGCCACAGCGACTCCGACCTGTTCCCGTTGAACGTCGCCACGACCAGGGCGCCCGCCGCGAGCACCGTCGCCCGCCAGCGCCGGCTGGGCAGCGACAGCACGACGACCACCGGCACGACCGCCGAGACGGCGTACGACGTGGTCCCCCCGGCGACGGCGGCCAGGAGCGAGACGACGACCGCGCCACCGAACACGCCGTAGGTCACCCGTCGTACGAGGTACGGGTCCCCCACCCAGGTGCGCAGCACGCTCACCCTGTCAGTCTGGCGATGTCCCGCGGTCCTGTCGCCCTCGGTCGACAGAATCGGTACCCGGGTACCGGGTCCCCCGGGACGGCGGTACCGGATCATCCGGAAGACCGGACCCGGGGCGGTTCCGGCAGGGCGTCAAGCGGATCACCGTGAACCGCATGGTCACGCTCAGTCCCGCAGCTCCCGTGCTCGCGTCGGCACCCACCCTCCGGGTCGGGCCGTTCGCCACCCTGCCGAACCTGGTCACGCTGGTCCGCACGGTCGCAGCCGTCACGCTCGGGGTCGTTGCCGAGGCCACGGGCAACCTGGCCCTGGTCGTGGTCGCCTATGGCGTGTTCTGGCTGGGAGACCTGCTCGACGGCTGGTCGGCGCGGAGACTGCGGCAGGAGACCCGGGCCGGGGCCGTCTTCGACATCGTGAGCGACCGCGCGTGCGTGGCGGTCCTGTGCGCCGGGCTCGTCTCGATGGTGCCGGGAGTCACGCCGGTCGCCCTCGTGTTCCTGTTGTCGTTCATGGTTCTCGACGCGATGCTGTCGTTGTCGTTCCTGTGCTGGCCCGTGCTCAGCCCGAACTACTTCCACGAGGTCGACCGCCGCGTGTGGCAGCTGAACTGGTCGCCGGCCGGCAAGGCTGCCAACAGCGCCGGCGTCATCGGCGCGGTGGCCCTCGGGCTGAACGGCGTGGCCCTGGCCGTGGCGCTGGCCGTCGTGGCCGTCAAGCTCTGGTCCTCGGTCCGCGTCGTCCACCTGCTGGAGAGGGACGGGCTGTGACCGGCCCGCTCGAGGCCGGCCTGGCCCTCGCGTACGGGATCGTGTCGGCGCTCGTCCCCGTCGTGAGCGCGGAGGCCTATGCGCTCGTGCTGGCGGGCCGTACGCATCCGGCGCTCGCGGTCGCCGTCGTCCTCGCACTGGCGGTCGGGCAGACCATCGGCAAGCTGGTGCTCTTCGAAGCCGCCCGGCGTGGCTCCGGCGCGCTGGCACACCGCTTCGGGAGGAGGTCCGAGGGCCGGACCGCTCGGTGGGCCGACCGGATCCGCGACTGCCTCGGATCGCGTCGGACCGGCCTTCCCATGGTGTTCACGTCCGCGGCCCTCGGCCTGCCGCCGCTCGCCGCGGTGAGCCTGGCCGCGGGTGCGTCCGCGCAGCGCCGCTGGGAGTTCGGGGCGCTGTGCCTGGTCGGCCGCACCGCGCGCTTCGCGGTCCTCGTGCTGCCCGCCGCGTGGGCGCTCTCGTGAGCGGTGCGCCCTACGGCTTCGGCGCGACCTCGACACGGTCGATGTCGACGGTGAACACCGGCAGCATCAGCTGGGTGAGCGGGCCGATCGCCAGCGCGTAGAGCACCGTGCCGAGGCCGAGCACGCCGCCGAGCAGCAGGCCGAGCAGGACGACGGCGACCTCGAGGCCGGTGCGCACCAGCCGCAGCGACCAGCCGGTACGCCGGACCAGCCCGGTCATCAGGCCGTCGCGGGGGCCGCGGCCGAACTGCGAGCCGATGTAGAGCGCGGTGGCCAGGGCGTTGCCGACGACCCCGAGCAGCAGCAGCGTGACGCGCAGCGTGATCGCGTCGGGCTGGACGAGCAGGCCGAGCGTGAGGTCCGCGGCGATGCCGACGACCAGGGCGTTGGAGATCGTGCCGAGGCCGGGCACCTCGCGCAGCGGGATCCACAGCAGCAGCACCACGAAGCTCATCACCACGATGACCTCGCCGAGGCTGAGCGGCAGGAACCGCGCGAGGCCGGAGTGGAACACGTCCCACGGCGCCAGGCCCAGCCCGGCGCGGACCATCATCGCCAGGGACACGCCGTACAGCACGAGCCCGACGTACAGCTGCGGGACGCGGCGGCCGAGCTGGCCGGCGCGCACCTGCGCGACCGGCCCCAGGTCGGAGAGGGCGGGGCGGGGGCGGACGACGGTCTGCGTGCTCATGCGGACCAGTCTGGGCAGGATTGGCCTTGGAACAAATAGCCAATCGTGCGAAAGTGGCCTGCATGATCCGTTCGATCAACGCCTCGCGCGTGGCCACTCTGGTCGGTGACTTCGACCGCTCCCCGGCGTACGCCGGGCTCGCCGAGGCGCTCCGGCTGCTGATCGGTGACGGCCGGATCACCCTCGACACCCGGCTGCCCAGCGAGCGCGAGCTCACCGACGCGCTCGGTGTCTCCCGCACCACGGTCACCCGGGCGTACGCCGAGCTCCGCGACGGCGGGTACGCCGAGGCCCGCCGCGGCGCGGGCACCTTCACCCGGGTGCCCGGCGGGCGGGCCCGGGCCCACGACCGCGCGCTGCTCCCCCGCCCCGGCGACGACGAGGCGATCGACCTGAACTGCGCGGCCGCCTCCGCGCCGCCCGGGCTCGCGGCGGCGTACACCGAGGCCGCGGCCGAGCTGCCGGCGTACCTCGGCGGGCACGGCTACTTCCCCGCCGGGCTCCCCCGGCTGCAGGAGGCCATCGCCGCGACGTACGACGCCCGCGGGCTGCCGACCGACCCCGACCAGATCATGGTGACGCCGGGCGCTCTGTCGGCGGCCGCGATCGTCGCGCAGGCGCTGACCGGTCCGGGCGAGCGGGTGCTGGTGGAGACGCCGGTCTACCCGAACGCGACGCAGGCGATCCGCCAGGGGGGCGCCCGGATCACCGGCAGCCCGGTCGACCCCGAGGGCTGGGACCTCGACGCCGTCGGCGCGACGCTGCGGCAGACCTCGCCGCGGCTGGCCTACCTGATCCCCGACTTCCAGAACCCGACCGGTCACGTGATGACCGACGAGCAGCGGATGGAGTACGCCACCCACCTGCGGCGGACCCGCACCGTGGCCGTCGTGGACGAGGCCCACCAGGCACTGGCGCTCGAGGGCCAGTCGATGCCGCGCCCGTTCGCGGCGTACGCCCCGGACACGATCACCATCGGCAGCGCCAGCAAGGCGTTCTGGGGCGGGCTGCGGCTGGGCTGGCTGCGCGCACCGCACGGGCGGATGGACGCGCTGACCCAGGCCCGGATGGGGCTGGACCTCGGCGCACCCGTGCTCGAGCAGCTGGTGCTGGCCCGGCTGATGGAGCGGCCCGACGAGATCCTGGCGGCGCACCGCGCCCGGCTCCGCGAGCAGCGCGACGCGCTCGCGGCCGCCGTACGCCGTCAGCTGCCGGACTGGCGCTTCCACCTGCCGCGGGGCGGGCTCGCGCTGTGGTGCCAGCTGCCCGCGCCGGCCGCGACCGCCGTGGTCACCGACGCCGAGCGACGCGGCGTCATCGTGGCGCCCGGGCCGGTGTTCGCGGCCGAGGGCGGGCTCGACCACTTCGTCCGGATCCCGTGGACCCGTCCGGCCGACGAGCTCGAGACCGCCGCCGAGCGGCTGGCCGAGTCGTGGGCCGCCGTCTGGCAGGGCGGCACCGAGCGCGCCTCCGCCCGCTCGCCCCCCGCCTCACCGTCGCCTGACCCTCGCCTGTGGGGAACTCCGCGAGTTCGGGTCGGATCCGGCGAACGAGCCCGTTCGTCCGGACTATCGCGAGTGACGCCGAGGTCGAGTGGTCAGGCGAGGTCGGCGGCGCGCACGCTCTCGGCGTCGATGGCGGTCTCGATCTCGGCCAGCGTCTCGGCGGGGATGGCGGAGTCGACCGAGATCGCCACCAGCGCCTGGCCGCCCTTGGCGTCGCGGGCGACCTGCATGCCGGCGATGTTCACGCCCGCGTCGCCCAGGATGTTGCCGACGGTGCCGACCATGCCCGGGCGGTCCTCGTAGCGGAAGAACGCGAGGTGGTCGGTGGGCTCGATGTCGACGTCGAAGCCGTTGACCTCGACCAGCCGCTCCTTCTGGTTGATCCCGATCAGGGTGCCGCTGACCGACACCTGCGACCCGTCGGCGAGCGTGCCGCGGATCGTGATCAGGTTGCGGTGGTCCGGGCTCTCCGGGTCGGTGACCAGGCGTACGGCGGTGCCGCGCTCGGCCGCGAGCAGCGGGGCGTTCACGTAGGACACCTGGTCCTCGACGACGTCGGCGAAGACACCCTTGAGGGCGGCCAGCTCGAGCACCTTCACGTCGAACTCGGTGATCTCGCCGCGCACCTCGACGTCGAGCTGCTGGGCCACCTCGCCGGCCAGCGCGGTGAACACGCGGCCGAGCTTCTCGGTGAGCGGGATGCCCGGGCGGACCTCCTCGGCGATGACCCCGCCCTGGACGTTGACCGCGTCCGGCACCAGCTCGCCCGACAGGGCCAGCCGCACCGACTTCGCGACCGCGATGCCGGCCTTCTCCTGGGCCTCGTCGGTGGACGCACCGAGGTGCGGGGTGGCGACGACGTTCTCGAGCTCGAACAGCGGGCTGTCGGTGCACGGCTCCTTGGCGAAGACGTCCAGCCCGGCGCCGGCGATCCGGCCGGTCTTGAGGGCGTCGTACAGCGCACCCTCGTCGACGATCCCGCCGCGCGCGGCGTTGACCAGCACGAGCGAGGGCTTGGCCTTCGCCAGCTGCTCGGCGCCGATCAGCCCGACCGTCTCCGGCGTCTTGGGCAGGTGGACCGACATGAAGTCGGCCTCGGAGAGCAGGGTGTCGAGGTCGACGAGACGGACGCCCATCTGCGCGGCCCGGCCGGCCTGCACGTACGGGTCGTAGGCGATGACCTTCATGCCGAACGCCGAGAGCCGCTGCGCGACGAGTACGCCGATCCGGCCGAGACCGACGATGCCGACGGTCTTCTCGTAGAGCTCGATGCCGGTGTACTTCGACCGCTTCCACTCGCCGTTCTTCAGCGCGGCGTGCGCCGGGCTGATGTGGCGGGCGGCGGCGAGCATCAGCGCGACGGCGAGCTCGGCGGCCGAGACGATGTTGGAGGTCGGGGCGTTCACGACCATCACGCCGGACTGGGTGGCGGCCTTGACGTCGACGTTGTCCAGGCCGACGCCGGCCCGGGCGACGACCTTCAGGTTCTTCGCGGCCGCCAGCGCCTCGCCGTCCACCTTGGTGGCGGAGCGGACCAGGATCGCGTCGACGTCGGCGATCGCCGGCAGCAGCTCGGCGCGGTCGGCGCCGTCACAGCTGCGGATCTCGAAGTCGGGACCGAGCGCCTCGACGGTGGCGGGGCTCAGCTCTTCGGCGATGAGTACGACGGGCTTGGTCACAGCGTTGTCCTCGTTGGTAGTCCGTGGATGTGGGACCCGTGCCCACGCGACCGCGATGCGGTCCGGCGTGGAGGGTCGTGCACGACGCTGTGCCCGAAGCGGCCAGCCTACCCGACCACCGTGGCGCGTCTCAGCGCTCGGGTCGGGCGAAGACGAGGGTGTTGCCGTGGTACTCGTGGCCGTCGAAGTCGGTGCACGTGGTGAGCACCAGCTGCCCCCGGACCCGCTGGCTGAAGACCTGGTCGGAGACCCGGGCGAGCTCGGCCTTGGAGTAGTGGGTGACCTGCGGACACCGTGTAGGGGATCCGCCCGTTGACCGTGCGGACGTAGAACCGGTCGCCCTCGGTGAGCAGGTGCAGGTCGTCCAGGGCACCGTCGCCGTTGCTCACGGTGTGCCCGGTGACCACCGCGGTCCCCCGGCGCGCGCCCGGCACGGCCCCGCCGTTCCACCACCCGAGCTGCCAGGGGTCCGACGGCGGGACGAGCACGCCGTCCTGCATCGCGACGGCGACCACGGGCACCGCCACGCCCAGCCGCGGGATCCGGATCCACTCCGGGCGACCGGCGGCGGGGTCGGCCCGCAGCCGGTGCTCCGGGGCCACGGACGGCTCGTCGACGCAGCGCGGCGCGGCCGCCTCGAGGGCGGTCCCGCCGTCCACCGGCGCCGCCGACGGAGCGGCGCCGGACGGGCCCAGCAGCCCGCCGAGGACGAGCAGCACGGCGACCAGGACGCCCACCGGGAGCAGATGGTCACCCATCCGCTCCCGGTGAACCCCACTGGTCATCGGCTCACGCGGCTTCCACTCGCCGTGCGCCCAGGGCGATCACGGCGGCACCGGCCACCATGGTGAGTCCCGCACCGACCAGGCCGGCGCCCCAGACGTCACTGGCGCTCCATCCGGTCAGGCCGGCGTCCACGACGGTCGGGACCTGCTGTGCCGGCTCCGGCACCGCGGCCGGCGCGGTGGTCAGCTCGTCCGTGGGCTGCGGGCTCTCGCTCGGCCCCGGCGTACCCGTGGTGGGCGGCAGGACCGGCTCACCGGTGGTCGTCTGGGTCGGCTCGGTCGTCGGCTCGGTCGTCGGCGAGGTCGGCTCGGTCGTCGGCTCCGTGGTCGGCGAGGTCGGCTCGGTCGTCGGCTCCGTGGTCGGCGAGGTCGGCTCGACGCCGCACGAGTCCACCCAGAAGACCTTGGACTTGGTGTCGTTGCCCCGACTGCCGGTCGTGGTGACGGTCATCTTGACGTGGTAGCCCTGCTGCGGCTGCGCGTCGCCCGTGAACGCGAGCGTGTACTGCATCCGCGCGTCGAGGTTCAGGCCGTCGCCGTTGCCGTCGTTGTCGAGCGTCACGTGCAGGTCACCGGCGGTGACCGTCAGCGTGCGCCCGTCGGCGGTCGGGTTCTGCAGCGCGAACACCACGTCGGAGGTGGCGTTGGCGTCGAAGCCGTACCACTCGACCGTGAACGTGCACGGCACGTGCGGGTCGTTCGCCGGGCCCGTGAGCTCGACGATCTTCACCGTGCCGTTGTTGCCGCCCGGGTCCGAGGTCGCCGGGCCGCCCGCGACCATCAGCATCCCGCCGGTCGTGACGGCGAGCAGACCGAGACCGGCCAGGCCCAGGGCCCAGCGCGCCCACCGTTTCGAAGTCGTCGTTGTCGTCGAGGACATGTCCCCCACCTGCTTTCCCCCCGCTGACCAACCCGTCTCCGGGCGGGCACTTGTTCCCCGGTACGTGCGCCCTGTCTTCATGCTCGTCGGACGGCGGAAGTTACCCAAGAGTAACTGGGCCCGAGGAGGCCGGGACCTTCGCCGGAAAACGGCCCGGGATTCGCCGTGGAGAACGGGGACCACGGGTGACCAATGGCCCGGTCTGAGCCGGGCACGCGAAATGGCTTGCACGCACCCCGGCGGGTCGGGCTACCCTCTCCCCGTGCTCCGCTCCTGACGACTCCGTGCCCGCCACCACGAGGTGGCCCGTCTCGTCCTCTTCCAGGAGCCATCCGTGTCCACCACCCTCACCCTCGCCGGCCTCGACGTCGCCTACGGCGCCCGCACCCTGGTGCGCGGCCTCGACCTGGTCCTCGCCCCCGGCGACGTCACCGCCCTGGTCGGCCCGAACGGCTCGGGCAAGTCCAGCCTGATGCGCACGGTCGTCGGCGAGCTGCCGGTCGAGGCCGGCACCATCCGGCTGGCCCCGGCCGACGCGACCATCGGCTGGCTGCCCCAGACGACGCCCGACCCGCAGGAGTCGCTGCTCGCCTTCGCGCGGCGGCGTACCGGCGTCGGCGCCGCCGACCGGGCCCTGGAGGAGGCCTCCGACGCGCTGGCCGCCGAGGCGCCGGGTGCCGACCAGCAGTACGCCGCGGCGCTCGACCGGTGGCTGGCCCTGGGCGCCGCCGACCTCGACGACCGGCTGCCGCAGGTGGCCGGGCAGCTCGGCCTCGACGTCGACCCGGACCGTCCGCTCGGCACCCTCTCGGGCGGTCAGGCGGCCCGGGCGGCGCTCGCCTCGGTGCTGCTGAGCAGGTACGACGTACTGCTGCTCGACGAGCCGACCAACAACCTCGACGACCACGGGCTGGCGCTGATGGCGGAGTTCGTCACCGGCCACGACGGGCCGGTCCTCGTGGCCAGCCACGACCGGGACTTCCTGGACCGGGTGGCCACCGGCGTCGTCGAGCTCGACCTGCCGCAGCAGCGCATCGGCTACTACACCGGTGGCTGGTCGGACTTCGTGGCGGCCCGCGAGCTCGACCGGCGCCAGGCGCGCGAGGCCTTCGAGGAGTACGCCGGCACCCGCGACCGCCTCGTCGCGCAGTCGCGGCAGCGGGCGGACTGGGCGGCCAAGGGGCTGCGGAACGTCGCGCGCGGGGACGAGCCGGACAAGCACATCCGCGAGAAGTTCAAGGCCCGGGCCGACCGCCAGGCCGGCAAGGCCGCGCGGGTGAAGCGGTCCGTGGACCGCCTGGAGGAGGTGGCCCAGCCGCGCAAGGAGTGGGAGCTGCGCTACGCGACTCGACGCCGGCTCCCCGTCGGCCGACGTCGTCTGGACCCTCGACCGGGTCGAGGTCGAGCGCGGCGACTTCCGCCTCGGACCCATCGACCTCACCGTCGACCGTGGCGACCGGCTGGCGCTGGCCGGCGGCAACGGCAGCGGGAAGACGACGCTGCTGGCCGCCGTGCTCGGTGACATCCCGCTCTCCGGCGGCCGCGTCTCCGTGGGCTCGCGCGTGCGCGTCGGCGTCATCGACCAGCAGCGCTCCCTGCTCGAGACCGACGCGAGCGTGGTCGACGTCGTACGCACCGAGCTCGGCGACCCGGACCGCGGGGAGGTGCGGACGCTGCTGGCGAAGTTCGGCCTCGGCGCCGAGCACGTCGACCGGCCGGCCCGGAGCCTGTCCATGGGCGAGCGCACCCGGGCCCTGATGGCGGTCTTCCAGGCCCGCCACGTGAACACCCTGGTGCTCGACGAGCCGACCAACCACCTCGACGTGGCGGCCATCGAGCAGCTGGAGTCGGCCCTGGCCGACTACACCGGGACCCTGGTCGTGGTCAGCCACGACCGCGCGTTCCTCGACGCGATCGGGATCGACCGGGTGCTCGACCTCGGGGCTACCGCCCGCTGAGCGACGGCGCTCCGGGGCCCGGCTCCGGCGCCACGCCCAGCTGGGCGGGCCAGCGCTGGGCGCCGTGCAGCAGGGTGTGGCCGGCACGCGACGCCTCGAGCGCCTCGGTCAGCAACGACTCGCGGGAGAAGGTCACCGTGCGCGCGTCGGCGTTGCCCTCGACCCCGGACGGGAAGGTCAGCCGCTGGGCGTCGCCCTGCAGGCCGTCCTCGGAGGCCACCCAGGTCCCGTGCAGGATGCTGCGCCGCACCTCGAGCGCCCGCTCGGCCACGGCGAGGCTGCCCAGCAGCAGGTCGCGCTCCTCGGGGTCGAGTCGCGGCGCCAGCCGGCGCAGCAACGCCACGCACCCGGCGGTCCGCTGCGTGTGCTCGGCGGCGGTGTAGGTGAGGCCGGGTGTCAGCCGGCTGGCGGCGAGGAAGAGCCCGGACTCGACGCCGTGGCAGCGCTCGACGAGCTTGCCGACGGCGTCGTGGATCGGGTCCAGCGGCACCCGGGCCAGCTCGACGTACTCCTCGAGATCGGTCCGCTCGTCCATGCTCCCCGCCTCCCCGGCCGGGCGCCCGGCCGCTCCGCCGGGTGCGTACCCACCGCCTCCGGGGCTACACGCTCAGACCTCGCAGCCGTCCGGCCCGCAGGCGTCGCCGCCGCCGACCATCTGGAGCGAGGGGTGCATGTCCTGCCAGGCCCGGTCGAGCACCTGCCGCAGGGTCTCCGCGGGCTGGGCGCCGGACACGCCGTACTTCTGCTCGATGACGAAGAACGGTACTCCCCCGGCGCCGTACGCCTGGGCCTGCGCGATGTCGGTGTAGACCTCCTCGCGGTAGTCGTCGCCGGCCAGCACCGCGCTCACGCGCGACGGGTCGAGGCCGGCCCCGACGGCGACCTCGCGGAGCACGTCGTGGTCGGCGACGTTGCGCGCGTCGGTGAAGTACGCCGCCAGCAACCCCTCCTTGAGGGTGCCCTGGAGGGCGGCGCCGCCGTCCTCGAGGGCCAGGTGCAGCAGCCGGTGGGCGTCGACGGTGTTCGCGCGCTGCGCCTGGTGGAGCCGGTAGACCAGCCCCTCCTCGGCCGCCACGGCCTCGACGTTGTCGATCATCCGGGCGCCGGCCTCGGGGCCGCCGCCGTACTTGCGACCCAGGCTCTCCGCGACCGTCTCGGTGGGTACGGCGGGTGCGCCCGGGTCGAGCTGGAAGGAGCGCCACACGACCTCGACGTCGTGCGGGAACTCGGCCAGGGCGGTCTCGAGGCGACGCTTGCCGATGTAGCACCAGGGGCAGACGACGTCGGACCAGACTTCGATACGCATGTACAGCGCAACCGACCGGTGGGCGGGGATGTTCCCGTCAGCGCTGCCGCGCCGGCCGGATGTGCGGCACCTCACCGCCCCACAGCTCGACCACGGTGCCGCCCCGCCCGCGGGCGACCAGGTCGAGGACGACCGCGGCAACCCCCTCCGGCGGGATCAGCGGCGGCGTCGCGGCCCGCCGCTCGGGCGAGAGCGCCGCCAGCTCCTCGTGGGCCCGGGGCAGCCCGACCCAGTCCGGTACGACGCACAGCACGCGGACGCCGTGGGTCTGCTCCATCCCGGCCGTCGCCGCCGTGAAGCGGGCGAGGCCGGCCTTCGCGGCGGCGTACTCAGGCGAGGGGTACGCCGCGTCGCCGACGCCGGCGCTGGAGGCGATGTTGACGACGGCCCGGCCGGGCCCGAGGTCGGCCACCAGCCGGGTGAGCCGCATCGGGGTCACCAGGTTGAGGTCGATGGTGGCCGGCCAGTCGGTCGTGTGGGGGTACTGCCTGCCCGGGGTCCAGCCGCCGGCGTTGTTCACCAGGATCCGCGGGTCGCCGTGGTCGCCGGCCTCACGCACGAGCCGCGCCGCGTCGGTGGTCACGTCGCCGGCCCAGGCCCAGGCCTCCTGTCCGGCGGCGACGAGGTCGGCTGCCACCGCGTCGGCGGCAGCGCCGTCCCGGTCCGCCACGACCACCGGAGCACCGGCGGCGGCCAGGGCGCGGCAGAGCACCTCGCCCAGCCCCGAGGCTCCGCCCGTGACGACGGCCAGGCTCCCCTCGAGCCTGATCGGGGGTCTCCTCGCGTCCGGTCCGTCCATCCCGACACCCTGGCAGTGCGCACCGACAGGGAGACGGGTCCGGGCCGCGCCTCGGGGTCGACCCCGAGGCGGTCCCGGGGTCGGGACCGGGGGTCGCGTCCATGCCTTCCCCGATGTGCGCGGGCCCCCGCGCGGGCGAGGCTACGACCCATGATCAAGGTCGAAGCACTCACCAAGAAGTACGGCGGGTTCACCGCCGTCGACGACGTCTCCTTCACGGCCAGCCCCGGTCGCGTGACCGGGTTCCTCGGTCCCAACGGCGCCGGCAAGTCCACCACCATGCGGGTCATGGTCGGGCTCACCCCGGCCTCGTCCGGCTCGCGTCACCGTCGCCGGGCGGAGGTTCGCCGACCTGCCCAACCCCGGGCTCGAGGTGGGCGTCCTCCTCGACGCCTCCGCCCAGCACGCCGGCCGCACCGGCCGCGAGATCCTCACCATCGCCCAGCGGACGATGGGGCTGCCGTCGCACAAGGTCGGCGAGATGCTGGACCTGGTCAGCCTGACCGGCTCCGAGGCCGAGCGCCGGGTCCGCAACTACTCGCTCGGCATGCGCCAGCGGCTCGGCATCGCGACCGCCCTCATCGGGGACCCCGACGTACTCATCCTCGACGAGCCGGCCAACGGCCTCGACCCGGCGGGCATCCGCTGGATGCGCGACCTGCTGCGCGACTACGCGAACCGGGGCGGGACCGTCCTGCTCTCCTCGCACCTGCTGCACGAGATCGAGGTCATCGCCGACGACATCGTGGTGATCGGCAACGGGCGGATCGTCGCGCAGGGCACCAAGGCAGAGCTCCTGGAGGCCGCCGGCACCGTCGTCCGCACCCCCGACCTCGACGCCCTGGCCCGGGCCCTGCACGCGGCCGGGCTCACCGCGACCACCTCCGGCGACGGCGCCCTGCGCACCGACGCCGACCCTGCCCAGGTCGGGCAGGTCGCCCTGGCGGCAGGCGTGGCCCTCACCGAGCTGCGCAGCGCCGACGGCGCCGGCCTCGAGGAGATGTTCCTCGAGCTCACCGCCGACACCCAACGAGAAGGAGCAGCAGCATGAGCACCGCCGTCCTTGCAGTGGAGACCGTCCGGGAGACGACCCGGCCGGCACCGCGCCCCATCCCCCTGTCGCGGGTGACCGCCGTGGAGCTGCGCAAGATGTTCGACACCCGGTCGGGCTTCTGGCTGATGGCGAGCATCGCGATCACCGCCGTGCTCGCCACCGGCGCCGTCATCCTGTGGGCCCCGGACAGCGAGCTGACCTACGACACGTTCGCGGCCGCGATCGGCTTCCCGATGGCCGTGATCCTGCCGATGGTGGCGATCCTCTCGGTCACCGGCGAGTGGAGCCAGCGCAGCGGGCTGACCACCTTCACGCTGGTCCCCCACCGGGGCCGGGTGATCGGAGCCAAGGCCATCTCGGCCGTCGCCGTGGGGGTGGCCTCGATGGTCGTGGCCTTCAGCATCGGTGCGCTGGGGAACCTGGCGGGCACCGCGCTGACGGGGGCAGACCTGGTGTGGGACATCAGCTTCGTGCACGCCCTGGAGATCGTCCTGGCCAACGTGCTCGGCCTGCTGATCGGCTTCATGCTCGGGGTGCTGATCCGCAACTCGCCGGGCGCGATCGTCGGGTACTTCGTGTACTCCCTGCTGCTGCCGACGCTCGCCGGACTGCTGGCCACGAGCCAGGCGTGGTTCCGGGACCTGCAGCCGTGGATCGACTTCAACTTCGCCCAGGGCGCGCTGTTCAACGGCGTCGGTGACCACCGAGCAGTGGGCCAACCTCGCCGTGGCCGGCGCGATCTGGCTGGTCGCCCCGCTGGCCGTCGGACTGACGCTGGTGCTCCGCTCCGAGGTCAAGTAGACAAACGCCGACCCGTCGCAAACTGACAGCTGTGCGCGTCAGTTTGCGACGGGTCGGCGTCTCGTCCTGTCAGTGTGCGACAGGTCGGCGTCAGCGGGTGGCGGTGCCCTCGACGTAGTCGGAGTCGTGGCTCTTCACCCACGACATGAGCTTGCGCAGCTCGCGGCCGGTGGCCTCGATCGGGTGCTGCTCGCCCTGGGCGCGGAGCTTCTTGAACTCCGGGGCGCCGGCGTCCTGGTCGTCGATGAAGCGCTGCGCGAAGGACCCGTTGCGGATGTCCTCGAGCACCGCCTTCATGTTCTCCTTCACGTGCTCGTCGATCACCCGCGGGCCGGAGACGTAGTCGCCGTACTCCGCGGTGTCGGAGACCGACCAGCGCTGCTTGGCGATGCCGCCCTCGTACATCAGGTCGACGATCAGCTTCAGCTCGTGCAGGCACTCGAAGTAGGCGACCTCGGGCTGGTAGCCGGCCTCGGTGAGCACCTCGAAGCCGTACATCACCAGCTGCGAGGCGCCGCCGCAGAGCACCGCCTGCTCACCGAACAGGTCGGTCTCGGTCTCCTCGGTGAAGGTGGTCTTGATGCCGCCGGCGCGCAGGCCGCCGATCGCCTTGGCGTAGGACAGCGCGAGGTCCCAGGCCTTGCCGGAGGCGTCCTTCTCGACCGCGACGAGCACGGGCACACCGCGGCCGTCGACGTACTCGCGGCGGACCAGGTGGCCGGGGCCCTTCGGGGCGACCATGAACACGTCGACGCCCTCGGGCGGGGTGATGTAGCCGAAGCGGATGTTGAAGCCGTGGCCGAACACCAGGGTGTCGCCCTCGGTGATGTTGGGCTCGACCGCCTCGGCGTACAGCTTCCGCTGCACGTGGTCGGGGGCGAGGATGACGATGACGTCGGCCTCCTCCACCGCCTCGGCGGGGGTGAGCACCCGCAGGCCCTCGGCCTCCGCCTTGGCCCGGCTCTTGGAGCCCTCGGGCAGGCCGATCCGGACGTCGACGCCGGAGTCGCGCAGGGACAGCGAGTGGGCGTGTCCCTGGCTGCCGTAGCCGAGGACGGCCACGTTCTTGCCCTGGATCAGCGCGAGGTCGGCGTCGTCGTCGTAGAACATCTCAGCCACGGGGGGCTCTCCTTCTCATCGGGATGGTCGTGCGTGGTGGTCGTGCGGGGAATCGTGCGGGTGGCGTCAGACGGCGGTCGGGGGCGGTGCGGGTACGGCGACGGGCCGGAGCGTCCGCTCGGTGATCGAGCGGGAGCCACGGCCGATGGCGACCATGCCGGACTGGACGAGCTCGCGGATGCCGAACGGCTCGAGCACCCGGAGGAAGTCGCTGAGCTTGTCGGTGTTGCCGGTGACCTCGATGGTGACGGCGTCGGGCGCCACGTCGACCACCTTGGCCTTGAACAGCTGCACGGCGTCGAGGACCTGGCCGCGCACGCTCGCGTCGGCCTTCACCTTCACCATCAGCAGCTCGTGGGAGATCGAGGCGGCGCTGTCGAGCTCGACGATCTTGATCACCTCGACCAGCTTGTTGAGCTGCTTGGTGACCTGCTCGAGCGGGCTGTCCTCGACGTTGACCACGATCGTCATCCGGGAGACCTCGGAGTGCTCGGTCGGTCCGACCGCGAGGCTGTCGATGTTGAAGCCGCGACGGCTGAACAGGCCCGCGATCCGGGCCAGCACGCCGGGCTTGTTCTCGACCAGCACGGACAGGGTGTGCTTGCTCATCGGCGTCCTCGCTTCGCTGCGGGCGCCGATGAGCGGCGCGCTCGGCTCTCTTGAATGATGCACTCACTCCGTTCGCGCATTACAGCTCGTCCTCGTCGAAGTCGGGCGCCAGGTCGCGGGCGTACTTGATGTCGTCGTTGCTGGTCCCGGCGGCGACCATCGGCCAGACCATCGCGTCGCGGTGCACCCGGAAGTCCACCACGACCGGCGCGTCGTTGATCTCCATCGCCTTGGTGATGGTGGCGTCCACGTCGGCCGGGGAGTCGCAGGCCAGGCCCACGCAGCCGTAGGCCTCGGCCAGCTTCACGAAGTCGGGGATCCGCTTGGAGTGCAGGTCGGTGCTGGAGTAGCGCTCGTTGTAGAACAGCGTCTGCCACTGCCGGACCATGCCCAGCGACTCGTTGTTGATGATCGCGACCTTGATCGGGATGTCCTCGATCGCGCAGGTGGCCAGCTCCTGGTTGGTCATCTGGAAGCAGCCGTCGCCGTCGATCGACCAGACCGTCGCGTCCGGGCGGCCGACCTTGGCGCCCATCGCGGCCGGCACCGAGAAGCCCATGGTGCCGAGCCCGCCGGAGTTGATCCAGGTGTTCGGGTGCTCGTAGCCGACGAAGTGCGCGGCCCACATCTGGTGCTGCCCGACGCCCGAGGTGTAGATCGCCTCGGGCCCGGCGATCGCGCCCAGCCGCTCGATGACGTACTGCGGGGCCAGCGAGCCGTCGGCGGGGGCGTCGTACCCGAGCGGGTACTTCTTCTTCACCCCGGCCAGGAAGTCGACCCAGGCCTCGTAGTCGCCCTCGTGGCCGGCCGCGCGCTCGGTCGTGAGCAGCGCCAGCAGGTCGTCGATCACCTCGCGGCAGTCACCCACGATCGGGACGTCGGCGTGGCGGTTCTTGCCGATCTCGGCGGGGTCGATGTCGGCGTGGATGACCCGCGCACCCGGCGCGAACGAGTCGAGGTTGCCGGTGACCCGGTCGTCGAAGCGGGCGCCCAGGCTGATGATCAGGTCGGAGCGCTGCAGGCCGGCCACCGCGGCCACCGTGCCGTGCATGCCGGGCATGCCGAGGTGCTGGGCGTGGGAGTCGGGGAAGGCGCCCCGGGCCATCAGCGTGGTCACCACCGGCATGCCGGTGTACTCCGCCAGCGCGCGCAGCTCCTTCGACGCACGGGCGCGGATCACGCCGCCGCCGACGTACAGCACCGGGCGCTTGGCGGCCAGGATCATCCGCGCGGCCTCGCGGATCTGCTTGCTGTGCGGCTTGGTCACCGGGCGGTAGCCGGGCAGGTTGATCGTCGTCGGGCCAGGCGTACGTCGTCATCGCCTGCAGCGCCGACTTCGCGACGTCGACCAGCACCGGGCCGGGGCGGCCGGTCGAGGCGATGTGGAACGCCTCGGCAATGGTGCGCGGGATGTCGGCGGGGTCGGTGACCAGGAAGTTGTGCTTGGTGATCGGCATCGTGATGCCGCGGATGTCGGCCTCCTGGAAGGCGTCCGTGCCGATCATCGAGGCGCCGACCTGCCCGGTGACCGCGACCATCGGCACCGAGTCCATGTGGGCGTCGGCGATCGGGGTGACCAGGTTCGTCGCGCCGGGGCCGGAGGTGGCCATGCAGACGCCGACCCGGCCGGTGGCAGCGGCGTACCCCTGCGCGGCGTGGCCGGCGCCCTGCTCGTGACGCACCAGGATGTGGCGGATCCGGCTGTCGAAGAGGGGGTCGTACGCCGGGAGGATGGCGCCGCCCGGGATGCCGAAGATGGTGTCCACGCCGGCCGCCTCGAGGGACCGGACCAGGCTCTGGGCGCCGGTGACCTGGTCCGCGCCGCTGCCCTGCTCGCTCATCGGTGATCCTGTTCTCATCCGTGGTGTTCCAACAAAAAACCCCCCGGCCTGACGGCAACGGAGGGGAGGACGCGGGCGCTGACCCGGTGCGGGGCTCAGCTCACGCGTCGCGTGCGTACGAGAAGGTCGGTGCGCATACGCCTACGTTCGCCGCCGGGGCGTTCCGGCGTCAACCCAGTCCATCATGGATCCCAGATGCTGGGACAGGAGTCCCACATCGTGGCGCCACGCGGGGCTCAGTCGGTCGAACCGCCCCGCGACTGCCACGTGCACACGCAGGCCTTGTTGCCGTCGCCGTCGGCGAGCACCCAGTACGACGGCGCCTGCGCGTCGCTGACCAGGGTGCCGCCGGCCGCGACCGCGTCGGCCACCCGCTGCTCGGCGACGTCGTGCGGCACCCACACGTCGAGGTGCCAGCGCTGCCGGGGCTCGTCGTGCGGCTCGGTGGCCTGGAACCAGATGTTGGGCCAGGTCCCGGCCGGGTCGTCGATCTCGTCGTCGGCCTCCGCGTGGTCGGCGTACCCGAGCATCGCGCGCCAGAACGGCTTGATCGCCGCGTGGTCCGCGGTGTCGAGGGCCAGCTCCCACTGCGACGTCGCCGCGGGCTCTGCGGAGACCCCGAGGTCGGCCGCGGCGGCGCTGATCCGGCGGGCCAGCTCGACGTCGCGCGTGGTGACGCCGCCGGTGTCGTGACTGGTCAGCCGCACGTCGAGGTGGGGGTAGCGGAGGTCGAGGTCGGGATGGTGGTTCATCTCCTCGGCCGCGGCCCCGATCCGCGTGGCCAGCTCGAGGCCGGTGGCGAAGTCACCGGTCGCGAAGCGGGTGTGCAGGGAGCGCAGCATCAGCCGCCAGTCCTGCAGGTCGGCGTCGAGGATCTGCTGCCCGGTCAGTTTCTCGCCCATGCCCGCCATCCTGCACCGCAGTACCGGCAGCCGCCAACGCCGTGGGTTCGACCTCATCGGGGAATCTGTGGTCCACCACGTGAGCCACAGCATCCCCGATCGCCCGACAGGGCGGGGTCAGCCAGCCGACGTCCGAGCGTGCCGGGCGCGCAGGTCCTCGAGCCGGGCGAGCTGGCCGTCCGGCCCGTGGTTGGCCGGGTCCAGCCAGGCCTCGAACCCCGCCTTCACCGCCGGCCACTCGCCGTCGGTGATCGAGAACCAGTCGGTGTCGCGGTTGCGGCCCTTGTAGACCAGGGCCTGCCGGAACCTGCCCTCGTAGGTGAAGCCCAGCCGGGCGGCCGCGGCCCGCGACGGCGCGTTGAGGCTGTCGCACTTCCACTCGTAGCGGCGGTAGCCGAGGTCCTCGAAGACGTGCCGGGCCAGGAGGTACGCCGCCTCCGTCGAGGCCGTGGTCCGCTGCAGGACCGGCGCCAGCACGATGCCGCCGACCTCGACGACCCCGTGGGCCGGTTCGATCCGCATCAGGCACTCGACGCCGACCGCCCGCCCGTCGACCACGACCACGAACGGCACGTGTGTGGTCACCCCGCGCAGCTGGCGCGACGTACGACGCGATCCCGTCGCGGTCGGCGTACGGGCCGAAGGGGCTGTAGGTCCAGATCTCCGGGTGCCCGAGGAACGCCTCTGCCAGGTCGTCGACGTGGCCGCTCGGCCAGCGGCTCCAGGGTGACCGTGCGTCCGATCAGCGTCACCGGGAGGACCGGCGGACGCGGCGACCAGTCGACGGCCTCGCCGATCGGCTGGCCGTGCTCGTTGTGTCGGCTCACCGGGTCGGGTCCTGGGTCAGCTCGTGCCGGTCGCCGTCGACGACCAGGTGCGCGGGCGCCCCGTTGACCAGCGGCATCCGCGGCGCGACATGACCGATCTCCACGTCGAGCACGACCGGGATGCCGAGCCGGCCGAGGGCGTCGTCGACCGCCTCCGCCTGGGTGAGGGTGTCGGCGTCGGGCGCCGGGGTGCGCCCGATGACCACCGCGTTCGCGTGGTCGAACCAGCCGGCCAGCCGCAGCCCGTGCAGGTTGCGGCAGATCGTGAACGCGTCGTCGCCGCAGGCCTCGAGGTAGACGATCGTCCCCTCCGGCTGCCTGGCCGCCCACGCCGGGAGGTCGCCGTACGGCGTGCCGGTGAGGTTGCACACCGTCTCGATGCAGCCGCCGACGAGGCGGCCGGTCACGTCGACCGGGCCGGGCCGCGAGCGTGGACCACGTCCCCCGCCCGTCCAGGTTGAACACCGCCAGGCCGGGGTCGGACTTCCAGTCCTCGAAGGCGTTGGTGCGGTGCGCGCCGAGGCCACGCTGGGTCACCGGTCCGGTGCGCGCGGCGAGGTCGCTCCAGCGGGCCAGGCCGTCGGGCTGGCGTGTAGGGCTCGTCCATGAGCATCGCGCCGTGGATCGTCGCCCAGTCCAGCCGGAGCGTGAGCGGCAGCATCCACGTCGTGGTGTCGCTGAAGCCGATCACCCAGGTCGGGTCGGCGGCGGCCAGCGCGTCCCAGTCGAGGAGGTCGAGCACGTCGATGGCGGTCTCCGCCGCCCCACGGCGGGAACACCGCCCGGATCCCGGGGTCGGTGAGCATCCCCATCAGCTCGGTCGGCCCGCTCCTCGCGGGTCCCGCTGATGTGCGTCGTGCCGTCGAGGCAGCCGCCGACCTCCACGTCGTACCCCTGGTCGCGCAGCGACGCCACGCACACCTCGAACCGCGGCATCAGGTCCGCGGCGACGCCGCTCGACGGCGCGGTGACGCCGATACGGTCGCCGGGACGGAGCGGGGCGGGATAGCGGGGCATGGGTCCATCCTTGCCACCCGCGCGCGGCGGTGCCACCGCGTTTCCGGCCGGGACTCAGGGCAGGACGGACAGCCCGATCGGGTCGGGGTTGTAGGCGACCTCCCAGCGGAACCCGTCGGGGTCGGCGAAGTAGCCGGTGTAGCCGCCCCAGCTCCGCCGCTCGCCCTCCTGGACCGGGTCGGCGCCGGCCGCGCGGGCGGTCGCGAGGACCGCGTCCACCTCCTCCGGCGTGGCGACGTTGTGGGCCAGGGTCAGCGGCACGATGCCCTCACCCCGGCGGATGGGACCCACCTCGGCCTCGAAGCCGGCCTCGCTCCAGAGCGAGAGGACCAGCCGGTCGCCGACCCGGATCATCAGCACCTCACCCGGTACGTCGACCTCGGCGGACCAGCCGAGCCCGTCGAGGTAGAACGCCTTCGTCGCGTCGAGGTCGTGCACCGCCAGGGTGATGAAGGAGACGCGCTGGTCCATGCTCACGCCCCGATCCGGACCAGGGTGTCGCGCACGGCCTCCATGCCGCGACGTACCTCGTCGAAGCTCGTGGACAGCGGCGACAGCCCGACCCGCAGCCCACCGGGGTCGCGGTAGTCGGGGATCACGTCGTGCTCCCACAGGGCCGCGGTGACCTTCTTCATCGCCGGGTGGTTGAGGGTGACGTGACCGCCGCGCAGGTCCGGGTCGCGGGGCGAGCCGACGGTGACGCCCGAGCGGCTGCAGCCAGGCGTCGGAGAGCTCCACGACGTACGCCGTGAGGTCGACCGACTTGGCCCGGACGGCGGGCATCCCGGCCTCCTCGACCAGGGCCAGCATGTCCCGCATCGCCTGCATGCCGACGACCGGCGGCGTCCCGCTGATGAAGCGGCGGATGCCGGGCGCGGGGCGGTACTCCGGGCCCATCAGGAACGGGTCGGCCGCCCCCATCCAGCCCTGGATCGGCTGGGTGAGCGTCTCCTGGTGCCGGGTGGCGACGTAGGCGAAGGCCGGGGCGCCGGGCCCGCCGTTGAGGTACTTGTAGCCGCAGCCCACGGCCAGGTCGGCGCCCCAGGCGTCGAGCTCGACGACCACGGAGCCGGCGGAGTGGGACAGGTCCCACACGACCAGCCCGCCGGCGTCGTGGACCGCCTCGGTGATGGCGGTCGCGTCCGCGACGTGGCTCGACCGGTAGGCGACCTGGCTGAGCACCACCACGCCCGTGGCCGGGCCGACGACCTCGCGGACCTGGTCGACCCCGACCCCGGCCGCGGGGTCGACGTCGATCCACCGCACGGTCAGTCCCCGCTCGGCGGCGATGCCCTCGACGACGTACCGGTCGGTCGGGAAGTTGTCGCGGTCGATGACGATCTCGGTCCGGGCGGGGTCGGTGCGGACCTGGTGGTCGGCGGCGGCCCGGATCAGCTTGTAGAGCAGCACCGTGGTGGAGTCGCCGACGGCGGTCTGGCCGGGCGCGGCGCCGAGCAGGACGCGGCCCAGGTCGTCACCGATCGTCTCCGGCAGCTCGAACCAGCCCTCGTCCCAGCCCCGGATCAGCCGCCCGCCCCACTCCTCGCGGACGAACCGGTCGAGGCGGTCGGCGGTGGCCCGCAGCGGCCGGCCCAGCGAGTTGCCGTCGAAGTACACCAGCGGGGTCTCCGCACCCAGGAAGCGGTCGCGCAGCCCGGCCAGGGGGTCGGCGGCGTCGCGCGCCGCGGCGTACTCGGGGGAGGTCGGGTCACTCACCTGGGGTCCTCTCGGCAGGGGTCGGCGCCCACTCTCTCAGACCGTGCGACACGCCCGGGCGAGGGATTCTCGCGACATTTGGAGCGTGTCTCTTTCCGAAGTGGGCACGGGCTTCGGGTGCCCGTGCCGTCTCGGACTCGGGCCCCTGGCCACTGGCCAGGTCGACCAAGGGAGGGAACACACCCATGGTGAACTTCAGGAACAAGGCAGTAGGAGGGCCCGTCGCCCTGCTGGTCGCGCTGGTCGTGACCGCCGCCGTCGCGCTCGTCTCAGGGGGCGCGGCGACCGGCAGCTCCGCACCCGCCGCACCCGCGGCGGCCGCAGGACGCACGGTGGCGCACACCCCCCAGGGTGAGCTCACCTCGCGGATCGTCGGCGAGACCGGCAACGGCCGGCGCGTCACCGGCAGCTTCGTGCCGATCGGGTTCTCGCACCGCGACGGCAAGGTGTTCGTCCGCGGGCTCCTGCAGGGCGTCGTCCACAACACCGACGGCACCACGAGGACGTTCGGGGTCATGCGCACGATGCGCGTGAAGTCGATCAACGGGGAGCCGGCCCGCACCGGCGTCGCCGCGCGCTCGCTGGCCGCGGCCCCGTGCGACGTGCTCAACCTCGTGCTCGGCCCGCTGGACCTCGACCTGCTCGGCCTCCAGGTGCACCTGGACCGCGTGGTGCTGGACATCGTCGCCCAGTCGGGTGCCGGCAACCTGCTCGGCAACCTGCTCTGCGCGGTGACCGGCCTGCTCGACGGCGGCCTCGACGGGCTGCTCGGGCGCCTGACCAACCTGCTGAACCAGATCCTGGGACGGCTCGGCCTGGGTCTCTGACCCGGTCCTGACACGACGACGCCCGGTCCCCGCGGGGGCCGGGCGTCGTCGTACGTCGGAGGTCAGCCGGTGACGGCGCCGTGCGCGGCGGACTGCACGAGGCGGGCGTACTTGCCGAGCACGCCGCTGGTGTACTTCGGCGGGTTCGGCGTCCAGCCGTCCTTGCGGGCGTCGAGGTCGGCGTCGACGTCCAGGTGCGGTTGGCGACGTCGAGGGTGATCGGGTCGCCGTCCCGGACGAACGCGATCGGCCCGCCGTCGACGGCCTCGGGGGCGATGTGCCCGACGCACAGGCCGGTGGTGCCGCCGGAGAACCGGCCGTCGGTCACCAGCAGCACGTCCTTGCCGAGCCCGGCGCCCTTGATCGCGCCGGTGATCGCCAGCATCTCGCGCATGCCGGGGCCGCCCTTGGGGCCCTCGTAGCGGATGACGACCACGTCCCCGGCGACGATGCGGCCCTGCTCGAGCGCGTCCATCGCGGCCCGCTCGCCGTCGAAGACCCGGGCGGTGCCGGTGAACGTCGAGTCGTCGAACCCGGCCGACTTCACCACCGCGCCCTCGGGGGCCAGCGAGCCCTTGAGGATGGTCAGCCCGCCGGTCTTGTGGATCGGGCGGTCCAGCGGCCGCAGCACCTCGCCGTCGAGGCCGGCCGGGGCCAGCTCCTCGAGGTTCTCGCGCATCGTCTTCCCGGTCACGGTCAGCGTGTCGCCGTGCATCAGGCCGGCGTCGAGCAGCGCCTTCATCACCACCGGGATGCCGCCGATCTTGTCGACGTCGTTCATCACGAAGCGGCCGAACGGCTTGAGGTCGCCGAGGTGCGGCACCTTGTCGCCGATCCGGTTGAAGTCGTCGATCTCCAGCGGTACGTCGGCCTCGCGGGCGATCGCGAGCAGGTGCAGCACGGCGTTGGTGGACCCGCCGAGGGCCATCACCACGGCGATCGCGTTCTCGAAGGCCTCGCGGGTCAGGACCTGGCGGGCGGTGATGCCCTGGCGCAGCATCTCCACGACCGCGGCCCCCGAGCGGTGCGCGAAGCCGTCGCGGCGCCGGTCCACGGCCGGCGGGGCGGCCGAGCCCGGCAGGCTCATGCCGAGGGCCTCGCCGACGGCGGCCATCGTGTTGGCGGTGTACATGCCGCCGCAGGCGCCCTCGCCCGGACAGATGGCCCGCTCGATCCGGTCGACCTGCTCCCGGCTGATCTTGCCGGCCAGGCAGGCGCCGACCGCCTCGAAGGCGTCGATGATCGTCACGTCGTTGCCGTCGACCTGGCCCGGCATGATCGACCCGGCGTACAGGAAGACGCTGGCGAGGTCGAGGCGGGCGGCGGCCATCATCATGCCGGGCAGCGACTTGTCGCAGCCGGCCAGCAGCACCGAGCCGTCGAGGCGCTCGGCCATCATCACCGTCTCGACGGAGTCCGCGATCACCTCGCGCGAGACCAGCGAGAAGTGCATGCCCTCGTGGCCCATCGAGATGCCGTCGGAGACCGAGATCGTGCCGAACTCCAGCGGGTACCCGCCGGCCGCGTGCACGCCGTTCTTCACGGCCTTGGCCAGCCGGTCGAGCGACAGGTTGCAGGGGGTGATCTCGTTCCACGAGGAGGCGACGCCGATCTGCGGCTTGGTGAAGTCCTCGTCGTCCATGCCCACCGCCCGCAGCATGCCGCGGGCCGCGGCCTTCTCCAGTCCGTCGGTGACGTCGCGCGAGCGGGGCTTCATGTCCGGCGTGGAGGTCATGGGCCGAGCCTAGGCCGTTCTTCCGCCGTTGAGCGCCGTCGTCCGCATGACGAGGGTGCAGGGACCCTCGTCAGGCGGACGACCGGGTCAGGCGGGGGTCTCGGCCACGGCCTTGAGGCGGGCGAGCCCCTTCTCGAAGTCCTTGCCGATCAGCCGGTCCATCGGGAAGAGCCGGCCGAGCAGGCCCCAGCAGCCCGGTCCGCCGGCCGGACATCAACCAGACCACCTCGGTGCCGTCGACGGCCGGCGTCAGGGTGAAGGTCACCTCGTTGGTCGACCTGAAGGGCTTGAGGAACTGCAGCCGGATGCCGATCGCGTCCGGGGTCGAGGAGGTGATCTCCATGCGAGCCCTGACCGGCCTTGCGGTTGCCGCTCCAGGCGTAGCGCGCCCCGACGCCGGCGGTCGGGGCCGGAGTACTCGCGCACCAGGTCGGGGTCCAGGTCCTCCCACGGGGACCAGGCGGTCCACGCGTGGAAGTCGTTGACCAGCCCGTGCACCCGTGCCGGGTCGGCGATCACGGTGGTGCGGCGGGACACGGCGAAGTCGCCCATGACGATCCTCCTGCTAGGGGTCGCCCTGCATCCTGCCCGATCGGGCAGGATGCGCGCAGGGGGCTCCCCGGCGGCCCTCAGATCGCGGCGGCCCGCACGACCATCACGTCGGGGAGGTTCTCGATGATCTCCGTCCAGGTGTCGCCCTCGTCGGCGGAGGCGAAGACCGCACCGTTGCGGCCGCCGAAGTAGAGCCCGGCCGGGTCGTGCTGGTCCGCGGTCATCGCGTCGCGCATGACGCCGACGAAGAACGTGTCCGGCAGCCCGTCGCCGCACGGCTCCCAGCTCTCGCCGGCGTCGCGCGAGCGCCACACCCGTGCCTTGGCGTCCACCGGGTAGCGGGCGTCACCGCCCTGGATCGGGAAGGTGAAGATCGTGTCCGGCTCGTGCGGGTGCACCACGATCGGGAAGCCGAAGTCCGCGGGCAGCCCGTGGGCGATCGACTCCCAGTGGCCGCCCTCGTCGTCGGAGCGGTAGACGCCGCCGTGGTTCTGGGCGTAGAGGCGCTGCGGGGCGTCGGGGTGGCGGGTGACCTTGTGCACGCACTGGCCGAACTCGGGGTACTGCTGGCCCTCCGGCAGGAACTCGGCGCGGATGCCGTCGTTGCGCGGCGACCAGGAGGAGCCACCGTCGGCCGTCTGGTAGACCCCGCCGGTCGAGAGGGCGACGGTGACCGAGCGCGCGTCGGTCGGGTGCGGCAGCACGGTGTGGAAGGCCTGGCCGCCGAACCCGGCGTTCCACTGGGGACGGTGCGGGTGGTCCCACAGTGCCTGCTCGAGGGTGAAGTGCTCGCCGCCGTCCTCGGAGCGGAACACCGCGGCCGGCTCGGTGCCGGCGTACACGACGCCGTCCTCGACGCCGGGCACCAGCTGCCAGACCCGGGCGACCGTGGCGTCGGCGCCCTCGGGGAAGCGGACCGCGCCGTTCGGCGTCTCCTGCCAGGTCTCGCCGAGGTCGTCGGAGCGCCACACCTGCGGCCCGGTCCAGCTCGACGACGAGCCGACCAGCAGCCGCGGCCGGTCGCCGCGGGTGTCGACCATGCAGGAGTAGACCTCCTCCATGTCGAAGTGCGGGCCGGTCCACGACCAGTCCTTGCGCTCCTTGCCGGAGCGGCCGATCCACAGGCCCTTGCGGGTGCCCACCAGGAGCACGGTCCCGTTCTCGTCGTGCACGTGCGTCTCCTCGCCTCGACTGCGTCGACGTGCTGACCGCGCCGGGCGGGCGGATTCATCGGTCCCCTCGGGAGATGACACGCTGCCGGTGCGATGCTTCGCAGGATATTCCTGCACACCGACAGAGGGGAGGGCGATTGCGCCGCGCGATCACTTATGTCCTCGTCGGCATCCTGTCCGTCCAGTTCGGCGCGGCGGTCGCCAAGGACCTCTTCGACCGGATCGACCCCACGGCGATGGTCTTCCTGCGGTTGCTCACCAGCGCCCTGGTGCTGCTGGCGATCGCCCGCCCCGCGATGCGCGGCACGCACCCGCGAGGACTGGCTGGTGGTGGCCGCGTTCGGGGCAACCCTGGGGCTGATGAACTGGGCGATCTACCAGTCGTTCGCGCGCATCCCGCTCGGCATCGCGGTGACCATCGAGTTCGTCGGACCGCTCGCGATCGCCGTCGTCGGCTCGCGCCGTGCCCGCGACCTGGTCTGGGTGGGCCTGGCCGGCATCGGTGTCGCCCTGCTCGGCTTCGAGCCCGAGGGTGTCACCGTCCCCGGTGTCCTCTTCGCCCTGCTCGCCGGCGCCAGCTGGGCGGCGTACATCCTCCTCAGCGCGAGCACCGGACGGCGCTGGCCGGGCCTGGACGGGCTGGCCGTCGCCAGCGTGCTGGCCACGGTGCTGCTGGCCGGTCCCGCGATCGCGACCGGCGGCGGCGCCCTGCTCGAGCCGGACATCCTCGCGCTCGGCGCCGCGGTGGGGCTGCTCAGCTCGGTGATCCCGTACAGCTTCGAGATGGCCGCGCTGCGCACCCTTCGCCCGGCCGTCTTCGGCATCCTGATGAGCCTCGAGCCGGCGGTCGCGGCCCTCGCCGCGCTGGTGGTGCTGCAGGAGATGCTCGCCCCGGTGCAGTGGCTGGCGATGGCCTGCGTGATCGTGGCCAGCGTCGGCGCCACCCGGACCGGTACGCCGCAGAGCGAGCCGGTCCCGGACTGAGGTCGCTCCAGTCGAGCCCGGGTCGCGAGAGTTCACAGGGATGTCACACGACGTTGACCGCGACGACTCGGCGGGCTCCTAGATTCGTCGGTGTCACTGGACCTCTCGTCATCGGAGTCGGACCCATGAACCTCCTCGCGTGGATCGACACCTGGAGCGTGGCCTCGCAGCAGCAGGCCCGCCGCAACGCCATGGTCGCCTCGACAGCTCTGGCCCAACGCCGTGCCGAGATCAACGACGTCGAGGACTTCCTGGCGGGCCTGGACGCACCCTCCCTCATCGCCGACCAGGTCGCGGCGCACGGCTGAGCCCGTCCGGCAGGCCCATCACCTGCCGGACGGGCTCGGCCCCAGCCAGCTGACGGGGTGAACCGCCCGGGTCGGTCGGGTCACACCTCCCCCACTCCCGCGGGCTCCTCGGGCATGATCCGCACATGCCCGCCACCGTGCCGTCCACCTCCACGGAGCTCGACACCGTCCCGACGCCGTACTTCTACGACGTCGTCTCGGCCGACGGCACCCGGCTGCGGGCCTGGACCAACGACCCGGACTGCCTCATCGACGGGCCCACCGTCGTGCTCTGCAACGGCCTGGGCACCAACCCCTGGACCACCCCCGCGCTGCTCGCGGCCGACAGCGGCGTACGCGTGGTGTCGTGGAACCACCGCGGCACCGGCGGCTCGGAGCGCCCGACCGACCGGCGCCACGTCGGCATCGACGCGTTCGTCGAGGACGCGCTGGCCGTGATGGACCACGCCGGGCTCGACCGGGCCGTGCTCATGGGCTGGTCGATGGGCGTGAACACGATGTTCGAGCTGGCCCTGCACCACCCCGAGCGGGTGACCGGCCTGTTCGCCGTGGCCGGGGTGCCCGGCGACACCTTCGGCACCATGCTGGCGCCGCTGCGCCTGCCCAAGGCGCTCAACCGGACTGCGACGGTCAACATCGCGCGCGGCCTGATGTACGCCGGCAAGGCGCTCACCCCGATCGCGCGCCGCCTGCCCGTCGGCCGCCGCGCCGTCGCCCTCGTCTCGCACACCGGTTTCATGCTGCCCGTGGCCCACCCGGAGATCGCGGCCCGCGCGATCGCGGAGTTCCTCACCACGCCGGTCGACTGGTACTTCCACCTCGCGCTCCGCACCAGCCAGCACCAGCGCGTCTCGCTGAGCCGGATCTCGGTGCCGACCGCCTTCGTCGCCGCGTCGTACGACGTGCTGGCCGGCGCACGGGACATGGCCAGCGCCGCCGCCCGCATCGAGGGGGCGACGTACGTCGAGATCCCGGGCAGCCACTTCCTCGCGATGGAGAAGCCGCAGCGCGTGCACGAGCTGCTGCTGGAGTTCCTCGCCCGCATCGACTGACCCGCCGAGCCGTGCGTTGTGGCGGGCCGAGCCGTGCGTTGTGGCGGGCCGAGCCGTGCGTTGTGGCGGGCCGAGCCGTGCGTTGTGGCGGGCCGAGCCGGCGTTGGCGGGGCGATCAGGGCTGCCTCGCTACAGTCGGATCGCATGAGGCTCGCCGTCGCGCTGACCGGACTCACCCTGTCCGCGGTGCTCGCCGCGTGCTCCTCCGACGACGAGGGCAGCGCCGACCAGCCCGAGCCGGCCGGCCCGCAGAGCCCCGCCACGACCGCCAGCCCGACGTCGCCGTCGACCTCCCCGAGCTCCCAGTCACCGACACACCGCACCCCGAAGGTGATCCGCACGATCGCCTCCGGACTCGAGGTGCCGTGGGGGCTGGACTTCCTGCCCGGCGGCACCGCCGTGGTCACCGAGCGGGACTCACGACGGGTGCTGACGGTCACGAAGTCGGGCCGGGTCACCCAGATCGGCACCATCGACCAGGCCGCCCCGCGCGAGGAGGCCGGCCTGCTCGGCGTGGCGGTCTCCCCCACCTTCGCCGACGACGCGCTGCTCTACTTCTACGTCTCCACCGCCGAGGACAACCGCATCGTCCGTGCCACCTTCGACGGCCGCCGGCTCGGGGACACCACCCCGATCCTGACCGGCATCCCCAACGGCTTCATCCACGACGGGGGCCGGCTCGAGTTCGGCCCGGACGGCTACCTCTACGCATCCACCGGAGAGACCGGCGACGGCGACCTCGCGCAGGACAAGCAGTCGCTCGGCGGGAAGATCCTGCGGATCACCCCCGACGGCGACCCGGCCCCGGGCAACCCCGACCCCGACTCGCCCGTCTGGACGTGGGGCCACCGCAACGTCCAGGGCCTGGCCTTCGACGACACCGGACAGCTGTGGGCCAGCGAGTTCGGCCAGCAGTCCTTCGACGAGCTCAACCGGATCACCAAGGGCGCCAACTACGGCTGGCCGGAGTTCGAGGGTGACGGCGGAGCCCCGACGTACACGGATCCGCAGGTCGTCTGGCGGACCGACGAGGCCTCGCCGAGCGGGCTCGCCTACCGCGACGGGAGACTCTGGATGGCGTCGCTGCGCGGGGAGCGCCTGTGGCGGATCACCGTGGACGGCAAGCGGGCGGTGAAGCCGACCGACTTCTTCGTCGGCGACTACGGCCGGCTACGCACCGTCGAGGTCGCGCCCGACGGGAACCTGTGGGTCACCACCTCGAACCGCGACGGCCGAGGTGACCCCGCACGCGAACGACGACCGGATCCTGCTGGTGCGGCCGTAGGTCATCGCCTCCGGGCCCACCGCGTCCGCTTCCACGGCTTGACGATGCTGAGGACCAGCGCGAAGGCCAGCGCCGCGAACGACACGAACGGCGGGAAGAGCAGGTCCTCGCCGGCTCGGCCCACCGCGTCGCGGACCTGGTCGGCGGTGCCGGTGAGGCCGGTCGGGATGTCCAGGGCTCCGGGCACGAGGGCGACGAAGACGAGCAGCGTCAGCACGACACCGATCGCCAGCTTCACCGTCACCCACCACCACTGGACCAGCCCCCACTTGGTCCCCAGACCGAGCAGGACGCCGGTGAGCAGCATCCCGACCGCCAGCACCGGCACCGCCGGCGGGATGACCAGCCGGACCGCGGTGTACGCCGCCGCCACGGTCGCACCGTCGTCGGAGAGCCGGCCGGTCAGCACGAGGATGGCGAGCAGCACGTCGGCGCCCATCCAGCCGACACCACACAGGATGTGGAGCACCAGCACGGTGCGGCGGGCGTTCCGGCTGAGCCGGAACCCCGAGTCCTGCGCCTGAGCCACTGTCGTCGCCATGGCACCGACGCTAGGCGCGGGTCCGCTCCCGGCGGATCGGGCAGGACCCTGAGATCGTCCCTGAGCCGAGCGCGCCAGAAGTCCGCAATTGCAGCCGAATGACATGTTTCTGCTCGAAATTCATGTCATTCGGCTGCAATTGCGGAGTTACGACAGCACCCCGGCCCGGCCAGGCGGCGCGAGATGTCAGGTGAGCTTCTCGAGGATCAGCTCGCGCACCCGGCCGGCGTCGGCCTGGCCGCGCATCTCCTTCATGACCGCCCCGATCAGCGCACCGGCCGCGGCCACCTTGCCGTCGCGGATCTTGTCCGCGATGTCGGGGTTGGCGGCGATCGCGGTGTCCACGGCGGCACCGAGGGCACCGTCGTCGGAGACGATCGCCAGCCCGCGGGCGGCCACGATCTCCTCGGGCGAGCCCTCCCCGGCCAGCAGGCCGTCGAAGACCTGGCGGGCCAGCTTGTCGTTGATCCGGCCGGAGTCCACCAGCGCCTGGACCTCGGCCACCTGGGCCGGGGTCACGCCGAGGTCGACGACCTCGACGCCCTGCTCGTTGGCGCGCCGGGCCAGCTCGGAGAGCCACCACTTGCGGGCCGCCTGCGGGGCGGCGCCGGCGGCGATGGTCTCCTCGACCAGGCCGAGCGCGCCCGCGCCGACGGTGTCGCGCATCTCGAGGTCGGAGAAGCCCCAGTCCGCCTGCAGCCGGGCCCGGCGTACGCGCGGCGGCTCGGGCAGCGTGCCGCGCAGCTCCTCGACCCACTCCCGGGTCGGCGCCACCGGCACCAGGTCGGGCTCGGGGAAGTAGCGGTAGTCCTCGGCGTCGGACTTCTCGCGACCGCTCGTGGTGATCCCGGTGTCCTCGTGCCAGTGCCGCGTCTCCTGCAGGATCGAGCCGCCGCCGTCGAGGATCGCGGCGTGCCGCTGCATCTCGTAGCGCACCGCCCGCTCGACCGAGCGCAGCGAGTTGACGTTCTTGGTCTCGGTGCGGGTGCCGAGGGTCCCGGAGCCGGCCGGGGCCAGCGAGAGGTTCACGTCGGCGCGGATCGAGCCCTGGTCCATCCGGGCGTCGGAGACCCCGAGCGCCACGATCAGCTCGCGCAGCTGGGCGACGTACGCCTTGGCGATCAGCGGCGCCTTCTCGCGGGTGCCCATGATCGGCTTGGTGACGATCTCGATGAGCGGGATGCCGGCGCGGTTGTAGTCGACCAGGGAGTAGTCGGCGCCGTGGATGCGACCGGTGGCGCCGCCGACGTGCAGCGACTTCCCGGTGTCCTCCTCCATGTGCGCGCGCTCGATCTCCACCCGGAACGTCTCGCCCTCGACCTCGACGTCGAGGTAGCCGTCGAACGCGATCGGCTCGTCGTACTGCGAGGTCTGGAAGTTCTTCGGCATGTCCGGGTAGAAGTAGTTCTTCCGCGCGAACCGGCACCACTCGGCGATCTGGCAGTTCAGCGCCAGGCCGATCCGGATCGCCGACTCGACCGCGACCCGGTTGACCACCGGCATCGCGCCGGGCAGGCCCAGGCAGGTCGGGCAGACCTGGGTGTTCGGCTCGGCGCCGAACTCGGTCGGGCAGCCGCAGAACATCTTCGACGCGGTGTTCAGCTCGACGTGCACCTCGAGGCCGAGGGCCGGGTCGAAGCGGTCGAGGGCGTCCTCGAAGGACAGCAGGGTGTCGGTCATGCAGGTCACCGTTCCGAGGAGGCGAGGGCGTGCCGTCTCGAAGGGCGAGCACGGGCGCCTGGTCGAGCAGCGGGCCGCCCCACTGCTTCTCCAGCAGCGCCTCCAGCGCGGCGCCGACCCGGTAGACCCGGTCGTCGGCCAGCGCCGGGGCGAGGATCTGTACGCCGGTGGGCAGGCCGTCCTCCTCGGCGAGACCGCTCGGCACCGAGATGCCGGGGACGCCGGAGAGGTTGGCGGGGATGGTGGCGAGGTCGTTGAGGTACATCGCCAGCGGGTCGTCGAGCTTCTCCCCCAGCCGGAACGCCGTCGTGGGCGCGGTGGGGCTGACCAGCACGTCGGCCTTCTCGAACGCGGCGGCGAAGTCGCGGCGTGATCAGCGTGCGCACCTTCTGCGCCTGGCCGTAGTAGGCGTCGTAGTAGCCGCTGGACAGGGCGTAGGTGCCCAGGATGATCCGGCGCTTCACCTCGTCGCCGAAGCCGGCGTCGCGGGTGGCCCGCATGACCTCCTCGGCGCTCGGGTCCTCGACGCCCTCGGGCAGCACCCGCAGGCCGTAGCGCATGGCGTCGAACTTCGCGAGGTTGCTGGACGCCTCGGCCGGCAGGATCAGGTAGTACGCCGCGAGCGCGTGCACGAAGCTCGGGCAGGAGACCTCGACGACCTCGGCGCCGGCGGCGACCATCAGGTCGACCGACTCCCGGAAGCGCGCCAGCACGCCGGCCTGGTAGCCCTCGCCGCCGAGCTCGGTGACGACGCCGATCCGGACCCCGGTCAGGTCACCGGACGCGCCCTGGCGGGCGGCCTCGACCAGCGCCGGGAGCGGCGCGTCGACGGAGGTGGAGTCGAGCGGGTCGTGGCCGCCGATGATCTCGTGCAGCAGCGCGCTGTCGAGGACCGTGCGGGTGACCGGGCCGGCCTGGTCGAGGCTGTTGGCCAGCGCGACGAGGCCGTAGCGCGAGACCCCGCCGTACGTCGGCTTCACGCCGACCGTGCCGGTGACCGCACCGGGCTGGCGGATCGAGCCGCCGGTGTCGGTGCCGATCGCCAGCGGCGCCTCGAACGCCGCGACGGCCGCGGCCGAGCCGCCGCCGGAGCCGCCGGGGATGCGGTCGAGGTCCCACGGGTTGTGCGTCGGGCCGTACGCCGAGTGCTCGGTCGAGGAGCCCATGGCGAACTCGTCCATGTTGGTCTTGCCGAGGATCGGCAGGCCGGCCGCCCGGAGCCGGGCGACCACGGTGGCGTCGTACGGCGGGACCCAGCCCTCGAGGATCTTCGACCCGCACGTGGTGGGCAGGCCCTCGGTGGCGAGCACGTCCTTGACCGCGATCGGCACGCCGTCGAGGGCGGAGGCCGGGGCACCGGCGGCGCGGCGCTCGTCGGAGGCGGCGGCCTGCGCGAGGGCGCCCTCGGCGTCGACGTGGAGGAAGGCGTGGACGGCGCCGTCCACCTCGGCGATCCGGTCGAGGTGGGCCCGGGTCAGCTCCACGCTGGTGGTCTCGCCGGAGGCCAGCGCGTCGGCGAGCTCGGCGGCGGTCCTGCGGGTCCAGTCCACCGGGCTCACTGCTCGTCCCCCAGGATCCGCGGGACGCGAGAACCGCTGCTGCTCGGACGCCGGGGCGCCGGAGAGCGCCTGCTCGGCGGTCAGGCCGGGCACCACGACGTCGTCGCGGAACACGTTGGTCAGCGGCAGCGCGTGGGAGGTCGGCGGGATGTCGTCGCCGGCGACGCCCTGGATGGCGGCGACCGACTCGAGGATCACGCTGAGCTGCGGCGCGAGGTGGTCGAGCTCGGCGTCGGACAGGTCGATCCGCGCGAGGTTCGCCAGGTGGGCGACCTCGTCCCGCGTGATCGAGCCGGGAGTTTCAGGCATGGGGGCATCCCTCGTGGACGGCAGGGGTTCGGCGGCAATCCTAGTGGTGCCCCGGCCCCGACCGGTCAGTGGCGCCAGCCGCCGTCCCAGCCGCCGTCGCCGCCACCGTCGTGGTCGACCGTCCCAGCCGCCGTCCCAGCTCCCGTCCCAGCCGCCGTCCCAGTTGCCGTCCCAGTTGCCGTCCCAGCCGCCTTGTCGGTCTGGTGGTGGTGCCGGCGCGGCTTCTTGGTGGGTGCCGCGGTCGTCGGGTCGTCCTGCGGCGGGTGAGCGACCGGCACCGGTGCCTTCGGCGGGGCGACCGTGGGCACGATGTTGCGGCGCGCGGACCGCGCGGCGGCGACGGTGCGCTCCTCGCCGGCCGGGGCGACGCTCTCGACCGCCGTGTCGGCCTCGGGCTCGTCCGTCGCGGACACGGCCGCCGAGCTCGGCGAGACCGGGGACGCGGCCGGCGCGCCGCCGGGAGCGGTGAAGAGCATCAGGGCACCGGTGGCAGCGACGATCACCATGCCGACACAGATGACGGCGACGATCGCCGGCGCGCGCGGTGAGCCGAAAGCGGGTGAAGCGGGCTTATCGGACATGGCCAACCACCCTAAGGGGTGAAGCCTGCCAAGGCCACCCGGACACGCCGGCGATTCCAGTACGGTCACGGCCAGGCGTAGCGGCGTCCACGGGGTGGACACCGCCACCTAGACTCGCGGCGTACGCCCGTACGACCCCGGTGCAGACCAGCCGCCGGAGCACCCGACGAGGGAGGGCAGATGACGCTTCCCGTCCGGGAGCGACAGGTGAGGCTGCTCGCCGACTCGCGCTCCGCCGAGCCTCGTGCCCGCCTCGCCCAGGCCTCGAGCCGGGCCGAGTTCGTGCTGCGGCTGTCGCGGACCGTCTCCGCCGTCCAGCACCCGACCCGCGCGATGACCGCCCTGGTCAACCTCCTCGTCGAGGAGATGGTCACCTTCGCCCAGGTCACCGTGTTCTCGGGGATCCGGCAGGTCACCACGGGAGCGGTCCACGAGGGCACCGTGAGCACCCGGGCCGGGCTCGCCGTCGAGCTCAGCATGCCGGTCGTCGACGAGGTGGTGCGCCACGGCGTGACCGAGCACCTGCTCCTGCCCACCGGACCCGAGCGCCGATCCGTCATCGACCGCCTGGTGCCCGACGGCCGGCTGGCCACGGACCTCGACGAGCTCGGGACCGAGTCCCTCGTGCTGCTCCCCCTGTCCGCGCGGGGCCGCACCTTCGGCGCCCTCGCCCTCGGCCGGCCGGCCGGGTACGGCTTCGACGACAGCTCGGTCGCCTTCCTCGAGGACCTGGCGCAGCGGATCTCGGTCGCGCTGGACGCCAACCTGGTCGTCGCCGAGAGCCGCCACGTCGCCTCGGTGCTGCGGCAGTCGATGATGCCGGCCGAGACCCGGCCGGTGGACTACCTCGACACCGCCGTGTTCCTGCGCGTCGCCCACGAGCACGAGGAGCTCGGCGGCGACTTCTACGACATCCACGGCCCCGACGACCAGCTGACCGTCGTCCTCGGCGACGTGGCCGGCAAGGGCGTGGAGGCCGCCGTACACGCCAAGCGCATCCGCAACGCGGTGCGCACCGCCGCACAGGTACGCCGCGACCCGGCCTGGATCCTCGGGCTGGTGAACCGCGTGCTCGTCGACGAGGCCGACCCGATGTCGGAGGTCATCGCGACCGCGGTCTGCGCCCGGCTGCGCCCCGGCCCGGACTCGCTCACCGTCGAGCTGTCCAACGCCGGGCACCCGCCCGCCCTCGTGCTGCGGGGCGACGGCAGCGTCGAGACCGTCACCGCGGAGGGCGTGGCCCTGGCCCTGCTCGAGGACACGGAGTACACCGCCACCGTCTTCGAGCTGGCGCCCGGCGACACCATGCTGCTCTACACCGACGGGGTCACCGAGGCCCGCGGCGCGGACGGCATGTTCGGCGAGCAGCGGCTGGTCTCCACGCTGTCCGGCCTGGCCGGTCTCAAGGCCTCCGCGGTCACCGACCAGATCGCGATCGCGGTCACCTCGCACCTCGACGACCACCAGCGCGACGACATCGCGCTCGTGGCGCTGCGCTACCAGCCGGACCCCGCGTGACCGTGATCTCCCCGGAGTACGCCGAGACGTACTGGCACGCGGTGAGCAGCGGCGACGAGCGCCCGGCGCACGCCCTCGTGGACGAGCTGCTCGCGCAGGGGGTCTCGGTCGTCGACGTGTTCGCCCACCTGGTGATCCCGACCCAGGAGCGCGTGGGCGAGCGGTGGGCCAGCAACGACTGGACGGTGGCCCACGAGCACGCCGCGACGGCGGTCAGCGAGGCGGTGGTGCTCCGCCTGGCCGACGTGATCGACGAGCCGGCCTCCGACGAGCGGCCGCTGCTGGTCACCTGTGTCGAGCGCGAGTGGCACGCACTGCCCGCCCTGGTCGTCGCGCAGACCCTGCGCGCGTGGGGCCACCCGGTCCAGTTCCTCGGTGCCAACGCCTCCCCCGAGTCCGTCGTCGGCCGGGTGCTCGACGTGGGGCCGCGCGCCGTCCTCGTCAGCGCCTCCCTCTCCTCGTCCCTGCCACGCGTACGCCGCCTGGTCGAGGCCGTCACCGGCACCGGCACCCCGGTCGTGGTGGGTGGCCGGGCCTTCGACGCGCTCGGCGTGCGCGCGGACCGGCTCGGCGCGACGGGCCATGCCGCGGACATGCCCACCCTCCGGGCGCTGCTCGCCGACCTGCCCGACCACGTCTCCCCGGTCGCGCCGCTGCGGCACCCCGGCATGACCGAGGCGCTCGCCATCCAGGCGGCCGGCGACGAGATCGGCCGCGACATCATCCGGGGCACGGAGCAGGAGCTCGGTGTCGCCGGCACCCCCGCCGCGATGGCGCCGGACGACTGGCGCGTGGTGCTGACGACCTACGTCCCGCACGTGATCGGCTGCGTGGTCGGCGGCCTGATCACCGACGACCCGAGCGTCCCGGCGGAGGCACGCTCCTGGCTGGCCACCGTGGTCGAGCTCCGCGGCGGCGACCCTGCGGCGGTCGACGACCTGTGGCGGACGCTCGCGCAACGGCTGCGGGAGTACCCCGAGGCGGTCCGCCTCCTCGAGGTCGCGTGACCGCGCCCCCCGTAGCCTTCATCGCGAAGGGGGGTGGTCGCGTGTTCCGCACGGTCCTGAGCGCCGCGATGCTCGTCGTCCTGGCGGCCTGCTCGTCCTCCGGCTCCGACGCGGGCTCGTCGGAAGACGGGCCGCGCACGGCCGAGGCCGGGCGTGGTGACGGCCGCCCGGCGTACGACATCGAGCGGTACGTCGCGCTCGGCGACTCCTACACCGCGGCCCCGCTGATCGCCGGGAAGATGTCGAACGACGGATGCTTCCGCTCCAGCAACAACTACCCCTCGCTGGTGGCGGCCGAGCTCGAGGGTGCGACGTTCGTCGACCGCAGCTGTGGCGGCGCGACCACCCGCGACATGGCCGGGCGCCAGGACACCGGCTTCGGGCGGGTCCCGCCGCAGTTCAGCGGCCTCACCGCCGACACCGACCTGGTCACGATCGGGATCGGCGGGAACGACTTCGGGGTCTTCGGCAGCCTGATCCAGGGCTGCCCGGGCCTGCGCAGGAACGACCCTACGGGCAGCCCGTGCCGGGACTACTTCAGCGGTGGCGGCCGCGACGAGCTGCTGGCCCGGGCGACCCGCGTCCAGGGCCGGGTGACCGGCGTGCTCCGCCAGATCGCCAGGCGTGCACCCGACGCCACCGTGGTCGTCGTCGACTACCCGCGGATCACACCGAGATCCGGCACCTGCCCGCGCCTGCTCCCGCTGGCCACCGGCGACTACCGCTGGGCGGGACAGGTCAACGACCGGCTGAGCAGGTCCGTACGCCGGGCTGCCCGCCAGGCGGGTGCGACGTACCTCGACGTGCAGGCCGCGAGCGCCGGGCACGACATCTGCTCCGACGACCCGTGGGTCAACGGGCAGAAGACGATCCAGGGCAAGGCGCTGGCCTACCATCCCTTCGCGGAGGAGCAGCGCGCGGTGGCGGACCTGGTCCTCGAGAAGCTGGGCTGAGACCCAACCCTGGCGTCGGTCGGCGCATCTGAGGGGTGAGACCGAGGAGGACCCGGATGCCCCGACCACCGACCGACGACGAGTTCACGGCCTTCGTGCACGCGTCGTGGCCGTCGCTGTACCGCACGGCGTACCTGCTGCTGGGCGAGCACGCCCTCGCCGAGGACCTCGTCCAGGCCTCGCTGGCCAAGACCTACGCGTCGTGGGGGAAAGTGCGTGACCTGTCCGCCGCGCCCGGCTACGCCCGGACGGTGCTGGTGAACACCGCCAGCTCGTGGTTTCGCACCAAGGGCTGGCGCAACGAGCTGGCCACCGCGCAGCTACCGGAGTCGGCGTACCACCATGACGCCTCGGACCGCCCGACGATCGTGGACGCCCTGCGCCGCCTGGCCCCGCGTCAGCGTGCGGTGATCGTGCTCCGCTTCTACGACGACATGACGGTCGCCGAGACCGCCCGCGCCCTCTCCTGCTCGGAGGGCACCGTGAAGAGCCAGACCTCCGACGCCCTCGCCCGGCTGCGCACGTTGCTCGGCGACGCGGTCGTCCCCCACACGCTGGGAGCCCACCATGACTGACCGACTGTCCACCCTGCTGCGCGACGAGGCTGACCAGATCGCCGTGCCCGCGGCACCGGCACCGGCCGTGCTGCGCAGGGGCGCTCGCTCCGGCGTCGGCACCGCCTCGTCCAGGGCGTCGCCGCGGCGGCCGTCGTCGCGGTGGTCGCCACGGCCGGGGTCACCGGCACCCGTCTGCTCGGCCCCGGCTCGGGCGACGGCGGCTCGGGCGACGGGTCGCCGGAGCACCGGACGCCGACGGCGCCTTCGCCGTCGGGAGCACGGTGTACGCCGGTGCCACCCGGGCCGACGTCGGCGAGCCGGTCAAGGTGCTCTACTACACCTCGGCCGGGGTGCTGGTCCGCAGCGGCGACGAGCCCTGGACCGACGCGCCCGGCGAGTCCCGCTACTCCCTGCTCCACGAGGACGGCACCCTGAAGCGGCTCGACCTGGTGCTCGGCGACGTCATGCCGTCGACCGACGGGACCTCCCCGCACGTGGCGTACGCGCACCGGCGCGGCGAGGGCTGGGAGGTCGTCGTCCGCGACGTCGGCACGGACCGCGTGGTGGGCCGGGCGCCGGTGGACGCCACGCTCGACAAGCGCGGCTGGTCGGCTCCCCCCGTGGAGCTCGCCGGCGACCGGGTCTACGTGGCCACCGGCGAGGGCGTCCTCGAGCTCGACTGGCGCACCGGCCGGCAGCGACGGGTCCCGGGCACCCCGGCCGGCACCCTTCCGGACGTCGCCGGCGACACCTGGCTCGACCACACCCGCACGCAGATCGTCGTACGCCGGCTGTCGGACGGGAAGGCGGTGCTCTCCGTCCCGAGCAAGCGCCTCGACTACGGCATGCTCTCCCCCGACGGGAGCCACGTGCTGGTCGTCGACCAGAGCGACGAGGAGTCCGAGTCCCGCTTCACGGTCTACCGCGTCGCGTCCGGCTCGTCGCGCACGTTCCGCAGCCCGTGGTACGAGCAGGGCTGGACGCCCGCCGGCGACCTGCTCCGGGTGCACGGCTCGACGGTGAGCACCTGCGACGCGGACACCGGCAGGTGCTCGAAGCAGACCATCGACCTGCCGCCCGGTGGCTCGCAGGAGCTCAAGCTCGCCGGCAAGAGCTACGAGAGCTGAGCTGCTCCGCGCAGGCCGTCACCGTGTCCGGGTCACGGCTTGCGCGTGGGTGGTGGTCGGGGCCGCCGGCCGGCTCGGCGTCGCGGACGGGGACCGGGTCGGGCTCGGCCGCGTGCTGGGTGCCTGCGTCGGCTGGGTGGCTGCGGTGCTGCCGGGTGCCTGGGACGGAACCGTCGCCGAGGTGGCCGGGGCCGCGGCCTTGGTCGTCCCCGGCGCCCCCGGTGTCGTACCGGGTGCCGTCCCGCGTCGTCCCCGGCACCGACGGGATGCCTGCGGTGTCCGGGGTCACGCCGTCCGTCGGTTCGGTGTGGGTCGGACCCCGGCGGTCGACCGTCGGCCGCCCATCGTGCCGCCGAAGATCGGCGCCGCCCGCTCGTTGCGCGAGACCTGGGAGACGTCGAAGAAGTACTTGTAGGAGTGGTAGAGCCGGCGGAAGTAGCCGGAGAACTCCCATGCGCGGTAGTCCTGCGGCGTCTGCAGGAAGCCCAGCCGGTCATCAGCGAACAGGGGTGCACAGCGGGCGAGGAAGTCGGGCTCGGCGTGGTAGTCCGCATCGACGACGCCGACCAGCTCGGCCCGCGGGTCGGTCTGCTCCAGGCCGAAGTTGAGCGCTCCGGACTTGTAGCCGGGCCAGTCCGCCAGGTGGAAGAACCGGATGCGGTCCTGCCCCCGGCAGAACTCCTCGACCGGCCCCCACAACGCCGGGTCGTCGGTGTTGTTGTCGAGCAGCAGCACCTCGAAGTCGTCGTACTCCTGAGCGAGGAGGCACTCCAGCGTCTCGATCACCAGGTCCGGCGGCTCGTTGTGCGTGGGCACGTGGAGGCTGACGAACGGACGGTGCGCGGTCGGGCTAGGGCTGTCCGTTCCCGTTGCCGTTGCCGTTCCCGTTCCCGTTGCCGTTCCCGTTGCCCGGGTTGTCGGTGCTCGGACCGGGCTGCGGGTCGGACGTGGTCGGCTCGGGCTCCGGCTCGGTCGCTCGCCGGGTGCGCGACCGGGGTCGGTGCCGGCTTCGGCGCCACCGTTGCCACCGTGTGGCGCGGCTTCGTCGTGGGGGCCTTGTCGAGGGTCGGCTCGTCCCCCACCGCCACCTCGTCGGTGGGTGGGGCGTCGGTGGTCGGCGGCTCCGAGCTCGAGCCGGTCCCGGGCGTCGCGGGTGCCTCACCCGACGGCGCGAACAGCATCCATGCCCCCACCACGGCGAACAGCACGAGGCCGACGCCTGCCACAGCTGCGAAGATCGCACCGCGCGACGCCCAGACCGAGGGCAGACTGCGCTTTCCGGACATAGCCCGCCACCTTACGTGTTACCGGCGGGTAGGGGTCAGCCCAGCAGCGCCCGGGCGGCCTCCGGGCCCTCGCTCAGGAGCACCTCGAAACCTGCCTCGTCGAGCATCGGGACGCCGAGCTGCTCGGCCTTCTCCGCCTTGGATCCGGCGTTCTCACCGACCACCACGAAGTCGGTCTTCTTCGACACCGAGCCGGACGCCTTGCCGCCGCGGGCGATGATCGCCTCCTTCACCGAGTCGCGGGAGTAGCCGTCCAGGGAACCCGTCACGACCACGGTCAGTCCCTCGAGCGTGCGCGGCGTGGACTCGTCGCGCTGGTCGGCCATCGAGACTCCCGGCCGCGGTCCACTTCTCGACGATGGCCCGGTGCCAGTCGACCTCGAACCACGCCACCACCGCCTCCGCGATCGTCGGGCCCACCCCCTCCGCCGCCGCGAGGCGCTCGAGGTCGGCGGAGCGGATCGCCTCCATCGAGCCGAACTCGGTGGCCAGCGCCCGCGCGGCGGTCGGGCCGACATGCCGGATCGAGAGCGCCACCAGGACCCGCCAGAGCGGGACCTCCTTGCGGCTGTGGCAGGTTCGCCAGGAGCCGCTCGCCGTTCGCCGACAGCACCGGGCCGTCGCCCTCGCCCTTCTTGGGGGCGCGGGTGAACAGCGGTGCCTGCAGCAGCGCGGCAGCGTCGAGGTCGAACAGGTCACCCTCGTCGGTGATGACCCCGGCGTCGAGGAGCGCCACCGCTGCCTCGTAGCCGAGGCCCTCGATGTCGAAGGCCCCGCGCCCGGCCACGTGGTAGACCCGCTCGCGCACCTGGGCCGGGCACTTCTGGTGGTTGGGGCAGCGGAGGTCCTTGTCGCCCTCCTTCTGCTGCACGAGCGGGGTGCCGCAGGCCGGGCACTCGGTGGGCATCACCCACTCCGGCAGGCCCTCGGGCCGCAGCGCGAGCACCGGTCCGACGATCTCGGGGATCACGTCGCCGGCCTTGCGGAGGACCACGGTGTCGCCGGGGCGGACGTCCTTGCGCTGGACCTCGTGCGCGTTGTGCAGGGTGGCCATCTCGACCGTGGACCCGGCCACCCTGGTCGGACGCATCCGGCCGAACGGGGTCACCCGGCCGGTCCGGCCGGTGTTCACCTCGATCGCCAGCAGCTCGGCGTTGACCTCCTCGGGTGGGTACTTGAAGGCGATCGCCCAGCGTGGGGCCCGTGACGTCGAGCCGAGCCGGCGCTGCAGCGCGACCTCGTCGACCTTCACCACCACACCGTCGATCTCGTAGGGGACGATGTCGTGGCGGTGCTCACCGGCGTTCTCGATGTAGTTCTGGACCGCGGCCAGGCTGGGCAGCACCGTGACCTGGTCGCTGATCGGCAGGCCCCAGGCCGCCAGGGCGGCGTACGCCGCGGACTGGGCGGTCGGCTCGAAGCCCTCGCGGGCGCCGATCCCGTGGCAGACCATGCCGAGGGCGCGGCTGGCGGTGACCCGCGGGTCCTTCTGCCGCAGCGAGCCGGCGGCGGCGTTGCGCGGGTTGGCGAACGCGGGCTTGCCGGCGTCGCGCATGGTCTCGTTGAGCCGCTCGAACGCCTCGCCGGGGAGGAACACCTCGCCCCGCACCTCGACCAGCGCCGGCACCGGGAACTCGTCGGTGCCGGTGAGCCGGTGCGGCACCACGTCGATCGTCTTCACGTTGGGCGTGACGTCCTCGCCCGTGCGGCCGTCGCCGCGGGTGAGCGCCCGGACCAGGCGACCCTCCTCGTAGAGCAGGTTGATGGCCAGCCCGTCCACCTTGAGCTCGCACAGCAGGGCCGGGTCCTCCACCCCGTCGCGGCCGAGCCGGGCGTGCCAGGCCGCGAGCTCGTCGTAGGAGAAGGCGTTGTCGAGGCTCTCCATCCGCTGCAGGTGGTCGACCGCGGTGAACTCGGTGGACACCGCGCCGCCGACCTTCTGGGTCGGCGAGTCGGGGGTGCGCAGCTCGGGGACCTGCTCCTCGAGCTCCTCGAGCCGGCGCAGGATGCGGTCGAACTCGGCGTCCGACAGGGTCGGGTCGTCGAGGACGTAGTAGCGCCAGCGGGCGTCCTCGACCTGCTCGGCGAGCACCCGGTGCTCCCCCTGGGCGTCCGCCCACGCGTTCGTGCCCTGCTCCGGTCCCACATCGCTCATGGGGGCATTCTGCCGTGCCCCACCCACAGCCATGGGGCACCCATCCGTCCGCACCCATCCGACGGGCGTGTGGCGACGAACACCAGACACCTGACCTTCGAGAGGACGCGCGTGTGAGCGAGCCGACCCTGACGACGTACGACGCTTCTGGGCGCCCGCGTGCCCTCGTCCTGCTGCTGCACGGAGGCAGGGAACGCTCCCGGCAGGCGGTCGACGGCCGGAGCGCGTCGTGGCGCCGGGCGGCCGCCCTGCAGCGCGCGATCACCCCGCGCGCCCACGAGGCCGGCGTCAGCACGTGGCTGCTGCGCTACAGCCACCGCGGCTGGAACGACGTCCGCGCTCCCTCCCCCGTGCCCGACGCCCGCTGGGCTCTCGACGAGATACGCCGGCGCGTGGGCTCGCTGCCGGTCGTCCTGCTCGGCCACTCGATGGGCGCACGGACCGCGGTGCGGGTGGCCGACGACGACCTCGTCTCGGGCGTCGTCGGGCTGGCACCGTGGCTGCCGCCGGGCGAGCCGGTCGGTGCCCTGGCCGGGCGGCGACTGGCGATCGCCCACGGCCATCGCGACCGCATCACCTCGTTCCGGGCGAGCGCGGCGTACGCCCAGCGCGCCGAGGACGTCGCGACGGAGGTCGAGTTCCACGACGCCGGACCGGTGGGGCACTACATGTTCCGCGGGGCCGCGGCCTGGAACGAGTTCGCGATCGACCGCTCCCTGGCGATCCTCGCTCCGGCGCGTTCGCGCTGAGCGAAACGTCCCGGCGATAAATGAATTGCCATCGATGGAACGGATCCGTACCATCGGATGAAACGAAACCGTTTCGTTTCATGGAGAGCACGGACACCGATGACACCCACCCCCACCGAGGCCCCCGCCGCACGTCCGCGTGTCGAGGGCGACCGCGAGCTGGAGATCCTCGACGCCACCCTCGAGGTCCTCGGCGACGTGGGCTACGACCGTCTGACGATGGACGCCGTGGCCACCCGGGCGAAGGCGTCCAAGGCCACGCTCTACCGCCGCTGGCGCGGCAAGGCCGACCTGGTGGTCGACGCTCTCCTCGTGGTCAAGCACACCCCCGAGGTGCCGGACACCGGCACCCTGCGTGGTGACCTGATCGCATCGTTCTGTGGACTGGGAGGCCTGACCGACGAGCAGAGCGTGGCGACGTTCGCCAGCGTGCTGACCGCGATCAGCAAGGACGAGGAGTTCGCCACGGCCTTCCGCCGCGACGTCCTCGCCCCCAAGGTGGCCGCCTCCCGCCTCGTCTTCGACCGCGCCCGTGAGCGGGGGGAGCTGCACCCCGACACCGACGTGGACCTGCTCGCCCCCGCCCTGGCGGGGATCATCCTGCACCGGCTCTTCATCCTCGGAGAGCACCCGACCGAGGACGTCATCGTCCGGGTCATCGACCAGATCATCCTGCCCGCCGCGACGAATCCGACCTGCGCCCGCGGTCGGTAGTCCCGCGCACCCGAACTCTCACACGAAGCAAAGGAATCACTCATGGCTGAGACCACGACGACGGAGAGCGCGCCCGCCGGGCAGCACGTCCGTCTCGGATGGGCGCTCGTGCTCATCTCGATCGCGCAGCTGATGGTGGTGCTCGACGCCACCATCGCGAACATCGCGCTGCCCTACATCCAGGCCTCCCTGGACATCTCCGACGCGAACCTCACCTGGGTCGTGACCGGCTACGCGCTCGCCTTCGGCGGGCTGCTGCTGCTCGGCGGCCGGCTGGCCGACCTCTACGGCCGCCGCCGGATCTTCGCCGTCGGCCTGGTGATCTTCGCGATCGCCTCGCTGCTCGGTGGCCTGGCGCAGAACGAGGGCCTGCTGCTCGCCGCCCGTGGCCTGCAGGGCCTCGGCGCGGCGCTCGCCTCCCCGGCCGCCCTCGCCCTGATCACGACCACGTTCCCGGCCGGGCCGGCCCGCAACCGGGCCTTCGCCGATCTACGCCGCGATGTCCGGCGCCGGTGCCGCCGTCGGCCTGATCCTCGGTGGCTGGCTGACCGGCCTCAGCCTCGACATCGGCGGCCTCGACATCGAGGGCTGGCGCCTGACCTTCCTCATCAACACCCCGATCGGCATCATCGCCGCCCTGCTCGCGCCGCGGGTGCTGGCGGAGTCCGAGCGTCACCCCGGCGAGCTCGACGTACCGGGCGCCATCACCGGCACCCTCGGCCTGCTCGGCATCGTCTACGGCCTCAACCGCGCCGGCCAGCACGGCTGGAGCAACACCTGGACCGTCACCAGCCTGGTCATCGGCGCGATCCTGCTGGCGGTCTTCATCCTGATCGAGAGCCGGGTCGAGCACCCGCTGCTGCCGTTCCGGGTGTTCCTCAACCGGACCCGGGCCTCCAGCTTCGTGGCGATGTTCCTGGCCCCGGCCGCGATGTTCGCGATGTTCTACTACCTGAGCCAGTACATCCAGAACGTCATGGGCTACTCGCCGCTCAAGGCCGGCATGGCGTTCCTGCCGTTCTCCTTCGGCATCGTGGTGGCGGCGGGCCTCGCCTCCAACCTGGTCAACCGGATCGACGCCCGCTACCTCGCCGGCACCGGCACCCTGATGGCGGCCGGCGCGCTGTACGGCTTCTCGCGGCTGCCCTACGACACCGACTTCCCGCCGACGGAGGTCACGGGCAACTACCTGACCGACATCCTGCCGTTCATCCTGCTGATGTCGTTCGGCATGGGCATGACGTTCGTGCCGGTCACGCTGACCGCCGTGCACCACCTGCGCAACGAGGACTCCGGCATCGGCTCCGGCGTACTCAACACGATGCAGCAGGTCGGCGGCGCGCTCGGTCTGGCCACGCTGAGCACGGTCGCGACGAGCGTCTTCACCGACCGCGGTGAGGAGTTCGCGAAGGCCGGCGCGGCGGCCGCCCAGTCGGGCGGTCCCCAGCCGAGCCCGGAGCAGATGGCCAGCATGCAGGAGATCGCGTACCACCAGATCTTCACCGAGGGCTCGACGGCGGCGTTCCTCGTCGGCGCGGCCCTGATGCTCGGCGCCTCGCTGGTCGTCTGGATCTTCCTGAACGTCAAGCACACCGAGCTGGCCACCGACGGCCCCGAGGTCGTCCACGTCGGCTGACCGCCACACCTCCCGATAGTCCCAAACGTTCGGGTCGCTCCTCGGAGCGATAGCCGACCCGAACGTTTGGGACTATCCCCATTTCGGGGCGGGGAGGTGGTCGCCGGCGGCGACGGCGTCGGTCGTGGTGGTCAGGCCGAAGCGCGGGTCCTCGACGATCTCGACCATCTCGTCGACGCTCACCGGCAGGTCGAGCCCGCGGGGGTCACCGGTGATCGTGGGGCCGCTCTCGTAGACCCGGGCGAACTCCCCGTCGCGCTGCAGCACCGCGAACACGACGCCCGGGTCCTCCTCCTCGACCTCCAGCTGCCACACGAGCGTCAGGGTGCCCCGGTCGACCTTCCAGCCGTCGCACACGTAGAAGTCCCCGCAGTGCTGGTCGTCGAAGCTGCCCGGTACCGCGGCCACCGCCAGGATGTCACCGTCCTCCCCGGGCCGGCATCGAACCGGATCCGGGCTTCGACCGCGCCCTCGACGTCTGGGAAGTTCCGGAAGTCCTCGAGCCCGGCGAGGTCCACGTCGACGTGGTCGAGTGCGACGGCGGCCAGGGCCTTCGGGGTCGCCGGCGCCGGCGGCCCGGCGGGCTCCGCGTCCTTGCCCCGCGCGGCCACCCCAGCACGGTGGCGACACCGACCACCAGCACCACCGCCAGCGCGCCCGCACCGACCGCGAGACGCCGACGGGCCCGCGCCCGGTGGCCGTCGGCGAGCGGTGCCGCCGTGAACTCGGCTTCACCGGGCAGTCTGGTCATGTCCCGAGGATGCCGTGGATCCGCATGCGGTTGGGTCGGCGCGCGCGCCGGGTCAGGACTCGATGTCGTGGGCGCCCTGGCGGGCCAGGCCGAGCGCGGTCCGGGCCCACCGCGGCGACGCGCCGGCCAGCCCGCACGACGGCGTGACCGCCAGCCGGGGACCGGGCTCGAGGCCGAGCATGTCGAGCGTCCGGAGCACCCGCTCGGTGACCTGGCGCGCGTCGGGTGCCGTCGCGGGGTCGGTGGAGGGCACCGCCCCGAGCAGCACCCACTCCCCCGCGTCGGCGGCCTCCGCCAGTGCGTCGTACGACGCGGGGTCGAGCTGGTCGAGGTCGACGCTGATGCCGCGGACGCCGGCGCCCCGGACCAGGCCGATCGGGAACCCCGGCGCGCAGCAGTGCACCAGCGGGACGCCGCCGGACTCCACGATCGCGTCGACCGCCCAGCCGAAGGCCTCGGAGACCTCGGGCGGGTGCACGACCCGGTGCCGGCCGAAGCCGGACGCGGTGGGCACCTGGCCGCCCAGCACCGCGGGCAGGGCGGGCTCGTCGAGCTGGACCAGCAGCTCGGTCGCGGCCGGCAGCCGGCGGCGTACGTCGGCGACGTGCCCGAGCAGGCCCTCGGCCAGCGCCTGCGCGAGCTCGCGCCGGGCGCCGTGGTCGGAGAGCACCTTGTCGCCGCGGGGCTTCTCGACGGTCGCGGCGAGGGTCCACGGGCCGGTGACCTGCACCTTGAGCACGCCGGCGTACTCCCGCGCCTGCTCCTCCACCTCGTCGAGGTCCTGGGACAGCAGTGACCGCGCCCGACGCTGGTCGATGCCGGCGGCGTCGGTGAGCCGCCACCCGGCCGGCTGGAGGTCCGCCCCGAGGGACGCGACGACGGCCAGCCCGCGGCCGGTCATGCCCGCGACCGCGCCGCGGCCGGGCAGCTCGGGGACGTGGAGCAGGTCGGGCAGCTCGCCGAGCACGACGCGCACGGCCTCGGCGTACTCCCGGGCGTTGTCCGCCTCGGCGCCCAGCGGCTCCCCGCCGGGCATGGACCCGACGCCGGTGGCAACCGTCATGCGGGGTCCCCGCGGAAGCCTGGGCTGGAGGAGCGCAGCGGGGGAAGCACGCGCTTTCGTGGGGTGTTCATGCCAGGGCTTCGCTGCGGGCGGTGGCGGCGATCGTGGCCGAGCCGACCACGCGGCTGCCGTCGTAGATCACGGCCGCCTGGCCGGGGGCGATGCCGTACGCCGGGTCGAGCAGGTCGATGTCGACCGCGCTGCCGTCGGTGCGGACCAGCGCCCGGTGCTCGTCTCCGTGCGCCCGCAGCTGGACGGTGCCCTCGAGGACGTCGGGGACCGAGCCGCACCAGCGGGCGCGGATGCCGTTGATCCGGTCGATCGCGAGCTCCTCGCGCGGCCCGACCGTGACGGTGCCGGAGACGGGCTCGATGTCGAGCACGAAGCGGGGCTTGCCGTCGGGGGCGGGGCGGCCGATCTTCAGGCCCTTGCGCTGGCCGATGGTGAAGCCGTAGGTGCCCTCGTGGCTGCCCAGCACCTCGCCGGTGGCCCGGTCGACGATGTCGCCGCCGTGGTTCGGTGCCGCGTCGCCCAGCTTCTCCTTGAGCCACCCGGCGTTGTCGCCGTCGGCGACGAAGCAGATGTCGTGGGAGTCCGGCTTCTCGGCGACCAGCAGCCCGCGGCGCCCGGCCTCCGCGCGTACGTCGGGCTTGGTCGAGTCGCCCAGCGGGAACATCGAGTGGGCGAGCTGCTCCTGGGTGAGCACGCCGAGGACGTAGGACTGGTCCTTGCCCATGTCGACGGCCCGGTGCATCTCGATCAGCCCGTCGTCACCGGTGCGCAGCTGCGCGTAGTGCCCGGTGGCGACCGCGTCGAAGCCGAGGTCGAGGGCCCGGTCCAGCACCGCGGCGAACTTGATCTTCTCGTTGCAGCGCAGGCACGGGTTGGGCGTGCGGCCGGCGGCGTACTCGGCCATGAAGTCCTCGACCACGTCCTCGTGGAAGCGGTCGCTGAGGTCCCAGACGTAGAACGGGATGCCGATCACGTCGGCGGCACGGCGCGCGTCGTTGCTGTCCTCGATGGTGCAGCAGCCCCGCGCCCCGCTGCGGTAGGACTGCGGGTTGCGGGACAGCGCGAGGTGGATGCCGGTGACGTCGTGACCGGCCTCCGCGGCCCGGGCGGCGGCGACGGCGGAGTCGACCCCGCCGGACATGGCGGCGAGGACCCTCATCCGATCGGCTTCCGCTGTCCGGCGTTGCGCGCCCGCTCGACGACCGGGCCGATCGCGTCGACCAGGGCGTCGACGTCGGCGGCGGTGCTGGTGTGGCCGAGCGAGAAGCGCAGCGACCCGCGGGCCTCCGCGTCGGTGCAGCCCATCGCCAGCAGCACGTGGGAGGCCTGGGGCACGCCGGCCGAGCAGGCCGAGCCCGTCGAGCACTCGATCCCGCGGGCGTCGAGCAGCATCAGCAGCGAGTCGCCCTCGCAGCCGGGGAAGGTCAGGTGGGCGTTGCCGGGGAGCCGGTCCACCGGGTCGCCGTTGAGGACGACGTCGGGCACGATCGCGCGCACCCGCGCCACCAGGTCGTCGCGCAGGGCACCGATCCGCACCGCGTGGTCGGCCTGCTTCTTCACCGACAGCTCGACGGCCGCGGCCAGGCCGGCGATCGCGGGGGTGTCGATGGTGCCGCTGCGGATGTCGCGCTCCTGGCCACCGCCGTGCACGAGCGGGGTCACGTCGAGCTCCCGGCGTACGACGAGCGCGCCGACGCCGTACGGGCCGCCGACCTTGTGCCCGGTCAGCGTGAGCGCGTCCACGCCCGAGGCCGCGAAGTCGACCGGGACGGCGCCGATGGCCTGCACCGCGTCGGTGTGGACCGGGATGCCGTGCGGCGCGGCGAGCGCGACCACGTCGGGGATCGGCTGCAGGGTGCCGACCTCGTTGTTGGCCCACATGACCGAGATGAGGGCGACGCTGCCGGGGTCGCGCTCGACGGCGGCGCGCAGGGCGTCGAGGTCGAGCCGCCCCGTCCGGTCCACCGGGAGCAGCTCGACCTCGGCGTGCTCGTTGTCGTCGAGCCAGTGCAGCGGGTCCAGCACGGCGTGGTGCTCGACGGAGGTCGCGAGGATGCGGACCCGGCGCGGGTCCTCGCGGTGGCGCGACCAGAAGATGCCCTTGACCGCGAGGTTGTCGGCCTCGGTGCCGCCGGAGGTGAACACCACCTCGCCGGGACGGCAGTTCAGGGCCTGGGCGATGGTCTCCCGGGACTCCTCGACCACCCGGCGGGCCCGGCGCCCCGAGGCGTGCAGCGAGCTGGGGTTGCCGGTGTCGCGCAGGTGGGCGGTCATCGCGTCGACCGCGGCAGCCAGCATCGGGGTGGTGGCGGCGTGGTCGAGGTAGACGCTGACCGGCAGCGTGCTGGAGGAGGCGTTCATTGCACTGGCAAGCGTACGGCGCCGCCGGGCATCCCGCCGAACCGTCCGGTAACAGGCTCAGTCGTCCCGCCCGTCCATCCAGCCGAGCCAGGCGTGGTCCTCGCCCTCGGTCCGGCGGATGCCGTCGCGGAGCCAGGCCCGCTGGTCCCCGGTGAGCAGCGGCCACGCGGCCTCGAGGTCGGCGTCGTCCTTGGGCTGGGTGAAGCGTGCCTTGTGCTGCAGGACCACCTCGGGCCGCATGTAGCGCACCCCGTCGTCGCCGACCCAGATGACGTCCTCCAGCGGGAGGGCGAGGTCCTCGCGGCGCGACACCCACAGCCCGTCGCGGTCGTCGCTGATGAGACAGTCCATGATCCACGGCGCCAGCGCGTGCTCGCGCAGCCACACCTGCCCGGCGTCGGCGTGCGGCTCGGGCCAGTCCTCGGTGATCGGGCGCAGTGCCCCGGCCCCCACGCTCCACGCGTCGTAGCGCCCCCGGACGAGGTCGAGCAGCAGCGGCAGGTCGTAGCGGAAGATCATCACGTCGATGTCCTCGTGCCGGCGGTGGACGCCGCTGAACGCGTCGATCGCCCAGCCGCCGACCACCCACCAGGGGCCCGCGAAGTCGGCCAGGAAGCTCGCCGCCCCGGCCGGGTCCAGTGCGTCCCACGGGCCGTAGAGCCGCTCGAACTCCGCGTCGTCCATCACCCCTGCATTACAGCAGCACGAGGTCGTCGCGGTGCACGACCTCGCGTTCGTACGCCGCCCCGAGCTCGGCCTTGAGCTCGTGGGAGGTGCGACCCAGCAGCCCGGGCAGCTCGTCGGCGTCGAAGTTCACCAGCCCGCGGGCCACCGGCTTCCCGGCGGTGGTGACCAGGTCGACCGGGTCGCCGGCCACGAAGCTGCCGGTGACGCCGGTCAGCCCGGCGGCCAGCAGGGAGGCGCGACGCTCGGTGACCGCGGTGACCGCACCGTCGTCCAGCACCAGCGTGCCGCGGGGCTCGGTCGCGTGGGCCAGCCACAGCAGCCGGGTCGGCCGGCGCTTGCCGGTCGGGTGGAAGAGCGTGCCGACCGGCTCCCCGGCCAGGGCGTTGCCGGCCTGCGTGGCCGCGGTGAGCACCACCGGGATGCCGGCACCGGTCGCGATCCGGGCGGCCTCCACCTTGGTCTGCATGCCGCCGGTGCCCACGCCGGCCGCGCCCGCGGACCCGATCACGACGTCGGCGAGGTCGGCCTCGGTCACCACGGCGGGGATCATCCGGGTGCCCTCGTGCGCCGGGTGGCCGTCGTACAGCCCGTCGACGTCGGAGAGCAGCACCAGCAGGTCGGCGTGGACGAGGTGGGCGACCAGGGCGGCCAGCCGGTCGTTGTCGCCGAAGCGGATCTCGGAGGTGGCCACGGTGTCGTTCTCGTTGACGATCGGGAGCACGCCGAGCTCGAGCAGCTTCGCGAACGTCTGGTAGGCGTTGCGGTAGTGCGAGCGGCGGGTCACGTCGTCGACGGTGAGCAGCACCTGCCCGGCGGTGATGCCGTGGCGGGCCAGCTCCTCGGTGTAGCGGTGCACGAGCAGGCCCTGCCCCACGGAGGCGGCTGCCTGCTGGGCCGCCAGGCCCCGCGGCCGGCGGGCGAGGCCGAGCGGCGCCAGGCCGGCGGCGATGGCACCGGAGGAGACGAGCACGACCTCGGCGCCGCGCGCGCGGGCCGCGGCGAGCACCTCGACCAGCAGGCGCACCCGGTCCGGGTCGATCCCGCCGGCGGCGGTGGTCAGGGACGAGGAACCGACCTTGACCACGATCCGGCGGGCGCCGGTGACCTCGGCGCGCACCGCTCCCCCGTCGGCGGTCATGTCCCGGCGTCCGGGTCCGACGCGACCCAGTCCGGGTCCTCGGAGGTGCCGATCTCGTAGGACATCGGGCCGGAGGACCCGCCGCGGGCGGGCTCGCGCTGGCCTCACGCTTGTCGAGGCGGCGGGCGACGTCGGCCCGGGTCTCGGTCTCGGCCCGCTCCTCCATCGCCTCCTGGATCTCGCGGCGGCGCTGGGCGGCGGGGCGGTCCTCGTTGAAGCGCTGGTCCTCACCGCGGCGGCCGAGCATCTCGGCGCCGGCGTCGAGCCGGGCTTGAAGTCGAAGACGACCGCGTTGTCCGGGTGGCCGATGAGGACGGTGTCGCCCTCGACGGCGCCGAGCTGCACGAGCCGCGCCTCGACCCCGAGCCGGTTGAGCCGGTCGGCGAGGAAGCCGACGGCCTCGTCGTTGCTGAAGTCGGTCTGGCGCACCCAGCGCTCGGGCTTCTCGCCGCGCACCCGCCAGCCCTCGCCGGTCTCGGTGACGGTGAAGTCGGCCCCGGACACCAGCGACTTCGGCCGGATCACGATCCGCTGGGCCTCGGCGACGACCGTGTCGGCGCGGGCGGCCGCGACGATCTCCGCCATCGCGAAGGTCAGCTCGCGCAGCCCCTCGCCGGAGGCGGCGGAGACCTCGAAGACCCGCAGGCCGCGGTCACGGAGCTCGTCGATGACGAAGGAGGAGATGTCGCGCCCGTCGGGCACGTCGATCTTGTTCAGCGCGACCAGGCGCGGTCGGTCCTCGAGGCCGCCGTACCGGCTGAGCTCGGCCTCGATGATGTCGAGGTCCTCGACCGGGTTGCGGCCGGGCTCGATGCTGGCGGTGTCGATGACGTGCACCAGGGCGGCGCACCGCTCGATGTGGCGCAGGAAGTCGTGGCCCAGGCCGCGGCCCTCCGCGGCGCCCTCGATCAGACCGGGTACGTCGGCGACGGTGAAGGTCGTGTCCCCCGCGCGTACGACGCCCAGGTTGGGCACCAGCGTCGTGAACGGGTAGTCGGCGATCTTGGGACGGGCCCGCGAGATGGCGGCGATCAGCGAGGACTTGCCGGCGCTGGGGAAGCCGACCAGGCCGATGTCGGCGACCACCTTGAGCTCGAGCACCACGTCGAGCTCGTCGCCGGGCTCGCCGAGCAGGGCGAAGCCCGGGGCCTTGCGCTTGGCCGAGGCCAGCGCCGCGTTGCCGAGGCCGCCGCGGCCGCCGTTCGCGATGACCATCTCGGTGCCGGCGCCGACGAGGTCCGCGAGCACCTCGCCGGAGCTGTCGGAGACGACGGTGCCGTCCGGGACCGGCAGGACCAGGTCGCTGCCGTGCGAGCCGTTGCGGTGGCCGCCGGCGCCGTGGCCGCCGTGCTCGGCCTTGCGGTGCGGGCTGTGGTGGTAGTCGATGAGCGTGGTGACGTCGGGGTCGACGCGCAGGATCACCGAGCCGCCGGGGCCGCCGTTGCCGCCGTCGGGCCCGCCGAGCGGCTTGAACTTCTCCCGGTGCACCGAGGCGACGCCGTTGCCGCCCCGTCCCGCTGCCACGTGCAGCGTGACCTGGTCGACGAAGGTGGGGACTGCCATGGGTACTCCTGGGGAAAGGCCGAAGGGCGTCCCGATCCTAGGGACGCCCTTCGGTGAAGACGAGGGTGGAGCAGGGTGAGCGTCAGGTCACTCGCCCGGGACGATGTTGACGACGCGACGGCCGCGCTTGCGACCGAACTCGACGTCACCGGCGATCAGCGCGAACAGCGTGTCGTCGCCGCCGCGGCCGACGCCGCTGCCCGGGTGGAAGTGGGTGCCGCGCTGGCGGACGATGATCTCGCCGGCGTTGACGGTCTGACCGCCGAAGCGCTTGACGCCGAGCCGCTGGGAGTTCGAGTCCCGACCGTTCTTGGTCGAGGCCGCGCCCTTCTTGTGTGCCATGAGTTCAGTCCTTCGTTACGTCTCGAGCAGCGCTCAGAGGGAGATGTCGGTGACCTTGACCTGGGTGTACTTCTGGCGGTGACCCTGGCGCTTCTTGTAGCCGGTCTTGTTCTTGTACTTCTGGATGATGATCTTCGGGCCCTTGGTCGCACCGAGGACCTCGACCGTCACCGACGCCTTGCCGAGCTTGGCGGCGTCGGAGGTGACCTTCTCACCGTCGACGACGAGGACCACCGGGAGGGTCACCGACTCGCCGACACCGGTCTCCACCTTGTCGATCTCGATGACGTCGCCCACGGCAACCTTCTGCTGGGTGGCGCCTGCGCGCACGATCGCGTACACCGCGGTCTCCTTCGTCGAATCTCTGCGTCAAGCCGTTGCCCTGGGGCCTTCTCGCACGCTCGCGGCGCCGGATGACGGCGTACGGCGGGTGGAGGGCCACACAGGAGGGGCATGCGGATGCACACCGAGGGTCAATAGTACGGATGAGCCGCCCGCACCGCAAAACGGAGCGACGCTAGCCTCGCCCGCATGGACCGTATCCTGGACGCCGACGGCCTCGTGAACGCCCGCGACCTCGGCGGACTCCCCCGGGCCGACGGCTCCACGACGCCGTCCGGGGTGTTCTTCCGGTCCGAGAACGTCGACCGGCTCACCCCCACCGGATGGCAGTCGGGCCGACTGCTGGGAGACCGGCCTGGTCGGCACCGCGCTGTACTACCTCCCGCACCTCACGGCGCTGCCCGAGCGCACCGGTGAGGTGCTCGCGGCGCTCACCGACGCCCCGGAGGGCGGCGTGCTCTTCCACTGCATGGCCGGGCGCGACCGGACCGGCCTGGTGGCCGCCGTGCTGCTGGCCGCGGTCGGCACCGACCCCGAGGCGATCGTCGACGACTACCTGGAGACGGTCCGCCGCGGCGACCTCCGGGCGGAGGCGGCCGGGCGACCCGACGACGAGCCCGGCATCGAGCAGTTCTGCGCCGATCGCGGGACCTCCACGGAGGGCGCGTTCCGGGACGCCCTGGCCGGCCTCGACGTCGACGCCCTGCTGGACGCCGCCGCGGTGTCCCCGGACGTGCGGGCGCGCCTCACGACGTGGCGGCGGCAGCATCGTCGACTGACCTGGGCCTGACGGGAGTACGACAACGGGGAGCCTGCGGCGCACCTGGTGCGCCACGGACTCCCCGATCGTCGGTCGTGCGGGGTCAGCGCTTGCGCGACCCCTTCTTCTTGATCGGGACGTGCAGCTCGGGGTGCTGCTCACCGTCGGCGGAGGCGCCGGGCTCGACGCCCGACCGTGCCGGGCTCCACCAGGCCGTGGGCGGCGGGCTGGCCCGAACCGGCGTGCGGCTCGGCGTCCGCCAGGCTCGGCAGGGGTACGTCGCCCGTGGCGTGGGCCTGCTCGCCTGCCGGGGCACCGCTCGGCGGGCCGGCGGGGCGGCTGGCGCTGCGGCGCCGGGTGCGGGTGACCACGCGAGGTGCCGCCGGCGGGGCCGCCGGCTCGGTGCCGGCCTCGGGGGCCAGCGCCGGAGTGACCGGCTGCTCGTCGGCTGCGGGGGCCTCCGCCGGCGGGGCGACCGGCGCCTCGACAGCGCGGGCGCCTCGGCAGCCGGGCCTCGACCGACGGCGCCTCGTCAGCAGGGGCCGCGGCCGGGCTCCTCGGCGCCGCGGCCTCGGCAGCAGCCTCGTCGGCGGGCACCTCGCAGCGGGAGTCTCGGCCGGGTTCTCGTCGCCAGCAGGCGCCTCGGCGGGCGCCTCCTCGGTGGCGGGCGCGGCCGCGCCGCCGCGGCGCGAGCCCGAGCGACGGTTGCGCGTGCGCGTCGAGACCGGCCGGGTGCCCGGCTCGGGCCGCTCGTCGGGCCGTCGTACCGTCGCCGGTGGCCTCGGTGTCGGTCGTGTCGGCGGTGGTCGCCTCCGCGGCGACCGGCTCGACGACCTCGGTGACCGCGTCGGACTGCTGGTCCTCGACGTCCTCGTCGGTGGCCCGCTTGTCGGCGTTCTCCGGCTTGGCGACCGCGGCGACGTCCTTCGGCGACGGCGCCTTGCCGCCACCGCCGTTGCCACGTTGCCGCCCCGGTTGCTGCCGCCACCGTCGTCACCGTCCCCGCGGCCGCGACCGCGGTTGCGCCGGCCACTGCCGCCACGGCGGTCGCCGTCGTCGGAGCGACGGTTCTCGACCGGCATGTCGTGGACGATCAGGCCGCGGCCCTGGCAGTGGTCGCAGTTCTCGCTGAACGCCTCGAGCAGGCCGGTACCGATCCGCTTGCGGGTCATCTGCACCAGGCCGAGCGAGGTGACCTCGGCGACCTGGTGACGGGTGCGGTCACGGCCCAGGCACTCGACGAGGCGGCGCAGCACCAGGTCGCGGTTGGACTCCAGGACCATGTCGATGAAGTCGACGACGATGATGCCGCCGATGTCGCGCAGCCGGAGCTGGCGCACGATCTCCTCGGCGGCCTCCAGGTTGTTCTTGGTGACCGTCTCCTCGAGGTTGCCGCCGGAGCCGGTGAACTTGCCGGTGTTGACGTCGACGACGGTCATCGCCTCGGTGCGGTCGATGATCAGCGAGCCGCCGGAGGGCAGCCAGACCTTGCGGTCGAGGCCCTTCGCGATCTGCTCGTCGATGCGGTACGTCGCGAACACGTCGCCGCTGTCCTCGCGCTCGAAGCGCTCGACGCGCTCCTGGAGGTCGGGGGCGACGTGTCCGACGTACTGCTGGACGGTGTCCCAGGCCTCGTCGCCCTCGATGACCATCTTGCTGAAGTCCTCGGTGAAGAGGTCGCGGACCACCTTGAGGGTCAGGTCGGGCTCGCCGTAGAGCAGCTTGGGGGCGCTGCCGGACTTCGCGTTCTTCTCGATGTCCTCCCAGCGCGCCTTGAGCCGCTCGACGTCGCGGGTCAGCTCGTCCTCGGAGGCGCCCTCGGCGGCGGTGCGCACGATCACGCCCGCGGTGTCGGGGACGATCTCCTTGAGCAGCGTCTTGAGACGGGTGCGCTCGGTGTCGGGGAGCTTGCGGGAGATGCCGCTGGTGGTGCCGTCGGGCACGTAGACGAGGAAGCGGCCGGCCAGGCTGACCTGGCTGGTCAGGCGGGCGCCCTTGTGGCCGATCGGGTCCTTGGTGACCTGCACCAGGATCGACTGGCCGCTGGAGAGCACCGACTCGATCTTGCGGGGCTGGCCGTCCTTGTGGCCGAGCGACGACCAGTTGACCTCGCCGGCGTACAGCACGGCGTTGCGGCCCTTGCCGATGTCGATGAACGCCGCCTCCATGGAGGGCAGGACGTTCTGGACGCGGCCGACGTACACGTTGCCGATGAGGGAGGTCTGCGACTCGCGGGCGACGTAGTGCTCGACGAGCACCTTGTCCTCGAGCACGGCGATCTGGGTGAGGTCCTCGTGCTGGCGGATCACCATCACCCGGTCGACGGCCTCGCGGCGGGCGAGGAACTCGGCCTCGCTGACGATCGGGGCGCGGCGGCGGCCGGCCTCGCGCCCGTCGCGGCGACGCTGCTTCTTGGCCTCGAGCCGGGTCGAGCCGGAGATCGCGGTGATCTCGTCCTCGGCCGAGCGGGGCTTGCGGACCCGGGTGACCGTGTTGGCCGGCTCGTCGCCCGATCTGGTCGTCGGAGTCACCGGCCCGGCGGCGGCGGCGCCGGCGTCGCGGCTGCCGGTGCCCTCCCCGGACTGCTCGTCGTTGTCGTCGGAGCCGTCGGTGCCTCGGTCGGTGTCCTTCTCGTCCTTGTCGTCGGCCCGCTCGCTGTCGGAGTCGGCCTCGGCGCCGTTGTCCGACGCCGTTGTCGCCGTCACCGGACTTGCGACGGCGACGGCCGCCGCGGCGGCGCCGGCGACGGGCGCCGCCCGACTCGCCGTCGTCACCGTCGGTGTCCTCGGACTCGGCCTCGCCGGAGCGGTCGCCGCTGTCCGTCGGCCCTGTCGTCGGCGGCGCTGCGTCGTCGGCCTTGTCGCGCGGAGCCGCCGCGGCCACCACCGGAGCGGTTGCGGTTGCGCTGGGGGCGCTCGGTGGCGTCCGCGTCGTCGGCGCGCCGTCGCCCGGCGTGTCGTCGGCGGCGGTCTCGTCTGCGGTGTCGTCTCGGTGGTCGTCGGCGGCCGGGGCGGCCGCGGTCTTGCGCGGGCGCCGGGCCGGGCGGGTGGTGACCTCGGGCGCCTTGAAGAGGAGGGGTACGGCGGGGGTGGCGGCGGACGCGGCGGCGTCCTCCTCGGTCTCCTCGACGTCCACGGCTGCGGCGGTCGCCGGCTCGGCGTCCGGGGTCTCGCCGGGGGCCGGTGCGGCGGGCTCCTCGACGGGAGCGGCGGGTGCGGTCTTCTTCGCGGCGGTCTTGCGGGTGGTGGTCCGCTTGGCGGCCGCCTTCTTCGCCGGGGCCGGCGCCTCGTCGGCTGCGCATCCGCGGGAGCGTCAACCGGGCATCCGCCGGCGGCCGCATCGGCCGGAGCCTCCCCGGGAGCGGTCTTCAGCCGGGGCGGCGGTCTTCTTGGCCGCCGCCTTCTTGGTGGTCTTCTTCGCCGCGGTCTTCTTGGCCGCGGTCTTCTTCGCCGCCGCCTTCTTCGCGACCGGGGCGGCTGCGTCGGTGTCCGGGTCGGCGCCGGCCCCCGGGGAGCCGGAGTCAGGAGAGCCAGAGTCCGGAGTGACCGGGTCCGGAGAGCCCGTGTCCGGAGAGCTGGTCTCCGGGGCCGTCGATTCCTGCGCGGGGGTGGTGGTGCTGTCGTCGTCGAGCATGGTGCGCTCCTACGCGTCGCCGCCGGGGCGGGTCGACGCTGGTCCGACGCCGTACGCCCGGTGCGGACGTCGGCGCTAAGCCTTCGTATGGCGACGAGCCCTCCGCATGGCGTCAATGCGCCCCACTCCTCCACCTGCCGCGGTCGCCGGGCCCTGGTGTTCGTGTCGCTGTCACCGACACGGGCCGCGTCGCGGTCTGGGGAGACCTGGAACTCACAGTGCCGGACCGTCGTGGCCTCGGCGAGAACGTCGTCGGGTCGGTGTGGAGCGAACGAGCCGCAGCACGGTGACCTGCTGGCGAGTATCGCACACGGCCCCCGAAATGACGTGAACCGTGGCACACCAGCCCGGTCAGGCCAGCGGGTCCCCCACGGAGCCGTCCGCGGCCAGCGGGCCCTGGGCGAGCCGGGTGAGGAGCACGCCGTCGCCGGGGCTGAGGTCGGCGACCGTCGCCATGCCGGAGAGGACGTCGTCGGGCCGGACGCTGGGGACGCCGTGACGCAGGACGACGTCGATCCGGGCGCCCCGCTCGTGCGGCTCGGCGGTCATCGAGGCCACCGCGGCCCGGCAGTCGAAGGTGCGCAGCCCCTTCTTGGTCATCCGCTCGACCTCGATCGACGGCGCCGCGAGGAACGCCTCGACGGCCGCGGCCACCTCGTCGTACGGCGCGGCGAGGTCGATCTGCCAGTGGCTGGCCTCGAGCCGGTCGGCCAGCGAGCCGCCCTCCGCGACGACGACCTCCATCACGTCGAGGCCGTCCGGGAGGGCCTCGGCGAGCTGGGCGTGGATCTCGGCCGGGTCCACGACCTCGGCCAGGGCGATCTCGAGGAACTCGGCCTCGCTCGCGGAGCCGGTCGGCGCCGCGCCGGCGTACGAGATGCGCGGGTGCGGGTTGAAGCCCGAGGAGTAGGCCATCGGCACCCGGGCCCGGAACACCGCCCGCTCGAAGGCGCGGCTGAAGTCGCGGTGGCTGGTGAAGCGGAGGCGGCCACGCTTGGCGTAGCGGATCCGCAGCCGCTGGACCGGCGGGGCTTGCTGTTCGGGCTGTTCACGCACCCCGGAACCGTAGCCGCCTCAGGGCAGCAGCGCCGATTTCATCTGGCGGGAGGCATAGACGCTGGAGATCCGGACGCCGCCCAGCCAGTCGGTGAGCCGGGCCGCCTCCACGTCGAGGGCGGCCCGCCCCTCGGCGCCGACGTCCTCGCGCGGGACGACCTGGACGACGCCGTCGGGGTCCTGCACCCAGCAGCCGACGATGCGACCCTCCCACCAGGCGGTGGTCCCGGCGTTGCCGTTGGTGTCGAAGAGGTACGGCGTGTGGGCGGGCTCGAGGTAGAAGTCGCGCTCCTTCCACCCCATCGTGGTCGGGTCGAGCACCGGGAGCAGGGCCGCCCACGGCGCGACCGGATCGCCCGGCTCGAGGTCGTCGGGCAGCACCCAGCCGGTGCCGCCACCGTCCAGGCCGACCTCGACGGCGCCCAGGTCGGCCAGCGCCCGCTTCACCGCGGTGACCGTCGACCCGAGCCACCAGGACATGTCCCTGGTCGTGCCCGGCCCGAACGTGGTCAGCCAGCGGCGCACCAGCTCGGCGTACCCCTCCTCCTGGGTGAGCGGCTCCGGCACCGGGTCCAGCCAGCGCGGGGTCGGCGTCCACACGTGCCGGGAGAGGCGCCAGTGCCCGGCGTTGCGGCCGCGGCTGATCGCGCCGCGGGCACCGAGCAGGGTCATCACCCGGGGCGCGATCGGGACGTCGCCGCCGTACTTCTTGCCCGGCGAGATCGACACGGTGCCGGCCACCTCGGGCACCTGCGCCCGGATCTCGGCGGTGGTCAGTCCCTCGTCGCTGGCGGCGAGCGCCGCCAGCACCGCCGTGCAGGCCGCGGCCAGCCAGGCCTCCCCGGACGGGTCGTCGTCGCCGGCGAGACCGGACTTCGCGGCGTCGCCGGCGATCCGGCGCGCCTCCTGCTCCGCGACGCGGGCCGACGCGCTGCCCCAGGCCGCCGGGACGAGGTCGCGCGGGAAGACGAACAGCGTGCGCCGCATCGCCAGCTGCCGCACCAGCGAGCGGTCGTCGTACAGCGCCTTCTCGACGTCCTCGACGCCGACGCCGTCGGTGCGCGCGGCGACGGACAGGTGCACCGTCGGTGGCTCCGTGGCGTGCAGGACGGTCATCGCCCGGGTGGCCGCGACGGGGTCGGCGAGGCGGTGTACCGGGGCGATCGCATGGCGTCGCGCGATGCGGTCACGACGCTCGGAATCGGTGAAGTGGCGCACCCTGAAAGCATGCACCAGGGCAGGTGTTTCTTGTGCCACGGAGCGGGGCAGGGTTCGGATAGTCTGCGACCGCAGCCGCCGCGTATGCGGGTGCCCAGAGCCACCTCGGAAGGTCAGCCACATGTCCAACCAGCCGCCGTACCCCGGATCGAACGACCAGGGGCCGGAAGAGCCACCGACCCGACACAAGGGTGGCGAGCCGCCCCAGCAGAACCCGTACGGCGCACCGCCGCAGCAGCAGAACCCCTACGGCGCTCCCCCGCAGCAGCAGAACCCCTACGGCGGCCCCCGCAGCAGCAGAACCCCTACGGCGCTCCGCCCGCAGCAGCAGAACCCCTACGGCGCCCCGCCCGCAGCAGCAGAACCCCTACGGCCAGCCCCAGCAGCAGTACCCCTACGGCGCCTCCCCCGCAGCAGGGCCAGCCGGGTCAGCAGCAGCCGGTGTGGCAGGGCCACCAGGCGCCGCAGCAGCAGTACGGCCAGACCGGCCAGCAGTGGCAGCAGTCGCAGTACGGCGCCCCGCCGCAGCAGAAGCCGAAGAAGAAGTGGCTGATCCCGGTGATCGCCGTCGTGGCGATCCTGGTCATCGTCGGCGGCGTGTTCGGCGTGCTGGCCCTGACCGGCAACTCCTCGAGCGGCACCGCGGTCGACGACCTGAGCGAGGGCGACTGCCTGACCAGCTCCGACATCGCCGACGCCAACGACTCCATCGGTGACATCGAGACCGTCGACTGCGGCGACAAGCACGACGCCGAGGTGTTCGCGACGTACGACGTCAGCAGCGACGAGGCCGACGACTTCGACATGGACGCCGCCGGCTCCAAGTGCGTCGACGAGCTCTCCGGTGCCGGCACCTCGCTCGAGGACCTCGAGGCCGACGGCAACGAGGTGCGCCCGCTGGTCGCCTCCGACAGCCCGTCCGAGGGCGACCAGGTGGTCTGCTTCGTCCGCAACAGCGACGGCGACCAGCTGACCGACTCGGTCCTCGAGAACTGAAGGAAGCAGCCACGTGACGCAGCCGCCCAGCTACCCCGGATCCTCCGACGACGGGGAGAACCTGCCGCCGACCCACCGGCCCTACGGTGAGCCGGAGGAGCCCCAGCAGCCGGCGTACGGCGAGCCGGACGAGCCCCAGCAGCCGGCGTACGGCGAGCAACAGCCGCCCTACGGCGAGCAGCAGCAGCCTACGGCCAGCAGCAGTACGGCCAACAGCAGTACGGGCAGCAGCCCTACGGCCAGCAGCCGGCATACGGCCAGCAGTACGGCCAGCAGCCGTACGGCGCCTGGCAGGGACCGAACGACGCCAAGCGGGGCACCAACGGCACCTCGATCGCGGCGTTCATCCTCAACCTGACGCCGTGCGGCCTCGTCATCCCCGGCTGGATCTGCGCGGTCATCGGCCTGCGCCAGATCAAGCGGGACGGCACCAAGGGCCGCTGGGCCGCGATCACGGCCCTCGTCCTCGGCGTGGTGTGGCTGCTGGTCTTCGCCGCGGCGGGCTTCGGCATCAAGTACCTCGTCGACAACGTGGTGACCGTGGACAACGCCGAGGTCGGCACCTGCGTGAACACGAGCACCAACAGCGACGACGAGGTCTCCCTGCTCAAGAAGGACTGCGGCGACGGGCACGATGCCGAGATCATCGCCACCGGCACCCTGAGCTCCGACGACATCGACGGGTTCAGCAGCGAGCAGGACTTCTGCGCGGGCGCCTACTCCGGCGACGCCGACCTGAGCGGCTACAAGCTCTCGGCGGTCGCGGAGGACGTGCCGCCGCAGGACGGCGACAAGTACGTCTGCCTCGCGGAGAACACCGACGGATCGGACCTCACCAGCAAGATCGGCTGAGTGTCACAACTCCGCAATTGCGGCCGTATGACATGTTTCCGGCGCGGATTCATGTCACACGGCCGCAATTGCGGAGCTTACGGTCAGACCACGCTGAGCGGCAGCAGGCGCTTGCCGGTGGGGCCGATCTGGATCTCGGTGTTCATCTCCGGGCAGACGCCGCAGTCGTAGCAGGGCGTCCAGCGGCAGTCCTCGACCTCGACGTCGGAGGACGGGTCGATCGCGTCCTCCCAGTCGGCCCACAGCCAGTCCTTGTCGAGGCCGGAGTCGAGGTGGTCCCAGGGCAGGACCTCGTCGTACTCCCGCTCGCGGGTGGTGAACCAGTCGAGGTCGACGCCGGTGCCGGCCAGGGCCGTCCTCGGCGGCCTCGATCCAGCGCTCGTAGGAGAAGTGCTCGCTCCAGCCGTCGAACCGGCCGCCGTCGCGCCACACCTGCTCGATGACCGCGCCGACGCGGCGGTCGCCGCGGGAGAGCAGTCCCTCGATGATGCCGGGCTTGCCGTCGTGGTAGCGGAAGCCGATGGCGCGGCCGTACTTCTTGTCCGCACGGACCTCCTCGCGGAGCTTGCGCAGCCGCTCGTCGGTGGTCTCGACGTCGAGCTGCGAGGCCCACTGGAACGGCGTGTGCGGCTTGGGCACGAAGCCGCCGATCGAGACGGTGCAGCGGATGTCGTTGCGTCCGGAGACCTCACGGCCCTTGGCGATCACCTTCTTGGCGAGCTCGGCGATCTCGAGCACGTCCTCGTCGGTCTCGGTGGGCAGGCCGCACATGAAGTAGAGCTTCACCTGCCGCCAGCCGTGGGAGTACGCCGCCGCGACGGTGCGGATGAGGTCCTCCTCGGTGACCATCTTGTTGATCACCTTGCGCATCCGCTCCGAGCCGCCCTCGGGGGCGAAGGTGAGCCCCGAGCGCCGGCCGTTGCGGGAGAACTCGTTGGCCAGGCTGATGTTGAACGCGTCGACCCGGGTCGAGGGCAGCGACAGCGAGACGTTGGAGCCCTCGTAGCGGTCGGCGAGGTCCTTGGCGACCTCGCCGATCTCGGTGTGGTCGGCGCTGGAGAGCGACAGCAGGCCGACCTCCTCGAAGCCGGACTTGCGGATGCCGTTCTCGACCATCGCGCCGATCGTCTCGATCGACCGCTCGCGGACCGGGCGGGTGATCATCCCGGCCTGGCAGAAGCGGCAGCCGCGGGTGCAGCCGCGGAAGATCTCGACGGAGAAGCGCTCGTGCACCGTCTCGGCCAGCGGCACCAGCGGCTTGGCCGGGTAGGGCCAGGCGTCGAGGTCCATCAGGGTGTGCTTGGTGACGCGGGCCGGGACGCCGGGCCGGTTGGGTACGACGCCCTCGATCGCGCCGTCGTCGCCGTAGGCCACGTCGTAGAACTTGGGGACGTACACCCCGCCGCTGGCCGCGAGCCGGCGCAGCACCTCGTCGCGGCCGCCGGGCTCGCCCTCGGCACGCCACTCGCGGATGACCTCGGAGATGGCGAGCACGATCTCCTCGCCGTCACCGAGCACGGCGGCGTCGAGGAAGTCGGCGATCGGCTCGGGGTTGAACGCCGCGTGGCCGCCGGCCAGCACGATCGGGTCCTCGTCGGTGCGGTCGACCGCGTGCAGCGGGATGCCGGCCAGGCTCAGCGCGTTGAGCATGTTGGTGTAGCCGAGCTCGGTGGAGAAGCTCAGGCCGAACACGTCGAACGCGCGCACCGGACGGTGGCCGTCGACGGTGAACTGCGGGATCGGGCCGTGCTCGTCTCCCTCCCGCATGACCTTCTCCATGTCGGGCCAGACGGAGTAGGTGCGCTCGGCGACGATCCAGTCGCGCTCGTTGAGCACCTCGTAGAGGATCGCGACGCCCTGGTTGGGCAGCCCGACCTCGTAGGCATCGGGGTACATCAGGGCCCAGCGGACCGTCGGCCCCTCGGGCGCGCAGTCCCAGTCCTTGACGGTGGAGTTGAGCTCGCCGCCGACGTACTGGATCGGCTTGGAGACGCCGGGCAGGCGCGGCTCCAGACGGGCGAAGACGGACTCCGGGGCGTTCCGTTGGTCGAGACCGACGGTCACGGCAGCACCTCGAGGGAAGTTGGGGGACGGGGCGACCCTCAAGGTTACGCTCAGCCCTTCACATACGAGAACTTCTCACTGATCCGCCCGTCGCGGAAGCGCAGCACGTCCACCCCGCGCACGTGCCCGGGCGTCCCCGAGGCGTCGACCCAGTCGTAACGCCAGCGCACCAGCGCCCGGTCGGTGCCGTGGAACGCCTCCTCCTCGGTGAAGCTGGCCTCGGTCCCCGCGGCGAACAGCTGGACCCACTGCTCGCGGACCGCCGCCGCCCCCTCGTGGCGTACGCCGTCCGGGGCGGGGCCGGTGGACTCGAAGACGCAGTCCTCGGTCATCTCGGCCATCATCGCGTCGACGTCGTGGCGCGCGGTCGCGGCGCCGAACCGGACCAGGCAGGCGTGGTTGCGTCCCCAGTGCGCGTCCCGACCGAAGGCCGCGAGCAGCTCGGCCTGGGGGTCGCCGTCCGAGGAGGCCCGGGCTCCGACCGCGCCGGCCGCGCGGTAGAGCTCCTCACGCTCGGCGAACCAGGCCGCCACCTCGGCCACCAGGTGCGGCTCGAGCCGGGTGTCCCCGCCGGTGGCGACCGCGATGTCCCAGCCGTGGACGAGGTGGTCGGCGGCCAGCTGGCGGACGTACTCGTCGGCGCTCTCGTCGCCGTAGGACAGGTGCACGGTCGGGTGCTGCCGGGAGCAGCCGGGCGACGGCCTCCTTCGCCTCCCAGGCCGCGGCCAGCGCGCTCTTGATCGGGTCGTCGCCGAGCAGGTCGCCGTCGAGACGGTCGCCCACGTCGGCGATCGTGCTCCCCTCCATCAGCGGAGCCGTCCAGAGGTCCTCGCCCGCGACGTGGTTGGCGAGGTCGCGCACCGTCCACGCCGCGCAGGGGGTGGGGTCGTTCCACTGGTCTGCGGCGACGGCGTTGACCCGGTCGGCCCAGCTCTCGACCGTGCGGTGGTACAGCGTGTTCAGGTCCATGGCAGTGCTCCGCTCTCCAACGTGACTCGTGCTTCACGGACCCACCAGGCGAGGTCGGCCCGCTCCCGTTCCCGGATGGCCGGGTCGGGGTTCTCCGTGGCGTCGAGCGCCTTGTTCCAGCCCAGCCACACCAGGGAGGCGAGCAGGGCGAGGCGCATCGCGACGTCGTCGTACGCCGGGCCGGCCGCCTGCCGGTACGTCGCGATCAGCTCCTCGCGGCCGAGCGCGACGACCGAGGTGCACCCGGCGACGAAGCGGGCTACGTCGAGCGCCCCGGGCCCGACCGTCGGCATCGCCCAGTCGAGGAGCACGAGGTCGTCCCCCTCGAAGGCCATGTTCACCGTGGCCAGGTCCCCGTGCACCAGGGTGCAGGGGCGGGAGGTCAGCGCGGCGACCAGCGGCGCGCTGTCCGCGAGCAGCGCGAGCACGGGCGTCGCCACGTCCGCAGGCACTCGGGCCTCGAACATCTCCCAGCCGCGGAGGGAGAACCCGGAGAGGTCGTTGTCGGGGACACCCGGCGCCGTCATCCGGCGTGGCGAGAAGAGCTCGAGAAACCGGTCCAGCGGGACCAGCCCGGCGGGCGCGTCGCCGAGGAAGGCCGTGTGCAGTGCCGCGACCCGCTGCAGCACCCACCGGCACCGGTCCGCGTCGAGGCGGTCGTCCCAGGTCAGCACCCGGTCGCCGAGGTCGCGCATCGCCACCACCGTCGTGCCGTCGTCGACCCAGGCGTCGACCACCGCGTGCCCGACGTACGGCGGCAGCCTGTGGAGGGCACCCGAGCGCCAGAGGGCGTACTCCCAGCCCACCTCGCCCTCGGTCACGGCGAGGAAGACGTCGGTGTCCCGGCTGAACCGCTTGACCACGAGGGCGCGACCGTCCGCGAGCCGCACCCGTTCCAGTCCGGCCCCGGACTTTCCCTCGTGCCCTGCCAGCGCCACGCGTTCGACGGCGTCGACGAGGAGCTCCCCCGGCGCCACGCTCCCCACGGTGCCACCAGTGCGCGCGGGGGCGCCATGGCCCGCCCGGGTCCGCCGACGAGGTCTAGGCAGGGTCTCCTAGGGTGACCCCATGACCACGACCGGCAGCCGGCCACTCCAGGCGTGGACGACGATCCTCCCGGTCGCGAGCATCCTGCTGCTGGCCGCGGCCTGGGGCCGTCACCCGGGCGACGCCGTGCTCGCCGTGCTCGCCCTCTTCCTCGTCGGTGCCGTGCTCGCCGCGGTCCACCACGCCGAGGTCGTCGCGCACCGCGTCGGGGAGCCGTTCGGCTCGCTGCTGCTCGCCGTGGCGGTGACCGTCATCGAGGTGGCGCTGATCGTCTCCCTGATGGCCTCGGGCGGCAAGGACACCTCGACGCTGGCCCGGGACACCGTCTTCGCGGCGGTGATGATCAGCGTCAACGGCATCGTCGGCATGTGCCTGCTGGTCAGCTCGCTGCGCCACCACCTGGCCGTGTTCAACCCCGAGGGCACCGGGGCCGCGCTCTCCACCGTGATCACCCTGGCCGCCCTGTGCCTGGTGGTTCCGCGCTTCACCACGACCGAGGCGGGCCCGGAGTTCTCCGGCGGGCAGCTGGCGTTCGCGGCGGTCGCCTCGCTCTCGCTCTACGCGATGTTCGTGTTCACCCAGACCGTCCGCCACCGTGACTTCTTCCTGCCGGTCGAGAAGGGCCAGGTGCGACGAGGACGGTGACGGGCACGCCGACCCGCCCACGACCCGGGCCGCCCTGATCAGCCTCGGCCTGCTGCTGCTGGCGCTGGTCAGCGTCGTCGGCCTGGCCAAGGTGGAGTCGCCCGCGATCGAGAAGGGCGTCGCCGCGGTCGGCTTCCCGCACGCCTTCGTCGGCGTCGTCATCGCCCTGCTGGTGCTGCTGCCGGAGTCGATCGCGGCCACCCGTGCCGCCGCCAACGCGCGCGTGCAGATCGGCATGAACCTCGCCTACGGCTCGGCGATGGCGAGCATCGGGCTGACCATCCCGACCATCGCGGTGGCCTCGATCTGGATCGACGGACCGCTCCGGCTCGGCCTCGAGCCGCTGCAGATCGCGCTGCTGTTCATCTCGGTGATCGTCGGCATCCTCACCGTCGTCCCCGGACGCGCCAAGCCGCTCCAGGGCGGCGTACACCTGGTGCTGCTGGCGGCGTTCGTGTTCCTGTCGATCCGTCCCTGAGCCGTCCACCCCGCTGGGCCGTCTGTCCTAGTCCACCCTCCGACATCTGGGGGACCTCCGGCCCCGATGGCTCTGCGACGCTGGGTCGATGGGAGTCGTCGCGGTCGCGCTCAACGACACCGGTGGCGCCCTGCGGACCGTCTTCGCCAACCCCGGGCTACGCCGGCTGAACCTCGCCTTCGGTGGCTCGCTGATCGGCGACTGGGCCTACGCGACCGCGATCGCGGTGTGGGCCTACGGCATCGGGGGCGCCGAGCTGGTCGCCCTCTGGGCGGTCATCCGGATGCTGCTGAGGGCCGTGGTCACGCCGTTCACGGCCACCCTGGCCGACCGGCACGACCGCAAACTTCTGATGGTGACCTCGGACCTCCTCCGGATGGTCCTCATCACCGGTGCCGCCCTGCTCATCTGGGCGGACCTGCCGGTGCTGGTCTTCGTCCTGGCGGGGACGGCCTCGGTCGTCGGTACGCCGTTCCTCCCGGCCATGCGCGCACTGCTGCCCTCCCTGGTGAGCCGCCCCGAGGAGCTCACCGCCGCCAACGGGACCAGCAGCGCGCTCGAGAGCCTGTCCTTCTTCGCCGGTCCCGCGCTCGCCGGCCTGCTGCTCGCGACCACCAGCGCGCCCGTCGTGCTCCTCTTCAACGCCGCGACGTTTGCCTGGTCCGCCCTGCTGATCTCGAGGATCCGGCCCCCGTTCCCCGCGGACGCGACCTCGGGCACCGAGGGCGACGACGCGGACGATCCGGCCGACGCCGGGTTCCTCCGCGACACGCTCGAGGGCTTCACCTACATGGCCCGGCACGCCGACCTCCGCGTGCTGCTCGTGCTGTGCTGCACGCAGACCATCGTTGCGGGGGCCTCCGCCGTCTTCGTGGTCTCGATCGCCTTCGACCTCGTCGACCTCGGCGCCCAGGGCGTCGGCTACCTCCAATCCGCGCTCGGCCTGGGCGCGCTTGCTGGGCGGCTTCATCGCACTGTCGCGGGCCTCCCGCAACCGGCTCGGCGGGGACTTCGCGACGGGCGTGGTGCTCTGGTCGGCGCCGCTGGTCCTCGTCGCGATCTGGCCGTCGGTGGGGGTCGCGCTGCTGGTGATGGCGATCCTCGGGGTGGCCAACCCCCTGGTCGACGTCAACCTGGACACGATGCTGCAGCGGCTCACCCCCGACCGGCTCCTGGGCCGAGTGTTCGGCACGCTGGAGTCGGCGTACATCGGGTCGATGGCGTTGGGCGCCGCACTGATGCCGCTCCTGCTGAAGCTGGTCGGGCTCCGCTGGGCGCTGGCCATCATCGGGGTCGGCGTCGCGCTGTCCGTGGTGCCCGCCCTCCCCCGGCTCCTGCGGCTGGACGAGACCCTGCGCGCGCCCGCCGCACTGCCGCTGCTGCAGGCGATCCCGATGTTCGCGCCGCTGGCGTCCACCACGCTCGAGGGCCTGGCCCGCCAGCTCACCCAGATCCGGGTCGCCGCGGGCTCGCCGGTGTTCCTCGAGGGGGACATCGGCGACGCGTTCTACGTCATCGAGTCCGGCGAGGTCCGCATCGGGCACGGACCGGCCACCCTGCGCACCGAGGTCGCCGGCGACTACTTCGGGGAGATCGCCCTGCTGCGCGGCGTACGCCGGACCGCGGACGCGATCGCGGTCGTGGACACCGTGCTGCAGAAGCTGGACCGCACCGCCTTCCTGGAGGCCATCACCGGCGACAACGACGCGGTGAACGCCGCGGAGTCGGTCGTCTCGAGGCGGCTGCTGACGGGCTAGTGCGATGACGACGACGGCGGACCCCGCGATCGGGCCGGAGCACGCGGCGTACCTGCCCCGGCTGCTGCCCGCCTGGGCGGAGACCGCCGAGGGCCTGGCGCACCGCGAGCTGGACGCGTCCCTGGTCATGTTCGACATCTCCGGCTTCACCCGGCTCACCGAGCGGCTCTCCCAGCAGGGCCGGGCCGGGGCCGAGGAGCTGAGCGAGGTGCTGCACGCCGTCTTCAGCCCGCTGGTCGCGGCCGCCGCGGACGAGGGTGCCGACCTGCTCAAGTGGGGCGGGGACGCGGTGCTGCTCCTCCTCGAGGGGCGCGACCACCCGCTCCGGGCGGCCCGGGCGGCCCGCGCGATGCACCGGGTGCTGGGGCGGGTGGGGCACCTGCGCACCTCCGTCGGACGGGTGGTGCTGCGGGCCTCCAGCGGCGTGCACTCGGGTCCGGTCCACCTCGTGCTGGCCGGCGACCCGGCCGTGCACCGCGAGCTGATCGTGGTGGGGCCCGCGGCCAGTGCGGTCTGCCGTGCCGACAGCGCTGCCGGTGCCGGCGAGATCGTGGTCACCGACGCCACCGCGGCGCTGCTCCCGCCGCAGCGTGGTGGGTACGCCGGCACCCGGCGGTCGCTTCCTGGCCGGCAGCGCGGCCTCGTTCCCCGGCGTACCCCTCGGGGCGTCCCCGGCCCGGCCGGCGGCGCCGGACCTGCTGGCCACCCTGCTGCCGCCGCAGCTGCGTACCCACCTCACCCAGCACGAGAGCGAGCCCGAGCACCGGATGGTCGCCGCGGCGTTCCTCCGCTTCGACGGCACCGACCGGCTGCTCGAGGAGCGGGGTCCGGCCGCGCTGGCCGACGCCGTGGACGAGCTGGTGCGCAACGTGCAGGACTCGGTCACCCGGCACGGGGTCGCCTTCCACGAGTCCGACGTCGACGTCGACGGCGGCAAGCTGATGCTGCTGGCCGGTGCCCCGCTCAGCACCGGCGACGACGTGGACCACCTGGTCTCGGCCGTGCGGCTCGTCGTCGGGCGGGCCGGCGAGATCCCGCTCCGGGCCGGGATCGCCCACGGCCGCGTGTTCACCGGTGACCTCGGGCCGCCGGCCCGGCGGACGTACTCGGTCAAGGGCAACGCGGTGAACCTCGCCGCCCGGCTCGCGGCCCGGGCCGGCCCCGGCGAGGTGCTGGCGCCCACCGCGCTCTTCGAGCACGCCCACCGCAGCTTCGACCTGACGCCGCGCCCGCCGCTGGCGCTCAAGGGGGTGGCCCGGCCGGTGGACACGGTCGTGGTGGGCGCACCCACGCGACGGGGAGACCGCGCCCTCGGCGACCGTCCTGGTCGGCCGGGAGGAGGAGCTCGCCCTGCTCACCGCCGCCCTGCACCAGCTCGGCGGGGTGGCCGAGGTCGTCGGCGAGCCGGGCATCGGCAAGTCCCGGCTGGTGGGCGAGGTCGTCTCCCGCGCCGAGGACGTCGAGGTCCTCACCGCCGCCGCGGACCGCAGCGGGGTCTTCGTGCCGTACGGCGCCGCGCGGCAGCTGCTCTCCCGGGCGGTGGGCATCGTGGGGGTGCGGGACCGCGCGGTGGCCGCGGCCCGGGTCCGCGAGCACGTGGTGCGGGTCGCCCCGGACCTGGTCGAGCGCCTCCCCCTGCTCGGTGCCGTCCTCGACATCGACCTCGCTGGACGAGTCCGGCACGGTCGGCGCCCTCGACGAGCGGTTCCGCACCGAGGCACTGCAGGAGCTGGTCGTCGACCTGCTGGCGGCGAGCCTGTCCGGCCCCGCCCTCATCGTCGTCGAGGACACCCACCTGCTGGACCCGGCCAGCTCGGGCATCCTCAGCCGGGTCGCGACCGCGGCGCGGCACCGGCCCTGGCTGCTCCTGACGACGCGTCGCGAGGACATCGGCGGCTGGCGGCCGGACGAGGCGTCGACGACGCTGAGCATCCCGCTCGGCCCGCTGGCCGCGGCCTCGTCCCGGCTGCTGGCCGACGTCGCCTCGCCCGACCACCCGCTGCCGCCGGCGACCGTCGAGGCCCTCACCGAGCGGGCGGGCGGTCATCCACTGTTCCTGCGCGAGCTCATCCTCGCCGCCAGTCGCGGGGAGAACCTCGAGGAGCCACCGGAGTCCGTGGAGCAGCTGGTCGCCGTCCAGCTCGACGCGCTGCCGGCCGACGACCGGGCCCTGCTGCGCCGGGCCGCGGTGCTCGGCAACACGTTCTCGCTGCGGCTGCTCACCCGGATGCTGGGTACGTCGGGCTCCCGCACGGCCGACGGGCTGCAGCAGGCACTGGGGCGGCTGGGCGGGTTCGTGGTCACCGAGGGCGCCGGTCAGCTCGCCTTCCGGCACACCGTGCACCGCGAGGTGGCCTACGCGGGGCTTCCCTTCCGCACCCGCAGGGCGCTGCACGTGCGGGCCGCGGAGATCCTCGAGGAGAACCCGGACACGGTCACCAGCCGCCCGGAGCTGCTCGCCCTGCACTGGTTCGCCGGTGGCCGGTTCGAGCGGGCCTGGCGCCACGCCCGGCGGGCCGGCGAGCGGGCCAACGAGCGCTTCTCCCCCGCCGCCGCGGCCGAGGCGTTCGCGCGGGCCGCGGAGGCCGCCCGGCGCTCGCCCGACGTACCGGTGGAGGAGCGGGCGCGCGACCTCGAGGCCCTGGGCGACGCGCAGTTCCTCTGCGGCCGCTCGGAGGCCGCCGACCTCGCCTACCACCACGCGGGGCGGGCGCTCGGCGTCCACGCCCCGGCCACGCCCGGCCTGATGCTCAAGCTGGCCAAGGTGGCCCAGCGCCAGGGCCGGTACCGCCTGGCCCTGCGGCGGCTCTCCCTCGGGCTGCGCGAGCTCGGCTCGCGCGACGACCCCGCGTCGATGGGCCCGCGGGCCCGGCTGCTGGCCCGGCGTGCGGTCGTCCTGATGAGCCAGGGCCGGTACGACATCGCCCAGCGGGCGGCCACCGAGGCGATCGACGCGGCCACCCGCGCCGGCGAGGCCGACGCCCTGGCCCAGGCGCACCTGGTGCTGCACGGCGTCCACGTCTTCTCCGGCACCCCCGACCTCGAGCGCCACGGCGAGACGGCGCTCCGCCTCTTCGAGGAGCTGGGCGACCTGAGCGGTCAGGCGCACGCCCTGAACAACCTCGCGATGCGGCGGCTGCTCCAGGGCCAGTGGACCGAGTCCGGGGAGATGTTCGCGCGGGCCGCGGACATGTTCCAGCGGGTCGGTGACGCGGCCAACGAGGCCAACGCGTCCTACAACCAGGCAGACCTGCTCAACCGGCAGGGGCGGTACGCCGAGGCCGCCGCCCGGCTGGAGCGGGTGCTGCACGTGGCCCGCGCGGTCGGCGACGAGGAGCTGGTGGGCCTGGTGCTGCGGGAGCAGGGACGGGCGCTGAGCCGGGACGGCCGGCCGGAGGGGCTGGCCCTGCTGGAGTCGGCCCGCTGCCGTGTTCGCCGACCTCGGCGAGCCGCACGAGGTCACCGACACCGACATCGCGATCGCGGAGGCGCACCTGATGGCGGGGCGTCCCGCCGAGGCCCTGTCGGCGGTGACGGAGGCGGTGGAGGTGGCCGGCACCATCGGCGCGGCCACGCTGCTGCCCTCGGCGTACCGGGTCAGCGCGGCCGCCCTGATGGAGCTGGCCGACCTCGCTGAGGCGGAGCAGGCGCTCTCGGAGGGGCTGCGGCTCGGCTCGTCGCCGGACCTGGCCCACGAGCGCGGCTTCCTGCTCGTGGTCGCGGCCCGGCTGGCCGAGCTGCGGGCCGGCCCCGGCACCCCCTCCCCCGACGGTGACGACCTGCGGTCGGAGGCGCGGGAGGCGCTGACCTCACTGGGCGTGGTCCGGGCGCCGCTGCCCTGGCTGGTGGAGCCGGGCGCGGCGACCGACGCCGATCACGGGTAGCTGCCGCGGATGTCGTAGTCGAACAGCACCACGCTGTAGAGGTCGCCGGCACCGTCCCGCTTGCTCTGCACCGTGTCGAGGCAGAAGGTCTGGTCGGTGCCCAGCACGCCCTTGGACGGGCACGGCGGTGCCACCGCGAAGGCACCGGTGTCCGTCACGTCGATGAGTACGTCGAACTTCGGGACGCCGCCGTTCGAGCACAGGGTCTTGTCACACGCGACGACGAAGGTCGCCGGAGCCGCCGGCGTGTAGAGCGGGTTGCCCGCCCCGTCCTTGAGCGAGACCGAGGCGGTGACCAGGCCGGGCGGGGCACCGGCACCGGTGAAGCAGGAGAGGATTCCCGCGCAGGAGCCCACCGACAGCAGGATCTGCCCGTTGGCACCGTTGGGGAGCTTCAGGTAGCCGCACACCGGCACCGACGTCGACGGCGCGACGCAGGTCGGGTCGGTGACGTCCAGGGCCGAGCCCGGGGACGCCGAGGCCCGGACCGCCGTACGGGCGACGTTCGCGGTGGCCTGCCCGGGGCTGAGCGAGACACCGCCGGTCGTGCGCACCTCGAGGGCGACCCCGTTGGCGAAGGTCGAGTAGAGCGCACCCGAGATCGTGGCCCGCGCGGTGTTCCTCTTGATCACGCCGGTCACGACCCCCGACAACGTGCCCGGGCCGGACACCTCGCTGAGCGCCACGGGCGTGTCCTTGGTGACCAGGAGCGGGAGGTTCGCCTCGTCCCGGGCCTCGACGACCACGGAGAACGGCCGGCCCTGCACCGCGCCGGCCAGCCCGGTGGCGGCGTCGTTGACCGAGATCACCACCAGCGAGCCCTTCACGGCGCCACCGGAGGCTGGCCCCGGGGAGAGCACGGCCAGGGACGCGAGGGCCAGCACCACCGCGCTCAGGACCGAGAGCAGAAGGGGAACGGGCCGGGAGCGGTCACGTGACATGGGTGCGGTCCTCGTCGGTCGCGCGGGCGGTGGGTCCCCTCATCGTCCGGTGCCGCGGCGGTGCGCACATGCCGAGAATGACGTAGCCCCGGCCTCACCCCGCTCCCTCCGACCGATGTCCTAGCACCGATGCCGGGTCACCCCGCCCGGCGACCTGTCTAGCCTGCGAGAGGACGAGGAGGTCGACCGGTGGCGGTGCAGACGGAGGCGGCACCGCCGCGCACGGGCTCGAGCCGGCTCGCGTCCTCCCGGGTGCTGCTGGTCGCCGCGCCTGGGCGCGTTCCTCGCCTTCCTCGACGTGACCATCGTCAACGTCGCCTTCCCGAGCATCCGGGAGTCGTTCCCGGGCACCTCGATCAGCGACCTGTCGTGGGTGCTGAACGCCTACAACATCGTGCTGGCCGCGGCGATGGTCGCCTGCGGGCGCCTGGCCGACCTCATCGGACGACGACGGCTGTACACGACCGGGCTCGGCCTCTTCGTGGCTGCCTCCCTGCTGTGCGCGGCCGCCGGGTCGGTGCCGTTCCTCGTGCTGGCCCGGGTGGTGCAGGCCCTCGGTGCCGCCATGCTGATCCCGGCCTCCCTGGCCCTGGTGATCGACGCCTTCCCCGCCTCGCGCCGGGCCCACGCCGTCGGGCTGTGGGGCGCCAGCGCCGCCGTCGCCGCGGGGCTCGGGCCGCCGATCGGCGGGGCCCTGGTCGAGTGGGGCAGCTGGCGCTGGGCGTTCCTGGTCAACGTCCCGGTGGGGCTCGTCGCGATCGTCCTGGCCCGTCGCTCGCTGGTGGAGAGCCGCAGCCCCGGGCGCCGCCGGATGCCGGACCTGCGCGGCGCGGTGGCCCTCGCCGTGGCGCTGGCCCTGCTCACCACGGCCATCACCACCGGCGACGACTGGGGCTGGACCAGCCCGCGGGTGCTGCTGTGCTTCGCCGGCTCGGCGCTTGCCGCCGCCGGCTTCGTGCTCTCCTCGCGGGTCCATCCCTCGCCGCTGGTGGACCCGCAGCTGTTGCGGGTGCGCGGTTTCGTGGTGGCCAACGTCGCCTCGACGGTGGCCGGCATGGGCTTCTACGCCTACCTGCTCACCAACGTGCTCTGGCTGCAGTACATCTGGGGCTACGACGTCATCACCTCCGGCCTGGCCCTGGTGCCCGCCGCCGTGGTGGCTGCGGTGGTCGCCGCGTTGCTCGGACCGTTCGCGCAGCGGCGGGGCTTCCGGCTGGTCGTCGTGCCCGGCGCACTGGTGTGGGCGGCGGCGTACCTCTGGTACGTCCAGGAGGTCGGGCTCCAGCCGGCCTTCCTCACCGAGTGGCTGCCGGGCCAGGTGCTGAGCGGGATCGGGGTCGGCGCCACCCTGCCGATCCTGGGCAGCGCGTCGATGGCGTCGGTGCCCGGCGGCGGCTACGCCACCGCGTCGGCGGTCAACGCCAGCGTGCGGCAGCTCGGCGGCGTGCTCGGCATCGCCCTGCTGGTGGTCATCATCGGTACGCCGTCCCCCGCCGAGGCCGAGCAGGCCTTCCGGAACGGCTGGGTGTTCGCGGCCGGCTGCTTCGTCGTGACCGCGGTCATCGCCCTCGCGCTCGGCCGTCAGCAGCCGCAGGGCGAGACGGTCGGCGCCCCGGCCGGACTCCGCGGAGGCGACCGGGCTGATCAGCGTCCCGGAGCCGCCCGCGGACCGGGCCACCGGCTCCGCGCTCGCCGGTGCCCCGCTGATGGCCCAGCTCTCCCCTGCCGCCCGGGCCGAGCTCGAGGACTCCGCGGAGCGGGTGCACCTCGCCGCCGGGGCCACCCTGTTCGAGGCCGGGGACGACGCGGACGCGGCGTACTCCCTGGTCAGCGGCCGCCTCGAGGTGTACCTCGACGGGGCCGCCGTCCGGCTGCTCGGCCCGGGAGCCGTGATCGGCGAGCTCGCCCTGCTCACGTCCGGCACCCGCAGCGCGACCGTCCGCGCCCGCCGCGACTCCGAGCTGCTGCGGCTGCGGCCGGACGCACTGCTCGACGTGATGGAGAAGCACCCCGGCGCGGGTGGCGCCGTCGCGCGCGTGCTGGCCGGCCAGCTGGCGCACCCCGCGCCCACCGCACGGCGTACCGACACCTCGCGCACCGTCGCCGTCGTCGGGCTGCACGCCGGCGCGCCGGCGCGGGAGGTGGCCCGCGCGCTGGAGACGTCGCTGTCGCGGCACGGCTCCGTCGGCAGCCCCGGCCCGGTCGACGGCGACGGGCTCGAGCGGGCCGAGCGCGACCACGACGTCGTCGTCCTGGTCGCCGACGTGGACGCAGGACGGGCGACCCCGCCTGGTGGGCGCGCGCCGTGCGCCAGGCCGACCTCGTCGTCGCGGTCGTCGCCAGCGGTCTCGAGCCGACCCGCGCCCGGCCGGCGGTCCCGCCGGGTTGCGACCTCGTCGTTGTCGGTCCCCTGCTCGACGAGGGGGCCAAGGCGGCCTGGGCCGCGGCCGTCGACGCGTGGCAGCTCACCTCGCTGCGACGAGGTGACTCCGGCTTCGGTCCGCCCGCTCGCCGACCGCCTGGCCGGCCGCTCACTGGGCCTGGTGCTGGCCGGGGGCGGCGCCCGCGCGCTGACCCATGTCGGGGTGCTGGCCGCACTCGAGGAGGCCGGGATCGCGGTGGACCGGATCGCCGGGTGCAGCATCGGTGCCATCGTCGCGGCCCTGCATGCCACGGGGATGACCACCGAGGAGCTCAAGGACCGCCTGTACGCCGAGTTCGTGCGGCGCCGGCCGTTCTCCGACTACACGGTGCCGCGGGCCGCGCTCGCCAAGGGGCAGCGCGTGCACGCGGCCCTCGAGCGCTCGTTCGCCGGCCGCCACATCGAGGGCCTGCCGCGGCAGTTCCGCTGCGTCAGCACCGACCTGCTGTCGCGGACCGTGGTGGTGCACCGGCGCGGCACCATGGTCGACGCGCTGCGGGCGACCACGGCCCTGCCGGGCCTGTTCCCGCCGGTCCGTCTCGACGGGCGCCTGCTGGTCGACGGCGGCGTCCTGGCCAACCTCCCCACCGACGCCCTCCTCGAGCGCGACGAGGGCCCGGTCGTCGCGGTCAACGTCGGGATGGGCGGCACGCCCTCCGACGCGAGCCGTGACCCGGCCCGACCCCTGCGGATCCCGCTGCTCGGGGAGACGCTGCTGCGGACGATGCTGATCGGGAGCGCCGGGGCCGCGGCCGGCGCCCGGGCCGCCGGGCTCGTCGTGGTGACGCCGCCGACGCTGGGCGTGGGGCTCCTGGAGTTCCACCAGTTCGACGCGATGTACGAGGCCGGGCTGACCACCGGCCGGCGCCTGGTGGCCGAGGGGGCGCTGCCCGGCTGAGCCGCCCTGTCCCCAAAATGTACGAGCCTGCGGCCGTCTCCGAGACCGGGGTTCATGGTCCGTTGTGACTATTGTTCGCCGCCGAGCGCCGAACTTACGTTGGAATGCGCAACCACGGGCGGACGGGACACAGGGGCTGTCTCGTGCCGGCGCGATCGGGGGGCCGATCCGGAAGGGGGCGCGGCGCGATGCACGTCGAAGCGCACACCTCCACCCTCCCTGCCCGCGACGTCGACCCGATCCGTGGTCTCTGCCACGACATGCGGCAGCCGATCGCCGCCATCCTGATGCTCGCCGACACCGCGGACAGCGACCCGCAACGGCGGCTCGACCTGATCGCCGAGCAGGCCCGCTGGCTGGCCCGTCTGGTGGACGACGTGCTCGTCGACGCGGCCGCCGACGACGTCGGGCCGGTCGACGTGACCGCCTGCACCGCGCTCGCGGTCGAGGGCGCCCGCCCCTCCGCCGCGTGCCGCCTCGTGCTCACCGCGACCCCGGGCGTCCGCGCCACGGCACGGTCCGTGGCCCTCACCCGCGCCGTCTCCTGCCTGGTGGACAACGCGGTCCGGGCCGCCGGCCCGGACGGCACGGTGATCGTCACGGTCGCCGACTCCGCGAACGCCGACGGGGTGACGATCAGCGTGGTCGACGACGGTCCCGGGCTGGGCCAGGTGCCCGCCCGGTCCTCTCTGGGGCTCTCCATCTCGCGTGCGCTGGTCGCGTCCTGCGGCGGCACGCTGGCCCTGCGGCCGGGCTCCGACGGTGGCGCGGTCGCGACCATCGGCCTCCTCGGCGTCCCGCGCTCCGCCGTGGCGTCATGAGGCTCGTGATCTGTGACGACCACCTGTTGCTCGTCGAGGCCATGGACATCGCCCTGGCCGGCCTCGGTCACGACGTCGTCGCCCGCGGCACCACGCCGGAGGAGGCCGTGGGGCTGACCCACGAGCACCGCCCCGACATCTGCCTGCTCGACGTCAACTTCCCCGGCGGCAGCAGCCTCGAGGTCATCGCCCGCGCCCGCGAGGCCGGGCCGGGCACCAGGGTGGTCATGATGTCGGCCTGGACCGACCACGACACCGTCGTCCGGGCCCTGGAGGAGGGGGCCAGCGGCTTCGTCAGCAAGCAGCAGCCGATGGCGGAGATCGCGCACGCCCTGGAGCGGGCCCACCGGGGCGAGGTGGTCGTGGACCCGGCCCTGCTCCGCTCGGGAGCACGGTCGGAGCCCGAGCGGAACGACCCCCTGTGGCAGCTGCGGTTCCTCACCGACCGCGAGTGGGAGACCATGCGCTGCATCATGGACGGCCTCACCACGGCCGAGATGGCCGTCGAGCTCGGCGTGCGCGGCAGCACCGCCCGGACCCACGTCCAGAACCTGCTCACCAAGCTCGGGGTGCACTCCCGGCTCCAGGCCGCTGCGCTGATGACCGCGCACGCCTCCGCCGAGAACTGGCCGGCGCACCTGCGCCACCGGATCTCCCGCCCGACTCCGCCACATGCCGTAGCCGAGGCTGCGGCGGCTGGTGGTGTCGGCGGCTCCGCCGTGACGAGCAGGATCGGCCCATGACCGGCGTACCCACCCGAGTCGTCGTCGTGGTCACGACCATCGCGTGTTCAGCGACGCCGTGGCCGACCGGCTCCGGCAGGAGCCCGACTTCGAGGTGGTCGGCACGGCGTACGACGCCGACGGGGCGCTGGCGCTGCTCGAGACGACGGAGGTCGACGTGGTCGCGGTCGACCTGGCCCTGGGCGTCGGACGACGGGCTGGACCTGGCGCGGGCCGTCCTGGCGCGGTGGCCGGACGTGGGCGTGGTGCTCGTGACCGGGGTGGCGGCCGACGACCGGTGCCTGGAGGCGCTGCGGTCCGGGGTCCGCGGCTGGGTCAGCAAGCTGGACCCCGCCAGCACGCTGGTCGACGCCATCCGCGGCGTGGCGCATCGGCGAGACCCACGTGCCGGGGCGGCTGCTGACGACCGTGTTCTCGTCGCTGACCGCCTGGGGCGACGGCGGGGTCCGCGACGAGACCGTGATCCGCAAGCTGTCCAACCGCGAGCTCGACGTGCTCCGCTGCCTGGTCGACGGCCGCTCGCGCAAGGAGATCGGCGTACTGCTCAACGTCTCCCCGAACACGATCCGGACGCACGTCCAGAGCATCCTGCACAAGTTCGAGGTGCACTCGGCGCTGACCGCGGTGGCCATCGCCCGCCGCGCGGGCGTCCGCGGCGAGGACCTCAGCGGCTGACCAGCACCCGCGGCGGCACCAGCCGGGTCGGCAGCGCGGACGCCGAGCGCAGGTGGATGTTCTGCAGGAGACCCAGCGCGAGCATGCCGGCGAACATCGACGACCCGCCGTACGACACGAACGGCAGCGGTACGCCGGTGACCGGCATGATGCCCAGGCACATCCCGATGTTCTGGAACGCCTGGAAGCCGAACCAGCAGGCGATCCCGGCCGCGGCCACCCGGCCGAACATGTCGGGGCAGTGGGTGGCGATGACCAGGCTGCGCCAGATGATGACCGCGAGCAGCGCGATCAGCACCCCGGCACCGACCAGGCCGAGCTCCTCACCGGCGACGGTGAAGATGAAGTCGGTGTGCTGCTCGGGCACGAACCCGGCGCGCGTCTGCGAGCCGTGGAAGAGCCCCTGGCCGAACACGCCGCCGTTGCCGACCGCGATCCGGGCCTGCTCGACGTTGTAGCCGGCGCCGCGCGGGTCGAGCGCGGGGTTCGTGAAGGCCATGAACCGGTCGATCTGGTAGTCCTTCAGCACCCCGGCGGTCACCGCGACGGCCGCCGCGACCACGCCCACGGCGCCGAGCCCGGCCAGCCAGCGGCGGGGGGCACCGGAGACGGCGAGCACGCCGAAGACGGTCGCGGTGAGCACGAGCATGGTGCCGAGGTCGGGCTGGAGCAGGATCAGCGCGGCCGGCAGCCCGGCGATGGCCAGCATCCCGACCACGTCCGCGGTCCCGACCGCGCGCCGCCAGCCGCCCTCGGCCCGCTCGGCGACCAGCAGGGCCATGCCGATCACGACCGCGAGCTTGGCGAACTCCGAGGGCTGGATGGACATCCCGCCGAGCATCAGCCACGAGCGGGACCCGTTGATCGGTCGAGCCCATCACCAGCACCAGCACGAGACCGACGACGGAGAGGAGGTAGACCAGCGGTGCGACGATCCGCACCCACCGGTGGTCGGTGGCCATCACCAGCACCATCAGCACGACGCCGATGGCGACGTTGACCAGCTGCTTCTTGAGGTACGCCGTGGGGTCGCCGCCGGTGAGCCCGTCGCGGGGTGCGGTGGCCGACCAGACCAGGACCGTGCCGAGCGCGACCAGGGCCAGCGAGGCGAGCATGAGGATCCAGTCGACCCCGCCCGCGCGCCGGCCGTTCACGACGCCCTCCGCGGCGGCAGGATCGCGCCGTCCTCGGCGAAGACCGGGAGTCCCTTGCCGGCCACGACGCCGGGGATCGCCGACGTTCTTCGTCTTCACCTGCTCGCCGTCCACGCCGTACAGCGACTCCCAGATCGCGCGCACCGCCGGTCCGGAGGTGCCGGACCCGGTGCCGCCCTGGCTCACCATCATCACCACCACGTAGTCCTTGGTGTAGGACGCCACCCACGACGTCGACTGCTTGCCGTAGACCTCGGCCGACCCGGTCTTGGAGCGGATCACCACGTCGTCGAGCGGGAAGCCGCCCATCCGCCAGGCCATGGTGCCCTGGCGGGTCACGCCCTTCAGGGCGGTGTCGATGTAGTCGATGACCTTCTGGGGCACGCCGACCTTCGCCTGGACCTTGGGGGCGATCCGCTTCACGACCCGGCCCTCGCGGGTCGACGACCGCCTTGCCGACCCGCGGCTCGTAGAGCGTGCCGCCGTTGGAGAGCGCGGCGTACGCCCGGGCCAGCTGGAGCGGGGTGACGATCGTGTCGCCCTGGCCGATCGCGAAGTTGACCGCGTCACCGGCGCGGTAGGCGTAGCCCTCGATGCAGAACTCGCGCGAGAAGCGGCGCAGGAAGTCACTGGCCTTCTTCGGGCGGGTTCTTCGCGAGCTTGCAGTAGTAGTCCTTCTGCGACTCGTAGTAGGCCCGCTTCCACTTCCGGTCGGCGATCCGGCCGGGCGCCTCGCCGGGGAGGTCGATGCCGGTCTCCTTGCCGAAGCCGAAGGTCTTCGCCTCCGCGACCAGCGGGTCCTTGGCGTTCACGTCGTCGACGTCGGAGCCGTACCGGCGCCAGTAGTCGTAGCCGACCCGGTAGAAGAAGGTGTTGCACGAGACCTCGAGCGCGCGGTCGAAGCCGATCAGGCCGAATGCGTCCGACTCGTAGTTCTTGAACGACCGGTTGCCGACCTGGAACGACGAGGAGCAGTTCAGCCGGGTGTCCGGCGTGAAGCCGTGGGTGAGTGCGCCCGCCGTCATCACCGGCTTCCAGGTCGAGCCCGGTGCGAACTGGCCCTGGGTGGCACGCGAGAGCAGCGGGGTGCCGGCCCGGGCGGAGTAGAGCCGGGCCAGCTGCTTCTTGGTGATGCCCCCGACCCACACCCCCGGGTCGTACGTCGGCTGGCTGGCCATCGCGACCACCCGTCCGGTCTTGGCCTCCATCACGACCACGGCACCGGAGTCGGCGACGTACTTGCGGTGGGTCACGGTGTCGGTGGTCGCCCGGGCGGTCTTGATGGTCTGGGCGAGCTGCTTCTCGACCACGGACTGCACCCGCGCGTCGATCGAGGTGACCAGGGTGTCGCCGGGGCGGCCGGTGTCGAGGCTGTCCTCGCCGAGCACGCGGCCCATCGAGTCGACGGCCACCCGCTGGTAGCCGGGCATCCCGCGCAGCCACCGGTCGTAGGCCTTCTCCACGCCGGCCCGGCCGACCTGGGAGGCGCCGTTGACGGAGACGTCGGAGTCGGACTTCGCCGCGTCGAGCTCGTCCTCGGTGATCGGGCTGAGGTAGCCGAGCAGGTGGGCGGCGTTGATGCCGTAGGGCTCCGGGTAGTCGCGCACGGACTCCTGGGTCGCGACCACGGCCGGGTAGTCCTCGCCCTGCTCGAGGATGCGCAGGGCGACCTTCTGCGGGACGTCGGTGGCGACCGGGACCGGCTGGTACGGCGAGCCGTTCCAGCACTTCCCGCTGACCGCGCCGGCGTCGCCGCAGTTGAGCAGGCGGGCCCGGATGCCGGCCGGCTTCACGTCGACCGCCCGCGCCACCCGGCGCAGCAGCGTCGTCTGGTCCTCGGCGGGGAGCTTGGCGAGCACGGTGCGGTCGACGGAGACGACCCACGAGCTGCGGTTCGCGACCAGCGGCCGGCCCTGGGCGTCGACGATGAGGCCGCGGTCGGGCTGGACCACGATCTCGCGGATCGACTGGGAGGCGGCCTGGGCCTGGTAGTCCTCGCCGCCGACGACCTGGAGGAACCACAGGCGGGCGAAGAGCGTGGCGAACAGGGAGAACACGAGCGCCTGCACGACGATCAGGCGCAGGCGGCTCTTCTCGCTGGTGGGAGCGGCCATCAGTAGGCGACCCGGGTCGGCTCGAGCCTCCGGAACAGCGCCATCACCGGCGGCAGCAGGAACGGCGTGAGCAGCACGTCCCACACCACGGCGACCAGGATCACCTGCAGCATCTCGGTCACCCCCACCACCGGGTCGCGCAGCAGCAGGCCGCTCAGCGCGTAGACCGACGTACCGACGAACGACGAGGCGGCCACCGTGAGCACCACGGCACCCGCGGTGGGCTTGATGTCCTGGCGGACCCGGCCGGCGACGTACCCGACCAGCACCAGCGCCAGCGCCCAGCGCCCGGCGATGTGGTCGGCCGGCGGGGCCAGGTCGATGATCACGCCGGCGACGAAGCCGAGCACCGCGGCGAACTGCGGCCCGCGGACCAGGGCGGCGCCGACCACGACCAGCAGGGCGAGGTTGGGCACGATGCCGTCCCAGGCGAAGTGCGGGAAGAGGGTGACCTGGAGGACCACCGCCAGCGTCACGACCAGGAAGGCGACCAGCGCCCGGACCAGGTTCATCGTCGGCTCCCCTCGGCCTTGATGGTGCCCCGGCCGGTGGTGCCACCCGGCACCACGACCCCGACCAGGTCGAGCGCGGTGAAGTCGACCAGCGGCTCCACGACCGCACGCCGGGAGGTCTCGCGGGCGTTGCTGAACACGGCGGTGACCCGGCCGATCGGGATGCCGGAGACGTACGGCGCGCCGTCCTCGCTGCCCCACGTCGAGACGACGTCGCCGGTGTCGGCCACCACGGACGCGTCCTCGAGCTCGAGGTCGAGCGGGCTCTCCGCCGCCGGTGCCGCGGCCACGCAGGAAGCCGATCTCCATGCTGGAGCCGAGCCGGCCACCGACGACCGAGTCGGCGTCGACGAGCAGGACCACGGTCGCGGTGGTGCGGGTGGCGCGGACGACGCGGCCGACCAGCCCGTCGTTGTTGAGCACGGTCATGTCGGCGTGGACGCCCGAGCTGGTGCCGACGTCGATGGTGACGGTGTGCGAGAACGACTGCCGCGAGCCGAGCGCGATCACGTGCGCGGGGACCAGGTCGTAGCCGGTGCTGCTCGCGGTGCGGGTCAGGCCCTCCAGCTCGGCGAGCCGGTTGCGGTCGAGGTCGGTGGACTCCACCTCGCGGCGGAGCTCGGCGTTCTCCGACTCCAGCCGGGCGACGTCGTCGCGCAGGCCGGCGGTCGTGCGGAAGTGGTCGGGCACCGCGGCGAACGGCCGGATGATCGCGGCCGTGGTCGCCTCGGCGGGGCCGAACGCCTCGCCGACCGCGCGGCGTACCGGCTCGACGGGCGAGTCCGCTCCCCCGCGCGCGTCGAGGGTGATCAGGGTGACGGAGGCGAGCACCAGTGCGACCAGCACCGAGCGGCGCGGGCGCTGCCCCACCTCGAGGCGGTCGAGGCCCCTCCAGCGCTTCTCCGCCATCAGAACCGCCGGGGCTCGGAGACCAGCACCTGCTGCAGGGCCTCGAACTCCTCCACGCACTTGCCGGCGCCGAGGGCCACGGAGGTGAGCGGGTCCTCGGCGACGTGGACGGGCATGCCGGTCTCGTGCCGGATCCGCTCGTCGAGGCCGCGCAGCAGGGCGCCGCCGCCGGTGAGCACGATGCCGCGGTCCATGATGTCGCCGGCCAGCTCGGGCGGGGTCTGGTCGAGGGTGGAGCGGACCGCGTCGACGATCGCGTGCAGCGGCTCCTCGAGCGCCTGGCGCACCTCGGCGCTGGAGACGACCACGGTGCGCGGGAGGCCGGAGACCATGTCGCGGCCCCGGATCTCGGCCTCGGGCTCGCTGGTCAGCGGGAAGGCCGAGCCGAGGGTCATCTTGATCTCCTCGGCGGTGCGCTCCCCGAGCATGAGGGAGTACTCCTTCTTCATCCACGCGATGATCGCCTGGTCGAGGTCGTCGCCGGCCGTGCGCACGCTGAGCGAGGTGACGATGCCGCCGAGCGAGATGACCGCGACCTCGGTGGTGCCGCCGCCGACGTCGACCACCATGTTGCCGGTGGCCTCGTGCACGGGCAGGCCGGCCCCGATCGCGGCCGCCATCGGCTCCTCGACGATGTAGACCCGGCGGGCACCGGCCTGGTAGCCGGCCTCCTTGACCGCGCGCTGCTCGACCGCGGTGATCCCGCTGGGCACGCAGACCACCAGCCGGGGCTTGGCGAAGTAGCGGCGCCGGTGGACCTGCTGGATGAAGTAGCGCAGCATCTGCTCGGTCGCCTCGAAGTCGGCGATGACGCCGTCCTTCAGCGGCCGGATGGCGGTGATGTTGTCGGGCGTGCGCCCGATCATCCGCTTGGCCTCGTGGCCGACGGCCAGGATCTCGTGGGTGGTGGAGTTCAGGGCGACGACGGACGGCTCGTCGAGGAGCACGCCCTTGCCGCGGACATAGACCAGTGTGTTGGCGGTGCCGAGGTCCACGGCCATGTCACGGCCGATGAGACTGTTCGCCATGCGGGGAACCCTTGCTCGATCTCGTTGGGGAAGTGGGTACGCCGCAGCGCACCCGGATCGAGCGTAAGTTCCGGCGCCGGCCGATCCCGGGGAGGACACGCCCCACCGGCCCCACACGTCACTCAGCCCGGGGTGATCGGGTTCCGGTCGACGGACAGGTCGCGGGCGCGGTCGCGGCCCACCTCGTAGCACCCGTCGTCGCCGGCGGAGAACAGCAGCGCCGGCTCGCCCTCGAGCCTCGAGAAGCTGACCCGGGTGCCCTTCTTGGTGCCGCCGGCGGTCACGCCGTCGTCGGTGCCGTCGTCCTCGAAGCCGGCCTCGGTGAGCGCCGCGAGGACCGTGTCGAGGTCGGCCGGGCCCCCGGTCAGGTCGAGGCGGCCGTTGACGCGGTAGGTCACCGCCGTCGCCCCGGACAGGTCGTTCTCGCAGGCGTCGTAGTTGCCCTGGCTGAACCGCACCCGGCCCGGCAACGTCGCGGCGAGGTCGTCGAGCACGGGCGTGACGTCGTCGAGCACCCGCTGGCGGGCGGCCTCGAGCTTCGCGGCCTGGTCGGCCTCGTCGTCGCCGGAGCCGCCCGGCGTGCAGGCCGTCAGCAGCAGGGACAGGAGCACCGTCATCACCGCTCTCATGGCACCCGCCGGGAGGTGCTGGGCTGTTCCACCGAGGCGTCCCGCTCGGGGTCGCGGGGGCCGTCGTACCAGGGATCGTAGGTGTGGCCGGCGTCCATGAGGTCGTCGCTGCCGGTGTGTCCGGTGACGATCTGGCTCATGTTCCACAGGGACTCGCTGTTCGGCTCGTAGTAGCTGGTGTGCATCTCGATGGAGTTGGCGTGCTCCCAGATGATCGTGTCCGGCACGCCCGGCGTCACGTCCACCCACCACTCGGGCGGTCCCCCGCGACCGGTGTCCTCGGCCTGGAAGCGCCGACCGCCGAAGTTGTCCTCGCTGGGGTCGTTGCCCAGGCCGGCGCCGAAGGCGGTGCCCTTGTCGACCCAGCCCTTGTCGCCCAGGTCGGCGACCGGGTCGTCGGAGTTGCGGCCCACGAAGAAGTGCCCGTCGGGTACGTCGATCTCGCTGACGTCGTCGGCGTTCGCACCGAGCCCGGGGCTGCCGATCGCGACCGCCTCGTCGACGTCGACGTCGTGGTCGCTCAGCGCGTGGCCCATCGTCGTGGAGCCGTAGGAGTGCCCGACCACGGTCAGGTGGGCCCGGTCGTCCCGCGAGGCGCGGAGGCCGTCGAGGGTGTCGGCGAGCCGGTCGCCGCCGTCGGTGGCCGAGCCCTCGAAGGCCACCCGGCCGGAGTCCCAGCCGCTGGGGGCGTCGTACCCGATCCACGAGAGGCCGGCCATCGTCTGGTCGGGGTGCATCGACCGGGTGGCGTCGTAGAGGTCCTGGACGTTGCCGACGTTGCCGCCGATGGCGTTCATGTCGGTGGTGAGGCCGGGCACGTTGACGCTGACGTTGTCCGCGTGGTCGAGGTCGCCGACCGAGACCGCCACCCGGCCGTCGCCGTCGAAGGCGGCGGGGTCGTAGAGGTAGAGCTGCGAGACCAGCGGCTCGCCGGTCACCGGGTCGACCCGCGCACGGGTGTCCGACCAGCGCGTCCTGGGCGGAGCGGGCGCTCTTCGAGCCACGTGGCCTCGTCGTCGCTGATCGTGCCGTTGCTCCTCGAGCAGCTCCCACGCCGCGAGGTCGCGGGTCATCGACGTCTCGTTGGCGTCGGAGCGCGCCCACGCCGGGATGCCGTCGAGGTTGCCGATCGAGCCCGGCGAGGCGGAGATGATCGCCAGCTGCTCCTCGCGGGTGAGGCCGTCCCACCAGGCGTTGACCTCCTCGGGGGTCCCACCCCGGGGCATCCGCGAGAGCGGCCCGTCGGCCGGGTCGGGGACCCCGCCGTACTTCTTCTCGACCTGCTCGACGGTCGCCACCCGGCTGAAGGCCTGGAGCATGCGCTGCTCGGAGGAGGCGATCCGGCGCTGCCAGGCGGTCACGTCGGCCGCCAGCGTGTCGCAGGCGTCCTGGCAGCTGTCGGCGTCGGCCTGGATCGCCGGCGCCTCGTCCTCGGTGGCGGTGCGGGCCCGCTGCCAGAGGCCCGCGATCCACTGCATCGCGAAGCCGCGGCGCTGCTCGAGGTCGGTCCGGTCCTCGAGCAGGGCCTCCATCTCGTCGGCGTGGTCGTCGGCCTGCTGGTGCACGCTGCGCAGCGCCAGCGACATGGCGTCCGCCCGGGCGCCGAGCGGCGTGATCGTCTGGTGGTACGTCGTGGCGTCGCTCCCGTGCCAGTCGCCGATCCGGGCGCTGCCGGTGACGAACGAGCCGAGGTCGTCGATCTGCGCGGAGGCGGAGCGGAGGTCCTGGGCGAGCGTGCGGATGACCGTCGGGTCGACGGTGAGCTGCGGTGTCTCCGGCGGGTCGGCCGGGATCACGATGCGGGAGCTCACCGGCACTCCCGGGTGTAGACCTGGAGCGCGAAGGAGTTCTGCACGAGAGCCTCGGTCTCGAGGTATGTCGCGATGGTGGCGCGCAGGCCGTCGGCCCGCTCCTCGGCGCGGGTGCCGAGGGCGGCGGTGAAGCGCTGCCAGTCCGTGAGGAACCGGGCGGCCGGCCCGGACACCGCGGCGGTGAAGCCGCCGGTCGGCGCCCCACCGACCAGATCGGCGGCCGAGGCGAGGTCGACGTGCTGCTGGTCCCAGGCCTGGGACGCGACACCCACGCTGACGGGGACGATGTCCATCAGGCGTCCTCCCCCACCAGCACGTGGGCCACGTCGTCCCCGACCGCCAGCGCGGGCCCGGTGACCTCGAGGACCACGACGCCGGTCGACGGGGCGTACGTCGCCCGCACGGCCGCGCCGGCCCGCGTGGCGCGGAGCTGCTCGACCGGCCCGGGCCGGCGCTGCACGTCCCAGCCGTCGAGGGCGGCGGCGAGCAACGAGAGCGTGCGGGAGCGGTCGGCCTCCGCCGCGCCCGCGGTGCTGGCCAGCGCGGTCGGGACCACGACACCCGGGACCCATCCCGGGGCGAGCCGCGGCCGGACCGCGCCCGTCGCCACTCCGGGGTCGATCCCGGGGTCGAGCTCCGGGTCGAGCTCGAGCATCGACGCCCAGAGCCGGGCCGCCTCGGCGGCAGTCGCGCTGCGGGCCGACCGGGCGGCGTCCGGACCCACGGGGGTGGCCGGCTCCGGCACGAGGGGCGAGGGCGCGGCTGCCTCGGGCGGGAGCACGACGATGTCGACGTCGGGATGACGACGGTGCACGGTGTCGAGCAGCGGGTCACCGATGGGGCCTCGGGTGCGGGTGAAGTCCATGCCCGGCATCCTTGCCCAGCGGTCCGACGCCGAAACGGCGTCATCCACAGGGGCAGGCGCACAGGCGGGCCGGGACGCGGGCCGGCCACCCCCCGATGACCGACCCGCTCCCTCCCGGGACCAGGGCTACCGCAGCTGGAACGTCACCGCGACGCTGGAGGCGTCCGCGGTCGTCAGCGTGACCCGGTAGCACGAGCCCTTGCCGGACGACGGCGTCGCCCAGTTCTGGATCCACTGGCCGTCGGCGTACCGCAGCGACGTCCCGCCGGTGCTGGTGATCTCCTCCACCGGACCCGTCGCCGCGCCCGTGGCGCAGCCGACCGTCTGCATGGTGATCGCCCCGACCACACCGGACGTGACCGCGGGACCGGACGCCTTGTGGACGCTGAACTTCAGCGGCACGGTCGAGCCGGCCTTCGCCGTGTTCACGGCTCCCGCGCCCATCGCCACCGGGCGGTAGAACCCGTCGATCGCCCAGGCCCGGACGGTGTAGCTGCGGGTCGAGGTGACGACGTTGCCGGCCTCGTCACGGGCGGTCGCGGTGAGCGTGTGCTCGCCCACGGCCGTCCCGCCGCCGGCGACGGTGCAGCCGTCGGCGGTGACTCCGGAGGTCGCGTCGGTGGCGGTGCAGGACGCGTCCGGGACCGGGTCGCCGAAGTCGAAGACGGCGCCGTCCTCCGGCCCGCCGGCCCAGGTGAGCTCGGGCGCCGTGGCGTCGCGCTTGACGGTGGCGGTGCCGCTCGCGGTGTGGCCGGCGTTGTCGGTCACCGTGCAGGAGTACGTCGTCTCCTGCTGGTCGGTGTCGACGAGCACGTCGGGGCAGGCCGCGGGGTCGAGCAGGCCGGAGAGGGCGTCACTGACGTCCCAGTGGACCGTCGTGTCGGAGGTGTACCAGCCATGGTCGCCGAGAGTGCCGGAGACGACCGGGGCGACGACGGGGTCGGTGCGGTCGACGCGGACCGTGACGTGCACCGGACCGGCGCTCCCGCCGGCGCTCGAGGCCGCGCAGCTGAAGGTGTGCCCGGCGCTGTCGGTCTCCCCGGTCCAGGTCGTGTCCTCGCAGCCGGTGGTGGTGACCGGGGACTCGGGGTCGGTCACGGTCCAGTCGATGGCGACGTCGCCGCCGTACCAGCCACCCGCCGCCGGCGACGCCGGGGCCAGTGTGTAGGTGATCACCGGCGGGGTCGTGTCGGGCGGGGTGCAGTCGGCCGCCACCGACCACAGCACCAGGACGTTGTCGGTGCGGGTCACGGTCGCGGCCCGGGCGCCCGCGCCCCGGCCGGAGAAGGTGAGGATGGCGCCGCTCTCGCTGCCGACGGCAGCGCCGAGGGGTACGGCGACCGTGACGGTCGAGCTGCTCGCGGGGGCGGTCTTGCCGTTGTCGTCGTTGCCGGTGGACGAGGTGACCCAGGTGGCGGGCGTGGTGCCGCTGGCCGCGGTGGCGGTGACCGTGCCGTTCACCGCCGTCGCCGTCGGCGCGGTGATCGTGACCGTGGTGGAGTTCGCCCAGACGCTGCTCACCCCGTTGCCCTGCCGGTCGAGCCGGAAGCCGACGCTCCCGCTCCCGCTCTCGCCCGGGCAGATCGCCCCGAGGTCGAGGAAGGAGTTGGAACCCGTCAGCTCGTCCCCGTCCGCAACCAGGTCGTCGGCCTGCGCGGTGGGAAGGACGGTGGCGACCAGCAGGCCGGCGGCCGCCAGGGCGAGGACGCCGCGACCGGCGCGGCGGACGGAGAACGGCATGGGGACCCCCGGGGGAGGTGGACGCGGACGGGCTGTCCTTCGGACCGTAGGACGGCGCTCGAATGGGGACCGACGATTCCCGATTCCCCGGGGGTGGGTGGCCCGGACGGGTCAGGAAGGATGGCCCGGTCGGGTCATCGACGACGATCAGTCGGGGCAGCTGCTCCGCGGTCCGCCCAGGACCTCACTGCGCTCGAGCCGCAGCAGCATGGGCACCGTGGGCTCGTCGCCGTCGACGTACGGCGCGGCACCGGCCTCGGAGACCGTCCACACGTCGCGACCGACGAACTCCAGGTCCTCGGCCCCGGGCACGAAGGGCACCGGCGGCCGCCCCGGGCCGCGCAGCGAGGAGCACCGTGTCGAGGAGGCGTTCGTCCACACCCCGCCCGGGCCGAAGGCGAGTCCCTGCAGACGGGCCGGCACCCGGTCGCGGCGCACCGCCCCCACGTCGGTCGGCGCCGCTCCCCTGCCAGGCGCGACGAGGTGGTCGACGCCCGGCGCCAGGACGTCGGCCAGCCGGAACCAGGTGATCCGGCCCGGCCGGTCCGAGCGGTAGCTGCCCAGCCCGAGCCGGCCGTCGCCGATCGCCAGGGTCGATCCGCGCACGCCACGGTCCAGCCGCCACACCCGCAGCACCGGGTCGCCGCGCCCGAGCCGGGCCGGGTCGAGCAGCCACAGCCGCTCGGTCTCCGCGACCCACAGCCCGTCCGCGGTCGACTCCAGGCCGCCGCCGTGACGACAGTACGTCGGGCGCGGGCCGTAGACGGGCGCCTCGAAGCGGTCGACGAACGTGCGGGACCCGGCCGGTGCGGAGGTCGACGACCGCGATCTGGCACGGCCGGGTGGCGTAGTCGGGCGCCCAGCGGTAGCCGCCGACGTACGCCGTGCGGCCGCGCACCTCCAGGCCCTGCGGCACGAACCGGTCGTCGACCTGCGGGATCCAGTACGCCGCGCAGACCGCGTCCGCGACGGGATGGTCGAGCAGCTGCGCGGCCCCGGCGTCGGGCGCCCGGCCGCGTACGTCGGCGTACTCCACGCCGGAGCAGCGACCGCGGTCCGGCGCGGCTCCGGGCTCCGGCTGCGCGGACGTGCACCCGGTGACCAGCAGGGCCACCATCAGCACCGCGGCCCCGAGCCGGGTCACGGGCGCCGCGCGGTCAGAGCTGCGGGAACCAGAGCGCGATCTCGCGCTCGGCGGACTCCGGCGAGTCGGAGCCGTGCACGAGGTTCTCGCGGTTGGACAGCGAGAGGTCGCCGCGGATGGTGCCGGGGGCGGCCTTGCGACCGTCGGTGGCGCCGTTGATCGCCCGGACCACGTCGACCGCCTGGTCACCTTCGAGGACCAGCGCCACCAGCGGGCCGCTGGTCACGAACTCGCGCAGCGGCGGGTAGAAGTCGCGCTCGACGTGCTCGGCGTAGTGCCGGTCGGCCTGCGCGCCGTCGATGAGCCGCTGCTCGAGCGCCACGATCGTCAGCCCCTTGGACTCGAAGCGGGACAGGACGTTCCCCACCAGGCCGCGTCGTACGGCGTCGGGCTTGATCAGGACGAGCGTGCGCTGGGTCATGGGCGGCAGCCTAGCGGGGCCGTTAGCGTGGCCCCATGACCGTCCCCGACCCGCTCGAAGCCCCCGCCCTGCGGTGGGGCGTCCTCGGCGCCGGCAAGATCGCCGGGCGCTTCTCCGCCGCCGTCGGAGCCCGTACGCGCAGCGAGGTCGTCGCCGTCGGCTCCCGGGACACCGACCGTGCCCGGGCGTTCGCCGAGCGGCACGGCGTCCCCGTCGCCCACGGCTCCTACGAGGCGCTGTGCGCCGACGACACCGTCCAGGCGGTGTACGTCGCGAGCCCGCACTCCGAGCACCGCGCCCACGCCCTGCTGGCGGTCGAGGCCGGCAAGCACGTGCTGGTCGAGAAGGCGTTCACCCGCAACGTGACCGAGGCGGAGGAGGTGTTCACCGCCGCCCGGGAGAGGGGCGTCTTCGTCATGGAGGCCATGTGGACCCGCTTCCTCCCGCACATCGCCGCCCTGCACGAGGTGGTCGCCTCCGGCGAGATCGGAAGCGTGGTCAGCCTGACCGCGGACCACGGCCAGTGGTTCGCGTTCGACCCCGCGTCCCGGCTCTTCGCCCCGGAGCTGGCCGGCGGGGCGATGCTCGACCTGGGCGTCTACCCGGTGTCGTTCGCGCACGACTTCCTCGGCGAGCCCGAGTCGGTCACCGCCCGCGGCACGCTCACCTCGACCGGGGTCGACGGGCAGGTCTCGATGATCCTGGAGTACCCCGGCGACGTGCTGGCCACGCTGCACACGACCCTGCTGGCGAAGACACCCTCCGTAGCCGCGATCTCGGGCACCGAGGGCCATGTCACGGTCGAGGGCCCGTTCTACCAGCCGTGGTCGATCACCGTGCACCGCCGCGGGGAGGAGCCGCGCCACGCGCCGTACCCCGAGGAGCACGGGATGGCCTTCGAGGCCGCCGAGGTCGCGCGCCGGGTCGCGGCGGGTGAGACCGAGAGCCCCCGGATGCCGTGGCAGGGCACGCTCGAGGTGCTGCGCACGATGGACGAGGTCCGGGCGCAGGTGGGGGTCCGCTACCCCGGCGAGTGAATCCGCCGCGTCACTCCTGCGCCTCCCAGGCGGCGTACGCCGCGGCCCGCTCGCGCTCGATCTTGCGCCCGAGGAGGTACGCCGTCGCCCACAGCAGCGCGAACAGCCCGCCGAGGAAGAACATCATCGGCACCAGGAAGCCGACCGCGACCGCGCCGACCTGGATCGCCCAGCCCAGCCCGTAGGCCCACTCCTTGCGGAGCATCCCGGCGACCACGAGGCAGGCCACCGCCAGGCCGAGACCGATCACGAGAGCCGTGCCGACCGCGACGTCGGAGATGGTGATCAGCACCGGCGTGGTCAGCCCGAGCGCGATCGACTCCAGGGTGAGCACCGCCGCGCACATGCCGCGGCGCGGCGAACGCTCGCGCTCGCTCACGTCTGTCGCCCCTTGAGCATGGTCCGCGCCTCCCCGACGGTGACCACGGAGCCGGTGACCAGGACACCACCGGAGCCGAGCGCGTCGCCGAACGCCTCGCCGGCCTCGGCCAGCGTGGCCGCCCGGTCGATCGCCTCGGCCAGGTCCGGCAGCACGATGACGCGGTCGTCGCCGAAGACGTCGCGGGCGGTCTCGGCCAGCTCGCGGGCCGGCATCGACCGGTCGGTGGAGTTCTGGGTGACGACCACCTGCTCGAGGTGCGGCTCGAGTGCGGCAAGCAGGCCCTCGGCGTCCTTGTCGGCCATCACGCCGACCACGCCGATGAGCGGGGAGAACTGGAAGGAGTCCTCCAGCGCAGCCGCGGTCGCCTCGGCCCCGGCCGGGTTGTGCGCCGCGTCGAGGACGATGGTGGGGCTGCGCCGGATGATCTCGAGCCGGCCGGGCGAGGTCACCGTGGCGAACGCCTCGCGGACGAGCGCGTCGTCCAGCGCCTGGTCGTCGCCGACGAACGCCTCCACCGCCGCGAGCGCGACGGCGGCGTTCTGCGCCTGGTGGGCGCCGTACAACGGCAGGAAGACCTCGTCGTACCGCGCACGGAGGCCCTGCAGGGTGACCGTCTGGCCACCGACGGCGGGGACCCGGGAGACCACGCCGAACTCCATGCCCTCACGGGCGACCGTGGCGCCGACCTCGGCGGCCCGGTCGAGCAGGACGGTGGCCACGTCGGCGGTCTGCTGGGCGAGGACGGCGGTGGCGCCGGGCTTGATGATGCCGGACTTCTCGCGGGCGATCGCGACGACGTCGTCGCCGAGGTAGCGGGCGTGGTCCACCGCGATCGGCAGCACCACTGCGACCTTGCCGTCGGCGACGTTGGTGGCGTCCCACGAGCCGCCCATGCCCACCTCGACGACGGCGGCGTCGACGGGTGCGTCGGCGAAGGCGCTGAACGCCATGCCCACGATCGTCTCGAAGAACGACAGCGGGTGCTCCTGCTCGGCGTCGACGAGGTGGGTGTACGGCGCGATGTCGTTGAACGCCCGCACGAACGCCTCGTCGTCCAGCGGCTCGCCGTCGACGCAGATCCGCTCGCTCATCCGCTCGACGTGCGGGCTGGTGAAGCGGCCGGTGCGGAGGTTGAGCGCCCGGAGCAGGGTGTCGACCATCCGGGAGGTCGAGGTCTTGCCGTTGGTGCCGGTCAGGTGGACCACGGGGTACGACGCCTGCGGGTCGCCGAGCAGCTCGGTGAACGCCTGGATCCGGTCGAGCGACGGCTCGAGGCGGGTCTCGGGCCAGCGGGACAGCAGGGCGTCCTCGACCTCGGCGTACGTCTCGGCCAGCCGGGCCTGCGGGGGAAGTTCAGTCATCTCGGCGCGAGTCTATTCGCCGGGTGTCTCCACCCGCAGGTTGGCCATGTCGACGACCCGGCGGTAGCCGAGCGTCTCGTAGAGGCGGTTGGAGGTGGGGTTGGCCTGGTCGGTGAACAGGCAGGCCCGGGCTCCCCCGTCGACGATCCGGCGGCTGACCTCCGCGACCGCGGCGCCGGCGTACCCGCGGCCGCGGTGCTCCTTCGGCGTGTACACCGGGCCCACCCGCACCACGCCGTACGCCGGGACGTTGCTGCCGGTCAGGTGGACCGGCCCGCCGTCGTCCCAGAACCACAGCCGCTCGCCGCGCACCCGGACCAGGACGTCGTCGATGTCGAAGGAGGTCTCGCCGTGTCCGTCGCCCGGCCGGCGTCCGGCCTGCTCGTCGGCGTCGACGTGGAACGCCCGGAACCACTCCAGCGCCAGCTCCGCCTCCTCCTCGGTGACCGGGCGGAGACGCCCCGGCGGCGCCGGTGGCGCGGTCAGCTCGCCGAGCTCGAAGAGCCGGGTGTGCATCACCACGTGCACGCTGCCGCCGGCCAGGCGTGCGGTCTCCTCGGCCAGCACCCGGGTCGCGGGCAGGGCGCCGTTGGCCCCCTCGACGCGCTCGCCCCGGGCGTGCAGCAGGCAGGCGAGCTCGCGGGCGGCCGGCTCGGGCATCGGCATCAGGAACAGCGGATTGGGCTCGAACGGGGCGGTCCGCATCGCGACGCCGACCACCGCTCCGGCGTCGCGGGCCACGGCGTACCAGTACGGGCGGTCGACCGGCGGCGCCGTACCCCGCGCGGACTCCCCCGCCTCGCGGGTCGCGACCGTGGCCACCACGGTGCCCAGGACCGGGTCGGCCGCGAGGTGGTCCCCCACGACCGCGAGGAACTCCGCCGGGTCGGTGAAGAACTCCAGGTCCATGTCCGGAGGCTAGGCGCCCGCGGTCCGGCCCGGCCACCGGGTTTCGGCCAATGGTCGATGATGCTGGGGTGACCCCAGCCAGCGAGCACGTCGGACTGGCAGGCCCGACCGCTACCTTCTCGGCTCGTACCGCATTGCCACTGCCCCCGAGTCGAACTCCAGCCGGCTCACGAGCTTGAGGTCGACGTGCGTCGACAGCCCCGCGAACAACGTCGGTCCGTGGCCCGCGAGCCTGGGATGCACCACGAACTCGTACTCATCGATCAGTCCCAGCTCCGTCAACGCCAGTGGGAGCTTCACTCCTCCCACCAGCAGTCCCTCGCCCGACTCCCTTTTGAGTTGCTGAACGGCCTCACCCAGGTCTCCGCGCACGAGTGCCGCGTTCCAGTCGAGCTGCTCCAGCGTGCTCGACACGACGTACTTCTTGGCCGCGTTGATCGTCTGGGCGAAGGGTTCCATCCAGTCGGGTCTGGCTTCGGTCGGTGCCGGCGACGGCCACGCTGACCTCATCAGTTCGTAGGCCACCCGGCCGTCACACCAGCACGCTGATCTCCTCGCCCAGCCGAGCGCCGCGCAGCAGCTCGAGGTCGTCGCCGGACCAGAACATGCCGGGGTCGTAGTAGTTGGTGGGACGTCGGTCGTCCAGCAGCCCCATGGCTGCGTAGGTGGCGGCGACGACCTCGGCGCAGTAGGTGGACTCGGCGGTGCCGCCGCGGCGTACCCGGCCGCGCAACCATCGACCGGCCAGCGCCGCGGTGGTGGGGAACGGCGTGCCGTCCAGTCGGGCGATCGTGCGCAACACCGCATCCTCCATCGCCGGCGTGATGGTGGCGTCGAGCTGGCGTAGCCAGCAGTGCTGTTCGTAGCGACCGGTCCACTGGTCGACAGCCGCACGCAGGTCGTGCAGCTGTACGCCGCGGTGGTGGCTGCCCGTCCACACGTCGACCAGCGTCTTGCCGAGCTCGGCGTGCCACATCAGGGGCGGGAGGTCATCGAGAACCACGGCCATGCCGACGTGGTTGACCGGCGCGTTGGTGACCACCCGGATAGCGTGGTCCGCAGACGAGCGACCGCGGAACAACCACAGGTCGCCGGTACGCGTCAGCTCGACCGCATCTCCCACCGTGAGTCGGCTGTCGGTCATGGAAGGAGTCTGGACGGTGAAGCTCTGGAAGGTGCTCGGACTCGCCGGGCTGGCCGGCGTCGCCGCGACCGGGATCGTCATTGCCCGCGATCAGCGAAGACGTGCCGAGCTGACGCCCGAGGAGGTGCGGGAGCGTCTGCACCAGCGCCTCGACGAGGGACAGCTGGACTGAGCCCTGCCCGCGAGGGATCCACCACCGGGCACCGTTCAGAACTCTCGTACGGTCAGCAGGCTGTCGCCGTGGACGGCGTCCGGCTCCACCCGACCCGTTTCGCGGAACCCGAGCTTCTCCAGGACCCGTCGCGACGGGGCATTCCAGTCCCGGACCGCTGCCCACAGCCGCTGGTAGCCCGCGTCGCCCGCCCACGTGACCACGGCCCGACCTGCCTCGGTCGCGTAACCGCAGCCGTGAGCCGCACGCAGCAACTCGTAGGCCAGCTCGGGCTCGGCGGGCGATCCTCCCGTGGACGATCAGCCCGCAGTACCCGATCACGTCGGCCGAGCCCTTCCGCTCCACCGCCAGAATCCCTGGCCCCGACTCCTCACGCGCGGCGCTGATCTGGGCGGCGATGTCCTCCACGGTCGGTCGGCCCTCGGGATCTATCTGCCGGTGCCGCGGCACCCGGGGATCCCGCTCGGTCCACAACTGGCGATAGATCGCGGCCTCGTCCACCCTGCGATGCCGAAGGACGAGTCGATCGGTCTCCACCGTGTCCAGAGCGGGCACCAGCGACATGCTGGCATTGTGTCAGCAGCAGGCCGCCGTGGATCGCCCGTCAGTGGTCGGGCAGCGTTCAGGACCCGTCGTCCACAGCGCCCGGCCCGGCCTCGAGATGGCGCTTCAGACCCGACCAGATCCGGTGCTCCATGCGGCGCCCCAGCGGTCCGACGAGCGGACCCGTGACCCGCCACCACCCGCGCGGACGGACCTCCCAGTCCCAGCGCAGCACCGTGCCGTCGTCACGGTCCTCGAAGGTCAGCGTCCCGGTGGTGGTCATCATCGAGCTGGTCGTGCGCGAGCCGAGCCGACGCGGGCGGTCGAACTCGGTGAGCTCGACCTCCATCTCCATGTCGTTGCGGCCCATGCGGGCCAGGAACCGGGTGCCGAGCCCGATCGGCGGCGGGGTCAGCAGCTCGACGTCGTGCATGGCCGGGTTGTACGACGGCTCGTTGCGCGAGTCCGCCACCGTGTCGAAGACCCGCGCGACCGGTGCGGCGATCCAGAGGTGACCGCTGATGTGGGGCACGTCCTCAGGCTACGCATGCCCTCGCCGCCGATCTGATTCGCGGCGCGACCTGCGGGTTCCGTAGCATTCGGGCCATGACCGAGACACCCGAACGCACCGACCTGTCCGCGCCGACGCAGCCCCGCGCCGTCGTCGTACCGGACAAGCCGGCCCTGGAGGGTCTCGAGTCGACGTGGTCCGAGCGCTGGCGGGCACGACGCCACCTACCGCTTCGACCGCACCCAGCCGCGGGAGAACGTCTACTCGATCGACACTCCCCCGCCGACCGTGAGCGGCAGCCTGCACGTCGGGCACGTGTTCTCCTACACCCACCCCGACCTGATCGCGCGCTACCAGCGGATGAACGGCAAGTCGGTGTTCTACCCGATGGGCTGGGACGACAACGGCCTGCCGACCGAGCGCCGCGTCCAGAACTACTACGGCGTGCGCTGCGACCCGTCGCTGCCGTACGACGCCGACTTCACGCCCCCGGAGAAGCCGGACGCCAAGCGGCAGATCCCGATCAGCCGCCCCAACTTCATCGAGCTCTGCGAGGAGCTCGTCCGGGCCGACGAGCAGGTCTTCGAGTCGCTGTGGCGCACGCTCGGCCTGTCGGTGGACTGGCAGGAGCACTACACGACCATCGGCCCCAAGGCCCAGCTGGTCAGCCAGCGCGCGTTCCTGCGCAACTTCGCCCGCGGCGAGGCCTACCTCCAGGAGGCGCCGACCCTCTGGGACGTCACCTTCCAGACCGCGGTGGCCCAGGCCGAGCTCGAGGCCCGCGAGTACGCCGGCCACTACCACCGGGTCGCCTTCCACGGGCCCGACGGGACCGCCGTCCACATCGAGACCACCCGTCCCGAGCTGATCCCGGCCGTGGTCGCGCTGATCGCCCACCCCGACGACGAGCGGTACGCCGACCTGTTCGGGAAGACCGTGACCAGCCCGGTGTTCGGGGTCGAGATCCCCGTCCTCCCGCACCCGCTGGCCGAGCCCGACAAGGGCGCCGGCATCGCGATGTGCTGCACGTTCGGTGACCTCACCGACGTCACGTGGTGGCGCGAGCTCGACCTCCCGGTCCGCACCGTGGTCGGCCGCGACGGCCGCCTGCACCGCGACACCCCGGAGTGGCTGGCCGACGCCGACGCGGCGTACCAGCAGCTTGCCGGCAAGACCGCGTTCAGCGCCCGCGAGGCGATGGTGGGCCTGCTGCGCGAGTCCGGCGACCTCGACGGCGAGCCGACCCCGACCCAGCGGATGACGAACTTCTACGAGAAGGGCGAGAAGCCGCTCGAGATCGTCGCCACCCGCCAGTGGTACATCAAGAACGGCGGCCGCGACGCCGAGCTGCGGGCCGAGATGCTCGAGCACAGCGCCGAGATCACCTGGTCCCCCGCCCACATGAAGCACCGCTACGACAACTGGGTGGCCGGCCTGAACGGCGACTGGCTGATCTCCCGCCAGCGGTTCTTCGGCATCCCGTTCCCGGTCTGGTACCCCCTCGACGACGAGGGCGAGCCCGACTACGACCACCCCCTGCTGCCCACCGAGGCCGAGCTGCCGCTGGACCCGACCACGGTCGCCCCGCGCGGCTACGACGAGTCCCAGCGGGGCAAGCCGGGCGGCTTCCTGGCCGACCCCGACGTGATGGACACCTGGGCGACCTCGTCGCTGACGCCGCAGGTCGCCGGCGGCTGGACGACCGACGAGGACCTGTGGGAGCGGGTCTTCCCCATGGACCTGTGCACCCAGGCGCACGACATCATCCGCACCTGGCTCTTCTCCCGGGTGGTCCGCTCGCACTACGAGAACGGCGTCGCGCCCTGGTCGCACGCCATGATCTCCGGCTTCATCCTCGACCCCGACCGCAAGAAGATGTCGAAGTCCAAGGGCAACGTCGTGGTGCCCACCGACGTCCTCGAGAAGTACGGCGCCGACGCGGTCCGCTGGCGCGCCGCGATGGCCCGGCCCGGCCTGGACTCGCCGTTCGACGAGACCCAGATGAAGGTGGGCCGCCGACTGGCGATGAAGGTGCTCAACGCGTCGAAGTTCGTGCTCGGCAGTGTCGGCGCCACCATCCCGACCCGGTCGCGATCTCGGACCCGGTCGACTGCGCGCTGATGGCGACGCCTCGCGGGGGTCATCACCGCCGCCACCGACGCGTTCGAGGCCTACGACTACACGACCGCCCTCGAGGTGACCGAGCGGTTCTTCTGGGAGTTCTGCGACGACTACCTCGAGCTGGTCAAGGAGCGGGCGTACGCCGAGGACGGCGGCACCGCGACCGCCTCGGCACGTGCCGCGCTCGCCGTGGCACTGCACGTGCAGCTGCGGCTGCTCGCGCCGTTCCTGCCCTACGTCACCGAGGAGGTCTGGTCGTGGTGGCAGGAGGGCTCGGTGCACCGGGCCGCCTGGCCGAAGGCCACCGACCTCGGCTCCTCGGCCGCGGCCGACGGCGCGATGATGGGCGCCGTCGCCGCCGCCCTGACCGGCATCCGTGGCGCGAAGTCACAGGCCAAGGTGTCGATGCGCGCCGAGCTGTCGCGGGTCGAGATCACCGGTACGCCGGAGATGCTGGCCGGCGTCCGCCAGGCCGAGGACGACCTCCGCAAGGCCGGCAAGATCACCGGCGACCTGGTGCTGACCGTCCGTGAGGACGCCACCGAGCTGCTGGTCGACGCCGAGGTGGCGCCCGCCGACTGATCGCCGACCTGTCGTCAACTTGCGACAGGTCGCGCGGATCGGCGGCGGGCTGCAGCTGCACGGCCGTGGGCCTTCTTCCCGTGGGCCTTCTTCCGTGACCCTTGCCGGGGTGTGAGGACTTGCCCGGGTGCGAGCTCTTGCCGGGGTGCGAGGTGGGCCGTGGGTGACGGTGCCCGAGTCGCCGTCGCCGGAGTCGGTGTCGGTGCGCGTCGGTCGTGTCGCCGGATCGGTCGTGTCGCCGTCCGTCTCAGTGCCGTCGGTCTCGGCGCCTTCGGTCTCGGGTCGTCGGTGCCGGCGTCGTCGTCGGCGGCCGCGTTGCGGGCGGCGATGACGCACCAGCCGTAGTGCTTGCCGCGGGTCCAGCCCGGGTGCAGCGCGGGGTCGGTGCCCGTGGTGGCCGCCCGGTTCGGCGGAGCGGTCAGGGTGCAGGGCTCCTTGGCCGTCGTGGCCTCGCCCTCTTCACTGTCGTCGTGGCGTCCTCGTCGACCCCGGTCCCGTCGGTCGTCTCACCGTCGGTCGTCTCGCCGTCGGTGGACTCGTCCGTCGTCTCGTCGTCCGGTCGTCTCGTCGTCCGTCGACTCGTCGTCCGTGCCGTCCGTCGACTCGTCGGTCGTGCCGTCGGGATCGCCCGGCTCGTCACCGGGGTCGTCGGTCGTGGGACCGTCGGCCGGCGCGGCGGACGTCGGCTGGCTGCGCAGCGCACCGATCTGTCCCGAGGCGGCGAACGCCCCTCCGATGACGAGGGTCAGGGCGGCGACGAGCGCCAGGACGAGACGGCGAGTCCGGTGAGCGGTCATGCTCGAATTGTGGACCGTCACTATCCAGTGCGGGCCGGAGTCCGCAGGAATCTCTCGCTGGACCAGACCAGTGGGTACGTCGACGGGTGCGGAGCGGTCGCCTCAGCGGGCGGCGCGACCGACCGTGCTTCACGGCCTTGTCGCGGCGGTGACCCTTGACCAGGCCCTGGCCGCGGACCTGCGTGCGCGCGCTCACGGGACGCGCCGGCGCGGCGACGATGGTCGACTGCTTCGACCGCTGGACCTGCTTCGGGGCCGGCCTCGTGACCGCCGGCGCGGTGGGCGCCGATGTCTTCGGCCCGGACTTCACCGGCGCGGACGACCTCGGCCCGGATGCCGGAGGCGCGGACTTCGTCGGCGTCGACGTCACCGGCGCGGACTTCACCGGGGCGGACTTCTTCGGCGCGGGCGTCGTACCGTGCGGCTTGGTCGGACGCGACGAGGTGGCCGGAGCCACCGGCGACGTCGCGACCGCCGGGACGATGCGCACCGGCGGCAGCCCCACCGGAGGTGCCGACGGACCCGTCGAGGTCGACGCTCAGGCGCACCGGCTCGGACACGTCGAGCGGGCTGCGGTAGGTGTACTCGTCCTGGGCCGTCACCAGCTCGGAGATCCGGCCCTGACGGACCGCGGCCACGGTGAAGAACGTGCCACAGACCAGCGCGAGCGCGACGAACGCGATCATGGGCGCGCGGTGCTGACGGCTCATCTGAGGTGACTCCCGAGAACGTTCACGAGGGGATACTTGCACTCCCCATTCTTCCCGGTGAGAGGGCCAGAACCCAAGCCGATACGCGGAAATGGCCCGAATGGACCATGCCGGGCGTCCGGATCAGGCGGACTTCTTCTTCTTCGCCTCGGCCTCGCGCGGGATCAGCGTCGGGTTGACGTTGTCCTCGACCACCTCGCGGGTGACCACGACCTTCGCGATGTCGGCGCGCGAGGGCACGTCGTACATCACGTGGAGGAGGACCTCCTCGATGATCGCGCGCAGTCCGCGGGCGCCGGTGCCGCGCTCCATGGCCCGGTCGGCGATGGCGGCGATGGCGTCCTCGGTGAACTCCAGCTCGACCCCGTCGAGCTCGAAGAGCTTCTGGTACTGCTTGACCAGCGCGTTGCGCGGCTCGGTGAGGATCTGCACGAGCGCCGGGTTGTCGAGCTTGCTGACGCTGGCGATCAGCGGCAGCCGGCCGATGAACTCGGGGATCAGGCCGAACTTGGTCAGGTCCTCGGGGCGCACCTGCGCCATCAGGTCCTCGGCCTCGCGCTCGGCGGCGCCGCGCACCTCGGCGGTGAAGCCCAGCGACTTCTTGCCGACGCGCTGCTCGACGATGTGCTCGAGCCCGGCGAAGGCACCACCCACGATGAAGAGGATGTTGGTGGTGTCGATCTGGATGAACTCCTGGTGCGGGTGCTTGCGCCCGCCCTGCGGCGGCACCGACGCGGAGGTGCCCTCGAGGATCTTCAGCAGGGCCTGCTGCACGCCCTCGCCGGAGACGTCGCGCGTGATCGAGGGGTTCTCCGCCTTGCGGGCCACCTTGTCGATCTCGTCGATGTAGATGATGCCGGTCTCGGCCTTCTTGACGTCGTAGTCGGCGGCCTGGATCAGCTTGAGGAGGATGTTCTCGACGTCCTCACCGACGTACCCGGCCTCGGTCAGCGCGGTGGCGTCCGCGATCGCGAACGGGACGTTGAGCATGCGGGCCAGCGTCTGGGCGAGGTAGGTCTTGCCGCAGCCGGTGGGGCCGATCACCAGGATGTTGGACTTGGCGACCTCGACCGCCTCGTCCTTGGCGTGCTTGCCGGCGCCGGCGGCGGCGTTGCTGTTCACGCCGGCCTGGACCCGCTTGTAGTGGTTGTAGACCGCGACGGCGAGCGACTTCTTCGCGTGCTCCTGGCCGATGACGTAGGAGTTGAGGAACTCGAAGATCTCCTTCGGCTTCGGGAGCTCGTCGAGGCTGACCTCGCTGCGCTCGCTCAGCTCCTCCTCGATGATCTCGTTGCAGAGGTCGATGCACTCGTCGCAGATGTAGACGCCAGGTCCGGCGATGAGCTTCTTGACCTGCTTCTGGCTCTTCCCGCAGAAAGAGCACTTCAGCAGGTCGCCTCCGTCACCAATGCGTGCCACGCGTGATCGTCCTTCGTTCCGGCCGGGTGGAGTGGATCTCCCCGGCGCCGTGGTCCAACTTCTCGACGGTACCCCGTGCCACCCCCGAATGGAGGGCGGACACGAGGACCGACGTGGTCAGTGCGCTGCCTCAGGCCAGGGCCGGGACACCCTTGCGCGACTCCAGCACCGCGTCGATCAGGCCGTACTCGACGGCCTGCTCGGCGGTGAGGATCTTGTCACGCTCGATGTCACGGCTGACCTGCTCGATGTCCTTGCCGCTGTGCTCCGAGATCATCTTCTCCAGCAGCTCGCGCATGCGGAGGATCTCGTTGGCCTGGATCTCGATGTCCGAGGTCTGGCCGAACGTGCCCTCGGTGTAGGGCTGGTGGATCAGGATGCGGCTGTTGGGCAGCGCGAGGCGCTTGCCGGGGGCGCCGGCGGCCAGCAGGATCGCGGCCGCGGAGGCGGCCTGGCCCAGGCACACGGTCTGCACGTCGGGCTTGATGAAGCGCATCGTGTCGTAGATCGCGGTCAGCGCGGTGAACGAGCCACCCGGGCTGTTGATGTAGATCTGCACGTCCTGGTCGGGGTTCATCGTCTCCAGGCAGAGCAGCTGGGCCATCACCGCGTTGGCGATGTCGTCGCTGATCGGGGTGCCGAGGAAGATGATGCGCTCCTCGAAGAGCTTGGCGTAGGGGTCGATACGGCGGAAGCCGTACGACGTACGCTCCTCCCACTGCGGGATGTAGTAGTTCATGCGTCAGTCCTTCGCGTCCGATGGTGTGGGCGGGGCGTCCTTCGTCGGCGGCGTCGCGCGCGCTCTTCACGACCTGGTCGACGAGGCCGTACTCCATCGCCTGCTGGGCGGTGAACCAGCGGTCACGGTCGGCGTCGGCGATGACCTGCTCGAGGTCCTGGCCGGTGTGCTCGGCGATCAGCTCGAGCAGGACCTTCTTGATGTGCAGCGACTGCTGGGCCTGGATCTTGATGTCCGAGGCCGAGCCACCCATGCCGGACGACGGCTGGTGCATCATGATCCGCGCGTGCGGCAGGGCGTAGCGCTTGCCCTTGGTGCCGGCGCAGAGGAGGAACTGACCCATCGAGGCGGCGAGGCCCATGCCGACCGTCGCGACGTCGTTGGGGATGTAGTTCATGGTGTCGTAGATCGCCATGCCGGCGTCCACCGAGCCACCGGGGCTGTTGATGTGCAGGAAGATGTCGGCCTCGGGGTCCTCCGCCGACAGCAGCAGCAGCTGGGCACAGATCGCGTTGGCGTTCTGGTCCCGCACCTCGGAACCGAGGAACACGATCCGCTCGCGCAGCAGGCGCTGGTAGACGTTGTCGTCGAGGCCGTACGTCGGGGTCCCGCCACCGTTGGACTGGGGGCCGTTCATCAGGCTGTGGTCGTTGTTCACGAGAGCGACACTAGCCGCAAGCAGGGACACATCCACGGCGGTACCACCCCTGTTCGCCAACAGCGGATTCGGCGACACCGGGGCCGGTGGCATGGTGGTGGCATGGTGGAGGCATGAGCGAAGGACTCGACTCCCTGCGCGTCCCCGGCCGGGTGGCCGCGCCCGACGAGGGCATCACGGTCGACGAGCTGCGCCTCGCCTCGCGCAACCACGCGATGCCGATGGAGACGTTGCGCGACGACCTCACCCCGCCCGGACTCCACTACGTGCTCACGCACTACGACATCCCCGCGGTCGACGCCGCCACCTGGCGCCTCGAGGTGGACGGCGCCGTACGACGCCCGCTCACCCTCGACCTCGCCGCGCTGCGGGCCCTCCCCCGGCACACGATGCGGGTGACCATGGAGTGCGCCGGGAACGGCCGGGCCGCCCTGGAGCCGCGGCCGCTGAGCCAGCCCTGGCTGGACGGCGCGGTGGGCACGGCGGACTGGACCGGTGTCCGCCTCGGCGACCTGCTGGCCGAGGCCGGCCTGCTCGACGAGGCGGTCGACGTGGTCCTGACCGGTGCCGACCACGGCATCGAGCGCGGCGTCGAGCAGGACTACCAGCGCGCGCTGCACCTGGCCGAGGCGATGGCGGCCGACGTGCTGGTGGCCGACGAGATGAACGGCGCCCCGCTGCCGGTCCAGCACGGCTTCCCGGTGCGGGTCGTCGTGCCCGGCTGGTACGGCATGGGCAACGTGAAGTGGCTGCGCCGGATCACCGTCGCGACCGAGCGCTTCGACGGGTTCCAGAACCGCGCCTACCGGCTGCGCCAGGAGGCCGAGGAGGAGGGCGAGCCGGTCACCCGGATCGAGCCGCGGGCGCTGCTCGAGCCGCCGGGGTTCCCCGACTTCATGACCCGCACGCGGGTGCTGCGGGCCGGGCCGACCGTGCTCCGCGGCCGCGCCTGGTCGGGCTGGGCACCGGTGACCGGGGTCGAGGTCAGCACCGACGACGGCGCCACCTGGGTCGCGGCCGGGCTCGGCCCCGAGCAGGGCCGCTGGGCCTGGCGGGCGTTCAGCGCACCGTGGGACGCGACGCCCGGGGAGCACCGGCTGCGGGCCCGCGCGAGCGATGCCTCCGGGCGCGTGCAGCCGGTCGACCCCGGCTGGAACCGCGGCGGCTTCACCAACAACGCCGACCAGGCGGCTGCCGGTCGCTCGTCGTGGACGGCACCACCGGGGCCTGACCGGCCGGTCGTCACCCCACGCCGGGCCCTCCGACTCTGGGCCGGACCCCGGGCGTCGACGAGCGTGGAGTCCACGGAGGTGGTCACCATGCACGAAACCGACGTACGAGGCCTTGCCTGCTTCCGGATCGGGATCCGGGCCGCCGCTGGTCTACCTGCCCGGCCTGTCGGCCCACCACCGCCGCCCCGACGGCATCGACCTGCGCATCCAGGAGCGGCTGGTGCGACCGCTGGCCCGGGACCGGGAGGTCTGGTGGCTGCAGCGTCCGGTGGGCCTGCCCGCAGGCACGACGATGGCGGACCTGGCGACGACCTGCGCCGAGGCCCTGCGCTCCGCCTTCGACGCGCCGGTCGACGTGGTCGGCGCCTCCACCGGGGGCAGCCTCGCGCTGCAGGTCGTCGGCCGACCACCCCGACGTCGTACGCCGGATGGTGCTGCTGTCGTCGGCCTGCCGCCTGGGTCCGGTCGGCCGGGCGGAGCAGCACCGCCTGGGCACGCTGCTGCGCGAGGGCCGGGTGCGCCCGGCCGGTGCCCAGCTGATGTCCCTGCTCGGCACCTCCGTGCCGGCCCGGTGGGCGCTCTCCGGAGCGGGCTGGGTGCTCGCTCCGGCCCTGATGGGCGTGGACACCTCCGACGCAGCCGCCACCATCGCGGCCGAGGACGACTTCGACCTGACCGGGCGCCTCGGCACCATCACGACGCCCGTGCTCGTCGTGGGCGGGGGCCGGGACCGCTTCTACGGCGTCGACCTGTTCCGCGAGACGGCCGCCGGCCTGCCGCAGCGGACACCTGCGGCTGCTCCCCTCGCGAGGCCACGTCGGTGACCATGTCGGCCCCGGAGGCCTTCGACGCCGCCCGCGACTTCCTCGCCGAGGGCTGAGCCGGTCCGGGTCAGGCCAGCCACTCCCCCAGCGCCCGGTGCACCTCGGGGTGGTTGAGCAGCGCGAAGTGGCCGGCCCGCGGCACGTGCAGCACGTCCGCCTCCGGGAACAGGTCCGCCCGCCCCCGCTTCCGGCCGTACGCCGACGACGGCCGCACCAGCAGGTCGCCGAGGAAGGCGCCCACCGGGTGCCGCGGCGAGGTCGTCAGCGTGCCCGACACGAGGCGGTAGCGCGCCCGGGGCAGCGGCGGCACCTCCTCGGCCAGCCCCGCGACGAGGTCGTGCACGCCGACGGAGCGCTGGTCGAGGATCCGGCCGAACGCGGCCGCCTCCGGCACCCGGGCGAGCGCCCTGCTGCCGTGCCCGACGTACGCCGCGAGGGGTGCGCCGAGGTGCGGCGCCCCCAGCGTGACCACGTCGCTCACCAGCCGCGTCCAGGAGCGCCTCGGCCTCGGTCGCCACCGCCGTCGCCGCGCGCAGCACGAGCCCGCCCATCGAGTGCCCGACCAGCGCGATCCGGTGCACCTCGGCCGGCCAGTCGTCGACCAGCCGCTGCAGCAGGGCGGTGAGCGCGGCGCCGTTCTCGCGCAGCGAGAGGCCGGTGTTGGCGCGCAGCAGGACCGGGGTCCAGCCGCGCTCGGCCAGCATCGACGGGTACGTCGTGCCGAGCTCCTCCCGGGACCGGTCCCAGCTGTCCTCGCTCTCGCACAGGCCGTGCAGGAAGACCACGAGCCGCGGGTCCGGCCTCGGGGTACGCCGCGGCCAGCGCCTCGCGGTCGAGCGGGACGTCGCGGCCGTGCGCACGGACGGCCATCGGGATCGCCAGGCGGGGCCGCTCGCGCTCGAGCCGGTCCCCGATCAGCCCGTTGACGGCGGCGTTGAGGTAGCGCCCCGACGGACGGCTCTCCAGCCGCGGCCCGACCCCGGAGGCCGCGACGGCGTCGAGCCCGCGGGAGGCTGCCCGCAGGCCGGCACCGAGGCCGGCGTACACGCTGGCGGCGATCCCGTGGCGCACCTCGGGCGCACCCCGGGTGCCGCGGAGCAGGCCGTGCACCCGGTCCGACCAGGCGAAGTGCGTGTCGCGGACGGTGCCGACGACGAGCTCGTCGGCGACCTCGGTGAGCAGGGAGAGCGCGTCGAGCAGGCCGGGAGCCGGGGCTGCCGGAGGGGCGCTGGTCGCGGTGGCCATGGGAGCGATTCTACGATTTCAGTGAACGGATGTGCACTCATCCGCCGGTGGGTCGCGACTCGATCACGTCGAGGTCGGGCGTCGGCGAGTGCACCTCGGGCGACACGAAGCCGGCCCGGGTGAGCAGGGCGGCGTACTCGCTCCGGGTGCGCTCGCGGGCGCCGAAGAGCACCAGCATGTTCAGGTCGAGCAGGTGCAGCTCCGCCTGACCGTCCCGGGGGCGCGCCGGCTCGGGGTCGAGGACCCGCTCGAGGACCCAGAGCCGGGAGTCGGGCGACATCGCCCGCCGCGTGGCCGCCAGGATCTGCAGGCACTGCTCGTCCGTCCAGTCGTGCAGGATGTTGGAGAGGACGTAGGCGTCACCGCCCGACGGCAGGTCGGCGAAGAAGTCCGCGGCCCGGATCTCGCACCGGTCGGCCACGCCCGCCCGCTCGAACGTCTCCGTGGCCTCGGTGACGACGTCCGGCCGGTCCGCCAGGACGCCGTGCAGGTGCGGCTCGGCCTGCAGCAGGGCGGCCAGCATGGCGCCCTTGCCGCCGCCGACGTCGACGACGGTGCCGATCCCGGCCAGGTCGCAGCCGGCCCGGATCGTCGCGGCCTGCCGCTGGGCCCGGCGGGCCATCGCGGCGTTGAACACGGCCTGCTGTGCCGGGTGCCGGCTGAGCGTCTCCCACAGCGGCGCGCCGTTCACGGGCTCGAAGGTCCCCGCGCCGGTCGCCAGCGCCGAGGACAGATGGCTCCACGCGGTGACGTTCGGCCCCCAGGTCTGCATCAGCGCCAGGCTGCGCAGGTCGGAGGGGTGGTCGAGACGCAGCACCGTCCCGCGTTCGGTGAGCCGGTAGCGGTCCGTGCCCTCCGGCGCCACCAGCCCGGCGTCGGCCAGGGCACGCAGCAGGCGCAGCAGGGCGTCGGGCCGCGTCGAGGTCTGCCTCGCGAGCTCCTCCACCGTGGCGGGGGCGTCCATCGCGTCGGCGAGGCCGATCTCCGCCATCGCGCGCACGCACTGCGACACCCAGCCACCGCGCACGAGCCAGGCCACGGCCTCGACGTCGTCCGACGGGGTGTCGGTCGACCCGGCCACGGGACCACCTCCCTCACCCAGGTCGAACGTACTCGCCGCCGGCCGGACGTGCCACGGCCCCGCCACCCTGGTCCGGGTGGCGGGGCCGTGTTGCGTCGTACGACGGAGGGTCAGCCCTCCTCGGTGGTCTCCTCGGCGGGGGCGTCGGCCGCGTCGGCCTCCGTGGTCTCCGCCTCGGGCTCGCCGATGGTGCCGTCCGGGCGCAGGTTCTTCAGCTCGACCACGTTGCCGCTGGCGTCCTTGACGGTCGCCGACTCGACGATCGTGGCCAGCGCCTTGCCGCGCAGGATCTCCTGCACCAGCTCGGGGATGTGGTTGTGCTCGAACATGTGGTTCGCGAACTCCTGCGGGTCCTGGCCGGACTGCTGGGCGCGACGCACCAGGTGCTGGGAGAGCTCGTTCTGGTCGACGCCGAGCTCCTCCTTCTTGGCGACCTCGTCGAGGATGAACTGCGCGGCGACGGCGTCGCGGACCCGGCGCTCGAGGTCGGCCTCGAACTCCTCGACGGTCTGCTTCTCGTCCTCGAGGTACTTCTCCATGGTGATGCCGGCGTACACGAGCTGCTGCTCGACGTTCTGGCGACGCGCGTTGAGCTCCTCGGTCACGATGCCCTCGGGCAGCGGCACCTCGACCTGCTCGAGCAGCTTCTCGAGGACGGCGTCGCGCGCGGCGGCGGCCTGCTCGAGGCGCTTGCCGCGGCCGAGGCGCTCGCGCACGTCGGCGGTCAGCTCGTCCACGGTGTCGAACTCGGAGGCCAGCTGCGCGAAGTCGTCGTCGAGCTCGGGGAGCTCCTGCTCCTGGACCTGCGACACGGCGACCGCGACCTCGACGGGCTCGCCCACGAGGTCGCCGCCGACCAGCTCGGAGGTGAAGGTCTTCTCGTCGCCCGGCCGACATGCCGACCAGCGCCTCGTCCAGGCCGTCGAGCATGCCGCCGCGGCCGACCTGGTAGGACATGCCGGTGACCTCGGCGCCCTCGACGACCTCGCCGTCCTGGGTGGCCTTGAGGTCGAGCACGACGAAGTCGCCGTCGGCGGCCGCGCGGTCGACGTCGTTGAGGGTGGCGAAGCGCTCACGCAGCGACTGGACCTGGTCCTCGACGTCCTGGTCGGTGACCTCGACGTCGTCGACCTCGGCCTCGAGGCCGTCGTACGCCGGGAGGGTGACCTCGGGCTTGACGTCGACCTCGGCGGTGAACTCGAGCACGTCGTTGTCCTCGAACTTGGTCACCTCGATCTCCGGCTGCGCCAGCGGCTCGAGGTCGTTGCTCTGCAGCGCCTCCATGTACTTGGCGGGGATCACGTCGTTGATCGCCTCGTCGAGCACCGCACCACGGCCGACCTGGCGGTCGATGACCATCGGCGGGACCTTGCCGCGCCGGAAGCCGGGGATGTTGATCTGCTGAGCGATCTTCTTGTACGCCGCGTCGAGGCTCGGCTTGAGCTCCTCGAAGGGCACCTCGACGGTCAGCTTGGCCCGGGTCGGGCTCAAGGTCTCGACGGCGCTCTTCACAGGTTGTCTCCTCATGTCTCTGGTGTGGATGAAGCGTGTCCGTGCGTGTCGGGGCGACAGGACTCGAACCTGCGATCTCCTGCTCCCAAAGCAGGCGCGCTAGCCACTACGCTACGCCCCGCCAAGATGCCCCGACCGAGGTGGGAAAGGGCTCCTTGGAGCGGATGACGGGAATCGAACCCGCGTAATCAGTTTGGAAGACTGAGGCTCTACCATTGAGCTACATCCGCAGCACATTTCTGCGGGTGTCATGGTGCCACACGCCCGGGGGCCGCTCCCAATCAGCCCGACCGGTCTAACGCCGGTGCACCAGCAGCAGCGCGCGGTCGTCGTTGGGGGCGCCCACCACGTCGATGAGCCGCCGGGCGCCGTTCTCGAAGCCCTGCTGGAACAGCCGCTGGGCCTGCCCGAGCATCCGGTCGATGCCGAGGCTGATGTCGCGGGTCCGGCTCTCGACCATGCCGTCGGTGTAGAGCATCACCGCGTCGCCGCGGTTGAGGCGGCCGCGGACGGGGAGGTACTCCGCCTCCTCGATCAGGCCCAGCGCCGGCCCCTCGGACTCGTGCACCAGCCAGCGCCCGGACCCGGCCAGCCACTGGGCGGCGGGCGGGTGCCCGGCGGAGCGGATCTCGAAGTCGCCGGACTCCAGGTCGAGCGAGATGTGGATCGCCGTGGCGAAGCCCTCGATCCAGTGCTGGCGGAGGAGGTACTCGTTGGCGGCGGGCAGGAACCGGTCCGGCGGCAGCGAGGTGAGCAGGCCGCCGAACGCCCCGGTGAGCAGCAGCGCGCGGGTGCCGGCCTCCTCGCCCTTGCCGGAGACGTCACAGACGCAGAGCTCGAGCCGGCGGCCCCAGCCCGGCCGGGCGGCCACCACGAAGTCACCGGCGAACGGCGTGCCGCCGGCCGAGCGCAGCGCGGACTCGGCGTACCAGCCGGGCGGGAGGGCGGGCAGCATGCCCTGGCTCATGATCCGGTCGCGCAGGTCGACCAGCATCGACTCGCCGAGGACGCCGGCCACGCCGAGGCGCGAGCGGCGGAACGAGGTCAGCAGCACGATGAAGCCGACGACGAAGATGACGCCGACCGCGATGCCGCGCTGGGCGGTGTAGCCGCGCTGACTGGTGACGATCACCGCGAGACCGGTCAGCACGGCGAGGTTGAAGACCACGAACCACGGCAGGTTGCGGGGCCCGAGCAGCAGGTGGGCCAGCACCATCGGCACGACGATCAGGGTGAGCGGCCAGAGGCCGGGCCAGCCCACGACCAGCAGCGCACTGACAGTGGTCAGCCCCACCAGGAACACCAGCAGCCGGGTCTCGCGCGGTGTCGTCTGCCGCCGGGCGCGCGACATCGAGCGCCGGGCGCGGCCGCGCAGGGACGGCCCGGAGGCGCTCGGGTCGGCAGGCTGCCGACGGGGGTGGGAGGACATGAGTGTGGCCTTACGTGTGGGCAGCCCGGGAACGGAACCGCGGCTGGCAGCGCGGGCACCAGAACAAGTTTCGCCCCACGAGCACCTCCGTGCGCACCTTTTGGCCGCACACGTGGCACGGCTGCCCCTGCCGGCGGTAGACGTAGACCTCTCCCCCGTGGTCGTCGCGGCGCGGCGGCCGGCCCATCGCCTCCGGCGTGTGCTCGGGCCGGACCGTGTCGATACGCCCGGTCAGCACTCCCTCGGACATCAGCCCACGAGGTCGTCCCACATCGCGCGGAACTGGCTGCGGCGCAGGGTCTTGCCGGGCCGCAGCGGGTGGATCCGGTGCCGGAACAGCACCTCGGCGCGGTAGACGTTGCCGACCCCGGCGATGACCTCCTGGTCCATCAGCAGGTCGCCGATCGGGCGGTGGCTGCGGGAGATCCGCCGCCAGGCCCGGTCGGGGTCGTCGTCGGGGCGCAGCGGGTCGGGCCCGAGCCGGGCGATGATCGCGTCACGCTTGTCCAGCCCGACCAGGTCGCACTGGGTGGCGCCGCGGAGGTCGGCGTACGCCAGGTGGTCGCCGTCGGGCTCGAGCGTCGCGACGCGGAGCCGGACCTGCCCGACCGGTGGCGGCACCGCCGTGGCGCCGGTGTGGACGTCGAACGACCCGATCAGCCCGAGGTGGACGTGGACGAAGCGCTCGCCGGGGAACTCCACGAACAGGTGCTTGCCCGCCGAGTCGGCGCCGAGCAGCGTGAGCCCGTCGAGCTGCTCGGCGTCGGCGGCGAAGCGGCCCTGGGGGCTGCTCACGCGCACCGGCCGGCCCGCGAACGCTCCGGCGAGGTCGGTGGCGAGGCGCCGGAGGGTGTGGCCCTCAGGCATCCTGGCCGCTGCCGCCGAGCAGCGCCGACGCGGGCAGCGGCGGGCAGCTCGCGGGTGGTCTCGTAGCTGCCGAGCTGGGCGATCCGGCGCTCGTGGCGCTCGGCACCGCTGAACGGGGTGTCGAGGAAGACCTCGACGAAGCGGGTCATCTCGTCGACCGTGTGCATCCGGCCGCCGACCGAGACCACGTTGGCGTCGTTGTGCTCGCGGGCCAGCACCGCGGTCTCCTCGGACCACACCAGCGCCGAACGGACGCCGATGACCTTGTTGGCGGCCATCTGCTCACCGTTGCCGGAGCCGCCGATGACCACGCCGAGCGCCTCCTCGCCCGCCGCCTGGTCGGCGGCGACCGCCTCGGCCGCCCGCAGGCAGAAGACCGGGTAGTCGTCGTCGGCGTCGTAGACGAAGGGGCCGTGGTCGACGGCCTCGTGGCCGTGGTCGATCAGCCAGGTGAGCAGGTGGTCCTTGAGTTCGAGGCCGGCATGGTCCGAGCCGAGGTGCACGCGCATGCGCGGAAGTCTTGCAGAAAACACCGACGGTCAGGCGACCTGCTCCACCCGGGCGCCGCTCGAGCAGCGGGGTCTCGTCGACGTACGCCCGGATCCGGTCGAGCATCGCGGCGTACGACGGGCCGTAGAAGTAGACACCGGTCTCGGTCTCGCCCTCCCAGGTGCCGTGCAGCTCGCCGGCGTCCGCGACCAGCACCTCGAGCCGGGCGATGACGCCGTTGATGTCGGAGGCGGCGTACACCTCGGGCGGCAGGTCGGTGCCGTTGACGTAGAGGCCCAGGCCCTCGGTGGAGCCGAAGTCGGCCCGCACGCCGTCGAGGGAGTACGACGACCCGCGGGGCGCGCCGAGGCGTTCGAGCGCCTCGACGACGAGGGCGACGGTCTCCGGGGACCCCTCGCGCAGCGAGACCTCGATGTCGACCGTGGCGATCTCCCCGGTCCGTTGCTGGAGGGTGCCCCCGCCGGCCACCTGCCCGAGCTTGGCGTCACGGAGCAGCTCGTCGAGCGGGTCCTCGTAGCGGGCTCCCCGCTGCAGCGGCATCAGCCGGTCGTTGAGCGTGACGAGCAGCAGCACCGGCTCGGTGCGGGGGCCGCGGTGGAAGAGTCCCATGAGGAATGGTCTCAGCGACTCATCAAGGCGTCGAGCCCCACGGCGATGGCGGCGGCGACGCGGAAGTCGACCCGCTGGTCGGGCACGCTGACGTTGTAGGTGTCGGAGATGCCGAGCTTGCGCTCGCTGACCAGCAGCGTGTTGCCGTTCGGGTCCGCGAAGTCGAAGTGCACCGGCAGCGGGAACTCACCGAACCGGCGGATCACCGCGACCAGCACGTTGCGCTCCTGGCCGGTGCCGGCGAAGCCCGGGCCCTCGACGTGGTACGTCGACCGGAGCAGGCTGGCGCCGAAGTCCTTGCGGAAGAAGCGCGAGCGGCTGGCCGTGCTCGTCGGTGATGTCGTAGCCGGAGCTGATGTCCATCGTCTTGCGGGCCTTGAAGCCGAACACCGCGCGGGTGCGTCGACGCGTCGGTGAAGAAGGTGACCTGCTCCTTGAACGCCATCCGCTTCTGCTCGGCGAACGCCATCAGCGGTCCGGTGCTGCCGTCGGGGTTCGTGGCGAAGACCTGGTAGCGGTTCACCATCATGGTGAGCTTCTGCTTGACGGTGAACTGGGGCACGTACATGGCGGCGGTCATGGCGAGAACGTAGCCGGGTGGCCCGCCGTCGAAACCACGCTTCACACCATTTCCACAGGATCGTCGCACCGTTCTGTCAGGTACGCGCGGTGAACTGGGTGCATGGACAACCCGACTCCTCCCGCCGGCCAGCAGCCGGACCCCGCTCCCGGCGCCGCCGGCCACGAGCCGACCCGCCCGCTGCCCCCGTCGTACGGCCCGTACCCGCAGCCTGGCCACCCGCAGGCAGCCCAGCCGAACGCCGGGCGCCAGCCGAGCCGCAGCCGCGGTCCCGAGGCGCCGTACCTCCCCCAGTCGCCGTACAGCCCGTTCGCCCACCCGGGCGCGTACCCGCAGCCCGGCGCCTACCCGCAGCCCGCCGCACCCCGCGCACCACGCGCCGGCCCACCGCAAGAGCCGGGCCCGTGCGGCGCTGGCCGGCGGCCTGGCCGGTGGCGTCCTCGCGGCCGCGATCGCGGTGCCGCTGACCTGGCAGCTCGTCGACCAGGCCGACCAGTCCCCGAGCAGCAGCTCGTCCGCCAACGGCGGGACGACGCTGCCGTTCGGCGGCAGCGTGCCCAACGGCGGCACCGAGGGCGGCACGGACGGCGGCACGGACGGGGGCACCGGCGGTGGCACCTGGACCGTTCCCGGTGCCTCGACCGAGGCCACCGGCACCCCGGCCACCGACGCGCAGTCCAAGGGCGTGCTGCTGGTCGAGACCGAGCTGCCCAACGGCGCGGCCGCCGGCACCGCGATGGTGCTCGACTCCTCCGGCCTGGCGCTGACCAACTACCACGTCGTCCACGGCTCGACCTCGATCCGCGCGACCGTGGCCAGCACCGGCGAGACCTACACCGCGAAGGTGATCGGCCACGACGAGAAGGCCGACGTCGCGCTCATCCAGCTCGACAACGCCTCCGGGCTCGACACCGTGAAGCTCGACGACGACAGCGCGGCCGTGAACGACGCGGTCACCGCGGTCGGCAACGCGCTCGGCCAGGGCCAGCTCCTCGCCGCCTCGGGCACGATCACCGCCGAGGACCAGTCGATCACCACCCGCGAGAACGCGCTCGACAGCGGGGAGGCCCTGTCCGGCCTCATCGAGACCGACGCGCCGGTGGTCTCCGGCTACAGCGGCGGCCCGATGTACGACGACCAGGGCGAGGTCGTCGGGATCAGCACCGCGGCGTCGAGCAACAACGCGAGCGGCGTGGTCGACCAGGGTGCCGCGGAGAGCTACGCGGTGCCGATCGACGACGCGCTGGCGATCGTCGACCAGATCGAGGCCGGCAACGAGTCCGGTGACGTCCAGATCGGCCCGTCGCCGTACATCGGCATCTCGGCCACCGACAGCACCGGCGCGACCGGTGTCGGCGTGGGCACCGTGGAGAACGACGGCGCTGCCGCCAAGGCCGGCGTGGCCGCGGGCGACACGATCACCGCGCTCGACGGCACGAAGGTCACCTCGCTCGCCGAGCTCCGCACGGTCCTCGCCGAGCACGAGCCGGGCGACCAGGTCGGGATCACCTGGACCACCGCCAACGGGTCCACGAAGACCGCCACCATCACGCTCGGGGACAGCCCCGTCAACTGAGTCCCCCGCTCCGACAGGAGCTGACTCCGAGCCCGCCACGGGGCCGGTCTGCCACTGGCAGACTGGCCCCGTGTTCGGTTCTCCGTCATTCGGGTGGACGGTGCTCGCCCTCGTCTTCGTCGACGAGCTGCTCGCCGTGGCGGCGGCCTCCGTGTGGGGGTACGACGCCGGCGGTGTGCTGCTCGCCGTCGCCATGCCGGTGCTGACCATGGCCGTCTGGTGGGCGTTCGCCTCGCCGAAGGCGCCGTACGGCGGCCGGCTGGTGCGCCCGCTCGTGAAGGTGCTGGTCTTCGGGCTCGCCTCGCTGGGCCTGTGGGCCGCCGGGCACCCCGGCTGGGCCGCGGCCCTGCTCGTGTTCTCGGTGGTCGTCAACGGGCTGGCGCAGCTGCCCGGAGTGCGGGCGCTCGTCGTGGAGACCACCCCGCAGCGGGGTCCTGCCTGACCTCAGGCGTGCTGCTGCAGGAACCCGGCCACCTGACGGGTCAGCGGCTCGGCCGCGTCGAACACGTCGGCGTGCCGCCAGAAGCCGTGCACCTGCCCGGCGTACCGCGTGCCGACCACCCGGACCCCGGCCTCGGCCAGGAGCTGCACGAGGTGCTCCCCCTCGTCGCGGAGCGGGTCGTGCTCGGCGGTGACCACGAGCGTCGGCGGGAGCGTGCCGAGGTGGGGTGACAGCAGCGGCGCCAGGTCCGGGTCGGTGCGGTCGGCGGGCGAGGCGGCGTACTGCTGCCAGTACCACCCGGCCTCCTCGATCCCGAAGCCGTCGGCGGCCGTGTGGTAGCTGTCGAAGCGGGCCTCGGGGTCCAGGAACGGGTAGATCAGCGCCACCGCCCGGAAGCGGCCCGGGTTGCGCAGTGCCGCCACCAGCGCGAGGTTGCCGCCGGCGCTGTCCCCGTGGGCGTACGTCGGACCCGGGGCGTGCGCGTCGAGCCAGCCGAGCACGGTGTCCACGTCGTCCGGGGCAGCCGGGAACGGGTGCTCGGGCGGCCGGCGGTAGTCGACGCTGAGCACGGCCAGGCCGGCACCGGTTCGCCAGCCGGCGGACGGCCGCGTCGTGCACGTCGATGTCGTTGAAGACGAAGCCGCCGCCGTGCAGGTGCACCACGACGCCCGCCCCCGCGCCGGCGGGGCGGTAGAGCCGGCAGGGCACCCCGTCGGCGTCGACGTCGGTGACCTCGGCGACCTCCTCGCGGGGACCGGCCAGGGCCGCCAGGCGGTCCCGCTCCCGGGCCGCGGCGATGTCGTAGCCGGGCGTCCAGACGGGCTCGTCGGCGGCGGCCGCGGCGATCGCCGCGCGGGCCTGGGGGTGCAGGACCATCGGTGCCTCGCTCCGGGCTCGGGAGGGTCAGCCGCCCAGCCGGGCGAGCTCCTCGTCGACGATCGCGGCGTCCAGCTTGGTGAACACCGGGGTCGGCTTGGCCACCGTCGTCCCGGGCACGACCGGCCGCGACGCCCAGGCCGGCGTGCTGCCGTAGTCACCGGTGATCACCGGGTAGAAGGTGATCCCGGCGCCGTCGTCGGGGTCGAGGTCCTCGACGGTCTCGACGCGCGGCATCGGCACCAGCTCTCCCTCGCCGCCGAGCACCTGGTGGACCTTGTTGGCCGAGTGCGGGAGGAACGGCGAGAGGATCAGGTTGCAGTCCACGACGCACTGGGCGGCGACGTGCAGCACGGTGGCGAGGCGCTCGCGCTGCGACTCGTCCTTCATCTTGTAGGGCTCGGTGACCGTGAGGTACTTGTTCACCTCGCCGACGACGCGCATGGCCTCGGCCACCGCTGCCCGCAGCCGGTGCCGGCCGATCAGGTCGCCGACCGTGTCGAAGCCGCGGCGTACGGCGTCCAGCACCGCCTCGTCGACCGGCTCGAGGCCGTGCGCCGCCGGGATCTCCCCGAAGTTCTTGGCGATCATCGTGGCGGTGCGGTTGACCAGGTTGCCCCAGCCGGCGACGAGCTCGGAGTTGTTGCGGGTGACGAACTCGGACCAGGTGAACGCGGCGTCGGAGGTCTCCGGCCCGGCCGCGCAGATGTAGTAGCGCAGGGCGTCCGGGCCGTAACGGGCCAGGAAGTCGCCGACGTACAGCACGTGCCCGCGGCTGGAGGAGAACTGCTGGTCGCCCATCGTGAGGTACTCCGAGGAGACCACCTCGGTCGGCAGGTTCAGGTCGCCGTACTCCCCCGGCTCGCCGCCGCGCGATCCGCGGCCGTCGTAGGCCAGCAGCTCGGCCGGCCAGATCTGGGAGTGGAAGACGATGTTGTCCTTGCCCATGAAGTAGTAGGAGACGGCCTCGGGGTCGTTCCACCAGCGGCGCCACGCCTCCGGGTCGCCGGAGCGACGCGCCCACTCGATCGAGGCGGAGAGGTAGCCGATGACCGCGTCGAACCAGACGTAGAGCCGCTTGGTCGGCTGGTCCTCCCAGCCCGGCACCGGGATGCCCCAGTCGATGTCGCGGGTCATCGCCCGCGGCCGGATCTCCTTGAGGATGTTCTGGGAGAACTTGATGACGTTGGGTCGCCAGGTGCCCGACGCCTCGCGCCCGTCGAGCCACTCCCCGAGCGCGTCGGCCAGCGCCGGCAGGTCGAGGAACCAGTGCTGGGTCTCCACGAAGGTCGGGGTCTCGCCGTTGATCTTCGAGCGCGGGTTGATCAGGTCGGTGGCGTCGAGCTGGTTGCCGCAGTTGTCGCACTGGTCGCCGCGCGCCTCGCCGTACCCGCAGATCGGGCAGGTGCCCTCGATGTAGCGGTCGGGCAGGGTGCGGCCGGTCGAGGGGCTGATCGCGGCCTGCGCGGTCTGCTCGACCATGTAGCCGTTGCGCTGCACGGTGCGGAACATCTCCTGCACCGTGAGGTAGTGGTTGCCGGTCGTGGTGCGGGTGAAGAGGTCGTAGGACAGCCCGAGGTCGAGCAGGTCCTGCACGATGACCGCGTTGTTCTTGTCCGCGAGGTCGCGGGCGGTCACGCCCTCCTTGTCGGCCGCCACCAGGATCGGCGTGCCGTGCTCGTCGGTGCCGGAGACCATGAGTACGTCGTGCCCGGCCATCCGCATGTAGCGGCTGAAGACGTCGGAGGGCACGCCGAAACCGGCGACGTGGCCGATGTGGCGCGGGCCGTTGGCGTACGGCCAGGCGACGGCGGACAGGACATGGGTCATGGGGTGATCCTAGGAGGAGTGAGCGAGCGGTTTCCCAGCGGCCGGGGATTGATGCGGATTGGTCCCCAACCGCAACGAAATGCGCCCCCAGCATGCGGTTTGTGACCAATCGTGACGCCCTCCGTGCAGTACTAACCTCTGCACATGACGTTGATCGCGGAGGACGTCCTGCTCCTGCTGCTCGACGACGAGAAGGGGACCGTCCCCTCGGGCGTCTCGCTGCAGCCGCTGCTCGGCGGTGCGCTGCTCATCGAGCTGGCCCTGGCCGAGCAGGTGAGGGTGGTCAAGGACGGGCCGTGGCGCTCGGCGAAGGTGCACGTCACCGACGTCGCCGGTCCCGAGGACCCGGTGCTGGCCGACGCCTGGCGCACGGTCGCGGAGAAGCCGCGGACCGCCCAGGACCTGGTCAACCGGCTCGGCAAGGGCCGGAAGGCAGTCCTCGCCGACCGGCTCGCCCAGCGCGGCATCCTCCAGCGCCGGGACGAGAAGGTGCTCGGGATGTTCCCGCGCACCCGATGGCCGGCCGCCGATCCCGGTCGCGAGGAGGACCTGCGCCGCGCGCTGACCGCAGCCCTCGTCGAGGGCCAGGAGCCGGACCCGCGTACGGCGGCCCTCGTGGCGTTGCTGCACGCGGTCGGCCGCGCCCACAAGACGGTCCCGCACGAGGGCATGTCGGGCTCCGCGGTGCGGGCCCGCGCGAAGGAGATCTCCGAGGGCGCGTGGGCGGCGAAGGCGGTCAAGGACGCGATCACCGCCGCGCAGGCAGCGGTGATCGCGGCGACCGCCGCGTCCACCGCCGCGGCCACCAACGGGTGACTCAGCTGAAGTCGAGGTCTCCGGTGCGGCTGCGCTTGAGCTCGTAGAAGTACGGGAAGCTCGCCACGGCGACGCGCGCCGTCCCAGAGCCTGCCGGCGTCGTCGCCGCGCGGGATCTTGCTGAGCACGGGGCCGAAGAACGCGGTGCCGTTGATCGAGATCGTGGGCGTCCCGACCTCGTCGCCGACCTGGTCCATGCCCATGTGGTGCGACTTCTTGACGTCCTCGTCGTACTCCGTGGAGTCCATCGCGTCGGCGAGGGCGGCGGGCAGTCCGACCTCCTCGAGCGAGGCCAGGACGAGGTCGCGGTCGATGGGGTGCTTCTCGTGGTGGATGCGGGTGCCCATCGCCGTGTAGAGCGGGAGGAGCACGTCGTCGCCGTGCTGCTGCGAGGCGGCGACCAGCACGCGCACCGGGCCCCAGGCCGGCTTCAGCATCTCGCGGTAGGCGTCCGGGATGTCCTTGTCCTGGTTGAGGTAGCCCAGGCTCATCACGTGCCAGCTCACGTCGATGTCACGGACCTTCTCCACCTCCAGCATCCAGCGGGAGGTGATCCAGGCGAAGGGGCACATCGGGTCGAACCAGAAGTCAGCGGTGTCCTTGTCCATGCTTGGTACAACCAAGTCACGGTCCAGACCATTCCCGCGCGGGCGCCGCTTCCGCGATTTCGAAATACGTGTGACCCGGATGACATGATGGCCGAATGCCAGGAACGAACCTCACCCGCGAGGAGGCGCAGACCCGCGCCGGACTCCTCGCCGTCGAGTCGTACACCATCGACCTCGACCTCACGACCAGCGAGACCACCTTCGGCTCGACCACCACGATCCGGTTCACGTGCAGCGAGCCCGGCGCCGAGACGTTCGCCGACCTCGTCGGCGCGACGGTGCACTCGATCACGCTGAACGGCGTCGCGATCGACCCGGCCACGGCGTACGCCGACAGCCGGATCGCGCTGACCGGACTGGCCGCGGAGAACGAGCTGGTGGTGACCGCCGACTGCACCTACAGCCGCAGCGGCGAGGGCCTGCACCGCTTCGTGGACCCGGCCGACGACCGCGTCTACACCTACTCGCAGTTCGAGGTCCCCGACGCCCGCCGGGTGTTCACCACGTTCGAGCAGCCCGACCTGAAGTCGCGCTTCACCTTCAACGTGACCGCCCCGGAGAGCTGGAAGGTCGTCTCCAACGCGCCGACCCCCGAGCCGCGCGGCCTCGGCGACGGCAAGGCCGTGTGGAACTTCCCGGCCACCAAGCGCATGTCGACGTACATCACCGCCGTCGTGGCGGGCGAGTACCACGAGGTCCTCGACACCTACCGCGGTGAGTACGGCGAGATCCCGCTCGGGCACTACTGCCGCCAGTCGCTGGTCGACCACCTCGACCGCGAGGAGCTGGTCAAGCTCACCCAGCAGGGCTTCGCCTACTTCGAGAAGGCGTTCGGCTACCCCTACCCGTTCGAGAAGTACGACCAGCTCTACGTGCCGGAGTACAACATGGGTGCGATGGAGAACGCCGGCTGCGTGACGCTGCGCGACGAGTACCTCCCCCGCAGCCGCCAGGACCGCTCGTTCTACGAGTTCCGCTGCTCGGTGATCCTGCACGAGATGGCGCACATGTGGTTCGGCGACCTGGTCACCATGCGCTGGTGGGACGACCTCTGGCTCAACGAGTCGTTCGCCGAGTGGGCCTGCTACCACGCCGCCGTCGAGGCCACCGAGTTCGACGAGTCGTGGACCGGCTTCACCAACGCCCGCAAGAACTGGGCCTACCGCCAGGACCAGCTGCCCAGCACGCACCCGGTCGCCGCGGACAACTACGACCTGCAGGCCGTCGAGGTGAACTTCGACGGCATCACCTACGCCAAGGGCGCGAGCATCCTCAAGCAGCTCGTCGCGTGGGTCGGGCTGGAGAACTTCCTGGCCGGCCTCGGTGGCTACTTCCACGACCACGAGTACGACTCCGCCGAGTTCTCCGACCTGCTCGGGGCGCTCGAGAGGTCCTCGGGCCGTGAGCTGAGCGAGTGGGCCGCCGAGTGGCTGCAGACCTCCGGCGTCAACACGCTGACCGCGGACTTCACCCTGGCCGACGACGGCACCTACGCGTCCTTCGCCGTCGCGCAGACCGCCGCCGAGGACTACCCGACGCTGCGCCGTCACCGCATCGGCATCGGCCTGTACGACGACGTCGACGGCCGCCTCGTCCGCCGTACCTCCGTGGAGGTCGACATCGCCGGGGCCAGCACCGAGATCGCCGAGCTGGTCGGCCAGAAGCAGCCCGACCTCCTGCTGCTCAACGACGGCGACCTGACCTACGCCAAGATCCGCCTCGACGAGCGGTCGCTGGCGACCGTGGTCGGTGGCCTGTCCCGCCTCGACGACTCGCTGGCCCGGGCCCTGTGCTGGGGCGCGGCGTGGGACATGACCCGCGACGCCGAGATGGCCGCCTCCGACTTCGTCGACCTGGTGCTGTCCAACATCGGCACCGAGACCGACGCGTTCGGCGTCAGCCGGATCCCCGGGTACGGCGCCCAGGCGGTCAACAGCTACTCCGCCCCGGCCAACCGGGCGGCGCTGCAGGACACCTGGGAGCAGGGCCTGCGCAAGCTGCTGGAGAACGCCCAGCCGGGCAGCGACCACCAGCTGTCGTTCGTCCGGGCGTTCGCGTCCGCGGCGCACTCCGACCGGGCGCTGACCGACCTCGAGCGGCTGCTCGACGGCACGCTGACCTACGAGGGCCTCGAGATCGACACCGACCTGCGCTGGACGCTGGTGCACGGGCTGGCCCGGGCCGGCCGCGCCGACGCCGCCCGGATCGACGCCGAGCTGCAGCGGGACAACACCATCTCCGGCCAGGAGCGGGCGGCCGCCGCCCGCGCCGCGCGTCCCACCCCCGAGGCCAAGGCCGAGGCGTGGGAGCAGGCGATGGTCCGCGACGACGTCCCGAACGAGACCCACCGCAGCGTGGTCCTCGCCTTCCAGGCGCCGGGCCAGGACGAGGTGCTCACGCCGTACGTCGACCGCTACCTCGAGGCCGTCGACAGCACCTGGGAGCGACTGGGCACCCACAAGGCCTCGACCGCGCTGGAGTTCATCTTCCCGCGACCGCTGGCCTCGCCCGAGCTGCTCGAGAAGGTCGACGCGTGGCTGGAGACCTCGACCGCGAACCCGGGTGCCATCCGGTACGTCCAGGAGGGTCGCGCCGACGTGGTCCGCTACCTCGCCGGCCAGGCCAAGGACGCCGAGGCCTGAGCCGCACTGCCTGCACGCGAACGCGCCCCCGTCCGCTGAGGACGGGGGCGCGTTGGTTTCACTAGGTACCTAGGGGTTCTGTCGCCTACCACGCGAAGTTTCGCGAGGTAAGCGCGAGTTTCACTAGGTACCTAGTGAAACTGTCAGACCTCCGCGTGCAGCGTGTTCTGCGGCGTGGCGTGCTCGGCCAGCAGGTTGATGCCGCGGATCAGGCCGTCGACGAGGTCACCGGTGGCGAACGACGACTGCATGTGCAGGACCACCAGCTCGACCTCGCTGTCGGTCAGGTCGCGGCGCACGTCGGCGCCGGTGACGATCTCGAGCAGCCGGGCGACCGGGTCGACCATGATCAGGATGCTGCGCGCGGGCGCGGCGAGGGCGGCGTGCAGCCGCGTCGCGAAGGGCTTCGACTCGGCCTCGGCGGCACCGACGAAGACCGAGATCTCGTAGCGGCACTCGGTCTCGGCCGCGGCGGATCGCCTTGTCGATCTGCTGCCGCTCGCGGTCGGAGAAGACGTCACCACCGGCCACTTGCGCCACCCGTGCCCTTGCCCTCGAGCTCCTTGGCGTCCACCTTGTCGGCGGCATCGACGCCCTGGCGCGGCCCACCGAACCACTCGTTCTCGGGCTCGCCGGGCGTCACCTTCTCGCCGCGGGCCAGCGCCGGCGCGTAGACCGCCAGCGAGATCAGCGCGAACAGCAGGATCGGCACGCCGGCCAGCAGCGCGAGGGCGTAGACCGGGTCGACGGCGTCGGGGTTGCTCCAGCCCTCGGGCTGGGCGTGGGCCGGGGATGCGAGGAGCGCGGTGGACATCACGACTCCGAGCGAGGTGACGGTCGTCACGGTGCGGGCAGCGCGGCGTGCGGCGGGCTGAGGTGGGGTCGTCTTCACGCCGGAAATGATATCGGTTCCGCGTTTTGACGCGTGCCACCAGACCCGTAGCCTCCCTCACATGTCAGCCCTCAGCGAGTACCCCGCATGTGACCCGGACCAGGCAGTCTCCTGCCGCGTCGTGTGGAAGCTGACCGCGAACGAGACGGCGTCGGACGCCGCCGAGTGGGTGATCGGCAAGCCACTGGCGATCGCGGGACTGATCATCATCGGACTCCTGGCCCGGTGGGTGATCCACCGGATGATCGACCGCGTCGTGCGCCGCGCCGAGGACGGCGTACTCCCCGGCCGGGTGGTCAAGATGGGCGTCGGCCACACGGCGTTCGGCGGCACGGTCCGCGCGAACGACACCGCCTCCAGCACCCGCCGCGTGCAGCGGGCCCGCACGATGGGGTCGCTGCTGAAGAGCATCACCTCGGGCGTGATCTACACCGTCCTGGCGATCATGACGATCTCCGAGCTCGGGTACGACGTCGCCCCGCTCATCGCCGGCGCCGGGATCCTCGGTGTCGCCCTCGGCTTCGGTGCCCAGAGCCTGGTCAAGGACTTCCTGTCCGGCATCTTCATGATCTTCGAGGACCAGTACGGCGTCGGCGACGTCGTCGACGTCGGCGAGGCCAGCGGCACCATCGAGGCGGTCAGCCTGCGCGTCACCCGCCTGCGCGACGTCAACGGCACCGTCTGGTACGTCCGCAACGGCGAGATCCTGCGGGTGGGCAACATGAGCCAGAACTGGGCCCGCACGGTGCTCGACGTGGGCGTCGGCCTACAGCGAGGACCTCGTCAAGGTCCGGCAGGTGCTCAAGGACGTCGCCCACGACCTGTGGGACGACGAGGAGTTCAAGGGCCTGATCATCGAGGAGCCCGAGGTCTGGGGCGTCGAGGCGCTCAACCCCGAGGGCGTGACCGTCCGGGTCACGCTGAAGACCGCACCGATGGAGCAGTGGGCGGTGGCCCGCGAGATGCGCCAGCGGATCAAGGCCCGCTTCGACTACGAGGGCATCGAGATCCCCCACGCCCAGCGGATGGTGTGGTTCCGCGACGACCGGCCGCACGACAAGGCGCAGCGAGAAGCACGCCGACGCCGACGCCGAGTACCCCCGAAATCACGTCGACCCGTCGCTACGTGCGACGGGTCGACGTGATTTCGGGGCTCGGTCAGGCGAGCGAGGCCGACGAGGGTGATCGTGGTGCCGGTCAGCGCCTGGCTCACCGGGCAGTTGGCCTTGGCGTCCTCGGCGGCGGCGACGAAGTCCTCCTCGCTCATGCCGTCGACCGCACCGGTCACGGTGAGGTGGATGCCGGTGATGCCGGTGCCCGGGGTGAACTCGACGTCGGCCTTGGTGTCGAGCGCGGTGGGCGGCGTGCCGGCCTTGGCCAGGCCGTTGGACAGCGCCATCGAGAAGCAGGCCGAGTGCGCGGCGGCGATGAGCTCCTCGGGGCTGGTCTTGCCGTTGGGCTCCTCGGCGCGGGCGGGCCAGGAGACGTCGTACGTGCCGAGCCCACTGGACTCGAGCGTGACCTTGCCGGCGCCCTCGAAGAGGGATCCTTCCCAGTGGGTCTGGGCGGTGCGGGTGGTAGCCATCTGCGATGCGCTCCTTCGTCGTTCGGGTGGACGCCTGCGAGTCTTCCACGCCCGGTGACGTGCCGGCAGACGGGCATCGGCACAATGGACGGGTGAGCAGCGAGGCGACGACGTTCTACGACGAGATCGGCGGGTACGACACGATCCACCGCATCGTCGCGAAGTTCTACGAGGGTGTGGCCACCGACCCGGTCCTGCGGCCGCTGTACCCCGAGGAGGACCTCGGCCCGGCCGAGGAGCGCTTCCGGCTGTTCCTCGTGCAGTACTGGGGCGGCCCGACGACGTACTCCGAGCAGCGTGGCCACCCGCGGCTGCGGATGCGGCACGCGCCGTTCAAGGTGACGCCGGAGGCCAAGGAGCACTGGCTGCTGCACTTCCGGGCCGGCCTCGACGAGGTCGCGCTGCCGCCGGAGCAGGACGCGCAGTTCTGGGACTACGTCACCCACGCCGCGCAGTTCATGGTCAACTCGTTCGAGTGAGCTCCAGCGCGAGCAGCTCGCGGTAGTGCGCGGGCGCCGGCGCGGCACGCTGCGCCTCGGCGTCGAAGGTGACCGCCACCACCCGGGCCCGGCTGAGCAGGGTGTCGCCGTCGCGGATCTCGGACTCGATGACGAACGAGGAGTTCCCGACCGCCGACACCCACGAGTGCACGTCGTACGGCTCGGGACGGAACAGGATCGGCACCCGGTAGTCGACGTCCATCTGCGCGATGACCAGCGGGACCTCGCGGCCGCGGTCGACCTCGCCCCAGACGTGCAGGAGGTAGACGATCCGCGCCTCCTGGAAGTACTCGAAGTACTTCACGTTGTTGACGTGGCCGTAGATGTCGACGTCGGAGAAGCGCACGTGCAGCGGGTAGTGGCCGCCCTCGAGGTGCCGGGGCTCGCTGCGCTCGCGCACCGTGGGCAGCGGGTCGTCGCCGAGGAAGCGCTGCAGCGAGGCCTTCTCGTCCGGGGTGATCCGGCGGGGCCGCTCCTCCGCGAAGACGTACGGCGTCAGCAGGGTCTTGGCCTGCAGGTAGACGGTGCGCGAGCCGTCCGGCGCCTCGTCGTACACCTCGTAGGCCATGGTGAACGTGGCGGCGCGGACCTCGGTGACCCAGCACTCGATCTTGACCGGGTGCAGCCGGAAGGTCAGCGGGGCGACGAAGCGCACCTCGTGCCGGACCACCACCACGCCCTCGGCCAGGTCGATCGCCCTGGTGTCGGGGGCGTGCGTGAGGAGCATGTCGATGCGGGCCTCTTGCAGGTAGTCGACGTAGGTCACGTTGTTGACGTGGCCCAACAGGTCGAGGTCGGCCCAGCGGACGGGACAGTCGTAGACGTGGCGCACGCGTCGATCGTCGCAGACATCGAGCCGGCGTCCATGGCCGATGTCGCGTACCGGTCAGTCACCTGGCGGTCACCGCGCCGGTACGGCGCCCGGTCAGTGCGCGGCGTGCGGGCGGTGCAGGTGGAACAGGCCGCCGTAGTAGCCGCGCAGCGACTGCTGGCGGGCGACGCGGGTCGAGCGGTGGCGGACGACGGCGTCCACGGTCACGCCGGTCAGCAGCGCGACCCCGACGAGGGCGGCCAGGCCGAAGATGGTGACGAAGGCGACGACGGTCTGCGTGTCGAAGAGTACGAAGTTCATGGTGCTCAGTCCTTCCGAGTGAGTGTTTCTACGTATGTAGAAACTACATCTGTAGAAAGGATGTGGCAAGCCCAGCCGATAGTGTTCTGAACCACAGGGGCACACCGACATCGCCCGACGAGGTCGCCAGCAGAGAGGAGAACCGGATGCTCGAGGCCGACCAGCTGAGCCCGCGCCGCCGGCTGCTCGTCAACGCCGCGATCGAGGTGGTCGCCGCCAACGGGCTGCGGGGGCTGACCCACCGGGCCGTGGACCGCGAGGCGGGACTGCCCGAGGGCAGCTGCTCGTCGTACCTCCGGACCCGCCACGCGATGATCAGCGCGCTGGGCGAGTACGTCGCGAGCCGGCTCACCTCCGACGTCCGGGGCCTCCGGGACGAGCTCGCGGGTTGCTCGGGGGACCACGAGCGGGCCGTCGCGCTGACCTCCGAGCTCTTCCTGCGCTGGCTCGACGCCCGCGCGCTCCTGGTCACCAAGCTCGAGCTCACCATGGAGGCCACCCGCGACCCCGGGCTGGCGGCCGTCTTCGCGAGCTGGCGCAGCGAGCTCGTCGACGCCGTCGACGGGATCCTGGAGCAGGCCGGTCGGGACCGCGGCCAGACCCGCTCCTCGACGCTGGTGGCCGCGCTCGACGGGGTGCTCATGGGTGCGCTGCTCCAGCCCGCCGCGGAGCGCCGCCCGTACGTCGAGGCGAGCGTCGCGCTGCTGCTGGACGCGGTCACCGGGCATGAGGAATCCCACACCGTCGCAGGTGGCGCCCGGGGCTAGGGTGACGACATCCCCTGCCCCACACCGCGGCGGTCCCGTGCGGACCGCCCCGTCGAACGGAGTCACCGCATGCCCGAGGCAGTCATCGTTTCCGCAGCCCGCTCCCCCATCGGCCGCGCGAACAAGGGGTCCCTCAAGGACGTCCGCCCCGACGACCTCGCGGCGCTGATCGTCCGGGCCGCCCTGGACAAGATCCCGGCACTCGACCCGCACACCGTCGACGACCTCTACCTCGGGTGCGGCCTCCCCGGCGGCGAGTCGGGCTACAACATGGGCCGCATCGTCAACGTGATCAACGGGATGGACGACGTCCCGGGCGCCACCATCACCCGCTACTGCGCGTCGTCGGTGCAGACCACGCGGATGGCCTTCCACGCGATCAAGGCCGGCGAGGGCGACGTGTTCATCTCGGCCGGGGTCGAGACCGTCTCCCGCTTCCGCAGCGGCACCAGCGACCACTGGCCGAACACCCAGAACCCCCTCTTCGCCGACGCCGTCGCGCGCACCGAGAAGCAGGCGGAGGGCGGCCAGGACTGGCACGACCCCCGCGAGGACGGCACCGTGCCGGACGCCTACATCGCCATGGGCCAGACCGCCGAGAACGTCGCCCGGCTCCGCGGCCTCGACCGCAAGGAGCTCGACGAGTTCGGCGTCCGCTCGCAGAACCTCGCCGAGAAGGCCATCGCCGACGGCTTCTGGGAGCGCGAGATCACCCCGGTCACCACGCCCGACGGCACCGTGGTCTCCTCCGACGACGGCCCCCGCGCCGGCGTGACGTACGACGCGATCTCGCAGCTGCAGCCGGTCTTCCGCCCCGACGGCGTGGTCACCGCCGGCAACTGCTGCCCGCTCAACGACGGCGCGGCCGCGGTGGTGGTCATGTCCGACACGAAGGCGGCCGAGCTCGGCCTCACCCCGCTGGCCCGGATCGTCTCCACCGGCGTCTCCGGCCTCTCCCCCGAGATCATGGGCCTCGGCCCGGTCGAGGCGACCACGCGGGCGCTGGCCCACGCCGGCATGAGCATCGGCGACATCGACCTGGTCGAGATCAACGAGGCGTTCGCCGCCCAGGTCGTGCCGTCCTACCAGGACCTCGGCATCGACCTCGACAAGCTCAACGTCAACGGCGGCGCGATCGCGGTCGGCCACCCGTTCGGCATGACCGGTGCCCGCCTCCAGAACACGATGCTGAACTCGCTGGACTGGCACGACAAGTCCACCGGCCTGATCACCATGTGCGTCGGTGGCGGCCAGGGCATGGCCCTCATCCTCGAGCGCCTCTGACGCTCATCCGTCGACGTACCCTCCGAACGCCTGGCCACGGAACGCGGCCAGGCGTTCGGCCTGTTCGTCGAGGCCCGCGGGCCGCTCCGCGCCCGACCAGACGCTGACCGCCAGCCGCAGCGTCCTGCCGGACGACCGGGGCCGCCAGCTGCCGACGACCTCGTGCCCGTCGAGCACCCCACCCGGGCGGCCGAGGACGCGCCAGAGGTCCTTGCGCGCGTCCTCGTCGGGCACCACCAGCTCGCGGTCGCGCCCCTGGAGGAAGAGGTCGAACGGCCCGAGCAGGCGTACGCCGGCCACGGGCTCCGCCGCCGCGAGGGCGTCGGCGTCCTCCGCGAGCACGTCGCGCCGCTCCCCCTCGACCTCCACCTGCACGACGTCCTCGGGCCAGTGCGCCGCGACCTCCCGGACCGGGGCGTCGACGTACCCCGCGACCAGCTTCGGGCGTGGCCGGACCCAGCAGCCGGAGCACCCCACGGATCGGGTCGAGGTGCGGCGGGACCCGCTTCGCCGGCCCCCGCCAGCCGGGGATCCGGTGCAGCACCGGGGGCGACGTACCCGGCTCGAGCTCGAGCCCGGCCCGGAGCGCGGAGAGCCGGAACGGCTGCTCGTAGGCATGGGTGGCGCTGGCACGGCCGGCACCACCGGAGGTACGGCGGGTCGAGCCGCTCGGTGAGCCGGCTCGACATCTCTCCCTTCACCGTGGGCTCCCGGACGATGTCGCGCATCTCGGTGGCGATCACGTCGAGCGCGTCGAGGACGCGGATGCCGGCCTCGCGCAGCGGCCTGGCGGCGTCGAAGACCCGCTTGGCGGCGTCGGCCTCGCTGAGCGGGGCCACCGCGGCGGCCACGGCGGCGATCTCGCGGCGCCGGTAGACGTGCGGGGCGCCGCGCAGGGTCCAGGCGTGGACGAGGGCCTCGGGCGGCACCGCGCAGCCGCGCAGCTCCAGCGCCCACGCCCGCGCCGTCCGGCCCGGTGTCCTGCACGCCGAGGTCGAGGACGGCGGCGTCGGTCGCCGGGGCCGGAGCCGTCGAGCCCCTGGGCGCGCACCCGGTGGCGGAGCACGTCGTCGCGCGTGATCTGCATGGCGACCATCCTGCTACGGCGCGCCGACGGGGCACGACCGGCAGCGGGTCCAGACCGGTCCGGTCATAGACTCTGAGCGTGACCACCTCGACCACGCGCTGGCTCAACCAGCCCCAGCAGCGGGCATGGCGCGCCTTCCTGGTCGGCTACACCCTGCTGTCCGACCGGCTCGACGACGAGCTGCGCGAGGCGTTCGGGATCGGCATGAACGAGTACGAAGTCCTCGTCCGCCTCTCCGAGTCCGAGGACCACCGCATGCGGATGTCGACCCTGGCCGAGGCCATGTCGTTCAGCCGCAGCCGGATCACCCACACCATCAGCCGGATGGAGCGCGCCGGCCTGGTGGACCGCTGCGCGGCCACCGACGACGGTCGCGGCATCGTCGCCCAGCTCACCGAGAAGGGCTACGCCACGCTCGTCGAGGCGGCCCCGGTCCACGTCACCGGCGTCCGGGAGCACATGGTCGACCTGGCCTCCGACGACGACTTCGCCGCGCTCGGCCGGGTGATGGACGCCGTGGTCGACCAGCTGGCGGTGGCACGGCCCGAGGTGGACCTCCGGACCGACGCCGACTGATCTGCCTGAAGCGGGCTGACCGGCCTCCCTCACCCGGAACGGTCGATGCCGCTCTGGCTGCCCTTCCCGTCCCTGGCCCTGCTCGCGTCGGGGACGACCGACCCGGCGGCCCTGTCCGCGGCGGGCATCGAGATCACCGGAGACGCCTCCGTCCTCGTGCGCGTCTTCGCCGTGCTCGACGACCCCGACCCCGACTTCGCGATCGTCACTCCCGAGCTCGACTGACGGACCTCGCACCGCCGGCCAGGACCAGGAGGGAGCCGGCGAGCACCAGGCCCAGGCCTGCGACGAGCACGCCGGGGCTGAAGTCCGCGCCCACCGAGGGCAGGACTCCCGGTCCGGTGCCGGCCGACCCGGCGGACACGGAGTCGTCCGGTCCGGCCCCGGTGGCGGGTCCTGATGCCGGCTGCTCACAGTCCACCCTGATCACGCGGCTGCCCAGGAGCTCGCCGTTCGCACGGATCCCGACGACCACGGTCTGGTCCTCGTACCGGGAGAGGTCTCCGACGATCGTCGTGGTGTCACCCCCGAACAGCGGTGCGGTCTCCTGCACGACCCTCCCGTTGACCCGGATCACGAACACCACCTGCGAGTCGGGGTCGCCCTCGTTGGACAGCGTCACCGTCGCGCTCGGAGGCGGGCAGACCTGCCCCGCGACGCTCACCCTCGGATCGGCCTGCGGCGCGACGCAGTCGGGCGTCACGGTGTACGTCGCCACCACGGCCCCGTCCACGAGGACGTTCACCGTGACCGTCTGGTCCTCGTACGCCGAGAGGTCGACGGTGGCCGTCTCGGTGGTCCCGGGTTCCACCGTCACGGCCGATCCCGAGCGGCGCACCGTCGACCGTCGCCGGTCACCTCCACCGGCTCGGCTCCGTTGTTGGTGACCGTGGCCGTCCCCTGCGCGACCTCGTCGGCACAGGTGAGCTGGGCGTCGATCGCGACCTGCGGCGGGCCGGGGGCACAGTCCACCGTGACCACCCGGCTGGCGATGACCTCGCCGCCGGAGCGCACCTCGACCGTGAAGGTCTGGTTCTCCCGGGTGCTCAGTCCCGCACCCCCCAGGGTCACGGTCTCGCTCTCTCCCGGCGCGACGGGTCCGACCGTCTCGACCACGGCGCCGTCGACGAGGATCGTGAAGAACGCCGGCGCGGTCGCGTCGTCAGCGTTCGTGACGGTGACCGCCACGCTGGGGGTGGTACCGACGCACTCGGCGTCGCCGATCGAGGCCCCGGGCTGGGGCCCGATGTCCGGCGGCTCCGTCTCGCACCCGTTGTCCAGGATCGGGCGACCCTCGGGCCAGTTCAGCCCGAGCGGAAGTCCGGGGCGTATCGGCGGGATGATGTCGCCCCAGTTGTCGGCACCCAGGGTGAAGATCGGGCCGGTGTGACCGGCGTGACCGCTGACGGCCGCGGCTTTGGTCACGACGATCTGGTTGTAGGGATTGGTGTTCGAGTTCGTCCGGTGGCAGATCGTCACCTTCTCCTGCTGCTTCGCACTCAGCTGCGTCGCCCCGACTCCCGAGCTCGGCTCGGTGGCGGGCAGGGTGGCCGTGTCCGTCGCCTCCGGCGGCTCCGTCGTCGGGTCCGCGCCTGCCGGCGGGTCGGTGGGCGGCGTGTCGCCGGGCGCCGCATCCGGGTCTTCGGTGGCTGTCGGCTCCTCGGTGGGCACGGGTGCCTCCGAGGGCGTCGGGACGTCGGGGGCCGGGTCCTCGGGCGGTGCCGGTACGTCGGCGGGGCTCGGTTCCGTGGACTCAGGGGTGGGCGCCGGGTCCGGCTCCGGCTCCGGCGTCGCCTCGGTGCTGCTCGGGGCCGGCGCGGGAGTTGTCTCCTCATCAGCCGTCGCCGGTGCGACCGGGAGGAGGAGGGCCACCACGAACGGCACCACTGCCAGCAGCAACATCCGCTGCCCGGAACTCGGACGACGCCTCGGCCGCATCACTTCTCACCTCACCGCACTGGTCTCACCACGTCCGGGTCATACTCGACAGACCCATGTCGCGCCGACGATAGGTAGCCCCGGAGGTTCCGACTCCCCCGAGCCGGGTGAGGTCCGACCCCGGGACGACAGGAAGACTGGGGGCGGGTGTCCGGAGAGCGGAGCCGGAGCCCGCAACATCCGGACGAAGGGAACGCTCCGTGACCACCAAGACCGAGTTCTCCGAGGAGGAGTGGAGCCGGATCGTGCGGGCGCCGTTCGTCGCGGGCCTGTCGATCTCACTGGCGGATCCCGGCGGTCCGATCGAGGCGGCCAAGGAGACGATGGCCACGATCCGGTCCGCGACGAACCCGCCCAGCCGGGAGCAGCTGCTGACCGAGGTGGCGCTGGACATCCAGGCCGAGGTCCAGCAGAAGCACAACCCGCTCAAGGGCTACAAGCCCACCGAGAAGGGCACGCCGCCCGGCGACCAGGTGCTCGGCGAGATCCGCGAGGTGTTCGAGATGGTGGCTGCCCGCGCCACCGCGGAGGAGACCGCCGCCTTCGGCGAGTGGCTGGTCGCCACCGCGCAGGCCGCCGCGGACGCCGCCAAGGAGGGTGGATTCATGGGGTTCCGCGCGGAGCAGGTCAGCGCGGGCGAGCAGGCCATGCTGGATCGCGTGCGGGCCGCCGTGACCCCCGGCTGACCGGAGCCACCGGAAGATCCGTCGGCCGCAGACCCCGGAGGCAGCCATGGAGGACGCCGCGGAAGTCGTACACGTCGCGGATGCCCAGGAGCTCATGAGCTTGACCGGCCGCGACCTCGGCCCCTCGCCGTGGCTCGTGGTCACCCAGGCGGACGTGGACGCCTTCGCCCGCTCGGTGCATGACTGGCACTGGGCCCACAACGACCCCGACCGCGCCACCCGCGGCCCCCTCGGGGGCCCCATCGTGCACGCCCACCTGACGCTGAGCCTGATCCCGCACCTGCGCGAGACCCTCGTGTCGTTCGGCCGCGGCGAATGCATGTTCTACGGCTACAACCGGGTCCGGTTCCCCACGGCCGTCCCCGTCGGCGCCCGGGTCCGCATGCACGCCACCGTGGTCCAGGTCGACGAGATCAGTGGCGGCGAGCAACTCACCCTCGACCTCCGCGTCGAGGTCGAGGGTCACGAGCGTCCTGGCTGCGTTGCCCAGGCCGTGTGGCGGCACTACGACTTCGACGCTCCCGCGTGAGTCGCACTCCCCCTGTTCGTCCCGGGCAGCGGCTCAGTCGCGGGTGAGGCGACGGTGCGTGACGCGGTGCGGGCGCGCCGCCTCCGCGCCGAGGCGCTCGATCTTGTTCTCCTCGTAGGACGCGAAGTTGCCCTCGAACCAGAACCACTTGGCCGGGTCCTCGTCGTCGCCCTCCCAGGCGAGGATGTGGGTGGCCACGCGGTCGAGGAACCACCGGTCGTGCGAGGTGACCACGGCGCAGCCGGGGAACTCGAGCAGCGCGTCCTCCAGCGAGGACAGGGTCTCGACGTCCAGGTCGTTGGTGGGCTCGTCGAGGAGCAGCATGTTGCCGCCCATCTTCAGCGTCAGCGCGAGGTTGAGGCGGTTGCGCTCACCACCGGACAGGACGCCGGCCTTCTTCTGCTGGTCCGGGCCCTTGAAGCCGAACGACGCGACGTACGCGCGTGAGTTCATCTCGAAGTTGGCGACCTTGATGAAGTCCAGGCCGTCGGAGACGACCTCCCAGACGTTCTTGTTCGGGTCGATGCCGCCGCGGCTCTGGTCGACGTAGGAGATCTTGACCGTGCTGCCGACCTTGAGCTCGCCCTCGTCGGGCTGCTCCTGGCCGGTGATCATCCGGAACAGCGTGGTCTTGCCGACGCCGTTGGGGCCGATGACGCCGACGATGCCGGCGCGGGGAAGCGTGAACGAGAGGTCGTGGATGAGGGTGCGGCCCTCGAAGCCCTTGCCGAGGTCGTTGGCCTCGAGCACGATGTCGCCGAGGCGCGGGCCGGCCGGGATGTTGATCTCGGAGGTGTCGATCTTGCGCATCCGGTCGGCCTCGGCCGCCATCTCCTCGTAGCGCGCCAGACGCGACTTGCTCTTGGTCTGGCGGGCCTTGGCGTTCGAGCGCACCCACTCGAGCTCGCGCTCCAGCATCTTGGCGCGCTTGGCGTCCTTCTGGCCCTCGATCTTGAGGCGGTCCTTCTTGGTCTCGAGGTACGTCGTGTAGTTGCCCTCGTAGGGGTGGGCCTGGCCGCGGTCGAGCTCGAGGATCCAGGACGCGACGTTGTCGAGGAAGTACCGGTCGTGGGTCACGGCCAGGACGGCGCCGGGGTAGGACGCGAGGTGGCCCTCGAGCCACTGCACCGACTCGGCGTCGAGGTGGTTGGTGGGCTCGTCGAGCAGCAGCAGCGACGGCTGCTGGAGCAGCAGCTTGCAGAGCGCGACCCGGCGGCGCTCACCACCGGAGAGGTTGTCGACCAGCACGTCCGGCGGCGGGCAGCGCAGGGCGTCCATCGCCTGGTCGAGCCGGCTGTCGAGGTCCCACGCCTGGGCGTGGTCGAGGTCGGTCTGCAGGTCGCCCATCTCGGCGAGCAGCGTGTCGTAGTCGGCGTCGGGGTCCGCCAGCTCCTCGGAGATCTTGTTGTAGCGGTCGAGCTTGCCCTTGATCTCGTCGACCGCCTCCTCGACGTTCTCGAGGACGGTCTTGCCCTCGCTGAGCGGCGGCTCCTGCTGGAGCATGCCGACGGTCGCGTCGGGGTCGAGGATCGCGTCGCCGTTGTTGGCGTGGTCGAGCCCGGCCATGATCTTCAGCAGCGACGACTTGCCCGTGCCGTTGGGCCCGACGACACCGATCTTGGCGCCGTGGAGGAAGGACAGGGTCACGTTGTCGAGAACGACCTTGTCGCCGTGAGCCTTGCGCACGTTGCGCAGTGTGAAGACGTAGTCAGCCATGTCCGTGAGCCTACGGCGAGGCTGCGCCACGCCTCCAATCGGGAGACGTGACGCGGCCGCCGCGACCGGGTCAGGCGGCCGGCTCCTGCGCTTGTCCTCCTCGAACGCCTCGCCGTCCAGGCTGCTGACCTGCGGCCCGCCGACCCCGAAGGATGCGTTGAGCTCGCGCAGCGCCGAGTCGTCGGCCTCCTCGCGCTCGGCCGGCCGCGGCGCCTTGGTGAACGTGCTGGTGCCCTTGGCCAGGTCGTGCCCGACCGACACCGCCTCGACCAGCAGCGACAGCCGCTCGCTGCCGTCGTTGTCGCGCCACACCTGGGTGGTCAGCCGGCCGGTCACCACGACCGGGTCGCTGCGCCGCAGCGAGGCGATGCAGTGCTCGCCGAGGCCGCGCCAGGCGTTGACGGTGTACCACGTGGTGTCGCCGTCGGCCCAGGTCTTGTCGCGGCGGCTCCACCGCCGCGGCGTCGACGCCACGCGGAAGGTGGCCACCACGGCCTCACCGACCTGCTTCTCCGACACGTCGCTGCCCAGCCACCCCTGGAAGGTCACGTAGGTCTCGTTCATTGCGGACTCCTCGTCTCTCGGTTGGATGCGAGACAAGGCTCATCGCCGCCACGGACGACGTCGCCGGGGCGGCGTACGGGCTGTGGAGGGGTGGGACGGCGCGGGCGCCTGTGGACGGAAAGCGGGTCAGCGCAGCGCGGCGTTGAGCCCGTGGCGCACCTTGTCGTAGGCGTCGAGCTCGTCGTCGATCGGCTTGATGACCATGTCCGCGATCACGCTGCGCAGGCCGGACCGCAGCCGCTTGTCGGCGGACCGGGCGCGCTTGCGGGCGGTGAACCCGACCAGGACCCAGCAGACCCCGGCCAGCAGCAGCCCGAGCGCCACTCCCCCGAGCAGCATCAGCGTCGGCACCGGGATGCCCGAGCACGTCGGGGGTCGACGGCTCGGGCATCTGGAGGTACCCCATCACGGCGAGGCTGCCCAGCCAGACGGCCCCGCCGAGCGCCGACAGGATCAGCAGCCACTGCAGGACGCGGACGATGCCCGCCCACCACGGCAGCTTCGCGACCCCGAGGTCGGTCCCGGCCAGGGTCAGGTCGAGCCGGTCGGAGATGTCGTCGAGGTGCGACACCGAGGCGCGGCGTACGGCGCCCTGCCACGGCTTGTGCAGGTTGGCGGCGACGTCGTCGGCGACACCGCGTACGGCGGCGTCGACGCGGGCCCGCTGCACCTTCGTCGGCTCGGGGACCGAGGTGCGCGCCGACCGGGTCAGCGCCCGGCCGTCGCGGCCGAGGTCGAGGTGCAGGCGCTTGAGCGGGTCGGGCTTGAGCCGGGCGACCCACGCGGTGACCGGCCAGCCGGTGGCCCGCCGGGCGCGGAGGCGGGTGGAGGAGGCGACCGCGTCGACCACGATCGGGACGCCGGCCGCGTCGGCGAAGGCGTCCTCGAGCTCGCTCATCCGGTCGCGGGCGGGGGCGCCGGGCTTGCCGGTGCCGGAGACCTCGGCCATCTCCTCGGCCGCGGCCCGCACGTCCGCGATCAGGCGGGCACGCTTGAGCTTCTTCGAGGCCGCGCGCCGGGCCATCTCGGCCTTGAGGTCGTCGATGCCGATGCCGTGCCGTGCGCTCATCGCGAGCACCGGCACCTCGGACGAGGCCGTCCTGGTCGAGGAGGCGGCGTACGTCGGCCAGCATCGCGTCGCGGCGGTCCTCCGGGACCGTGTCGATGTGGTTGAGCACGACCATCATCACGCCCGCGTGCGTGGACAGCGGCTTGAGGTAGCGGTCGTGGATCGCGGCGTCGGCGTACTTCTGCGGGTCGAGCACCCACACCAGCAGGTCGGCCAGCTGCACCAGCCGGTCCACCTCGAGGTGGTGGGAGACCTCGGTCGAGTCGTGGTCGGGCAGGTCGAGCAGCACGGTGCCCTCGAGGCGGCGGTCCTCGCGCCCGGTGTCGAGCACGGTGTCGCGGGTGACCTGGTGCCGGGCGGGGATGCCGAGCCACTCGAGCAGCTCCGAGGCGCCCTGGGTGCCCCACACGCACGCGGTCGCCCACGACGTGGTCGGCCGGCGGACGCCGACCGCCGAGATCTCCAGGCCGGTCAGGGCGTTGAACGTCGAGGACTTGCCGGAGCCGGTCGCGCCGGCGATCGCGATGACGGTGTGCTCAGCGGCGATCCGCAGTCGTCCGGAGGCGCGGTCGACGACCTCCTGGCCGTGGTCGACCAGGTCGTCGTCGAGCCGGCCGCGCGCGTTGGTCACGGCGGTCTCGAGACCGGTGACCAAGGCGTTCACGTCGGACGGCTTGGAGACCAGGTTCCTGGCCCCCTCCAGCAAGGACGTCATCTTCTCCCTCTACAGGAACGGGCCGGTGGTGTGCAGTGGCCAACTCTATTCGGAGTGGTCGCCAGGCCGAATTCGGCTCTGCCGGGCGAAGCGCTCGTCGTCGACGCGGCGGGCCGCGTTGCGGACCTGGTCCGGCGAGGCGGGGTCCACCCCCAGCGCGTCGACCAGGGCGAGGTAGCGCTGCTCCTCCGCGGCCATCAGCACACCGACACGGGCGTCGAGGTCCTTCTTGGCCCGCTCGGCGAGCGACCGCACGGCCTGGTCGCCGAACACCGCCTCCAGCAGCTTCTGGCCGAGTACGGCGCTGCCGCCCGCGATGCCTGCCTCCGCACCGGTGAGGCCGGCGGTGTGGGCGAAGACGACGACCATGAGGGCCACGGAGAGCCCGTTGACGCCGTACGCCAGGAAGCGCGCGGTCGTGCGCTTGTCGGAGCCTTCGCTGCGGACCATGTCCAGCACGCCCTGCTGCCACTCGCGGACGGCGCGCTCGGCGTTGCGGCGGAAGTCGCGGGAGGCCCGCCCGAGGTCCTGCGGGGCGTCGTCGAGCAGGGCGCGGCCGTGCGCGACGGAGCGCCACGACGCCTCGGCCCGCTCGGCCGCGGTCTCGGCGTGCTCGAGCAGCAGCGTCTCCAGGCCGCTCTCGACGGCGACGGTGACCCGCTCGACCTGCTGCGGCTTGCCCTTGACGGCGTTGACGATCCGGTCGCGCATGCGCCCGACCGTGGACTCCAGCGACCGGAGCAGCTCGCCGGTCCCGACGAACTCCTGCCAGCGGGCCAGCACCTCGCCGCGCAGCAGCGTGCCGTCGGCACTGGCGTCGCGGATCGCGGCCACCTGCTCGGCGTACACGGCCTGGACGTCGTCGCGGAGCGAGGCGGTGGCCGCGACCTGCTCGTCGGCCGCGTCGGCGACGACGTACGCCCGGCGGGCGACCGACTTGATCGCGCCCTCGAGCGTCTGCTTGACCACCGCGGCCCGGGCGTCGGAGCTGGCGGCCAGGGACTCCAGCCAGCCCCGGATGTCGGAGACCGCCGCCGCGGGCAGGAGGCCGTCGTCGTCGACGGTCCCTCGGTCACCACGAACAGCGGGGAGTCCTTGAGGCCGCGGCTGGCCAGCATCCGCGCCAGGTGCGCGGCGACGGTGTCCACGGCCTCGGGCGGGGTGCGGTCGAGGACGATCGCGACCGCGGTGGAGCGGTCGGCCGCCTGCTTGAGGAAGCCCCACGGCACCTGGTCGGCGTACCGCGCGGCGGAGGTGACGAACAGCCACAGGTCCGCGGCGGCGAGCAGCTGGGCGGCCAGCGCGCGGTTGCGCTCCTCGACCGAGTCGATGTCGGGGGCGTCGAGGATCGCCAGCCCGGCCGGCACGCTCGCGGCCGGCACCAGCTGGAGCGCCTCGGAGTCACCGGTCGCCCGGGTGGTGCGCTCGAGGTCGGGCAGGATCCGCTCCTGGCCGAACCAGCGACCGTCGTCGGGGTGGTGGACCAGCACCGGCGAGCGCGTCGTCGGCCGGAGTACGCCGGGCTCGGTCACCCGGGTGCCGACCAGCGAGTTGACCAGCGTCGACTTGCCGGCGCCGGTGGAGCCGCCGACGACGGTGAGCAGCGGTGCGTCGATGGTCATCAGCCGCGGGATGACGTAGTCCTCGAGCTGGTCGACCATCTCCGCACGGGCGGCGCGCTGGTCCTCCGCGCCCGGCAGGTCGAGCGGCAGCGCCGGCGCCTGCAGCGCGTGGTGCAGCTGGACCAGCGCGGTCAGCATCTGCGTCGACTCCGGGGACGGCGTCGTCGTGGGGGTCTCGGTCATCGGAGCACTCCTCCGGGCACGCCCGGGAAGGCGATCAGGGGTCGGACGGCCAGCATGCGGTCGACGAAGACCTGGCCGCGGGCCGAGAAGTTGGGTGGGGCGGTCCCGCGCAGGAACCGGTGGTGCAGGTAGCCGAGCTCGATCGCCGCCTGCTGGTAGGTGCGCATCGCCGCGAGCCCGGGCTCCCCGCCGTACTGCCGGGCGAACTGGCGGGCCCGGCGCCGGGCGCGGAGGTCGACGATGTGCGGGATGTCGGAGTACGGCAGCAGTCCGCGGCCGGCGGCGTCGGCGAGGGCGCCGGCGAGGATGCGCGGCTCCCGCGACCGGGCCCACACCGCCAGGGCGACCAGCGTGATGAACGCCGGGACCATGACCAGGAAGTAGACGCCGAAGAACCCGGCTCCCCCCGCCAGCAGCGTGGAGCCGTTCCAGAGGGCGTGGGCGAACACGGCACAGGCGTACCCGAGCACCGGCGCGACGATGCGCACCACGCCCGAGCGGCTGGCGATCGCCAGCCCGACGCCGATGCCGGTGAACGCGGTGAACAGCGGGTGGGCGAAGGGGCTGGCGACCCCGCGCAGCAGGAACGTGAAGCCGAGCTCCTCGACACCGCCCGGGCCCATCCCGTCGGTCCCGTTGTACGCCGCCGCCAGGTAGAGGATGTTCTCGGTGAAGGCGAAGCCGATGCCGACCATCCCGGCGTACACGATGCCGTCGAGCACGCCGTCGAGCTCGCCGCGGCGCCAGACCAGCAGCAGGAAGAGGAACAGCCCCTTGGTGCCCTCCTCGGTGACCGGTGCGACGATCGCCGCGGTCTGGGCGTCGCTGAAGCCGGCGACCAGCCCGCCGATCCCCTGGAGCACCAGCGCGAGCAGGGTGGCGACGAAGGCGCCCCACGCCAGCCCGGACACGAGCAGCGAGCGCGGCTCGGGCTCGTAGCGGTCCAGCCAGAGGTAGCAGCCGATGAGCGGACCCACCGGGAGCAGCGCGAAGAGGGCGGCCAGCGCGACCGTCGTACCCCCTCCGGAGAGGGCGATGACGAGGGCGATCGGGATGGCTGCGACGGCCGCGATCGCCGAGACCACGGCCGTGAAGACCATGTTCTCGTTGCGTCGGGGCGGCATGGGAAGAAAGCCTATCGGGTGGGTTGAGGCGGCCCGGTTATGGAGGGGCGGCCCGGGGCGGCCGCGCGTAAGGTGTGCCACGTGACCGAGAACGAGCACCCCGAAGGACACCCCACCGCCGCCGCTCCGGCCGAGCCGGAGCCGCACGACCCGAAGGTCCCCGAGGCCTGGTCGCGCTTCATGCGCACCGGCTGGGGCGACCGTGAGCTGGACCTCCCGGCGCACCCGATCACCGCGTACGCCGCCGCCCGCCGGGCCCGCTTGGTCGAGGCCTTCCCGGGCGAGCGGCTGGTGATCCCGGCCGGTGGCTACAAGGTCCGCAGCTACGACACCGACTACCGCTTCCGGTCCGACACCGCGCACACCTATCTCTGCGGCAACCAGACCTCCGACGCGGTGCTGGTCATCGACGGCGGCGAGGCCGTGCTGTTCGCCCGCCCGCGCTCCAGTCGCGAGACCGACGAGTTCTTCCGCGACCGCCAGTACGGCGAGCTGTGGGCCGGGCGCCGTCCGTCGCTGCACGAGATCTCCAGCTCGCTGGGCCTGACCTGCCGGCACATCGCGGAGCTCCCCGCGGCGCTCGCGGGCAGCGGCAAGACCCGCGTGCTGCGCGGCGTCGACCGCCACGTGGACGCGCTGGTCTGCGGCGACGAGGGCCACGACAAGGAGTTCGCGCGCGTCCTCTCCGAGATGCGGCTGGTCAAGGACGAGTGGGAGCTCGGCGAGCTGCAGGCCGCCTGCGACGCGACCACGCTCGGCTTCGAGGACTCGGTGCGCGACTGGGCCAACGTGCTGAAGTACGGCGAGCGCTGGATCGAGGGCACCTTCTTCCGCCGGGCCCGCGCCATGGGCAACGACATCGGCTACGACTCGATCGTCGGCTCCGGCTCGCACGCCACCACGCTGCACTGGATCGAGAACTCCGGGCCGGTCACGCCCGGTGAGCTGCTGCTGCTCGACATGGGCGTGGAGGGGCACAACCTCTACACCGCCGACGTCACCCGCACGCTGCCGGTCGACGGCACCTTCACGCCGCTGCAGCGCGACCTCTACTCCCTGGTCTTCGCCGCCCAGCAGGCCGGCATCGACGCCGTGCGCCCCGGCGTACCCTTCACCTCGGTGCACCAGGCCTCGATGACCGTGCTCGCCCACGGCCTCGGCGACCTCGGCCTGCTGCCGGTGTCGGTCGAGGAGGCGCTGTCCCCGGACAGCAAGGTCTACTCGCGCTGGACGCTGCACGGCACCAGTCACATGCTCGGCCTGGACGTGCACGACTGCGGCCAGGCCTCGCCGGAGGCGTACGTCGACGCCGACCTCGCCGCGGGCATGGTGCTCACGGTCGAGCCGGGGCTCTACTTCCAGGAGGACGACCTGCTCGTCCCCGAGGAGCTGCGCGGCATCGGCATCCGGATCGAGGACGACATCGTGGTCACCGAGGACGGGTCCACGAACCTCTCGGCGTCGCTCCCCCGCGACCCGGGCGAGGTCGAGGCCTGGATGGCGCGGCTGCAGGGCTGAGCCGACGGGCTCCCGGGCTCAGGAGTCGTCGGCGGCGGACTGGTCGAACCGGTCCCCCACCTGGCGGCTGCGTGCGACGCGCGTGACCGCGACCATGGCCACCGCGGCCACAGCGGCGACGAGCACGAAGATCCACACCACGGTGCAACCTCCTGGACGTCGTGGCAGGGCTCAACGGTAGGGCCGCGACCCGGCGCACACCATGGCTCGTTCGTGCCTGCCCCGGAGGGTGGAGCGGGGGGCTGAAGTGATGGCTGCGACTAGCCCTCCCCGCACGGTCCGGCCACCCCAGGGGTGCGGTCAGAACGGCGGCGGGCCGAGGATCTCGATGGCCCCCGTGGCGGCGGCCGCGGCCTGCACCCGTCCGAAGTCCACCGGCGCTGCCTGGCCTCCCGGCTCGGCCGGCTCGCTGGCCCGGCGGTAGAACGGCTCCCCCGACCCGGGCGTCTGGATGCAGAGCATGCGGGCATGCTCCGACGTCACCAGGAACGCGTGCGGCACACCCCGCGGGAGCACGGCGACCCCGCCGGCGCCGAGCGGCCGGGCTGCGCCGTCGACGTGCAGCTGGATCTCGCCCTCGAGCATGTAGAAGGTCTCGTCCGCGTGGGGGTGGCGATGCAGGGGCGTCGCCTTGCCGGCGTCGAGGGCGTCCTCGAACAGCAGGAAGGCGCCTGCCGTCTCTGCAGAGGTGGCCTTCCACGTATGCAGGCCGCCGCCGCAGAACCAGCGGCGCTCGCCCTCGCCCGCCTGGCGCACCGTCGTGGGGAGAAGCATCATGACCAACTCCTTCATGGGACTTGAGTCCCATGATGACACTAGGGTACCGTCAGTGGGGTGTCAACGGCGTACGAGAGCACCGGTCGGACCCGACAGAAGCAACGCACGCGCGACCAGCTGGTCGCGGCGGCTAGGAGTCTGATCGCGGACGGCGGCACGGCGCCGACAGTGGAGCAGGCAGCAGCGGCGGCGCTGATCTCACGGACCACCGCCTACCGCTACTTCCCCAACCAGCGGGCCCTGCTCGTGGCGGCGCACCCCGAGGTCGACACCGCGTCGCTGCTGCCCGACGACCCCGTCGCGGAACCGGAGCTCCGACTCGGTGCCGCAGTGCGGGCGTTCACCGACCTCATCGTCGACACCGAGGACCAGCAGCGCACGATGCTCCGCCTGTCGCTCGAGGACGACGCGAGGACCGGCGACCTGCCGCTGCGCCAGGGACGGGCGATCGCCTGGTTCACCGAGGCGCTCACCCCACTCGCCGACGCCCTCGGCGAGGACGGCATCCATCGCCTGGCCGTGGCGGTGCGCAGCGCGGTGGGCATCGAGGCGCTGGTGTGGCTGACCGACGTCGCCGGCCTGTCGCGCGCCGATGCCGTGGCGGTGCAGCAGTGGTCCGCGCAGGCACTGCTCGAGCAGGCGGTCCGGTCCGGTCCGCCACCCGCCTGAGCGCCGGCGACCTCGCATCCGGACGAGCCCCGGAGTAGCGTCGAATCGCCCCGTTCGCAAGCGGTGCGTCGGGGTGTGGGGAAGGAGCCCGACATGTTCGTACAGGTCATCCAGGGGCACGTCTCGGACGCGGCGCAGGTGCGCGCGCAGCTCGACAAGTGGATCGCAGAGCTGGCGCCCGGCGCCGACGGCTGGCTGGGCAGCACCTCCGGCGTGACGGAGGACGGGACGGCCGTGGCCATCGTGCGGTTCGAGTCCGCCGAGGCGGCGCAGCGCAACAGCGATCGGCCCGAGCAGACCGCCTGGTGGGAGGAGATGGCCGCGCTCTACACCGACGAGCCGGTCTTCCGGGAGAGCGTGACGGTGGACGTCGAGACACCCGGCGACCCGTCGCAGGCCGGCTTCGTCCAGGTCATGCAGGGCCGGACGAACGACCCCGAACGGTCCCGCGAGCTGATGGCCAGCGACCCGACCGACTGGGCGGCGTACCGACCGGACATCCTCGGCACCCTCATGGTCGGCCACCCCGACGGTGAGTGGACGATGACGATCTACTTCACCTCGGAGGAGGCCGCCCGAGAGGGCGAGAAGAAGGAGCCGCCGCCGGAGATGGCGCAGATGATGAAGGAGATGGAGTCGCTCAGCGTCGGGGAGCCGACGTACGTCGACCTCAAGGACCCGTGGTTGAGCGCTCCGGCCTGAGGCCTGACGCTCAGGCGTCGAAGTCGACGGTGACCTCGTCGCTCACCGGGTAGCTCTGGCAGGTGAGCACGAAGCCGGCGTCGATCTCGGCCTGCTCGAGCGCGTAGTTGCGGCGCATGTCGACCTCACCCTCGGTGACCAGGGCGCGGCAGGTGCCGCACACCCCGCCCTTGCAGGCGAACGGCAGGTCGGTGCGCGTGGCCTGTGCGGCGTCGAGGATGGTCCGGTCGCGTGGCATCGGCGCGGTCGCGCTCAGCCCGTCGAGCACGACGGTGACGGCGCTGGCGTCGCCGCTGACCACCGGCTCCGCGCGGTGGACCTCCGGGGGCGGCTCGTCGACGTAGAACAGCTCGACGTGGACCCGCTCGGGAGCGATGCCGAGGTCCGCCAGGGTCTCGCGAGCCTCGGTGGTCATCGCGAACGGGCCGCACAGCCAGACGTGGTCGAGGGCGGTGACCGGCACGAACGCCGCCAGCAGGCGGCGCAGCCGGTCACCGTCGAGCCGGCCGGAGAACAGCTCGACGTCGCGCGGCTCGCGGCTCAGCACGTGCACGACCTGGAACCGCGGGCCGTAGCGGTTCTTGAGGTCGCCGAGCTCCTCGGTGAACATCACGCTGCCGCTGGTGCGGTTGCCGTAGAGCAGCGTGACCTGGGTGTCGGGGTTCTGCAGGACGGTGGCGGCGATCGAGAGCGTCGGCGTGATGCCGGAGCCGGCCGCGATGCACAGGTGCCGCCCGGCCGTGGCCGGGTCGGCCCGGAAGCTGCCGCTCGGGGTCTGCACCTCGATCTCGGTGCCGGGCGTCACCTCGCGGACCAGCCACGAGGAGAACAGTCCGTCCGGGATCTCGCGCACCCCGATCCGGGGCCGCTCCCCCGCCGGCGAGCAGATCGAGTAGGACCGGCGGTGCTCCTGCCCGTCGATCATCCGCCGCAGCGTCAGCGACTGGCCGGCCGCGAAGGCGTAGTCGTCGGCCAGGTCGGCGGGCACGTCGAAGGTGATCGCGGCCGCGTCGTCGGTGAGGCGGTCGACGGCGGCGACGGTGAGCGGGTGGAAGACCGGCTGGGTACGCCGCCCGGTGCGCGTCGGCTCCACGGTGGCGGTCATCAGATCTCCTTCACGTGCTCGAACGGCTCGAGGCACTCGGTGCAGCGGTAGAGCGCCTTGCACGCGGTCGGTCCGAACTCCGAGGTCAGCTCGACCTCCGTGCTGCCGCAGCGCGGGCACGTCAGTCTGCGACGGGTCGGCGCGAGGTTGAGGGCGATCGGGCCTGCGGGCCTCGCCGCAGCCCCCGGGGGCGAGATGCCGTGCTTGGCGAGCGCGGCGCGCCCGCGCTCGGTGATCCAGTCGCTCGACCAGGCCGGGGTCAGCTCGACGCGCACCCGGACCTCGTCGAAGCCGGCGTCGGTGAGCCGGTGGACGAGGTCGTCGCGCATCGTGGCCATCGCCGGGCAGCCGGAGTACGTCGGGGTGATCGCCACGACGACCGCGCCGTCGACCTCCTCGACACCACGCAGCACGCCGAGGTCCTCGAGCGTCAGCATCGGCATCTCGGGATCGGTGACGGTGCGGGCCACGTCGTACGCGGTCGGCATCCTCACCACCGCCCCGACGGGTGCGCCCGGGCGACCACCTGCATCTCGGCGAGCATCCGGCTCAGCGCCTCGGTGTGCAGGCCGTCGCGACCGGTCCGGCCCCGGACCCCGGCCAGCGGGGCGCGCTCGGGACGAGTGACGTCGCTCAGCGCGAGGACCTGCTCGAGCACCACGTCCACCTCGTCGGCCACGGTGGCCGGGTCGACCCCGACACCGGCCTCCGCCATGGTCGACTCGGCGTCGTGGGTCGCGAACATCTCGGCGTACAACGGCCACAGCTGGTCGAGACCCGCGAGGGTACGGCGGCGCGACTCCTCGGTGCCCTGGGCGAGCGTGAGGAACCAGCGACCCGAGTAGTCGCGGTGGTAGGTCAGCTCCTTGACGCCCTTGACCGCGACCGCGGCGAGCGTGTGGTCGCGGCTGGCGGCGAGCTTCTCGAACAGCGCGAGCCGGGCCGAGGAGAACAGCAGCAGCCGCGTCACGGTGTGCGCGAAGTCGCCGTTGGGCACCTCGGCGATCCGCACGTTGCGGAACTCACCGGCCTCGCGGAAGAACGCCAGCGCGTCCTCGGCGGGGACCGGCGAGCCCTCGGGCAGCGCGGGCACGATCGTCGGGTCGGCGGCCGCGGCGCGGGCCAGCAGCAGCCGGGCCTGGCCGAGGAGGTCGAGCGCGATGTTGGCCAGCGCGATGTCCTCCTCGAGGTCGGGCGCGTTGCTGCACCACTCCGAGAGCCGGTGCGAGAGGACCAGCGCGTCGTCGGCGAGCATCAGGCAGTACGTCGCCAGTGCGGCCGGGTCGACTCCGTCCGGGACGGTGGTGTCCACCCCGGCCAGCGGGTCCTCGAAGTCGGTGCCGAAGGCCCACTGGGAGCTGTCGCCGGCGCTCTCCGGGTCGAGCAGGCCGTCGAAGATCGACCCGTGGGCCGTGTTCGGGTCCGGCGCCGGATGGGTGGGGTGCGGCTCGTGGGTGTAATCCGTCATGAGCTTCCATGGGTCCCCGCGGAGTGCTCCGGAGGAGCGAAGCGGGGGCGAGAACTCACATGTGGGGGACGTTGTCGGGGATGGCGTAGAACGTCGGGTGCCGGTAGACCTTGTCGCCGTTCGGGGCGAACAGCGGGTCGCGCTCGTCGGGGCTGGACGCGGTGATCGCGTCCGAGCGGACCACCCAGATGCTCACGCCCTCGTTGCGGCGGGTGTAGACGTCGCGGGCGTGCCGGACCGCCATCTCGTCGTCGGCGGCGTGCAGGGAGCCGACGTGCACGTGGTTGAGCCCGCGCTTGCCGCGCACGAACACCTCGTAGAGCGGCCAGTCTGCTCGGCGGGGGTCTGGTCGTTCACGCGCTCGCCTCCCGGCTCTTGCGGGCGAAGGCCGTCGCGGCCTCGCGCACCCACGCACCGTCCTCGTGGGCCCGGCGCCGGTGGGCCAGGCGCTGGGTGTTGCAGGGGCCGTTGCCCTTGATGACCTGCATGAACTCGTCCCAGTCGGGCTCGCCGAAGTCGTGGTGCCCGCGCTCCTCGTTCCAGCGCAGGTCGGGGTCGGGCAGGGTCACGCCGAGCGCCTCGGCCTGCGGCACGGTCATGTCGACCATCCGCTGGCGCAGCTCGTCGTTGGTGTTGCGCTTGATGCCCCAGGCCATCGACTGCGCGGAGTTGGGCGACTGGTCGTCGGGCGGGCCGAACATCATCAGCGCCGGCCACCAGAAGCGGTTCACCGACTCCTGGACCATCTCCCGCTGCTCGTCGGTGCCGCGCATCATCGTCATCAGCAGCTCGTAGCCCTGGCGCTGGTGGAAGGACTCCTCCTTGCAGATCCGGATCATCGCCCGGCCGTAGGGACCGAACGACGTACGGCACAGCGGCACCTGGTTGCAGATCGCGGCGCCGTCGACCAGCCAGCCGATGGTGCCGACGTCGGCGAAGGTGAGGGTCGGGTAGTTGAAGATCGAGGAGTACTTCTGCGCCCCGGTGATCAGCTTCTCGGTGAGCTCGCTGCGGGAGGTGCCGAGCGTCTCGCACGCGGAGTAGAGGTAGAGCCCGTGGCCGGCCTCGTCCTGGACCTTGGCCAGCAGCACCGCCTTGCGGCGCAGCGAGGGGGCCCGGGTGATCCAGTTGCCCTCCGGCTGCATGCCGATGATCTCGCGAGTGCGCGTGCTGCGCGATCTGCCGGACCAGGGTCTTGCGATAGCCCTCGGGCATCCAGTCGCGCGGCTCGATCCGGTCGTTGCGACCGATCGTGGTGTCAAACTGGAGCTGGAGCTCGTCGTCGGTCTGCGAGACCGTCATCATGCCTCCGGGAGCAGCGTCGGGTCGGCACGATTTACCGGCCGGTCGTCTGACATAGTGTTACACGTCTCGGCAACTGCGCCTAACGAGTGTCACATCCCTCGAAAGGACCCCTCGTGTCCCATCTCCTCGAGAGCTACGCGGCCGGACGCTGGTACGCCGCGTCCGACGACGGCACCCCGCTGCTCGACGCCGCGACCGGCGAGGAGGTGGCCCGCATCTCGAGCACCGGGCTCGACCTCGGGGAGATGACGGCGCTACGCCCGCACCGTCGGCGGGCCGGCCGTCCGCGAGCTGACCTTCCACGAGCGCGCCGCGCTGCTCAAGCAGCTGGCCAAGCACCTCAACGAGGGCAAGGACGAGCTCCACGCGCTCTCGCTGCGCACCGGCGCCACCCAGCGCGACGGCATGGTCGACATCGAGGGCGGCATCGGCACCGTCTTCAGCTTCGCCTCCAAGGGCACGCGCGAGCTGCCCAACCACACCGTGGTCCTCGACGGCGGCCTCGAGCGCCTCGGCCGCGAGGGCACCTTCGTCGGCCAGCACGTCTACACCTCGCGGCCGGGCGTCGCGGTGCAGATCAACGCCTTCAACTTCCCCGTCTGGGGCATGCTCGAGAAGCTCGCCCCGGCGTTCCTCGCCGGCCTGCCGACGATCGTGAAGCCGGCCAGCCAGACGGCGTACCTCACCGAGCTCGTCGTACGCCGCATCGTCGAGTCCGGCATCCTCCCCGAGGGCTCGCTGCAGCTGCTCTCCGGCAGCGCGACCGGCCTGCTCGACGAGCTGACCGTGCACGACTCGGTCGCCTTCACCGGCTCCGCGCACACCGCCGGGATGCTGCGCACCCACACCAACGTCATCCACGGCGGCGTCAGCCTCGGTGTCGAGGCGGACTCGCTGAACTGCTCGATCCTCGGGCCCGACGTCACCCCCGACGACCCCGAGTTCGACCTCTTCGTCAAGGGCGTCGTCACCGAGATGACCGTCAAGGCCGGCCAGAAGTGCACGGCCATCCGCCGCGCCATCGTGCCGTCCGCGCGTGGCCGACGCCGTCACCTACGCGATCACCGAGCGGCTGGCCCAGATCACGGTCGGCAACCCGGCGAACCCCGACGTACGCATGGGTGCGCTGGCCAGCCTCGGCCAGCGCGAGGAGGTCCGCAAGGCGCTCCAGTCGCTGCGCAGCTCCGCCGCGATCGTGTACGGCGACCCCGACCACGTCGACCTGCTGGACGGTGACGCCGAGCGCGGCGCCTTCCTCTCCCCCGTCCTGCTGCGCGCCGCCAAGGGCGCGGTCGAGCCGCACGACGTCGAGCCGTTCGGCCCGGTCAGCACGGTGCTGACCTACGACTCCGTCGCCGAGGCGGTCGCGCTGGCCGCCCGCGGCAAGGGCTCGCCTGGTCGGCTCCGCTGGTCACCCACGACCCGGAGGTCGCCCGCGACATCACGCTCGGTGTCGCGCCGTGGCACGGCCGCATCCTGGTCCTCGACCGCGACGACGCGAAGGAGTCGACCGGCCACGGCTCGCCGCTCCCGATGCTCGTGCACGGCGGCCCCGGCCGCGCCGGCGGCGGCGAGGAGCTCGGCGGCGTCCGCGGCGTCCTGCACCACATGCAGCGCACCGCGATCCAGGCCTCCCCCGACATGCTGACCGCGATCACCGGCACCTGGACGACCGGGTCGCGGCGGGTCGAGGACGGCGTCCACCCGTTCCGCAAGAGCCTCGCGGAGCTGAAGGTCGGCGACACGATCGCCTCCGAGCCGCGCCGGGTCACCCGCGCCGACATCGACCACTTCGCCGAGTTCACCGGCGACACGTTCTACGCCCACACCGACGAGGAGGCGGCCGCCAGGAACCCGCTGTTCGGCGGGATCGTGGCGCACGGCTACCTCGTCGTCTCGCTGGCGGCCGGGCTGTTCGTCGACCCCGACCCGGGCCCGGTGCTGGCCAACTTCGGCGTCGACCACCTGCGCTTCCTCACCCCGGTCAAGGCCGACGACACCATCGCGGTCACGCTCACGGTCAAGCAGATCACCCCGCGCACCAGCGCCGACTACGGCGAGGTGCGGTGGGACGCGGTGGTCACCAACGCGGCCGGCGAGCCGGTGGCGACGTACGACGTGCTGACGCTGGTCGCGAAGACCTGGCCCCAGGACTGACCCGGCGATCACCGGTCCCTGACGAAGGTCCTCCGCCTCGGGGGCCGTCCTGCCCTGACCCGCCGGTCACGGCTGCTGCCTAGCGTCGACCCAGGGTCCGTGCGGACCCGAGGAGAGGTGCGACATGGTCACCAGCAACGTCGGGAGTGAGCGGACGACGACGCATCGGCGCATCGAGCCGTCCGTGGGGGTGGCCGTCGCGGTCGTCCTCGCCTACATGGTCGTCGTGAACGCGATCCAGGTCACCGCGGGCATCGACTACCAGGACTGGTTCGACACCGCCCACAACGCGGTGCGCACCGCGGTGATCCCGCTGGCCGTGGCCAACGTGCTGCTCCTCGGCTTCGTGGCGTGGGCCCGCTGGGACATCTTCTGGCGCGACCCCGAGCGGTTGCCGATGTCCGGGCTGGCCAAGGCCATCCTCGCGCTCTTCGGGCTGACCGTCCTGGCGAGGCTGGCGTGGCTGGACTGGGCCGACGTGCCCGGGGACCTCCTCCTCGCCCTCCTGGCGACCGGCGTCCTGGTCGGGCTGGCCGAGGAGCTGGTGTTCCGCGGCGTCGTCCTGCGCTGCCTGCGCACCGGCAACCGGCCCGAGTCGTGGGCCGCCCTGTGGACGGCGCTCGGATTCGGCCTCTTCCACCTGCCCAACGTCTTCATGGGCACCGGCCTGGCCGGGCTCTCGCAGATCGTGCTCGCCGCGACTCACCGGGTACGCGCTCTACCTGTTCCGCCGCTGGCACGGCCTGCTGTGGATGGCGATGGTCGCCCACGGAGCCTGGGACATCGCCGCCTTCCTCTCCGGCAACTACGCCGCCGGCGACCTCGGCCCGGCCCTGGGCCTGGCGATGAACCTGCTGGTCGCGGCGGCCTGCGTGGTGGCACTGGTCCGGTCCCTGCGCCTCGACCGTGACATCACGGTCACCCCGGAGGGCATCGCGCCGGTCGCGCCCTGACCCCCGTGGGACGCACTCGATGAGAGTCTCGTCCCATGCTGCCCCTGACCACCACCGCACCGACGCCCGACTGGCGGCTCGCGCTGGTGCTCGTGCTCCTGGTCGCCCTGGCCGTCGCGGCGTCGGCCGCCGGGCGGCTCGGCGTGGGCCGCCAGCAGGTGACCGCTGCGGTGCGCGCGGTCGTCCAGCTCGCGGTCGTCTCGACGGTGATCGCCGCGACCCTGCGGTCGCTGTGGTGGTCGCTGGCCTTCGTCCTGCTGATGTACGTCGTCGCCACCGCGACGTCGGCGCGGCGGGTGCGGGTGCCCAGGGGGCAGGTCGTCTGGATCGGGCTGGCCATCGCCGCCGGTGCCGTCCCGGTGATCGGGCTGGCGCTCGGCTCCGGCGTGATCCCCTTCAACGGGGCCGGGATCATCCCGATCGCGGGCATCGTGATCGGCAACGCGATGACCGCCGCCACGCTGACCGGGCGCCGGGCCTCCGACGAGCTGGTGGCCGGCTTCGGGTCCTACGAGGCGGCGCTCGCGCTCGGCCTCCCGTCGCCAGCGGCGGCGTACGAGGTCATCCAGCCGTCGGGCCGCGAGGCGCTGGTCCCCGGCCTCGACCAGACCCGGACGGTCGGGCTGGTGACGCTGCCCGGCGCGTTCATCGGCGTGCTCCTCGGCGGCGGCACCCCGCTGGAGGCCGGTGCCGCCCAGATCCTGGTGCTGATCGGCCTCATGGCCGCGCAGGCGGTGACCTGCGCCGTGGTGCTCGGGTTCGTCGCCACCGGTCGCGTCGTACGACGCGACCTCGGCGACCGCTATCCGCGCTGAGACCCTCAGCCGACCACGTGGTGCTTGGTCTCGAGCAGCGCGTTGCGGACCTCCCGGTAGGCGCCCTCGAGCCCGGCACGCAGGGTGAGCGCCACGTCCGAGGCGGTCGCGGAGGTCTCCTCGATCTGCAGGCGGAACGAGTCCCACCGCCGGCGCATCTCGTCGGTCAGTGCGGTCAGTCGCTCGTTGCCGTCCATGGCGGCCAGGTGCATCTGGACCTCGAGGTCGTCGACACGGCCCTTCCAGTGGTCCAGCTGCGCGCTGGCGAGCTCCTTGTGCAGCTCGGCCTGGCGGGCCGCGAGCTGCTCGATCTGGGTCTCCAGCTGGCTGATGCGTTCGTCGTTGTCCATGGCTCCAGCCTTCCCGGCCGCCCTCGCGTGGGGCAGAGGAAATGGTCCCGGGGACCGGGGGGCCGGAGAGCACGAGAACGGCACCGGCGCCCGGCCGGCGTCCGGAGCACTCACGCCGCGCTCCAGCCGTCCCTCTCGACGTGCCCCGTCAGCAGGCCGCCGACCGCACGACGGAGGTCGGCACGCGCCTGCCGCGACGACCACCAGCGGGCCACCGGGACACCGTCGGGACGGACCAGCAGCGCCGCACCGTCACCGTGGAGACCGAGTGCCCGGGCGGCCATGGGCGGCAGCGTCACCGCGTCCACGGGCGGACCGCCGTGGTGACGGGCGGCGGCGTCGTCCCAGGCCGGGGACCGGCCCGCGACCAGCAGGGTCGTGCCCGGCCCGACCAGGTCGAGGACCGAGCGGCCGTCGTCGACCCAGGCGTGCGGGAGCCGGCCACCGAGGTCGACCTGCATCTCGGAGAGCGCCGGACGACGGGACCCGAGGGGGTCGGCCGAGCGCAGGACGTTGTGGGTCACGGCCGCGCGCCGTTCCTGCTCGTAGGTCGCCAGCAGGCTGTCGGGGGCCCAGCCCCGCAGCACCCACGCGAGCTTCCAGCCGAGGTCGATCCCGTCGCCGACGGCGATGTTGAGCCCGGTGCCGCCGCGCGGGGTGACCCGGTGCGCCGCGTCCCCGACCAGGAGCGCCCTCCCGCGCCCGAAGGTCGTCGCGAGCTGCGCGCCGGCGGCGTACGGCCGGAACCGCTCGATGCGGACCGGGAGGTCCGGCACCCCCGAGGCCCGCACGATCCGGCGGCGCAGCCGCTCCGGGTCGGCGGCGACTTCCGGTGCGTCCATGGCGGTCGTCTCCAGACCGAACAGCCAGCGGTCGCCCTGGCCGGCGGGCAGCAGCACCCCGCTGCCGTCCGGGTCGGTCACCGTGTAGACGAGGTGGCGGTGATCGCCGAGCACCTCCCACAGCGGCGCCCGGAACTCGACGCTCACGCTGGTGAACAGGCTCGCGGGGCCGACCATGTCGATGCCGAGCAGGGACCGCACGGTGCTGCGGGCACCGTCGGCAGCGACCAGGTGCCCGGCCGCCACCTCCCACTCCCGGCCGGTGCCCATCTCACGCAGGCCCACGACCACGCCGTCGTCCGCGACCTCGACGGAGACGGCCTCGACGCCGCGGAGCACGGTGGCCGACGGCAGCGACGAGAGGTGGTCGAGCAGCACGTTCTCCAGGTGGTCCTGGGCCACGCAGGCCGGTGCCGTCGGGCTGACCACCGCGCTCTGCGCCAGGGTCGGGATGCCGACGTCGTGGGCGACGCCCTCGGCCGCCCGCGCCGCCGTCGGCATCTCGAGCAGCGTCATCTCGACCGCGTCCGCACCGGCGAGGACGCGCTCCTCCAGACCCCAGGACCGCAGCAGCTCCATGGTCCGCAGGCTGAGCACGGTCGCCCGCGGCTGGGCCGACCCGCCCGGTCGCCGCTCGACGAGCAGGACCTCGATGCCCTGCCGGGCGAGGGTGGTCGCGACCACGAGACCGGCCGGGCCGGCACCCACGACGAGGGCGGGCACGTTGTTCTGCACCTTCATGACGACTCCACATTTCATCAGACGATCTGTTGTTTGAAATACAGAATGGATTTCGAAAGACGACCTGTCAATCGAATATGTGGGACCATGGCGCCCGTGACGACCCGCTCCTACCGCCAGGTGCTCCGCGCCGAGAGTGCCGCCGACACGCGCCGCCGCATCCTCGACGCGGTGGCCACGCGACTCCGCGAGGCACCCACCGAGCCACTGAGCCTGGAGAAGGTCGCCCGGCTCGCGCGGGTCTCCCGCTCGACGATCTACAGCGACTTCGGCTCGCGGGCGGGCCTCTTCGACGCGTTCGTCACCGACCTGTGGGACCGCACCGGGCTCGCCGGGCTGACCGAGGCCGTCGCGACGCCCGAGGCCCGGGGGCACCTGCGCAACGGCCTCCTGGCCGCCAGCCGGATGTACGCCGCAGACCTCGACGTCTACCGGGTGCTCTTCGCGATGCACCGGCTGGACCCCGAGTCGGTCGGTGGCGCGGTGACGAAGATGGAGGAGGAACGCCGCGGCGGCATGGCCTACCTCGCCCGACGGCTCGACGAGGACGGCGACCTCCGCGACGGGATGACCGTCGAGCGCGCCGCCGACGTGCTCTGGATGACCTGCAGCTTCGACGCCCTCGACCTGTTGACCACCGGACGGGGGCTCTCGGTCGAGGAGGCGGCGGACCTCATCGCGACCACCGCGGAGCGCATGCTCTGCCGCTGACCGACCGGTCCGCGGCTCCGCGTCGAGCCCGGGAATCCTGCGGGGCGCGACGAGGTTCTCGCCCCATGACAACCATCGGACTCATCGGCAGTGGACACATCGGCGGCACCGTGGCACGACTGGCGGTCGACGCCGGCCACGACGTCGTGCTCAGCAACAGCCGCGGGCCGGAGACCCTCGCCGCCCTGGTCGCCGAGCTCGGGGAGCACGCCCGCGCGGCCACCCCGGCCGAGGCCGCCGCGGCCGGCGACATCGTGGTCGTGACCGTGCCCCTGAGGGCCTACCGGCAGGTGCCGGTCGAGCCGCTCGCCGGCAAGGTCGTGATCGACACCAACAACTACTACCCCCAGCGCGACGACCACATCGCGGAGCTCGACGACGAGTCGACCACCTCCAGCGAGCTGCTGCAGGCGCACCTGCCGACCTCGCACGTGGTGAAGGCCTTCAACAACATCTACTTCGCCCACCTCGGCAGCCTCGCGCGGCCGGCCGGCGACCCGGAACGCTCGGTGATCGCGATCGCCGGTGACGACACGGAGGCCAAGCGGACGGTGACCGGCTTCCTCGACAGCATCGGCTACGACACGGTCGACGCCGGTCCGCTCGCGGAGGGCTGGCGCTTCCAGCCCGACACCGCGGCGTACGGCGCGCCGTACGTCGTACCGGGCGAGCAGTTCCCGGGCACCGGGCGGGGCGCGAGCGCCAGCGAGATGGAGCAGGCACTGGCAGCCGCCCGGCGGCGCTCGGACGGCTGACGCAGCCCAGCGAGCAGTTTCGTCCCCGGAGCAAGACTGGAGGCGTGAACCTTCACGCGCAGGATCGCGCCGGCGTGGCCCGATGAGCAGTCTCCTCGACGCCTTCCTGTCCGTGCCGGCCCCGTTGCTGCTCCTGCTGGTCTTCGCACTGCCGGCGCTGGAGGCCTCGGCGTTCCTCGGTCTGGTCGTCCCCGGCGAGACGATGGTCATCCTCGGTGGCGTGGCGGCACACGCCGGGCACCTCTCCCTGGCGGCCGTCATCGCCGCGGCCATTGCCGGAGCGGTGGTCGGCGACCAGGTGGGCTTCGTCGTCGGACGGCGGTACGGCAGCCGGTTCCTCGGTCGAGTCGCCGCGTCCCCGCACCGCCGTGGCCAGGTCGACCGCGCCCTGGCCCTGGTACGCCGCCGCGGTGCGACGGCCGTCGCCCTGGGCCGGTGGGCGGCTGCGCTCCGGGCGCTGGTTCCCGGCATCGCCGGGATGAGCGGGATGGGTCGCCTCCCGTTCACGGTCGCCAACGTGCTCGGCGGGGCACTGTGGGCCGTCGCCATGGCGGTTGCCGGGTTCCTCGCCGGGGCGTCGTACAAGGCGCTCGAGAGCCGGCTGGGCATTGCCGCCGACGTCGTCCTGGCCCTCGTCGTGGTCACGATCGGCGTCACCTGGTGGCGGGCACGACGCCGCCGGGACGAGGTACCCCCGGCCGCCTGATCCGGAGCCCTGCGATCTGCCGGTCCACGCCGACGGTGGTGGCAGCGTCGGCCGACTGCGATGATCGTCGGGTCGCTTCCGGCCATGCCTCGAGGGACACTCCCGAAGGTGCCGGCGTACGCGGAGGGAACGCCATGACGAACAAGAGCATGCTGCACTCGCTCAGCGAGGAGGAGTTCCTCCTCGTCGGCGAGACCGATCGCACGGCCCTGGCGACGCTGGACGAGGACGCTCTCGTCGAGCTCCACCAACGGGTGCGGCGTGCCCGCACCAAGTACGTCAAGCAGTACCGACGCGCGGCCAGCGCCCGCGTCGAGGCGTCCGGCGGACGAGGCAAGGCGGCACCGAAGAACCGTCGAGCCGCCGAGAAGGCCGAGGTGTTCGAGGAAGCGCTCGCCCGGACGAGCACGGCTCTGGCGGCCGAGGCGCGGCGCAGTGCGGCCGAGCTGCGGTCCGAGCGCATCGCCGAGGCCCGGGCGAACCGCGGGGCGGGCCCGTCCGCCACCCCGGAGACCGGCGACCCGGCACCGGTCCCGCGTGAGCAGACCGCGACGAAGACGCCGGTCGAGCGCAAGGCGGTCGCATCCTCACGGGCGAAGGGCGCCCGACGGCAGGCCCGGCGCGACAGCCGCTAGTCGGCGGTGGAGAACGCCGCGTCGAACGCAGCCGAGGGCGGGTCGAAGGCGAGCGAGCGCACGAACTCCAGCGCCTCGGGCGCTCCCCGCAGCCGGTCCATGCCGGCGTCCTCCCACTCCACCGAGATCGGGCCGTCGTAGCCGATGGTGTTGAGCATCCGGAAGCAGCGTTCCCACGGGACGTCGCCGTGGCCGGTCGAGACGAAGTCCCAGCCGCGCCGGGGGTCGGCCCAGGGCAGGTGCGAGCCCAGCCGGCCGTTGCGGCCGTTGCCGACCTGGAGCTTCGTGTCCTTGCAGTCCACGTGGTAGATCCGGTCGCGGAAGTCCCAGAGGAAGGACACCGGGTCGAGGTCCTGCCACACGAAGTGCGACGGGTCCCAGTTGAGGCCGAACGCCTCGCGATGCCCGATCGCCTCGAGGGCACGCACCGTCGTCCAGTAGTCGTAGGCGATCTCGGAGGGGTGCACCTCGTGGGCGAAGCGGACGCCCTCCTCGTCGAAGACGTCCAGGATCGGGTTCCACCGGTCCGCGAAGTCCTGGTAGCCCGCCTCGATCATCGACTCCGTGCGCCGGCGGGAACATCGCGACGTACTTCCAGATCGAGGAGCCGGTGAAGCCGACGACCGTGTCGACGCCGAGCCGCCGGGCGGCCCGGGCGGTCATCTTCATCTCCTCGGCGGCGCGCGGCCGCACCCCTTCGGCGTCGCCGTCGCCCCAGATCCGGCTCGGCAGGATGTCGCGGTGCCGCTCGTCGATCGGGTCGTCGCAGACCGCCTGGCCCTTGAGGTGGTTGGAGATCGTCCACACCTGCAGGTCGTGCTTCGCGAGCATCGCCCGCTTCTCGGCGAGGTAGGCGTCGTCCTCGACCGCCTGCCAGACGTCGAGGTGGTCGCCCCAGCAGGCGATCTCCAGCCCGTCGTACCCCCAGCCGGAGGCGAGCCGGCAGACCTCCTCGAAGGGCAGGTCCGCCCACTGTCCGGTGAACAGGGTGATGGGTCGGGTCATCGTGCGGTTCCTTCCGGTCGTACGTCGGTCATGCCGCTGCCGCGGGGGCCCCGGTCTTCTCCCAGGACCCAGCTCGGAGCTGCGCTCCACGGCGGCGAGCACGCACTGCACCTGCAGGCCGTCCGCGAACGACGGCAGGGGCTGCTCGCCGCGGCCGATGGCGTTCACCAGGTCGACGACCTGGTGGGTGAACGCGTGCTCGTAGCCGAGGCCGTGACCCGGCGGCCACCACGCCGCGGCGTACGGGTGCTCGGGCTCGGTGACGAGGATGCGCCGGAACCCGGCGGTCTCGGCCGGCTCGTCGGCGTCGAAGAACTGCAGGACGTTCATGTCCTCGAAGTCGAACGCCAGGCTGCCGCGGGAGCCGTTGATCTCGATGCGGATCGCGTTCTTGCGGCCGGTCGCGAACCGGGTCGCCTCGAAGACGCCGATGGCGCCCTGCCGCGAACCGCGCCAGGAACAGCGCGCGTCGTCACGGTCGTCGACCGTCACCATCCCCGTGCCGTCAGCCGTCGGGCCGCAGCGGCGCTCGTGGACGAACGTCTCCAGCATGCCGTTGACCGCGACGATGCTGTCGCCGGTGATGTACTGGGTCAGGTCGATGATGTGGGCACCGATGTCGCCCAGCGCTCCCGAGCCGGCCTTGTCCTTCTCGCAGCCGCCAGGTCATGGGCGACCTCGGGTCGACGATCCAGTCCTGCAGGTACTGCGCCCGCACGTGCCGGATCTCGCCGAGCCGGCCCTGCTCGACCAGCCGTCGGGCCAGCGCGATCGCCGGCACCCGGCGGTAGGTGAAGCCGACCATCGCCCGTACGCCGTGCGCGCGGCCGCGCGGCCGGCGGCCTCGGCCATCGCCTCGCGCCTCGGCCACCGTGTTGGCCAGCGGCTTCTCGCACAGCACGTGCTTGCCGGCCTCGAGGGCCGCGATCGCGATCTCGGCGTGCATGTCACCCGGCGTGCAGATGTCGACCAGGTGCGACGTCGTCACGCTCGACCAGGCGGGTCCAGTCGGTCTCGGTCGACTCCCAGCCCAGCCGGGCGGCCGCCGCGGCGACGCGCTGCCGCGTCCCGGCCGCACAGCGCCGCGCAACCGGGGCTGGAGCGGCAGGTCGAAGAAGCGCGGCGCGGTCCGCCAGGCCTGCGAGTGGGCGGCGCCCATGAAGGCGTACCCGACGAGGCCGACGCCGAGGTCCGGGGCGATCGGGTCCATGACATGTTCCTTCGCTTCAGCGCTCGGGAGCGCGGTGGTCGGACGGAGGGGCCGACCGGCCCTCGTGGGGCCGGTCGGCACCAGGCTCAGGACTGGAAGCAGAGGTCCTTGTACTCGTCCACGTTGTCCTTGGTGACGACGGGGGCGTTGAGCACGACCCGCTTCGGCACCTCCACCTGCACGAGGTCGGACATCCCCTTGTCCTGCGCGATCAGGCGGGCCAGCCGGATCCCGTCGGCGGCCTGGGTCGGCGGGTAGATGACCGTCGCCGCCATGTCGTCCGCTCCGGATCCAGTCCATCGCGTTGCAGGAACCGGCACCACCGATGAAGGCGAACTCGTCGCGGCCGGCGTTGTCGAAGGCCGCCTTGACGCCGACGCCCTGGTCGTCGTCGTGGTTCCAGATGACGTCGATCTTCGGGGCCGCCTGGAGCAGGTTGGAGGCGGCCTTCTCGCCGGACTCGACGGTGAACTCGGCGGCGACGCGGTTGTCGACGTCCTGGCCGCAGGCCTTCAGCGCGTCCTTGAAGCCCTGCGAGCGGTCCTGGGTCAGCGGGCAGCGCGTCGATGCCGGCGATCTCCGCGACGACGGCGTCGTCGCCGAGACCCTTGTCCTCGATCACCTGGCAGGCGTAGGTGCCGGCCGAGACGCCCATGCCGTAGTTGTCGCCGAGGACCGTCGTACGCGCGGCGAACGGCGAGGAGAACTCACGGTCGACGTTGATCACGGGGATGCCGGCCTCCATCGCCTTGGTCGCGACGTCGGTGAGCGCGGCGCCGTCGGTCGGCAGCAGCACGATCGCGTCGACCTTGTCGTTGATGAAGGTCTCGATCTGGCTGATCTGGAGGTTGGCGTCGTTGGTGCCCTCGGCCGTCTTGAGCTCGATGTCGGAGTACTTCTTGGCCTCGTCGATCGCGGAGCTGTTGATGGCCGCGAGCCAGCCGTGGTCGGCGGCCGGCCCGGAGAAGCCGATGACGACCTTCTCGCCGGGGTCGTCGTTGTCCGACACGGCCCGGGTGGTGTCGCTGCTGGCCGAGGACTCGGGCTCGTTGCTGGTGCAGCCGGCCAGGACGAGCAGCGCAGCGAGCGCACCACCGGTCACCAGCCGCAGCCGGCGGAGTTGCGTGGGACGGGACATGTTCGGCTCCTTGGTTGTGCGAAACGTGGTTCGGGAAAGCTCCGGTGTCCGAGATGGGGCGGTGCCGGAGCGGCTAGGTGCCGCTGTTGCTGCGCGTCGCGAGCCGCTGCTGCAGCAGCACCGCGGCGACGATGATGAGTCCCTTGGCCACGGACTGCGCCGAGCTGGACAGGTTGTTCTGGGTGAAGACGTTGGTGAGCGTCGTGAAGATGAGCACGCCGAGGACGGTGCCGACGATGGTGCCGCGGCCGCCCGAGAGCAGGGTGCCGCCGATGACGACCGCCGCGATCGCGTCGAGCTCGTAGAGCGTGCCGTGGGTCGAGGAGCCGGTCGTGGTCCGGGCGATGATCATCACCGCGGCGATGCCGCAGCACAGCCCGACGAGCGCGTAGAGCATCACCGTGTGGCGCTTCACGTTGATGCCGGCGAGGCGGGCGGCCTCCGGGTTGCCGCCGACCGCGAAGGTACGTCGGCCGAAGGTGGTGCGGTTGAGCACGACCCAGCCGATGACGGCCACCACCGCGAAGATGCAGACCAGCACCGGGATGCCGACGACCTCGGCGCGGAAGAAGTCGGTGAAGCCGGGCACGTCGACGATCTGGGTACGCCGCTGGGCGATGATCTCGGCGAGGCCCCGCGCCGCGGCCAGCATGGCCAGCGTGGCGATGAACGGCACCACCCGGCCGTAGGCGATCAGCAGCCCGTTGACCAGGCCGCACGCCGTGCCGACGACGATGCGCGGTGAACACGATCACCGTCCAGTGGTAGTCGCGGGCCATCGTCTGGGTGGCCAGCGTGGTCGACCAGACCGAGGCCAGCGCGACGATCGCGCCGACCGACAGGTCGATGCCGCCGCCGATGATGACGAAGGTCATGCCGATGGTGACGACGCCGATGACCGCGCCGAGCCGCAGGATCGTGAGCGCGTTGTCGACGCTCGCGAACTGCTCGCCCGCGGTGGCCACGCCGACCAGGCACAGGATGAACAGCGCGACGACCAGCCCGAGGTTCCGCCCGACCGACGATCCCATCAGGTTGCCGAGGAACCCGTGCGAGCTCTCGTGGCCGCTGCCGGACAGGGACTCCTGGACAGCGGGCTCGGCCGGTGCCGGGCTCGCCGCGCGAGTGGCGTCGGGGGCAGGGTCTGCCTGGTTCTCCGCGGCGACAGGCGCCGTCTCGTGATGCGACATCAGGCCCTACTTCCTTCCAGCACCAGGTTGAGTACGCCGTGCTCGTCGATCTCCGTCGGCGGGTCCTTCGTGGACCACGAGGCCCTCGCGGACGACGAGGACCCGGTCGGCGAGACCGAGGACCTCCTCCACCTCGCTCGAGACCAGCACCACGGCGACGCCGCGGTCGGCCAGCGACCGGATCAGCGCGTAGATCTCGCTGCGGGCCCCGACGTCGACGCCGCGGGTCGGCTCGTCGAGCAGCAGCACGCGGCACTCGCGCAGCAGCCAGCGGGCCAGCACGACCTTCTGCTGGTTGCCGCCGGACAGGGTGCGGACCGGTCGGTCCACGCCCGCGGGCCGTACGTCGAGCGAGCGGGTCAGCTCCAGCGGCCGCCGCGCGCTCGCGCCGGCCGTCGAGGAAGCCGCCGCGGGCGAAGCGGCCCAGGCTCGAGACGGTGATGTTCTGGTAGATCGCCTGGTCGAGCAGCAGGCCCTGGCTCTTGCGCTCCTCGGGGGCCAGCCCGACGCCGGCGCGGACCGCGGCGCCGACCGATCCCCCGCGCAGCCGCTTCCCGTCGACGGTGACGGTGCCGTCGGTCGGCGCGGCGGGCGCCGTACACGGTCTCGAGGATCTCCGAGCGGCCCGAGCCGACCAGGCCGGCGATCCCGACGATCTCCCCCGCCCGCACCGAGAAGGAGACGTCGGCGAACGTCTTGGTCAGGCCGAGGCCGTCGACCTCGAGCACGGTCGCGGCGGTCGGGTCCAGCGCGGGTCCGCTGCGGGAAGACGTACTCGATGTCGCGGCCGGTCATCAGCCGGATCAGGTCGGCGGTGGGCGTGTCCCGGGCGGGCAGGTCGGTGGCGACCGTGCGGCCGTCCTTGAGCACCGTGACCCGGTCGCCGATCTGGCGGATCTCCTCGAGCCGGTGGGAGATGTAGACGACGGCGACGCCCTGCGCGGTCAGGTCGCGGATGACCCGGAACAGGGTCTGGACCTCCTCCTGGTCGAGCACCGCCGAGGGCTCGTCCATGACGATCAGGCGGGTGTCGTGGGACAGCGCGCGCGCCATGCTGACGATCTGCTGGCCCGACGCGGGAAGGGTGCCGACCTCGCGGTCGACGCGGATCTCCGCGTGGCCGAGCCGGCCGAGCAGCCGCCGGGCCGCGGCGCGCGTCTCGCCGCGACGCAGGAACCCGCCGCGGGCCTTCTCGTGGCCGAGGAAGATGTTCTCGGCGACGGTGAGGCCGGCGACCAGGTCGAGCTCCTGGTAGATCGTGGCGATGCCGCGGGCGATGGCGGCCTCCGGGGTGCCGAGCGTCACCGGCTCGCCGGCCCACTCGATCTCGCCCGCGTCGGGGCGGTGCGCCCCGGCCAGCACCTTGATCAGGGTGGACTTGCCGGCGCCGTTCTGGCCGAGCAGGCAGTGCACCTCGCCGGGACGGACGTCGAGGTCCACGCCGTCGAGGGCGCGGACGCCGGGGAAGGTCTTGACGATCCCGCGCATGCGCAGCAGGGACCCGGTCGTGCCGTCGGCCGCGGAGGGACCTGCCGGCCGGGAGTGGTGCGGATCGACGCTCACCTGGACTCCTCGCCTCCACTGACGTGACGGTCGTCACGCCGATGTACGAGGAATCTAGGCGGCAAAGCGAAAGTTGGCAATAGTCATTCGCAAACTTCTTGCGAAAGTCGGCGATCTAGGCCACGGCGTACACCGCATCGCTGATCAGACGGGCCGCCCCGACCACGCCCGCGTCGCCCCCGAGCTCGCTCAGCACCACCGGGCAGGTTGCCGGTGGCCAGCGGCAGCGACTGGCGGTAGATCGCGCTGCGGATCTCGGCGAGCAGCGTGTGGCCGAGCCCGGCGACGCCGCCGCCGATCACGATGAGGCCGGGGTTGAAGAAGGAGACCAGGTTCGCCAGCACCGATCCGACGCGCCGGCCGCCGTCACGGATGAGCTGCAGCGCGAGGGCGTCGCCCCGGCTCGAGCGCTCGCGACACGCTCTCGGCGGTCAGCTCGCCGTCCTGCTCGAGCAGCTCGGCCAGGATCGTCCGAGCGGCCGGCCCGGGCGGCGGCGGTGGCGTCGCGCGCCAGTGCGGCCCCGCCGAAGAACGCCTCGAGGCAGCCCTGGTTGCCGCACGCACACGTCGGGCCGCCCTGCTCGATGCGGATGTGGCCGATGTCGCCGGCGCACCCGTCCGCACCCCGGTAGAGGTGCCGGTCGACGACGATGCCGCACCCGATGCCGGTGCCGATCTTGACGAACAGGAAGTCCGCGGCGGACCGGGCCACGCCGGTGTGCTGCTCGCCGAGCGCCATGACGTTCACGTCGTTGTCGAGCAGCACCGGGCTGCCGAGCTCGCGCGACAGGGCGTCGCGCACCGGGTAGCGGTCCCAGCCCGGCATGATCGGCGGCGACACCGGCACGCCGGCCTGGAAGTCCACCGGCCCCGGGACACCGATCCCGACGCCGGCCGGTCGCTCGATCCCCTGCTCCGCGAGCAGCTTGCGGGTGAGCTCGATCGCCTCGGCCAGCACCTGCTCCGGGCCGCGCCGGATGTCGGCGTCCGGCGAGGCGGCGCGGGCGAGCACGCCGAGCCGGCCGTCGGTGACCGCCACCCGCATCGAGGTGGCGCCCAGCTCGATGCCCACGAACCGGAGTCGCGGCGTCGAGGTCGACCAGCGTCGAGCGCCGACCACCGCGCGAGGCGGCGGGGCCGCCGTCCTCGGCCAGCCCGAGCTCGACGAGACGGCCCACCTCGGCGGCGACGGTCGTCCGGGAGACGCCCAGCCGCGCCGCCAGGTCCATCCGCGACAGCGGGCCCTCGTCCCGGACGTAGGTCAGGATCCTGGACTGCGTCGGGGTCTCGGCCCGGCCGGAGAGAACGTGCGCCATGCTCCGGATACTCCCACGCCGGGGCCGCGCACGGGAGTCGGACGACGACACGGACTTCCGCCCGCAGATCGATTGCATTTCGAAACTTCTCGGCGAAACCTCTTCCGCTGCGCCGGGTCCCGGACTACCTTCCATGCCACGCAGTGTGGCCCCGCTCACAGCGCCGGCGGCCGCCGCCTGGGACCGGTGGAGGCGCCTCCCCGCATGGGGCGTCTCCACCGCCCCCGGCGACCCCGCATGCGGCACCGACTTTGTCGGACGGCCGAAAGACTTTTGAAATCTCGTCATCGAAAGATCTTCACTTCCCGGACGAGGCGCGGTAGCGTCTCAGCCAATTCGACCGTGATGCGGGCACGGACAATCCGGTCGATGTGCACCCTGCGGGGCGCACAAGGAGGCTTCCATGGCTCGTTCACAACCTCAATCGTCGCCAGGTCCTGGGGCTCGGTGTCGGCGGTGCTGCCGCCCTGACCCTCACCTCGATGAACCCGACGGGCGCGTTCGCGGCGTCCTCCCCGGGCTCGGCCAACGGGCGGCTGATCCCGCCCTCCAAGGTCGGCACCATCACCTACACCCAGCGCGACGTACCCGGGCGGCTCGGCATCGCCACCGGCGTCGCCCACGCTGGGCTACCTCGGCGGGGCCAACTTCCCCGCCGACCCGACCGACCTCGGTCCCCTGGTGCCGCTGCCGGGCGGGTGGAAGGAGCTCTTCGAGTACTTCGCGCAGGTCGGCATCGAGCAGGTCGAGTTCGCGGGCTACGGCCAGAACCCCGCCAACCCCGGCGGGTCTGCGGCGTACGTCGCCACGCCGGAGGGACGCGCGGCCTACCTGGCGTACGCCGCAGTCGCTGCGTGGCTTCCTCGACGACAACGGGCTCGAGGCCATCGGCAACCACGGGTTCGTCCCGAACACGTGGTACGGCCCGAACAGCGCCGGCGGCACGATGACCACCGCCGACTACGACCGACTGCAGACCGAGCTGGAGTTCGCCTCGATCCTCGGCACGCCCTACATGGGCACCGGCAACGACCCGACGAACGCCGGCAACCGCAACATCGAGCCGTGGACGATCGCCGGCGAGAAGTGGGATGCCCTCAACCTGCTCAGCAGCAAGTGGGGCATCCAGATGTACACCCACAACCACGACCCGGCGTACCACTTCCTCCAGGACGGGCCGATGGTGACGGTGACCCAGGACCGCGTGACCGGTGCACCGATCGCGCCGACCCAGGTCCGGGCGGAGTCCGGCAAGCGCCTGATGCAGCACTACCTCGACGTCACCGACCCCAAGCTGGTCGTGGTGGAGATGGACATCTACTGGGCACACGTCGCCCAGCACAAGCACCGCTGGCGGTACGACGAGAACGGGCAGCGGGTGCAGGACATCTTCGACCCGCTGGCGACGGTCGCGAAGCAGACGCACCGCTACCCGCTCTACCACGCCAAGGACGGAGACCGGACCGCCGATCCGCTCGGCGTGGGCAACGGCTACACCATGGTCCCGTTCGGTGACCCGCGCAGCGACATCGACTACGCGACCTTCCTCAGGAAGCAGGGCGCGAAGGGGTTCCACAACCCGAACTACGAGCAGGACAACGCACCCGGCGGCGCCGCCGACCCGGGCCAGTCCCTCCGGTTCACCGCGATCAGCGCGGGCAACATGAACGGACTGCGCGGGTAGTCCTCCCCACGGTCACCGCGGCCGGCCGATCGTCCTCCGGCGAGCCGGCCGCGGTGCTCCCGGGCGCCGCTGCCCAAAGGCGACTACCGCGCCGGATGGCCCATCGCGTCGAGCGCCACAGCCACGGCCAGGACCAGGACCGTGTCGGCTCCCGGGGCGACCTGGATGCCGTAGGTGTCGCGCACCCGGAACCACCTCTTGGACACCTCGGCCACCTTGCCGTCGTCGCTCTCGAGCTCGTACTCGTGGTCGACGATGTTGCCCTTGACCTCGAGGTCCGGGCCGTCCTCCACGTCGACCTTCCATCGCTCGCGCAGCGGGGTGATCAACGCCTTGTGGACCGTGGCCATCTTGGTGCCGTCGGCGCGCTCGACGACCATCGTGTCGCGCACGTGCATCACCCGGGTCTGGATGCGGCACACCTTCTCGCCCTGCAGGTCCTCGACGTCGAGGGTGTCCCGGAGCCTCAGCGCCTTGCCGTCGACCTTGAGGACGCGGTCGCCGCTCTCGTTCTCGATCCAGTAGTCGTCGCCGAACGAGACCATCTTCTGGCGCATCTGGTAGCGCACCGCGCTGCCGCCGACGCCGAACTCCCGTCGCTCCTCGCGACGCTTGTCGCGTCGATCGCCGAAACCCATGCTGTGCCTCCTGAGGATGAGGGCGCGCGGCCGACTGTCGGGCCACCGCCTGCATCCATCGTCGGGCGACCGGGAGCCGCTGGCTTCACCCGTGGCGGACGACCTCCGGGCAAGTTCCTGTCAGCGGCTCGGGTGCCTCATCGGTGTGCTCCCGGGGGCAGGATCGGCAGTCCCGCGGCAGGCCCCTTCCGGGCCAGCTCGAGCAGCGCGTCGACGTCCAGGTGCTCCTCGACGAGGTCACCCAGCAGGTCCAGGCGTCTCTCGCGGGCGGCCGGGAAGCTCACGCCGGACGGGGGCCGGTCCGGCAGCGCGGCCGCGAGGTACGCCGCCCGGTGGTCGTCGTCCTCGAGACTGCCGTGCACCATCGTCCCGCGCACGGGTCCGTCCACCAGCTCGCCGGACACCCTTCCGTGGTGGATCTCGTAGCCGGCCGACCCGTGCGCCCGCAGCACCTTCTCGCCGGTGAAACGGGTGCGCAGGTCGAGCAGTCCGAGCCCCGGCACCGTCGCCGGCGGCCCTTCGACACCGTCCGGATCGGCGATCTCGGTGCCGAGCATCTGGCAGCCTCCGCAGATGCCCAGCACCGGACGTCCGGCGTCGGCGTGCCCGAGGACCGCGCGGTCCAGCCCGCGTTCCCGGAGCCAGGCCAGGTCGGCACGGGTGGCCCGGGTGCCCGGCAGCACCACCAGGTCGGCGTCGGCCAGGTGACGCGGGTGGCTCGCGAAGACCACGTCGAGGTCGGGCTCCAGACCGAGCGCGTCCACGTCGGTGAAGTTGCTGACCCGAGGGAGCCGGACGACCGCCACCTTCCACGACTCCCCACCGGTCCGCGCGCGGCGCCCGTCGAGATCCAGTGCGTCCTCGGAGTCCAGCCACACGTCGGGGTGCCACGGCAGCACGCCGTGCACCCGACGTCCGGTGAGACGCTCCAGCTCCTCGAGCCCCGGTCGCAGCAGGGAGATGTCACCGCGGAACTTGTTGACCACGAACCCGGCGACCAGGGCCTGGTCGGCCGGCTCGAGCAGCGCCACGGTGCCGAGGAACGCGGCGAACACCCCGCCGCGGTCGATGTCCCCGACCACCACGGTGGGCAGCCCGGCGTGCCGGGCCAGCCCCATGTTGACGTAGTCGGAGGCCCGCAGGTTGATCTCGGCCGGGCTCCCCGCACCCTCGGCCACCACGACGTCGTAGCGGTCGGCGAGGTCGTCGTACGCCGCGTGCGCGGCCGCCGCCAGGTGCCGGCGGCCTTCCACGAAGTCCGCCGCGTCGACCTCGCCCGCGGGGCGGCCGAGCACGACCACGTGGCTGCGCAGGTCGCTGCCGGGCTTGAGCAGCACCGGATTCATCGCGACCTCCGGGACCGCTCGGGCGGCCATCGCCTGCACCCACTGGGCGCGCCCGATCTCAGCGCCGGCCCCGTCCGGGCCGGTGACCACCATGGAGTTGTTCGACATGTTCTGGGCCTTGTACGGCGCGACCCGGACGCCACGACGCGCCAGCGCCCGGCACAGGCCGGTGGTGACCACGCTCTTTCCGGCGTCCGACGTCGTGCCGGCCACCAGGAGGCCGCTCACGGCATCGGGCCGGACGGGGCGTGGTCGCGGTTCCTCGTCACCACCTGGCCCTCCTGACCCCGTGTCATCGCTGGGTGCCCCCGCCAGGATTCGAACCTGGGACCGGCGGATTAGAAGGCCGCTGCTCTATCCAGCTGAGCTACGAGGGCGGGGGGTCGGAAGTACAGTCGGGATAAACATCGGGATAACTCCGGTGTGATTCACGGCTCTTCTCCGACCCTCGCGCAATTGTGCCGCAAGGCGTCCAGAGGTGCGGGAGGTGGTACTGCGCGGCGAGATCGTGGCTTCCGGGTCCGGCCGAGAGTTCTCGTGATCATTCGGCCTCGGGCTCCTCGAACCCAGCCTCGTCCTCCAGCTGGTCGGATTCGGCCTCGTCCCCCGCCGGTCGGACTCGGCGTGTGCCGCGACGTGGCCAGAGGCGACACCAACGGGATGCCCGCCACCAACCCGATGGGGCTAGCCCTCCGGCAAGCCTCGGGAGAGGTATCTCGCTGGTGCTCGCACTTCTGCCTCACACCCGCCGAGCGCGGTCGGATCGGTCGGGCCAGCACGACCCGGAGCGGATCACGGAGACCGACAACCTTGCCGGGAACCACGACCAGTAGGTCAGATTCGCTGCGTTCGCCGTCAGGGCCGGTGTGCTCGACAAGAGGTGCCTGCTCCAGGCCCGCATCTGGGTGGACGTGCTCGGACGGGCCTGGCAGATCGACGACATGAGCGCCGACTACCTCGACAACGTCCTGGGGTTCCTGCGAGCCAACGGCCCCGACTGGGTCATGCAGGCCCACGCCTGGATCCTGGTCGACCTGTTCACCGCAGCCATCGACCGCGTCGAAGCCACGCGGCGGATGGCCCTGCTCCGCGCCCTGCCCACCAACTGGACCGACCACACGGTGCTGGGCCAACGCCTGCGCGGACACCGGTGACCTTCCGACGCTGACAGCCACGAGACCGGCACATGCCGCGTCCACCAGCCGCACCCCCGCAGGGGTCCGGGGCCCTCGCAGATCTGGCGGGGACTCTTCGCAGAATCACCGGTCACTGGCGCAAGCCGCGTGGGCCCGTCCCCTGGAACGGCAGTCGCCCCGACGCCTGTCGGGGCGACTTTCGTGCTCACCGTCCACAGTGACGGCGTGACCGGCCTGATCGGTCCTGATCGGCCGGTCAGCCCCGGTCGACGAAGGTTCAGGGGAGGTGAGCGACCCGGTAGACCACGTCGTAGGTGCGGCGGTCCTCGGTCGGGCCGTTCACGGTCCACAGCACCAGCCCGTTCCGGATCCCGCCCGCTCGCGCGTCGTCGTCTGCGAGGGCCAGTCCACGGTCGTCGATAGCCAGCAGCACCGCCGGCGCTTCAGGTCCAGGACGAAGGTGCGTTGGACCTTCGCCGGCTCCGGCCTGGTCGGCGGGTTCTCCCCCATGACCACGTACCGCGCGTCGGCGCCCGTGACAGCGAGGTCGGCCGGCGCCAAGGTCAGGTCGGGTCGGCCTGCTTCGTCGTAGACGACGACCTGCTGGCCCTCCTGGCACCGGTAGGTGGCCACCAGTCGGGTGCCGGCGAGGCGGAGCGCAGGTGCCAGCTCCAGGTCATCGGGGGCTGCGCAGCCCGCGGGCGGGCCGTCGACCTCGGTGACCTGGTGGCCGCCGCGGGTGACGGCTATGTGTCCGTCGGGGTCGGCGGTGGCGAGCGTCGTCCCCGACCACGCGAGTGAGTGGCCGTCCAGGGTGGGCTCGGGTCGTGGTGTGCCGCCGGCGAGCGGCACGGACCACCAGTGCACGGGGATCTTGGGGTCCATCAGGTAGAGGCGACCGTCGCCGCCGACTTGGGGGTCGGATCCGTAGAACATGTCGACGTCCTGGTTGGGGAGCCGAATGGGGTGTCGCGTCCATGTCCGACGGTCCCGGTCGAAGGTGAGGATGGCGCGCGGGAGGTACTGGCTGTCGAGGTAGACGAGCTGGTCGGCGCCCAGGTGCACCGGCACCGGTCCGTTCTTGTCCCACGGCAGGTACGGCAACCAGTCGGTGCGCCCGGTGTCCACGTCGAGCAGGCCGAACCTGCGGGTGCCTTCGGGGTAGTTGAAGGTGCCGCGGGCCACGAGCCCGTCGTCGGTAATGCCCTCGAAGCGGTCGTAGGTGATGTCCGCCTCGCGCGTTGCCTTCCATGTCACCCTGCGGGTCGCAGCCATCTGCAGATCGACGGGGCGCGCGTCCTGCAGTCCGAGATCGGCCGGATCCGGCTTCTCGGCCCGGTCACCGCCACTGGAGACGGTCGCCACGCCCATCACCAGGGCGACGGCGAGGCCGGCGGCACCGGCGGCGACGAGACGACGGCGGCGGACCCGGCGGACACCGACGGTGATGGCACCGTCCAGGTCGAGGTGGGCGGGCGCCGGGCCGCCGGCGGCATCCCGCAGCGCCTGGCGCATCTCGGTCACCACGGCGTGGCCTCCTTCTCCGAGTCGTTGCCGAGGACGAGTTCGTCGCCGCTGTCGGCGAACGCTGCCCGGAGCGCACTCAGGCCGCGGGCAGTCTGGCTCTTGACGGTCCCGGGGCGGCACCCGAGCACGGACGCGGCGTCCTCGATGCTCAGGTCCTCGTAGTAGCGCAGCACCACGCACGCCCGTTGCCGCGGGGGCAGCTGCGCCAGGGCGTCAAGCATCAGCAGAGATCCGGCCACAAGCTCGCTGGCGTCGGGCCCGACCCGTTCGCCGAGGTCGGCGCTGACCAGCTCGCGGCTCGACTTCTTGCGGGCCATGTCCATGGCGGCGCTGACGACGGCCTTGCGCGCGTAGCTGCGCAGCCCACGGTCGTTGTTCAGCCGCGGCCACGCCACGAAGAGGCGGATCAGCGCCTCTTGGGTGATGTCCAGGGCGCGGTCGGCATCGCCACACAACAGGAAGGCGGTGCGTCGCATCTGGTCGCCGTACGCGCCGGCGAACTCGACGAAGTCACCGTGGTCCCGGCCGCCCATCACCCCGCCCTCCCTCGTGCCCCGTCTCACCCTACAAACGAGACGACACCCGTTTCAGGTTGCATTTCGCGGCGTCGGGCCTCTCGAGGCCCGCGCCCACCGCCGACCAGGACACCACGTAGCACTCTGGACGTTCAGAGGCCCAAGCCATCGCACGGACTTTCGGGTCGTTCGGCATCACGGTCGCGAGGTGGGCATTCGGGAGCGACCCAATTGGCCGATCGAAGGTGTCACGTTCGACTCGATGGGAAGGTGCGCGAGTAGCCCGGACGCCGGGTTCTGAGCCTCAGACGACCCCGAGGCTCAGACGAACAGACGTCAAGGTTGACGGAATCAGCAGCCTCGCATTCCCAGGCACCCCGTGGCTGATAGATGCACGCACATCGGCAGCGTTGCACTTCAGTCCCGATAGGAAAGGCGGTTAGCCTCGCAGAAATCGCAGCACTGCGAGCACCCTGCGGTGGGACCGCTCGTCGGCGTCGAGGTCGAGCTTGGTGAAGATGCTCCGCACGTGTCCCTCGACGGTCTTGGGGCTCAGGTGAAGCTCGTCGGACAGCCCCGCGTTGGTGAGCCCCCGGGCCATCAGGCTCAACACCTCGCGTTCGCGCTCGCTGAGCCGGTCCAGGGGGTCTTCGCGGCGACGCCGGGACACGAGCAGACCGACGAGCTCGGAGTCGATGACGACGTCGCCCCGGGCCACGCGTTGCACGTCGGTGGCGAAGGCCGCGAGATCGGAGACCCGGTCCTTCAACAGGTACCCCACTCCTCCGTCGAACTCCGTCATCAGCCTGAGGGCGTGGTGGACTTCGACGTACTGCGAGAGCAGAAGCAGCCCGACCTCAGGGGCGAACGCCCGGATCGCGGCAGCGGCCTGGAGCCCCTCGCTGGAGAAGTCAGGGGGCATCCTGAGGTCGATCACGGCCACGTCCGGCGGGTCTTGACGAACGAGGTCCAGCAGCCCACCGCCGTCCGCGGCCTGGCCAACGACCTCGAAGCCGGACTCGATCATGATCCTGGCCAACCCCTCGCGCAGTAGCAGGGCGTCATCGGCCAGCATCACCCGCACTCCATCACCGACCTCACGGTGGTCCCGCCGTCCGGCGGACTCACCACGTCCAGCCGAGCCCCGAGCACGGCAAACCGGTCGGCCAGCCCCTGCAGGCCCGTTCCGGCTGCCAGATCGGCGCCACCGACACCGTCGTCGCTCACCGCCACAGTGAGCCGGCCGTCGGCGTACTCCGCCCTGACCTCGATGACCTGGGCATGGGCATGACGCGCGGTGTTCGTGATCGCCTCGCTGACCAGGTAGTACGTCGTGGCCTCGATCTCGGCCGGCAGCCGCCGGCCCAGGGCGAGGTGCAGCCCGACCGGCAGTGGCGAGCGGTCAGCGAGGTGGGCTAGGGCAGCCTCGAGCCCGTCCTGCGTGAGCACCGCCGGATGCACACCGCGAGCCATGGCACGCAACTCCGCGGTCGCCTCGAGCAGCTGCGTCGCGGTCATCACGCTGAACGCGAACACCACTGCCCACACCGGCGACTGGACGGCTCCGCCGCGCATCTCCGGACGGCCCCGCGGCGAGTAGGCGGCAGGGCGGGCCCAGGCGGGTCTGCCGAGCAGCCGACGGCGGGCGTAGCGTCGTTGGGAACCACATCCTCGTCGCCGCGGTTTGAGTCGGACGCCGCGGGGGCGTCTTGCTGGAGAGGTGATGGCCATGAATGCTCGGAGGACGCCGGGCCCTCAGGCCGTGCGGACCCGCCAGCCGAGACATGCGGTCGGGGGCGTGCTCCAGGCCGCCGCCCTGACGGCGGTGCTCGCCCTCACCCCTGTTGCGTGTAGCGACGGGGACTCCGACAACCAGGCCGACCCTGGCCCCTCCGCCAGTTCTCCCACGCCTGACCCGACCGCAGAGGACTCCGCCACCGACGCTGGCCTGGTCGGAGCGCCCGCGGTCGGCACGTGCTGGCAGGTTCCGCCCGTGAACGCCGGGGACGAGGAGTACCGGTTCGACGGTTCGCCGCAGGTGCCCTGCACCGAACGGCACACGACCCAGACCGTCGCGGTCTACCCGCTGGAGAAACCGACCCCGCAGATCGCGTCGGGGGAGGACCGCGCGTGTGGCGAGGAGGTGCAATCTTTCATTGGCTCTTCCGACCCGGTGGGGCCCTGGAAATACCTGATGTTCCTGCCGAGCCGGGACCAGGTGGCCAGTGGTGCCTCCTGGGTCCGCTGCGACGTCGCCTTCGCGGCCCTGACCGCAGGCTTGCGGCCGGTCTGGAGGAGAGGGTCGGCAGAGGAGGTGCTCCTGCGGCGTCCCGAGGAGGTGTGGGCTTGCCTGGACAAGTTCCCGCAGCAGCCGACCCGCCCGCAACCGTTCGTGCCCTGCGACAGACCACACAAGTACGAGGCCACCGGCCACGGGCTCGTCCTATTCCTCGACACCTACCCCTCCCCGCGAAAACTGCGGACCGCGGCAGCCGAGTGCCAGTTCGATCACCGAGACCCCGACTACAAGGGGCTGACCGTGCAGGCGCTCTGGCAGCCGCCCAACGAGGTGTTCGGCGGCAACCTCCTCGGCAGTTGCTGGGCGTCCCGCCCGGATGGGCAGGACCTGCCGCCCCTGGGGTGACGACGGTCAGCCGGAGAGGCTAGCGGCCGCTTCGTAGACACCGCGGTCCTTGCCCGTGCGCTAGGCCATGCACAGCGGAAAGTCCGCTCATGCCGGTGGTCTCAAGGGGTCAGCGCAACACTTCCTTGACTCGAGGAGGTTGCGGTGGCGCGTGGCTATCAGAGGTTGTCGCCGGAGGCGATGGATGAGATCTGGGTGCGGCTTCGCGCGGGCCATGCGGCGAAGCCGACGGCCCGGCAGCTCGGGTTGTCGACCGGCACGGTGCGGGCGTATCTGTTGCGGTGTGGCGGGATCAGACCCGAGCCTCGCTGCCGTTCCGCTCGACGCTTGAGCGTTGAGGAGCGTGAGGAGATCTCGCGGGGGTTGGCGGCCGGGATGTCGTTGCGGGCGATTGCTGACCGGCTGGGCCGGGCCGCTTCGACGGTCAGCCGCGAGGTCGCTGCCAACGGTGGCCGCAGCCGGTATCGCGCGAATCGTGCTGACCAGGTGGCGTGGTCGCGGGCGACTCGTCCCAAGGCGTGCAAGTTGGCTGCCAACGCGGCGCTGCGTGTCATCGTGGAGGACAAGCTGCGGCGGCGCTGGTCGCCCCAGCAGATCGCCGGCTGGCTGAAGATCACCTACCCGAACGACCCGGAGATGCAGGTGTCGCACGAGAGCATCTACCGCACCCTGTTCGTCCAGTCCCGGGGCGCGTTGCGCAAGGAGCTGACCGCCTATCTGCGCACCGGGCGGGTGATCCGCCGTCCGCGCGGGGTTCGGCTGCCCGACGGCCGCGGTGGCCGGCCGGGGATCCTGCACATCTCCGAGCGACCACCCGAGGTCGAGGACCGGGCGGTGCCCGGGCACTGGGAAGGCGACCTGGTCTTCGGCAAGAACATGAGCCCGGTCGCCACCCTGGTCGAACGTTCCACCCGGTTCCTGATCCTGGTCGCACTGCCCGGAGGCAACCACAAGGCCGACGCGGTCGCCGACGCCCTGGCCGCCGCGGTCACCACCCTGCCCACCCAGATGGCCCGCTCGCTGACTTGGGACCAGGGACACGAGATGGCCCAACACGAGCGGTTCACCACCGCCACCGGGATGCAGGTCTACTTCTGCGACCCCAAGTCACCCTGGCAGCGCGGCAGCAACGAGAACACCAACGGACTGCTGCGCCAATACCTTCCGCGACGCCTGGACTTCCGGACCCTGACCCAAGCCGACCTCGACAGCATCGCCCAAGAGCTCAACGAACGACCTCGACAGACCCTCGGCTTCAGGACACCATCACAGGCACTGGCCGAGGTGTTGCGATGACCGCCTGAACCCGCACCGCTGTCCGGTCTGCGCCGGGGCGACAAACGCCGTGCCGACTCGGCGTCAGCGACGCGCGGGCATTCCGTCCGCTTCCCGCACCGCTCCGGCCAGATGCCGGCACGCGCTGAGATGGTCTGCCGCTCGCCCCGCACCGAGTACTCCGGCCGGTGTCACACTCCGTCCCGCCCTGCCCCGCAGTGGTCAGCACTGGCCATGCCTTCATGGAGTGTCGCGTCGTAGGGGGTCACCGTCGCCATGCTGGCCTCCTCAGGTTTCGCTTACTGAGAGGCTACGTGGGGTGCGGCTGGGCGTCCGCTCATGCGCGACCCGCGCGGGAACCAAAGCGGGCGGTTCACCCCGGTAGGCGAAACCGCACCGCCGGGGTCGCCGACCCGCTGCGAATGCTGGCGTGAGTTCCGCTGTGGCTGTGCGCCCTCGGCATCCTGGCACTCGTCTTCCGTTCCCGCGCCCTGCGCAACCGCCCCGGGAACATCCCGATCCGCGTGCTGCGCACTGGCCGGACCCGCTGGACCCGCGCGCAGGGGATGTGGATCTCCAACGTCTTCGCCTGGCGGGGCAGCCCCGCGGCGTGGTCCGAGGACCTTCAGGCGGTCGAGGGTGTCTCCGCAGGCGTTCCGCCGACCCCGACGAGCGCAAGAAGCTGCGCCGTCTGGATGGCGACCCCGCCCTGGTGGTCCTGTCCAAGGCGGAGGGCGAGACGCTCACGGTGGCTGCGTCCGCCGAGCACGAGGCAGCGCTGCCCGGCCCGTTTGCGGACGTTGACAATCCGGACGGCACCAGCGTGGGCCAGCCGGCTTCCGCCGCCGCACCCGTGCGGCAGGAGCCAGATGCGCCATGAACGAGACCGTCCTGGGGTTCGCCACCGCGGCCCTGGCGGGGGCCCGTGCACGACGAAGACGGCGCGCGAACCTTGCCGCTGGCCGGTTGCGACTGGGTCTCCTGTGCCAATTTCTTGCTCCTTCGGTGCGCGGGCGCATGTGCGGGTCTCATGCCTGGGGTCAATCGGCGTTCGATGCTGCGCTTCGCAGCATTTCCGCCGCCATCCGATCCCGTAATGACGCGGGAGCGGGAAGGACATGTGGATGGACGCAATGTCGTTCTGCTAGGAATTCGCTCGGCTGTCCGTCAAGACGCTGAATTGTCGCCGGCCCGGGCTTGAGGGACGGCAAGTCCGCGAACGCAACACCGGCCCGGCACCTCAAAGGAGAGGCCGGGCCGGCGTTCGCTCACGATACGAGTCCCAGGGCACATCAGACGCTCGGTCCCGCCGCACCAGGCGGCGGAATGTCCGACGTGGCCGAAACTTGGACATTCGTGACCGAGGTCGGGACATTGTTGTCCGATTCAGCCGGGACATTCCGTGACCGTTCACATCAGCTGCAGCCGCTGGTGCTGCCGCAGCCCTCGCACACGTAGCAGCGACCCAGCCGGGCGCATCTTCGTGCCGCAGGTGAAGCAGAGCGGGGAGTCGACGGCGGTGCCGGTGATCTTCTCCAGGAGCTCGGCGGTGGTGTGGGCCTCCTTGCGGCAGCGGGCTTGGCCTGGCGGCCTCGACCGGTGTCCTGGTCTCGACGACGGCTCGCTGCGCACGACCTCCTCGACCAGCGACGGGTCGATCTCGATGCAGCTCGGCGGCCGAGCCGGTCTCCTCGACCGGCGGCTCGTAGGAGCCGGTCTCGAGGTGGCGCTGGCGCTCCTCGGCGGAGTAGATGCCGAGGCGCGGAGCGCTCCTCGAAGGACAGGTAGTCCAGGGCCAGGCGGCGGAAGATGTAGTCCATGATCGACTGCGCCATCCGCACGTCCGGGTCGTCGGTGAGGCCGGCCGGCTCGAAGCGCAGGTTGGTGAACTTCGAGACGTAGGTCTCCAGCGGCACGCCGTACTGCAGGCCGATCGAGACCGCGATCGAGAAGGCGTCCATCACGCCGGCCAGGGTCGAGCCCTGCTTGCCGAGCTTGAGGAAGACCTCGCCGAGCTGGCCGTCGTCGTGGGCACCGGAGGTCATGTAGCCCTCGGCGCCGCCGACGGTGAACGACGTGGTGCGCGAGACGCGCGACTTCGGCAGGCGCTTGCGGGTCGGGGCGTAGACGACCTTCTCGACGACCTTCGGTCTCGACCGGCTCGACGGCGGCGGACGTGCCTTGCGGCCTGGTCGGTCTTGGACTCGCCGACTTGCCGTCGGACAGCGGCTGGCCGACCTTGCAGTTGTCGCGGTAGACCGCGGTCGCCTTGAGGCCGAGCTTCCAGGACTGCAGGTAGACGTCCTCGATCTCCTCGACCGTGGCCGTCTCCGGCAGGTTGACCGTCTTGGAGATCGCGCCGGACAGGAACGGCTGCGCGGCCGCCATCATCCGCACGTGGCCCATCGGCTTGAGCGGCGCGGGCGCCCATCGCGGTGTCGAAGACCTCGTAGTGCTCGGTCTTGAGGCCCGGCGCGTCGATGACGTGGCCGTGCTCGGCGATGTAGGCGACGATCGCCTCGACCTGCTCCGGCTGGTAGCCCAGCTTCTTCAGCGCCCGCGGGATCGTCTGGTTGACGATCTGCATCGAGCCGCCGCCGACGAGCTTCTTGAACTTCACCAGCGAGAAGTCGGGCTCGATGCCGGTGGTGTCGCAGTCCATCATGAAGCCGATGGTGCCGGTCGGCGCGAGCACCGAGGCCTGCGCGTTGCGGAAGCCGTTCTTCTCACCGATCTTGATCACGTCGGCCCACGCCTTGGTGGCCAGCTTGTGCACGGACCGGTCGTCGGCTGTGCAGCGTGCGGACCGCGTCGTTGGCCGCCTGGTGCTTGCGCATGACCCGCTTGTGGGCCTCGGCGTTGCGGGCGTAGCCGGCGTACGGGCCGACGATCGCGGCGAGCTCGGCGGAGCGCTTGTACGACGTGCCGGTCATCAGCGAGGTGATCGCGGCGGCCATCGCGCGGCCACCGTCGGAGTCGTAGCCCAGGCCCATCGCCATCAGCAGCGCGCCGAGGTTGGCGTAGCCGATGCCGAGCTGGCGGTAGTCGCGGGTGGTCTCGCCGATCGGCTCGGTCGGGAAGTCGGCGAAGCAGATCGAGATGTCCATCGCGGTGATGATGAACTCGACGGCCTTCGCGAACAGCGCGGCGTCGAAGGTGTCGTCGTCCTTGAGGAACTTCAGCAGGTTCAGCGAGGCCAGGTTGCACGAGGAGTTGTCGAGCGACATGTACTCCGAGCACGGGTTGGACGCGGTGATCCGGCCGGTCTCGGGGTTGGTGTGCCAGTCGTTGATCGTGTCGTCGTACTGCAGGCCCGGGTCGGCGCACTCCCACGCGGCCATCGCGATCTTGCGGAACAGGTCGCGGGCGTCGACGGTCTCGATGACCTCGCCGGTGCTCGCGGGCGCGCAGGCCGAACTCGGTGCCGTCCTCGACCGCACGCATGAACTCGTCGGTGACGCGGACCGAGTTGTTGGCGTTCTGGTACTGGACGGAGGTGATGTCGGCGCCGCCGAGGTCCATGTCGAAGCCGGCGTCGCGCAGCGCGCGGATCTTGTCCTCCTCGCGCGCCTTGGTCATCACGAACTCCTCGATGTCCGGGTGGTCGACGTCGAGGACGACCATCTTGGCCGCACGACGCGTGGCGCCGCCGGACTTGATGGTGCCCGCGGAGGCGTCGGCGCCGCGCATGAAGGAGACCGGGCCGGAGGCGGTGCCGCCGGAGGAGAGCAGCTCCTTGGAGGAGCGGATGCGGGAGAGGTTCAGGCCGGCGCCGGAGCCGCCCTTGAAGATGAAGCCCTCCTCCTTGTACCAGTTGAGGATCGAGTCCATCGAGTCGTCGACGGAGAGGATGAAGCAGGCGCGAGACCTGCTGCGGCGACGGGGTGCCGACGTTGAACCAGACCGGGGAGTTGAAGGAGAAGTACTGGTGCACCAGCAGCCAGGTGAGCTCGTGCTCGAAGATCTCGGCGTCGGCGGCGGTCTTGAAGTAGCCGTGCTCGATGCCGGCCTTGGTGTAGGTCTTCACGACCCGGTCGATGAGCTGCTTGAGGCTCCACTCGCGGGCGTCGGTGCCGACGGCGCCGCGGAAGTACTTGGTGGTGACGATGGTGGAGGCGTTGACCGACCAGAAGTCGGGGAACTCCACGCCGCGCTGCTCGAAGACGGTCTCGCCGGTCTTCCAGTTCGTCTGGACGACGTCGCGACGCTCCCAGGTGATCTCGTCGTAGGGGTGGACGCCCTCGGTGCTGAAGACGCGCTCCATCGTGAGCCCGCCGCTCCCGGTCTGCGACGTTGCAGACGCCCCGCTCACCGTCTCGGTCATTGCGTCTCCTCTGTTCCTGGTGACTCGCTCTGGCTGATAGGTGCTTGCGCGCTGCTGGTGGTCGCTTGTGTGCCCGGACACCGAAGTTGGTGGGCCCGGCGCGTGCGCTTCCCCACGACACACGCCGGGCCGTCTGTGGTCAGCCCGTGGGCTGGGGCCGTGGCGTCGAGCAGCTCGACCGGCGAGGACGGCACGTGCGGCGCGCTCGGCGCGCAGCATCGGCGATCTCGGCCTCGAAGTCGTCGGCCGACTCGAACGCGCGGTAGACGCTCGCGAAGCGGAGGTAGGCCACCTCGTCGAGCTCGCGCAGCGGGCCGAGGATGGCCAGGCCGACCTCGTGGGCCGGCACCTCCGCCCACCCCTCGCCGCGCAGGGCGTCCTCGACCGCCTGGCCCAGGCAGGCGAGCTGGTCCTCGGTGACCGGGCGGCCCTTGCAGGCCTTGCGGACGCCGGCGATCGCCTTGTCGCGGGTGAACGGCTCGGTCGCGCCGGAGCGCTTGAGCACGGTCAGCTGCATCTGCTCGACCGTGGTGAAGCGCTTCGTCGCAGGCGGGGCAGGTACGGCGGCGGCGGATCGAGCCGCCGTCGTCGGCGACCCGGGAGTCGAGGACCCGGGTGTCGGTGCTGCGGCAGTACGGGCAGTGCATCCTGGGTCCCCCTCTCGTGGCGAGTCGGTCGCTCCAGCGTCGCATCCGGGTATGCCGCAGCCCACCCTCGACGGGGTGTGCTCGATCGCGGTGACGTGTGGATAGCGGCCTTGAAACTGTGCACAACCAGCGGTTCACCTGTGCAGTTGTCGACCACTTCTGTGGAACTAGATGTGGATAACTACAGCGGTGTAACTACTAGATGTAGTGGTAACGATACACCCGCTCCGAGACGATGCAAGCGAAATGGATCAGATTTCCGACGTACTTCGGGTACGCACACATAACCGCAGGTCAGGGCCGATTTCTTCCCGTCCGCGACGGCCGTCATCCCGGCGTTTCGCGGCCCACCAGATGGGCCAGGTCCTGCCACCACGAGAGCCGGTCGACGCGGCCGTCGTAGTCGTGGCGGCGGTTGGCGCCGCTGGTCCCCGGCAGCACGAAGACCTCCGCCCCGGCGACGTCCCAGCCGGCCGGCCCGAGCCCCGGCCGCCGGTGCCCGAGCTCGCGCGCGACGACGTGCGCGACCGTCTTGCTGGTGAACGCCAGCCACTCCGGCCGCCAGCGCCCGACCTTGGCGACCAGCTCCTCGAGGTCGTACGTCGGCGGGTCGGTCTCGTTGTGCCGGACCAGGTCGGTGAGCCCGAGCCCGAGGTCGACCACCCGGGCGTCGTCGTACGGCCGCAGCGGCACCGGCGACAGGCCGCTGCGGTGCAGCAGCTCCCAGAAGCTGTTGCCCGGCGTCTCGTAGTAGTGCTCGCGCAGCCGGCTGCTCTGCGCCGCCGCCATCCCGCAGAACACGACGACCGGCTCGGCGGCCGACCAGATCGGGCAGCACCTCCATGCCCGCGAGCCTGCCACGCGCTCCGGCGTACCGATCGTCGGGACGGTCCCCCGGGTTCCCCCGGCACCGCGCGGCGACCCCTGACAGAATGGGGCGCGTGGCAACTCCGGGGAAGCGCGCAGGCGCACGACGAGGCCCCAAGAAGCGTGCCCGCCCGAACCGCGGAGCCCTCCTGCTCGCCCTCGGGATCACGCTCTGCGTGGTCGCGTGGGGCTACCTCGTGAAGACCGCGGTCGACTTCGGCTCCGCCGCCCGGGGTGGCGAGCAGTCCGCCTGGGGCTTCCTCGCCGTCGCCTGCGTGGGCGCCGCCGCCTGCCTGTTCATCGGCCTCATCCTGGTCGCGAAGATGCTGCGCACGCTGGGCATCACCTCCGGTGGTACGTCGCCCTCCGCGACGCGCGCCTCGTCCGCGGAGGCCCCGGCGCGGCCACCGACGACCCCCACGACGGGACCGGCGACGGACCGGTCAGCGAGCACGGTATCGAGCGGACGATGGAGCAGCCGCGCATCGACCGCGACCGCGTCGAGAGCCGGCACCGCCGCGCCTGACCCCGCGCCTGAAACGGGTTCCGAGGCTGTCTAGCACTGGGGAGCACCCCGGCGGATGGTTCGGACATGACCCGATCACGTCATGGCACTTGACCGATCGCTTCGGCAGCCTTGATGACGGCAGCGGTGAACACCACGGGGGTTGGCCGAAGCCAAGTGTGATCCACCAGCGGGGGGCTGGCGCCAAGGCGCGTCCGGAGTCCCTCCGGGCGCGCCTTTGCCGCTTCCGGAGCGTCGGACCGAACCTCTTCCGACCCGCTCAGCGGTCGGCCAGGCGGCGTACCAGCTTCAGGCCCGACCACGTCTCGTCGATCGCGGCCACCTTCACGTCGACGACCCCGTCGGCCAGCGCGACCGCGCGGACCACGTCCTCGGTGATGTCGGTCGGCACCTTGCTCGCCTTCTTCGGCCAGCACACCCAGATCATCCCGTTCGGCACGGTCCGCTCGACCAGCTGCGGCAGCCGCCGCTCGAACCGGGCCCGCTCGAGGTGGAAGGTCAGCGTCACGTCGAGGACCGCGGCGCGCGGGAGGCGGCGTACGACGTGGGCAGCGCCGAGGTCGCCGAGGTCCACGGTGTCCGGCTGCCCGTCGAGCAGCACGGTGTGCCCGTCCTTGATCCCGAGCTTGGTGATCAGCGGGGTGCCTGAGTAGCCGGCCATGGGCCCATCCTGCCGGACCCGCGACGCTCGCGACACGTTCGAACATTTGTTCGCACGGGTGCTTGATCTGTTCGAACACATGATCTAACGTCGCACATGTGTTCGAACGAACCTCTGTTCGACTCCCACTCCCGACCGGTTGTCGGTGGTGGCCGATAGACAGTCCGTGACCGCACCGACCACCCCTTCCCCCGGAGGTCCCGATGAGCAGCATGACCCTCAGCCCCAGCACCTACGTCCCGCGCCAGCGCGTCGCCCGGCCGGCTCCCGCCGCCGCCCCGACCCGTACGGCGCCGCGTGGCCAGGTGCGGCTGACCCGGCGTGGCCGGCTGGTCGTGTTCGTGGCGTCGCTGCTGCTCGTGCTCGGTGCCGCGTTCTTCCTCGGCGCGACCTCCGTGGCCACCGGCGAGAAGGGCACCGACCAGCCGACCGAGAAGGTCATGGTCGGCGAGGGCGACACCCTGTGGGACATCGCCGCCGGCCTGGCCGACGACGGCGAGGTGCGCGCCATGATGACGACGATCCGCGAGCTCAACGCCCTCGACTCCTCGATGCTGGTGGCGGGCCAGGAGCTCTTCGTGCCGGTCACCGACTGACACGACACGCACGTTCGCAGGCCGCTTCGACCCCGGCCTGCGCACTGGGGAAGACAAGGGGCGGGATTCTGGTGGATCCCGCCCCTTGCGCATGTCCTGCTCTAGCCTCGACAGATGTTCGACCCGCGCGCCGCGGCGGTCGAGGCCAACCTCGCCGCCTTCATGGACCTCGTCTCGCACGACCCGCTGTTCACCCGGCGCGACCACGACGACGCCCTGGTCTTCACCTGCGACCTCGACTTCCCGCTGTTCAACGTGGCCTGCAACGCCGCGTTCGCGCCGGGCCAGCTCGCCCGGCGTACCGGTGAGATCGCCGACGAGCTGATCGCCCACGGCCGGTCGTGGCGCTGGGGAGCCGGGCCGGTCAGCCTGCCCGACGAGGCGAGCCTGCTCGAGCGCGGGCTGGAGCGCGGGGACGCGCCCGGCATGCACGTCGCCCTCGCCGAGCCGCTGGCCACGCCGGACGACATCCGCGTCACCCCGATCGGCAACGACCGGCTCGACGTCTTCCTCGACGTGTTCGCCGCGGGGTTCGAGATGCCGGAGTTCGTGGTCGGCCCGTTCGGCGAGGTCATCACCCGCACCGGCAGCGACTGGTTCGTCAACGTGGTGGCCTGGGACGGCACGGAGCCCGTCGGGTGCGGCACGCTCGTCCACACCGGGCACACGGCCGGGCTCTACAACATCACCACGCTGCGCGCCTCCCGTGGCCGCGGCGTCGGCGGCGCCGTCACCGCCGCGCTGATGAACCTCGGCCTCGAGCGTGGCTGCACCGAGGCGGTGCTGACCGCGACGCCGCTGGGCCAGCCGGTCTACGAACGCCTCGGGTTCGTCGACGTCTGCCCGGTGATCGCCTACGGCTGGACCCCTCCGACGAACGTCGTCGACCCGCGCAACCAGGGCGCACACTAGGCCGCGACACGTTCGAACAGGTGTTTGAACTGGCCCCCGGTTGGGTCTACCGTGAAGGTCCCGACAGATTCGCGGGACACACCCACGGGCCGCCGCATCTCGGCACCGGAACCGGAAGGCATCACGATGACCCCTCGCACCCCCGACAAGGTCACCGAGCTCCCCGACGGACCCCCCGACGCCACCGGCCTGACCCCGCGCCAGCAGCGGATCCTCAACGTCCTGCGCGAGTGCATCGAGACCCGCGGCTACCCGCCGAGCATGCGCGAGATCGGCGAGCAGGTCGGCCTGACCAGCTCCTCCTCGGTCTCCCACCAGCTGCGGATGCTGGAGCAGAAGGGCTTCCTCAAGCGCGACCCCAACCGCCCCCGCGCGATCGAGGTCTTCCTCCCCGAGCTGATGGCGGCCCGCCGCTCGATCAGCGCGGCCGAGGAGACGTCGTACGACGAGACCGGCATCGGCGACGCCATGCCCACCGCCGTCAACGTGCCGATCGTCGGCCGGATCGCCGCCGGCGGCCCGATCCTGGCCGAGCAGCGGGTCGAGGACATCTTCCCGCTGCCCAAGCAGCTCGTCGGCGAGGGCACGCTCTTCCTGCTCGAGGTCTCCGGCGACTCGATGGTCGACGCGGCGATCTGCGACGGCGACTACGTCGTGATCCGCCAGCAGCCGACCGCGAACAACGGTGACTTCGTGGCCGCGATGATCGACGGCGAGGCGACGGTGAAGACCTTCCAGAAGAAGAACGGCGAGGTCTGGCTGCTCCCCCACAACGAGGCCTACGACCCGATCGACGGCACCCACGCCAGCATCCTGGGCATCGTCACCGCGGTCCTGCGCCGCGTCTGACCCCGACCTGTCGCAGACTGACACGCCGCGACGCCGACCTGTCGCAAACTGACCGCCGACCTGTCGCAGACGACCGCCGACCTGTCGCAAGTTTGCGACAGGTCGGCGAGGCTGGCGTGAGTTTGCGACAGGTCGGCGATCAGCCGGCGGCGAGCCGCGCCAGGGCCTTGCGTACGACGGCGGGGTCGGTGGTCGTCCACATCGGCGGCAGGCTGGCCTTGAGGAACGAGCCGTAGCGGGCGGTCGCCAGCCGCGGGTCGAGCACCGCCACCACGCCCCGGTCGGTGGTGGTGCGGATCAGCCGGCCGCTCCCCTGCGCCAGCAGCAGCGCGGCGTGGGTGGCCGCGACCTGCATGAAGCCGTTGCCGCCGGCCTGGTCGGCCGCCCGCTGCCGCGCCGACATCAGCGGGTCGTCGGGCCGGGGGAACGGGATCCGGTCGATGAGCACCAGCTGGCAGGTCTCCCCCGGGACGTCGAGCCCCTGCCACAGGCTGAGCGTGCCGAACAGGCAGGTGTGCGGGTCGTCGACGAACTGCTTGGCCAGCTCCGGGCAGCTGGGCGTCGCCCTGGGCGAGCGTGGTCAGGTGCGGCAACCGGGCCCGGACCTCCTCCGCGGCGGCCTCGGCCGCCCGACGGCTGGAGAACAGCCCCAGCGTGCGGCCCTCGGCGGCGTCGACGAGCTCCACGATCTCGTCGAGCTGGGCCTTGCCGAGCCCGTCGCGACCGGGCGGCGGGAGGTGGCGGGCGACGTACAGGATCCCCTGCCGGCCGTAGTCGAACGGCGACCCGACGTCGATCCCGCGCCACGGCAGCGCGTCGTCGGCCGTCTCGGCGGGCTCCTCCGCCGGGTCCAGCACCCGCTCGGACGGCTTCAGCCCGACCGAGGACGCGACCACCGAGAAGTCGCCGCCGAGCATCAGCGTGGCGCTGGTGAACACGACGGTCTTGTCGGAGAGCAGCTTGTCGCGCATCGGGCCCCACACCTGCAGCGGCGCCACGCACAGCTGCGGCCCGCCGCGGGACGGCTCGCGGTCGTTGAGCCAGAGCACGTCGGAGTCGAGGTCGGCGGCCATCCGCTCGGCGTGGTTGAAGACCTCCTGGACGCCCGCCCGGGCCTGCGACCGGCCGGCGTCCGCCTCGCCCTCGCCCTCCTTGGGCATCCCGCCGAGGCAGGCGCGGGCGGCGTCGCGGACCAGCACCAGCGCGTCGCCGAGGTCGGCGCGGGATCCGGTCGAGCCGGCCCGCCTCCGTCGCCTGCAGCGCACCGGCGAGCGACCCGGCCGCGTCGTCGAGGTCGTCGGCCTGCTCGCCGTCGACGTACCGCTGGGCCCGCCGGGCCGCCCGCTCGACGTCGCTCACGCTGAGCTCGTCGGTGGCCGCCTGGGTGATCCGCGCGGTCACCTCGTGCGCCTCGTCGACCACCACGGCGTCGTACTCCGGGATCATCGGGATGCCCTCGATGGCGTCGATCGCGAGCAGGCTGTGGTTGGTCACGACCAGCTGCGCCTCGGCCGCGCGCTCCTTGGCGCGCTCGGCGAAGCACTCCTCGCCGAACGCGCAGCGCGCCTTGCCCAGGCACTCGCGGGCGCTGACCGAGACCTGCCGCCAGAGCCGGTCGGTGTGCCGGGGCGCGTTGTCGCGCTCGCCGGTGCCCTTGTCCTCGGCCTCCTTCTCCGCCCACGCGCGCAGCTCGAGGACCTGCTTGCCCATGGAGCCTTCCGGTACGTCGACCAGGACGCCCTGCTCGTCGGGCACGCCCTCGCGGATCCGGTGCAGGCAGGCGTAGTTGCTGCGGCCCTTGAGCACGGCGTACGACGTGGCGACGCCCGGCGTGCCCTCGATCGCCTCGACCAGCCGGGGCAGGTCGCGCTCGACGAGCTGGTGCTGCAGGGCGAGGGTCGCGGTGGCGATCACGACCCGCCTGTGGTGGAGCAGCGCCGGCACGAGGTAGGCCAGCGACTTGCCGGTGCCGGTGCCGGCCTGGACGAGCAGGTGCTCCTGCCGGTTGAACGCCGCGGCGACGGCCTCGGCCATCGCGATCTGGCCGGTGCGCTCCTGGCCGCCGAGCGCCTCGACCGCCGTGGCCAGCACCGTGCGGACGCGCTCGTCCGCGGCGGGCGGGGAGGCGGGGGCGTCAGGCACCCGAGAACCCTATCCGCGGACCCCGACAACCGCGGCAGGCCGTCCCCAGGGGACCGCTCCCCAGTGCCCCGCACTGGGGTGGCCGGGGGCCCGCCGTAGCCATGGCGTTGGGAAGCCCCACTCCTTACCGTCAAAGCACTCTAGGGGGAGAGAACGGGGAATCGTGCCATGGGGATCCACGCTGGTGCCGCGCGCGCTCACACACATCGGACGACCCGCCGAGGTCGTCGATCCGTCCTGGGACTGCTGGTCGTCGGGGCCCTGCTGCTGGCCTATCCCGCGCCGGCACAGGCCGCCAGTCCGGTCGCCTACGACCAGACGTGGGACTTCCAGATGAACACCCCGGAGCTGCTCTCCATGAGCGCCAGCGACGTCGACGAGGACCCGCTGACCTACGCGGTCCTCACGCAGCCGACGCACGGCACCCTGACCGAGTGCGCCGACTCGTACTGCAGGTACTCGCCGCAGACGGGGTACTCCGGCCTCGACTCGTTCACGTTCCGAGCCAGTGACGGCACCGTCGTTCTCGAACACCGCCACGATCACGATCCGGGTGAACGACCCGGGAACCGGCGCGACGTACAGCTCCGCCGCCACGGTCGCGCCCGGAGACCCGACGGTCATCACGCTGGAGGGCTACGACTACGACGGGCAGAACCTGACCTTCAGCATCGTCGACCCGCCGACCCGCGGCACCCTCGGTGCGCTCGGTCCGGTGACCTGCGACTACGTGACCTCGTTCGGGTGCCACACCTCGGTCACCTACACGGCCAACGCCGGAACGGGTGGCCTCCAGGACGCCTTCACCTTCCGCGGCACCGACCCCGACGGCCACCGCACCGTTCCTTCCACCGTGACCATCAGCATCGTCGACCCGAGTGCGCCCACGGCGTACGACAACTACCTCGCGGCCGGGAAGGACAGCACCACCACCTGACGGTGAGCGGCTCCGACGACCTGGGCCGCGACCTGACCTTCGCGGTCGCCGGCGCCCGGCGCACGGCACCCTCGGCGCCTTCCACGACACCACCTGCGGCGCCGGCTTCTGCGAGGCGAAGATCGACTACACGACCTCCGGGTACGTCGGCGCACGACAGCTTCACGTTCACCGTCGCTGCCGGCAGCTCCACCTCGACGCCCGCGACCGTGCAGCTCACCGTCGACGTGCCGCCGTGCCAGGGCAAGGTCATCACCAACGGCACCGTCCAGCTCGGCGTGAACTGCAAGGGCGAGCTCAACGTCGGCGAGGTGGGCCTGCGCTACGTGCCGACCAACAACGACAGCACCAGCCCGGGCTGCGCCTGCGAAGGATGGGGCGCCGCGGACGCGACGAGCGGGACCTCGGGCTGGGCCAACCAGTCCTCGGGCAACTCCGCCAACCTGACCCAGGTCAGCTTCACCACGACCGCCTCCACCGCCGTGTCCGTCGTGGACATCGGCACCCAGCTGCGGGTCACCCACGACTACCACCCGAGCCCGTCGACGCCGAACGCCTACGAGGTCTCCGTCAGCGTGAAGAACATCAGCGCCGCGGCCCAGCACCTGCGCTACCGGCGGGTGATGGACTGGGACGTCGAGCCCACGGCGTTCAGCGAGTTCGTCACCCTGTTCAAGGGCAACTCGCCGTCCCTGGTGTTCACGTCGAACGACGGCTTCGCGACGGCGGACCCGCTGTCCGGCCCCTCCGACCTCGGCCAGACCGGCAGCTTCACCGACGCCGGGCCCGCCGACCACGGTGCGCTGTTCGACTTCGACTTCGGCACCCTGGCGCCCGGGGCCACCAAGGACTTCCGGACCTTCTACGGCGCCGCCCCCACCGAGACCGCCGCGATCAACGCGCTGAACGCGGTCGGCGTCGAGGCCTACTCCCTCGGTGAGCCGAGCACGCCCGACGGCCCGACCCTGGGCACCCCGAACACCTTCCTCTTCGGCTTCCGGGACATCGGGGGCGCGGCGGTCTTCGCACCCAACGCGGTCGACGACGCCACGACCACCGCCGAGGACACCGCCGGCACCGTCAACGTGCTCGCCAACGACACCGACCCGAACGGCGACACCCTCAGCGTCACCGGCAAGACCAACGGCGCCCACGGCACCGTCACCTGCACGACTGCCGGCGTCTGCACCTACACGCCCGACGCGAACTACAACGGCCCGGACTCCTTCACCTACACCGTCAGCGACGGCAACGGGGGCACCGCCACCGGCACGGTCAACGTGACCGTCACCCCGGTCAACGACGCCCCGATCGCGGTCGCCGACACCACCACCACGGCCGAGGACACGGCCAAGGCGATCGCCGTGCTCACCAACGACAGCGACGTCGACGGTCCGGCTGCTCACCGCCGTGCTCGACGCCGGCCCGAGCCACGGCAGCGTCAGCTGCGTGGCCGCCACCTGCACCTACACCCCGGCCACCAACTACAACGGGCCGGACTCGTTCACCTACCACGCCTCGGACGGCTCGCTGTCCTCGAGCACGGTGACGGTCTCGATCACCGTCACCGCGGTCAACGACCCACCGGTCGCCGTCGACGACACCCTGTCCACGCCCGTCAACACGGCCGGCAAGCGTCAACGTGCTCGTCCAACGACACCGACGTCGACGGGGGCCCGCTGTCGGTGACCGGCCAGACCAACGGCGCGCACGGTACGGCGTCCTGCACCGCCGCGGGCGTGTGCACCTACACGCCGGCCGCCGGTTACACCGGGCCGGACTCGTTCACCTACACCGTCAGCGACGGCAACGGCGGCACGGACACCGGCGCGGTCGCCGTCACGGTGACGTCCGGGAACCGCAACCCGGTCGCCACCACCGACAGCATGACCACCGCGGAGGACACCGGCGGGGGCATCAACGTCCTGGCCAACGACAGCGACCCGGACGGCGACCCGCTCACCGTCACCGGGAAGACCGACGGCGCGCACGGCACGGTCTCCTGCCCCGCGGGCGGGTCGTGCACCTACACGCCCGCCGCGAACTACAACGGCCCGGACTCCTTCACCTACACCGTCAGCGACGGCAAGGGCGGCACGGCGACGGGCACGGTCAACGTCACCGTCACCGCGGTCAACGACGCTCCGGTGGCGGTCGCCGACACCACCAGCACCCCGGAGGACACGGCCAAGCTGGTCGCCGTACTCGCCAACGACACCGACGTCGACGGTCCGTCGCTCACGGCCGTCCTGGTCACCGGGCCGAGCCACGGCTCCGTGACCTGCAACGCGAGCGGCTGCACCTACACGCCGGCGGCGGACTACGCCGGCCCTGACTCCTTCACCTACCGCGCCTCCGACGGGACCCTGTCGTCGAGCACGGTCACCGTCTCGGTCACGGTCACCCCGGTCAACGACGCACCGAAGGCCGTCGCCGACAGCCTGACGACCGCCGAGGACACAGCCGGCGCGGTCAGCGTGCTCGGCAACGACAGCGACGTCGAGGCCGGCCCGCTCACGGTGACCGGCCAGACCAACGGCGCCCACGGCACCGCGTCATGCACGACCGCCGGCGTCTGCACCTACACACCGGCAGCCAACTACAACGGGCCGGACTCGTTCACCTACACGGTGAGCGACGGTACGGCGAGCAGCACCGGCACCGTGAACGTCACCGTCACGCCGGTCAACGACGTACCGGTGGCCGTGGCGGACAGCGCCACCACGCCCGAGGACACCGCGAAGGTGATCGCGGTGACCGGCAACGACTCCGACGTCGAGGGGAGCGCGCTCACCGCGGTCCTGGCCTCGGCCGCGACCCACGGCGTGGTGACCTGCTCGGGCGGCAGCTGCACCTACACGCCCGACGCGAACTACCACGGCGCGGACTCGTTCACCTACCGTGCCTCGGACGGTGTGGCGCAGTCCGGCCCCGTCACGGTGTCCCTCACCGTCACGGCGGTGAACGACGCGCCGACCGCCGTCGACGACACCGCGTCCACCGCCGTCGACACCCCGGTGACGGTCGGCGTGGTCGCCAACGACACCGACGTGGACGGCGACGTCCTGGCGGTCACCACGAAGACCGACGGCGCCCACGGCACGGTGACCTGCACGCCGACGGCGTGCACGTACACGCCGGTCGCCGGGTACGTCGGCGCCGACTCCTTCACCTACACGGTGAGCGACGGCAGCCTCACCGCCGTCGGCACCGTGGCGGTGTCGGTCGGGGCCGTGAACCAGCCCCCGGACGCGGTCGACGACCTCGTGTCGACCAACGAGGACACCCCGGCGACGTTCAACGTGCTGGCCAACGACACCGACCCCGACGGCGACCCGCTGTCGATCACCCTGGTGCCCGACCAGCTCCCGTCCGGCGGCACCGTGACGTGCGCAGCGACCGGCAGCTGCACCTACACACCGGACGCGAACTTCCATGGGGACGACCAGTTCCAGTACCGCGTCAGCGACGGCCACAGCACCGTCGACGTCACCGTCGAGATCACCGTGGCCTCCGTCAACGACGCCCCGGTCGCGGTCGCGGACGCGCTCACGCTCAAGGAGGACACGACCAAGTCGGTGACGGTGCTGGCCAACGACACGGACGCCGACGGCGACGCCCTCACGGTCACCGCCAAGACCAACGGCGCCCACGGCACCGTCACCTGCACCGCGGCCGGTGTCTGCACCTACAAGCCGGCCACGGACTACAACGGGTCCGACACGTTCACCTACACGGTGAGCGACGGGAACGGTGGCACCGCGGTGGGCACCGTCAAGGTCACCGTGCAGCCGGTGGCCGACCGCCCCGGTGCTCCGCGGATCGGGACCGCCTCGTCCGGCGCCGCGGGTGGGTCGAAGACCATCACCTGTCGCTGGTCGGCCCCGACCTCCAACGGTGGTGCCGCGATCACGGCGTACAAGGTCTCCGCGCTCAAGCTGAACGCCGCGGGCCGCGTGGTGTCCCGGGTGACCAAGACCGTCGACGACCGGCTGCGGAGCCTGTCCATCAAGCTGACCGACGGCCGCTACCAGTGCCGGGTCTCGGCGGTGAACCGGGTCGGCACCGGGCCGCAGTCGAAGGCCTCGAACACCGTGCGCGCCCGGTGACGCCCGCCGACCTGTCGCAAACTTGCGACAGGTCGGCGCAGCATCGCGTCAGTTTGCGACAGGTCGGCGGCGTCAGACGACGGCGCCGGAGTCCTCGGGGGCACGCACCTTCTTCTCCTTCTTCTTCCGCTCCAGCGGCCACTTCTCCTGGAAGTACGTCAGCAGCGGGGTGGCGGTGAAGACCGAGGAGTAGGTACCGATCACCAGGCCGAGCAGCAGCGCGATCGCGAAGTCGCGCAGCGAGTCGCCGCCGAGCACCGCCAGCGCGGCGAGGATGAACATCGCGCCGAGGCCGGTGTTGACCGTGCGCGGCATCGTCTCGACCGCCGCCTTGTTGGCGATGGCGGTGAAGTCGCCGGAGGTGGTGCCGTACCACCGCTCGCGGATCCGGTCGAAGACCACGACGGTGTCGTTGACCGAGAGGCCGATGATGGTCAGCGCCGCGGCCAGGAAGATGCCGTCGATCGGCTTGTCGAGCCAGGCGAACACACCGGTCACGATCACCACGTCGTGGAACATCGCCAGCACCGCGGCCGCGCCGAAGGTCCACTTGAACCGGATCGCGAGGTAGATCATCTGCACGATCAGCGCGATGCCGAAGGCCAGCAGCGCCTTGTTGCGCAGCTCGGTGCCGAGGCTGGCCGCGATCTCGTTGTCGCTGACCAGCTCCGCGCCACCCGCCTCCTCGGTGAGCCCCTCCTGGATCGCGTCGCGGTCCGCGTTGGAGATGTCGCCGGCCCGGACGCTGATGACCGGGTTCTCCTGGCCGTCCTGGGTGGCCTCCTGCACGACCGCCTCCGGTACGCCGGCGTCGGCGACGATGGTGCGGGCGCGGTCGGCGGAGACCGGGGAGCTGGTGGAGTACTCCAGCACCCGGCCGCCGGTGAACTCGAGGCCGAGGTTGATGCCGGTGCCGAAGATGCCGACCAGCGCGAAGACCAGGGCGGCACCCGAGATGCCGAGCCACAGCTTGCGGCGGACCATCAGGTCGGGGTTCTTGCGGTTGAGCCAGTCGCGGACCCGGCCGCTGTTGGCCAGGCCGGTGATCGCCGGGCGCTTCGAGACGAACTTCGTCGAGACGCCGATCTCGGTGAGCACCCGGGCGATGACCAGCGCGGAGATCATCGACGCGATGACACCGATCGACAGCGTGACACCGAAGCCCTGCACCGGGCCCGAGGCGAGGATGAACAGCAGCGCCGCGGCCAGCAGGGTGGTCACGTTGGAGTCGATGATCGCGGTCCACGCCTTGTTGAAGCCGATCTGCAGCGCCCGCCGCATCCCGGCCCGCGGGTTCTCGGCGTACTCCTCCCGGGCTCTCTCGAACACCAGCACGTTGGCGTCGATCGCCAGGCCGATGGCGAGCACGAAGCCGGCCAGGCCGGGCAGGGTCAGCGTCGACCCGAGCACGAGCAGCATGGCGTACGCGAGCACGGCGTACGACGACAGCGCGAGCGCCGCGAGGAAGCCGACGAGGCGGTAGACGATGACGATGAAGAGGCCGGTCAGGATCAGGCCGATCAGGCCGGCCTTGGCGGAGGCCTCGATGGCGGCGTCGCCGAGCGTCGGGCCGACCGTGCTGGAGGAGATCTCCTCGACCTCGAGCGGCAGCGCGCCGCCCTCGATGAGCAGGGCCAGGTCCCGGGCCTGCTGCTCGGAGAAGCTGCCGGAGATGTTGGTGCCGCCGGTGATGCTGCTGCCACAGGGCACGGACACGTCGGGCGAGGAGATGACGTTGCCGTCGAGCACGATCGCGATCCGGCCGGGGTCGCCCTCGGCGCAGGCGGCCTTCGCCGCTCAGCTTGCCGAACGAGTCGGAGCCCGTGCCGTCGAAGTCGACGCTGACCTCCCAGCCGATGCCGTTCTGCGGCTGGACGGCGTCGGCGCCGTTGATCTCGTTGCCGGTGAGGGCGGCCGGGCCGAGCTCGAGGTTCTCCCCCGACTCGGCGCTCGGACGGACCAGGTTGCCCTTCTTCGTCGGCTCGGCGTCCGCGGAGGCGGCCTGGCCGATCACGGGGTGCACGGTCAGCTGCGCCGTACGCCCGATGACCTCCTTGGCCTGGTCGGGGTCCTGCACGTCGGGCAGCTCGACGAGGATGCGGTCCTCACCGACCCGGGCCAGCGTGGGCTCGGCGATGCCGAGGCCGTCGACGCGGCCGCGCAGGATCTCGATCGCCCGGTCGACGTTGGCCGCGGTCGGCTCGACGTCCCCGGTCTTCTTGGCCTGCAGCATGATCTGGGTACCGCCGCGCAGGTCCAGCCCGAGGCGTGGCTCCTGGTTCAGCGCCAGGGCGACACAGCCGGCCAGCAGGCCGAGGACGAGCACGAGACGTACGAAGGCACCGCGGGACATGCGGGACATCCTCCCTGATGTGTCCCGGCTCACCGAATCGGCCGCGATCCCCGGCCCCGCACCGCGCAACGTCATGCGACCGGTCGCCCGGACAGCCGGAACGTATGACGTCACCGACGACGTCGTACGCCGTGGTCGCTCCGGCAGCCGGAACGCATGACGTCGTGCCCGGGCTCAGACGGCGTACGCCGCCAGCTCGCCCGCGAGGTCCTCGTGCGCCCGGCCCTTGACCAGGGTGCCCTCGGCGGTGTGCTCGAGGGTGGTGATCTCGCCCTTCTGGTGCAGGCGGTTGATCAGGTCGCCGCGCTCGTAGGGCAGCAGCGCGCTGAACTCCACCTCGGGCCGCGGCAGCTCGGACTCGACGACCGCGAGCGCCTCGGCGATGCCCTCGCCGGTCTTCGCGCTGACCACCACCGAGTGCGGCTCGCGCTGGCGGAGCCGGGCGATCACCATCGGGTCGGCCGCGTCGGCCTTGTTGATCACGATCATCTCGGGCACCTTGTCGGCGCCGATCTCGGCGAACACCTCGCGCACCGCGGCGATCTGGCCCTCGGGGTCGGGGTGCGAGCCGTCGACCACGTGCAGGATCAGGTCGGAGTCGGCGACCTCCTCCAGCGTCGAGCGGAACGCCTCGACCAGCTGGTGCGGCAGGTGCCGGACGAAGCCGACCGTGTCGCTCATCGTGTAGATCCGGCCGTCCGCGGTCGTCGTACGCCGGGTGGTCGGGTCCAGCGTCGCGAACAGGGAGTCCTCGACGAGCACGCCGGCGTCGGTGAGCCGGTTGAGCAGCGAGGACTTGCCGGCGTTGGTGTAGCCGGCGATCGCCACCGACGGGATCGCGTTGCGCTGCCGCTCGGCCCGCTTGGTGTCGCGGGTGCCCTTCATGTGCTTGAGCTCGCGGCGCAGCTTGGCGATCTTGTCGTTGATCCGGCGCCGGTCGGTCTCGATCTTGGTCTCACCGGGACCACGGCCACCGATGCCGCCGCCGTCCGCACCGACCCGGCCACCGGCCTGGCGGGAGAGGTTGCCACCCCAGCCGCGCAGGCGCTGCTTCATGTACTGCAGCTGGGCCAGCTCGACCTGCGCCTGGCCCTCCTTGGACTTCGCGTGCTGGGCGAAGATGTCGAGGATCAGCGCGGTCCGGTCGACCGCCTTGACCTTGAGCCGGTCCTCGAGGTTCCTCAGCTGGCTCGGGGCCAGCTCGCCGTCGAGGATGACGGTGTCGGCGCCGGTCGCGTCGACGATCTCGCGCAGGCCGTCGACCTTGCCGCGTCCGACGTACGTCGCGGGGTCGGGCTTCTGCCGGCGCTGGTAGATCGCGTCGAGCACCTCGGAGCCGGCCGTCTCGGCGAGCAGCGCGAGCTCGGCCATGGAGTTCTCGGCGTCCTCGATGGTGCCCTCGGTCCACACGCCGACCAGGACCACACGCTCGAGGCGGAGCTGGCGGTACTCGACCTCGGTGATGTCCTCGAGCTCGGTCCGCAGCCCGGCGACCCGGCGCAGGGCGTGCCGCTCGGCGAGGTCCTGCTCGCCGGTGGTCTCCTCGGGGTCCTCGTCGTCGTACGACGTGTCCGCCGACGAGTCAGGGTCGGCGTACCCCGTGGTCTCCTCGTCCCACTCGTCGCCGTCCCACTGACGGGTCTGCGAGAGCTCGTTGTCGAGGCTGAAGTCAGGTGCGTTCGTCATATGCCTTCAAGAGTAGGTGGGGGCACCGGGGTTGGCGACCCGTTATGGGTCGGATCCGGTGCAGGTGCCGTCGCGGGTCCGCGGGGCACGTCATGATGAACGCCGATGACCCCCGTCCCGATTCCCGCACCGATCCGGCTCTCCGCCGACGGCCACGAGCTGGCCGGGCTGCTGTCCGGCCTGCCCTCGCCACCCGGCGGCCGGACCCTGCTCGGGATCACCGGGGCACCCGGCGCGGGCAAGTCGACGCTGGCCGCGCACGTCGCCCGGCTGAGTCGGGGCGACCGTGGTGCCGATGGACGGCTTCCACCTGGCCGACGTCGAGCTGGTACGCCGCGGCCTGCGCGACCGCAAGGGTGCGCCGGAGACCTTCGACGGCTGGGGGTACGCCGCCCTGCTGGCGCGGCTGCACGAGGAGCGGGAGCACGACGTACTGGCCCCGGCGTTCGAGCGTGACCTCGAGCAGCCGCTGGCGGGCGCGATCGCGGTGCCGCCGGAGGCGACGTTGGTGGTGACCGAGGGCAACTACCTGCTGCTCGACGAGCCGCCGTGGCGGGCGGTCCGCGCCCGGCTCGACGCGGTCTGGCACGTGACGCACCGACGACGCGGTCCGCCTGCCGCGGCTGGTGGCCCGGCACGTCGCGTTCGGCAAGGACCCGGAGCGGGCGCGGGCGTGGGTCGAGTCCGTGCGACGAGCCGAACGCGCGGGCGGTCGAGGCGGCACGGGCGCGGGCCGACCTGGTGCTGGACCTGACCGACTGGGTGCCGGGGAGCTGACCGAAACTCCGCAATTGCGGACTTGTGACATGTTTTCGGACCAGATTCGTGTCATTCGGCTGCAATTGCGGAGTTACGTGCACCGCCCCGCCCCGACCCACCGGGCTATGGCGCCACACCGGCCCACCTCGCCACACTGGCCACAGGAGCGCCCCGCGCCGAGGACGCGGTGTGCCGAGGACGCCGAAAGACGGGTGAGTCGGCGATGCGGAAGCTGGTCCTGTGGCTGCGTACCCCGCAAGGGCGGGTGATCGGCCTCGTCACGGTCGGGGTCCTGGCCGTCCTGGCGGTGGTCTTCGGGTGGCTCGCCACCCCCGACGAGACCGGCCGGCAACGGCCCCGGCATCGTCGGCGTCGAGCTCGCCGGGACCGCGGCGACCTCGCGCTGGATGGTCACCGCCTACGGCTCCGACGCGATCACCGCGAGCCTGGGCTGGGACCTGCTCTTCATCCTCTGCTGGAGCACGCTGCTGGCGCTGCTCGCCCTCTGGACCGGCCAGAACTACCGGACCGTCTCGACCCGTCGCCTGGCGATCCCGCTCGCGCTGTGCGCGCTGGGCGCCGGCGCCCTCGACCTCGTCGAGGACCTGTGCCTGTGGCTCGCCGTCGAGCGCGGGACCGACGGCGCCTGGCCGCTCGCCGCCTCCGCCGCATGGGGCAAGTTCCTGATCATCGCGCTGGTCGGCGTGTACGCCGTCGGCGGCCTGCTCTCCCTGCTGCTGCGCCCCGACGTACGCCGGACCCTGCGCCGGGCCGACGAGGACCGCGGCATGCCTCCGTCGCGCACGCTGGAGGAGGGGGCGTTCGGGCTGGCGTTCTCCGGCGGCGGCGTGCGGGCCGCCTCCATCAGCCTCGGCGCGCTGCAGGCCCTCGAGCGTGAGGGGTCGATGGGCTGGGATGCCGCCGACAACGTCACCTCGGTCTCCGGCGGCTCCTACATGGCCGGCGCCTGGAGCCTCGCGCGCAGCGTGCCCGCGGTGGAGGCACCCCCGTCGGTGCCGAAGCCGTGGGCCGCCGGCGGGGTCCAGCCCGGCCCCGAGGAGCGCCACCTGCGCGCCAACCTCGGGTACCTCCTCTCCAACACCCCCCGCGGCTCGGGCGACGACAGCCTCGCTCCCGCCGGCGAGCGGACCCCCGCGGTCCGCGCGCAGCGGCTGCCCGCGGTGATCGCCACGGTCATCACGGGGATGCTGGTCAACGCCCTGGTCTTCCTGGGGATGCTGTGGGTGCTCGCCCAGCTGCTCGGCTGGTTCTACCGCTGGTACTTCGGGTTGTCCTGCCTGTCCTGGCGGCGCGCCGGCACCCTCACGTTCGAGGCCAACCAGGGCTGCCTGGACCAGCCGCACCGGCTGACCACCCCGATCCTGATCTGGTTCGGCCTCGGGCTCGCCTTCGTGCTGGTCTGGGTGCTGGCCGCCAAGGCGACCGAGGTGATCGGGCGGGCCGACCCGCCGGCCTGGCTGCTCGCCCCGAAGTACCTCGGGTACGGCGGCCTCGGCCTCGCCGCCGCACTCGGGCTCGTCCTCGGCGCGCTGCCCTGGGCGATCGGCACCCTGTGGCAGCCGATCTCCGCCAACAGCCTGCTCACCGACCTGGTCGCGGTCGCCGGTGCGGTGGGCTCGGCCACCGCCGTCCTCCGCCTGCTGCGCAAGCCGCTGGCGCGAGTGGCGCCCTGGCTGGGCGGACTGCTGTTCGCCCTGGTCCTGCTGTTCCTGCTCTGCCGCTGGGCGCTCGACGCGATGGCCGCCGACCCCGACACCCGCACCCTCGTCCCGCTGGCGCTGGTGGTGGCCGCCCTGCTGGTGGTCCACTTCGCCGGAGCGCCGGAGTTCTGGTCGCTCGCAGCGTTCTACCGCGGCAAGCTCCGCTCCGCGTTCGCGACGTACCGCGTCACGACCCCGAGCGGCGTTCGCGCGCGGGCCTACGTCAACAACGACCGCCCGCTCGAGGGCGAGCGCGTCGAGCCGTCGATGTCGGAGCTGCCGGTCCGCGACTCAGTCACCGGCAATGGCACGCCGCTGACCATCTGCGCCTCGGCGACCATCGTGGGCCGGCAGGTCCGCACCCACTACGGCATCCCGGCGCTGAGCGTGACGTTCACGCCGAGCGAGGTGCGGATGTTCGCCCCGCTGGAGGAGAACGGGCTCTGGCAGAAGTACGCCTGCGCGACCACCGCGATGGACACGCTCCGCCCGCATTGGCGCCCCCGGCTGACCACGATGATGGCCGTCGGGGTCTCCGGCGCCGCGGTGTCGCCGGCGATGGGCCGGTTCCGGATCGGGCCGATCAGCATGCTGCTGGCCTTCTTCAACGTCCGGCTCGGCGCCTGGATCCCCAACCCGCGGTACGCCGCCGAGCTGGCCGCGGCGGGCCGTCCGCTGCCCCGTCCGGGGCTGGGCTACCTGCTCAAGGAGTTCCTCGGCTTCCTCGACCCCAGCGACCTCTACCTCTACGTCACCGACGGCGGGCACTGGGAGAACACCGCGCTGGTCGAGCTGCTGCGCACGTCCCACCACCGGGAGATCGTGTGCGTGGACGCGGACTCCGGCCCGGGCAACCTGGCCAAGTCGATCTCGAAGGCGATCGACCTCGCCCAGCTGGAGTGCGCGGCCACCGTGGCGCTCAACCTCGACGTGCTCCGCGCCGACCGCGACCCCTCCCCCGGCCACGACTACTCACCGCGCTCGGTGAACCTCGGTCTGGTACGTCGTGTCGACGGCAACGAGGAGCGGGTCAGCGTGCTCTGGTACACCAAGCCGGCGCTGACCCAGGACATGCCGCCGCAGCTGCTGGCCTACCGCGAGGTCGACCCGACGTTCCCGCGGGTGAGCACCGTCAACCAGTTCTTCCACGTGGCGCAGTTCGGCGCCTACCGCGACCTCGGCCGGTACAACGCCCGCAAGGTGCTCACCGCGCGGGCGACACTGGCTGCCGAGGTCGAGCGGCACGAGACGTTCTTCGGGTTCCGAGCCGCCGTGGAGGAGCAGCCGGCCGGCCCGCTGGCCGACATCGCCGAGCTGGTCTCGTCGTTCACCGGTCAGGAGCCCCGCGAGGAGCCCGCCGAGCCGTGGGTGCTGCCGGAGCTCGTCGCGCTGATCGACCAGCTCTGCCTGGACCGGGTGCCGGCCGACCGGACGGCGTACGGCGAGGAGCTCTACGCGACCGTCCGCGAGACGCTCCTGCCGCAACCGGGCCGGCACGTGGCCACTACCTGAGCAGGGCCTACTTCGGGGGCATCCTGATCCCGCCGTCCACCCGGACGACCTCGCCGTTCATGTAGGAGTTGCGCACGCACTCGATCACCATCGAGGCCAGCTCGTCGGGCACGCCGAGGCGCTTGGGGAACAGCACGCTCTGACCGAGCTTGGCCTTGAACTCCTCGGCCTGCTCGCCCTCGCCGTAGATCGGGGTGTCGATGAGGCCCGGGGCGACGGTGTTCACCCGGATGCCCGAGGCGGACAGGTCGCGGGCCACCGGCAGCGGTCATGCCGACGATGCCGCCCTTGGACGAGGAGTACGCCGCCTGCCCGATCTGGCCGTCGAACGCCGCGACGCTGGCGAGGTTGACCACCACGCCGCGCTCGCCGTTGGCGTCGGGCTCGTTGCGCGACATCGCGGTGGCCGCGAGCCGGATCGCGTCGAAGGTGCCGATCAGGTTGATCGCGATGACCTTCCTGTAGAGGTCGAGGTCGTGGGCCGAGGCGAACTCGCCGTCCCGGCCGATGGTGCGCTGGGCCGGGCCGATGCCGGCCGAGTTCACCAGGATCCGGAAGTTGCCGAGCTCCGCGGCCTTCTCCACCGCCGCCTGGATCTGCGCGGTGTCGGTGACGTCGACCGGCACGAAGACGCCGCCCACCTCGGCAGCGAGGGCCTCGCCCCGCTCCGCCTGGAGGTCCGCGACGACGACCTTCGCGCCCTGCGCGGCGAGCTGACGGACCGCGGCTGCCCCGATGCCCGAGGCGCCGCCGGTGACGAGTGCACTGGCTCCTGTGATGTCCATGGCGCCGATGCTAGGACGTCCTAGAGGTCGGTCGTACCCCGGGCCACGATCACCGCAGGACCGCGCAGCAACGCCCGGTCCGCCGCGGTCCAGGTCACGGTGAGCGTCCCGCCCGGTACGTCGACCCGGTAGGCCACGTCCTCGGTCGGCGGGCTGCTGACGCCGTCCGCCACGGCGGCGGCCACCATCACCGCGCAGGCACCGGTGCCGCAGGACCGGGTCTCGCCCGAGCCGCGCTCGTGCACCCGGAACGCGACGTGCCGCGCGCCCCGGCGTACGACGAACTCGATGTTGACGCCGTGGGGGTAGACGAACGCGTCGTACGCCGGCTCGTCGAACAGGCGCCCCGCGTCGTCCAGCGACTCCACGAAGGCCACCGCGTGCGGGTTGCCCATGTCGACGTGCGCGGCCGGCCACGAGGCGGCCCCGACGGAGACCTTGCTCTCGCCGAGCAGCAGCGGGCTGCCCATGTCGGCGGTGATGGTGCCGTCGTCCTCGAAGACCAGGGTCTTCACGCCGTCGCGGGTGCCGACCGGCACCGGCGCGGAGGTGTCGACCAGGCCCTCGTCGGCGAGGTGGCGGCCGAACACGCGGATGCCGTTGCCGCACATCTCGGAGACCGAGCCGTCGCTGTTGCGGTAGTCCATGAACCACTCGGCGTCGGCCTCCACGCCGAGCGCGGCCGACCGGACGACCCGGATGACGCCGTCGCCGCCGATCCCGGCCCGGCGGTCGCACAGCGCGACCACGCGCTCCGGCGCGAGGTCGCCGTGGACGGTGCCGTCGTGGTCGGGCAGCAGCACGAAGTCGTTCTCGGTGCCGTGTCCCTTGAGGAAGGGGTAGTCAGGCATAGAGCCCCTTCTCGTAGTTCTCGGGCCGGTAGTAGTCGTCGAGCTGCTCGACGGTCATCCCGTTGGGCTCGACCTCCTTGGCGATCACCGCGCGGCGCGGCACCGTGGCCGTCGGGCGCCCAGGTCTCCGGCTTCCAGAGCCCGGAGCGCAGGAACGCCTTGGCGCAGTGGAAGAACAGGTCCTCGATGTCGACCACGACCGCGAGCACCGGACGGTGGCCCTTGACGACCATCGCGTCGAAGAACGGCGCGTCGCTGACCAGCCGGGCCCGGCCGTTGATCCGCAGGGTGTCGCCGCGGCCGGGGATGAAGAAGTTCAGGCCGACGTGCGGGTTCTCCAGGATGTTGCGGTAGCCGTCGGCGCGGCGGTTGCCCGGGCGCTCGGCCAGCGCGATCGTGCGGTCGTCGATGACGTGGACCAGCGAGCCGGCCGGGTCACCCTTGGGCGAGGCGTCGCAGGTCCCGTCCGCCGCGGAGGTCGCCATCACGCAGAACGGTGACGCCGCCAGCCAGTCGCGGTCGACGTCGAGCAGGGCCGGGACGCGACTTGTCGCGGGCCCGCGCGCCGGGCTCGCCGAGCAGCGCGACGAGCTCGTCCACGGAGGCGATCGGGGTCCACGCGTCGGTCTTCTCGGGGGTGGTGGTCACCCCACCAGCGTAGGCGTCGTCGCTCCAGGGTGCGCAGGTGATTCCGGCGGCGGACGTCGTTCGCCCGCCTCACGAGGGCCGGGCGCCCACCACGTCGTACGTCGCACAGACGAAGGCGCGGTTCTGGGCGAGGTCGGTCAGCCGCAGGTCGAACTTCCGCGGGAACAGCGGGCGGCCGGCGCCGAGCGTGACCGGCGCGATCGACACCATCACCGTGTCCAGCAGCCCGGCCTCGGCGAACTGGGCGGCCAGGTCGCCGCCGCCGACCACCCACAGGTCCTTGCCGCCGGCCGCCTCCACCATCGCCGCATGCACGGGACGTACGTCGCCCCGGGCGAAGCGGATGTCGGCACCGTCGATGCCGGGCAGGTCGGCGTGCGTGACGACCCAGGACGGCATCGCGTAGGACCAGGACTCGCCGGTGGACGCCAGGTGCGCGCGGACCCACTCGTACGTCGTGCGGCCCATCACGATCGCGCCCACCCCGGCGATGAACGCGTCGTAGTTCATCGGGCCCTCGTTGTCGATGTCCTGCACGAACAGCCAGTCCAGCGAGTCGTGCTCGTCCGCGAGGTACCCGTCGAGGGTGGTGGCGGTGTAGTAGACGGTCCTGCTCATGGTGTTCCTCCAGTGCGTCGTCGTAGCCAGTCGATGGGGTCGCCCTGGTCGACGGCGACCCCGGCGTCGCGCAGCATCAGCCGGGCCAGCTGCCGGCGGTGCGCGGAGAAGGTGAGGACGTGGGCGATCACGCTGCCGAGCACGAAGCTCTCGGGCGGCTCGCAGAGCGCGTCGACGATCCGGTCGCCCCAGGCGCCGCGTCGCTCGACGTCACGCACCAGCGCCAGCCACCGCGGGGCGGCGGCCTCGTGCCGGGCGACCAGGTCGACGAGGTCGTCGGCCTCGAGGTCCGGGAAGTCGTCGCCCTCGATCGCGGCCAGCCAGACCTCGCGCGTCAGCACGAGGTGGCGCAGCACCTGGGCCAGCGACTCGTCGGGGCCGTCCCAGTCGATCGGCGTGCTGCCCGGGCACGCGCACCGTGCGGTAGTCCTCGTCGGACAGCCCCTTGGCCAGCGTCAGCAGGTCGCGCACGTCCTCCACGTCGTGGTGCACCATCAGCTCGGTGACGTCGGCGGTCGGCCGCTGCGAGGAGGCCTCGGTGCTGTCGATCCACAGCGAGGTCGGCGGGTGGAAGTGGATGCCGTTCGGCGCCGGCAGCCAGTGGCTCGTCGCCCGGTCGGCGGTGGCGCTCGGCGGGTGCCCGTAGGCCTTGCCGAACGCGCGCGCGAAGCCCTCGACGGAGTCGTAGCCGGCCGCGAACGCCACCTCGGTCACGCTCGACCCGCCGCGCAGCTGCCAGGCCGCGCGCTCCAGCATCACCCGTCGCCGCATCGCCACCGGCGGCTCGCCGGCGCCGCGGGAGAGCTGGCGGCTGAAGTGGTACGGCGACGCGTAGGCGCCGTCCGCCATGTCGTCGAGGGTGCGGTTGTCCTCGTCGAGGACCGCGTCGAGGAGCTCGCGGAGCCGGTCACGTCCTTCCATGGCCTCATCCTCGCCCGTCGCGGGCCCGGCGCGCCCGACCGATCTTGCTCAGGCCCGCCTGGTCAGCGCTGCCGAGGACCGCGGCGACCGCCCGGTCGAGCCGGTCGTCGTCGGTCGCCTCGACCCAGGTGATCCGGTCGTCCTTGTGGAACCACGAGTCCTGGCGCCGCGCGAAGCGTCGCGTCGCCGCCTTCGTGCGCCTCTCGCGCCTCGTCCTCGGTCCGCTCGCCGGCCAGGTGGGCCATCACCTCGGGGTAGCCGATCGCCCGCGACGCCGTCCGCGTCTCCCGGAGCCCCCGCGCGACCAGTCCCTCGACCTCGGCCACGAAGCCGTCCGCGAACATCCCGTCCACCCGCTGCGCGATCCGCTCGTCGAGCGCCGGCCGGTCGAGCGCGACCCCGACCTGGTGGGCGTTCGACAGGGCGTACTCCCGCTGCGGAAGGCTCGCGCTGAACGGCCGCCCGGTGATCGTGACGACCTCGAGCGCCCGGACGATCCGGCGGCCGTTGCTGGGGAGGATGCCCGACGCCGCCTCCGGGTCCACCGCGCGCAGCCGCTCGTGCAGGGCCGCCGGGCCGTCGGCCGCCAGCGCGTCCTCGAGCTCACGTCGTACTCCCTCGTCGGTGCCGGGGAACTCGAAGCGGTCGAGCACGGCGCGGGTGTAGAGCGCGGAGCCGCCGACGAGGACGGGTACGACGCCGCGGCCGCGCAGGTCGTCGATCGTCGACCGGGCCATCCGCTGGAACTCCGCGACCGAGGCGGTCTCGTGGATGTCGAGCAGGTCGAGGAGGTGGTGCGGGATGCCCCGCCGCTCGGCGGGCGGCAGCTTGGCGGTGCCGATGTCCATGCCGCGGTAGACCTGCATCGCGTCGGTGTTGACGATCTCGCCGCCCAGGCGCTCGGCCAGGTCGAGGGAGAGGTCGGTCTTGCCCGAGGCGGTCGCGCCGACCACGGCCACCACCGGTGGAGGCGCCGCGGAGGTGGTCATGCGGACTAGTCTCTCAACGAGCGGGCCGCGGTCGGCGCGGCCGTCACCCTTTCGGGAGCAGCCATGGGATTCCTGGACAAGATGAAGAGCAAGGTCACCGGGGCCGTGGACCAGCACGGCGACAAGATCGCCTCCGGCGTGGACAAGGCCGCCGAGACCATCGACAAGAAGACCGGCGGCAAGCACCACGACAAGATCGAGCAGGGCACCGAGAAGGCCAAGGACGCCCTCGACAACCTCGACGGCAAGGACGACGACATCAAGTAGAGCGCGGTGGGTACGTCTCCGAGGACGGCCGGGACCGTCCCGGCCGCGGACCATCGGAGATGACATGAGCCAGCAGACCCCTACCGGGTCCGCTCCCCCGGTCGACCCGCCCGGCCCCGTCGAGCCGCCCAGCCCGGTGCCGATCCCGCCCGACCCCACGTCTCCGGTCGAGCCCGGGCCCGAGCCGCAGCCCGGCCCCGACGGCCCGGACCTGCCGCCGAACAAGCCCCCGATCGTGGTGCCCTAGCCGCCTCTAGGGTGGCGGCATGCACTCGCGCTTCGTCGTCGTCCCCGCGTCCTACGTGTTCCTGCTCCGCGACGGAGAGGCCGGCACCGAGGTGCTGCTGCAGCTGCGTCAGAACACCGGCTACATGGACGACCACTGGGCCGCCGCGGCCGCCGGCCACGTCGAGAAGGGCGAGACGGCGTACGACGCCGCCCGCCGCGAGGCCGCCGAGGAGATCGGGGTCTCCGACGTCGCGCTGGAGTTCGTGACCGCCATGCAGCGCACCCGCGGCGGCGAGCCCATCGACGAGCGGATCGACTTCTTCTTCACCGCCCGTTCGTGGGCCGGCGAGCCGTCGATCATCGAGCCGGACAAGTGCGCGGCGCTGAAGTGGGTACGCCTCGACCAGCTGCCCGATCCGGTGGTCCCGCACGAGAAGCAGGTTCTCGAGGGGCTCCGCGACGGCGGCGTGGCGCCGTACACCACACACGGCTTCACACCGGGGACGGAGGGTTCTCGGTGAACGACCAGGGAGGAAACAACGTGAACGACGAGCTGGGACCCAAGCCCGAGGCCACCACCGAGCCGCCCGAGCGCTGGCCGGGAGGGCGTGGACTCGATCGCCGACGAGGAGAAGTACGGCGCGATCCCGGACGAGCCGACCGTGCCCGACCTGAACCCGGACGGCCAACCCGGCGGTCGAGGACGCGGCTCCTGACGAGATCAAGGAGCCGGACGAGAAGTCGCAGGCGCCGGACACCGGCACCTCCGGCGAGGACGAGCCGGCCGACGAGCCCGCCTGAGGCTGCCTCTCCCCCGAGACGGCAGTCCCGGCGACGGGCTCGCCCCGGCCGGGACGGTCCGGTCCGATCCGCATGGTGGGTCCTTCGGTGGGTACCGACCAGGCATGTCCGACTCCACGCCGTCCGATCTCGACCCCACCGCCGACAACGCCGAGTCCAACCCGAACGCGGGCGGGCCGGAGGGCCTCGCCGGCGGCATGGGCGTGAGCAGCGAGCGCGTCGGCCCGACCGGCCCCGGCCAGGTCGGCACCGATGGTGAGCGCGACACCTCGCCCGTGCCGCCGGACTCCGCCGTGACCCGCGGGGACGTCCCGCCGGAGCAGCAGCCCGGCCGGGTCGAGGCCAACCCGACCGGCATCCCGCCCAAGCGAACCCGCGACGATGGCGACGCCGTCCAGGGCGCGGCGGAGCGTGCCCAGCAGGAGGAGAACGCCGGCAGCTCGCTGGACCAGCCCTCCGGCTGACGTCTCGTAAGAACAGCGCGGTCGATTGCGGGCACCTGGTGCCTGTGGACTACCGCGCTGATCGGAGGAGACCGACGGCCAGGGCGCAATCGGGCCCGCACGGCCTCGGCGTCCCGGACCAGCCACGCGTCGCCAGCAGGACGCCGAGCCTGCCCGCCGTGGAGCAGGGTCGGTGGATGACCTGTCCGTAGGAGAGTCGCACGGTGCTCCGCCCGTCGACCGCAGCGTCGAGGTCTCGCTCGAAGTCGCGATCACGCTGCGCGGTCGAGTCGTGGAAGAGGCGCCCGTCGAGCTCCACGACGAGCTCGCCGTAGTCGGCATCGCGATAGACGACGCCCGTCGACGACAGGTCCCGCACCTGCCGCCGCGCCCGAGGCAGCCCGTGGGCCCGCTCGACCCGCGTGAGGTAGCCGTGCTCGAGCACCGAGCACGTCCCGTCGGCCACGTCGGACAGGACGCCGCCAGCCAGGCGCGACGGGGCACCCGGTGCCGAGCCGACACCGTGAGCAGCAGCCTCCGCGCCGTCGTGCGTCGCGACTGGCAGACCGCCGCCAGCACCGCCAGCGCCTCGAAGTCGCTTGCCGCGTCGAGCGCCACGTCGAGCGCGGCCTCCTCGTAGCGCAGCCGTGGCGGGCCGAGGTTCCACAGCGCCCGATCCTGCAGGCCCACCATGCGGTGGACCTGCACGCCGTCCGGGGCGACGACCTTCCGGTGTCGGTCGACGGCCACGTGGATCACGTCATCGGGTCGATCTCTGCGCCCTGGTCCTTCCGCCGCCCGCAGCGCCGACGTGTGGCACAGCGCGGAACGGCCGACGCCCAGCACCGCTGCCCAGGCCCGCTGGCTGCCACGGCAGCGGGCCGGTGTGGTCGACGTAGACGCCGGGATGCACCCTCGCCCACTCGCGTCGGCGCAGGAGCCGTGCGACGTCGTCGGAGGTCAGGCCGGCAGCGACCGCCTGACGACGCGCGATCACGCCCTCCTGCTGGCCGAGCACCTGGCTCACGGTTGCGTCCACATCCGGAACCGTGGACCGAGCGCCGCGCCCGGCGCCGCGCCACTGCGGGCCACCGCGCCTGTGGACGGGAGCGTGCACGTCTACGCGGTCGATCGCATGCACCTGGTGCCTGCGATCTACCGCACTGCCCAGGTACTGGTGATCAGCCGCAGGCGGGCGCGTCCGGCAGGGGCGCGGGTACGCCGACCGTGGGCATGCCCAGCCCGACACCGGCAGCCACGGGGGCACTTCGTCCGCGCCTCCCAGGCGTCGCCGGCCCGGGTGCGACGTACGTCCAGGACCGGACCGTCGGCGACCAGGTGGTGCGGGGCGGCGTACGTGATCTCGACGCGCACCATGTCGCCGGGGCGGACCGTCGGTGCCGGACGTCGGCGGGGCGAAGTGCACGAGCCGGTTGTCGGGGCCGCGGCCGGAGAGCCGGTGGGTGGCGGCGTCCTTGCGGCCCTCACCCTCGGCGACCATCAGCTCGACGGTGCGGCCGACGAGCGCCTTGTTCTCCTCCCAGGCCACCTCGTTCACCAGCGCGACGAGCCGCTGGTAGCGGTCGGCGACGACGGTCGGCGGGACCTGGTCGGGGAGGTCGGCGGCGGGGGTGCCCGGCCGCTTGGAGTACTGGAAGGTGAACGCACCCGAGAAGCGGGCGGCCCGGACCACGTCGAGCGTGGCCTGGAAGTCCTCCTCGGTCTCGCCGGGGAAGCCGACGATGATGTCGGTGGTGATCGCGGCCTCCGGCATCGCGGCGCGGACCCGCTCGATGATGCCGAGGAACTTCGACTGCCGGTAGGACCGGCGCATGTCGCGGAGCACCTTGTCGGAGCCGGACTGCAGCGGCATGTGCAGCTGCGGCATCACGTTCGGCGTCTCGGCCATCGCCTCGATGACGTCGTCGGTGAACTCGGCCGGGTGCGGCGAGGTGAAGCGCACCCGCTCGAGGCCCTCGATCTCCCCGCACGCGCGCAGCAGCTTGGAGAACGCCTGGCGGTCGCCGAACTCCACGCCGTACGCGTTGACGTTCTGGCCGAGCAGGGTGATCTCGGTGACGCCCTCGGCGACCAGCGCCTCGACCTCGGCCAGGATCTCGCCCGGGCGGCGGTCCTTCTCCTTGCCGCGCAGCGACGGCACGATGCAGAACGTGCAGGTGTTGTTGCAGCCGACCGACACCGACACCCACGCGGCGTACGCCGACTCGCGGCGGGTCGGCAGCGTCGAGGGGAAGACCTCGAGCGACTCCAGGATCTCGACCTGGGCCTCCTCGGCCACCCGGGCCCGCTCGAGCAGCACCGGCAGCGAGCCGATGTTGTGGGTGCCGAAGACGACGTCGACGTACGGCGCCTTCTGCGTGATCGTGGAGCGGTCCTTCTGGGCGAGGCAGCCACCGACCGCGATCTGCATGCCCGGGTTCGCGGCCTTGATCGGCGCGAGGTGGCCCAGGTTGCCGTAGAGCTTGTTGTCGGCGTTCTCCCGCACGGCGCAGGTGTTGAACACCACCACGTCGGCCAGGTCGCCCGTGGGCGCGGCGACGTACCCGGCCTCCTCGAGCAGGCCGGTGAGCCGCTCGGAGTCGTGGACGTTCATCTGGCACCCGTAGGTGCGGACCTCGTACGTGCGCGTCATAACCCGCCAAGGGTACGGCGGCGGCCCGCGGGCGCGGGAATCAGCGATTGTCATCCGTCGCGGCGACAATTCGGGCGATCCTGTGTGAGGCACCCTCTCCCTGACAGGAGTGAGCATGATGACCTCACAGCGTTGGAAGATCGCCACGATCGTGCTGGCAGTGGTGGCCGCCCTGGGCTGGGCCAGCACCCCGGCCACCGGCCACGTCGCCGGGTGGGCGCACAACTGGTCGGCCCACATCAAGTGGCGCACCGACCAGCGCTACTACACGAAGACGGAGAGCGACGCGCGCTACGGCGGAAGGTGGTGCCGGGTCGCACCGTCTCGGGCATCTGGGCGGTCGGCGGGGGCAACGGGGCCTTCGGCGTCGCGCCGATCGTGTTCCCCGGCAAGGTCGAGGGGACGGTCACGCCCGTGTACGCCGCCAGGACCAGCCGACGGTGCCCCGGAGCCGGGCGGGCGGCCGCCGGCTACCTGTGCGTCTACCCCCGCTGGACCTTCAGCATGACGTTCAGCGCCTTCCTGAACCCCGGCTCCCGCCACTACGGCGTGGGCCGGCGCGGCACCGCGATCTCCCTGTCGAGCTCGACAGCCCAGGGCAATGCGCGGGGGACCTGGACGCTGCACGTGCCCGACGCCGATGCACCGCGGGTGGTGGCCCCGCGGGTCCGGCTCGACCCCGCGCTGGGCGAGTGACGACCCTCCGCCACGAGTCACGAAAGGGTTGCACCTGACCCGTCCGGGCTACCGCACGTGGCCCGGACGGGCTACCGGACGCTAGGTTGCTCCCATGACGGCGACGGAGCAAGAACTCGGGTCGACCTCGTCGGGGCGCGGCCTGGTGGTCCTCGAGGGAGTGAACAAGTGGTTCGGTGACCTGCACGTCCTCCAGGACATCGACCTGGCCGTGCAGCGCGGTGAGGTCATCGTGGTGATCGGCCCGTCGGGGTCCGGCAAGTCCACCCTGTGCCGGGCGATCAACCGCCTGGAGACGATCGACAAGGGCACCATCACCCTCGACGGGCAGCCCCTCCCGCAGGAGGGCAAGGCGCTGGCCAACCTGCGCGCCGAGGTCGGGATGGTCTTCCAGAGCTTCAACCTCTTCGCCCACAAGACGATCCTCGAGAACGTCACTCTCGGGCCGATCAAGGTCCGCAAGCAGACCAAGGCGCGACGCCGAGAAGCGCGCCACCGAGCTGCTCGAGCGGGTCGGCGTCGCCCACCAGGCCAACAAGTACCCCGCCCAGCTCTCCGGCGGCCAGCAGCAGCGCGTGGCGATCGCCCGCGCCCTGGCCATGGAGCCCAAGGTGATGCTCTTCGACGAGCCCACCTCCGCGCTGGACCCCGAGATGATCAAGGAGGTCCTCGACGTGATGGTGGACCTCGCCAAGCAGGGCATGACGATGATCGTCGTCACCCACGAGATGGGCTTCGCCCGTACCGCGGCCGACCGCGTGATCTTCATGTCGGACGGCGCCATCGTCGAGGAGAACACCCCCGAGGAGTTCTTCACCAACCCGCGCTCGGACCGGGCCAAGGACTTCCTCGGCAAGATCCTGAAGCACTGACCTGTATTCGCCAGCCATCCACCTCGGCAAGGGAGACAACGAATGCGATTCATCAGGACCAAGGCAGCGCTGGTGGGAGCCAGCCTCGCCTTCACGCTCGCCGCCTGCGGCGACGCCGGCAGCGACGACGAGGGAAGTGACGTCGGCGCCGACAAGGACGCCGCGTCGTCGCTCGAGGACGGCACCCGCATGAAGGAGATCGCGGACGCCGGCACCATCAAGGTCGGCGTGAAGTACGACCAGCCCGGCCTCGGCTTCAAGGACGCGGCCTCCGACATCCCGAGCGGCTTCGACGTCGAGGTCGCCAAGATCCTCGTCGTCCAAGCTCGGCATCGACCCCGAGTCCGACAAGGTGGAGTGGGTCGAGACCGTCTCCGACAACCGCGAGCCGTTCCTCGAGTCCGGCAAGGTCGACCTCGTCCTCGCGTCGTACTCCATCACCGACGAGCGGCGCCAGCTCGTCGGCCAGACCGGCCCCTACATGGTGACCGGCCAGCAGGTGCTGGTGAAGTCCGACAGCGACGTCACGGGCATCGCCGACCTCAAGGGCAAGGAGGTCTGCTCGGTGACCGGGTCGACCTCGATCGACAAGATCAACGAGGAGGGCGCGAAGGGCGTCGGCTTCGACAGCTACTCCGAGTGCGTCCAGAAGGTGCTCGACGGCACCGTCGAGGGCATGTCGACCGACGGCACGATCCTGGCCGGGCTTCGCCGCCCAGAACGAGGGCGAGCTGAAGGTCGTCGGCGAGCCGTTCTCCGAGGAGCGGATCGGCGTCGGCTACTCCAAGGACAGCCCCGAGATGTGCGCGTGGATCAACGACACGCTCCAGGGCGCGTTCGACGACGGCAGCTGGGCTGACGCTTTCGAGAAGCACCCTCGGCCCGTCCGGTGTGGAGACGCCGGAGCCGCCGGCGCTGGACTCCTGCAGCTGATCGACTCCCCGGTCCGGGGCGGCGTGCCTCGTCGTACGCCGCCCCGGTCCCGCACCGTCGCGACGGAAGGAACCTGCGTCAGGTGAACACAGTCCTCGACAACTTCGACCTCTACCTGCGGGCCTTCGGCTACACCGTCGCCCTGTTCCTGGTGGCCGGCGTCCTGTCCATGCTGATGGGCACCTTCCTGGTGGCCTGCCGGGTCAGCCCGGTCGGCATCCTGCGCAAGACGGCCGGCACCTACGTCACCCTGGTGCGGAACACGCCCCTGGTGATCATGTTCGCGTTCTTCTCGTTCGTCGCCCCCAAGTTCGACATCACCTTCGGCTGGCTCGACATCCACATCGGCCAGTTCGACTTCACCTCGTTCTTCGGCGCCGCGGTGGTGTCGCTCACGCTCTACACCTCGCGCCTTCGTCTGCGAGGCGCTGCGCTCCGGCGTCAACGCGGTGCCCCTCGGCCAGGCCGAGGCCGCCCGCGCCGTCGGGCTGCCCTTCGGCGGCGTGATGACCCAGGTGGTCCTGCCGCAGGCCGTCCGGGCCTCGGTCCCGCCGCTGGCCAGCGTCCAGATCGCCCTGCTCAAGAACACCTCGGTGGCCGCGGTCTTCGGGATCACCGAGGCGGTCGCCCAGATGCGCATCTTCACCAACGACTTCCCGACCGAGCGCACCGGCATCTTCATCTGCTTCGCGGTCGGCTACATCGTGCTGGTGGCGGTCGTCTCGTTCTTCGCCAGCCGCCTCGAGCGTCACTGGAGGGTCGCCTGACATGAGCACCAACGTCCTGTTCGACGCCCCCGGGCCGCGCACGGTGGTCCGGCACCGCATCTACGGCGTCGTCACGCTCGTCGTCCTCGTCCTGCTGCTCGGCTACGCGGTCAAGCGGCTGTACGACGAGGGCCAGTTCGCCTACGCCCTGTGGGAGCCGTTCGTCACGCCCGACTACGTCCGCGCCCTGCTCGTGGACGGGCTGCTGGAGACGCTGAAGATGGCGTTCACCGCGATCATCGGCGCGGTGGTGTTCGGCGCCTTCTTCGGCATCGGCAAGCTCTCCGACCACCGGTTCGTGCGCTGGCCGTGCTGGGCCGTCGTCGAGTTCTTCCGGGCCATCCCGGTGCTGCTGCTGATGATCTTCATCTGGTACGCCCTCGGCATCCAGAAGGACGGCTCGTCGTACTGGGGCGTGGTCATCGCGCTCACGCTCTACAACGGCGCCGTGCTGGCCGAGGTGCTGCGGGCCGGCGTCCTCGCGGTCCCGAAGGGCCAGGCGGAGGCGGCGTACGCCATCGGCATGCGCAAGAGCCAGGTGATGAACATCATCCAGCTGCCGCAGGCGGTGAAGATCATGCTGCCCGCGATCATCAGCCAGTGCGTGGTGGCGCTCAAGGACACCGCGCTGGGCCAGTACATCGTGGCCCCGGGCCTGACCGCCGTGGCGAAGCAGATCTACCTGCAGTTCAGCAACCGGATCCCGACCATCATCGTGGTCGCGGCGATGTACATCGTGGTCAACCTGATCCTGACCTGGATCGCCACCTGGGTGCAGAAGCGGTTCGTCGGCGAGAACAAGAAGCCGCTCGAGATCCCGATGGTCGGCGCGACCGACACCGGCGCAGAAGCCCTAGTCCGTCGGCGGCTTCGGGGTCACCCAGAGCTTGATGACGCCGGTGATCACGACCTCGCCGTCGGTGCGCTCGCCCCACACGCGCACGTGCAGGTCGGGGTCGTCGGAGGTCCACTGCTCGGGGTCGGTCTCGGCGTAGCAGGTGATGTCGGTGGTCGCCTTGGCCGTGTAGGCGATGTCCATCCCCTTGGGGATCCACCGCTTGTCGGCCGGGATGGTCGCCTCGGCGAGCGCACCCATCGCGGCCTCGAGCCCGTTGCACAGCGCGATCGCGTGCACGGTGCCGATGTGGTTGTGCACCGCCCGCCGCTTCGGGATCACCAGCGACGCGTGGTTGGGGCGGATGTCGACGAAGCGGGGCCGGATCGTCGCGAAGTACGGCGCCCGTCGGGCGAACGCGATCGAGAACAGGCGCTTGCCCTGGGGCAGCTTCGTCATCGAGGACCAGAGGTCGAGAACGGACGGCATGAGCCGCACCTTACTCGTCGGTAACCCCCGGGCACATGACCTGGGCCACAGCCCGGTCCGCGGCTCAGGCGAGCAGCTCGACGCGGTTGCCGTGGGCGTCGCGGGTGTGGCAGCGCTGGTGGCCCGGGAACGTGTGCCGCTCGGCCCAGTCCACCAGGAAGCCTCCCGCCTCCAGCCGTGTCGCGGTGGCCTCGAGCGCCGTCGACGTCGTCGAGCAGCAGGGCCGGGTGCGCCTTGCGCGCCGCCGCGAACGGGTCCTCCACGCCCACGTGCACCTCGGCGGAGACCTCGCCGGCCGCGTCGTACGCCCGGAACCACGCGCCGCCGCGGCCGGCCAGGTCGGCCGGCTTGGGGACCTCGGTCATGCCCAGCGCCTCCGCCCAGAACCGGCGGGCGTCGTCCTCGCCGCCGGGCGGGCAGGCGACCTGGACGTGGTGCAGCCTCATGCCGGCACCTGCGCGACGACGAAGATCCGGCGGAACGGCAGCACCACGCCGTACCCACGGTCGGGGTACGCCGCGGCGAGGCGGGCCCGGAACTCCGCGGCGAACTCCTCGCGCAGCCCGTCGGGGAGCGCCTGCAGCGTCGGCCGTGCGCCGGTGCCGGTGACCCAGGTGAAGACCGGGTCCTCGCCGGTCAGGACGTGGAGGTACGTCGTCTCCCACGCGTCGACCGTGCAGCCGAGGCCGGCCAGCACGTCGAGGTAGGTCGCGGGGTCGTGCGAGGACGGGACGGCGACGTCGCTGCAGGTGCGGCGCGTACCTCTCCTCGGCGGCGAGCTCGGTGCGGATCGTGTGGCTCGGCTCGCCGAAGTTGCCGGGGACCTGGAACGCGAGCCAGCCGCCCGGCGCGACCCTGGCCGAGGAGCGCCGGCAGCAGGTCGAGGTGCCCGGGGACCCACTGCAGCGTGGCGTTGGAGACGAGTACGTCGACCTGGGCCGCGTCGGCCGCCACCCACGTCCCGCAGGTCCTCGACCTCGAAGTCGATCCCGGCCACGTTCGCGCGCGCCGTCGCGATCATCTCGGTGACTGGAGTCCAGGCCCAGGACCGAGGCGGCGGGCCAGCGGTGGGTGAGCAGCGCGGTGAGGTTGCCCGGGCCGCAGCCGAGGTCGACGACGGTCGCGGGAGCGGTGGCGTCGACGCGCTGCACGAGCTCGACGAACGGCCGGCCGCGCTCGTCGGCGAAGGTGAGGTAGTGGCCGGGGTCCCAGGTGTGGGTCATCGCGTCGCTCCCAAGTCTCTTGACGTCAAGATACTTCTACTCTGCCTCCATATTCATCTTGATGTCAAGATTCTCGACGGATCCGGCTAGCATGGGCGGCATGCGGGACGAGGTCGACGAGCTGGTGGAGGCGTGGGGGCGCGAGCGCGCCGACCTCGACCTCACGCCCGTCGAGGTGTTCAGCCGCATCGGCCGGCTGGCCCGCCACCTCGACCTCGCCCGGCGTACGGCCTTCGCCGCGCACGACATCGAGTCGTGGGAGTTCGACGTGCTGGCCGCGCTCCGCCGGGCCGGCGGCGACTACCAGCTCTCCCCCGGGCGGCTGATCAAGGAGACGCTGGTGACCAGCGGCACCATGACCAACCGGGTCGACCGGCTGGCCGCCCGCGGTCTCGTCGAGCGACTGCCCGACCCGCACGACCGCCGGGGCGTGCTGGTCCGGCTCACCGGCGCCGGGCGGGTCACCGTCGACGGCGCGTTCGAGGCGCTGCTCGACGCCGAGCGGCAGCTGCTCGCCGACCTGCCGGCCAAGGACCGCACCCAGCTGGCCGCGCTGCTGCGCACGCTGATGACCCCCTTCGCCTGACGTCGACCTGTCGCAAACTGACAGCCGCACCGTCGACCTGTCGCAAACTGACACGCGGCACCGCCGACCTGTCGCAAACTGACCGGTCGACGGGCTACTCCAGCTGCTCGGCGGCCTCGAGCCACTCCATCTCGGCCTCGTCCTTCTCCGCCGCCAGCGTGTTCAGCTGGGCGCTCAGCTCGGCCAGCCGCGCGTAGTCGTGGGCGTGCTCGGCGATCTCGGCGTTCAGCTCGGCCTCACGGGCGGCGATGCGCTCGAGCTGCTTGTCGAGCCGGGCGAGGGTCTTGCGGGCGGCCCGCTCCTCGGCGCTGCCGGCCTTCGCCTTCGGCGGCCCGGCAGGCGTCCCCCGGACTGGCGCCGGCGAGCGTCAGTTTGCGACAGGTCAGCGGAGGGCGGGTGCAAGTCTGCGACAGGTCGGCGAACCGGCGCGTCAGTGTGCGACAGGTGGGCGGCGGCGCGGCGTTCGAGGTACTCGTCGACCCCGCGCGGGAGCATCGAGATCTGCCCGTCGCCGAGCAGCGCCCAGGTCGAGTCGGTGACCCGCTCGAGGAAGTACCGGTCGTGCGAGACCACCACGAGGGTGCCCGGCCAGCCGTCGAGGAAGTCCTCCAGGACGTTCAGCGTCTCGATGTCGAGGTCGTTGGTCGGCTCGTCGAGCAGCAGCACGTTGGGCTCGGTGAGCAGCAGCATCAGCAGCTGGAAGCGGCGCCGCTCGCCACCGGACAGGTCGCTGATCCGCGCGGTCAGCTTGTCGCCGGTGAAACCGAACCGCTCCAGCATCGAGGTCGCGGTGATCTCGCCGTCGGCGGTCTTCGTCACCCGACGGATGCCCTCGATCGTCGGCAGCACCCGCGCCTCGGGGGTGAACGTGCCCTCCGCCTCGAGGTGCTGGGTGAGGTGCTGGAGCGCGACCGTGCGGCCGGTGCGCACCCGGCCGACGTCCGGCTGCAGCGTCCCCGCGAGCAGCGAGAGCACCGAGGTCTTGCCGGCGCCGTTGACCCCGACGATGCCGACCCGGTCGCCGGGCCCGAGCCGCCAGGTGGCGTGCGAGAGCAGCGACTTCGGTGCCCCGGGACAGGTCGACGTCCTCGACGTCGATGACGTCCTTGCCCAGCCGCTGGGTGGCGAACCGCTGCAGCTCGAGCCGGTCGCGCGGCGGCGGCACGTCCTCGATCAGCGCGTTGGCCGCGTCGATGCGGAACTTGGGCTTGGAGGTCCGGGCCGGCGGGCCGCGGCGCAGCCAGGCCAGCTCCTTGCGGACGAGGTTCTGCCGACGCGTCTCCGAGGCGGCCGCCTGGCGCTGGCGCTCGGCCTTGGCCAGCACGAACGCGGCGTACCCGCCCTCGTAGGAGTCGACGACGCCGTCGTGCACCTCCCACGTGGTCTGGCAGACCTCGTCGAGGAACCAGCGGTCGTGGGTGACCACGATCAGCGCCGACGGCAGCGCGACCAGGTGCGCCGCCAGCCAGGCCACCGCCTCGACGTCGAGGTGGTTGGTCGGCTCGTCGAGGATCACCAGGTCGTGCTGGTCGAGCAGCAGCGCGGCCAGCGAGCAGCGCCGCCGCTCCCCGCCGGAGAGCCCGAGCACGGAGCGGTCCAGCGAGACGCCGGCCAGCAGCTCCTCGACGACCTGCGCGGGTGGTGGCGTCGGCCGCCCACTCGTGGTCGGCCTTGCCGCCGAGCACCGCCTCGCGGACGGTGTGCTCGTCGGAGAGCTCGTCGCCCTGGTGGAGGTACCCGATCTGCAGGCCGCGCGCCCGCGAGACCCGACCGGTGTCGGGCTCCTCGAGCCCGGACATCACCTCCAGCAGCGTGGTCTTGCCGTCGCCGTTGCGGCCGACGATCCCGACCCGCTCGCCCATCGCGACGCCCAGCGACACGTCGCTGAGCAGCGGCCGGACGCCGTACGCCTTGGAGACCCGCTCGAGGTTGATCAGGTTCGCCATCACGACGCCCCGTCCAGCACGGTCGCCCCGGCGACCGGGCCGTGGCACACCTGCGCCCGGCCGTACGGCGCCAGCGCGGCCGCGACCTGCGCGGCGTGGTCGGGGTCGCCGCACAGGAACAGGCAGGTGGGGCCGGAGCCCGAGACCAGCGCGGCGTACGCCGAGGCGTCGAGGCCGGCGCGCAGCGGCTCCGGAGAGCTGGGGACGGAGCCGGAGCGAGGCGGCCTGCAGGTCGTTGCCGACGGCCTGCGCCAGCGCCCGTGCGTTGCCGGCACGGAGGGCCTCGACCAGGGCCGGCGGGATCTCGGGGTCGGGTACGTCGCGCCCGGCGTGCAGGGCGTCGAAGTCGGCGTACACCGCGGGCGTGGACATGCCGGTCGGGAAGGTCAGCACCACCCAGTCGTAGCGGCCGTTGTCCTCCAGCGGCTCGACCAGCTCGCCGCGCCCGTGGCCGGAGGCCGAGCCGCCGACCAGGCCGAACGGCACGTCCGAGCCGAGCTCGCCGGCCAGCTCGAGCAGCCGCGCGGGCGGCAGCGACAGGTCCCACAGCACCGAGCAGGCCAGCAGCGCGGCCGCCCCGTCGGCGGAGCCGCCGGCCAGGCCGCCGGCGACCGGGATGCCCTTGTCGATGTGCAGGGCCACCGGCTGGTCGACCCCGGCCTCGGCGGCCAGCAGCCGCGCGGCCCGCAGCGCCAGGTTGGTGTCGTCGAGCGGGACGCCGGCGACGTCGATGCCGACCGCCGCGGTGCAGGTCACCGACCAGTCCTCGGCGGGCGTGGCGGTGACGGTGGAGAACAGCGAGATCGCCTGGTACGCCGTGGCCAGCGGGTGGAAGCCGTCCGGACGGACCGGGCCCACGCCCAGGTGCAGGTTGATCTTGGCCGGGGCGCGGACGGTCACCCCGGGCGCGGTCGGCTCAGGCATCGTCGTGCGACTCCTCGGCCGGGGCGCCGAGCGCCAGCCCCTCGGCGATGCGGGCGAAGTCCTCGACCCCGAGCACCTCGCCGCGCGCCATCGGGTCGACCCCGGCGTGCGCCAGTGCCGCCTCGGCGGCGGCTGCGGACCCGGCCATCTCCTTGAGCGTCGAGCGCAGCGTCTTGCGGCGGTGGGCGAAGGCGGCGTCGACGACCGCGAACACCTCCGCGCGGGTCGCGGTCGTCGCCGGCGGCTCGCGGCGGGTCCAGGCCACCAGGCCGGAGTCCACGTTGGGCGCCGGCCAGAACACGTTGCGGCCGACCGCGCCGGCCCGGCGTACGTCGGCGAACCAGGCGGCCTTGACCGACGGGACGCCGTACACCTTGGAGCCGGGGGGCGCGGCGAGCCGGTCGGCGACCTCGGACTGCACCATCACCAGCCCGCGCTCCAGGGACGGCAGCAGGGCCAGCAGGTGCAGCAGCACCGGCACGGAGACGTTGTAGGGCAGGTTGGCGACCAGGGCGGTCGGCGGCGGGCCGGGCACGGCGTCGATGCGCATCGCGTCGGCGAGGACGACGTCGCAGCGCGCCGCCTGGTCGGGGGCGTACGTCGCGATCGTGTCCGGGAGCAGTCCGGCGAGGACCGGGTCGACCTCGATGGCCACGACGTGCCGGGCGACCGCGAGCAGGGCCAGGGTCAGCGAGCCCAGGCCGGGCCCGACCTCGACCACGACGTCGTCGGCGGTGATCCCGGACTCGCGGACGATCCGGCGGACCGTGTTGGGGTCGATGACGAAGTTCTGGCCGCGCTGCTTGGTGGGCCGGATGTCGATCGCGGCCGCCAGCGAACGCACTTCCGCCGGGCCGAGGAGTCTCGGCCCGGCGGAGGTGGTGTCGGCCGGTTCGGGCATGGGCGCCAGCCTAGTGCGGGCACCCGCCCGGTCGTGCTTCGCCGATTCGGGTCGCCGGTGTCGCGTCAGTCTGCGACAGGTCGGCGGATCAGCGTGGGCAGGCCCAGCGACGCGGCACAACCCGGCCACGCGCCGTACCCACCGCTGGCGTTGCGGACCTTGGTCGCGATCGCGATCTGGGTCTCGCGGCTGTTCTCGCTCGGCAGCCCGGTGCCGCCGTACGACTGCCAGGTGCCGACGTTGAACTGGAGGCCGCCGTAGTAGCCGTTGCCGGTGTTGATGGCCCAGTTGCCGCCGGACTCGCACTGCGCGAGGCGGTCCCAGACCGTGTTGCCGCCGGCGAAGTTCGCGGTGGCGGTCTCCTTGGTGCCCACCCGGACGATCGCGTCGACCGGCTTGCGGAGCACGTCGGCGGTGACGACCTTGGTCGCGGCGAGCTTGCCGTTGCGGTAGACCAGCTTGTAGACGACGTCGCGCTTGCCGGCGACGCCCTCGCGGATCGTGGTCGTCTCGCCCTTGGCCATGGAGTCGTCGGGACGCTCGACGGTGTCGAAGTCGATGGTCTCGCCGTCGACGCGCTTGGTGGCGACGCGGACCAGGGTGACGGTGATCTTGTCGCCCTCGCCGACGCGGGCGTTCAGGCCGGGCTTCACGACGTCGTCCTTGTCGTAGTCGACGTTCAGCTTCTCGAGGACGTCGCGCACGGTGAGCCCGGCGACCTCCTTCGGAGGCGCTTGTCCTTGCCGACCTTGATCGTGAGGGTCTTGGGCGTCACCACCGTGAGGCTCATACCCCCACGGTCGATGTCCGCGCCACGGCTGACCGACAGGTCGGCGCCGACGAAGCGGCTTGCCGATCTCGGAGAGCGCGCTGTCGACGTCGGTGGAGGTGACCCAGTAGGTGCGCGCCTTGCCGTCGACCTCGACCTTGAAGGGGCGTCCGAACTGGACGGCGATGCGGGTGCCGTCCTCGACCTTCTCGTCGAGACCCGGGACCACGCGGTCGTGCTCGCCGACCTCGATGTCCTGGCTGTCCAGGACGTCTCCGACGGTGGCACCCATCGAGTCGACGGTGCGGGTCTGCCCGTCGAGGGAGAGGGTGACTTCCTTGTTCAGGGCCGCGTAGCCGACGGTCGTCCCGACCAGGGCCAGCGCGACTGCGGTGACGAGCACCACGAGGACTGACTTCTTCTTGCTGAGATGTGCGAGGCGATAGCGCACGGGTCTCCAGACGTCGTACTCCCCGGGCCTCGGGGCCAGCGCAAGCCCCACCGCGGCCGGGGGGCCGCAGGACGGGGCGATCGTGCTGTGGCGGCCTGGGTGCGGCCACCGCTGCGCCGGCAGGTATCGATCCCGATCCCGGCCAACAAGTCATCGACCATAGGCGGAACAAACCGGACACGCACAATCTTCGGCACAACCTCCCACCCCTCGGACAGGGGGTGGACAACAGCGTCCGCGCAGGTCAGGGGCCCTTTTGGAGGCCCGACGTGAGTCCGGTCACCAGGCCCCGAAAACGGCGGTCGTGGTCGCGTCCACGGCCGCGCAGAGCGCCTCGAGGTCGTCGCCACGGACCTCCGCCATGGCCCGCATCGTGTGCGGCACGAGGTAGGAGGCGTTGGGCCGGCCGCGGAACGGCGTCGGCGTCAGGAACGGCGCATCGGTCTCGACCAGGATCCGGTCCAGAGGCGTTACCAGCAAGGCGTTGCGCAGCTGTGCGGCGTTCTTGAAGGTCACCGTGCCGGCGAAGCTGAGGTGGGCGCCGCGATCGAGGCAGGCCCGCGCGAAGGCGGCGTCGCCGGAGAAGCAGTGCATCACCCAACGGTCCGGCGCACCCTCCTCGTCGATGACCCGGAGGACCTCCTCGTGCGCGTCCCGGTCGTGGATCATCAGCACCTTGTCCAGGCGCTTGGCCAGGTCGATGTGCCGCCGGAACGACGCCACCTGGGCGGCCCGACCCTCCTCGCCGGTGCGGAAGTGGTCCAGTCCGGTCTCGCCGACGACACGCACCCGGTCGCTGCTCGAGGCCAGCCGCTCGATCTCGTCCAGCGCGGCGTCGAGCTCGCCGGCCTCGGCCAGCCGCGGTGCCTCGTTGGGGTGCAGCGCGACCCCTGCGACCAGGGCGTCGTACGACGTCGCGGCCTCGACAGCCCACCGGGCGCCCGGCAGGTCGCAGCCGATCTGGACGATGCGGGTGACCCCCACCGCGGCCGCCGCGGCGATGGCGTCCTCGGTCGTGAGCCACTCCTCGCCGTCGGCGATGTCGAGGTGGCAGTGGTTGTCGGCCACCGGGTGCGGCAGCGGCTCCGGGGCGGGCGGCCGGGTGCGGTCGCGCCGGCTGCCGGTCTTCTCCTCGGTCGCCGCCCGGCGGCGGATGGGGCCGGTCACCGGTTGCCCACCACGGCGTCGTAGACCTCGCGCTTGGGTACGCCGGCCCGGCGCGCGACGTCGAGGATCGCCTCCTTGCGGGTCATCCCGCCGGTCTCGAGCTCGGCCACGAGGTCGCGCCAGAGCGCCGGGTCCTCGCCGATCTCCGTGGTGTCGGCGGCACCCTGGACGACGATCGTCACCTCGCCCCGGACCCCCGCGGCCGCCCACCCGGCGAGCTCGCGCAGCCCGCCGCGGCGTACCTCCTCGTGGGTCTTGGTCAGCTCCCGGCAGACCGCCGCCGGACGGTCGTCGCCGAACGCGTCGGCCATCGCCGCGAGCGCCGCCTCGGTGCGGTGCGGGGCCTCGAAGAAGACCATCGTGCGCTGCTCGGCGGCGACGGCGGCCAGCCGGCGTGCCCGTTCGCCGGCCTTGCGCGGCAGGAAGCCCTCGAAGCAGAACCGGTCGACCGGCAGCCCGGAGACCGCCAGCGCGGTGAGCACCGCGGACGGCCCGGGGACGGCGGTGACCGTGATGTCCTCGGCGACCGCAGCCGCGACCAGGCGGTAGCCCGGGTCGGAGACGCTGGGCATGCCGGCGTCGGTGACCAGCAGCACCCGCTCCCCCGCACGCAGCGCTTCGAGCAGGGCCGGGGTGCGGGCGGACTCGTTGCCCTCGAAGTAGGACACCACCCGGCCGGTGATCGTCACGCCGAGGTCGGTGCAGAGCCGCTTGAGGCGGCGGGTGTCCTCCGCGGCGACCACGTCGGCGCCGGCCAGCTCCTCGGCCAGCCGGGGTGGGGCGTCGCCCACCCGGCCGATCGGGGTGGCGGCGAGCACGAGCAGGCCGGCGGGTTCGGGGTGCACGGACCGATCATTGCAGGCACGTAGAGTTCCCGGCGTGACGCCCGCCAGCCGCCCCGGCCCCCCGGTCGACGACGACATCGCGGCCGTCGAGGACGGTGCCGACGCCCGTGAGATGGAGGGCCTCTCCCGGACCGCGTCGGGTGAGCCGGTGCCGACCGCCCGCGAGCGGGCCCGGCCGCTGGCCCGACTCGAGGACCCGATCATCGGCTGGACCGCCGCGATCGCGGTGACCCTGCTGGCCTTCTTCCTGCGCGTCTGGAAGCTCGGCACGCCGCGGGAGTTCGAGTTCGACGAGACGTACTACGCCAAGGACGCCTGGTCGATGATCAACCACGGCTACGTCCGCGAGTACGTCGAGAGCGCGAACGACCGGATCCTCGACGGCCGCACCACCTCGGGCCTGTGGGAGCAGAACCCGTCGATGGTGGTCCACCCCGAGGCCGGCAAGTGGATGATCGCGCTCGGCGAGAAGGCGTTCGGGATGGACCCGTTCGGCTGGCGGATCGCCGCCGCCGTGGTCGGTTCGCTGATGGTGCTGGTGATGTGCCGGCTGGTACGCCGCCTCACCGGCTCGACGATGCTCGGCTGCGTCGCGGGGCTGCTGCTCTGCCTCGACGGCATGCACCTGGTGCTCTCCCGGCTGGCGCTGCTCGACATCTTCCTGGCGTTCTTCCTGCTCTGCGCGGCCGCCTGCCTGGTCGTCGACCGGGACTGGACCCGGGCCCGGCTGACCACCCGGCCGGGCGGCTCGTGGGGCCCGACGTTGTGGTTCCGGCCGTGGCTGGCGCTGGCCGGGGTCTGCTTCGGGCTGGCGATCGGCACCAAGTGGTCGGCGGCGTACGCCCTGGCCGCATTCGGGATCCTGGTCTGGTTGTGGAACGCCGGCGCGCGTCGGAGCATCGGCGTACGCCTGCCGGTGCTGCGGTCGGCCCTGCTCGACGGCGTACCCGCCTTCGTGCACCTCGTGCTGGTCGCCTTCGTCGTGTACGTCGCGACCTGGACGGGCTGGCTGATCCACGCCCACGAGTACGAGCAGCACCTCTCCTCGACGCAGTACACCCGCTTCGCCTCCGCGACCGGGGAGTGCAAGAAGGGCGATCCGGTGATCAGCTACGACGAGTCGAAGCGGTGGCCGACCGCCACCGAGCCGGACGCCTCCGGCCCGGGTGAGGTCCTCCAGTCGCTGCGGTCGCTGTGGTACTACCACCACGACGTCTACGTCTTCCACCGCTACTTCCTGAGCTGCTCGACGCACGTCTACCAGTCCGACCCCGGCGGGTGGCTGGTGCTGCAGCGGCCGGTCGGTGTCAACGTCGAGAACGACATCAAGCCCGGCTCGCAGGGCTGCGACGCGCCGGCCGACTCCAGCTGCCTGCGCGAGGTGCTGCTGATCGGGACGCCGGCGATCTGGTGGGGTGGCGCGCTGGCCCTGGTGTACGCCGTGTTCGCGTGGGCGCTGCGCCGGGACTGGCGCTACGGCTTCGCGCTGGTCGGTGTGCTGTCGATGTGGCTGCCCTGGCAGCTCAACGACGACCGGCCGATCTTCCTGTTCTACGCGTCCGCGATCCTGCCGTTCACCATCATCGCGCTGACCCTGACCCTGGGGGCGATCCTCGGCAGCGACCGGACACCCTCCACGCGGCGCACGGTCGGCACCATCGTCGCCGGGTCCTACCTCGTGCTGGTGCTGCTGAACTTCGCGTGGTTCTGGCCGATCTGGACCGACGGGCTGCTCACCCGGTCCGAGTGGCTGGACCGGATCTGGTTCCGGCGCTGGATCTAGCGCGTGTAGGTGTGCGACCACCAGTGAGGTCCGGGCACCGGGCTCAGCTGCCATCCGGCGTCGACCAGATCCCGGTCGAGCTCCCGGAGGCTCTCGCGGGCGGTGTCCAGCCAGGCGTTCGGTTCGTGCAGGTCGTCGAGGTCCTGGGCCCGGAGCACTGGGAATGTCGACCCCACGGCCCGGTGCGCGGATGCGGAGTGCTCCACCGGGCCGGGCGGACACGCGACGAACCGGAACAGCGCGCTGCCGTAGCTGCCGAGGTTGAGCAAGGCCCTCCACCAGGAGTGCTCACCGACCTCCTCGAGGCGGATCTCGGTGACCTCGCCGCTCACGGCGACCTCACCACGCCGACACGGCGTTCGGTCGGAACGTGCGGGTGGCCACCACGAGGCCGGCGTCCCAGCCCGGGGCACGTCCCCCCGGCGGTGGCCGCAGGGCGGCGGTGTCGTGGCCACTCGCCGCCAGTAGCCAGGAGACCAGTGAGTTGGAGTTCCACATCTCCCCGGCGTCCATCTCGTCGCGGCCCCAGGTGGCGGTCGGGAAGGTCGTCGTGAGCAGCAGCAGCCGCCGCACCCGCTCGGCGTCGGTCGGCACCAGGACCGGGCTGTCCACCGCATCCGCGAGGTCGGGGATGGAGCCGTTGCGCCAGCAGCGCACCTCGTAGCGGAACAGGCGTGAGCGCCCGAGGCCGCGCAGCCCGACCGGGCCGGAGCGGACCGTGCCGTGCTCCCGCGGACCCGGACCCCAGGCCGGTGTCATCTCGATCACCCACGTGTTGTCCCCGACGCGCACCCGCAGGGCCGAGTGGAAGAGGTCGCGGGGGGTGCGGCCCTGCCAGCGCGCGGCGACGGCCTCGAAGAGCCGACTGCTCGGGCGCACGACATGGGCCGAGGCGCCCGCGCCCACGGGCAGCCAGTAGAGGTCGATGCCCACGACCGCGTCGGTTGCTCCCATGGCTCCAGCACAGCAAGCCGGGGCCCGCCTGCGACAGGTGCGAAGGTCCCGAAACGCAGGGCTAGGCCGGGATCGTCCGGATCGTGTCACCGACGCGCAGCAGGCCGGGTCGGCGTACCTCCGCCAGCACGCCGAAGTCCATCTCGTGCCGGTCCGTGACGGTGCCGAGCAGCCCGGCGTCGCCGTCCAGCGCCACCTGCGCCATGGTCACCATGACGCAGCGCGGCATCGGCGCGACCACCTCGAGCAGCGCGTCGCCGACCTCCAGCGTCCGCCCGAGCCAGCCGTCCTCGGGGAAGCCGGGCTCCTCACCGGTGTCGACCACGAGGTTGGGCCGGAAGTGGCGTACGTCGACCGGGGCGCCGTGCGCGGCCGCCACGGCCCGCAGCCCCGAGGTCGTGACCAGGTGCACCGGCCCGTCGTCGAAGTGCGACACCTCCTGCTCGCGGGCCAGCCCGACCGGCCGACCGACGTACGCCGAGAGCGCCGCGTCGATGCCGGGGTCGTCGCCGCGCAGGCTCCTGCCGTCCGGGAACGCGATCACCGGCACGTCGCCGTCGTACATCGCGGTGAGCAGCAGCAGGCCGTCCATCTTCCGGAACCGGCGGCTCGACTTGCCGCTGCCGAGCTTGCCGTCGGGGTCGCGCACCGACCAGAGCCGGTCGGCGCGGAGGCCGCGCGCCTCGGCGTACGCCTCGGTGAGGTCCTCGCCGGTCAGCGACTTCACCGGGTAACGGTGCAGCGAGCGGACCAGACCGACGGGTGGTGAGGCGGGATTCTGGCTCATCCGGGCATCCTGCCACCCGCCGCCGCTCCGCTATCCGGACGGCGCACTGGGGTGCCACTGGGGCGGCGATGCTCCGCGCGGGTCATGGCGCCCGAGGACCGCGACCCGGACCATGACAAGCCAACGGGGCAGCTGGGGGGCAAGCCTTCGTCCGTCCATCACGGAGGTCGAACGTGCGCACTTCTCACTCACCCGCCCGGCTCCGCCGCATCGGCGCCCCGGGTCTCGCCGCGGCCCTGGTCACGGTCGGACTGGTCGCCACCGACAGCGTGGACGCCGCACCCGCGGCGGCGCCGGTGAGCTCCTGCGTCTCCACCGACAACGGAGATCCGACCCTGTCCAGCCTCGCGTTCACGCCGAGCACGGTGGACGTGACCTCCGGCGCGAAGACGGTGGCCTTCACCGTGGGTGCCACCGACACCGGCGGGCCCGGCGCGGCCAGCGGGATCGGCAGCGCCTACCTCAGCCTCTACTCCCCCGACTTCCAGCGCTCGGCCTTCGTGACGCTGAAGAAGAACACCGCCGGGAGCTGGGTCGGCAACGCCACCATCCCGCGGTGGACGCACTCCGGGGCGTGGAAGGTGAACTACCTCAGCGTGTCCGACAAGGCCGGCCAGTCCCGCTACTGGAACACCAACGAGCTGACCGCCCTCGGCTTCCCGACCGCCCTGGACGTCACGGCCACACCGGACGACACGGCGCCGAACCTCAACGCCTTCACGTTCACCCCCGGCGCGGTCGACACCCGGACCTCGGCGAAGACGGTGACCTTCACCGCGAAGGCGACCGACGGCCAGTCCGGCATCGCCTCGCTCTACGTCAGCGCGAGCGAGCCGAGCACCAACCACCGCGGCTTCGCCGTGCTGTCCAAGGTCGCGGGTACGGCGTCGACGTACCGCGGCAGGATGACGATCCAGCGCTGGATGACCAACGGCACCTGGCACGTCGACTCGGTGTCGACGAACGACCGGGCCGGCAACTACCGGAGCTGGACCTATGCCCAGCTCGGCACCGCCGGGTTCAAGCGCAACCTCACCGTCGTGAGCGGTAGCGACAGCTCGAAGCCGACGCTCGCCTCCTTCGCGCGGACGCCGGCCTCGGTGGACGTGCGTACGTCGAACAAGTCGGTGACCGCCACCCTGCGGGCCAAGGACACCGGCGCCGGGGTGAGCTACGTGGCCGTGAGCTTCTCCGGGCCCAACGGGTTCGCCACCAGCCTGGCCATGCGCCGGGTGTCGGGCAGCGCGAACAACGGTGTCTGGAAGGGGAGCGGCACCATCGCCCGCTGCCGCTCCAGCCAGGGCGCGTGGACGGCCCGCGTGTTCGTCGTCGACCTCGTCGGCAACCAGAAGGAGTACACCGCCTCGGCGCTGGCAAGCAAGGGCTGGCCGTCGAAGGTCACCGTCACCGCGGGCGACCACGTCGTACCCACGGTCACCGGGCCTTCATCGGTCGCCCCGGCCTCCGACGTGACCCTGCAGTTCAACGAGGCCGTCAACGGGATCACCGCCGACAGCGCCACCCTGCGGGTCTACGACTTCCCGACGCCCGGTCCGGTGCTGCCGGGCACCTGGACCTGCCAGGCGGCCGGGGGCGGGGCCACGAGCTGTACGACGGGACAGGTGCGGACCGCTGTCTTCAACCCCACGGCGGACCTGAACCCGTTCGAGAACTACGTGGTCGAGCTCAACGCGGAGCACCAGCTCGGGGTGACGGACCTGGCCGGCAACCCGTTCGACCGCAGGGAGGTCACCTTCTTCACCTCGGAGTGAGGTCGGCGCCGTCGTCCCGGTCGGCTCCCCCTTGGCCGGGACGACGGTGGCCCCGAAGTCAGGTGCGCCCCGTCCGGGTGTCCTGCCACGATGACGGCGAGTCGTCGTCGAGCCGAGGTGGAGATGTCACATCGACTGGTGCCGGCGGTGCTGCGGGAGGAACCGGAGTACCGCCTGCTCTTCGGCAGCCAGGTGCTGTCGATCCTCGGCGACCGGGTCACCATGGTGGCGCTGCCGTTCGCGGTGCTCGGGGTCGGCGGTGACGTCGGCGACGTGGCCCTGGTCTCGGCGGCGCAGTTCCTGCCGTTCGTGGTGTTGGCGCTGCCGGCCGGGGTGTGGGCCGACCGCCACGACCGCAAGCGGATCCTCGTGGTCTCGGACCTCGTCCGGCTGGCCTGCCAGCTGACCGCCGGGCTGCTGCTGGTCAGCGGGCACGCCAGCGTGGGCGTCCTCGTCGCGGTGGCCGCGGCGTACGGCGCCTCGGACGCGTTCTTCGCGCCGGCGTTCACCGGGCTGCTCCCGGCGACGGTGGCGCCGGCGAACCTGCAGCCGGCCAACGCACTGCGCGGGCTGAGCTTCTCGGTCGCGTCGGTGGCCGGCCCGGTGCTGGCCGCGCTGCTGGTCGCCTTCGCCGGCGGCCCGGGCGGTGCGCTGCTGTTCGACGCGGCGACGTTCGCGGTGAGCGTCGCGCTGCTGCTGCCCCTGCGGCCCCGGGTCGTCGAGGCCGACGACGAGGCGGTCACCGGCACCGACCACTTCTGGGACGGCCTGCGCGGCGGCTGGTCCGAGGTCGTCTCACGGCCGTGGGTGCTCGCGTTCCTCGCGGGGATGGCGACGTACCACGCCGTCGTGCTGCCCTCGGTGTTCGTGATCGGCCCGGTCCTCTCCGACACCGAGCTGGACGGCGCCCGGTCGTGGGCGGTGATCACCGCGGGCTTCGGCATCGGCTGCATCATCGGCGACCTCGTGTTCCTGCGCTGGCGGCCGCGCTTCGCGCTGCGGGTGGCGGCGATGCTGCTGGTCGGTGCGTCCTGCCAGGCCGCGATCATCGGCAGCGGCCTGACCGTCTGGAGCATCGCCGGCCTCGAGCTGCTGGCCGGCGTGTGCGTCACCGGGATGTTCACGCTGTGGGAGACCTCGCTGCAGGAGCACGTGCCGGACCGGTCCCTGTCGCGGGTGTCGAGCTACGACTACCTCGCCAGCGCCGGGATGATCCCGCTCGGCAACCTGGTCACCGGCCTGGCCGCGGCGACGTACGGCGTGCACGCGACGCTGGTCGCGATGAGCGTGGTGGGGCTGCTGGTCGCGGTGGCCGTGGTGGCGGTGCCGAGCGTGCGGCACCTGCCGCGGGGAGCAGCCCTGCGAGAGGAGCCCGCGGAGGGCTAACGCGTCGGGCCGGGGCGGGAGAGAGGGCCGTGCCAGCGGGGTAGGCTCGAGACAACAGATCTGCCGTCGGGTCCCCACTTCGTGGGCGCCGGGCCGATCGAGAGGCGGACGTCATGACGACGTCGAACGAACTCATCCCGACACCTCCACTGCGGCTCCGCATGACCAGCGCGGGCCGGCACCGGCACGCTGGACGGCGGGTGGTGGCCGCACAGCCGCGACCTCGCCGTCGAGCTGGCCGACCTCGTGGACCACTTCCCCGCCGCGAGCGGCCGGGTCATCCGTGCGGTCGTGTCCCCACCCGACTGGGAGCCGGCACCGCGGCAGGTCAAGGTCGCCCGTGGTTTCGTGAAGGTCGGGTCCTTCCCGCACGACGACACCCACGTGATCCTGCTGGGGACGGCGGACCGCACCACGCTGCGGCTGCTCGTCGTACCCCCGGACATGACCGACGACCAGGGTGCGGAAGCGCTGCTCGCGGCCGGCACCGACAACTACACGCACTCGGCCGGCTGCCTGCTGGACACGGTGAGCGAGCACCCCGACGTCGACCCGGCCCAGCACTGGACCCACGAGGGCGACTCGTGGCGCGACCGCGCCGACGGTCCGGTCGGCTGCTGAACGACGAAGCGCCCCTCCCTGGCCGGAGGGGCGCTTCGTGGTGGTGGAGCTGAGGGGATTCGAACCCCTGACCTTCTCATTGCGAACGAGACGCGCTACCAACTGCGCCACAGCCCCATCGCGCCGGTGTGCAGGCGCGAGTCGAAAAGATACCACCGGGCTCGCGGGCCCAAAAATCCGGCGTACTGACCACGCGTTCCTTGCGCTTACCTCGCGAAGCTTCGCGAGGTAAGCGGTGGTTTCACTAGGTACCTAGTGAAACCTGCAGCCCTCAGGAACCGACCGCCCGGCGCTCCGGACCCTCGTCCGCCTCCCGCGACGCCGACGCCGCGACGGCAGCGGCGGCGTCTGCCTCACGGGCGATCGCGGTGGACTCCTCGGTGTGGCCCGAGGTCCAGGCACCGGGCTCGCCGAGGTCGATGGTCCGGACGGTACGGCGGGCCGCGGCCGGCTTGGTGACGTACGTCGGCAGCGTCACCGGCAGCGGGTCCCACAGGGTGCCGTCGACGACGGCCGGCATGACCGAGGTGTCGGCGGAGGCGGCGACCTCGTCGAAGCCCTGGTCGTTGCGCTCGACCGAGTAGTCGGTCGGCACGTCGTCGGTGGCGTCGTCGACCGCCGGGTCGATCGCGGTCAGGACCACCGGGGCGTCGGCGCGACGCTCGGACTTCACCATCACCCGGCACAGCACCAGCCAGACGACCACGAGCCCGGCGGGCACCGCCTGCCACACCCACCCGAACACGTGCAGGAAGGCCAGCGTCGCCACGACCGCGTTGGCCAGCAGCAGCAGGCCGAGGACGTTGCGGCGGCGGCGCGTCGCGCGGCGTACGGCCTCGCGGCGGGCACGCACCTGCGCAGGGGTGGGCGCAGGTGCGGTGGTGGGCTTGACGGAGATCTCGGAGGTGGACGTACGTCGCCCCGGCGTGACCACCAGGCGGGCGTCGCGCTTGTTCACGGGCTCGCGCCGGGCGAGGACCCGCATCGTGGTGGAGAACCGGTCCACCGACCTGCTGCGGGCCACCTCGTCGTGGTGGTGCAGCGCCTTGGGGATGAGGTAGACGGCCCAGGCCACGGCGAGGGCGACGAAGATGATTGAGGACGGGTCCACGCCTCAGAGGTTAGGAGTACTAGCGCAGGATGGGGCGGATGTCCATAGGTGTGTCGCAGAACTACTCGTGTGACTGCTGTGATTGCAGCCGGGCGACCAGGCCGCCGGGGCACTCCTCGGCGGTGATCGCGAAGATCCGGTGATCGCGCCAGGCACCGTCGATGTGCAGGAACCGTGGTGCGTAGCCGATCTCGCGGATCCCGAGCTTCTCCACGATCCGCAGCGAGTTGGTGTTCTCCGGCCGGATGCAGACCTCGATCCGGTGCAGCCGGGCCACCGCGAAGCAGTGGTCGATCGCCATCGCCACGGCCAGCGGCATGATCCCGCGGCCGGCGACCCGCTGGTCGAGCCAGTAGCCGATCGAGGCGAACTGCGCCGACCCGCGCACGATGTTGTTGACCGTCACCTGCCCGACGAAGGTGCCGTCCACCACCACGGCGAACGGCATCGCCGCGTCGTCACGGGCCAGCCGGCCGAGGCGGCGGACCAGCGAACGGAACGACGCAGGGCGGGACTGCGCTCCCGGCGGGACGGTCGCGTCCCACGGCTTCAGCCAGGCAGCGTTGCGGACCCGGACCTCGCGCCAGGCCTTGGCGTCGCCGAGCTGGAGCGGCCGGAGCGTGACGTCGCCGTGGCGCAGCGTCACCGGCCAGTGCGCGGTCAATGGTCGCTTCCGACGACCTGCTCGGCGGCGTGCACGAGCAGCGGCTCCAGCACGGCGAGGCCGTCCTTGACGCCGCCGCGGGAGCCGGGCAGGTTCACGACGACGCAGTTGCCGGCGACGCCGGCCAGGCCACGGGACAGGGCGGCGGTGGGGATCCCCTTCGCCACGCCGTAGGCGCGGATCGCCTCGGCGATCCCCGGCACCTCGCGGTCGAGCAGCGGCCGGGTGACCTCCGGCGTACGGTCGGTCGGCGTCAGGCCGGTGCCGCCGGTGGTGAGCACGACGCGGGCGCCGGCCGCGACCGCGTCACCGATGGCCGCGCCGACCGGTGTCGCCGTCCGGTACGACGACGGGCGGGTCGACCTCGAATCCCCAGCCCTGCAAGGCTTCCACGATCAGCGGGCCGGTCGTGTCGGCGTACACCCCGGCCGCGGCGCGGTTGGAGGCGACGACGACGACGGCCTTCACGGCGTGGCTCCGGTGGGACGGGTCCACTCCCCCGACTTGCCGCCGGTCTTCCTCTCGATGCGTACGTCGGTGATCACCGCACCCTTGTCGACGGCCTTGACCATGTCGATCACCGTGAGGGCGGCGACGGTGACCGCCGTGAGCGCCTCCATCTCGACGCCGGTGCGGTCGGTGGTGCGGACGGTGGCGCTGATCTCGACCGCGTCGTCGGCGACCGCGAGGTCGACGGTGACACCGGAGATCGCGAGCGGGTGGCACAGCGGGATCAGAGCCGGCGTCTGCTTGGCGCCCATGATCCCGGCCAGCCGGGCGACCGCGAGCGCGTCGCCCTTGGGCACGCCCTCGCCGCGCAGGAGCGCGACGACCGCCTCGGAGACCAGCACCCGACCGGACGCGGTCGCCTCGCGGGCGGTGACGTCCTTGCCGGACACGTCGACCATCCGGGCCGCGCCCGACTCGTCGACGTGGGTGAGCCGGTCCATCAGAAGTCCCCTCGCATCAGAAGTCCTGGTCCAGCAGGAGCACCTGGACGGCTGTCGCCCGGCGCCAGCGACTCGGTCTCGGCGGGCACCACGATCAGGCAGTTGGCGTCGGCCAGGTCACCGATCAGGTGCGACCCGTGCCCGCCCACCGGGGTGACCACGGACGCGTCGTACGACCCGCGGACCATCTGCTGGCGACCGGGGATCGAGGAGATGCCGTGGGTGATCCGGGCGGTGCGGGTGGGCCGCTCGAAGGGCCGGCGCCCCTGCATCTTGCGCAGCGCCGGGAGGACGAAGGCCTGGAAGGAGACGTACGCCGAGACCGGGTTGCCGGGCAGGGTGAAGATCAGCGTCTCGTCCTCCCCGACGACGCCGAACCCCTGCGGCTTGCCGGGCTGCATCGCGACGCCGCCGAACCACACGGTGCCCAGCCCGGACAGCGCCTCCTTGACCACGTCGTAGTCGCCCTGGCTGACGCCACCGCTGGTCACCACGATGTCGGCGCGGACCAGCTGGTCGGTCAGTGCCTCGGTGAAGCCGCGGGTGTCGTCGGCGACGGCGCCCACGCGGTAGGCGATGCCGCCGGCGTCGCGCACCGCGGCGGCGAGCATGTAGGAGTTGGCGTCGTAGATCGAGTCGTGGGCCAGCGCCATCCCCGGCTCGCGCAGCTCGGTGCCGGTCGACATCACCACCACGCGCGGGCGCGGGCGGGCCCTGACACTGGCCCGGCCGGAGGCCGCGAGCAGTCCGATGTGGCGGGGGCCGAGGACGGTGCCCTCGGAGACGAGTACGTCGCCCTCCCGCACGTCCTCGCCCGCGTGCCGGATGTGCTGTCCCTCGGTCGGGGCCTGGCTGATCTGCACCTGGGCGACGCCGCGGTCGGTCCATTCGTACGGCACGACCGCGGTGCAGCCCTGCGGGACCGGGGCCCCGGTCATGATCTTGACCGCGGTGCCGGGCGACATCGCCAGCAGCGTCGCCTGGCCGGCCCCGATCTCGCCGACCACCGGCAGGTGGACCGGCCGGTCGGCGCGGGCGTCGGCGACGTCCTTGAAGACGACGGCGTACCCGTCCATCGCGGAGTTGTCGAACTGCGGCAGCGGCATCGGCGCGGTGACGTCCTCGGCGGCGGGCAGCCCCTGGGCGTCCATCAGCGGGGTCTCGAACGCGGGCAGCGGGACGACCGCGTCGAGGACGCGCGCGACGTGCTCGGCGACCGGGATCGGCTCGCTCGTGGTGGCCTCAGGCATCGGCACCCAGCACCGTTCCGGCGGCGACCCGCTGGGCGGACTTGGGTCGGTCGAGGCTGACCTCGCCCTCGACCTTCACACCGCGGCCGAACGTCCAGTCCCCCTCGACGGTGAACTTCGAGGCGCCGCGCAGCGACGGCGCTCCCTCGGGGAACCGCTTGTCGAAGTCGCTGACGAACTTGTAGAACTCCGGGTCGAGCGCGACGTACGGCAGGCCGTCGCCGTCGTGGTCGAGCACGAAGTCCTTGCCGATGTCGTAGATGTCCGAGCGCAGCACCAGCAGGTCGTCGGTCGTCTTCACCGGCACGAACCGGTCGCGGCCGACGGCGATGGTGCGGGCGTCCTCGAACACCTCGATCGCCGCCCCCATCGCGGTCTCGATCTGGATCACCTTCGGCGTGGACGGGTCGCCCGGGTCGAGGTGCTTGGTGTTGCGGATCAGCGGCAGGCCGAGCACGCCCTGGCGGGCCCGCAGCGTGTCGCGCATCGCGACCAGGTCGAACCACAGGTTGTTGGTGCTCGTGTACCGGTGCCGGTCGAGGTCGGCGAGCGACTTCTTGTCCGCGTCGAGGGTCTGCGCCGACTCGCGCAGGATGATCCGGCCGTCGCTCTTGCGGCGGGCGAAGTGGCCGCCCTTGCGGTCGGAGGGGGTACGCCGGGTGGCCTCGATCGCGAACGGCGCACCGCTGGCGGCGAACCAGCCGGCGACGCGGGCGTCCGGCACCGCGCCGAGGTTGTCGGAGTTGGAGACGAAGGCCCGGGTGTAGCCGGCCTCGATCAGCCGGTCGAGCAGGCCGGTGCCGAGCAGCGCGGTGTAGATGTCGCCGTGGCCGGGCGGGCACCACTCGAGGTCGGGGTCCTTCGGCCAGCTCGCCGGGGCGAGGTCCTTGGCCAGCAGCTTGGGCTCCTTGTTCTGCAGGAACTCCAGCGGCAGTCCGTCGACGGCGAGGTCGTCGTACCTCGCGAGGGCGGCCATGGTGTCGGCCGAGGTGCGGAAGCTGTTCATGAAGATCAGCGGCAGCCGGGCGTCGTACTTCTCGCGGAGGAAGAGCACCTGGCGGGCGATGATGTCGAGGAAGCTCAGCCCGCGGCGTACGCACAGCAGCGACTTGGCGCGGTCCATGCCCATCGACGTGCCGAGGCCGCCGTTCAGCTTGATGACCACCGTGCTGGCGATCGCGTCGGCGGCGACGTCGTCGGCGACCTCGACGTCGGCGAGCGCCTCCATGTCGAGTGGCTCGATCGACGACTCGGGGATCATCCCGGTCTCGCCGTGCTCGAGGAGTCGGAAGTAGTGGGCGAAGACGTCGATGGCGACGGGATCGACTCCCGCGGCGGCCATCTTGTCCCGGGCCCGGTTCAACGCATCACTGCCCATACTCCGATCGTAGGGCGCTTCCGCGCGGATGCCGAACGGGACCACCGGCTGGCCCCACGGCCTAGCCTGTGAGGCATGACCTCGCCCGTGCTGGCCGCCAAGACCGCGCTGCGTGACCAGCTGCTGGCCGCCCGGCGACGACGCTCGCTGCTCGAGGTCGGCGAGGCGGCCCGGGCCATCGCGGGGCACCTGCTCGCCACCCCGGAGGTACGCCGGGCGGCCACCGTGGCGGCGTACGTCTCGATGGGCACCGAGCCCGGCACCGGCGCGCTGCTCGACGCGCTCGACGACGCGGGCAAGCGGGTGATCCTGCCGCTGCTGCAGCCCGACAACGACCTCGACTGGGCGCTGCACACCGGGCCGGGCGACCTGGTCAGCGCGGGCCGGGGGCTGCTCGAACCGGTCGGCCGGCGCCTGGGCGTGGACGCGGTGGCCGGCGCCGACGTGGTGCTGGTGCCCGGCCTCGCGGTCGCGGTCGACGGCACCCGGATGGGCCGCGGCGGCGGGTCCTACGACCGGGCCCTGGCGCGGGTCCCGGTCGGCACGTTCACGTGCATCCTGCTGTACGACGACGAGCTGGTCGCCGGCGTCCCGCACGAGCGGCACGACCTCGCCGTCCGCGCCGCCGCCACCCCCTCCGGCATCCATCGCTTCCGATAGTCCGCGAGGTTCTGGCTCGGAAATCGCGCGATTCCGAGCCATTTCCTCACGGACTATCCCGAATGAAGGCCGTCAGTCGGTGGGGGCGGGGGTGAGGGTCAGCGTGTCCTCGCCGTGGGCCTTGACGGCCTGCTCGGTGAAGGACCAGCGCAGCGTCTGGCCGTCGACGTACAGGTCGGTCTGGTCGGTGAAGTGCGGGTGGAAGGCGTGGCCCGAGGCGCCGGAGAGGTTGATCCACCGCGAGTCGTCGAAGTCGCCCAGCGAGACCACCATCCGCATCGACGGCGCCGAGGTCACGCCGTAGCCGTCGGCGGCGTCCCACGAGGTCGCGTCGACGATCGAGCCGCCGCCGGAGACCTTCCAGCCGTCGCGGTTGAACAGCCACTCGACCGGGCCGATGCCGGACTCGCCGAGGGTCTGGCTGTGCAGGTCCATCCGGTGCAGCCGGCCCCACTCCCACTCCGAGGGACGCCGGGCCTGCCGCCGGGTCATCTCGTCGCGCGCGTCCCGCAGTGCCTGGGCGAGGATGTCGTCGCGGGTCTCGACGGTGTCGGTGTGCCGGTCGTCCCAGAACGCGTTGGCGGGCTGGCGCAGCAGCCGGCTCACCACCATGAACCAGCGGCTGTCGCCGTCGGGCCACTGCGACTCGCGCATCTCGTCGTGGAAGGTGAGCCGCAGCAGGTTGCTCCAGACCGCGTTGTAGTACGCCGCGGCCGCGGACTTCGCGCCCTGGTGGAAGTCCCAGTCCTCGAGCACCTTCTGCCCGCCGCGGAAGTAGCCCCGCGGCAGCTTCACGTCGAGCAGGTGGGGCACCAGCACCGGCGCCATCGCGTTGTAGTCGTCGAGCTGCATGCCGGCCATCTCGTCGAGCGAGAGGTCGCCCTCGGCGAGCAGCAGCGACCGGATCCGCTGCGACCGGAAGCCGTAGTCCCAGTCGTCGGTCAGGTGATAGGGGTACGACGGCCCGACGACGGCCTGGTTCGCGGTGACCACGAAGCCCTCGTCGGGGTCGAGCACGCTGGGCAGTGCGTCGTAGGGCACGTAGGTGCCGCTCCAGTCGTTCTCCGGCCGCCAGCCCGGCCGACGGGAGCAGCCCGTCGTTGCCCGACTTGCGGATCGGGATCCGCCCCGGCGCCTGGTAGCCGATGTGGCCGTCGACGTCGGCGTACACGAGGTTCTGGGCGGGTACGGCGAAGTCCGCGGCCGCGGCCCGGAACTGGTCCCAGTCCTGGGCGCGGTTGAGCTCGAGGATGGCGTCGGCGGTGTTGGACGGGGTCAGCGCGGTCCACTGCAGCGCCACCGAGAAGCCGTTCCCGCGGTCCGGGCCGCGCGGCGCGTCGGCGTTCGCCCCGACCGTGCTCAGCTCCCGCGACACGTCGGAGAGCAGCGGCCCGTGCCTCGTCTCGCGGATCTGCAGGTCGAAGTCCTTGCCGCCGTGCGACCTTGATCGTCTCGGTCCGCACGTTCAGTCGGCGGTACCTGCCGTCGTACAGCCAGCGGTCGCCGTCGATCTTCTCGAGGTAGAGGTCGCTGACGTCCGGGCCGAGGTTGGTGAAGCCCCACGCGATCCGCTGGTTGTGGCCGATCACCACGCCCGGGACGCCCGAGAAGCTGAAGCCGGCGACGTCGTACGGGACACTCCGCGGAGACGGTGCGGCAGTGCAGCCCGACCTGGTACCAGATGCCGGGCAGGCTGGTGCCGAGGTGCGGGTCGTTCGCCAGCAGCGGCTTGCCGGTCGCGGAGTGCTCGCCGTCGACGACCCAGCTGTTGCTGCCGAGCCCGGAACCGTGGCCGAGCATCTCGGGCATCGCCTCCAGCCCGCGCTGCAGGCCCTCGAGCGCGTCGACCTGGCCGGCGGTGTACGGCGGCCGCGCGGGGTTGCGGGTGCCCGGCCGGGTGGCCTGCGACTCGTAGCGGCCGTCGACGACCGCGCCCTGCCGGACGATCGGCTGGTGCTCGCTGTAGGGGTACGCCGGGTAGAGCTCGGCCACCTGCTCCGGGGTGTGGTTGACCCCGGCCAGCACCCGGCCGATCTCGTCCTCCATGTTGCCGCGCAGGTCCCAGGCCATCGCCTTGAGCCAGGCCAGCGAGTCGACCGGGCTCCACTCCTCGGGCGTGTAGTCGAGTCCGCCCGCGGACAGCACGGTGTACTCCAGCGAGATCTTCGAGAGCGGACGGTCCTTCAGGTAGGCGTTCACGCCCTCGGCTGTAGGCCTCCAGCGCGCTGCGGGTGTCGGGCGCGAGCAGCGCGCAGCTCCTGCTCGGCGACCCGCCGCCAGCCCATCGTGCGCACGAACTTGTCGGTCTCGAGGCCGCTGTCGCCGAACATCTCCGACAGTCGTCCGGCCGTGACGTGGCGGCGTACGTCCATCTCGAAGAAGCGGTCCTGGGCGTGCACGTAGCCCTGGGCGCGCATCAGGTCCGCCGTGGTGTCGGCGTAGATCTGCGGGATGCCGTGGTCGTCGCGGACCACGCGTGACCTTGGCGTCGAGGCCGGGCAGCTCGATCTCACCGGTCGTCTGCGGGAACGAGCGCCGGACCAGCACCACGCCGGTGATCGCCGAGGCGATGAGCAGGAGGACCAGCCCGACCGTCGCGTACGACGCCCACCGGGCCGCCCAGGGCCAGCGGCGGAAGGCGGTCCAGCTGCGCTTGAGATCCGGCACGCGGGCCATTGTGCCCGGCGCCCCGTGGGCGTCGGTCAGGAGGCCGAGGTGCTGGAGGAGGTGCCCGCCGAGGACGACGAGCCGCTGCCGCTCGAGGACGTCGAGGACGCGGTGGTCGAGGTCGAGGAGGAGCCGTCGGAGCCGTCGCGAGTCGCCGCCTTGTCGCCGCCCTTGTCGCCGCCCTTGTCCCGCCCTTGTCACCGCGCGCCGGCCGGGACGCTGGCCGAGCTCCCCGCCCGGGAGTCGGTGCGGTAGAACCCGGAGCCCTTGAAGACCACGCCGACGGCGTTGAAGACCTTGCGGAGCCGACCCGAGCACACCGGGCACACGGTCAGCGCGTCGTCGCTGAAGCTCTGCACCTGCTCGAACGCGTGCCCGCACTCGGTGCAGGCGTACTGGTAGGTCGGCACGACTGGGAAACCTCCGCTGGAACTGGTCTCGGGGCGGCCGTCGCCCGGGTCTGGCACTCGGGACGGCCGACTGCCAAGGATACGTCACCGCGCGAGAGGGCCGCACTCCGCGGCCGGACCGGCCCTGTGGAGAACGCTGCCGGGCCGACCCGCGCGACGCGCCTAGCCTCGACGCCATGCCGTTCGTCGCCGCCCCGCCGGGTCCCTCGCGCCTCGCCCTGCTCCGTCGCCGGGTACGCCGCCGCGTGCTCGGCCACCGTCGGCTGCTCAGCGCCCTGTGCGTCGCCGGCGCGGTCCTCGCGGGGCTCCAGGCGGCCGCGCCGCCGCCTCCGCGCACGGTGGCCGTGCTGACCGCGGCCCGCGACCTGCCGGCCGGCACGCTGCTCACCGACGGCCGACCTCGTGGTCACCGAGTTCCGGCCCGACTCGGCCCCGGACGGCGCGCCGCCCGGTCCGCCGCGGTGGGCCGCACCCTGGCCGCCCCGCTCCGTCGCGGCGAGCCGGTCACCGACGTACGCCTGGTCGCCCCCTCGCTGCTGCGCGGCTACCCCGGACTGGTCGCGGTGCCGGTGCGGATCCCCGACCCCGGCACCGTCGCGCTGCTGCGGGTCGGCGACCGGGTCGACCTGCTGGTCACCGAGACCGACGGCTCGGCGGCGAGCACGCTGGCCACCGACGTGCCCGTCCTCGCCCTGCCCCGCTCGCCCGCGACCGCCGCCGGCCCGGTCGCCAGCAGCGGCGCCCTGGTGGTGCTCGGCACCGTCGTCCGGCCCTGGCCGGGCCGGTGTCCGCGGCGGCCGTGCGGGGCTGTCTGCTCGTGGTGATCGCCCGCTAGCGTGGGGCCATCACCCACCGGGACTCGGGCGCGCCGGTCACGGCCCGCGGTCGAGAGAGGAGCGCACATGCAGGGATTCAAGGAGTTCATCCTCAAGGGCAACCTGGTCGAGCTGGCGGTGGCCTTCATCATGGCGACCGCCTTCGCCGCGGTGGTCACCGCGTTCACGGGCGTCCTCATGGGCTTCATCGGCAAGGTCGGCGGTCAGCCGGACTTCAGGGACGTCACCCTGGCCGAGGTCAACGTGGGCATCTTCCTCAACGCGCTGATCTCGTTCCTGATCGTCGGCGCAGTCGTCTACTTCTTCGTGGTCACGCCGTACAACAAGGCGATGGCGCACTTCCAGAAGGAGGACCCGCCGGCCACCAAGACCGACGAGGTCCTGATCCTCGAGCAGATCCGCGACCAGCTGGCGGCCCGCCCGCTGAGCTGACCCGCCGCTCCGCACACACGAGGCCCGTCCCTGCGGGGCGGGCCTCGTCGTACGTCGGGCTCCTCGCGTCGGACCGGGTGGGTCAGCCGTGGTGCGGCGGCACCTGGCGGCGCAGCCACTCCTCGCCGCGGGCCTCGTCGCCACCGGAGTCGTCCCGGTCGTCGCGGGTGCCCTCGGGGAGTACGTCGCCGAAGACGGCCGCGAGCCGGCGGCGGCGCTCCCAGGCGGTCTCGGCCGGCGCTCGGCGCCCTCGGTCGGCGCCGGCCTCGGGAGCCTCGTCCGGTGTGGTGCTCGTCGGGCATGGCCGGGCTCAGGCGCAGAGGCCGTTCGCGGCGGCCGTCTCGGCGTTCTTCTCGGTCGGCGGCTGCGTGGCGCCCCCGGTCGGGGTGCCGGTCGACTTCGTGGTGGAGCCCGGGGTCTGCGCCGCGGTGATGACCTCGGAGCTGAGCCGCTTGCTCAGCGGCTTGTCGTTGCGGACCTTCTTCCACAGCTCGTCGGCCTGCGGGTCCCAGACCAGGCGGTTGGGGTCGGGCTCGTAGGAGTCGAACGGCACGGTGATGAACTTGACCTGCTTGAGGCCGATGTCCTGGAACTGGCTGGCCAGGTTCACGATCTTCTTGATCGTCTTCAGGCCCGGGTCCAGGGTCAGCGAGCTGGTCGCCGCGTTGACGAAGCCGAAGAGGCGGTCGGGACGGCTCAGCGTGCCGGCCGACATCACCTTGTTGGCCATCGCCGCGATGAACGCCTGCTGGCGCTTCATCCGGCCGATGTCACCGTTGTTGGAGATGTTGTGGCGGACGCGCACGTAGTTGAGCGCCTCCTGGCCCTGCACGGTGCGGGTGCCGGCCTTGAGGTGGATGTTGCCGACCGGGTCGTCGACGTCCTCGGGGATGCACACCTTGACGCCGTCGATCGCGTCGACCATGTCCTTGAAGCCGTTGAAGTCGAGCACCACGAAGTGGTCGATCTTGATCTTCGTCAGCTGCTCGAACTGGCGGATCGTGCACGCCGGGCCACCGAGGGAGAACGCGGCGTTCCACATGTCGAAGCCGCCGGGGATCTCCTTCTTGTCCTTGGTGTAGCAGGTCGGACGCTGGACCATCGCGTCGCGCGGCAGGCTCACGCCGTACGCCTGCTTGCGGTCCGCGGAGAGGTGGAACAGGAGCGTGGTGTCCGAGCGCTGGCCGCCGCCCTTGAGCCCGTCGATGTTGTTGCCCTCGCCGTCGCGGCTGTCCGAGCCCATGACCAGGACGTTGATCGGCTCCTGCGGGCCCCGTGCGTCACCTTGTCGGGGCGGTCGTCACCGAGCTGCGAGGTGACGTCGAGGATGGTGAGGTTCTCGTTCCAGTGGCGGTAGGAGTACACCGAGAACAGGCCGGTCACGATGGCCAGGGTCAGCACGAGGTACCCGGCGGCACGCAGGACCTGATGCTTCTTCTCGGCGTCGCCACGATGGCGGCCGGTCGATGCGTCGTCACTCACGTAAGAAAACTCGCTCGGGTGGGCGGGCAGGGCAGTACCACACGGGTGGTGTGGTGTCCGGAGCAGGTTACGCGATCGGGCCAAGCACTGTCAGATCGGCGGCGTACGCAGGGTATGTCGAGCGCCCGCGGGAGGCGCGCCGGGACGGGTGGTCCACAAATCGGTAACAAAACCCCTCCACGGGAGTAATCAGAAACATACACTTCCCATATGACCGCGCTCCACTGGCCGCTCCGCGGCGCCGCCCTCGTGCTGGCCGCCGCGGCGTTGCTGCTGCCGCAGGGCTCCCCCGCCCAGAGCGTGGCGAGCGAGACCACGGCGGCCTGGCCCTCGACGTCGCTGACCCGCGGCGCCGACCGCTACGTCACCGGGAGCGCCGGCGCCGACGCGACCCGGGTCTCGCTGGAGCAGCACGTGCTGGGTGGCTGGCGGGCGGTGACCTCGAGCACCGTCGACGACGCCGGCTCCTACCGCCTGAAGGTCCCCACCTGGTGGCTGGGCACCCGCACCTACCGCGTCACCAGCGACACCGCGTCCAGCACGTCGTGGCAGACCACGGTCTCCCCGACGTACGTCCCGCGCGGCACCCGCTCGCAGTTCCGCTACAGCTTCGACAGCGTCACCCGCTGGGACCCGTGCACCGTGATCGGCTACCGGGTGAACCTCACGCAGGCCACTCGGGGCGCGCTCGCCGACACCAAGGCCGCCTTCAGCCGGATGGCGCAGGCGACCGGCTACCGGTTCGTCTACCGCGGCCGTACGTCGCGCTACCCCTCCAACGGCGGCAACAGCTGGTACCCCTCCGACACCCAGATCGTGGTGGCCTGGGCGCAGGCCGAGCCAGTCCTCCCTGCTGGCGATGTACCCCGGCGCGGCCGGCGTCGGCGCCGCGATGTCCCGCTCCGGCTACTACAACGGCGACGGCACCCGCACCGGCCTGATCGTCAAGGGCATGGTCGTCATCGACTCCCGGCAGAAGATGGCCGCCGGCTTCGGCACCGGCCTGACGCGCGGCGACACCCTGCTGCACGAGATCGGGCACACCATGGGCCTCTCGCACAGCGGCAGCAGCGAGCAGATGATGTACGCCTACCTCACCCGCTCGAAGGCCGCCTTCGGCCGCGGTGACCTGCACGGCCTCGAGGCCCGCGGCGCCAAGCTCGGCTGCGTGCGCACCTCCCCGGTCGGCCGGACCACCTCGGTCAGCCCGCGCGTCTCGGCCCTCCGCACCGCTCCCTGATCCCCGTCCCCGGCCCGGACCCCGCGGCGTCTCTCGGGTACGTCGCGGTCGGGCGATGGGGACGGCGTACGTCGTGACCGGTCAGCCCACCGGCCTGCCGGGCGGCACCTGCATCACCAGCAGCTGCCCACCCTCGAGCGTCTCCTCGTCACCGGTCGCGTAGTGCGCCTGCGAGGTCAGGAGGTACTTCCCGGCGCCGAGGAACGGGGCCGGGATGATGCCCGAGGACTCCTCGGCGGTGGTCAGGAAGTCCGGCGACTCCTCGTCCTGGAAGCGCGCGGGGTCGTGGGTCGCGATGCGCAGCAGGCCGCCGGTGCGGGGGTCGTACTGGTAGATCCCCGGCGAGGTAGGCGTGGTTGCCCGTGTCCTCCTGCAGGAGCACCTGACCCCGCGCGTTCACGGTGAGGTTGTCGAGGTCCCGGGGGCCGGCGGGGGCCAGCGGGTCGTAGGCCGGCCCGCGATCTCGATGTCGGCCGTCCCACCCGCGGTCACGTCGGCGGGATCGGTGAACCGTCAGGTGCCACAGGCGGGAGATGTCGGCGAACCCGGCGGTCGTCGCGACGTACAGGCTGCCCGGCGTCACGGTGTCCCAGGCCGAGTCCTCGGGTCGGGCCAGCTTCGACAGGCCGAGTGCGTCGCCGGCCGTCTCGAGCTCGCCCTCGGTCATCCCGGCGGCACCGGGAATCGGCACCAGCGTGAACACCGCGCCGCCTTCGGGCACGGTCGTCTCGTCGGACTCGTCCGGCACACCCTCGATGCCGCACGCCGTACAACCGGCCGCCGACCAGTCCTGCCCGCTCGACGTCGTTGCCCGTGGTCCGCTTGCGCCCCACGTACACGTAGACCTGGCCGCTGTCGTCGTCGTCGGTGCCGACGACGACCGTGGCGATCCCGGTGCCGGGCATGGTCACCTGGTTCTCCCAGTTGGCACGACCGAGCGCGCTCAACCGGTACGCCGTGCCGGCGTCCGGGCCGTCGACGACGTGGGCGAAGGCCCTGCCGAGTCCGCTCTCCTCACCGTCGAGGAGCAGGCGGGCGGTCGTCCCGGCGCCGGTCTCCGCGTCGTGGAACGCGCCCGCCGGCGGCAGGTCGGCCGAGCACAGCCCGCTCATCGCGGACGTGATCGGCACCCAGTCTCCCACCGGCCGGAGCCAGCACCTGCTGGTCCAGGTCCGCCCCGGACAGCACCTCGAGCGTCTCTGCGTCGATCGTCCACCGGGACACGAACGCCCCGTTGAAGCCGTGGGCGCGGACGACGCCCTGGTCGAAGTGGACCTCGTGGTTCACCAGCAGGGTGAACGTGCCGTCCCCGTTGTCGAACGCACCGAGCCCGTCGGGCTTCCCGACCAGGCGGTAGCCGTTGGCAGCGGCGTCACCGACCGTGAGCACCGAGGTGGTCACGACCCCGGGTGAGGTCCGCACGAGGTAGGGGCCGTCCGAGCTGCTCGGACCGGTGGGGTCGGGTGCTGCGGCACCGGGAGCCGCAGCGAGCAGGGCGCCCAGGGCCATGAGCCCCGCCGCCGTCGTGATCGTGTTCCGCATCGAAGCCTCCTCGAGAGGCGGCGGGCGGGGCCCGTCGCTCGACTCGGTGGGCGACCACGGCAGCGGGTAGGGCAGTGAGCGCGCTGCGGCGGTCGGCGGCGTCCCGAGAGCCACGCGACCGCGGACCCCGGGCGTCATGGGGTGCAGCAGGTGAACACATCAACGCTACTCGCCTGCGACGGCCTTGTCGTGGGCGTGCTGCCGGCCGGGATGCGGCCAAGGCATACTTGCCGCGGACCGGAACCCTCCGCGCACCAGGCGGAGGTCGGCCCGACCGATCGTCGGGCAGGTGTTCCGGGCCACCGGCCCCAGTAGCTCAGCGGATAGAGCAGCCGCCTCCTAAGCGAAAGGTCGCAGGTTCGACTCCTGCCTGGGGCACCACACCACCGCCGTACGGCGTTTCGTGCGGTCCTGTCGGCAACGGGCCCGCCGACCAGCAGCAGTGCACGAAACGCCGCAGGACCTGCGCCGATCAGGGCGCCGGGGCCGGGGTCGGCTCGGTCGACGGGGTCGTTCCCGTCCCGGAGCCGGGAGCACCGGGGCTCGCGGGGTCCTCGGCCGGGCACGTCGGCGGACCCGGGTCGGAGGGTACGGCGGACGGGTCGCTGCTCGTGGACGGAGTCGGCTCGGGTGTCGGTGCCGGCGAGGTGGTGCTGGACGGGGCCGGCGACTCCGTGGGCGTGGTGGTCACCGTCGGCGACGGCGCCGGGGTGCAGGCCGGAGGCTTGTCCGGGGCCGGCTTGCCCGGCAAGGGCGACGTCGTGCCGGAGCCGGCCGGGCCCTCCGGCGTCACGGTCGGGTCGCCCGGCGTGGACGCGGTGATCCCGGCCCGGGTGCCGGTGGTGCCGTGCTTGCCGTGGCCGCCGCCGGCCGCAGTGCCCACCGGGCCGGCGCCGCGGGTCGGCATCACGATCCGCGTGGGGATGCGCACCTCGAGCGCCATCGTCGGGTCCATCGGGAGCGAGGCGGTCAGCCCGGCCTCGTCGTACGCCGCCTTCCAGGCCAGCACTGCGGCGAGGTAGGTGCTGGAGTGGTTGTAGGACAGGATCGCCGCGTGCATGTCGGCCGGCTGGGCGAGGTCGCGGTCGCCCCAGCACAGGTAGAGCGCAGCCGAGCCGGCGGCGTCCTCGACGTCCTGCGGGTCGGTGACGCCGTCGCCGTCGAGGTCGACGGAGAAGCGGGCCCAGGTGCTCGGGATGAACTGGAGCGGCCCGAGGGCGCGGTCCCAGCGCTTGTTGCCGTCGAGGAGCCCGCCGTCGGTGTCGCGGATGGCGGAGAAGTGCTTGCCGTCCAGCACCGGGCCGAGCAGCCGCGGGGTCACCCGCTTCCCGGCGTCGAGCCGGCGGCCGCGCAGGTTGCCGGACTCGACCTGGCCGATCGCGGCGAGCAGGGTGACCGGGAGGTGACAGCCGGCCGGGGCCACGGAGGCGGCCAGCTGGTAGGCGGCCAGGAGCACGTCGGCCATCACCGGCGCCTCGGCCCCCGAGGCGTGCGCGGCGGCCTCGACGCGGGTCGTGGAGGCACCCGCCCGGGCCAGGGCGGTGACCGGAGGACGCAGCTCGGGCTCCGTCACGGATGCGGGAGGCAACGTGCCGGTGGTCGTCCGATCCGCCAGCACCCCCGTTGCGACCCGATCCGTCCCGGCGGTCGACAGCAGGACGACGCCGCACAGGAGGGAGGCCATGCACCCAAGAAAACGCCTCACCCCCAGCACTCTGCCTCGTGATCGCGTTCGGCACCACCCCTGAGTCTGATGGGTCACCGAATGGTCACCCGGAAGGATGGTGCCGGTCAGGTCGGGTCA
>CAVRMH010000036.1:0-5682 GCA_963721775.1 uncultured Actinomycetota bacterium | reverse complement strand
GGAATGACTGTGAGGATCGCCATACGCAGCCTGATGGTGCTGGGCTGTGGGTTGGTGACCGCGGGTGTGACCCCCGGAGTGACTGGCTTCGTGCCTTGCTGCGACTTGTCCGCTCGTGGTTGCCGGCCCCGGCCCGGTTGGAGGAGCTGGCCTGATCAGGAGCTTGACCACCTGGCGTTAGCGGCGCCGGGCGTGTCTCATCACAGTCCTGCCGAGCCTCCGTCCCGGACCGGAACCACGTCCCGTCCGGCGAAGGAGAGAACGCATGAACAGTCTGACCGATCTGCGCGAGGTGGTCGATGTCGTCATCGGCGTCGACACCCACGTCCACACCCACTCCGCGGCGGTCCTCGACACCGCGACCGGTGGTGTCCTCGACGAGATCACCGTCGAGGCGACAGCCGAGGGCTATGCCGAGCTGGTGGAGTTCGCCAACAACCACGCGACGTTGCGGGCCTGGGCGATCGAGGGGACCGGCGGCCACGGCGCCGGCCTGAGCCGTCACCTGCTGGAGATGCTCGGAGATCGTCATCGAGTTGGACCGCCCGAAGCGGGCCGCGCGCCGCAACGGCGCGAAGTCCGATCCGCTCGATGCGATCCGAGCCGCGCGTGAAGCGATGGCTCGACCGCGGTTGGGAACTCCCCGCAGCGGGGGCGAACGCCAAGCACTGTCAGTGCTCTTGGCTGCTCGCCGCTCCGCGATCAATGCCTCCACCGAGGCCCAGCTGCAGGTCTTCAGCCTGGTGATCGCCGCACCCGAACCCATCCGAGCCCGGTTCCGCGGTCAGAAGCTCGCCGCGATGCTCAACACCGCCGCGAACCTGCGAGTGCACTCGTCCTGGGACATCGAGACGACCAGCACCGTGGTGGCACTGCGGTCGTTGGCTCGTCGCGCGCACGCGATGTTGAAGGAAGCGCGCGAACACCAGAAGGCGATCGTGACCATCATCCGTGGCTGGCGCCCCGACCTGCTCGAGGAGTTCGGTGTCGGTCCGATCGTGGCCGCGACGGTGTTGTGCGCCTGGTCCCACCCCGGCCGCATCCACTCCGAGGCCGCGTTCGCGATGCTCGCCGGCGTGGCACCCATCCCGGCCAACAGCGGCCAGGTCACCACCCGGTATCGGCTCAACCGCTACGGCGACCGCCAGCTCAACCGAGCACTGCACACCGTGGTCCAGATCCGGATCCAGTACCAGCCAGCCACCCGCGACTACGTCGCCCGCCGCACCGCCGAAGGCAAGACCAGCCGAGAGATCAAACGCTGCCTAACCCGCTACGTCGCCCGCGACCTCTACCGCCTCCTCGAAAACGGGGCCGCAACTGCTTGACGAACCATAGGAGCGTCGCCAGCTGTCCGCCTGCACCAATCACCCCGCGCCCTGGAATGAGGGAGGCGATACTTCCCTCGTGGAACACAGTGCGGCGCAGCCCTTCCTCACGATCTCGACGGGCGACTCTCCAGACAGTCGGCTCTTCATCGAACTGTCGAGTTACGGATCAGATCTCGCCGAGGCCCGCCACGCTCTGGACCTAGCAATCCGGGGCCTTGATGAGGGATCGCACCTCGCTGACGCGGCTCGGCACCTGATCGGGCTTGCTGTCGTCGCCTACTGCCGCACGGTCTTGCCCTCGAATGTTCGCGGCCGCCTGACTGACCACATCGACATTCCCGACGAATACATCGACGTACACAATCGAGTGAAGACGTACAGGAACGCCACGGTCGCCCACTCACAGTCCGAACTCGCCGTCACGTACGCGATCGGCGTGCTCGACTCGGACACCCTAAGAGTCCGAGATGTCACAGGGGCGACGGTCCTTGTTCCGCTTCCGAACCGCGTTGTCCGCGACTTCCTGCGCACTGATCGACGTCATGGAGCGTCGACTCGAGCGAGCTATCGAGCCTGTCCGACATCGGTTGATGAAGAAGTTGGCTGAGATGGACCGTAGCCGAGTGGAAGCCGCTGTAAGGCCGGAGATCACGGAGAAGTGGGCGCACGAGTTCAACCCGAAGACGAAGCGACCGCGCTACCCGACCGGCCACACCGTCTACTGGGATGTCGCCGCTGACGACGCCACACGAGAATGACCGACGCGAGATCGTCGGCCTGTTCGCTTAGGCGGCGGAATGACGCACGTCAGCGAAACTTCGGGCGTTGTGTCCAAGCCGGGAGTTCGTCAAGTTCCCGGTCGGCACTGCGGTGCGGGACACGGGAGCCTCCTCGGCCGGCGGATCGGGAGCGGTCGGGCAGGACCTGAGCCTACGTCCCGCTCCTCAGATCCAGCCGTTCGACTGGGCGAGCCGCGCCGCCTCGGCCCGGGTCGACGCGCCCGTCTTGCCGATCGCGGCGGAGAGGTGGTTGCGGACGGTGCCGACGGAGAGGTGGGCGCGCGCGGCGATCACCGCGACGGGCGACCCGTCGAGGGCGAGCAGCAGGATCTCCGCCTCCCGGGCGGTGAGCGGCGACGGGCCGGACATCAGCGACTCGGTGGCCAGTGCCGGGTCGACCACGCGCAGCCCGGCGTGCACCCGCCGTACGGCGTCCGCGAGCTCGCGGGCGGGCGTGTCTTTGACGAGGAAGCCGGCGGCGCCGGCGTCGAGGGCGCGGCGCACGTACCCTGGCCGCCCGAACGTGGTCACGATCAGCGACCGCACCTCCGGCAGCTCGGCGCGCAGCCGCTCGGCCGCCTCGAGGCCGGTGAGGCCGGGCATCTCGATGTCGAGCAGGCACACCTGGGCAGCCGAGGAGCGCGCGGCGGCCACCACCTCGTCGCCGCGACCGACCTGGGCGACGACCTCGATGTCGGCCTCGAGGTCGAGCAGCGCCGCGAGCGCGCCACGGACGAGCGCCTGGTCGTCGGCCAGCAGGATCCGGATCACGGCAGCACCACCTCCACCCTGGTCCCCGAGCCGCCCGAGAGGCGCAGCGTGCCGCCGGCCGCGGACACCCGCTCGCGCATACCGATCAGCCCGTTGCCGTCGCGGCGGTCGTCGGCCTCGAAGCCGGTGCCGTCGTCGGCGACGACCAGGCCGCTCGGCGACAGCTCGATCGAGACGGTCGACGCGTGCGCGTGCCGGACCACGTTGGTCACCGACTCGCGCAACACCCAGGCCAGCAGGGTGCGGTGCCGTGGGTCGGTGTCGGCGACGGTGCCGACCACCCGTGTCTCGATGCCGGCGTCGGCGAGCACCCGGGGCGCGGCGGCCAGCTCGGCCTCGAGGCTGGCCGCCCGCAGGCCCCCGACGGTCGAGCGGACCTCGGCGAGCGCCTGCCGGGCGGTCTCCTGGATCGACTCCAGCTCCTGACGGGCCCGCTCGGGGTCGACGTCGATGAGCCGGGTCGCGAGCTCGGCCTTGATCGAGAGCGCCGTCAACGAGTGGCCCAGCACGTCGTGCATGTCGCGGGCCACCCGGTCGCGTTCGGCGACCAGCGCCAGCTCCGCCCGGGTCTCCTCGGACTGCTCCTCGAGCTCGGAGAAGACCCGCATCGCCGCACAGAACCCGATGATCGGCCACACCATCAGGAAGAAGAAGGCCGGGAAGTCCCCGCCGACGAGGGAGAGCACCGGCAGCAGGGCGCTGACCAGCGTCGTCCACTTCCAGTACGGCGCCGGCACCATCAGCGCGGAGAACGCTCCGAGGTACGGCGTGAGCCCGACCGCCTCGATGCCGATCACCGGCACCGTCGCCAGAGCGAGCACCAGCATCGCGAGCCAGATCAGCAGCCCGTGCTCGCGCCACACGCCCCAGCCGAGCAGGTAGATCGCCGCGAAGGACGCCAGGAGCGCCAGCACCAGCCCCTTCACGGCTGCCGAGGCGTCCGTCTGGAAGGTCTCGAGGACCGGGTAGGTGAGGAAGACCAACCACACGCCGGCGACCACCCAGCCCCACCGCTCCCAGGGGGAGCGGGCGGGGCCGGCGACGTGGTCGGCTGCGGTCACACCCGCTCCCGACGTCGGCGCAGCCCCCAGACCGCCAGCGCTGCGAAGATCACCGTCCACGCGCACACGTTAGCGAGCAACAGCCACACCGGGTCGTGTCCGGCGTCGTTCGGGAGGTAGCCCTCCGAGATCGGGTAGCGGGCCAGCCCGGCGTACCCGTAGAGCGGGGTGAAGCGACCGATCTCCAGGATGATCCCGTCCATCGGCGTGAAGAGGTTGCCGAGGAAGCTCATGATCACGATCAGCCCGGAGGCGATCCCCGCGGCGTTCTCGCCCTTGAAGACCAGGCACACCGCCAGGCCGTAGACCGCGAACACCGCCGAGCCGAGCCACACGATGGCGGCGCTGGCCAGCCAGTCGAACGCGTTGCCCGACGAACCGGTGGCCGCGCCGATCGCGTAGATCAGCGCGATCGGGACGGCTGCGACGATCATCGCCACGGCGGTCTTGATCGCCACGAAGGCCAGCGACGGCAGCGGCGTCAGCGCGACCTGCCGGCCCCACCCCATCGTCTGCTCGGTCGCCGCCGCCCCGGCGACGGTCGTGGTGGCCGTGACCGCGCCGTACGCCGCCATCGAGACCATCACGTACATCGCGACGTTGGCGCTGCCGTAGGCCTCGTCGTCGCCGATCCCGAAGACGAAGAACAGGAAGGCCGGCAGCGCCACGGTGAAGAACATCCCCATCCGGTCGCGCAGCTGGCGCTTGAGGTCGAGGCCGGCATAGGTGAGGGCCAGGGGCCGTGCCGTACGCCGCCCGGTGGGGGCCGCGGTGTCGGTCGCGGTGGTGGTCATCGTGGTCATCGCAGTGCTCCCTCGGTCTCGTTCTCGTTGCTCATCGGGGTGCCGGTCAGGGCCAGGAACGCGGCCTCGAGGCTGGCGCCGGCGACCTCGAGGTCGTGGATGCCCAGCGGCGCGACAGCCGTTCCTGAGGTCGTCGAGCCAGGCCCGGTCGATCCCGTTTGCCCCGGTCACGTGGGCGGGGGGACGGAACGTGACCGTGTGCCCGCCGTACGCCGCCCGGACCTCGTTCGTCGGGCCGTCGGCCATGATCCGGCCGCGGGCCATCAGCACCGTGCGGTCGGCGAACGCGTCGGCCTCGGCGAGGTAGTGGGTGGCGAAGACGATCGTGCGGCCGTCGGCGGCGTCGGCGCGCATGGTGTCCCAGAACTGCTGCCGCGCGCCTACGTCCATGCCGGTCGTCGGCTCGTCCAGGATCACCAGATCGGGGTCGGGGACCAGCGCCAGGGCGAACTTCAGCCGCTGCTGCTCGCCTCCCGAGCAGGCCTTCACCAGCCGGTTCGCGAGCGGACCCAGCGCGGCGCGCTCGATCACGACCTCGACCCGGTCGGGCCGCCCGTGCAGGGCCGCGATCGCGCGGACCGTCTCCCGCACCGTGAAGTCCGGCAGCAGCCCGCCGGTCTGCATCACCGCGGAGACCCGGCCCTCCATGACCGCGCGGTGCGGGCTCGCGCCGTACACCTCGACCGTCCCGCCGGTCGGCGACGTCAGCCCCAGGAACATGTCGACGGTGGTGGTCTTGCCGGCCCCGTTGGGCCCGAGGAACGCGACGATCTCGCCGGACCCGATGGTCAGGTCGATCCCGTCCACTGCGGTGACGGTCTCGCCGCCCTCACCCCGGAAGTGCTTCGTCAGGCCGATCGCCTGGATTGCTGGTGTGCTCATGGCTCCACCCTCCGGCTCTGGGCGCCCTCGACCCCGGGGAAGTTGTCACGACCTG
>CAVRMH010000035.1:0-396529 GCA_963721775.1 uncultured Actinomycetota bacterium | reverse complement strand
CGACCTCCGCGTGGCAGACGAACAACAGCTCGTCGCCGACCTCGACCGGCTGCTCGGGGGCCGGCGTGTAGACCTGGCCGTCGCGCAGGATCGTCACCAGCGAGACGTTCTCCGGGAACGGCATCAGGCCCGACGGCTTCCCGACGAACGGCGAGTCCGTGCGGCAGGGTCATCTCGACCAGGTTGGCGTTGCCCTGCCGCAGGAACATGAACAGCCGCACCAGGTCGCCGACCGTCACCGCCTCCTCGACCAGGGCCGACATGATCCGCGGCGTCGAGACGTTGACGTCGACGCCCCACGCCTCGGTGAACAGCCACTCGTTGTTGGGGTGGTTGACCCGGGCCACCGTGCGCGGCACGCCGAACTCGGTCTTGGCGAGCAGGGCGGTGACGAGGTTGGCCTTGTCGTCACCGGTCGCCGCGATCACCACGTCGCAGTCCGTCGAGGCGCGCCTCCTCCAGCGAGGACAGCTCGCAGGAGTCGGCGAGCAGCCACTCGGCCTCCGGCACGCGGTCCGGCTTGATCGAGACGGCGTCCTTGTCGATCAGCAGCACCTCGTGGCCGTTGCCGATCAGCTCCGGGCGACCGAGCGGCCGACGGCCCCTGCCCCGGCGATGGCGACTCTCATTCAGTCCTCCTCGGGACCCTTGTTGATTACCTCGTAGACCCCGGCGGCGTGCTCCTCGCGCATCACCAGGTGGAGCAGGTCGCCCTCCTGGATCACGGACTCACGCGTCGGCAGCATGCCCTCGCCGAGCCGGTCGATCCAGGCGATCCGGCTGTTGGACTGGACCTGGAAGTCGTAGGTCTTGTGGCCGATCCAAACCGCCGGCACCGGCACCTGGTCGAGGCGGCCACTGCGTCGCCCTGGTCGAGGATCGGCAACCGGAACTGTTCGCGCCCGGCATGCTGCCCGGCGAGGAAGGTGGTCGTCGTAGAATATCACCGAGGGCACCGAGGGCGAGAGGTTCTGGCGCGGCGACGGTGCCCAGGTCGTCACCGCCGTACTGGACTGGGTACCCGCGCCGGGCCCATGCTCGCCCTGGACCGGCGGCGGCTGCGACCTCCAGCACGCTGCTGCGCAGCGCGCCCTCAAGGCGGCCGTGGTCCGCGACAGCTCGCCGGGGCTGGCCAAGCTCGACGTAGACGTCGAGGTCGAGGCCGTGCCCGCGCGACGACCACGGCCTGCACTGGCGCACCCGGATGGAGTACGCCGTGGCGCGCGACGGCAGCCGCGGCATGGCCGGCGGCACCGGTCGCGCGAGGTCATCCCGATCGACGCGTGCCTGATCGCCCATCCGGACGCGATCGAGACGACGGCCGGCCGACCGGGCCGAGGGCCTGGTCCACACGACCGTCGACACCGCCCACGGGGATCACGGCTTCGCGGTCGGGGCCGACGGGCTTCTGGCAGGTCCATCCGGGCGCGCCCCGCGTCCTGGTGGACACCGTAGTCGAGATGCTGGACCCGCAGCCGGGGGAGAAGGGTGCTCGACCTCTACGCCGGGGTCGGGCTCTTCGCCGCGTTCCTCGGCGAGCGGGTGGGGGAGACCGGTCGCGTGGTCGCGGTCGAGGGCGACCGCACCGCGTGCGAGCACGCCCGCGGCAACCTCGGCCACCTGCGTCGGGCCACGGTGATCCGGGCAGTGTCGACCGCGTCCTCGCGTCGTCGTACGACGAGCCCTTCGACGTCGTCGTCCTCGACCCGCCGCGGGAGGGCGCCCGCCGCAAGGTGGTCGAGCAGGTCGCGGACCGCGCTGCCGCGCGCGGTCGCGTACGTCGCGTGCGACCCCGCCGCACTGGCGCGGGACCTGGCGACCTTCGCCGAGCACAGGCCTACCGGCTGGCCGGGCTGCGGGCCTTCGACCTCTTCCCCGATGACCCACCACGTGGAGTGCGTCGCCCTGCTGGAGCGGACCTGACGCGTCCTCCCGAAGGTCTGCTTGACTGGGCTGGCCGCAGGAGATCCACTCGAGGAGGACACCCGTGCCCACGGAGATCGAGATCCGCGACGAGGCCGGCGGCCGCCGCGACCCGGAGTACCAGAGGTACGCCTTCGACCCTGCCACCGGCCAGCACCGCACGTTCGTCGGCGGCCACTGGGATGAGATGGGCGACAAGCAGATCGCCTTCCTCCGCGAGCAGGGGCTGCAGCCCGGCCACCGCTTCCTGGACGTCGGGTGCGGGTCGCTGCGGGCCGGGCGGCTGATCTCCCAGTACGTCGATCCTGGCAACTACTACGGCATCGACATCAACCACTCCCTGCTCGTGGCCGGCTACGACAACGAGCTCGACGACGCGGGCCGGGCCCGGCTGCCCAGCACGAACCTGCGCGCGACCGATCGCTTCGACGCCGACTTCGGCGTGCGGTTCGACATGGCGATCGCCCAGTCCGTGTTCACCCACGTCTCCCTCAACTGGATCCGCCTGTGCCTGGCCCGGGTCTCGCAGGTGATGGCGCCCGGCGGACGCTTCTACGCGACGTTCTTCGAGATGCCCGACGACTTCCCGATCGACGGTGTCTCCCGCACCGGCAAGCGGTTCACCGAGCGCAACGCCTACTGGTACTACCGCCGCGACCTGCGCTGGGCCGCCCGCCGCAGCCCGTGGGACTTCCGCTACATCGGCAGGTGGGGGCACCCGGCCGGGTCGCGGATGGTGGAGTTCACGCGACAGGCCGGCTGAGCACTCGCCTCAGAACCTTGACGTCATGTATCTTGATGTCAAGAGATATGCTGTGACCAGAACAGAGCGCCCCGCCTTCCCGCCGGTGTCCGACCGGCGGCAAGATGGGGCCGAGATACCGAGAACCCCGAGGAGATGCGGCTGATGGCCAGTCAGGACAGCTTCGGTGCCAAGGGCACCCTGGACGTGGACGGGAAGTCCTACGAGATCTTCCGCCTCGGCGCGGTGACAGGAGAGGGCCTCGACGTCGACTCGCTGCCCTTCTCCCTCAAGGTGCTGCTGGAGAACCTCCTGCGCACCGAGGACGGTGCGGACATCACCGCCGACGACATCAGGGCGCTCGCCGGCTGGGACGCCGACGCCGAGCCCGACAAGGAGATCCAGTTCACGCCGGCGCGCGTGATCATGCAGGACTTCACCGGCGTGCCGTGCGTGGTCGACCTCGCCACGATGCGTGAGGCGATGGCCGACCTCGGCGGCGACCCGTCGAGGATCAACCCGCTGGCACCGGCCGAGATGGTCATCGACCACTCCGTGATCGCCGACGTCTTCGGCACCCCGGAGTCCTTCGAGCGCAACGTCGAGATCGAGTACGAGCGCAACCGCGAGCGCTACCAGTTCCTGCGCTGGGGCCAGGGCGCCTTCGACGACTTCAAGGTCGTCCCGCCGGGCACCGGCATCGTCCACCAGGTCAACATCGAGCACCTCGCCCGCACCGTCTTCACCCGTGAGGTCGATGGCGAGCTCCAGGCCTACCCCGACACGCTGCGTCGGGACCGACTCCCACACCACGATGGTCAACGGCATCGGCGTGGTGGGCTGGGGCGTCGGCGGCATCGAGGCCGAGGCGGCCATGCTCGGCCAGCCGGTCTCCATGCTCATCCCGCGGGTGGTCGGCTTCAAGCTCAACGGCGACCTGCCCGAGGGCTCCACCGCCACCGACCTGGTGCTCACCATCACCGAGATGCTGCGCAAGCACGGCGTGGTCGGCAAGTTCGTCGAGTTCTACGGACCCGGCGTCTCCGCCCTGCCGCTGGCCAACCGCGCCACGATCGGCAACATGAGCCCGGAGTTCGGCGTCCACGATCGCGGTCTTCCCGATCGACGAGCAGACCATCGAGTACCTCACGCTCACCGGTCGCAGCGCCGAGCAGCTGGCGCTGGTCGAGGCCTACGCCAAGGAGCAGGGCCTCTGGCACGACCCGTCCGCCGAGCCCCGCTTCTCCGAGAAGCTCGAGCTGGACCTCGCCACGGTCGTCCCGTCGCTGGCCGGCCCGAAGCGCCCGCAGGACCGGGTCGAGGTCACCGCCGCTGGCGAGTCGTTCCGTACGGCGCTCGCGGACTACTCCGACAACCCTGACGCGACCGCCGAGGTGACCCTCGACGGCCAGACCCACACGATCGGCCACGGCGCGGTCGCCATCGCGGCGATCACCTCGTGCACCAACACCTCCAACCCGTCGGTGATGATCGGGGCGGCGCTGCTGGCCAAGAACGCGGTCGAGAAGGGCCTCCAGCGCAAGCCATGGGTCAAGACGACGCTGGCCCCCGGCTCGAAGGTCGTCTCCGACTACTACGAGAAGGCCGGCCTCACGCCGTACCTCGACAAGCTGGGCTTCAACCTCGTCGGCTACGGCTGCACCACCTGCATCGGCAACTCCGGGCCGCTCATCCCCGAGGTCTCCGCCGCGGTCAACGAGGCCGACCTCGCGGTCACCTCGGTGCTGTCGGGCAACCGCAACTTCGAGGGCCGGATCAACCCGGACGTGAAGATGAACTACCTGGCCTCGCCGCCGCTGGTGGTCGCCTACGCGCTGGCCGGCTCCATGGACGTCGACCTGTTCGGCGACCCGCTGGGCACCGACACCGACGGCAACGACGTCTACCTCAAGGACATCTGGCCCTCGCCGACCGAGATCGAGCGGGTCATCGGCGAGGCCATCACCGCCGAGATGTTCGCCGACGACTACGCCGACGTCTTCGCGGGTGACGAGCGCTGGCGCTCGCTGCCGACCCCCGAGGGCAAGACGTTCGCCTGGGACGAGGACTCGACGTACGTCCGGAAGCCTCCGTACTTCGACGGCATGCCCGACGAGCCGGAGGCGGTCACCGACATCGAGGGCGCGCGCGTGCTGCTCAAGCTCGGCGACTCGGTCACCACCGACCACATCTCGCCGGCGGGCGCCATCAAGAAGGACTCCCCGGCCGGGAAGTACCTCGCCGAGCACGGCGTCGAGCACCGGGACTTCAACTCCTACGGCTCGCGGCGCGGCAACCACGAGGTGATGATCCGGGGCACGTTCGCGAACATCCGCCTGCGCAACCAGCTGGCGCCGGGCACCGAGGGCGGCTTCACCCGCGACCTCGCCGGCGACGCCAAGGGTGAGCAGAGCGTCACGACGGTCTTCGAGGCCTCCGAGAAGTACCTCGCCGCCGGCATCCCGCTGGTCGTGCTGGCCGGCAAGGAGTACGGCTCCGGCTCGTCGCGTGACTGGGCGGCCAAGGGAACCGCGCTGCTCGGCGTCAAGGCCGTCATCGCCGAGTCCTACGAGCGGATCCACCGGTCGAACCTGATCGGCATGGGCGTGCTGCCGCTGCAGTACCCCCAGGGCCAGACCGCGGAGTCCCTCGGCCTCACCGGCGAGGAGACCTTCTCGATCACCGGCGTCACCGAGCTCAACGAGGGCCGCACGCCCAAGACCGTCACGGTGACCGCGTCCCCCTCTGATGGACGGAGCGTGGAGTTCGACGCGGTGGTCCGGATCGACACCCCGGGCGAGGCGAACTACTACCGCAACGGCGGGATCATGCAGTACGTCCTGCGCAACCTGCGCAAGGCCTGATCCTCGGACGACAGCACCAGCGACGGCCCGTCACCCTGTGGGTGGCGGGCCGTCAGCGCGTCGTACGCCGGGAGCCGAGGCCGAGCGCGCCGGCGACGACGATCCCGATGCCGAAGCCGAGGGCCGCACCGGTCACGTTGTCGACCACGTCGGTGACGTCGCAGGCGCGGTCGAGCCGGGTCAGCTCGAGCTGCACCTTCTCGATGGCCACGGAGTACGCCGCGAGCAGCGCCAGCCCCGGCAGCGCGAGCCACCACGTCCCGCGGCGCACGGTGGCCACCGCGAGGAAGAACCCGGCGGGCACGAACAGCACCGTGTTGAGCAGCCGCTGGCCGCCGCCGAAGACCCAGAAGCCCTCGGGGGCCGGGCCGCCGTAGTCCCACGAGCAGGCGTCCTGGGCCTCCTCCACGGGGATCCAGCCGGGGGAGCCGTCGGTGGGGAGCAACGTCACGAGGCCGATCACGACGAGCGACCAGAGCAGCCCGGCCACCGCCCAGGCCCGGGGCACCCCGAGGCGGGCCAGTCCCAGGCCCAGCAGGACGCAGACGACGCCGGACACGAGCGCGCCGAGGAGCATCACGTCCGGGCCACCCACCGTCACCATCTGCCCGACCCTAGCGACGCGCCCCACCGGGGTGGGACACCCGGGACCCGATGCAGCACACTGACCCCCATGTCTCTCGACTCTCGGTCCCGCGCGGACGCCCCGTCGCACACTCGTGGCACGCTCTCCACCGCCCTCGTCATCGTCGTCGTCTGGCTGGCGATCCTCGGCGCCGTGGTGGGGCTGGGCTGGCTGATCACCCATCCGTGGCAGTCGTCGGTCGACCCGTGGGACAACGACGTGTCCCGCTGGTTCGCCGAGCAGCGGACCTCCGCCCTCGACCGGCCCGCGGACATCGGGACCTTCCTCGGCGACACCATCCCTGCGATGAGCATCGGCGCGGTCGTCGCGCTGGCCTTCTCCCTCTGGAAGCGGTCCTGGCGCCCGGTGGTCTTCTTCGGGATCCTCGTGGCCGGCATGGGCGGCTTCTACTCGCTGGCCACCAAGGCCGACCCGCGAGACCGCCCGCCGGTGAAGATCCTCGACCCCGGGCTGGTGCCGGACCACAGCTTCCCGTCCGGTCACGTCGGCACCGCGACCGCGGTGTACGTCGGCATCGTGCTGCTGACCTGGGTGTACGCCCGCCGTGCCCGCCGCTGGATCTGGGTGCTGCTGGTGCTGCCGTTCGTGGTGATGCTGGCCCGGCTCTACCAGGGCGCGCACCACCTCACCGACGTCCTCACGAGCCTGGTCTACGCCTCGGTCTGGCTGGCCGTCCTCTTCACCCTGCTCCTGGCCGGGCGGGGGACCGAGGAACCCGCGGAGAAGTCGTCCTGACCGCCCCCTTCAGCCTGCGCCCCTGCGTGCCGGTGGAACGATGAGGGCATGCGCAGCGAGACCAGGAGCTACCGGACCGGCGACCGTGAGGTCGTGCTCGACCTGACCCGTGACTGCGGAGACTTCGTCTCCGGCGAGGGCGACGGGCTGCTGCACGTGTTCGTGCCGCACGCCACCGCCGGGATCGCGGTCCTCGAGACCGGCGCCGGCAGCGACGACGACCTGCTCGCCGCGCTCGGCGACCTGCTCCCGGCCGACGACCGCTGGCGGCACCGGCACGGATCGCCGGGACACGGCCGCTCGCACGTGATGCCGGCCCTGGTGCCGCCGTACGCCACGGTGCCGGTGCTGGCCGGTCGACTCGCGCTGGGCACCTGGCAGAGCGTGTGCCTGGTGGACCTCAACGTCGACAACCCCGTGCGCGAGGTGCGGTACTCGTTCCTGGCCGGCTGAGCCGCTGCCGACGGCTCGTCGAGGCTCCGGCAGGATGGCCGGGTGCCCAGCCTCCTCCGCCCGCCCAGCTCGGTCCTGCTCGTCGTCGGGCGCGAGGACTTCACCCCGCCGAGGTCCTTCGGTGGCAGCGTCTGCGTGGCGACCCAGGACTGCGTCGCCATCGCGGTGGTGGACGTCCAGGAGTCAGCGACCAGCCTCCGCCTGACCCCGGACGCCGTGCCCGGCCTCTCCCGACTGGGGGAGTTCCGCATCGAGACCGAGGGGCTGATCTCCGTCCGCGACCTGCACTACCGCGAGCACGAGTCGGTCGGTGTCCCTGCGGGGTGGGCGACGGTCACCGTGTGGGGCAATGCCACCGAGCAGCCGTCCGAGATCGCGCTGCAGGTCGTCGCGGGACCCGGGTACTGAGACCGACTCAGGCGGAGGACCACGCCTCCATGCCGGCGACGTCCAGGGACGGCACGTCCGCGGCCGGGGTGCCACCCCAGAGCGTCGACCGCTTGCGGCGGTACCGGCCGCCCAGCAGTCGGACCAGGACGAACCGCGGCACCGGGGGAACGAGGTGCTCGATGTGCTCGCGGCCCGCGGGGTCGAGCCCGTCGATGATCCAGTGGCCCTCCTCGGCCAGCGCGAGCGTCCCCTTCGGCTTGATGTTGAACTCCTCGTCCCAGTGCCGCCACTCGCGCTCGGTGATGCTCGCGGCGACCACCGGCATCATCTCCTGCTCCTCGCGGGCGAGGTGGGGGAGCAGCACCTCGGAGAGGCTCTCCAGTGCCGCGCCGAGCGCCCCGTCGGAGTGCTGCGGGTCTGCGAGGTGCCGCCGGGCTGCCTCCTCGACGCCGAACATGGCCGGGGTGATGGCGCTGTGGTCGGCATCCATCCGACCGACGAGCCTCCCGGCGCCCGGGTTGCGCCGCAGGACGAGCGGGTAGAGGCCGTCGTCCTCCCCCTGGTGGTGGGCGTGCAGGAAGCCCATCATCCAGAGCAGGTGCTCGCCGATCGCCGTACGCCGCCGGGGCTCACGGGCGGCGGGGGTCCCGAGGAGGAGCCGGAGCCGCACCAGGTCCCGGCGGAGGGCGGAGTGGACGATGCCCATGGTCCGGGTGTCGGCAGGGCCGTCGGGGTCGGTGCGGAAGGTGGTCATGCGATCTCCTCGGGAGGTGCAGCAAGCAGTCGGAGCACGACGTCGGCCAACCAGTGCGCGGTACTGCTCGGGGCTCCAGCCGGCATCGTCGACCAGCCGGAGGTAGACCTCGGGGCTGGCAATGGCCCGCAGCCCGTCGACGAGCTCCGGCGCGGGCTCGGCGCCCAGCACCAGGCGCAGGCCGTCCTGGAAGCTCTGCCGCTGGCGCGCCCGCGACTCGTGCAGGTGGACTGCCATCTCCGCGTCGCCCGCGGCGGCCTGGGCGAGGGTGCGGAGCAGGCGCGCGATCCGGCCGTACTGCGTGGCCAGCAGGTCGACCGCCGTGTGCAGCCGCGCCGCGCGCTCTCCGTCGCCGAGCGCGACGAACGCGGGGCGGTCCGCGAGCGGGACGGGCTCGTCGTCACCGACCACGCCGACGTCGATGGTGCGCAGCAGCAGCTGACCCTTGGAACCGCTGGTGCCGTAGACGGTCTCGACGGAGACCCCCGCCTCCCGGGCGATGTCGCGCACGCTGGTGCCGCTCCAGCCGCGTTCGGCGAAGAGGCGGCTCGCAGACGCGATGACCGCGGCCCGGTTGTCGGCGGCCAGGGCGCGCCGACGCGTGGAGTCGTAAGGCCGCTTGGCCGGCCCTGCCACCGACGTCATCACCACAGGATGGAACACCTGCGTATTCAATACAAGGGCGTTCCGGCGAATGCTGCGGTCCGGCCCTCTAGGGTTGCCGCATGATCGTGGCGTTCAGCATCTCCCCGACCTCCGCCGACGGCACCGGGTCCGTGACCGAGGCCGTGGCGGCCGCGGTCCGCGTGGTCCGCGAGTCCGGACTGCCCAACGAGACCAACGCGATGTTCACCAACATCGAGGGCGAGTGGGACGAGGTGATGGCCGTCGTCAAGCGCGCCGTCGAGGTCGTCGCCGCGGTGTCGCCGCGGGTCGGGCTGGTGCTCAAGGCCGACATCCGTCCCGGGTACGACGGGCAGCTGACCGCCAAGGTGCAGCGGATCGAGGACACCCTCGGCGGGCCGGCATGACGGGCGGGACCGCGTGAGGGGCAACCGGCTCGGGGTCGCCGTCGCGGCGGTGGCCGCCGTACTCGTCGTCCTGGCTGTCGTGCTCGTGCCGCGGCTGGTCGGCGGGGACGAGGAGGCCGCGGGCTCCGTCCGCAGCGGCGACGCGGGCACGTCCGCCGGCACCGAGCCGCCGGACGAGTCCAGCGGGCTCGACCAGGTCGTGGAGTACGACGTGGGCGACGTGCAGCACACCGAGGACCGGGTCGACTACGCCCAGTCGCCGCCGGTCGGGGGCGACCACGCGCCCCAGTGGCTGGAGTGCGGTGCCTACGACGAGCCGGTCCGCGAGGAGAACGCCGTGCACAGCCTCGAGCACGGCACCGTCTGGATCACCTACGACCCCGACCTGCCGGCGGCCGACGTCGACGCGCTCGAGCGCCAGCTCCCCGAGAAGGGCATCCTCTCGCCGTACGACGGGCTGCCCTCGCCGGTCGTGGTGACGGTGTGGAACCTCCAGCTCGCCCTCACCGGCGCCGACGACCCGCGACTGGCGGACTTCGTCGCGACGTACGGCGACGGCGGTTCGGCTCCCGAGCCGTTCGCCTCCTGCGCCGGCGGCGATCACCGCCGCTCGAGTCCGAGGACTCCTGAGGCTCAGGCCCGGGGGAGCCGGTCGAGCAGCCCGAGCAGGCGGTCCCGCGTCGGGTCGCTGACGGACTCGAGCAGCGCGGCCAGGTCGTCGGACGACGCCGGGTCGCGGCCGGCCTCCAGCACGCCGACGAGCCGGTCGTCCGGGAGCCGGCTCATCACCGCCTCCAGGGCGTCGACGTCCTCGGTGCACAGCGCGACCTGGAGCAGGTCGGCAGGAGAGGCCTCCGCGACGACGGCGAGCGCCGCCTCGACGTCCACGACGGAGACGAACCGGCCCAGCGCGAGGTGCTCGCCCCGGTCGAGCAGACGGGCCCCGACCTCCTGCACCAGCGGCACCGGCAGCCCGCGGATGATCGGCTCCGCGCGCACCGGGTCCAGCCGGACCGCGAGGTCGGTGAGGAAGCCCGGGCTCAACCGTGCTGCGAGCCGGACCGCCAGGTCCGGGTCCATCACCGCGGCGACCCGGGCACCGAGCAGCGGGCTGAACGCCACCTCGGCGACCTTGGCGGTGATCGGCACGGGCGCCAGGTGGCTCAGCCGGGCCAGTCTCCGGAACCGCGCCTCGTGGCGGTGGAACAGCGCGCGGGACACGTCGGCACGCAGCGCACGCACGGACTCGGCGGGGACCTCGGCCAGGAACGCGAGCTCGTCCGGGCCGACCGACAGCTCGTGGGCCAGCTTCGCGACCTCGACCCGGACCGCGAGGTGGCTCACCGGTCGTCCTCCGGGAACAGCAGGGTCCGCGCCCTGCGGCGCAGCGGCAGCGGCACCGTCGACACGGTCTTCTGCAGTCCCTCCTCGACGGCGGCGTCCTCGGCTGCGAAGGTCGCGTCGACCAGTACGACCAGTCGGGAGAGGTCCGCGCCCGAGCAGCGGGCGAGTCCGGACAGCCGGTCGGGTGCCACCCCGAGCCGGCCCGCGAGTGCGTCCAGTGCCTCGTGTGCCATGGCGGTCACCGTACGGGAAACGCGGTGGCTGCCCGACCGCACCTTCTGTGAGGGTGGGCGCATGGAGCCCGTGGGTGTGGAGATCCGCGACGTCCGGCCCGAGGACGCCGACGCCGTACGCCGGGTGGTGGCGGCCGCGTTCGGCGACGGGCGGGGCGGCACGGCCCGAGGTGGCCGACCTCTGGGACGCGGTCGTCGCCGCCGGACACGTCCGGGCCAGCCTGGTCGCGGTCGCCGACGGCGAGGTCGTCGGCACGTCGGCGTCAGCCATGCGTGGGTCGACGCCCGGCGCGCGCTCGTGGACGTGCTCGTGCTCAGCCCGCTCAGCGTGCTGCCCGACCGGCAGGGGCGCGGCGTCGGCACCGCCCTGGTGGGGGCGGCGATCGAGGCGGGGCGGGTGCTCGGTGCGCCGGCGCTGTTCCTCGAGGGCAGCCCGACGTACTACGCCGCCCGGGGGTTCTCCCGCGGCAGCGACCACGGGTTCGCGCCGCCGACGGACCGGGTGCCGGACCCGGCGTTCCAGGTGGTCGTCTACGACGTGCACGAGGACTGGATGACCGGCCGGCTGGTCTACCGCGACGTGTGGTGGGAGCACGACTCCACCGGGCTCCGCGACCCCGACCTCGCGGAGGTCGAGGCCCGCTTCACCTGACGCATCGAACACCTGTTCGATAGGATGGGGGCATGCCCCTCGTCGCTCCGCCCGGCTGGCCCCGCCAGGTCCGGCCGCCCGATGCCCCCGACTGGGAGCGCACGGCGGTCAACTGGCTGCTCGACATCTGCCCGCCGGAGTACCGCTCCTACCCGGCGCTGCGCCGGCACGTCGTCGTGCTCGCGCGGTTCGCGGTGCTGCACGTCGAGGCCTGCCAGCTGGCCTGCAACCGCGGCCTGAGCCAGGCGCGCAGCGAGCTGCGGGACGTCGCCGAGCTCGACGTGGTCGAGGCCGCGGTGCAGACCTGGCATGCCGAGTCGGCGCGGCTCCTCGCCGTACGCCGCGCGGCCGGGCTGGTCGAGGAGGCGCTGCGCGGACGGCGGTACGTCGCCCGGTTGTGACCTGAGCGGGCCCGGTAGCGTCGGCCCCATGCAGCGCTTCTCCAGCATCCTTCTCGTCGACCCCCGGGGCTGGGTGCTCCTCCAGGAGAGGGACGAGCACCCGCTGATCGACCCCGAGCGCTGGGGCTTCGTCGGCGGGCACGTCGACGAGGGCGAGTCGTACGACGCCGCGGCGTACCGCGAGCTCGCCGAGGAGACCGGGCTGCACCTCGACGGCGGGCTGGAGCTCTTCGGGCGCTTCCCGGTGCGCAACGCGCACAGCGACGACGAGCTGAGTCTGTACGTCATGTCCGTCGACCTGACCGACGACGACATCGTGGTGGGGGAGGGTCGCCAGATCGTCTTCGTGGAGCCGGACCACGCACGCACGCTCGACCTGACCGTCTCCGCCGGTGACGTGCTGCCGCGCTTCCTCGACTCCGAGACCTACCGGAGGATGACCGCATGAGCCCTCCCGGTGACCGGTTCCGCGTCATCGCCGTCCCCGGCGCGGGCGCCGAGGACGTCGTGGTCGCGACCGGCGGCCCCGACGAGGGTGCGGTCTACACCGGGCACCGACGACGGGAGCATCCTCCGGGTCCGCCACGACGGGCGCCGCATCGACCGGGTCGCGCACACCGGTGGCCGGCCGCTCGGGCTCGAGCTGCTGCCCGACGGCCGCCTCCTGGTCTGCGACGCCCAGCGCGGGCTGCTCCGGGTCGACACCGCCGACGGCCGGATCGAGCTGGCCGTGCGGGACGTCGCCGGGACGCCGATGGTCTTCTGCAACAACGCCGCCGTCGCCGCGGACGGCACCGTCTTCTTCTCGGACTCCTCCACCCGCTACGGCATCGAGGACTGGAAGAAGGACTTCGTCGAGGACACCCGCACCGGCCGGCTGCTCCGGCTCGACACCGACGGCACGGTCACCGTCCTGCTCGACGGGCTGGCCTTCGCGAACGGGGTGGCGCTGGCCGCGGACGAGTCGTTCGTCGCCGTCGCCGAGACCGCCGCGCGCACCGTCGTACGCCACTGGCTGAGCGGTCCCCGGGCCGGCACCCGCGACCTCCTCGTGGGCGACCTCCCGGGCTACCCCGACAACATCGCGCGGGGGAGCGACGGCCTGGTCTGGGTGACCATCGCCAGCCCGACGGACCCGGTGGTGGAACGGCTGCAGCGCGGCCCGGTCTGGATGCGCCGTCAGGTCACCCGCATCCCCGAGCGGCTCCAGCCGAAGCCGCAGCGCACCGTACGCGTGCAGGCGTACGACGCCGCCGGGTCGCTCGTGCACGACGTGAGCATCGACACGCCCGACTTCCACATGGTGACCGGCGTGCGCGAGCACGAGGGGCGGGTGTGGCTCGGCAGCCTGGAGGAGCCCGCCGTCGCCGTTGTCGAACTCTGAGTCCGATCACCTAGACTCATTCCTTGCGCCCGTGACCGTCATCGGTGCGCCCGACGTACTGTCCGAGGAACCGGAGGATCCCCGCCGATGGGCTACCTGGAGTCGATCTCGACCCCGCGTGACCTGCGCGACCTCACGCCCGACCAGCTCGACGTGCTGGCCAGCGAGATCCGGGACCGCCTGGTGTCGGTCTGCTCACGCACCGGCGGCCACCTCGGCCCCAACCTCGGCGTGGTCGAGCTGACCCTGGCGATCCACCGGGTCTTCGACTCGCCGCGCGACCGCGTCGTGCTCGACACCGGGCACCAGTCCTACGTGCACAAGCTGCTGACCGGCCGGGCCGCCGCGTTCGACGGACTGCGCCAGGAGGGCGGGCTCTCGGGGTACCCGAGCCAGGCCGAGTCCGAGCACGACATCGTCGAGAACTCCCACGCCTCGACCGCCCTGTCCTACGCCGACGGGCTGGCCAAGGCCTACGCCATCCGCGGCGAGGACCGGCACGTGGTCGCGGTCATCGGCGACGGCGCCCTCACCGGCGGCATGGCCTGGGAGGCGCTCAACAACATCGCGATCGCCAAGACCAGCAAGCTGGTCATCGTGGTCAACGACAACGGCCGGTCCTACACCCCGACCGTCGGCGGCCTGGCCACCGCGCTCGCCACGCTGCGCACCAACCCCCGCTACGAGGCCGTGCTCGACATGGTCAAGCGCCGCCTCAACGCGGTCCCCGGCGTCGGCCACGCGGCGTACGACGCCCTGCACGCCATCAAGAAGGGCATGAAGGACGCGATCGCCCCGCAGGGCCTGTTCGAGGACCTCGGCCTGAAGTACGTCGGGCCCGTCGACGGCCACGACCGTGCCGCCGTCGAGCAGGCGCTCGCCCAGGCCAAGCGGTTCGGCGGGCCGGTGATCGTCCACGCGCTGACCCGCAAGGGCTTCGGGTACGACGCCGCCGAGCAGCACGAGGCCGACCAGTTCCACTCGCCGGGTCCGTTCGACATCGAGACCGGCGAGGAGACGCCCAAGGGCCGGATCTGGACCGACGTCTTCGCCGACGAGATCGTCCACCTCGGCGAGCAGCGGCAGGACCTCGTCGCGATCACCGCGGCGATGATGCACCCGGTCGGGCTCGACAAGTTCGTCGAGCGCTTCCCCGAGCGGACCTTCGACGTCGGCATCGCCGAGCAGCACGCCGCGACGTCGGCCGCCGGCCTGGCGATGGGCGGCCTGCACCCGGTGGTGGCGCTCTACGCCACGTTCCTCAACCGCGCCTTCGACCAGGTGCTCATGGACGTCGCGCTGCACAAGTGCGGCGTCACCTTCGTGCTCGACCGCTCCGGGGTGACCGGCGACGACGGGGCCAGCCACAACGGCATGTGGGACATGTCGATCCTCCAGGTGGTGCCCGGCCTGCGACTGGCCGCCCCCCGTGACGGAGCCCGGCTGCGGGAGCTGCTCGGCGAGGCCGTCGAGGTCGACGACGCACCGACCGTGGTCCGCTTCCCCAAGGGCCCGCCGCCCGAGGACATCGAGGCGGTCGGCACCGCCGGCGGCGCCGACGTCCTGGTCCGCAACGGCACCCGCGACGTGCTCATCGTGGCCGTCGGAGCGATGGCCACCACCGCCGTCGACGTCGCCGACCGGCTGGTGGCGCAGGGCATCGGCGTCACCGTCGTCGACCCGCGCTGGGTCAAGCCGGTCGACCCGGCCATCGTCGAGCTCGCCCGCGAGCACCGGCTCGTGGTCAGCCTCGAGGACAACGGCGTCATCGGCGGCTGCGGCGCGGTGCTGCTCCAGACGCTCAACGAGGCCGGCGTGCACACGCCGTTCCGCCTGCACGGCATCCCGCAGGAGTTCCTCGGCCACGCCAAGCGCGCGGTGATCCTGGAGCGGATCGGCCTCAGCCCGCAGGCCCTCGCCCTGGGCATCGTCGAGGACATCACCGCCGTCACCGACGGCTCCCCACTGGTCCATGTGGACCAGCCGGGCTAGCGCACGGCGGTCCGGGGTCGCGGCGCTGCTGCTGGCCGTCCTCCTCCCGGGGTTGTCGTCGTGCGCGGTCTTCGACGGCGAGGCGGCGTCCGACCCCGGGGTCGCGGTCGCCGCCGACACCGCGGCGGAGGTCCGTGACCTCCTGACCCGGCACGCGCGTGCCGTCCGCGGCGGGGACATGAGCCGCTTCCTCGCCGACGTGGACGCCACGAGGCCGAAGTTCGCCGCCCGCCAGAAGAGGTACTTCCTCAACCTCCGCGAGCTCCCGCTCGGCCGCTTCGGCTACCGGGTGCCGGACGACGGGGTGACCGAGGTCGCCGGCGGCGGTGTCCGCGCCGTGGTCGAGATGCGGATGCAGCTGCAGGGGTACGACGCCGTCCCGGTGGTCACCCCGCAGCTGCTCACCTTCACCCGCACCGAGGACGGCGCGCTGCGCCTCGCGAACGACCGGGACCGGGAGTTCGCCCGGCGCAACGACCTCGAGCTGGCCCCCTGGGACCTCACCCGGATCGAGGTGGAGGAGCGCGACGGCGTGCTCGGCATCTTCGACGAGAAGAGCGTCGACGCGGCGTACCAGATCATGCCGGCGGTCCGTGACGGCATCGCGGTCATCGACCGGACGGTCCCGGTGAGATGGTCGCAGCGGGTGGTCGTCTACGCGCTGAGCAACGTCCGGGTGCTCGCCGACCTCGACAACCTGCCCGGCGGCGACCCCGACGCCCTCGACGGTGTCGCCTTCCCGGTGCGTGCCGGGCCGCGGTCCACCAAGCTGGCCAGCACCCGGTTCATGCTGCATCCGCGGATGATCGACCGCAACGACGGCACCCGCGACCGCCTGATCCGCCACGAGCTCACCCACGTCGCCCTCGGCCTGCGCGACGACCACGTCCCGACCTGGCTGTCGGAGGGCCTGGCCGAGCACGTCTCGGTCGAGCCGATCCCGACGTACCGTCGGCTGATCGCGCGGGCGGCGCTGACCGAGGCCCGGGCCGGCGTGACCCGCCTCCCCGGCGACCGCACGTTCAACGGGCCCGGGTCGGGCGCGCACTACGGCAGTCGCGTGGTTCGCCTGCGAGTACGTCGCCGCGACGTACGGCGAGGACGCGCTGTGGCGGCTGTTCGACGCGATGCGCGCGGGCGACGGCACCCGGGAGAAGGGGCAGGACGCGGTCCTGGAGAAGGTGCTCGGGATCGACTCCTCCGAGCTGGCCGCGGCCGCCGGCCAGAAGATCGTCAACACCTTCGGCTAGCCACCATCGGCCGGTGCACGAACACTCGCAGGGTTGCGGGAGCACCGTTCCTCCATTGCCTGGCCACCGGAACGCCTGCCTCCGCGTTGCTCGAACGTTCGATCAACCGGGAAGCTCGTCCTGCTGGGTGCGCCCTGCGCACGCGGCCGCTCGCCACGAGATTGCCGCGAGTCGAGCAATCTCATGCCGATGTGCGGTCGATCGCGACATGCTCCCGCCGTGGCATATGAGGCGATGAGTCCGTTCGGAATCACCTGGGGACACCTGGGGCTGCTGATGCTGCCCGTCCTCATCATCGTGGCCGCTGTGCTGGCCGTGGTCCGCCGACGTGACCTCACGAGGCGGGTGCGGGTCGTTCTCGCGGCCACGTTGGCTGCGGGCCTGTGGACGTTCTTCACCGTCGGAGCACCCGTCGCCGTGCCGGCCTCTGGGTATCCCGAGGGTGCTACGTGCCTGAACAACGCGTTCGGGGACAACGAGGCCCTGGCGGTGAGCTGGGACAGCCAGTGTGGGAGAGCGTTGGCGCGGCACCTGGTGCTGTCGGGTGCGCCGTCGCTGCTCATGCTGGGAGTCGCAGTCTGGACAGCAGGCCGCGGCGTACGTCGGAGAGGTCTCAGAACCACGCCGGCGTGACGCGACCGCACACATCGACCACCGGCTGCGCTGCGTGCCCTAGCGTGACCGACATGACCACCCGCGAGCCGACCAGCCTGACCGTGACCTCGTCCCAGGGCGGCGCCCTCGAGGTGCTCGCGTGGGGGCCCGAGGACGGTCTGCCCCTGCTCTACCACTCGGGGACGCCGTCGGGTGCGGTCCCGTTCCCGCTGCTGGAGCGGGCCGCCGACGCGCAGGGCGTCCGCGTGGTCACCTACTCCCGGCCCGGGCTACGGCCGGTCGGAGCCACGGGACCGGCCCGGCACGCTGGCCGACGACGTCGCCGACGCGGCGGCGGTGCTCGACGCCGTCGGTGTGGACACCTTCGTCACGCTGGGCTGGTCCGGCGGCGGCCCGCGGGCGATCGCGTGTGCCGCCCTGCTGACGGAGCGGTGCCTGGCCGCGGCCAGCCTGGCCGGGGCGGCGCCCAGGGACGCCGAGGGCCTGGACTGGATGGCGGGGATGGGGCCGGAGAACGTCGACGAGTTCGGCGCCGCGGAGCCGGGGCCGAGCGCGCTCCAGGGCTGGCTGGAGGAGCACGGCGCACCCGTGTTCGTGGTGACCGCCGACGAGGTCGCGGCCTCGCTGGGCGAGCTGGTCCCGTCGGTCGACCGGGACGCGATGACGGGTGAGTTCGCCGAGTTCCTCGCGTCGTCCTTCCGGGCGGCCGGCTGGCAGGGCGTGACCGGGTGGCGCGACGACGACCTCCTGCTCGTGCAGCCGTGGGGATTCGACCTCGGGGCGATCACGGTGCCGACCTCGGTCTGGCAGGGCGAGGAGGACCTGATGGTCCCGTTCGACCACGGCCGCTGGCTCGCCGAGCCACCTCCCCGGAGCGCGGGTGCACCTCGAGACCCGGCGAGGGCCACATCTCCCTGGTCGCCCGCATCGACCGGGTGGTCGCCGAGCTGGTCGAGCTGGCGGGCGGGTCCCGCTAGCGACCCGCGGGCGGGTCGACGTTGACCGTCGGGATCCCGCCGCCGGCCCGGGCGATCACGGCCAGCGACGGCTCGTCGGTGGGGTTGCTCTCGCGGTGCACGGTGAAGGCCGGCACGTGCACGAAGTCGCCGGCCACCGCGTCGAGGTACCCCTCGACGCCCTCGCACTCCAGCCGCAGCACGCCCGACACGACGTACAGGCTCGACTCGTTGAGGTCGTGGTGGTGCCAGCCGGACACGGCTCCCGGAGCCGTCACGACCTGGCCGGCCCACAGCACGCCGAGCTCGAAGGCCCGCTGCCGCAGCATGCCCGGCGTCGGGTCCGCCGGCTCGAGGTCGACGCTTCGGATCACACGGATGGGGACGGCCACCTCGCCAGTCTCGCGCGCTGCCCGGGCGCATGCCAGCACCCCGACAATCCCGGCACCCGGATGACCTGGGCCTCGCTACGCTGCCGCCCATGTCATCGCTTCCCGGGACGTTCGCCGAGGACGTCATCGACCAGCCGTCCAGGGTCCAGCTCGACGTCGTTCCTCGACGAGCACCGCGCCGCCCTCCACGCCAGCCTCGACGGGCTGACCGAGGAGCAGGCACGGCGGTCGCTGGTGCCCTCCCGCACCACCCTGCTCGGCCTGCTCAAGCACGCGACCTTCGTGGAGAAGGTCTGGTTCGACGAGGCCGTCACCTGCCGCTCGCGCGCCGAGATCGGCATCCCGGCCACGCCGGACGAGTCGTTCGTCCTCGAGGACGACGACACCATCGCCGGCATCCAGCAGGCGCACCGCGAGGCCTGCGAGGCGTCCCGCCGCGCCACCGCGGACCTCGGGCTCGACGACCTCCTGCACGGCAACCGGCGCGGGCCGCTGCCGCTGCGCTGGGTCTACCTGCACATGCTCCGCGAGCTCGCCCAGCACTGCGGCCACGCCGACATCCTCCGGGAGCAGGTCCTGAGCCAGGACGGGCTCGACGACGCACGCTGACCAGCGGGGGACCTTCTGCCCTGTCCGCCACCGGACCCGCCGCCCAGCATGGAGGGGTGAGTACGCCGGGCCCCGGCGTACCGGAGGAGGAGACATGAACGTCAGCGACGTCCTCGGCTCGGCCCGGGACGCGATCACCGTGAAGCGGGTCTACGGGGAGCCTCTCGAGAAGAACGGCCTGACCGTCATCCCGGCGGCGACCGTCGCCGGAGGAGGTGGCGGCGGCAGCGGTCACGACGAGAAGGGCCAGGACGGCGAGGGTGGCGGCTTCGGCGTCAGCGGCCGTCCCGCGGGCGCCTTCGTCATCGAGGGCACCCGGGTGACCTGGCGCCCCGCGGTCGACCTGAACCGCATCGTCACGATGGGTGGCCTGGTCGTGATCGCGTTCCTGCTCAGCCGCCCGCGGCTGGTCCGGGCCCGGGCGAAGGCACGCCGTCTCGCCGGCTGAGCGCGTCCCGGCCACGGCACCACCGGGGGTCGCGTAGGATCGACAGTGCCGGGATCGTCGCCTCCCCTTCGGGAGCGCCGGACCGGATGAAAGGTTGTCGCGATGCCGACTCCCACCTCGTTCGATGCCGGTCGCGTTCCCGCGGCCCGCACCGGATCCGTCGATGATCCCCTCAGGCTCTGGAACCAGGTGGTGCGGGCGCGCGCCGTCGTCGAGCGCGAGCGACGGGTGCCCGTCAACGGGTCCTGTGCGTCCGCCCGCAGCGAGCTGCTGGCCGCGCTGGAGGCGTACGTCGCCAGCCTGGCGACCCACGCCCGCCCGGTCCCGTACGCCCTGCGGGACGAGCTGCGGCTGCAACGCCTGACCAGCTCGGCTGACCGGCAGCTGCGCTACGACCCGCAGCCCCGGCGAGGTCTGCGATGACCGTCACGTTCGTCGAGGACGACGGCTTCCACAGCGGCGCGGGCGAGAGCGGTCGGCAGTGGCGCATCACCCGGGTCAAGACCGGGTGGCGGTTGCACTTCCGGGACGCGGGGGACACCACCCCGGTCAACGCCGGCGTGTACTCCACCCTGGCAGACGCGCAGGCCGCCGCCGGCTGACGCGCGGCTGACACGCGGCCGACCCGGGGATCGGCCTACGACGCAGTAACCAATAGCGTGCTGCGCATGGATGTGTTGCGCACCAAGTCCGTCGAGCGCTCGATCAGGGAGACCGACGAGCCCGAGCACAAGCTGAAGAAGACCCTCGGCGTCCTGGACCTCATCGTGTTCGGGGTGGGCGTCATCATCGGCGCCGGGATCTTCGTGGTCACCGGCACCGTGGCCGCCACCAACGCGGGCCCGGCGATCTCGATCTCGTTCGCGATCGCCGGCCTGGCGTGTGCCCTGGCGGCCCTCTGCTACGCCGAGTTCGCCTCGACGGTGCCGGTCGCCGGCAGCGCCTACACCTTCAGCTACGCCACCTTCGGCGAGCTGATCGCCTGGATCATCGGGTGGGACCTCGTGCTCGAGTTCACCATCGGCGCGGCCGCGCTCTCGACCAGCTTCTCGGGCTACTTCCAGGAGGTCGTGGACGGTACGCCGTTCGAGGTGCCGACCTCGCTCGGCTCGGCGGCCGACGGCGTCGTCGACCTGCCCGCCGTCCTCATCTCACTGCTGGTCACGGGCGTCCTGGTCGCCGGGATCAAGCTGTCGAGCGTGATCAACCAGATCGTGGTCGCGATCAAGCTGCTCGTCGTCGCCGCGGTCATCATCTTCGGCGTCGCCCACATCGACACCGCCAACTACTCGCCGTTCGTGCCCGCCTCGCAGCCGGCCTCGGAGGCGAAGGGCGGCTTCCTCGACGTACCCCTGATCACCTCGCTGCTCGGCATCGACCCCGCGGTCTACGGCATCGCCGGGGTGATCTCCGGTGCCGCGATCGTCTTCTTCGCGTTCATCGGCTTCGACATCGTGGCCACCACCGCCGAGGAGACCAGGAACCCGCAGCGGGACATCCCGCGCGGCATCCTGGCCTCGCTGGCCATCGTCACCGGCCTCTACATCGCGGTCAGCCTGGTGATCACCGGCATGCAGAGCTACACCGACATCGACCCGGAGGACGGCGCCCCGCTGGCCACCGCGTTCGACGCGGTCGGCATGGACTGGATGGGACGGCTCATCGCGATCGGCGCCTGCATCGGCCTGATCGTGGTGGTGATGATCCTGATGCTCGGCCAGACCCGGGTCGGCTTCGCCATGGCCCGCGACGGCCTGCTGCCCCGCGGGCTCGCGAAGGTGCACCCGAAGTTCGGCACGCCGTACATCTTCACGGTCATCACCGGCCTGGTCGTCGCGGTGATCGGTGGGCTGGTCGACCTGGCCACGCTGGTGAACCTGGTCAGCATCGGCACGCTGTTCGCGTTCGTGCTGGTCAGCATCGGCGTGGTCGTCCTGCGCCGCCAGCGCCCCGACCTGCCGCGGGCGTTCCGGACCCCGGCGGTGACGGTGGTGGCCGCGCTGTCGGTGCTGCTGTGCTTCTACCTGATGCTCAACCTCACCGGCGGCACCTGGGTCCGCTTCTTCGTGTGGATGGCGATCGGGCTCGTCGTCTACTTCACCTACGGCTACCGCCACAGCCGGCTGGGCCAGGCCGAGCTCGCCGACCGCTGACCCGACCGCCGCAGGTCACGCCGACCTGTCGCAAGCTTGCGACAGGTCGGCGTCAGTCCTGCGCGAGCAGGATCTCGCAGACCGCCCCGAGCAGGGCGGGCTCGAGGTCCAGCGCGTGCAGGGCCGACACCGCGTGCGCCGCGCTGCGCCGGTGGCGTACGACGTCGTGGACGGCCGCCTTCAGCTCGAACCCGGTCTGCGCGCGGTCGAGCAGGGTGAAGACCCGGCCGTCGACGTCGTTCGGGCCGGCGGCCACCACGGACACGTCGTACGCGCGGCCGGCCGGCAGCGTGGCCGGGTCGCCCTCGGCGTCGTGCACGGTGACCTGGCCGGTGGCGTCGTCGTAGGTGAGCCGGGTGCGTGCCCAGCGCTCGTCGTCGTTGTCCTCGACCAGGGTGAACGCCCCGTCGGCTCCGGCGTACGCCTGGACCTCGATCCGCACCGGAAGGTCGGTGCCGCCCGCGGCGGCCTCGTCGGAGGAGGCCAGCGGCAGGATCGCGCCCGCCTTCGCCAGCACCGGGATCGAGTCGAGGTCGCGGTAGAGGTGCACGGTGCGGCCGCCGGTGTAGCGCAGCCCGGTGAAGACGTCGACCCACTCGCCGTCGGGCAGCCAGGCCGTGGTCCGGCCGAGCCCGGTCGCCGTGTCCCGCGGTGAGGTGATCGGGGCGACCAGCAGCTCGCTGCCGAACATGAACTGGTTCGGGACCGTGTAGGCCTCCGGCGCGTCCGGGTGGTCGTAGTACATCGGCTGCACCAGCGGCTCGCCCTCGTGCGCCCGCACGTTCATCGTGCCGAGGTAGGGCAGCAGCCGGTGGCGCAGCCGGAGGAACTCGGTCATCACCCGCTGCGCGTCGGTGCCGAAGCGCCACGGCTCCTTGGTGTTGAACGGGTTCAGCCCCGAGTGCAGCCGGTTGATGGGGGAGAAGACGCCCAGCTGCACCCAGCGGGTGGCCAGCTCGTCGTCCTTGTAGCCCTTGAAGTGCCCGCCGATGTCGTGGCTCCACCAGCCGTAGCCGGCGTTGGAGGCGGTGGCGGTGAAGTAGGGCTGGAAGTCCAGCGACTCCCAGGTGATGAACGTGTCGCCCGAGAACCCGACCGGGTAGCGGTGGCTGCCGATCCCGGCGTACCGCGAGAACGTCAGCGGCCGCTTCCCGGCGCGCCCGGAGTCGAGGTAGTGGAAGTGGTTGAGCAGCCAGAGCGGGTCCAGCCCCGGGATCCGGGTCACCCCGCCCTGCTGCCAGTCCAGCCACCAGAAGTCGACGCCCTCGTCCTCCAGCGGGTGGTGCAGCTCCTCGAAGTACGCCTCGAGGAAGTCCGGGTCGGTGGGGTCGAAGGTCACCGGTGCCTTGCTGGCCGGGTCGATGCCGGTCCGCCGGGCGATCGCGTCGTACGCCGCCTCGTGCGGGTGCACGCCCTCGGCCGGGTGCACGTTCAGCGAGACCGACAGGCCGCGCTCGTGCAGGTCGGCCAGGAAGGCCGGCGGGTCGGGGAAGAGCTCGGTGTTCCAGGTGTAGCCGGTCCAGCCGCTGCCGTACGCCGGGTCGATGTCGACGAGGTGCCAGTCCATGTCGATGACGGCCACCGACAGCGGCACCCGCTCGTCGCGGAACCGGTCGACCAGCGCGACGTACTCCTCCGCGGTGTAGGGGTGGTAGCGGCTCCACCAGTTCCCGAGGGTGTGCCGGGGGAGCAGCGGCGGGGGACCGGTGAGCGTGTAGAGCGCCCGCAGCGCCGCCTTGTAGTCGCGGCCGTAGGCGAAGACGTAGAGGTCGAGGTTGCCCTCGGTGCGCGGGGCGATCCACCCGTCCTCGTCGAGCAGCACGGTCGCGGAGTCGTCGACCAGGGCGACGCCGTCGTAGGCCAGCACGCCGTTCTCGAGCGGGATGGCGCCGTCGACGTCGTCGAGGGTGCGCGCGGTGCCGCCGAGGTTCGGCGTCTCCAGGCCGTAGCGCCACACGCTGTCGTTGGAGTGGTAGCCGCCCTTGGCGTGCACCGAGAGGCCGTGGGTGGTGAACGGGCCCTTGTCGTAGATCAGCTGGAGCCGGTCGGTGTGGATCTCGAGGTGACCGTCGGAGTCGATGACCGAGAAGTCGGTCGGCCCGAACGCGCGGTTGAGCACCGTCTGCGACGCCCGGTCCTCGAACACGCCGCTGGGACTGTGCTCCAGCCGCACCAGCCCGGCATCGAGGACGGTCACCCGCCAGTGGTCGCCGGGACCACGTTGGCCGGGTCGGCGAGCGGGGTGGTGGCGAGGCGGAAGTGTTCCTTCAACGGGCGCTCCTTCGGGTGGGCGGATGTCTCAGACGTTGCCGAGCAGGCGGGTGAGGGTGATGCGTACGGCGACCCGGGCGGGGTTCTCGCGCGGCTGGCGGTAGCGCTCGGCGTACCGGCGCACCGCCTCGGCCACCGACGCCGGGTCGTCGCGGACCTCGCCGGTGCCCTCGAGCGTCGACCAGCGACGGCCGTCGACCTGGCAGACCGCGACCCGCGCGGTCTCCCGCACGTTGCGCACCTTCTGCGAGGTGCCGGACGTGATGCCCCAGGCGAGCCCGGCCTCCGGGTCGAGCACGATGCCCATGGGTACGACGTGCGGCGAGCCGTCGGCGCGCAGCGAGGTGACCGTGCAGAGGTGCCGCTCCCGCCAGAAGGCGACGAGGTCGTCCGAGAACGTCAGGGGCAGGCTGGCGGGCACGCGACCACCCTAGGGGGTCGGCCGGGGCCCGGCTCCGGTCAGACCACGCGGACCCGGGTGGCCCGTCCCTCGGTGAAGTCCCACACCGTCAGCGACATCGCCCGGCTCAGCCGGATGCACCCGTGGGAGGCGCGCAGGTTGGTGCCGAGCATCCAGTCCGGGTGGATCTGGGCGCCGCTCTCCATCGACCGCGGGATCCGGTGGAAGCCGAAGCCGCACGGCGCGAAGCGCACGAAGTTGTCCAGCCAGACCTCGCCGCTGCGGTTGAGCCGGATCCGGGCTGCCCGGCCGCAGTAGGACCCGGTGCGGTAGCTCCCGGTGCCGAGCTCGCCGGCGTTGTCGACCATCCCGGCCTGCGCGCGCACGCTGCCGTCCGCGCGGACCAGCCAGATCCAGTTCTGCCGCTGGCTGAGCACGATCCGTCGCCCGGTGCCGGACCCGGCAGGGACGGGGCGGCGGTCGCAGCGCTTGGCGGAGTCGGCGTACAGCCTGCGGCGGGTGGTGTCGTCGAGCCGGCCGGACTGGCCGAGGGAGTGCCGCGACTGGAAGCGGATCACCGCGGACCGGGTCCAGTCACCGAAGGTGCCGTCGACCGGACCGGCGTTGCAGCCCAGGGAGTTGAGCCGCCGCTGGGCGCGCTCGGTGGCGGCGGTGGCCGCCGCGGGGCCGGCCGTGACCAGCCCGGCCAGCACGGTGAGCAGCACGGTCAGCCCGACGGTGAGTACGACGGGCAGCGGGGTCGCGGAACGCCTCATGGCCAGATCATCTCCCGAAATCGGTCGAGGGGTGCCGGAGGACCTCCGACACCCCTCTGACGCACCCGGCCCGGGAAAAGTTGCCCGGGAAGAGTCTGCCGGGACGAGTGCACCGGTCAGTGGAAGCGCTTGCCGCTGACCTTCTCGCCGAGTCCCTCGCGGTCCAGCAGCATGGTGAGGCCGCCGTTCCAGAACGAGAACCCGGCGCCGGTGATCATCGCCAGGTCGAGGTCCTCGGGGGCCGCCACGACGCCCTCGTCGAGCATCAGCCGCGCCTCCTCGGCCAGGCCGGTGAGCACCCGCGTGCGCACCTCGTCCTTGGTGAGCAGCACGGGCGACTCGGGCCTCTCCAGCAGCGCCTCGACCTCGGGGTCGATGGTGCCGTCGGCGGCGTAGTACGACGTCTTCCGCGCCGCCACCACGCGCTCCAGCGCGGGGGAGACGTAGAACCGGTCCGGGAACGCCTTGCGGAGCGTCTCGTTCGTTGTGCAGCGCGATCGCCGGACCCACGAGCGACAGCAGCTGAACGGCGGCATCGGCGCCACGCCGGCGAACGCCGCGTCGGCGACCGGCACCGGGGTGCCCTCGTCGACGATCCGGCCGACCTCGCCCATGAAGCGGCCGAGCAGCCGGTTCACGATGAACGACGGGCTGTCCTGCACCAGGATCGTGGTCTTCTTCAGCGCCTTGCCGGTGGCGAAGGCCGTGGCCAGCGTGGCGTCGTCGGTCCGCTCGCCCCGGACGATCTCCAGCAGCGGCATCACCGCGACCGGGTTGAAGAAGTGGAAGCCGACGACCCGCTCGGGGTGCTCGAGGTCGGCCGCCATCTCGGTGATCGAGAGCGAGGAGGTGTTGGTGGCCAGCACGCACTCGGGCGAGACCGCCTTCTCGACGTCGGCGAAGACCTGCTTCTTGACCGACATCTCCTCGAAGACCGCCTCGATCACGAAGTCCGCGTCCGCGAAGACGTCGCTCTTCTCCACCGCGCCGGTGACCAGGGCCTTGAAGCGGTTGGCCTTGTCCTGGCTCATCCGGCCCTTGAGCAGCAGCTTGTCGATCTCGGCATGGACGTAGCCCACGCCCTTGTCGACGCGCTCCTGGTCGAGGTCGGTCAGCACCACCGGCACCGCGAGGCGGCGTACGAACAGCAGCGCGAGCTGGCTGGCCATCAGGCCGGCGCCGACGATGCCCACCTTGGTCACGGGCCGGGCCAGCGACCGGTCGGGGGCGCCGGCGGGACGCTTGGCCCGCTTCTGCACCAGGTCGAAGGCGTAGAGGCTGGCGATCAGCTCGGGCGTGCTGCCCAGGTCGGCCAGCGCCTGGTCCTCGGCCGCGAAGCCCTCGTCGCGCGAGGACGTCTTCGCCGCCGCGATCAGGTCGAGCGCACGGTACGCCGCGGGGGAGGCGCCGCCGGTCTTCGCGTCGGCGATCGACCGACCCTTCGCGACGGCGGCGTCCCACGCCTCGCCCCGGTCGACGGCGGGACGGTCCACCACGACCTCGCCGCGGAGCACGGCCGCGGCCCAGAGCAGCGACTGCTCGAGGAAGTCGGCGCCCTCGAAGACCGCGTCGGCCAGGCCGAACGCGAACGCCTCGGAGCCCTTGAGCGTCCTGCCGTTGTTGAGCGGGTTCTCGAGGACCAGCTTCACCGCCGCCTCGGCACCGAGCAGGTTCGGCACCAGCCAGGCACCGCCCCAGCCGGGCACCAGGCCGAGCATGACCTCGGGCAGGCCGAGCGCGGCGGCGGAGTCGCACACGGTGCGGTAGGTGCAGTGCAGCGCCACCTCGAGGCCGCCGCCGAGGGCGAGGCCGTTGACGAAGCCGAACGACGGCTTGCCGCCCTTGCCGCTCTTGGCCAGGCGGCGGAAGACCGCGTGGCCGAGCTCGGCGACGATGCGTACGCCGTCCGGGCCGCCGCCGGCGATCGAGGTGAGGTCGGCACCGGCCGCGAGGATGAACGGCTTGCCGGTGACGCCGATCGCGGTGACCTCGTCGTCCGCGAGGGCCGCGTCGATCGCCGCGTTGAGCGCCAGCAGGCCACGCGGGCCGAACGTGTTGGGCTTGGTGTGGTCCTCGCCGTTGTCCAGCGTGATCAGGCCGAGCACACCGGCGCCCCCGGGCAGCGTGACCTTGCGCAGGTGCGCCTGGGTGACGCGCTCGGCGTCGGAGGAGATCTCCTCGGCGCGGGCGAGCAGGTCGTCGAACGTGCGGGTCATCAGGCGGCACCTTCCTCGGTGGCGGTCCAGTGCGGGTTCTCCCAGATCACGGTGCCGCCCATGCCGATGCCCACGCACATGGTGGTCAGGCCGTAGCGGACCTCGGGACGCTCCTCGAACTGGCGGGCGAGCTGGGTCATCAGGCGCACCCCGGAGGAGGCCAGCGGGTGGCCCATCGCGATGGCGCCGCCGTACGGGTTGACGCGCGGGTCGTCGTCGGCGATGCCGAAGTGCTCGAGGAAGGCGAGCACCTGGACGGCGAACGCCTCGTTGACCTCGAACGCGTCGATGTCGTCGATGGTCAGGCCGGCCTGGGCGAGGGCCTTCTCGGTCGACGGGATCGGCCCGGCGCCCATCACCTCGGGCTCGACACCGACGAAGGAGTAGGCCACCAGCCGCATCTTGACCGGGAGGCCGAGCTCGCGGGCGGTCTCCTCGTCGGCGAGCAGGCAGGCGGTCGCGCCGTCGTTGATGCCGGCGGCGTTGCCCGCGGTGACCCGGCCGTGCGGACGGAACGGCGTCTTCAGCGCGGCGAGGGAGTCCATCGAGGTCTCCCGGCGCAGCGGCTCGTCGGCGACGGCCAGGCCCCAGCCCGAGCTCGGCGGAACGCGTGGCCACCGGCACCAGGTCCGGCTGCAGCACGCCGGCGTCGTACGCCGCGGCGGTCTTGGCCTGCGAGCGCACGGCGTAGGCGTCGGTGCGCTCCTTGGTGATCGTGGGGTAGCGGTCGTGCAGGTTCTCGGCGGTGTTGCCCATCGAGAGGGCCTCGGGGTCGACGACCTTCTCGGACATGATCCGCGGGTTGGGGTCCACGCCCTCGCCCATCGGGTGCCGGCCCATGTGCTCGACGCCGCCGGCGATGGCGACGTCGTACGCGCCGAACGCGATGCCCGACGCGGTGGTGGTGACCGCGGTCATCGCCCCCGCGCACATGCGGTCGATGGCGAAGCCGGGCACGGACTGGGGGAGCCCGGCCAGCAGCGCGGCGGTGCGGCCGATGGTCAGCCCCTGGTCGCCGATCTGGGTGGTGGCCGCGATCGCGACCTCGTCCACCTTCTCGGGCGGGAGCTCCGGGTTGCGCCGGATCAGCTCCCGGATGCACTTGATGACGAGGTCGTCTGCTCGGGTCTCGGCGTACTGGCCCTTGGCCTTGCCGAACGGGGTGCGTACGCCGTCGACGAAGACGACGTCGCGCAACTGTCGGGACAACAGCTTCTCCTCACGGGTCGGGATGCTGCCCTCATGTTACTCGGCGGTAATACAACGTCACCACCGGCAGGGCATGTGGTCCTCACCACCTCGCACCACGCGGGAACAAGCGCGGGTTCCGGCGTCGTTGTCCCCTAGGCTCAGGAAGAGTCCGTGACGAGAGGAAGGTCCATCGTGGAGTTCGTGCACATCGTGGACGAGATGCCCGGGGAGGCAGGCTCCGAGCCGCTGCCCCTGGTGGTCGGCCTGCACGGCTTCCTCGACGCCGGCAACGCCTCCACCCTCGCCGTGGAGCACCTCGTCGACCAGGGCTCCGGCCCGGTCGTGGCGACGTTCGACGTGGACGCGTTCCACGACTACCGCGCCCGCCGCCCGGCCATCTCGTTCGTCCGCGACCACTACGAGAGCTACGACGCGCCGCGCCTGGTGGTGCGGCTCATGCGCGACAGCCTCGAGCACCCCTACCTCCTGCTGACCGGCCCCGAGCCCGACACCCGCTGGGAGGGCTTCGCCCGCGCGGTCCGCCACGTGGTCGAGCGGCTCGACGTCCGGCTGGTCGCCTCGCTGGCCTCCGTGCCGATGGCGGTGCCGCACTCGCGCCCGGTCGCGCTGACCCAGCACGCCAACCGCTCCGAGCTGATGCTGCGCCGCAACGCCTGGCCGGGCGAGATCCGGGTCCCGGCCTCGGCCCAGGGGTTGCTCGAGCTGCGGCTCGGCGAGACCGGGGACGACATGACCGGGTACGTCGCGCACGTGCCGCACTACCTCGCCCAGTTCGACTACCCGCAGGCGGCCGTGGTGCTGCTGCAGGGGATCGAGGACTCGACCGGCCTCTCCTTCGACCTCGACGCGCTCAAGGTCGCGGCGCGAGGAGAAGGACCGCGAGATCGCGGCGTACCTCGAGGACAACCCCGACGTCGCCGCCGTCGTCGCCGGGCTCGAGCAGCAGTACGACGCGTTCCTCCGCTCGGAGGAGTCCGGCAGCAGCCTGCTCGCCGAGGACCAGCCCCTGCCCACCGGTGACGAGATCGGGGAGCAGGTGGAGCGGTTCCTCGCCGGCCTCGACGGCCCCGACGTCAGCTCCTGAGAGGGACCCGATGCCCAGTTCCGCCGCAGAGCTCGTCGAGCTGCTCGACATCGAGGACATCGACGGCAACCTCTTCCGCGGGCGGCAGCCGGATACCCAGCTGCAGCGCGTCTTCGGCGGCCAGGTGGCCGCGCAGGCGCTGATCGCCGCGGCCCGCACCACCGACCCGAGGTACAGCGTGCACTCGCTGCACTCGTACTTCCTGCGCCCCGGCGACACGGCCGTGCCGATCGTCTACGACGTCGAGAACCTGCGCGACGGCCGCTCCTTCGCCACCCGCCGGGTGGTGGCCCGCCAGCACGGGCGGCCGATCTACCTCCAGTCGGTGAACTTCCAGGTGGCCGAGGAGGGCTTCGAGCACCAGGACGCGATGCCCGAGGTCGCGGCGCCGGAGGACGGTACGTCGCTCTCCGACATCTTCCGTGGCCGCGGCGACCAGGGCTCCCGGCAGTGGGAGCGCGAGTGGGCCGCCCTCGACGTCCGCTACCTCGGGAACTCCGCGGTCGGCGGGGTGCCGGAGGACCCGACCCGCCCCGCCCGGGCGCAGATGTGGACGCGGGTGAGCGACCGCCTCTCCGACGACCCGCTCGAGCACCTCGCGGCGTTCACCTACGCCAGCGACATGACCCTGATCGGCGCCGCACTGGTGCCGCACGGCAAGGTGGTGGCCTCGCCCGGCATGCAGGTCGCCTCGCTGGACCACACGATCTGGTTCCACCGGCCGTTCCGTGCCGACGAGTGGTGGCTCTTCGACCAGCACTCGCCCTCGGCCTCCGGAGCGCGCGGGCTGAGCCTCGCGTCGGTGTTCACCCAGGGCGGGGAGCTGGTCGCCACCGTGGCCCAGGAGGGGCTCATCCGGTTCCACGGCGAGCCCGGCTAGCACATTTCTTCCACTTTTCCGCTGACAGACACGCCGGAGCGCGTTAGTTTTGAGCGTTCCTGTGGCTGGAGACTGCTCACGTTTCGGGTGTGACGCGTGTGGCCAGCCGCTCAGTGCGAGCGGAAGGCCGGTCACATGCGGGTTCGTCGTGGTGTCTGCACCCGAGTCGGTACGGCGGTGGTCGGCACCGTGGCCCTGGTGGCGCTGGCCGCGCCGGCGGTCGCCGAGCCGGTGACCCGGTTCGAGATGCCGTTCCCGTGCGGCGAGAGGTGGACCGGCACCACCCGCGCCAGCCACAGCCCCTCCAGCAGGGCGATCGACTGGAACCGCGCCGACGACTTCGGTGACCCGGTGGTCGCCTCGGCCCCCGGCACCGTCCTCACTGCGGACAAGGTCGCCGACTCCGGCTACGGCCGCTGGGTGATGATCGACCACGGCAACAACGAGCGCACGATCTACGCGCACCTGAACACGGTCACGGTCACCGTCGGCCAACGCGTGGACCAGGGCCAGCAGGTCGGCACGCTCGGCACGACCGGCAACTCCACGGGCCCCCACCTGCACTTCGAGGAGCGCTCGGGCAGCACGGTCCTCTGGCCGTGGCTGCACCGGACCAAGTTCGTGTTCGGCTCCTCGCCCACGTCGAGCAACTGCGTCGACGTACCCCTGACCGCCGACTGGAACGCCGACGACGTCGACCAGCCCACCGTCTTCCGCCGCGGCGATCCGGCGCAGTTCCGGATCTACCGGCCCGGCACCACTCCCGTGGTGAAGCTCTACGGGACGAGCACCGACGAGCCGGTCATCGGCGACTGGGACGGCAACGGCGGCGCGAACGTCGGGGTGCGCAACCCCGCCGACCAGGTCTTCCGGATGAAGACCCCCGCCGGGGTCGCCACGCTGCTGTTCGGGCTGGCCACCGACAAGCCTCTGGCCGGCGACTGGGACGGCGACAGGAGGTGGACGCCCGGGCTGTGGCGGTCCTCGAACCACCAGTTCATCCTGCGTGCCGCCGACGGATCGGTGCAGCGGATCTACCTCGGCGACGCCGACGACCTGCCGGTGACCGGTGACTGGGACGGCGACGCGAAGACCGACGTCGGCGTCTTCGACCAGGCGACCGCGACGTTCACGCTGCGCAAGGTCGACCCGGACGGCACGGTGTGGGTCGCGTCGGTGACGTTCGGCGCGGTCGGCGACCTGCCGGCCGTGGGGGACTGGGACGGCAACGGCCGCACCGACCTGGGTGTCTGGACGCCTTCGACCGGCGTCTTCACCCAGCGCAAGGCGCCGTCGCCGACGACCGCCCTGCGCAGCACCTCCACGGTGCGCTTCGGCAACCCGCGCTGACGACGTTCAGGACAGGCGGACCTCACCGAGCAGGTGGGGCACGGCGTCCTTCGCGGAGGCGACCACGAAGCCGATGCCGGCCGGGGTGCTGCGCGCGCCGAAGGTGACGGTCCCCGGAAGGAAGATCGGCTTCTTGAACGCGACCGCCACCGAGACGGCGTCGGGGAGCCGGTTCTCCAGGGCGGCCACCGCCCGTGCCTTGGTCCACATCCCGTGGGCGATCTGGCGCGGGAACCCGAAGGCCTTCGCGGTCAGCGGGTAGAGGTGGATCGGGTTGTGGTCCCCGGACACCGCGGCGTACCGCCGGCCCAGGTCCGCCTCGAGCCGCCAGGTCGCCCCGCCGGCCGGCACCGGCTCGAACGCCGTGCCCGGCTCGCCGTGCTCGCGATCGCCGCCGCCGAGCCGGAGGTACGTCGACGTGCTCGACCAGACCTCCTCGCCGTCGGCGGTGGCGCTGACGACCATGTCGAAGGCGCGGCCCTTGGCGTGGGCGCGGAGGTTCTCCGCGCGGGCGGCCAGGCTCACGGACTCGCCGACCCGGACGGGCCGGGTGCGGGTGATCTCGTTCTCCAGGTGGACGGTGCCGATCGCCGGGAACGGGAACGCCCGGTCGGTCATCAGCGCCATGTGCAGCGGGAAGGCGAGCACGTGCAGGTAGGTCAGCGGGACGGTGTCCTTGACCGGGAACCCGCACACCCGGGAGTACGCCGCCACGTGGTCGCGGCGTACCGGCACGGACTCACGGCGCACCTCCACGTCGGGGAGGTCGGTGCCGGTCCTCCGCACGCCGGGCAGCTGGTTGACACCGGGCAGCACCGGCAGCGCGGCGCGCACCATCGTGGTCAGGCCGGAGCCGTCGCCCTGGAGCGTGCGTACCTCGCGGGCCATCTCAGGCGCCCAGCATCATCTGGCCGCAGACGCGCACCACGTTGCCGTTGACCGCGGTGGAGCCCGGGCTGGCGAACCACGCGATGGCCTCGGCCACGTCGACCGGCAGCCCGCCCTGCGACATCGCGTTGAGCCGGCGGCCGACCTCGCGGGTGGCGAACGGCACGGCCGCGGTCATCTTGGTCTCGATGAAGCCGGGGGCCACCGCGTTGACCGTGATCCCGTCGGCGAGGTCGCCGGCCAGGCTGTCGACGAGGCCGATCACCCCGGCCTTGGAGGCGGCGTAGTTGGTCTGGCCGAGGTTTCCCGCGATGCCGGCGATCGAGGCGACCCCGACGATGCGCCCGTTGGCGTTGACCAGGCCCTGGTCCAGCAGCTCGCGGGTGATCCGCTCGGGCGCGGTCAGGTTCACCGCGATCACCGAGGACCAGCGGTCGGCGGTCATGTTGGCCAGCTTCTTGTCCCGCGTGATGCCGGCGTTGTGCACGACCACGTCGACGCCGCCGTGCTGCGTGCGCACGTGCTGGGCGATCCGCTGCGGCGCGTCGGCATGGGTGATGTCGAGGGTCATGTGGTCCCCGTCGATCTCGCGCATCACCGCGTGCAGCTCGCTGGCGGCCTGGGGGACGTCGATGCCGAGCACGGTGGCCCCGTCGCGGTGCAGCACCCGGGCGATCTGCTCGCCGATGCCGCGGCTGGCGCCGGTCACGATCGCGACCTTGCCCGCCAGGGGGCGGGTCCAGTCCGCGACGGATGCGGCCTCGGTGCTGCCGGGGGCGCCGATCCGGACGACCTGGCCCGAGACGTACGCCGACTTCGGCGAGAGCAGGAAGGCCAGGGTCGAGTCGACGGCACGTTCGGCCCCGGGGGCGACGTACACGAGCTGGACGGTCGAGCCGCGGCCGACCTCCTTGCCCAGCGAGCGGGTGAAGCCCTCGAGGGCCCGCTGGGCGACGCGCTCGCCGCCCTGGGTCAGCTCCGGCGGGGTGCCGAGCACGACGATGCGGGAGCAGGCGCCGAGGCTGCGGATCAGCGGGGTGAAGAACTCCTGGAGGGCGACCAGGCCGGCGCTGGAGGTGATCCCGGTGGCGTCGAAGACGAGGCCCTTGTACTTCTGGCCCTCCGACGACTCCCGGGTGCTGGCCACGCCGAGCCCGTCGAGGGCCGCGGCGAGCCCCTCCTGCAGGCGGCCGCTGCCGCCGAGCACGACGGTGCCGTCCACGAGCGGGGCGCCCTCGGTCCACCGCTCCAGCGGGACCGGGTCGGGGAGCCCGAGGTTCTTGACCGCGAACCGGCCGACGGGGGTCTGGGTGAAGAACTGGTAGCGGTCGCTCATGCGCCGAATGTAACTAGGGGTGTAACTGGCAGTCCACATTTCGTGACGTCCGACTCACTGCGTTCCCTCCGGGCCGGCTTCCGGCAAGGATGGCAGCCCGACCACGACCAGGAGTTGAGCATGCCCAGCACGCCGCGCCGCGTCGCCGTCCTCGGCGGCAACCGCATCCCGTTCGCCCGCCAGAACACCGTGTACGCCGAGGCGTCGAACCAGGACCTCCTCACCGCGGCCCTCGACGGGCTGGTCGAGCGCTACGGCCTGCAGGGCCAGCGGCTCGGGGAGTTCGCGGCCGGTGCCGTGCTCAAGCACAGCCGTGACTTCAACCTGGCCCGTGAGGTCGTCCTCGGCTCGAAGCTCGCGCCGGAGACCCCGGCGTACGACATCCAGCAGGCCTGTGGCACCGGGCTGCAGGCGACCATGCAGGTGGCCAACAAGATCGCGCTCGGCCAGATCGAGGTCGGCGTCGCCGGTGGCTCGGACACCACCTCGGACGCCCCGATCGCCGTGGGGGAGGGGCTGCGCAAGGTCCTGCTGGAGGCCAACCGCGCCCGCGACCTCAAGGGCCGGCTGGCCGCGCTGGCCAAGGTGCGCCCCGGCGACCTGGTGCCGGCGATCCCGCAGAACGGCGAGCCGCGCACCGGCCTGTCCATGGGCGAGCACGCCGCGCTGACCGCCCTCGAGTGGGACATCGCCCGCGAGGACCAGGACGCGCTCGCGGCCACCTCGCACCACCGGCTGGCCGCGGCGTACGACGCCGGCTTCCTCGACGACATGGTCACGTCGTACCTCGGGCACGAGCGCGACGAGAACCTCCGCCCCGACTCCAGCACCGAGAAGCTCGCGAAGCTGAAGCCGGTCTTCGGCAGGGGCGAGGCGGCCACGATGACGGCCGGCAACTCCACCCCGCTCTCGGACGGCGCCTCGACGGTGCTGCTGGCGAGCGAGGAGTGGGCGGCGGAGCACGACCTGCCGGTGCTGGCCTACCTCACCTACTACGAGACCGCCGCGGTCGACTACGTGACCGGCAACGAGGGCCTGCTGATGGCCCCGGCGTACGCCATGCCGCGGATGCTCGAGCGGGCCGGCTACGACTTCGGCGACTTCGACTTCTACGAGATCCACGAGGCGTTCGCCTCGCAGGTGCTGGCCACGCTCAAGGCGTGGGAGGACCCGGTCTTCTGCAAGGAGCGGCTCGGCCTCGACGCGCCGCTCGGCCCGGTCGACCGCTCGAAGCTGAACGTCCACGGGTCCTCGCTCGCGGCCGGGCACCCGTTCGCCGCCACCGGTGGCCGGATCGTGCACGTGCTCGCGAAGCTGCTCGCCGAGAAGGGCAGCGGCAAGGGCGTCATCTCGATCTGCGCCGCCGGCGGCCAGGGCGTGACCGCGATCCTCGAACGTCCCTGAGGGCTGCCGGTTTCACTAGGTACCTAGTGAAACTGGCGCTTACCACGCGAAGTATCGCGAGGTAAGCGCAAGTTTCGCGTGGTAAGCGTGCCCGGCATGCTCAGGGCGCGGTCGTCGCCAGCGCCCGGCTGGTGGCGACCAGGTAGCGCTTGACCTGCTCGGGCGAGACCGGCGCGATCCCGGGCACGCCCGGGGCCAGCTCCTTGATCAGCATGCCGACCCGCGCCAGCTGCAGGGCCCCGAGGCCGGTGGCGTACATGTGGTTGGCCAGCAGGTCGGTGTCGCCGACGTGGAACGTGCCGGACGCGACCCCGTCGTCGAGGGTGCTGCGCAGCGCGCCCAGGCACGCCGAGATGCTGCGGCCGAGCCGGAAGAGGGCGGACTCGCTGATCTCGTCGAGCAGCTCGGGGCCGGGGCGGCGCATCAGCGCCTGCGCGCAGTCGACGAACGCGGGGTACTCCAGCCCGAAGTCGACGAACTCCTCGACCAGCGCCTCGAGCCGCTCCTGCGGGTCGGTGTGCGCGGCGGCGACCTTCTCCAGTCGCTCGCGCAGCTCGTCGAGGTAGCCGACCAGGGTGAGCGCGAACAGCTCCTCCTTGCCGGAGAAGTGCCGGTAGAGGATCGCCCGGTTGGTGCCGACGAGCCGGGCGATGTCGTCGATGTTGACGTCGCGGACGCCGCGCTCGTCGAACAGCTCGCGGGTCGCCTGGAGGATCTGCTTCTCCCGCTGCCGGCGTCGGGTCGCGGCGGCGCTGCGCCGGGAGTCCGTCGCGGTGGGTTCGTCGGGCATGGCCGCAGTCTAGGCCGAGGTGTAACTCCGAGTCACACATCTGTCAGCCGTGCGTCAGCACCGTGTCCGGTCAGGACGTGCCGGCGATCCGGCGTACGTCGTCGATCGTGTCGGCCTCGGCCGCGGTCTTGTCGTCGCGGTAGCGCACCACCCGGGCGAAGCGCAGCGCCAGCCCGCCGGGATAGCGGGACGAGCGCTGCAGGCCGTCGAAGGCGATCTCCACGACCTGCTCCGGGCGGACGTGCACGACCCAGTCGTCGCGCTCGGTCATCAGCTCGGTGAACCGCTCGGTCTGCCAGGCCAGCATCTCGTCGGTCATCCCCTTGAACGTCTTGCCCAGCATCACGAAGCCGCCGGAGCCCGGGTCGCGGGCGCCGAGGTGGATGTTGGAGAGCCAGCCCCTGCGCCGGCCGGAGCCCTCCTCGACCGCCAGGACGACCAGGTCGAGGGTGTGCACCGGCTTCACCTTCACCCAGCCGGCCCCGCGCCGGCCGGCGGCGTACGGCGTGGTGAGGCTCTTGACCACGACGCCCTCCTGCCCGGCGGCGATGGCCGCGTCGAAGAGCTCGGTCACCCGCTCGGGGCTGTCGGCGACGGCCCGTGGCACGCGGTGGACCTCGGGCACCAGCCCGGCCAACCGCTCCGCGCGCTCGTCGGCGGGGAGGTCGAGGAGGTCCTCGTCGTCGAGGTGCAGCAGGTCGAAGAAGTACGGCGTGATGGCCACGCCGCTGCCCGACGCCGTCCGTGAGGCGGTCTCCTGGAACGGGCGGGGCCGACCGTCGGGGCCGAGTGCCAGCGCCTCGCCGTCGATGACCGCGCGCCGCGCCGGCAGGGCCCGCACCACCGCGACGACCTCGGGCAGACGGGCGGTGATGTCCTCGAGGGTCCGCGTGGCCAGCAGGACGTCGTCGCCGTCCTTGTGCGCCTGCAGGCGGATGCCGTCGAGCTTCCACTCCACGGCGGCCGCGTCGGCGCCGATCCGCTCCCACGCCGCCGCCGGGTCGGGCTCGCTGGCCGCCAGCATCGGCAGCACCGGCCGACCCACCCGGAGCCCGACGGCGGCCAGCCCGGCCTCACCCTCGGTGACCGCGGTCCCCACCACCGCCCGGGTGGACCCGGCGAGCATCGCCGCCGACCGGACCGCTGTGACCGGGACACCGGCGACCTTCGCCACCGCCTCCTGGACCAGCGCGTCGGAGGCGCCCTGCCGGACGTTGCCGGTGATCGCCCCGACCAGCCAGCGCTGCTCGGCCGGCGTGGCCCGCGAGAACAGGTCGGTCGCCGTGGTGTCGCGGACCGCGCGCGAGCCCGGGCCCGAGAGCTGCGCGAGCGCCTCGAACACGGCGTCGACCTCGAGCAGCCCGAGCGAGGGCTCTGCCGCCGCGTCCGGAGCCTCCCGGGTCGACCGCCAGCCGAGCCCGGTGCGGCGCTGGCGCAGCGTGCCGGAGAGATAGGCCGTGGCCACCTCCAGCTCGTCGGCCGAGGCCCGGCCCAGGACCTCGGCCAGCACCTCCACCTTGGCCAGCCGCGAACGGGTGGCGGTCATCCGGGCAGAGGCGTCGACCACGTCGGCGAGGAGCATGCGGCCATTGTGGCCGAGGGCGCCGACAACCCCAGTTGCTGCCGCCTGAGGCGGTGAACTGGGGTTGACCCGCACCACGACATGTTGCTGTCTAGACAAGGAAACATCGCTCACACACGGGGGTGTCTTGTGGATGTTCCGACCGCGGGGGTGGCGGCCCTGCTCCTCTGTCTCGCGAGTGCACCGGCCGCACTGGCCGCCGGTCCCGGTGCCGCGCCCGCGGCCGCACCCGGCGAGGTGACCGTCGTCCAGGCACTGCCGGGTGACGACGTCGACGTCGTCATCGACGGCAAGCGGGTGCACACGAAAGCCGCCGTCGGCCAGGTGGTCGGACCCTTCGAGCTCACCGCCGGTTCCCACGAGGTGTCGTTCACGGACTCCTCCGGCAAGCTCAGCGTGAGCTCGACCCTGGCCGTGAAGCCCGGCTCGAGCAGCGACGTGGTCCTCCACCGGCCGGCGGCGCCCAGCGGGGCGCCGGTCGTGAACTCCTACACCACTCCCACCGACCCGATCGGTCCCGGCAAGGCCCGGGTGCTGGTGGCGCACACGGCCACGGTCGCCCCGGCCGACGTCCAGGTCGACGGGAAGACGGTCTTCACCAACATCGCGAACGGCGAGTACGCCACGGCCGACGTCCCGGCCGGCACCCATGTCGTCTCGCTCCTGCCGACCGGCGCCGTCACGAACCCGATCCTCGGCCCGCTCGACCTCGCCGTGAAGGAGGGCACGGTGACGATGGTCTACGCGGTGGGGAGCCCGAAGAACGGGTCGATGGACGTGATCCTGCACAGCGCCACGCTGCGTCCCGACGGATCGGTGGTGCCGGACACGATCAGGACCGGCTCCGCCGGCTTCGCCGCGGGCGTCCTCGTGCGCCCCTTCGGAACCGGATGACGGGGGCTGCCACGGGTCGACGTACGTCCGTCCTGGCTCTGGCCGCCGCCCTCGGGGTGACGGTCGCGGTGCTGGTCGGTCTGCTGGCTCCGGACCCGTCCCGGGAGGGTCCGGCCGCTGGGGAACAACGGGGGAGCGGGATCGGTCGAGCCCACGGCCGCTCCTGTCCGTCCCGCACGGCCGCTGGCCTCGGCGGTGACCCCCGAGGCGCCCCGAGCGGCACGGTTGCCGAGCGGCACCGTCGTCCCGATCCGCGCGGTCTCCACCGGCGCGGACGGGGAGCTGGCGGTGCCGGGCGACGTGCGGACGGCGGGCTGGTGGCGCGGCGGCTCCCGCCTCGGCGACCCGTTCGGCGCGACCCTGGTCGCCGCCCACGTCGACTCGCGCAGCCAGGGCCTCGGACCGTACGTCGAGCTGCTGCGCGCGCGGCCCGGGCAGCGGGTGGTGCTGCGCTCGGCCACCCTGCGCCAGGTGTTCCGGGTGCGTTCGCTGCGGCTGGTGCCGCAGGGGTCGCTGGCCGGACGGTCCTGGATCTTCGGGGTCGACGGCGCCCGTAGGCTGACCTTGGTGACCTGCGCGCCGCCGTACGACGTGGCGCGCGGCGGCTACCAGCAGCTGGCCGTGGTGACCGCGGTGCCGGTCGGCGGTCCCACCCGGAGGCACCGATGACGCCCAAGAAGAAGCCGCCGCGGCCGCATCCCGGCGAAGCGGCGGTCGCCGGCCCGCCCGGACGTGAAGGTCCCGCGGCAGCGGACCGAGCCGCAGATCCGGTACGTCGGAGCCCCGAAGGCCCCGCCGAAGCCGAAGCCCCCGGAGGCGAAGCCGAAGGTCGCACCGGAGCCGAAGCCGAAAGCAGCGCCGGCGCCGCCCCCGACGGCCGCAGCCCGCCGCCGGGCCGCGCGCGCAGCCGCCCGCGCCCCGGCCACCCCCGCTCCCGCCGTCCCTCGCTCCGCGACCCCGGCGGCAACGCGCCGCACGCCGTGCCGTCGTCGGCGGCATCCTGGTGCTGCTGGTGGTGGCGGCGATCACCGGCTGGAGGCTGATGGGTGCCGGCGACGACCCGGGGAGCAGCACGCCGGAGCCCGGCGTACGCACGCCGCGACCCCCGGTCGCGGTGGCGGCCGGCACGTCGTACGTCGAGGCCCGGGTGACCGGCTCCGGCGACCTGAGGGTGCGTCACTGGATCCGCACCCGTGCGGACCTCTTCGGTCTCGAGCTGGCCGCACCACGAGCGTCGGGCGGGGTCCCGATGTCCGCGCGTGCCCGGGAGGTGCGCGTCGTCGTCGACGGCAGCGTGGTGCAGGGCCCGGAGTCGGTCGGCACCACGACCGCGTTCTACACCTTCCCCGGGACGCGCCGGGTCTTCGTGAGCTACCGGCTCGAGGGGGCCGTCACCGAGAGCCCGTCCGCCCCGGGTCGTGGGCTGGCCCGGGTGACCAGCCTGACCGTGACCTACTCGCCGCGGCCGACGTCCTCCACCCGGCGCGTCGTCGGGGCGGACGTGCTGGCGCTGGCCTGTGCCGCGCCCGGGTCCGACGCCGCCGCCGTCCCTCGCCCGTGCGGCACGCCGAAGGGGAACGGCTGGGAGGTCGAGCTGGGCGGGCCCGACGTGGACAACCGGGTGGCCGCGCAGTTCGACCGTCGCTGAGCGTGGCCATGGCCGGCCGCGTCATACTGGGCGGCGATGTGGAGGCGACGGTGAGCGGTGCAGGCGCGGTGCGCGCGTGGCGTCCGGCGTGGCCGTGCCCGGTGGGGCAGGTGCTCTTCACGCACCGCCGCGGCGGCGGGGACCCGACGTACCGCATCGACGAGCACGGCCGGCACTGGCGCGGCATCCGTACGCCGGACGGGCCGGCCACCCTGGCGCTGCACGCCCTGCCGAGCGACGGCGTCGTGCACGCCGAGGCGTGGGGGGACGGGGCCGCCTGGGTGCTGGAGTCGGTGCCCGACCTGCTCGGCGCCTCCGACGACGCGGAGGGCTTCGAGCCACGGCACCCGGTGCTCGTGGACGCCCAGCGGCGGCACCCGCACTGGCGGATCGGGCGGACCGGTCTCCTCCTGGAGTCCCTGGTGCCTGCGGTCATCGAGCAGAAGGTGACGGGCAAGGAGGCCTTCGCGGGCTTCCGGAGCCTGGTGCACCGGTTCGGCGAGCGCGCTCCCGGACCCGGGGCCGACCTGCGGCTCTGGGTCCAGCCCGACGCCGAGACGATCCGCACCATCCCGTCCTGGGAGTGGCTGCGCCTGCACGTCGACCCGGCGCGCTCGCGCACCCTCGTCCAGGCGGCCCGGGTGGCGCCGTCGCTGGAGCGCCTCACCCGTGCCGACCACGCCGACGCCGACCGCCGGCTGCGGTCCCTGCCGGGCATCGGGGTGTGGACCAGCGCCGAGGTGCGGGTGCGGGCGATGGGCGACCCCGACGCGGTGAGCTTCGGCGACTACCACGTCGCCAAGGACGTCGGCTGGGCGCTGACCGGCGCCGCGGTCGACGACGACGGGCTGGCCGAGCTGCTGGAGCCCTGGCGCCCGCACCGCTACCGCGTGCAGGCGCTGGTCGCGATGGCCGGGCTGCACCGCCCGCGCCGGGGGCCGCGGATGGCTCCGCGGACCCACCTGCCCGCGAACTAGCGCGTCACAGGAGTGGCCGCAGCGGGGCGAGGACCGCCTCGGTGAAGCGGCGGTAGATGTCGCGGGACTCCCACTCGCCCTGGGTCAGCTCCACCGAGTTGGTCAGGTCGACCTCGAAGATGCCCTCCATCGACGTCGCCATGTCGTCGTCGATGATCTCCACGTTGATCTCGTAGTTGCCGGACATGCTCAGCCGGTCGATGTTCGCGGTGCCGATGGTCGACCACTGGCCGTCGATGGTGGCGGTCTTGGCGTGCACCATCGCGTCGCGGAAGCGGAAGATCCGCACCCCCGACTCGAGCAGCTCGCCGAAGTACCCGCGCGAGATCCAGTCCGCGACGATGTGGTTGGACTTGCGCGGCACCAGCAGGCGTACGTCGACCCCGCGCAGGGCCGCCGTCGTGAGCGCATCGACGAAGTCCTGGTCGGGGATGAAGTAGGCGTGGGTCAGCCAGACGTTGCGCGTGGCGCGGTTGATCGCCTCGAGGTACATCCCGCGGATCGGGAACATCCACAGCCGCGGCACGTTGCGGTGCAGCCGGATCCGCGGCTCCCACTGCGAGGCGGTCTCCAGCAGCAGCGGCCGCTCGCTGGCCCGGAACCGCTTGCGCCGGTGCAGGTTCCAGAAGTCGGCGAAGGCCCGCTTGAGGTCCCAGACACCCGGCCCGGTGATCCGGCAGTGCGTGTCGCGCCACTCGGTGGCGTACGGCGTACCGATGTTGTAGCCGCCGACGAACCCGACCCGGTCGTCGACGACGAGGATCTTGCGGTGGTCGCGGCCGTAGCGGCGCAGGTCGAAGAACCGCAGGCCGGCCGTGTAGACGGGGTAGCGCGAGCACCTTCACGGCGGGGGAGAACTTCTTGAACCGCGGGCTGACCACGATGTTCGCGAACGCGTCGTAGATCACGTGCACGTCGACGCCGCGCTCGGCCGCCGCGGTCAGGGCGGCCTTGAACCGCTCGCCGATCTCGTCGGCCTTCCAGATGTAGGTCTCGAAGAGGATCTGCCGCTCGGCCCCCTCGATGGCGGCCAGCATGTCGTCGTACAGGTCCTGCCCGAAGGTGTACGTCGTCACCGTGCCGCCGCCGACCTCGACCTCGGCCGGCGAGGTCGTCGGGAACGGCTTGGGCTTCTTGCCGCGGCGGCGGTAGGAGTCGACCAGGGTCAGGCCGAGGGCCAGCAGCAGCTGGGCGCCCACCATCGTCAGCAGGCTGCGGCGCAGCATCGTCAGGATCCGGCCGGACCGGGTCGAGGGCGAACTGCTGAGGAGCACGGCGCCAATCTACCCAGCCCGACCTCGCGCGGCCGGGAGGACTGTCGGTGGCCGCACGTAGGCTGGCAGCCATGCGACCAGTGACCGATCTGGAGCGCCGGGTGGCGCCGTTCAAGGTGGAGTCCGACTACCAGCCCGCCGGTGACCAGCCGGCCGCCATCGAGGAGATCACCAAGCGGCTCCGGGGCGGGACCCAGGACGTCGTGCTGCTCGGCGCGACCGGCACCGGCAAGACGGCGACCGTGGCCTGGGTGGCCGAGCAGGTCCAGCGCCCGCTGCTGGTGATGCAGCCCAACAAGACGCTGGCCGCGCAGTTCGCCAACGAGCTGCGCCAGCTGTTCCCCGACAACGCCGTCGAGTACTTCGTCAGCTACTACGACTACTACCAGCCCGAGGCCTACGTCCCGCAGACGGACACCTACATCGAGAAGGACTCCTCGATCAACGAGGAGGTCGAGCGGCTGCGGCACTCCGCGACCAACTCGCTGCTCACCCGCCGCGACGTCATCGTGGTCTCGACGGTGTCCTGCATCTACGGCCTCGGCACCCCGCAGGAGTACGTCGACCGGATGATCCGGCTCAAGGTGGGCGAGGAGCACGACCGCGACTCGATCCTGCGCCGGCTGGTCGAGATCCAGTACACCCGCAACGACATGACCTTCACCCGCGGCACGTTCCGGGTGCGCGGCGACACCCTCGAGATCTTCCCGGTCTACGAGGAGCACGCCGTCCGGATCGAGTTCTTCGGCGACGAGATCGAGCGGCTGATGACGCTGCACCCGATCACCGGCGAGGTGATCACCGACGACCCCGAGCTCTACGTCTTCCCGGCCACCCACTACGTCGCCGGCCCCGAGCGCATGGAGCGGGCCATCCAGGGCATCGAGCTCGAGCTCGCCGACCAGCTCGCCGCCTTCGAGCGGCAGGGCAAGCTGCTCGAGGCCCAGCGGCTGCGCATGCGCACCACCTACGACGTGGAGATGATGCGGCAGGTCGGCTCCTGCGCCGGCATCGAGAACTACTCGATGCACATCGACGGCCGCACCCGCGGCAGCGCCCCCAACTGCCTCCTCGACTACTTCCCCGAGGACTTCGTGCTCGTCGTCGACGAGTCGCACGTCGCGGTGCCGCAGATCGGCGGCATGTACGAAGGCGACATGTCCCGCAAGCGCAACCTGGTCGACCACGGCTTCCGGCTGCCCAGCGCGATGGACAACCGGCCGCTGCGGTGGGAGGAGTTCCTGGACCGGATCGGCCAGACCATCTACCTCTCGGCGACCCCCGGCAACTACGAGCTCGACAAGGTCGGCGGCGACGTCGTCGAGCAGATCATCCGCCCGACCGGGCTGATCGACCCCGAGGTCATCGTCAAGCCGACCAAGGGCCAGATCGACGACCTCATCCACGAGATCAACGTGCGCACCGAGAAGGGCGAGCGGGTCCTGGTCACCACGCTGACCAAGAAGATGTCCGAGGACCTCACCGACTACCTCCTCGACGCCGGCATCCGCACCCGCTACCTCCACTCCGAGGTCGACACCCTCAAGCGCATCGAGCTGCTCCGCGACCTGCGCCTCGGCGAGTACGACGTACTCGTCGGCATCAACCTGCTCCGCGAGGGCCTCGACCTGCCCGAGGTGTCGCTGGTGGCGATCCTCGACGCCGACAAGGAGGGCTTCCTGCGCTCCGACAAGTCGCTGATCCAGACGATCGGCCGCGCGGCCCGCAACGTCTCCGGCCAGGTCTTCATGTACGCCGACAAGATCACCCCGTCGATGGAGTCGGCCATCGACGAGACCAACCGGCGTCGCGAGAAGCAGGTCGCCTACAACACCGAGCGTGGGCTCGACCCGCAGCCGCTGCGCAAGAAGATCGCCGACATCACCGAGATGCTGGCCCGCGAGGACGAGAACACCCAGGCGCTGCTCGAGACCTGGTCCAACACCGAGGCCAAGGGCCGCGCCGGCGGGGCGAAGGCCACGGCAGCCGGTGCCGGCGCTGGCGAAGTCCGCGGCCGGCCAGCACGCCGCCGACCTGGCCGGGATGCCGAGTGCCGACCTCGCCCAGCTGATCCAGGACCTGACCGACCAGATGCGCAACGCGGCCGCCGAGCTCCAGTTCGAGGTCGCCGCCCGCCTGCGCGACGAGATCTCGGAGCTCAAGAAGGAGCTGCGCCAGATGATGGAGGCGACACGATGACCGGCACGACCAGCCCTGCCCGTGAGGTCCAGGTGACCTTCGACTGCGCCGACCCGCGGCGCGCTGGCCGCGTTCTGGTGCGAGGTCCTCGGCTACCAGCTGCACCCGCCGCCACCGGGCTTCGACACCTGGGACGCCTTCTCGGACGTCGGCGTCCGCCCGAGTAGCGCAACAGCCGGTCGGCCTGCGGACCCCGGTCGGCGTGGGGCCGCGGCTGTTCTTCCAGCAGGTGCCCGAGGGCAAGACCGCCAAGAACCGGGTCCACCTCGACGTCCGCGCCGCTCCCGGGCTCGACGGGCGACGGACCGGATGGACGGCGCTGGAGGCTCGAGGCGAAGCGTCTCGTCGGCCTCGGCGCCACCAAGGTGCGGACCGTGATCGAGACCCGAACCGATGGAGGCCGGCTTCGTCGTCATGCAGGACCCCGAGGGCAACGAGTTCTGCCTCGACTGAGCCATCCGCGGGGGCATGAGACCGGTGCCGGGCGAGGGGCGCGCGCCGGTAGGATCGGGGGAGTGACCGAGACCCCCGCGACCCCGTCCCGGGGGACCGGCTTCGGGGGCGCATGGACCGTCTGGACGGTCGGGCTCCTCGTCTACATGCTCGCGGTCTTCCACCGCGCCTCGCTCGGGGTCGCCGGCCTCGCCGCGACCGAGCGCTTCGACATCTCCGCCGCGCAGCTGGCCACCTTCACGATGCTCCAGCTGCTGATCTACGCCGGCATGCAGATCCCGGTCGGCCTGCTGGTCGACCGGTTCGGCTCCCGCAGCGTGCTGCTGGTCGGCGTCACCCTGCTCACGGTGGCCCAGACGGCGTTCGCGTACGCCGACGCCTACCCGCCCGCGCTGCTGGCCCGGGCGTTCGTCGGCGTCGGCGACGCGATGACCTTCATCTGCGTGCTGCGGCTGGTCAGCACCTGGTTCCCGCTGCGGCGGATCCCGCTGGTCACCCAGCTCACCGGCACCCTGGGCCAGCTCGGCGCGGTCGCCGCCGCCGTACCCATGACCTGGGCGCTGGGGCACCTCGGCTGGACCCGGGCCTACCTCGGGGCCGCGTCGCTCGGCATCGTCCTCGGGGTGGCGGCGCTGTTCCTGCTGCGCGACTCGCCCGACCGCGCGGAACCTGCGCGGCGAGCGGCTCTCGGTCGCCACGGTGCGGCACAGCCTGGCCTCGTCGTGGTCGCACCCGGGCACCCGGCTCGGCTTCTGGATGCACTTCACCACGCAGTTCAGCGCCACCGTGATGAGCCTGCTGTGGGGGTACCCGTTCTTCGTCCGGGGCGAGGGCCGCTCACCCGGCACCGCCGGGCTGCTGCTGACCCTGATCGTCGTCGCGATCATGGTCTCCGGACCGGTCCTCGGCTGGCTGGTCGGCGCGCACCCCTGGCACCGCTCGACCATGGTGCTGGTGATCGTCGGCGCCATCGTGGCGACGTGGACCCTGGTGCTGGCCTGGCCGGGCGACGCACCCCTCGGCCTGCTGGTGCTGCTCGCCCTCGTCGTCGGGGTGGGCGGGCCCGCCTCCATGATCGGCTTCGACGTGGGGCGCACCTCCAACCCGTCCCACCGGCTGGCCAGCGCCTCCGGGATCATCAACCAGGGCGGCTTCTGCGCCTCCCTGGTCCTCGTCGTCACCGTCGGCCTGGTCCTGGACTGGCGCACCCCCGGCGACTCCACGGCGTACACGCCCTCGGCGTTCCGCTGGGCGATGAGCGCGCAGTACGTCCTCTGGACGCTGGGCCTGCTCCAGATCTGGCGCTACCGGCGCAAGGTACGCCGGGTGGTCAGCCGCGAGTCGCTGGTGACGACCGCCGGCCTCAGATGACAGGACGGCCCTGACCCGCCGTTCCACCGCTAGGCTGGCTGGATCGACGCCCCACCCACCTTCACGTCGTTCGTCGGCCGACGGTCGTTGCTGGCGGAGGTCAAGCAGCGGCTGTCGTTCGAGCGTGTCGTCACCCTGATCGGCCCGGGCGGCATCGGCAAGAGCCGGCTGGCCCACCGGCTCGCTCCAGGACGAGCGCGGCGCCTGCCGCGACGGCTGCTGGTACGTCGACCTCGTCCCCGTTCCGGGCCCGGCGCTCGTCGCCACCACGGTCGCAGGCGCCCTCGGCCTGCGTGCCGACGCGGCCAGTGCGGACCCTGCCGGGGCGCCGGGGGGATAGCCGACTTCGTGGCCGACCGTGAGGCCTTGCTGGTCCTGGACGGCTGCGAGCGCGTTCGCGAGGCGGCGGCCGACCTCGTGCACCGGTTGCGGGTCGAGTGTCCGCGGCTACGGATCCTTGCCACCAGCCGGCAACGGCTCGGCATCAGCGGCGAGGTGGTGATCCGGGTCCCGCCCCTGACGGTGCCCGAGCCAGGAAGCCACGTTCCACCGGACGGGCTGGCGCAGTTCGAGGCCGTCTCCCTGTTCGTCGACCGCGCGATGCTGGCGCGCTCGGACTTCCGGCTGTCGACCGACAACGCCGCGGAGATCGCGGAGCTCTGTGCCGGGCTGGAGGGGAATCCGCTCGCCATCGAGCTGGCGGCCGGCCGGGCCGGGAGCCTGACACCGCGCACCATGCTGGACCAGCTGACCGATCGCTACCGCCTGCTGAGCGGTGGTCCTCGTGACGTGCCGGAACGGCACCGGTCGCTGGAGGCCTGCGTGCAGTGGGACTACGACCTGTGCACGCCGCCGGAGCGGGCCCTGTGGTCCCGGATGTCGGTCTTCGCAGGCGGGTGTGAACCGGCGGCCGTCACGGCGGTCTGCTCGGGGGAGGGTGTGGATGCGGACGACGTCGTACTCCTCATCTCCGCCCTCGTCGAGAAGTCGGTGCTGCTGGCGCGCGGAGCAGTCCGGTGGTGGGGCGCGGTACGCCCTGCCCGTGTCGCTTGCGGAGTTCGGCCGGCGGGAGCTGCAACGGGAGGGGCAGCTCGACCGGTGGCGGGAGCGGCACCTCGACTGGTGCGCAGCCCTTGCCGCCGAGTTCCGTCGGCAGTGGGCTGGGCGACCGGCAACCGGAGCTCCTGCGTCGGGCCCACCGGGAGCACGCGGACATCCGGGCGGCGTTGGAGTTCACCGTCGCCGACGGCGGCTCGTGCTCCGGTCCGAGACGGGTCTCGGGATCGCCACGGACCTGGACACCTTCTGGGTGACCGCCGGGCTGGGGCAGGAGGCTCGTCACTGGCTGGAGACGACCCTCGCCACGGGTCGTGGGGCGCCCGCCGACCGCGCGCTCGCGATGGTCCTCCTCGCCCGCTTCTGCGGGCTGCAGCACGACCTCGTCCCGGCCCGGGACTGGGCGGCGCAGGCAGCGGCGGCGGCCGGGGACTCGGACCACCGGGCCCAGGGACTGCTGTGCATCTTCACCGCCATGACCGCTGCCTGGGACGGCCGGCCCGATGCGGCGGTGGAGGAGTCGGCGAGGTCGCTGGAGCTGCTCCAGGGCGCCGGGGACCGGGCCGCCGAGCTGCTCGCCCTCTCCATTCATGGCGTCTGCCTGGGTCTGGCGGGCGACCGGGAGGCCGCGATCTCCGTGTTCGACAGCGCGATCGCGCTCGCGGAGCAGACGGGAGAGATGTTCCGACGCTCCTTCTGCCTGGCGGGCCTGGGGGAGCTGGCGCTGGACGACGGCGATCACGAGCGTGCCGAGGAGCTGTTCCTGGAGGCGCTGCGCGTCGAAGGCCGAGTCTGGGGGACAGGTTCGGCGTGGCCGTGGCCCTGGATTCGCTCGGCCGTGCGGCCGTGGCCGGGGACCGCGCTCGCCGTGCCGCGATCCTGCTGGGCGCTGCGGCGTCGATCTGGGACGCGATCGGGATGCGCGCGACCGGCAACCCCTTCGCCCGCCGCTCGGCGCCGTTCGACGGCATCCGCCACGCGCGGGTCCGGCTCGGCAAGCAGGCGTTCCGTGGCGAGTTCCGGCGCGGCTCGGCGCTCTCGGAGGAGCAGGCCGTCGCGTATCGCGCTCGGCGACGACCTGGACCCGGTCGGCGAGCCGGCAGTCCTGCCGTCGCCGCTGACCCGGCGTGAGACCGAGGTCGCCGAGCTCGTGGCCGAGGGGTTGTCCAACCCGGAGATCGCCCGACGGCTCGTGATCTCCGTGCGCACCGCCCAGGGGCACGTCGAGAACATCCTCCGCAAGCTGGGCTTCACCTCCCGCGCCATGATCGCCTCGTGGGTGATCCACCGCCGCGTGCAGCAGGACCAGTCAGCCCCGGCCGCACCCTGACATGGGCGCAGCCCGCCCCGCCGAGGCGGGACGGGCTGCGGTCTGCGGTGCTCAGCCGAGCGGGGCGCAGCCGACCAGGCTCGAACGTCCGCCGCGGCGGAGGTTGTGGTAGGCACGCACGAGCCCACACCGTGAACTGCTGCGGTCCTGCTGTCGGATCGAGTTCCGGCGTTGCTGGCGAACGTACGATCCAGCCGTCCAGGTGACCGTCACGGGGCGTGTTCGTGCCGCCAGTCCATGGAGTTGCGACCGGGGAACGACGACGACACGGGCGTGTTCGCCGCCGTTGGCCTCGGCGTCGAGCCTTGCAGACCTGCACGGTCCGCCGTGATCGCGGTTAGCCCGCAGGTCGTGGTCGCAGGCGACGGTGGCGATCGGCCGGTCGGTGTAGCCGGCGTCGCGCGGTGGCGTAGAAGGCGCCGGCAAGCGTCCTTGCCGTCCCTTGCCGTCGACGCCGTCCTTGCCGTCGAGGCCGTCCTCGCCGTGCTTGGCGAGGGACCGGTTGATCGAGTCGCTCAGGTCGACGCGCTTGATCCCGCCGTCGTGGACGTCCACGCTGCGGACGGAGTTGTCCCGGATGCCGGCGCTGCCGATGAGGCTGTCGGCGTACGCGCTGCCGCCGGCGCCGATGCCGATGCCGACGGCGGCGATCGCCACGGAGGCGCCGAGCACGGCGATGTTCTTGAGCTGCATGTGGTTGGTGCCCTTCGATGGGAGAGAGTGACCGTCGTGCGGTCACAACGTGGGTCGCCCGGATGACCCGGATCCCTGCAGCAATGGTCACTGCCGCTCGCCGCCCGGACATCCGCCGATCTACCCGTTCGGTTACCTGTTTCCGCTCCGGGCGACCCCCGGATGTGGTCCGGGACGTCGTAGGTTGAGGTCATGGACGTCGCGCGGATGCAGGAGCACTGCCTGGCCAAGCCGGGCGCCTGGCCGGACAACCCGTGGGGCCACGAGCACCCGGTGATCAAGGTGGCGGACAAGATCTTCGCGTTCCTCGGCGCAGAGGGCGTCGGCGTCAAGGGCGGGGCGAGCCGCGACGTCGCCGACGAGTGGCTGCAGCGTTATCCCGACGACGCCTCGGTGATGGCCTACATCGGCCGGTCGGGCTGGAACGACCTGGCCTTCGGCGGGGTGATCCCCGACGACGAGCTGCTCGAGGCCGTCGACGAGTCCTACCGACTGGTGGTCGGCAAGCTCCCGAAGAAGCACCGCCCGGAGGGCTGGGACGCCTGACGTCGCCGCCCGCGCGGGTCAGCCGTGGCCGTCCCGGCGTCGCCGGTGCGGGTCGCGCTGGTGCCAGTAGGGCTGGCCGGGGCCGAGGAAGCGACGCTGGAGGTCGTCGAACGCGACCGACGTGCGCTCCTTCTTCTCCAGCCGCCGGGTCTCCGTCGGCGATGATGTCGGCGCGGTCGACGTGCACCCGGACGGCGCGGATGCCGGTGCCGAGCATCACGAACAGCGGCCAGGGAAACTCAGGTTCCGCTGCTCAACGCGATCACCGACCAGATCACCCAGCAGATCGTGGACGCCGAGAAGAACGACCAGACCGCGTCCCGGCGCTGCTTCTCCCACCGGGCGACCGCACGCTGCGGGATCGCCTCCAGCGCCCTGGTCGACCCGGAGACCAGGGCTGTGGGGACGAGGTCGTCGATCAGCGGCGGCAGGTCGCCGAGCACGCGCGCCACGCCGGCGGCGTCCGCCCGCTCGTCGAGCTCGTCCCGGTCCAGACGGCCCTCGGCGTAGCCGTCGCTGAGCACCCGGCGGACGAGGTCACGGTCGGCGTCGGAGGCGCGGAGGGACGCGTTGGCGCGGTCACGCGGGTCGGCGGAGAACTCCTGCCACACGGACGAGGTGGACATGGCGTCATCGTAGGCCGATGACCCTCGGGCAGGGCATGATCGCCTCGTGCGCACCTCACTCGAGACCGACCTGCTCGTCATCGGCGCGGGGCCGACCGGCCTGTTCAGTGCCTACTACGCGGGGTTCCGCGGGCTGCGGGTGGCGGTGGTCGACTCGCTGCCGGAGCTGGGCGGGCAGATCACGGCGATGTACCCGGAGAAGGCGATCCTCGACGTGGCCGGCTTCCCGACGGTCAAGGGTCGCGACCTGGTCGCGGGCCTGGTCGCCCAGGCCGACACCGCCGAGCCGGAGTACCTCCTGGGCCGCACCGCGAGCAGCCTGACCTCCGACGCCGAGTCGGTCACGGTCGGCCTCGACGACGGCACCGAGGTCGTGGCCAAGGCGATCCTGATCACCGCGGGGATCGGCAAGTTCAGCCCGCGGCCGCTGCCGGCCGCCGACGACTGGATCGGCCGCGGAGTGGAGTTCTTCGTGCCCAGCTTCGCGCCGTACGAAGGCAAGGACGTGGTCATCGTCGGCGGCGGGGACAGCGCCTTCGACTGGGCGCTCCACCTCGAGCCGGTCGCCCACTCGGTGACGCTGGTGCACCGCCGCGACGCCTTCCGTGCCCATGCCCGCACCGTCGAGCAGGTCCGCGCCTCGTCGGTGGACATCGTCACCAAGGCCGAGGTGACCGCGCTGCACGGCAACGGCACGCTGGAGTCGGTCGACATCACCGTGGGCGGCGAGACCAGCACCCGCCCGGCCCAGGCGGTGGTGGCCGCCCTCGGCTTCGTCGCCGACCTCGGCCCGATGAAGGAGTGGGGGCTGACCCTGGACAAGCGGCACGTCGTGGTCGACTCCGCGATGCGCACCAACCTGCACCGGGTGTTCGCGGCCGGCGACATCACGGAGTACCCCGGCAAGGTCCGGCTGATCGCGGTCGGCTTCGGCGAGGCCGCCACCGCGGTCAACAACGCGGCGGTCGTGATCGACCCGCAGGCGCACGTGTTCCCGGGCCACTCCAGCGAAGGATCGTGACCGATGTCGTCGCGTGACGCCGTCCGCATGACCGACGAGCGAGATCGACGCGTTCCTCCGCGTCCGCCCGCAAGGTGCAGGTGGCGACCGTGGGCCGCGACGGTGCGCCGCACCTGACCACGCTGTTCCACGTCGTCGACGACGACGGCCGGATCGCGTTCTGGACCTACGGCCGCTCCCAGAAGGTGCTCAACCTCGAGCGCGACCCCCGGATCACCTGCCTGGTCGAGGACGGCCTGGAGTACGCCGAGCTCCGCGGCGTCTCGGTGACCGGGACCGCCGAGGTGGTGCGTGACGTCGACCGGGTCGCGGAGGTCGGCACCGCGGTCGCGCTCCGGATGATCGGCGCGGACTCGCCCGAGGCGCTCGGCGACTTCGGTCGCGACGAGGTCGCCCGTCAGGCCCGCAAGCGCGTCGCGATCGTGGTGACGCCCGAGCACGTCGCCAGCTGGGACCACGCCAAGCTGTACGCACCGACGAGGATAGTCCGCGAGGTTCTGGCTCGATTTCGGAGTCGGAACGGACCAATTCCTCGCGGACTATCGCGCTAGCGGAGGAGGAGGCGGGCGGCGACGTCCAGCGACGTCTCGACCTCGCCGGCGCTGGTGCGCCCGGTCACCCAGCCGACCAGCGCGGCCAGCCAGACGTCGCCGATCACCTTGGCGATCGCGACGTCCTCCTCGCCCGGCTCGACGCCCGGGTGCATGGCGTCGGTGAGCGTCGCGGTCAGCATCCGCCCGACCTGGTGGATCTCGGTCGACACGCTGGCGTCGGCGAACATGAAGGCCCGGGTCAGCGCCTCGGTCAGGTGCGGGTCCTGCTTGAGGTACGTCGTGGTCCGCCCAGCACGTGCATCACCCGGGCGTGCGGGGTGTCGCCCGGGATCGTCGTACCGGCCAGCTCCTCCTGCGAGCGCTCGAACTCCCGGGCCAGCGCCGAGACGAGCAGATGGATCTTCGACGGGAAGTAGCGGTAGAGCGTGCCGAGGGCCACGTCGGCGCGCTCCGCGACGGCGCGCATCTGCACCGCGTCGAAGCCGCCCTCGGACGCCAGGGCGATGGTCGCGTCGAGGATCCGGCGGTGCCGGTCCTGCTGGGCGACGGAACCGAGGGAGACCTCCACGCGCCCTAGGCTAGCCAGTGGCGGACGCAACAGGAACACGTTCCAGTTCGCGTGTAGCCTTCGCTCATGCGCGTCGCACTGCTGTCGTACCGCAGCAAGCCGCACTGCGGCGGCCAGGGGGTCTACGTCCGGCACCTCAGCCGGGAGCTGACCGCGCTCGGGCACCAGGTGGAGGTCTTCTCCGGCCAGCCGTACCCCGAGCTCGACCCCGGCGTCACGCTCACCAAGGTGCCCAGCCTCGACCTCTACCGCGAGCCGGACCCGTTCCGCACGCCGCGGCCCTCCGAGATCCGCGACCTCGTCGACGTCGAGGAGGTGCTGACCATGTGGACCGCCGGGTTCCCCGAGCCCAAGACGTTCAGCACCCGGGTCGCGCGGCTGCTGCGGCAGCGGGTCGGCGACTTCGACGTCGTCCACGACAACCAGGTCCTCGGCTACGGCATGCTCGACATCGAGCAGGCCGGCTTCCCGCTGGTCACCACGCTGCACCACCCGATCACCTTCGACCGCCGGGTCGACCTCGCGGCCGCCCCCACCCGGCGCAAGAAGCTCACCCTGCGCCGGTGGTACGGCTTCCTGCGGATGCAGGGCAAGGTGGCCCGCGCCGCGACCCGGATCCTCACCCCGTCGGAGTCCTCGGCCCGCGACATCGTCCTCGACTTCGGCGTCGAGCCCGACCGCATCCAGGTGATCCCGCTCGGCGTCGACGACGTGTTCCAGCCGCCGACCGAGCCCCGCGTCCCCGGCCGGATCGTGGCCATGGCCAGCGCCGACGCCCCGATCAAGGGCGTCTCCACCCTGCTCGAGGCCTTCGCCAAGCTCCGCACCGAGCGCGACCTCGAGCTGCTGCTGGTCACCCGTCCCGAGCCGGGCGGTCGCACCGAGCGGCTCATCGACACGCTGGGCATCGGCGACTCCGTCCGCTTCGTGCACGGCATCACCGACGCCGAGCTGGTCGCGGTGATGGGCTCGGCCGAGCTGGCCTGCGTGCCCTCGCTCTACGAGGGCTTCTCGCTGCCCACCGCCGAGCTGATGGCCTGCGAGACCCCGCTGGTGGTCAGCCGGGCCGGTGCCATCCCCGAGGTGGTCGGGCCCGACGGGCTCTGCGCCGACCTGGTCGAGCCCGGCAACGTCGACGAGCTGCGCACCGCCATCGCCGCCCTGCTCGACGACCCGGCCCGGCGTACGGCGATGGGCCGCGCGGGCCGCGAGCGGGCGCTGGAGCGCTTCAGCTGGAGGGCCGTCGCCCGGGCGACCGCGGCGGCGTACGAGGACGTGATCGAGAGGAAGACCCGTGCTGACCGTTGACTTCGACCGCCTCGGCCTCCGGCCGGGGGAGCGGGTGCTGGACATGGGCTGCGGCGCCGGCCGGCACGCGTTCGAGATGTACCGCCGCGGCGCCGACGTGATCGCCTTCGACCAGGACGCCGACGAGCTGTCCGCGGTCCGCGACCTGTTCGTCGCGATGGAGGAGGCCGGCGAGGTGCCCGCGGGTGCCGAGGCCGACGTCAAGGAGGGCGACGCGCTCTCGCTGCCGTTCGCGGACGGCGAGTTCGACCGGGTGGTGGCCGCCGAGGTGCTCGAGCACATCCCGGCCGACATCCAGGCCATCGGCGAGCTCGCCCGGGTGCTGCGGCCCGGCGGCACGATGGCCGTCACCGTGCCCCGCTGGTTCCCCGAGCTGGTCTGCTGGAAGCTGTCCGAGGACTACCACAACACCCCGGGCGGCCACATCCGGATCTACTCCGACAAGGAGCTGGTCGGCAAGGTCACGAACGCCGGGCTCCGCTTCGACGGCAAGGACCACGCCCATGGCCTGCACACGCCGTACTGGTGGCTCAAGTGCGCGGTCGGGGTGAAGAACGACGACCACCCCGCGGTGAAGGCCTACCACCGGCTCCTGGTCTGGGACATCATGAAGCGCCCGCTGGCCACCCGCGCCGCCGAGGCCGTGCTCGAACCCGCTGGTCGGGAAGAGCATGGTGCTCTACTTCACGAAGCCCGATGCGTCCTGAGGTCCCGTCCCTCCCGGGCATCCTGAGCGCCGCGGAGGTCGCCGAGACGGCCGCCTCGATCGCGGCCATGCAGGAGGCGGACGGCGCCGTGCCGTGGACCGTCGGGCGAGCACACCGACGTCTGGAACCACGTCGAGGCCGCCATGGCGCTGCTCGTCGGCGGGCAGGTCGAGGCGGCCGAGCGCGCCTACGCGTGGTGCCTGGCCACGCAGCGCGAGGACGGCTCCTGGCCGTTGAAGTACGTCGCCGGCACGGTCGAGGACCACAGCGGCGAGACCAACATGTCGGCGTACCTCGCGGTCGGCATCTGGCACCACTGGCTGGTCCGCCGCGACGTGGCGTTCGTGCGCCGGGCCTGGCCGGCCGTACGCCGCGCCCTCGACTGGGTCGTCTCCCGCCAGCTCAGCTTCGGCGGGATCGCCTGGTCGCAGGAGTGGGCCGACGGCCGTCCGGCCAGGGTCAACGAGGAGGCCCTGCTCGCCGGGTCCTCGAGCATCTACCAGTCCCTGCGCGCCGGCGTCGCCCTGTCCGAGCTGATGGACGAGCCGCAGCCGGAGTGGGAGCTGGCCGGCGGCCGGCTCGGCCACGCGCTGCGCGAGCACCGCGACCTGTTCCTCGACAAGTCCGAGTTCTCGATGGACTGGTACTACCCGGTGCTCGGTGGGCGCGGTCCGCGGCGAAGCAGGACGGGCGCTGCTCGACACCCGCTGGGACACGTTCGTCGAGGACGGCCTCGGCATCCGCTGCGTGGCGACGAACCCGTGGGTGACCGGCGCCGAGACCTGCGAGCTGGCGATGGCGCTGGACGCGGTCGGCGACCGGGACCGGGCGCTGCAGCTGCTCGCGGACGTGCAGCACCTGCGGATGCCGGACGGTCGCTACTGGACCGGCTACGTCTTCCCGGACGACGTCAACTGGCCGGTCGAGCACACGACGTACACCGCGGCCGCGGTGATCCTCGCGATCGACGCGCTCGGGCACGGCACGCCCGGGAGCGACATCATGCGCGGCGCCACCCTGCCCGCGCCGTTCGGCGAGCTGGCGCTGGAGTGCGGCTGCCCCTCGGACTCAGCGGACCGGGTCGCCGGCGTCGCCCCGCGTCCGTCGTAGCACCCGCATCGAGCCCAGCGCCTCCACCTCGACGAAGTCGCCGGAGTCCAGCGCCCGCAGGAACACGTGGTACGGCGGCCGCCCTCCGTCGGCGGGGTCGGGGAAGACGTCGTGGATCACCAGGAGCCCGCCGGTGACCAGCCACGGCGCCCAGCCGGTGTAGTCGTTCTGGGCGTGCTCCTCGGCGTGGCCGCCGTCGATGAACACCATCGCCAGCGGGGTGCGCCAGAGCGCGGAGACGGTCGTGCTGCGGCCGACGACCGCGACCACCTGGTCCTCGAGCCCGGCCCGGGCGATGGTCTTGCGGAAGTGGGGGAGCGTGTCCATGAGGCCGAGCTCCTCGTCGACGACGCTCGGGTCGTGGTGCTCCCAGCCGGCCTGGTTCTCCTCGGACCCGCGGTGGTGGTCGACGGTGAAGACGGTGCCCCCGACCTCGCGCGCCGCCGCGCCCGAGGTAGACCGCCGACTTCCCGCAGTAGGTGCCGATCTCCAGCACCGGCCCGTGGGGGAGCGCCGCTCGAGCGCCACCCGGTGCAGGAGCTCGCCCTCGTCCTCGGGCATGAAGCCGCGGGCCGCCCGGGCGTGCTGGAGCAGGTCGTCCGGCATCACGGGCGGAAGCTGCCGTGCTCGCGGCGGTAGCCGTTCCAGTGCCAGTGGAGGTACCGGTCGATGGCACGCACGACGTGGCCGCAGCGCACCGAGGTGAAGATGTCGTAGGCGTGCTGGGCACCCGGGAGCTCGGCGTACACGACGCTGCGCTTGGACAGCTCGCGCAACCGGGCGACGAACAGCCGGGCCTGCTCGACCGAGACCAGGGTGTCGGCGGTGCCGTGCAGCACGAAGAAGTCCGGGGCGTCCGGCGTCACCCGCAGGATGGGCGAGGCCGCCTCGAACAGGTGCGGGTCCTCCTCCCACGTCCGTTGCATGACCCGGGGCGCCAGGAAGCGGTCGCGCATGGCGGTGGCCGACCGGAGCCCGGTCGCGCCGGCCAGGTCGTAGACGCCGTAGTGCGGCACCGCGACCTGGACCGAGGTGTCGGCCTCCTCGAAGCCGGGTTGGTACGCCGGGTCCCCGGGCGTGAGCGCGGCCAGCGCGGCGAGGTGGCCACCGGCCGAGCCGCCGGTGATGGCGATGTAGTCCGGGTCGCCGCCGTACTCCGCGATGTGCTCCTTGATCCAGGCGATCGCCCGCTTCACGTCGATGATCTGGGCGGGGAACGGGTCCCGCGGTGCGAGCCGGTAGTTGATCGCGACGCAGACCCAGCCCTTCGACGCGAGCTGGACCATCAGGGGGAGGCCCTGGCGCTCCTTCTCGCCGATCGTCCAGGCGCCGCCGTGCACCTGGAGCAGCACCGGAGCCCGGTCGAGGTCGACGTCGCGCGGTCGGTAGATGTCGAGGTGCCCGCGCCGCCCGGCCTCGCTGTAGGGGAGCCCGCGGGTCACCTCGATCTCGGGCGTCAGGATGCGGAACGGCGTGGCCAGCGAGCGCCAGGACGTGCGCAGGTCGGCCGGGCTCGGCTCCGCGTCGAGCTGCTCGGCGTAGTCGACACCGATCGCCTCGGTCAGCGCGTCCTCGACCCGGTCCTTGACCTGGGCCGAGCGGCGGACGAGGTGGGCCAGCGCGAGCGCGTTGCCGGCGGCCAGGGCCAGCCCGATCCGGTTGCGCCGGCCGCGGCCCGACGTCGGTCACGCGCGTCGGCGGCGGTGAGGGTGAGCAGCTGCGGAGCCAGCTCGCTGGTCATCATCCCGGCCACGAAGGCAGGGATCCCGGCCCGCCAGCCGCCGAGCGGGCGGAGGGCGTTCGCGGTGAGGGCGGCGGTCACGAGCTGGCGGCGGAGGAGTCCCACGCCCCCATGCTAGGCCGCAACTAGAACGTGTTCCAGCAGGCTCACAGAGCCTGAGACACGCTCGACATGTTGAAGTCCGGCACCCGCAGCGCCGGGGTGGCCGTCCGCGAGAAGTAGTCGTCGCCCCACTCCCGGCTGAAGCTCGGCTCGGTGGCCGAGGCGTGCGTGAACCGCTGCAGCAGGTCGACCGGGCTCTCGTTGAACCGGAAGTTGTTCACCGCGCCGGTGATCTCGCCGTCCTCGACGAGGTAGACGCCGTCGCGGGTCAGGCCGGTGAGCAGCATGGTCTGGGCGTCGACCTCGCGGATGTACCACAGGCAGGTCAGCAGCAGCCCGCGCTCGGTCCCGGCGACCAGGTCCATCACCCCGCCGCTCGCCCCGTCCACCTCGAGCACCAGGTTGTCGACGTACGGCGTGACCGGCTGGCCGGTCAGCCCGGCGGTGTGGCGGGTCTGCACCAGCGAGCGCAGGGTGCCGTCGGCGATCCAGTCGGTCGGGCCGAGCGGCATCCCGTTGTCGAACACGCTGGTGGTGTTGCTCGAGGAGGACGCCATCACGAACGGCGCGCAGCCGAGCCCGGCGTACGACGGGTCGCTGCGCAGGTTGACCCCGGGCTTGGCGATGCGCTCGCCGATCCGGGTGCCGCCGTCGCGTGCGGAGTAGACGGACTGGCCCTCGTGGGCGACCCGGGCGCCGGCTCCCCAGTAGGCGTCGACGATCAGGTCGGCGACCGAGGACGGCGGCAGGATCGTGTCGTAGCGCCCGGCGGGCAGGTCCACCCGGCGCGTGCCCCAGGACAGTCGCTGGGCCAGCTCGGCGTCGAGGGTGGTCGCGTCGACGTCGGTGAAGTCGCGGGTGGCGCCGCCGACCCACGCGCTCTGCGTCAGGTCGGCGTTCTTGCCGGTGCAGCCGTAGTGGCCGGTCGGCTGCACGTGGCGCAGGCGCAGCCCGGTGCTGGAGCCGAGGTACGTCGTGACCACGTCGTGGCTGACGAAGCCGTAGAGGATCCGCCGCTCGGCCTCGGCCCGGCGGAAGGCCTCGCCGAGCGCGGGGGCGAACCGGTCGAAGACGTTGATCGAGGTCCGGGCCGGCCGCTCGTCCCAGTCGGGGGAGGAGTCGCCGGCGAGCAGGTCGGCGGCGTCCTCGGCCGGCGCCGCGGCGGCCGCGGCCGCGTCCGCGGCCTCGACGAGGGCGGCCACCTGGTCACGCGTGGTGGCGCTGCCGGTGACCGAGCCGGTCGACGTGCCGTCGGCCCGCTTGGCGAACGACATGACCGTGACGTGGAGGCCGTGCATGACGCCGTTCGTGGTGAGCGTGTTCACCGCCCAGCGGAGGTTCGCGGCGGTGGAGGCGCGCACGATCACCACGCAGCCGTCGCTGCGGCTGGTGGCCAGCGCGTGCTCGACCAGGGCTTGGGGCGAAGTCTTGGACGCCATCATCGGCCTGCCTCGTCGTGGGTGTTCAGGATGCGGATGTTGCGGAACAGGGAGGTGGGCGCGCCGTGGCTCACCGCCGCGATCTGCCCCGGTTGGGCCTTGCCGCAGTTGAACGCGCCGTGGAGCTCCCAGGTCTCCGGGCCGCCGACGGCCTCCAGGGAGTTCCAGAAGTCGGTGGTGGTGGCCTGGTAGGCGACGTCGCGGACCTGACCGGCCAGCCGGCCGTCCTCGATGCGGAAGAAGCGCTGGCCGGTGAACTGGAAGTTGAAGCGCTGCATGTCGATCGACCACGACTTGTCACCCACGATGTAGAGCCCCCGCTCGACCTTGCCGATCAGCTCCTCGGTGGACGGGCCGTCCGGGGCCGGGCGGAGCGACACGTTGGCCATCCGCTGGATCGGGATGTGGCCGGGGGAGTCGGCGTACGCGCAGCCGTTGGAGCGCCCGTCGTTCAGCTCGGGCTTGAGGTGCGCCATCGACCGGTCGAGCTGGTAGCCCACCAGCACGCCGTCGCGGACGATGTCCCACGACTGCGTCTCGACGCCCTCGTCGTCGTACCCGATGGTGGACAGGCCGTGCTCGACGGTGCGGTCGCCGGTGACGTTCATGACCGGGGAGCCGTACTGCAGCGTGTTGAGCTTGTCGTACGTCGCGAACGACGTGCCGGCGTAGTTCGCCTCGTAGCCGAACGCGCGGTCCAGCTCGGTGGCGTGGCCGATCGACTCGTGGATGGTCAGCCAGAGGTTCGACGGGTGGATGACGAGGTCGTAGTCGCCGGCCTCGACGCTGGGCGCGGCCAGCTTCTCCGCGAGCAGGTCGGGCACCTCGGCCAGCTCGGCGTCCCAGTCGTGGTGGCTGCCGTCCAGGAACTCCCACCCGCGGCCGACCGGGGGCGCGATCGAGGCCATCGAGTCGAACACGCCGGTCTCCCGGTGGGTGCCCATCGCCTGGAAGTGCGGCTGCATCCGGATCCGCTGCTGGGTGGTGCGGGTGCCGGTCAGGTCGGCGTAGAACTTGTTCTCCTGCACCTGCTGCAGGGAGGCCGCCGCGTGCTCGACCACGTCGTGGGCGGTCAGCCGGCGGGTCCAGTCGACGAGCAGCGACGACTTCTCCGCGACCGGGACCTCGAGCGGGTTGATGTCGTACGCCGAGACCCAGGTGACGTCGTCGTGGACCGGCTCGGGGGCGAGCCGGATCTTCCGGGTGGTCATCCGCGAGGCGACCATCGCGACCTGCACGGCCTCCTCGGCGATGCGGATCGCCTCGTCGCTGCTGAGCACCACCCCGGACGCGAAGCCCCAGGCGCCGTGGTGGATCACCCGCACCGCGAAGCCGAGGTCCTCCTGGTCGCTGGCGTCCTGCAGCACGCCGTCGCGCACCGAGAGGTGCTGGTAGCGCACCCGCTCGAAGCGGAAGTCGGCGTGCGAGACGTTGAAGTCGCGGGCCCGGCTCAGGGCCGCGTCGGCCAGCTTCCGGTAGGGCAGGGCCGTGAAGGTCGGATCGACGACGGGCGAGCTCATGGCCACGAACCTAGCCGGTCGAGACCAGCGCTCGCCGTCAGCCCACGCCGTCAGGAGACGCTGCGGCCCAGTGCCACGGTGGACCCGGTGCGCTGCTTGGTCACCACCAGCTGGGTGGGGATCCGGGTGCGCATCTCGCCGACGTGGCTGACCACGCCGACCATGCGGCCGCCGTCGCGCAGGCTGTCGAGGGTGTCCATCACGTCGTCCAGCGTGTCGGCGTCCAGGGCGCCGAACCCCTCGTCGACGAAGAGCGTGTCGAGGTCGGCGCCACCGGCCTCCGCGGTGACCACGTCGGCCAGCCCGAGGGCCAGGGCCAGCGAGACCACGAACGTCTCGCCGCCGCTGAGGGTCGCGGGGTCGCGGGCCTCGCCGGACCACTCGTCCCGCACCAGCAGGCTCAGGCCGCCGCGGGTCTCGCCGGCGCCGCGGCGACCGGTGTGCTCGAGGGTGTAGCGCTGCTCGCTCATCCGCAGCAGGCGCTGGTTGGCCGCCGCCACCACCTGGGTGAGCCGCCAGGCGAGGACGTAGGCGGACAGCCGCATGCGCAGGTCGTTGTCGGCGGACTTGCCCTCGACGAAGGCGGCCAGCTCGGCGGCCACCGCCCACGCTTCGCGGACCGGCGCCCAGGCGGCCAGTCGGGCGTCCAGGGCGACGGTGAGCGTCGGTCAGCCGGCTCGCCCGGGTGGTCGCGACCTGGCGACGGGTCCGGGCCGCGGCGTGCGCCTCGGCCACCCGACGCAGGTGTTCGTCCAGCGCCTCGGTGTCGGGCGCGGAGCGGCCGGCGGCCGTCGGCGAGCTCGGGGTCGTCGACGACGGCCTGCGCCGCGGCCAGGAGGGCGTCGTACGCCGCGACCGTGGTCTCGAGCTCGTCCAGGGCGGACGGCGCGAGCACCGGCGTCGAGGGCGTCGTCGAGGTCGGCGAAGCCGTGCTCGGCGAGCCAGTCGTCCAGCGCCGCCTGCGCCTCGACCGCGGCCCGGGTGGCGGAGTCGTGCTCGTCGGCGGACGCCCGGGCGCGGGCGATGGCCTCGAGCAGCGCTTCGCGGTCGGCGACGAGGGTGGCCAGGTCGGGCTGCCCGGTGGGCCGCAGCAGGTCGTCGACCTCGCCCGCGGGTGCGCTCGTGCTCGGCCCGGCCGGCCTCCAGTCGACCGGTGACGACCGCCAGCTCGACCTGGGCGGCGGCGAGGTCCCGCTGGGCGTCGTCGAGGGACGTGCGGGTCCGCTCGAGCCGCGCGGTGAGGGCGTCGTGGGCCTCGGCCGGGCCGGTCAGGGCGGTGCGCTCGGTGCGGAGGTCGTCCAGCGCGCGGCGTACGTCGTCGACGGGTCGCTCGCCGGCCTCGCGCTCGGCGAGCGCGAGGTTGGTCGTCAGGTCGCGGACGCGGGCGTCGCGGAGAAGGTGGTCGGCCTCGGCGTCGTCCAGGGCGACGCGGGCGTCCTTCTCCGAGGCGGACGTGGGCGCGTCCGGGGCCGGGGCGGCCTTGTGCGGGTGGTCGGCCGAGCCGCACACCGGGCAGCTGTCGCCGACCGCGAGGCCGACGGCGATCTCGGCGGCCATGCCCTGGAGGCGTGCCTCCCGGAGCTCCAGCCAGGTCTCCTTGCGGGCCTGGCGTACGTCGACGGCGGCGCTGAGCTCGGCCGTGGCCGCGACCAGGTCGGCGCGCAGCCGTCCGGCGCGCTCGTGGGCGGCGATCCGGTCGGCCAGTACGCCGCACTCGCGGACCACGTCGGGCAGGCGGGAGGCGGCCGCACGGGCGGCCTCGAGCTCGGTCTCGAGCTGCCGGACGTCTTCGGGCAGCCGCGTCGACCAGCACGGCGAGGCGGTCCTGCTCCTCGGCGAGGTCACGACGGGTGGTCTCGTCGGCGTCGAGGGACGCGGCCAGCGAGGCGAGCTCCGCCTCGCGCGGGCAGGAGCATCCGTGCCCGGGCCACCAGCTCGCGGGCGTCGTCCTCGGCGGCGACGAGGTCGGGTCCCGAGGGCGCAGGGACGCCGAGGAGCGTGCCGGCGGCGACGGTGGCGCTGAGCGCGGACTCACCGGCCCGGTCGCGGTGCTGGGCGGCGGCCAGGGCGAGCCGACGCAGCGGGGTGACCGGGGCGGCCCGACGGGCCGCCGCGAGACGGTGTCGCCGCTCGGCGTGGCGGTCCGCCTGCTCGCCCAGGGTGTCGAGCTCGGCGCGGGCCCGGGAGAACCGGCGTTGCTGGTCGAGCAGCCGGTGTCCGTCGTCGCGAGCCGACGCGGCGGTCGTCTCGGCTGCGCCGGCGGCGGTGGCCTCCGCGGTGGCCGCCTCGGCCTCGGCGTCAGCGGCGGCGCGCAGCCCGGCCGCCCACGCGGCGAGCTCGCCGGTGCCGGCCGGGCCGGCCAGGTCGTCGGCGGACCAGTCGTCCGGGAGTGCGGCGCCGGCCGCCTCCAGCAGCCTGCTGACCACGCCCGAGACCTCGCGGTGGCTGGCCTGGGAGGCGCGGTGCAGCTCCCGGGACCGCTCGCGCAGCCAGCGCTCCATGTCCTCGAAGCGCTGGGTGCTGAAGAGCTGCTGCAGCAGCTTGTGGCGCTCCTCGGACCGGGCCCGCAGGAACGTCTGGAAGCGCCCCTGCGGCAGCATGGCGACCTGGCAGAACTGCGGCATCGTCATGCCGACCAGGCCGGTCACCAGGTGCCCCGCCTCGTCCATCCGGGTGGAGAGCGCGAGCCACCCGTCGTCGACGCGCTCCTCCAGCAGCACCCGGGCCTGCTCGGTGGTGTGCCCGGAACCGCGCTTCTTGGGGCGCTGCCAGGCGGGGGACCGGGTCAGCCGGAAGCGCCGACCGCCCAGCGTCGCCTCGAGGACCACTCGCGGTGCCACCCCCGGGGCGGCGGTGTCGCAGCGGAACCGCTTGGCGCTGCTGCGGTCGCCCGGGACGTCGCCGTACAGCGCGAAGCAGACAGCGTCGAGGACGGAGGTCTTGCCGGCTCCGGTCTGCCCGCTGAGCAGGAAGAGCCCGGCCGCGGACAGCTCGTCGAAGTCGACGGTGACGGTCTCGGCGAACGGCCCGAACGCGGTGATCTCGAGTCGGTGGAGGCGCATCAGAGGTCCCGGTCCTGCGGGCAGGCGTCGCAGGCGTCGAGGAGCAGGGCGGACTCCGGCTCACTGGCCGGGCGCCCGCGCAGCTCGCCGACGAAGTCCAGGGCGATGGCGTGGTCCGAGCGGCCCGGCTCGGGGCGGAAGGAGGTGACCCCGGTGCGGCCGGCCCCGGCCGGCTCCCAGGTGAGCTGCAGCGTGTGCGGGAAGCGCCGGCGCAGCCGCTCCATCGGCTCGCGCGGGCGGACCGCGTCGGTCAGCGTGGCCTGGACCCAGGCGTCCTCGTGGACGGTCAGGGACGGGTCGGTGAGCAACCGGTCGAGGTCTCCGCTGAGCCGGGCCAGGCCGCGGGGGACGGGGGCGTCGACGAACTCCGCGGACCGGAGCCCGTCGGCGCCGAGGTCGACGAGCCACGAGCCCTTGCGGTGGTCGGCCTCGGAGAAGGAGTAGGCCAGCGGTGAGCCGCTGTAGCGGACGGTCTCGGTGAGCGTGTGCCGACCGTGGAGGTGCCCCAGGGCGGCGTAGGACATGCCGTCGAAGACCGAGGTCGGCACGATGCTGACCCCGCCGACGCTGATGTCGCGCTCGGACTCGCTGGCCCGGACCTCCTCGGGACGGCCGGCGACGAACGCGTGGGCCAGCACCACCGAGCGGGTGGCCGACGGTCGGCGTCGCCAGGTCGCTCGCGGACCCGGCGCATCGCCTCGCCGAGCGCGGCCTCGTGGCTGCGGGAGTCGAGTGCCCACGGCTCGCGGAGGTGGTCGGGGTCGAGGTAGGGCAGGCCGTAGACCGCCACCGGGCCGTGCTCGTCGTCGAGGAGGACCGGCGTGCCCACGGACGCCGCCTGCGTGCGGATGTGCACCCCGGCCGTGTCGATCAGCTCCGAGCCGAAGCCCAGCCGCTGGGCGGAGTCGTGGTTGCCGCTGGTGACCACCAGCCGGGCACGGGAGGCCGCGATCCGGGTGAACGCCTCTCCGGCGAGCCGGACCGCGTCGACGGGCGGCAGTGCCCGGTCGTAGACGTCGCCGGCCAGCACGACCAGGTCGACCTCCTCCTGCGCCACGACCTCGAGCAGGTGGTCGACGTACGCCGCCTGGTGCCCGAGCATGCCCTCCCGGTGGAAGGACCGGCCGAGATGCCAGTCGGAGGTGTGGAGGATGCGCACAGGACGACGGTAGGAGCCGCCACCGACACTCGGGCGGACCCACGCCGGGGGAGAGGCCCCCGGCTCAGCCCCGAGTAACGCTCGCGGACCGCGATCCGGCGACGCAGCTCGTCGGTGTCGTCCACCAGCTTGCGCCGGATGGTGAGGTCCAGCCCGTCGCGGTCGGCCAGCTCGGTGGCGCGGGCGACGGTGTCCTCGGTGAGCGAGGTCATCGGGAAGAACGACTCGGTGACGTCGCCCAGCACCCACCCCGAGTGCACCCGGGGCGCGGCCGGCAGCTCGGCGAAGTAGCGGTCGACGTACGGCGTGGTCAGCTCCTCCTGCCCCGGCTGCCAGAGTCCGAGCCCGGTGGCCTCCAGCTCGTAGTTGGGGACGCTCACCTCGCCGGTGAAGCGCTGCCAGGCCCAGGTCTTGGCCTCGGCGGTCGGACGGGAGGCCATGGCGCGGGCGTGCTCGACCCGGGAGACGACGGTGGGCTCCGCGGCCAGCTCCGCGTCGAGGTCCTCGGCCCCGAGCTCGCCGAGCGTGGCCAGCCGGACCAGCACCCGCCAGCGGAGGTCGAGGTCGACCTCGAGGCCGACCGGCACGCCCTGGCCGTCGAGCCATCCCCGCAGCAGCCCCGCGTCGGTCGCGGTGGCGATCGCCGACTGGAAGGCGGCGAGCTGGATGGTGGAGCCGTCGGGGGTCGCGGCCAGCAGGGACCGTGTGGCCGCGTGGATGCGTTCGAGGGCGCCGACCCGGTCGCCTGCGACCGCGGCCACCTTCCTCACCAGCCAGGGCAGGGTGTAGCCGACCGCGTCGTCGTTGGTCTCGCTGGGCAGCGCGGCCTCGGCGATGGCGACGACGGAGTCCGGGCTGATCGCGGCGTTGTGGAAGGCGGAGCGGACCGCGCCCCACATCGACGCCCGGATCCCGGGGTCGGTGGTGGTCGGGAACAGCTCCCGGTAGCCGGCCACGCTGACCTCGTCGGGCAGCACCAGCGCCCAGGTGTCGAGGTCCGGGTCGACCACCACCGTGTCCGTACCCGCGTCGAACGGCACCTCCGGCGGCGTCGACGACGAGGGGCGTCGTACGCCAGGAGCCGTCGGCGCCGGCGGCCGCGACGTGCAGCGTGTGGGTCCGGTCGGCGGGCCGGCCGGCCGGGGGAGTACGCCGCAGCACGCCGGCGGCGCGGTCCACCTCGAGGGTGTCCGGGCCCGGCGGTGCGCAGCCAGTTGTCGGTGAACGCGGTCAGGTCGCCGGCACCGGCCCGCTCCCAGCAGGCGAACAGGTCGTGCATGGTGGCGTTGCCGTAGAACGCCCGCCCGAAGTGGTCGACGACCCCGGCGAAGAACACCTCGTCGCCGAGCGTGGTGTTGAGCTGCTTGAGGATGCTGGAGCCCTTGGCGTAGGAGATGCCGTCGAAGTCCTGGAGCGCCGCGGTCGCGTCGAACGCGCCGTTGCCGGCGACGGGGTGCGTGCTCGGTCCCTGGTCGGCGATCAGGCCCCACTGGCGGCGGGCGTAGGCGTCGTGGGTCCAGGCGTCGCCGAACTCGGTGACGTCCGCGGTGACCCGGTTGCCCATGTACTCGGCGAAGGACTCGTTGAGCCACAGGTCGTCCCACCACTTCGGTGTGGTGATGTTGCCGAACCACTGGTGCGCCATCTCGTGGGCGACGGTGGTGGCCCGCTGGATGCGGCGCCCGCGGGTCACCTTGCTGCTGAACACCAGCGGGTCGCGGAAGGTCACGCAGCCGGGGTTCTCCATGGCGCCGGCGTTGAACTCCGGCACGAACGCCTGGTGGTAGTTGCCGAACGGGTAGCGGATCCCGAACAGCCGGTGGAACTCGTCGAAGCACTGCTTGGTCGTCGTGAGCAGCTCGTCGGCGTCGGCGTCGAGGTCCTTGGCGATCGACTGCCGCGACGAGAGGCCGAGCGGGATGCCGTCGTGCTCGTCGGTGACCAGGTGGTAGGGCCCGGCCACGAGCGTCACGAAGTACGTCGACAACGGCTGGGTCTGCTGGAACTCCCAGACTCCGGGCTCGACCTGCTCGCCGGGGGCGTTGCCGATCACGGTCCAGTCCGCGGGGGCGGTCACGTGCAGGGTGTACGGCGCCTTGAGGTCGGGCTGGTCGAAGCAGGCGAAGATGCTGGGCGCGGCGTCCATGAAGGACATGCCGTAGACGTAGTGCCGCCCGTCGGCCGGGTCCACGCTGCGGTGCAGCCCCTCGCCGTCGTTGCGGAAGCGCATCACCGCGTCCACGACCAGCTCGTTGGTCCCGGGCCGTCGTACGGATCGGGACGCGTCCGGCGCGGAGCAGGTCGGTGTCGAGCGCCTCACCGTTGAGCCGCAGGGAGTTCACCCGGGCCGGCTTGAGGTCGAGGAACGTCTCCCCGCCGCGGCTCTCGAAACGGATCGTGGTCACCGACCCGAACGTCGCGTCGTCCTGCGCCAGGTCGAGCCGCACGTCGTACGACGTGACGTCGAGCAGGTCGAAGCGGGCCTGGGCCTCGGTGAGCTGGAGGCTGCGGAACGGAGCGTCGGTGAGGGGCACGCGGACACCTTACGGTCCGGTGCGCAGCGGTCCAGCATGCCCGGGAATCATTCGCTGGACTGCAACGTTGTGATGATGTAATCATGTAATAGAACACGAAGGAGCACCACCATGAACACGCATGACAACGAGAACGAACGCCGCGGACGCGGCCCGCGCCGCGGCGGACCCCGCGGAGGGTTCGGTCCCCGCGGGGACTTCGGACGACGCGGCGGCTGGCAGGCCGCCGACCTCCCGCCCGCGGACGACGCCGCCGACTGGTTCGCCGGCCGGTTGCCCGACGCGTGGTTCAGCGACGTCGACGTGACCGTCGACCGCGAGGAGATCACCGTCATCGGCACCCTGAAGGACGAGACGTCCGGCGAGGGGGCCGCGGCCGAGGGCCGGATCAGCCGGTTCCGCGCCGACACCAAGGAGGAGCGGATCGGCATCGCCGAGGAGGCCCAGGCCCGCTACGGGCGCAAGGTCTCCTGGGGAGCCCGGCTCGGGGACACCACCGCTCTCTTCACCCACGTCGCGGCGCCGGTGATGACCCGGCTGCGCCAGCCCGAGCGGCGGGTGCTCGACACCCTCGTCGACGCCGGCGTCGCCCGGTCGCGCTCGGACGCGCTGGCCTGGTCGGTCCGGCTCGTCGGCGAGCACGCCGACGAGTGGCTCGGCCAGCTCCGCGAGGCGATGTCCGAGGTCGACAAGCTGCGCTCGGACGGTCCGGGGCTCTGACCCGGCAACATCCGCTGGAGGCTTGACGCGGAGTTGAGGTTCCCTTGAGACGCGGGTCGGCGCGGTCTCACTAGGTTGGAACGTCGTCTACCTCGCCGAGGGAACCACCCGTGTCCGACCTCCCGTCGAGCGGGCGACGCCGGTGGATCGGCGGGGGTGGCGCCACCCGACGTCGGCTCGCCCCCACCGTGTGGACGGCGCTCGTGCTGGGCGCCGTCGTCGCACCGCTGGTCGTCCTTGCCCGGGCGCCCGCCGAGGCCCGGGCGGGCGGCTGGCGCCTCGCGTCCCTGGTCACCAGCCTGGCTGCCGCCTCCCTCCTCGTCGCGGCCTTCGTGCTGCCCAGCCGGGTCCGTGCCCTCACGTCGTACCTCGGGGTGGAACGGCTTGCTCCGCAACCACCGTGCCCTCGCCCTGGGAGCCCTCGGCCTGGTCGTGGTGCACCTGGCGTTCGCGCTGCTGCACTCCGACGAAGGGGTACGCGTGCTCGACCTGCGCGACGCGCCGCCGCGGGTGTGGGCGGGTACGACGGCCACCGTCGCGCTGGTGCTCCTCGTGGCACTGGCGCTGACCCGCAGGGCGCGTCGCCCCCGCTACGAGGGCTGGCGCCTCGCCCACGTGGTGCTCGCCAACATCGTGATCCTCGGCGCCTCGTTGCACGTCTGGTGGCTGGCCGACCTGACCCGGTACGACGCGGGCCGCCTGTGGTTCGAGGTCCTCGGCGCCGTCGTGCTGCTGGTCTCCCTCCACCGGTGGGTCTGGCGACCCCTCCGGGCGCAGCGCAACGCCTACGTGGTCGACGAGGTCCGCGAGGAGTCGGCTGCCGCGGTCACCGTCGTCCTGCACGCCGTGGGGCACCCCGGCATGGCCTTCCGTCCGGGTCAGTTCGCCTGGCTGAAGATCGGCGGGTCACCGTTCGTGTTCGAGGAGCACCCGTTCACCATCGCCTCGGCCGCGACGCAGCCCTGGCGCAAGGAGTTCACGGTCAAGGCCCTCGGCGACTTCAGCGAGATCCTGGCCGGACTCCGCCCGGGCCGCCAGGTGCACCTCGACGGCCCGCACGGAGCGTTCACCATCGACGGTCTCAGGTCGTCGGGGTTCGTCTTCCTCGCCGGTGGTGTCGGAATCACGCCCATGCTCAGCATGCTGCGAACCCTCGCCGATCGTGGCGACCGGCGGCCCGTGCTGCTCGTCGTCGCGGGGCGCACGGCCGACGACCTGCTGCACCGGGCCGACCACGAGGACCTGGTGCGGCGGCTGGACCTCCGGGTCCTGGAGATCCTCGAGGACCCACCCGACGAGTGGGACGGCGAGGTGGGCTGGCTCACCCGCCCGATCCTCGAGGCCGCCCTCCCGGGGAGGCGGACCCGGCGCAACCTCGACTACTTCGTCTGTGGACCCGGGCCGATGGTGGCGGCTGCCACCCGGATCCTGGGCGACTGGGGGATCCGTCCGAACCGGATCCACACGGAGCTGTTCGACGTGGTCTGAGGCTCAGCCGAGCCGGACCAGCATCTTGCCGGTGTTGCCGCCGCGGTGGAGGTCCAGGAACGCCTCGACGGCCCCGTCGAGGCCCTCGGCCCAGGTCTCGCGCGCGGTGATCTTCCCCTCCGCCAGCCACGGGCCGACGGTCCGGTAGAACTCGCCGGCCGCCTCGCGGTGGTCCCCGACGATGAAGCCGCGGAGCGTCAGCCGCTTCGAGACCAGCATCATCATGTTGCGCGGGCCGGGCGTCGGCTCCTCGGAGTTGTACGACGAGATCGCGCCGCAGCAGGCGATCCGGCCGAAGTCGGCCATGTGCCGGATAGCGCCCTCGAGGTGCTCGCCGCCGACGTTGTCGAAGTACACGTCGACCGGGGCGTGCTCCGCGAGCAGCTTCCGCACCGGGCCGTCGTGGTAGTCGAACGCCGCGTCGTACCCGATCTCGCGCAGCCAGGCCACCTTCTCCGGGGTACCGGCCGAGCCGACGACCTTCCCGGCCCCGAGCAGCTTGGCGATCTGCCCGGCGATGCTGCCGACCGCCCCGGCCGCGCCGGAGACGAACACGGTCTCGCCCTCCTTCAGCTGCGCGATGCGGGTGAGCCCGACGTACGCCGTGAGGCCGGGCATGCCGAGGACCCCGAGGTACGCCGGGGCGGGCGCGAGGCCGGTGTCGAGGACGCGCACGGCGCTGTCGTCGAGGAGGGCGTGCTCGCGCCAGCCGAGCTGGTGCAGGACGGTGTCGCCGACCGCGACGGTGTCGCTGTTGCTGGCCACCACCTCACCGACCGCGCCGCCGTCCAGGGGCGCGTCGATGCGGAACGGCGTGACGTAGGACTTCGCGTCGTTCATCCGGCCGCGCATGTAGGGGTCGACGGACATCGCGGTGTTGCGGACCAGCACCTGGCCCGGAGCGGGGTCGGGGAGCTCGACGGTCACGGTGCGGAAGTTGTCGGGGCCGGGCCAGCCCGCGGGGCGGGAGGCGAGGTGGATCTCGCGGGTCGTCGTGGTCATTCCTCGATCCTGACAGGACGCGACAGGGCGGCCGGGACGAGGTCCCGGCCGCCCTGTCGGCGTTGTGAGGTGGGTCCCAGCTCAGACCTGCTGGCCCAGCGCGAACTGGACGTTGCCGCCCGGGTCGAGGCTGGCGTCGAGGACCTTGTCGTCGAGCTGGGCCGCGGACAGGCCGTCGAGGTAGACGGTGGCGCCGTCCTGCTCCACCTTCGCGTCGCCGGGCTGCGGGCCCTCGGCGGCGCTGATCGCGAACGCCGGCTCCGGCGTGTCGTCGGTGGTGATGCGCAGTCCGGCGTCGTCGGCCTGGCCGTCCTGGCCCTCGTGGATCTGGGCGGTGATGTCGCGGACGATGGTGCTGGCGTTCTCGGTGAGGGTGAGCACGTGCTCTCCTTTTTCCGATGGCGTACAGGACTCCTCCACCGTTGCAGGGATGGCCCTCCGACTCAAACGCCGGGCGTGTCGGGCGTGGCAGGCTGGGCCCATGAACGACGACACGCCGCCGGCCGTGACCTTCCGCTACATCGACCTCGCCAAGATCGGCGAGGGCCGCTACAAGGCGGTCAACAAGCGTGGGGGAGTGCTGCCGGTCGGCAGCGGCGACGACCCGGACTTCACGCCGGTCGAGCTGCTGCTGACGGCGCTGGCCGGGTGCGGCGCGATCGACGTCGACCTGATCACCGGGAAGCGAGCGGCCGCGTCGTCGTTCCAGGTCCGGGCCACCGGCGACAAGGTCCGTGACGAGGGGGGCAACCACCTGACCAACCTCCGGGTCACCTTCGACATCACCTGGCCCGAGGGCGAGGACGGCGACCGGGCCCGGGAGGTGCTGCCGCGCACCCTCGCGCAGGTCAGGGACCGGCTCTGCACGGTCAGCCGCACCGTCGCGATCGGTGAGCCGGTCGAGTTCGAGGCCACGTGACGGTCACGGTCAGGCCGGCCACCCCGGCCGACGTGGCCGGGATGAGCCGGGTCTTCGTCGACACGTTCCGCGCCGCCCACGCAGGACAGGTCCCCGAGGCGCTGCTGCTGGAGCGCACGTACGACACGTCCGCGCGCGGCTGGGAACGAAGCGTGCGGGAGCCCGACCCCGGCCAGCACCTGCTGGTCGCGGTGGACGTGTCCGGTGACGTCGTCGGCCTGGCCCTGGGCGGAACTGCGAGGCCCTGGCCCGCCGACGACGCGGTCCGCGCGGAGCGCCCGACCGGGGAGTGCCAGGTCCTCTACGTCGACGTGACGCATCAGCGCGGCGGGGTCGGCCGGGCGCTGCTCGCCGCGCTCGCGGCGTCGCTCGTCGCTGACGGCGTACGCCGGCTGCTGGTCGGCGTGCTGGCCGTGAACGAGCCGGCCCGGGCGTTCTACGAGGCAGTCGGGGGAGTGCTGCTCGGCGAGCGGGTGGTCGACGACTCGGGTGTCCCGCTCGACGAGGTCGTCTACGCCTGGGACGACGTGACCGCCCTGGCCAGCAGCACGGCCTGATCGTCCCGCTCGTCACCCTGCGCCCGTCGCACCAGGCGGGTCACCTCGCGCAGCCCGGCGGTCTCGATCCGGTCGGCCACCTGGTCGGCCGTGTAGAGGTGGCGCTCCAGCACGACCTCGTGCCCGAACCTGCTGTAGCTGCCGGAGACGTCGCGGACGCCCTCGCCCGCCTGGAAGCCGACCAGCAGGTGCCCGCCGGGGCGGAGCACCCGGCTGGCCTCCGCGAAGATGCGGGCCTGGCCGGCGGGAGGGGTGTGGATGATCGAGTACCACAGCATCACGCCCGCGAACGCGTCGTCGGCGTACGGCAGGTCCGTCAGGGAGCCGGCGGTGAACGCCAGGCCGGGACTGTCGCGCCGGGCCATGGCGACCATGCCGGGGGACAGGTCCACTCCCTCGACCCTGCATCCCCGGTCGGCGAGGTAGCGGCTCATCCGGCCGGTGCCGCACCCGGCGTCCAGCACGCGCCCGGCCTCACCCGAGGTCACCGCCTCGGCGAAGGCGTCGACCATCGCGAGGTCGAGCGGGGACTCCGCGCGGGTGTCGGGCAGGCGCGCGGCGTAGTCCTCCGCGACCGTGTCGTAGGCGTGCCGCACGGAGCGGAAGTCGAGCGGGTCCGTCGTCGGGGTCACGGCCCGCATGCTTGCACGGCGTGATGTCATCGGGGCCATGACGCGCAGCCATGCCAGGCATCTCTACCTCGCTCGCCACGCCGAGCCCGGTGACGGGGGCGCCGGCCTCTCCGACCGGGGCATCCGTCAGGCCGAGCTCCTCGGTCGACGCCTGGCCGACGTACCGATCGCGGCCGTGCACCACGGACCTCTGCCGCGCGCGACCGAGACAGCCCGGGTGGTGGCGGGTCAGCTGTCCGACGACGTTCCGCCGTGTGAGCTCGGCGCGGCCGGGGACTACGTGCCGCACATCCCGCAGCGCGACGAGCTCGCCCCGGAGTACGCCGAGGCGGTGCTGTCCTTCCTCGGTGACGTCGACCCGGAGTCGGCGGCGCGGGGAGCGGACCTGGCCGCGGAGGCGATCGAGCTGCTGACCGGGCCCGTCGCCGGTGACGCCGAGCGCCACGAGCTGGTGGTCACGCATGCCTTCACCATCGGCTGGCTCGTCCGGCACGCGCTCGGGGCTCCGCCGTGGAGGTGGGTGGGCGTGAACCACTGCCACACGGGACTCACGATGATCCGGTACGTCCCCGGCCGCCCTCCGGCGCTCGTCGTGCTCAACGACGTGACCCACCTGCCGGCCGACCTGCAGTGGACCGGATTTCCGGCCGACCTGAGGCCCTGACAGTCTCCTGCTCAGCGACTGGTGTCGTGCTCAGCCGGAGTGGGCCGGGGTCAGCTGCCAGACGCCGGGTCCGCCCCGGGTCATCACGCCCTCGTTGATGAGGGACTGGCGCGCCCGGCGGGCGGCGTACTGCCAGCGCAGCTCGCCCTCCGGGGTGGTCTCCCGGTCGCCGGGCAGCAGCCGGTCCTCCGCGGCGATCTCGAGCTCGAGGAACAGCTCGTCGGACTGCAGCTCGCCGCCGGCTTCCCTGAGCACCTCGAGGATGAGGGGCTTGAAGACGTCGGGCGGCGTCCAGCGATGGACCACCGGCTTGGCCGTTGCGCCGGGCGTGCGCGTGCGCGTGGCCGCTGTCGTCTTCCGCTTGGCGGGGGCGGCCTTCACCACAGGCTTCGGCGGCTCGGGCGGCCGGCCGTGGATGCACTGGGACCGGGGCAGGTCACACAGGTCGCAGTAGTCGTCGGACGCAGTCATCGGGACCACCATAGTGAACGCCTGCACTACCCGGGAACGTCAGTGGTCGGCGAGGGCGAGGGTGCCGCCATCGTGGACGAGGTAGCGGTCGTGGTGGGGTGAGGTCCAGGCGTAGGTGCCGTCGACGCAGCCGTTGGTAGCGCCAGCGGCCGTGGGTCTTGGCGCGGTGGTGCCTGCGGCACAGCGGGGCGAGGTGCAATAACGGCGCTACTGGTAAGCTAGTAGGCCACGGCGTAGCGGCCCACCGCCACCAAGCCCGCCACGCCCGCCGGGAGCGGAGAGCGGCAGACTTTGTGCCCGAGGGAGGTTTAGCCGGGTCGTCCGGTGATCCTGAACTCGTGGTCGTCGCCACGGTTCGTCTGCGCCTCGCGCAGGTCATCACCGCTGGCGAACTCTCGGAAACGCCTGATCTTGGCGCCGAACCAATGGAGAACCGACGTGATCACGCCCATGCTCGTCTCCCTTCCGAAGGCCCGAGTTTCCTGCCATTCGACGGTACGCCGGGTCGCCTGTCCGAGCGGACCAACTAGGTATCGGTCCAGTCCAGGTCGTAGACCGGGGCACCCCCACAAGTAGCCGCTGAGTATCGGTTCCCGGGGGTCCTGCGCGGACAACTTCCCCGGAAGAGTTCACGTCCCTCATGGACGACCTGGAAGCCGAGGTGTTCGACCGGATGCCGGACGACACCCGCTTCTACTCGGGCCATGGCAACGACTCCATCCGAGGTGTACCGGGACATGCTGACGCTCACGCGACCGAACCACCAGTGCCCGGGCGAAAGTGCGACCCCGCGCCTCCACCAGGCCCTCACGGCACCACGGTGTCACCAGGTGTCGGGCGAGCGGCTGTGGGGCGCACAGGTTGGCGCTGGTGCGCCCCAGGGGTGAGGGTCCCGGTGCGAGAGGAGCAGCAGCACCCCCGGCTCCGCCTGGGGACCGCGGGTGCTGCGTGGCACCCCGTGCGGGGGACATCACCCCCCATCACCACCGGCCCTGGAACTTGGTCGGCGCCTCCCGGGTGGCCAGGATCGGTGCCAGCTCTGCGTCGACGTACGCCGCGGCCTCCACCGACAGGGCATGGTGCGGCGGGCCACGACCGCTTCGCCTTCCACGCCGGCACCTCCAGCGCCTCCACCAGGAGCCAGGTCCGCGGCAGCCGGTGCTGCAGGTCGAGGGCAGCGCAGATCAGGTGCATCGCGGAGACGGTCGACACCCCAGCGCGGCGGCGAATGGCTCGGCCGTGAACGCCGCCACCAATGGTGCGCCGTCACCGCCGATCGCCTCGTCACAGTCCGCCCCTGTCCACAGGCGCGCGACGCGGCGGATGTGGCGTATGGAATTGGCCTGGGGGCGCTGACCCGACGGCCCCGAGTCTTCAGCTAGCTCACGTCGGCGAGCTGGTACCGGGTCTCGTCCAAGCGCACATCGCCGCGCCAATCGACCTTCGTCTGACCATCCGACAGCCAACCTCGCCCTTCGTAGAAGGACCGTGCGCGAGTGTTGCTCGTCAGGACCCAGAGGGTGGCACGTGTGAAACCCGCGGTCGCCAGCTCGCTGATGGCCGCCGAGTGCAGCGCCGAGCCGACACCACACCTCCAGGCGTCGGGGTGCGTGTACAGCGCCCACAGCTCTCCGGTTCCCGCCACCGCGTCCACATCACGACTCGGCCCGACGGACGCAAACCCGAGGATCACACTGTCGGCCACCGCAACGATCGTCCGGCCGCCCTCGATCCCTGATCCGGCGAAGACCTGCTCCCACGAGGAGGTGCGGGCGTCCACGGACAGCCCGGTCAAGAACTCGTCCGGGAGCTGGCCGGAGTACCCCGCGCGCCAGGACGCTACGTGCGTGACCGCCACCCCCTCGGCGTCGGCCACGGTGGCACGTCGGATGCGGACGTTCAGGGGTCCTTCCATTTCCATGGCCACATGGTGCCGGACGCCTGCCGCAGCGGCCTGGCTCGTGCGAGTCGGGTTCACCCGGTAGGGGTGACCTCGCCCGTCGCGGCGTTCGCCACTCTCAGGGCATGACGCACCTGAAGGTCAACGCCGACAACTTCGTCCGGGCCGAGACGCACCGCATGATGGCCGGCCTGCAGCGCGACGCAGGCGGGGTGAACACGTTCGCCCACAACCGCGAGCCCGCGTCGGTCGACAAGCAGACCGTGATCCGGATGAACCGGGACACGCTCTACAGCTTCGCGGTCGTCGACATCTCCGCCGGAGCGACCCTGACCGTGCCGGATGCCGGCGAGCGGTACCTGTCGGTGATGGTGGTCAACGAGGACCACTACATCAACCGCGTCTTCCACGACCTCGGGCGCTACGAGCTCACCGTCGAGGAGTTCGGCAGTCCGTACGTCGTCGTCGCCGCCCGCACGCTCGTCGACCCTCGTGACCCCGACGACCTGGCAGCCGTCGCCGCGGTCCAGGACCAGCTCGCCATCGAGGCCGCGGCCGAGCGTCCCGTTCGAGATGCCCGACTACGACACCGAGAGCCTCGACCGCACCCGAAACGCCCTCCTGACCCTGGCCGCCGACCAGACCTCCTTCGAACGCAGCTTCGGCCGCCGGGAGGACGTGGAGCCGGTGCACCACCTCATCGGCACCGCCGCCGGCTGGGGTGGCCTGCCCGACGCCGAAGCCACCTACGTCGGGGTGACTCCCCACCTCCCCGTCGGCGAGTACGAGCTCACGGTCGCCGACGACGTCCCGGTCGACGGGTTCTGGTCGATCTCGGTCTACAACGCCGACGGGTTCTTCGAGCCCAACGAGCAGGGCGCGTACAGCGTCAACAACATCACCGCCGCCCGCAACGACGACGGCAGCGTCACCGTCCGCTTCGGCGGCGAGGGCGACAACTCGCTGCCCATCACCGACGGCTGGAACTATCTCGTCCGCCTCTACCGACCCCGTCCCGAGATCCTGGACGGCACCTGGACGTTCCCCGCGCTCGCCCGGTAGCCCGGCTAGGCGTCCGGCCCCGCCCCCATCTGCGCGAGCGCGCCGGCCATGTCCATGACGCCCCAGTGGGCGACGCACTGGTCGCCGCGGAACTGCAGGATGTCGATGGCGTGGATGTCCACCGGGTTGCCGCGGGCGGGCACGCCCATGAACTCACCGGTGTGGGTCCCGAGGAACGAGACCCGGGCGACCACCTTGTCGCCGTCCTGGAGGAGGTCGTGCACGTCCACGTGGAAGTCCGTGATGGCGGCGTGCATCATCGTGAACAGCTGCCGAGGCGTCTCCCGGGTGTTGTCCATCCCCGGGATCTCCTCGTACTCGACGAAGTCCTCGGCCAGATAGGTGTCGATCGCCGCATCCACGTTCTCACGGAAGGCGATGGCCTTGAACATCTCCTGCGTCAGTGCCTTGTAGTCGGCCATCGGCCCCTCCTCGTCTCCCGGCGCTGCCCGGGCGAGCCCAGCCATTCGACGCTAGCAGCGACGATGCGCCGCGGACAGGGACGTTCAGACCTCTGCGACCGGCGCCGGGGCCGACCTCAACGCCAGCCGAGCTCCGGCGCGACGTACCGCAGCAGGCTGTCGAGGACGTGGGCGTTGTAGTCCACCCCGAGCTGGTTCGGCACCGTGAGCAGCAGGGTGTCCGCGGCCGCGATCGCCTCGTCCTCCGCCAGGTCCTTCGCGAGCTGGTCCGGCTCTCCGGCGTACGACTTCCCGAAGCGGGCGATGCCGCCGTCGATGTGGCCGACCTGGTCCTGGCTGTCGGCGTCGCGCCCGAAGTACGCACGGTCGGTGGCGTTGACGATCGGGAAGATGCTGCGGCTGACCGACACGCGCGGCTCGCGCTCGTGGCCGGCGGCCGCCCACGCCGTGCGGAAGCGCTCGATCTGCTCGGCCTGGAGCCGGTGGAACGGCACCCCGGTGTCCTCGGTGAGCAGCGTCGAGCTCATCAGGTTCATCCCCTGCTCCGCGGTCCACTCGGCGGTGGCGCGGGTGCCGGCGCCCCACCAGATCCGCTCCCGGAGGCCGGGGGAGTGGGGCTCGACCCGGAGCAGCCCCGGCGGGTTGGGGAACATCGGCCGCGGGTTGGGCTGCGCGAACCCCTCGCCCTTGAGCACCTCGAGGAAGACCTGCGTGTGCTCGCGCGCCATCTCCGCGTGGTCGGACCCCTCGGCGGGCTGGTAGCCGAAGTACCGGAAGCCGTCGACCACCTGCTCCGGTGAACCCCGGCTGATGCCCAGCTGGAGCCGGCCCCCGGAGATGAGGTCGGCGGCACCGGCGTCCTCGGCCATGTAGAGCGGGTTCTCGTAGCGCATGTCGATGACGCCGGTCCCGATCTCGATCCGGCTGGTCCTGGCCCCGACCGCCGCCAGCAGCGGGAACGGGGAGGCGAGCTGGTTGGCGAAGTGGTGGACCCGGAAGTACGCGCCGTCCGCACCGACCTCCTCGGCCGCGACCGCCAGGTCGATCGACTGCAGCAGCGCGTCGGAGGCGGAGCGCACCTGCGACTGGGGCGAAGGCGTCCAGTGGCCGAAGGACAGGAACCCGATCTTCTTCATGGGCCCATCGAACACCCTGGAGCCGAGAACGGCAGCCGGGCGCTACAGGCCGAGCAGCGCCGGCACCTCGGACATGTGCCCGAACACCTCGGCGCCGGCGCCGGCGAGCACGTCGGGGGCGACCAGCCCGCCGCCGTACCCCAGGACCCGCATGCCCGCGCTGACGCCGGCCTCGACGCCGTACGGGCTGTCCTCGAGCACCACGCAGCGCGCCGGGTCCGCACCCATCCGGTCGGCCGCGTGCAGGAACAGGTCGGGCGCGGGCTTGCCCCGCGCCACCTCCGTGGCGCTGAAGATCCGGCCGTGGAACCGCGGCCGCAGGCCGGTGATGCCGAGGGTCCGCTCCATCCGGTCGTGGGTGCCGCTGGAAGCCACGCAATGGGGTACGCCGGCCGTCGTCGAGGTGGTCGACCAGCCTGCCGACGCCGTCGACCTCGGTCAGGTCGGTCTCGAAGGCGGCGTGCACCTCGGCCGTGGAGACCTCGTCGTACTCCCGCGCCGCCTCGGGGCCGAGCCGCTCGGCCACCTCGGCGATCTGCGCGGCGCTGCTGCGCCCCATCCAGCGCCGGACCACCTCGTCGGGCTCGATCGCCCAGCCGAGCATGGTGAGGACCCGCGCCTCGACCGCCACCGTGAGGCGCTCGCTGTCCACGAGCACGCCGTCACAGTCGAAGAGGACGAGCTCCGGGGTCACCTCAGCCGACGCCGGTGATCGTCACGGCCTGCTTCGGCGCGCCGTCGGGCTGCCCGTTGGTGGTGCCCTTCTTGGCGACCCCCTGGACCGTCTTGATGCCCGCCGCGTCGACGGTGCCGAAGACGGTGTAGTTCGGGTCGAGCATGCTGTCCTGGTAGACGATGAAGAACTGGGATCCGTTGGTGCCCGGGCCCGCGTTGGCCATCGCCAGGGTGCCGGCGCCGTAGGTCTCCTCGCCGGTCAGCTCGTCGTCGAACTGGTAGCCGGGGCCGCCGCTGCCGGTCGCGGTCGGGTCGCCGCACTGGAGCACGTAGATGCCCTGGGTGGTCAGCCGGTGGCACTGGGTGTCGTCGAAGTAGCCCTGCTTGGCCAGGCTCAGGAACGAGTTCACCGTGCAGGGGGTCTTGGCCGCGTCGAGGACGACCTTCAGGTCGCCGACGTTGGTCTTCAGCGTGGCGTCGACCTTGCCGGTCTCGGTCGGTTCGGCCGGCGGCGGGTCGACCTGCTTGGCCGCCTGCATGCCGTCGGGGGTGTAGGTGCAGGTCCCGGCCGCATCCGAGGGCGCCTGTCCGGCCTCGTCGCTGGTCTCGGCGGTGGCGGACGTGGCCGGGTCGGACGCGCTGGAGTCCTTGCCGGCGTCCTCCTCCGAACAGGCACCGAGGGCGAGCAGGAGCAGGGTGGCCAGCGCGGCCAGGGAGCGCGTCAACATGCGGGCGATGGTAACCGCCGCTTCCACACACCTCGTCATCGCGTGCGAGCGGGACCTTCGCACCCTGCCGCCACGACGCCGATCTGGCTACTGTCCAGACATGGCGACCACGTCCTACGCAGCCGGAAGCACCGACGTCCCCCTCCTGGAGGAGACCATCGGCGCGAACTTCGAGCGCACCGTGGCGGCGTACCCCGACCGCGAGGCGCTGGTGGAGTTCGCCTCCGGGCGCCGCTGGACGTGGGCCGAGCTCGACGCCGACGTCGACGCGTTCGCGATCGGGCTCATCCGCCGGGGGATCGGGAAGGGCGACCGGGTCGGCATCTGGTCGCCCAACTGCGCCGAGTGGACGATCGTGCAGTACGCCACCGCCAAGATCGGCGCGATCCTGGTCAACATCAACCCGGCCTACCGGACCCACGAGCTCGCCTACGCCCTCAACCAGTCGGGCACGAAGCTGCTGGTCTCGGCCACCGAGTTCAAGACCAGCGACTACCGGGCGATGGTCGACGAGGTCCGCGACGAGACCCCGCTCGAGCAGGTCGTCTTCATCGGCACGCCCGACTGGACCGACCACAACGTCTCGGATCCGGGCATCACGCTGCTCGAGCTGCTGACGTGGACGATCGAGCCGGACGACCCGATCAACATCCAGTACACGTCGGGCACCACGGGCTACCCCAAGGGCGCCACGCTCAGCCACCGCAACATCCTCAACAACGGCTACTTCGTCACCGAGACGATCAACTTCACGCACGAGGACCGGCTGTGCATCCCGGTGCCCTTCTACCACTGCTTCGGGATGGTGATGGGCAACCTCGGGTGCACGACCCACGGGGCGACGATGGTGATCCCGGCGCCCGGGTTCGACCCCGAGACGACGCTCCGCGCGGTGGAGGAGGAGCGCTGCACCGGCGTGTACGGCGTACCGACGATGTTCATCGCGATGCAGAACCACCCGACGTTCGCCGAGCGCGACCTCTCCTCGCTGCGCACCGGGATCATGGCCGGGTCGATCTGCCCGGTCGAGGTGATGAAGCGCTGCGTCGGCGAGATGCACATGGCGGAGGCGTCGATCGCCTACGGGATGACGGAGACGTCGCCGGTCTCGTGCCAGACGCTCAGCGACGACGACCTCGAGCGGCGTACCGAGACGATCGGCCGGGTGCACCCGCACGTGGAGATCAAGATCGTCGACCCGGCCACGGGGGAGACCGTCGAGCGCGGGGAGACGGGGGAGTTCTGCACCCGTGGCTACTCGGTGATGCTCGGCTACTGGCAGGACGAGGAGAAGACCCGCGAGGCCATCGACAGCGAGGGCTGGATGCACACCGGCGACCTGGCGGTGATGCGCGAGGACGGCTACTGCAACATCGTGGGCCGGATCAAGGACATGGTCATCCGCGGCGGGGAGAACATCTACCCGCGCGAGATCGAGGAGTTCCTCTACGGCCACCCGGACATCGAGGACGTGCAGGTCATCGGCGTCCCCGACGAGAAGTACGGCGAGGAGCTCTGCGCCTGGATCAAGGTGAGGGCCGGCGCCGACCCGCTCGACGCCGCGGCGGTGCGTGAGTTCGCCACGGGCCGGCTCGCGCACTACAAGATCCCGCGCTATGTGATGGTGGTCGACGATTTCCCGATGACGGTCACCGGGAAGATCCGCAAGGTGCAGATGCGCGAGGAGTCGGCCCACCGGCTCGGCCTCGAGTGAGCGTCGTACGCCGCCGGTCCCACGAGAAGGTCATCACCGCCCAGACAGCGGCGACGACGACCACCTCGGCCACGACGTACGTCGGCCAGGGCCCGAGGTAGTCGAGCATCGACGCGGTGGACGGCTTGTCGTTCAGGTAGCCGTAGTTGGTGCCCGCCATGACGTTAAACAGGTAGACCGAGACCGCCCAGGCCGCGGTCGTGGCGACGGTCGTTGCGTAGTCGCGCCACCGCGGCGACAGGCCCAGCCCGAAGGTCAGGAAGATCGCCGCCCACACGATGAGGATGTGGCCGGCCCAGAACGCCAGGAACTTCGGCGACGGGAAGGTGGCGGTCAGCGACGGGGTGACCAACGCCTGCGTGGTCAGGATCAGGCCCCAGTAGTAGGTCAGCGCGACGAAGACAGCGGTGTCGGGTCCACAGCGCCACCGTCGCCGCGATCCAGGCGAAGTCGCACAGCTGCAGCGGCAACGTGCTGTCGAACGAGAACTGCCCCGGCAGGAGGTCGACGACCTGCAGCGGGACCGTGAAGCACGGGATCAGCGCCGCGAGCGCCCGGCTCACCCGGAGAGCGGTGGCGGGGGAGCCGCGGTGCGCGCGGCCGACTGCGACGACCGGGGCGATGCCGGCCGCGAAGATGGCCAGCATCACCAGGTGTGTGGGGCCGAAGGTCTCGAAGGTGTCCATGCCCCGAGTGTGTGGACGGCTCCGGGGGCGGCACATGCGTCGGCGTACTCAGATCGAGCCCGCCGGCCGGGCATCATGGGTCCCGAGCCGAGGAGGAGCCATGTACGTCCCACACTTCAACGCCGTCGAGGACACCGACGAGGTCACGGCGCTCGTCGCGGCCACCGGGTCCGCGGAGCTGGTCACCGTGGGCGCGGACGGGTACCCGCTCGCCACCCTCCTCCCGGTCGTGTGGGAGCAGGCCGACGACGGTCCCGGACGACTGCTCATGCACGCCGCGCGGGCCAACCCGCACTGGCGGAGCATCCCCGACGACCCGGCAGGCACGCCCGCGCTCGCCGTCGTCGCCGGGCCACAGGCCTACGTCTCGCCGGCGTGGTACCCCAGCAAGCAGGAGAGCGGCCGGGTCGTGCCCACCTGGAACTACTCCGCCGTCCACTTCACCGGCCGGGCCAGGCGGCACGAGGACCCCGCGTGGCTGCTCGACATGGTCACCCGGCTCACCGACCAGCACGAGTCCCGCCGCGCAATGCCGTGGTCGGTCGACGACGCCCCCACGACGTACGTCGAGAAGCAGCTGCGCGCGATCGTCGGGATCGAGGTGACCCTCGAGCGGGTCGAGGCCAAGGCGAAGCTGAGCCAGAACAAGAACGAGTCGGACTTCTCCGGCGTGGTCGCCGGGCTGCGCGCCGAGGGCGGTGCCCGTGAGCACGCGGTGGCCGACCGGATGGAGGCGCCTGGGGCTAGGACGCCCGGTCGGGTGACGCGGCCCGGATCGAGTCGGGGCGGAACCCGTGGTCGACACCCCACAGCACCGCGCGCGTGCGGCTGTCCACGCCGATCTTCCGGTACGCGGTGCGGATGTACTTCTTGATCGAGTTGATGCTGGTGAAGGTGCGGCTGGCGATCTCCTCGTTGTTCAGGCCCTGGGTGATCAGCGCGATGACCTCCGCCTCACGGGCACTGAGCCCGCTGGCTTCGGCCGGGCCAGTCACCGAGGTCGAGGTCCGCCGAGGGCGGGTAGTCGGCACTCACGACACCGCTCTCGCCCCGGTGTATCCGCTCGAGGGCGTCGGCGAGCTCCGTGGCCGTCAGCCTCTTGTCGAGGAACCCGACGACCCCGAAGCGTGCCCAGGTCTCGATCAGCTCGGGCTCCAGGCTCCAGCTGTAGAAGACGTACTTCGCGGCGTTGGCCTCGGCGAGCACCTCGTTGACGTCCCTGGTCTGGGCGAACGAGTCGATCAGCGCGATGTCCACGCGTTCCACGCCTGGCTGGTTGGTGGACACCTCCACCACGTGGATCCGGTCCTTGATGGGCTCGAACATGCGCGCGAGGCCCTGGACCACGACGTCGTAGTCGTTGACGATCGCGATACGGACCGGGGTGGGTGATGTCACCAACCCAACCTACGCGCTTGCGGCTACATCTCCTCGTGCGTGTCCGGGTCGCCGCCGAACAGACGACCGTCCGCCTCGCCCAGCGCGCTGATCGCGGCCATCTGGTCCGCGGACAGCTCGAAGCCGAACACGTCGAGGTTCTGCCGCTGGCGCTCGGGGTCCGCGGACTTGGGAATCGGCAGCGAGCCCAGCTGCACGTGCCAGCGCAGGATGACCTGGCCGGGGGTGACGCCGTGCGCCTCCGCGGCCGCGGTCACCGCGTCCTCGCCCAGCGGCGCCCGGCGCTTGCCCATCGGGCTCCACGCCTCGGTACGGATGCCCAGGCGCTCGTGGACGGCACGCATGTCCCGCTGCGGGAAGCGCGGGTGCAGCTCGATCTGGTTGACGACCGGGGTGACGCCGGTGGCCTCGATGATCCGGGCCAGGTGCTCCTCGGTGAAGTTCGAGACGCCGATGGCCCGCACCAGACCCTTCTCGCGGAGGTCCACCAGCGCCCGCCACGCGTCGACGTACTTCCCGTGGCGGGGGTTGGGCCAGTGGATCAGCTGCAGGTCGAGGTAGTCGAGGCCGAGCCGCTCCAGGGAGTCGTGCACGGACGCGATCGCGTCGTCGTACCCGTGGTGCCGGCCGGGGATCTTGCTGGCCACCTGCACCTGGTCGCGGGGGAGGCCGGACCGGCGCAGGGCCTCGCCGACCTCGGTCTCGTTCTCGTAGTTCACGGCCGTGTCGAGCAGGCGGTAGCCGACCTCGAGCGCGCTGACGATCGCGGCGGTGCCGTCCTCGCCCTTCAGCGGGTAGGTGCCGAAGCCGATCGCGGGGAGCGTCGTGCCGTCGTTGAGGGTGTACGTCGGGATCTCGGACATGGCTCCAACCTAGGGGCCACGGTCAACCGTCCTCGGCGTCGTCCTCAGGAACGGACACCGAGGTGGTCGAGCAGGTTGACCGCGAACCGGTCGCCCATCCGGTCGACGACCGAGGTCATCACCCGGCGTACGGCGAAGCCCGAGCTCCTCGGTAGCGGCAGCTCGACGGTGATGCCGAGCTCGATCCGGAGCCGGGTGCCCTCGTCGGCGTCGTCCAGGGCGTACCAGCCGTCCACGCCGGTGCGCTCGTGGGCGCCCGGCGGCGGGGCGTGCGTGTAGGTGATCCGGCTCTCCGGCTCGAAGGCCATGCGCTCGGTGAAGCACGGCACCAGCGATGCGCCCAGCACCGGGAAGTCGCGAGAGCTGCCACCGCCACAGGTCGCCGTCCGCCTCGATGTCCTCGAGGAACGGTGTGAGCCGCGGCAGCAGCTCGGGGTCCGTCAGGGCCGACCAGATGGCGGAACGGTCGGCGGCGACGACGGCGTCGGACGCGGTCTGCGCGGAGAAGCGGTTCATTGACGCCAATGTAGCCGCGGCGGAACGGACCTCAGCCGGCGACGGTGATCACCAGCTTGCCGCGCGCCCGGCCGGCCATGAGGTCGCGCATCGCGTCGGGCACGCGGTCCAGCGGGTAGGTCCGGTCCACCGCCGGCGTGAGGTGTCCCTGCTCGGCCAGCTCGGCCAGGCGCTCGAGGCCGGAGTAGTGCTCCTTCGAGGCGACCATGGTGAGCCGCTGCCCGACGAACGGCGACATCAGCGCGCCGAGCAGCTGGCGGCCCATGCCGCCGCTCAGGGAGTCGCCGCCCTCGCCGCCGACGATGACGAGCGTGCCGGTCGGGGTCAGGGCGCGCCGCAGACGCCGCAGCGAGGAGTTGCCCCCGACGTCGAGGACGAGGTCGTAGTGCTGGCGTGCCGTCCGCGAAGTCCTCCGTCGCGTAGTCGAGCACGCGGACGGCGCCGAGCGAGCGGACCAGGTCCGCCTTGGCGGCGCTGGCGACGCCGGTGACCTCCGCCCCCAGCGCCGTCGCGATCTGCACGGCGAAGCTGCCGACGCCCCCGGACGCGCCGATCACGAGGACCCGCTGGCCCGCCTCCACGCGCCCGACGTCGGTCAGCCCTTGCAGCGCGGTCAGCCCGGAGACGCCGACGGCCGCGGCCTGGGTGGGGGACAGCACCTGCCGGCCTGGCGGCGAGCTTGTCCTCCCGGGCGACGGCGTACTCGGCGTACGACCCGCGGCTGATGCCGAAGACCTCGTCGCCGACGGCGAAGCGGGTGACGCCGGAGCCGATCGGCCACCACGGTGCCGGCGACGTCGAGCCCGGCGATCGCGTTCTTCGGGCGGCGGAAGCCGAAGCCGATGACCCGCATGAGGTAGGGCCGGCCGGTCATCAGGTGCCAGGTGCCGCGGTCCATGCCGGCGGCGTGCACGCGGAGGAGGACCTCGCCCTCACCGGGCGTGGGGCGGGCGGTCTCCTCGTGGCGGAGCACGTCGACGGTGTCGCCGTACGCCGTCTGCACGATCGCGCGCATCGTCGTGGCCGTGCCCGTGTCCGTGTTGCCCATGTCCGTGGTGCTGTGTCCGTGGTGCTGGTGCCGGGTGCCTGCATGATGGTCCTCCGTAGGAGCCTTACGTTGTAAGTTGAGGACGTTCACGCTAGCCTTACGACTGTAAGGTCGGCAACCGCGGACCAGACCATCCACCCGGAGAGGAGGGCGACATGGCCCGAGTGGCCGTCACCCGGACAGCGTGCCCTCGAGGTCGCGGTGGGGCTCGCCGACGCCGGGGGCATCGGCGCCGTCACGATGCGCCGGGTGGCCCAGGAGCTGGGCGTGGAGGCGATGTCGCTCTACCACCACGTGGCGAACAAGGGGGACATCCTCGACGGGATGGTCGACGTGGTCTTCGCCCAGATCGACCTGCCGGCACCCGGCGGCGACTGGCGCGGCGAGATGAGCAGGCGCGCGCACTCGGCCCGGGAGGTGCTGCGGTCCCACCCGTGGGCGGTCGGGCTGATGGAGTCGCGCACGACGCCGGGGCCGGCCACCCTGCGCCATCACGACGCCGTGCTCGGCTGCCTGCGCGGCGCCGGGTTCCCGATCCCACTGACCGCGCACGCGTACGCCGCGCTCGACAGCTACATCTACGGCTTCGCGCTCCAGGAGGCCACCCTGCCGTTCGAGAGCGGCGAGGAGACTCAAGAGCTGGCCGGGTCGATGATGGAGCAGTTCGCGCGCAGGGGAGTACCCCCATATGGTCGAGCTGGCCGTCGAGCACGTCATGCGTCCCGGCTACGCGTTCGCCGACGAGTTCGGGTTCGGCCTGGACCTGCTCCTGGACGGGCTGGAGCGGGCACGGGCGGACGCCGTCGACTGACGCGCTCCGCACCGCAATGCGCAATGAATGGTTGCGCATTGTCGGAAGGTGGTCTACCGTGATGTGCAACCAAACGTTGCAGGAAGGGGAGTCCATGGAGTTCGGAACGCATCGAGCGCGAGATCCACATCGACGCCTCGCCCGAGGTCGTCTTCGAGGTGGTCAGCAGTCCCGAGCACCTCCAGGAGTGGTGGCCCGACGACGCGCGCTACGAGCCGACGCCGGGCTCGACGGGGGAGATCGTCTTCGGCGACGCGCGACGCCGGCGGGACCGTGGTGCCGTTCACCGTCGTCGACGTGCGACCGCCGCGGACGTTCTCGTTCCGCTGGACGCACCCGGCCGGCGAGGTCGGCGGCGACGGGCAACTCGCTGCTGGTCACCTTCGACCTGACGCCGTCCGGCGGCGGGACGCTGCTGAGGATGACCGAGACCGGCTTCCGCGAGATGGGCTGGGAGGTCGCCGTGCTCGAGCAGCAGTACCAGGAGCACGTCACCGGCTGGGACTTCTACCTGCCGCGGCTCGCGCCGTACGTCGCGACGCTGGAGGTGCGGTCGTGAGCACCGCCGTCGCCGAGCAGGTCGACGACGACCTCTGGTCGGCGATCGGCGACCCGACCCGGCGCCGGATGCTCGACCTGCTGCTCGTCGAGGGCGACGGCACCGCCACCACGCTGAGCGAGCAGCTGCCGGTCACCCGGCAGGCGGTGGCCAAGCACCTCGGCGTCCTCGACCGGGTCGGCCTGGTCCGGGCGACGCCGGCCGGCCGGGAGAGGCGCTACCGGGTCGACGACGCCCAGCTCGCCCGCGCCGTCGCCCAGCTGGCGTCGGTCGGCTCCGCCTGGGACGCCCGGCTGCAGCGGATCAAGCGGATCGCCGAGGCGATCCAGCGCACCCAGGACTGACGCACACGACCGCAACGACGAGACGAAGGAGAGACGAGATGGTGGACATTCTGCACCGGGTCGGGGTCAAGACCCCGACGCCGGAGAAGGTGTACGACGCGCTGACGACCGTCGAGGGCCTGGCCGGCTGGTGGACCGACGACACGACGGGCAGCGCCGAGGTCGGCGGCGTGCTCGAGTTCCGGTTCCCGCCCGGCGGCTTCGACATGGAGGTCGTCGAGCCAGCGGCCGTCCGAGCGGGTGGCGTGGAAGGTCGTCGACGGGCCCGAGGAGTGGGTCGGCACGACGATCGACTGGCGAGCTCCGCCAGGACGGCGACTACACGATCGTCCTGTTCAGCCACCAGGGCTGGAAGGAGCCGGTGGAGTTCATGCACCACTGCAGCACCAAGTGGGCGACGTTCCTGATGAGCCTGAAGTCGCTGGTCGAGACCGGCGACGGGCGCACCGGCGCCGCGGGACGTGCACATCGCCTACCCGGACTGACCGCAACATCGTCGGGCCGGCCGGGGACGGGTCCGGGGGGTCCACAGGAGAGTGGCCTCCCGGACCTCCGTCCACGGTAGTTGACATAATGTCCGTTATCGGAACAATACTCAGGCGTGCGGTCAGGCTCCGACGTACGCCGCGAGGTGCTCCCCGGTGAGCGTCGCCCGGTCGGCCACGAGGTCGGCCGGCGTGCCCTCGAAGACGATGCGGCCACCGTCGTGACCGGCGCCCGGGCCGAGGTCGATGATCCAGTCGGCGTGCGCCATGACGGCCTGGTGGTGCTCGATGACGATCACCGACTTCCCGGAGTCGACCAGCCGGTCCAGCATCGCCAGCAGGTTCTCGACGTCGGCCAGGTGCAGCCCGGTGGTCGGCTCGTCGAGGACGTAGACCTCGCCCTTGTCGGCCATCTGCGCGGCCAGCTTGAGCCGCTGCCGCTCGCCGCCCGACAGCGTGGTGAGCGGCTGGCCCAGGCTGACATAACCGAGACCGACGTCCGCGAGCCGGTCGAGCACCTTGTGCGCGGCCGGGGTGCGGGCCTCGCCGTCGGCGAAGAACTCCTCGGCCTCGTCCACCGACATCGCCAGCACCTCGGCGATGTTCCGGCCGCCGAGGGTGTACTCCAGGACCGATGCCTGGAAGCGCCGGCCCTCGCACTCCTCGCAGGTCGACTCGACGGTGGCCATGACGCCCAGGTCGGTGTAGATCACGCCCGCGCCGTTGCACGTCGGGCACGCGCCCTCGGAGTTGGAGCTGAACAGCGCCGGCTTCACGCCGTTGGCCTTGGCGAACGCCTTGCGGATCGGGTCGAGCAGCCCGGTGTACGTCGCCGGGTTGCTGCGCCGCGAACCGCGGATCGCGCCCTGGTCGATGACCACCACGCCGTCGCGGCCGGCGACCGAGCCCGTCACCAGCGAGCTCTTGCCGGAGCCGGCCACCCCGGTGAGCACGCACAGCACGCCGAGCGGGAGGTCGACGTCCACGTCCTGGAGGTTGTGGGTCGAGGCGCCGCGGACCTCCAGCGCACCGGACGACGTACGCACCGACTCCTTGAGCCTGGCCCGGTCGTCGAGGTGCCGCCCGGTGATCGTGTCGCTCCCCCGCAGCCCCTCCACGCTGCCCTCGAAGCAGACCGTGCCGCCCGCGGTGCCGGCGCCCGGGCCGAGGTCGACCACGTGGTCGGCGATCGCGATGGTCTCGGGCTTGTGCTCCACGACGAGCACGGTGTTGCCCTTGTCCCGCAGCTGGAGCAGCAGGGCGTTCATCCGCTGGATGTCGTGGGGGTGCAGCCCGATGGTGGGCTCGTCGAAGACGTAGGTGACGTCGGTCAGCGACGAGCCGAGGTGGCGGATCATCTTCGTGCGCTGCGCCTCACCCCCGGACAGGGTGCCCGCGGGCCGCTCGAGGCTGAGGTAGCCGAGCCCGATCTCGGTGAACGAGTCGAGGAGGTGCCGCAGGCCGCCGAGCAGCGGCGCCACCGACGGCTCGTCGAGGTCGCGGACCCAGGCGGCCAGGTCGCTGATCTGCATGGCGCAGAGGTCCGCGATGTTCCTGTCCCGGATCTTCGACGACCGTGCCTCCGGGCTGAGCCGGGTGCCGTCGCAGTCGGGACAGGTGGTGAAGGTGATCGCCCGCTCCACGAACGCCCGGATGTGCGGCTGCATCGCCTCGACGTCCTTGGACAGGAACGACTTCTGGATCTGCGGGATCAGCCCGGAGTAGGTCAGGTTGATGCCGTCGACCTTGATCTTGGTGGGCTCGCGGTAGAGGAGGTCCTGCATCTCCTTCTTGGTGTACTTGTTGATCGGCTTGTCCGGGTCGAAGTAGCCGCAGCCGCGGTAGATGCGGCCGTACCAGCCCTCCATGCTGTAGCCCGGGATCGTGAGCGCACCCTCGTTGAGCGACAGGCTGTCGTCGTACAGCGCGGTCAGGTCGAAGTCGGAGACCGCACCCATGCCCTCGCAGCGCGGGCACATGCCGCCGAGGTAGACCGCGTTGCGCACGACCGTCTTCTTCTCGCCGCCCTGGCCCTTGTCGGTCCGCATCACCCCGCTGGCGGTCCGCGTCGGGACGTTGAACGAGAACGCCGTCGGCGGACCCACGTGCGGCTCCCCCAGCCGGCTGAACAGGATGCGCAGCATCGCGTTCGCGTCGGTGGCGGTGCCGACCGTCGAGCGGGGGTTGGCGCCCATCCGCTCCTGGTCGACGATGATCGCGGTCGTCAGCCCCTCGAGTACGTCGACCTCCGGCCGCGACAGGCGTCGGCATGAAGCCCTGGACGAAGGCGCTGTAGGTCTCGTTGATCATCCGCTGCGACTCCGCGGCGATGGTGCTGAAGACCAGCGAGCTCTTGCCCGACCCCGAGACTCCGGTGAACGCCGTCAGCCGGCGCTTCGGGATCTCGACGTCGATGTCCTTGAGGTTGTTGACCCGCGCGCCCTGCACGCGGATCAGGTCGTGGCTGTCGGCAGCGTGGGCCGCCGAGGTCGTCGTGCTGGTCACTCCCACCTGAATCCGTCCTGGTCGGTGAAGGTGCCGGTGTCGCCGGAGATGACGATCCGGTGCGAGCCGGTGCCGGCCGGGTCGACACCGGCGTCCTTGGCGGCGGCCCGGCGACTGTAGAGCGCCAGCTTGAGGGCCGAGCCCGGGGTGTCGAACTCGACGTACTTGCTGCCGAAGCTCTTGCCGACGGCCAGGCCACGGTCGACGTAGAACTGCCTGGTCGCCTTGACGTCCGCGACGCCGAGCAGCAGCACGACGTCGTCGACCTCACGCGTCGCGGGGCCGGTGTCCTTCTTCGACGACGACGCGACCTTCCAGATCGTGCCGTCGGGCGCCTGCACGACGCCGCCGTAGCCCCAGAAGCTCTTCGTGACCGGCTTCAGGGTGGTGGCACCGGCGTCCAGTGCGCTCTGGACGAGGCTGTCGACCGTGCTCGGCTGCGCCACCACGAGCGACAGCGTGAACCCGCGGAAGCCCGTCGTCGGCGCGTCCGAGGCGCGCACCCGCACGACGTCGCCGAGGTCGAAGGCGGACTTGTAGAACAGCTCGGCGGCGGTGGGGTCGTCGACCTCGAGGGTGACGGAGTCGATGGCGGCCATCTCAGCGCACCTCGTTCATGCGGATCAGGTTGCCGGCCGGGTCGCGGAAGGCGCAGTCGCGGATGCCGTACGGCTGGTCGATCGGCTCCTGGACGATCTCGACGTCGCCGGCCTGCAGCTGTTCGAAGGTCGCGTCGAGGTCGGGGGTGGCCAGGGTGAGCATGGCGTAGGTGCCCTTGGCCATCATCTCGACGACGGTGCGGCGCTCGTCCTCGGTGATGCCCGGGTCGACGGCCGGCGGGTGCAGGACCAGGCAGGTGCCGGGCTGGTCGGGGTGGCCGACGGTGAGCCAGCGCATGCCGTTGTAGCCGACGTCGTTGCGGACCTCGAAGCCGAGGGTGTCGCGGTAGAAGGCCAGCGAGGCCTCCGGGTCGGTGTGCGGGAGGAAGGCCGAGTAGATCGTGATGTCCATGGCGCTCACGCTAGATGCGGCACCGGTGTCGGCGCTTCTCGATTCCTGATCGGTCGGGTCACCTGCCTGGCCACGCACGCCGGCATGCCCGCCGTCACGGGCGCTCCCTCGGTCTGCGTAGGTGCTCGGCGGGACCCCGACCAGCTCGGTGAAGCGGGTGCTGAACGTGCCCAGCGACTGGCAGCCGACCGCGAAGCAGACCTCGGTGACGCTGAGGTCGCCGCGCCGCAGCAGGGCCATCGCCCGCTCGATCCGTCGCGTCATCAGGTAGGAGTACGGCGGCTCGCCGTAGGCGAGCCGGAACTGCCGGCTCAGGTGCCCGGCCGACATGTGCACGCCGCGGGCCAGCGCCTCGACGTCGAGGGGCTGGGCGTACTCCCGGTCGATCCGGTCACGCACGCTGCGCAGCCGGGCCAGGTCACGCAGGCGTTGCTCCTCGGCGGGACTGGTGGTCACGTGGTCGATCCTGACACGTCCCGCCGACATCTGCATGGGGTCGGCCGATCGGTCAGACCTGCTGGTCCGACGTCGTCAACCCGCCCCGAAAACCGATGAGGACTGTCGGTGGTCGTGGTCACCATGGGTATCAGGAGACGCCATTCGACGCTCCTCGGATAGAGACCAGACGAAAGGAGGCACGGCCATGTGGGACACCGTCGACATCACCAGCTCGCACCTCTCGCACGACATGCCGTGCCCGGGCTGCGGCCACGCCACGCACACCTACCTGTCGTGCTCCGACAGCTGCGCATGCGTCCCGCCGCCGGTGCCCGGCAGCCAGCCGCTGAGCCGGCCGCTCACGTCCACCGCCGCCTGACCCCTTGTGACGCCGCGCTCCGGTACGTCGTTCCGCTCCCCCGACCGAGTCAAACCGTCTAGTCCTTCCTGACCATTCGCGCGTGTACGCCGTCACATCGGGCACGGGGAGGTGTCTCTGGAGTGTGACCGCCGAACAGCGGCGGCACCGGAACCGAGAAGGGCCTGAACCATGTGGGACACCGTCGACACGAGCACCACTCGTCTGTCGCACGACCTGCCGTGTGCCGACTGCGGGCACGCGGCGCACACCTACCTGGCCTGCTCGGACACCTGCGACTGCGTCCCGACCGCGCTCCGCGCGCCGGTCATCGCCTGAGCAGGTAGATCCGGGCGTCCCAGGGGGCGAACGTCGTCGCCGCGGCGTCGTACGTCGCCGGCGTGCCGGGCAGGTTGCCCAGCACCAGCTCCGCGCCGTACCACTCCTCGAGGGGTACGTCGCGTGGCTCGCGCCCGCAGTTGGCGACCACCAGCAGCCGCTCCCCCGCGGTGCTGCGCGTGTAGGCCCAGACCGTCGGGTCGTCCGGGAGCAGGGGTTCCACGGCGCCGTCGGCGAGCACCGGGAGCTCGTGCCGCAGCCGGATCAGGGCCCGGTAGTGCGCGAACACCGACGACGGGTCGGAGACCTGGGCGGCCGCGTTGAGCCACGTGTGGTTGGGGTTGACCGGCAGCCACGGCGTCCCGCTGGTGAAGCCGGCCTCCGCCGAGTCGTCCCACTGCATCGGGGTGCGCGCGTTGTCCCGGCTCATCCGGGCCAGCCCCGCCAGCGCCTTGTCCTCGTGCAGCCCACGGGTGACGACGTCGGCGTAGTAGTTGACCGCCTCGACGTCCCGGTGGTCGGCGCCCGACCGGAACGGGTAGTTCGTCATCCCGAGCTCCTCGCCCTGGTAGACGTACGGCGTCCCGCGCAGGCCGTGCAGGATCGTGCCGAGCGCCTTCGCCGAGGCCAGCCAGTGAGTCAGGGTGGTCGTCACCGAAGCGGGACACCGCGCGGGGCTGGTCGTGGTTGTTCCAGTAGAGGCTGTTCCACCCGACGTCCGCGAGCCCGGCCTGCCACCGGTGCAGCGACCGCTTCAGGGCGACGAGGTCGAGGTCGATCGTGTCGAACTTGTCGCGCGGGTTCTGGTCGAGGGTCACGTGCTCGAACTGGAAGACCATGTCGACCTCGCCGCGCGCCGGGTCGGTGTAGAGCACCGCCTCGTCCACGGTCACCCCGGGCATCTCCCCCACGGTCAGGAACTGGCCGTCACGCCCACCGAAGACCTCGCGCGTCATCTCGGCGAGGAACTCGTGGATCCGGGGCCGTCGGCGAACTGCTCGAACGCGTTGACGATGTCCTGCCCGGGCATCGGCCGGCGCGTCCGCCAGCTCCGGCGACTTCGAGATGAAGTTGATGACGTCCATCCGGAAGCCGTCGACGCCGCGGTCGAGCCACCAGCGCATCATCGCGTGCACCGCCGCCCGGACCTCGGGGTTCTCCCAGTTGAGGTCGGGCTGCTTCCGGTCGAACAGGTGCAGGTAGTACTGGCCGGTGGCGTCGTCGTACGTCCAGGCCGGCCCGGAGAAGAACGAGCCCCAGTTGTTGGGCGCCCCGGTGGCTCCCGGTCCGCCGTCGCGCGCGTCGCGCCAGTGGTACCAGTCCCGCTTCGGGTTGTCCCGCGAGGACCGCGACTCCACGAACCACGGGTGCTCGTCGGAGGTGTGGTTGACGACGAGGTCCATGACCAGCTTGATGCCGCGCGCGTGCAGGCCGGCCAGCAGCTCGTCGAAGTCGGCCAGCGAACCGAAGGTCGGGTCGATGTCCTGGTAGTCGCTGATGTCGTAGCCGTTGTCGGCCTGCGGCGACCGGTAGATCGGCGAGAGCCACAGCACGTCGACGCCGAGCTCGGCGAGGTGGTCGAGCCGGTCGATGATGCCGCGGAGGTCACCGATCCCGTCGCCGTCGGAGTCCGCGAAGCTGCGCGGGTAGATCTGGTAGACGACGGCCGATTTCCACCACGAGTCAGTCACGCGCGCCAGTCTCCACCACCGCCGGTACGACGACCAGTGAGCGACCGGGCAGCGGACCGGTCAGCTCCCCCAGCCGGGGCGCAGCGGCACCTGGGCGTCGCCGTCGGGCCCGACCTTGACCGCCAGCACCTGGTGCAGCTGGATCTCGTTGCGCTCGAAGCCGACCCGCGACCCGGCCATGTAGAGCCCCCAGACCCGCGCCGTCCCCTCGCCGACCTCGGCCACGCACTCGTCCCAGTTGTCGACGAGGTTGCGGCACCAGTCGCGCAGGGTCAGCGCGTAGTGCTCGCGCAGGTTCTCCTCGTGGCGGACCTCCATGCCGACGTCCTGGATCGCGGTGATGATCCGTCCCGAGCCGGTGAGCTCGCCGTCGGGGAACACGTAGCGGTCGATGAACGCGCCCACGTCGACGCGCCTGTTCGACGGCCGGGTGATGCAGTGGTTGAGCAGCCGGCCGCCGTCGCGGAGGCGGTCCTGCAGGAAGCCGAAGTACGACGGGTACTCACGCCGGCCGATGTGCTCGGTCAGGCCGATCGAGCTGACCGCGTCGAAGCCGGACTCGGTGACGTCGCGGTAGTCGGCGTGCCGGACCTCGGCCCGGTCCCCGATGCCGTCGCGCTCGATGGCCTGCTGGGCCCACGTCGCCTGCTCCTTCGACAGCGTGACGCCGAGCGCGGTGACGCCGTACTCCTTGACCGCGTGGCGGACCATGCCGCCCCAGCCACAGCCGACGTCGAGCAGCCGCATGCCGGGCTCGAGGCCGAGCTTGCGGGCGACGAGGTCGTACTTGTCGAACTGGGCCTCCTCCAGCGACGCGTCCGGCTTCGGGTACAGCGCGCAGGTGTAGGTCATCGACGGGCCGAGCACCCGCTCGTAGAACGCGTTGGAGACGTCGTAGTGGTGCCGGATCACCTGCGCGTCACGGTTCTTGGAGTGTCGCAGCCCCTCCATCGCCCGGCGCCAGCGCGGCAGGTGCTCCTGGGGCGGGGGCGGCGGCGGCTTGAGGTGCTCGAGGCCGAGGCCGCGCAGCAGCCGCAGCGCCTCACCCGGCGTCACGTGCAGCTTGAGCTGGCCCATCAGGCCCTTGATCATGTCGTAGGGGTCGCCCGGGTGGACGCCCTCGACGACCAGGTCGCCGGCGACGTAGGCCCGCGCCATGCCGAGGTCGCCGGGGGCGGTGAGCACGTAGGACAGCCCGCGCGGCGAGACGAGGTTGAGCACGATGTCGGCGTCCGGAGGGCCGGCGCTGCTCCCGTCGTACGCCGTGAGCCGGAAGGGAAGCTGGTCGGGGACGACCGAGGCCAGAGCCTCGCCGACCGTCACTCGCTGGGTCCTGCGTGACTGGGTCATCGTCATTGCCGTGTCACCGCCTTCTCGTAGAGACCGGTCAACCGGTCGTCGGGGTCGTAGAGCTGCCGCACCTTGGCCAGGTGCGCACCGTCGTAGAGCTGGTCGAACTCCTCGCGCGAGTAGTACGCGTCGGAGTAGAGGGACTTGTGCCCGCCGTGCGCGGTCACCGCCGCCTCGATCGCGCGGTTCACGTCACCGTCCTCGGCGCCGGGCGCGATCGGCACCGCGCCCCAGAAGCCGATGTTGACGTAGGTGCGTCCGGGCTGCAGCGGGTAGAGCGGCCAGGTCCGCGCCGAGCCCGGGCCGTCCGGCTCCCGCAGCCGGAGCGGGCAGAGCCACACCGGGCGCATGCCGACGTTGCGCGTCGAACCAGCGCAGGAAGTCGCCGACCCGGCCGATCGGGATCTCCACGTCCTGCACCACCCGCTCGACGTCGGGCCGGCCGCGCAGCCGCTGCACCCGCTGGTAGACGCCGAAGCGGTGCTCGAGCCCGACCAGCCGGTGGTAGACGTCGCTGCGGCGGTAGCGGCGCGGCCACACCCGGCGTACGACGGGGTGCTGGGCGCCGAACGCCCGCGAGCACCAGAACCAGTCGGTGTCCCAGCGCCAGAGGTAGTCCAGGGTGGTCAGCACGTCCTCGGAGCGCTCCTGCACCGACCGGTAGAACACGTCCTGGCGGGTGTAGTCGCTGCCGGGCCCCGGCTCCGGGCTCCCACTCCCCCAGGCTCAGGTAGACCTCGTCCGGGGTGAACGCGACGCCGTCCACGAAGTCGACGCCGCGGCCGTCGTGGGTCCGCGTCTCGACGACCGCCGCGATCACGTCGTCGAGGTCGTCCATCGGGACCCGGACGTGGCGCAGCCGCACCCGCGGGGCGACCGGCTCGAGCTCGATCCGCAGCCGGGTGGCGTAGCCGAGCGTGCCGTAGGAGTTGGGGAACGTCGCGAAGAGGTCGGCGTGCTCGCCGTCGGGGGTGGCCGTGACCACCTCGCCGGCGCCGGTGAGCACGTCCATCTCGAGCACGGACTCGTGCGGGAGGCCGTTGCGGAACGACGTGGACTCGATGCCGAGCCCGGTGACGGCGCCGCCCAGCGTGATCGTCCGCAGCTGCGGCACGACCGCGCGGCATCAGCCCGTGCGGCAGGGTCGCCTCGACGAGGTGCTCGTAGGTGCACATGCCCTGGACGTCGGCGGTCCGGCCGACCGGGTCGACCGAGATGACGCCGTCGAGGCCGGAGACGTCGAGCCCCGGGCGTGTCGACCCGCGCACGGGGCCGGAAGAGGTTCGACGTCTTCTTCGCGAGACGGACGGGAGCGCCCGGCGGGATGCGGCGGTACGACGCCGTCAGGCGCTCGACAGCGGCGGCATGGCGGAGACCCCCCACGACCCGGGCTCCGGTGCTGGAGACAGGTGGCACACCCCAACGCTATTCCTCATCCGGGCACTCGCGCACGGGGGTATCCGGAAAGCGGTCACTCCTCGTCGTCGAGGAGCCCTTCCTCCTCGGCGTCGCGGACGATCCGGCGTACGTGCGCCAGCCGCCCGCAGTCGTCGTCGAGGTGGCCGTTGCGGGCCTTCGCGAACGCGGTCCCGAGGTCGGCGCGGACCTTCTCGCCGACCTCCTCGCGGGCCGGGTTGAGGATGGTCAGCTCCTCCTCGGTGAGGTGGTGGTTGACCACCCGGGCCAGCTCCTCGACGGCGTCGTCGAACGCCTGGGTGTCGGTCCCCTTGAGCTCGAGGACGGCGAGCAGGGCCTCGTGACCCTCGGCGTGCTCCTCCTCGCCGTGCTCGGCCTCGTGGGCGTCGATCGCGTCCTTGCGGCGCAGCACCGGGTAGACGTGCTCCTCCTCGGCGAGCGCGTGCGCGACGTGCAGCGCCGAGAACGCCTGGCGTACGGCGTCCCGGTCGCTGCTGGCGTCGCGCAGCTGGCGCAGCAGTGCCTCGAAGCGGCGGTGGTCGTCGAGGATCAGGTCGATGACGTCCCCCGAGACGGGACGACCGAGGTCGATGGTGTCGCTCATGGCGGTCACTGTGCCAGACCGGTCATGAGCGACGGTCCACCCTCACGGCTGGAGCAGCACCTTGATCGCGCGGCGCTCGTCCATCATCCGGTAGCCCTCGGCCACCTCGTCGAGCGGCAGGGTGGCGTCGAAGACCAGGCCGGGGTCGATCGTGCCGTCGAGCACGAGGTCCATGAGCTCCGGCAGGTACGCACGGACCGGTGCCATGCCGCCGGCGAGGCCGACGTTGCGCTGGAACATCCGGCGTACCGGCAGCTCGACGCCGTGCGGCACGCCGACGAAGCCGACCATCGCGCCGGGGCGGGCGATCTGGAAGGCGGTCTTCATGGACTGGTCGGTGCCGACGCACTCCAGCACGGCGTCCGCACCGACGCCGCCGGTGATCTCGGCGATCCGCTCGGCGCCCTCGTCACCGCGCTCGGCCACGATGTCGGTCGCGCCGAACGCGCGGGCGATCTCCTGACGGGGCTCGTGCCGCGACATCGCGACCACCCGCTCGGCGCCGAGGTGGGCCGCGGCCAGTACGCCGCACAGGCCGACGGCACCGTCGCCGACCACGACCGCCGTGCTGCCCTTCGTGACGCGGGCCGAGACCGCGGCGTGCCAGCCGGTCGCCATCACGTCGGACAGGGTCAGCAGCGACGGGATGAGGGCGTCGTCGGGCACGGCACCGCCGGGCGTCTTGACCAGGGAGCCCTCGGCCTGGTGGACCTTGGTGTACTCCGCCTGGCCGCTCTCGGTGAAGCCGAGGTGGTCGCAGACGGCGTGCATCCCGACCCGGCAGTGCGGGACACGTGTTGTCGGCGTGGCAGAACGGCACCACGACGAAGTCGCCGGGCTTGAACGAGGTGACGGCCGAGCCGACCTCCTCGACGACGCCGACGGCCTCGTGGCCGATGGTGTCGCCGGCGGTGATGTCGTTCTCGCCGCGGTAGGGCCACAGGTCCGAGCCGCAGATGCAACCGGCGACCACCTTGACGATGGCCTCGGTGTCGGCCTCGATCCGCGGGTCGGGCACGTCGGAGAGGCGGATGTCGCGGGGGGCGTGGATCGTTGTTGCTCGCATGGCGCCCATCCTTCCAGCGCCCTCGGTCGGCCCGGCACCCCTCCCCTGCCCGGCCACGTCCGCCTGATGGGCGACGGGCGCGCCGATGTTGCGGTATCTCATATCTGAGATACCTTGGCGGGCATGACGACCGACTACCTCGGCCGGATCGGCAACCTGATCCGCGACGCCCGCAAGCACCGTGGCCTCACCCAGCAGCAGCTGGCCGACCTGCTCAACACGAGTCAGTCCGCCGTGAACCGCATCGAGCGCGGCCACCAGAACCTCTCCCTGGAGATGCTGGCACGCATCGGCGCCGCCGTCGACTCGGAGATCGTGTCGCTGGGCGCCGGCCCGACGCACCTGCGCGTCACCGGCCCGACGACGCTCAGCGGCTCCATCGACGTGAAGACCTCCAAGAACGCCGGGGTCGCGCTGCTGTGCGCGTCCCTGCTGAACAAGGGACGCACCACCCTGCGCCGGGTGGCCCGCATCGAGGAGGTCAACCGCCTGCTCGAGGTGCTGGAGTCCCTCGGCGTCCAGACCACCTGGCTCAACGACAACAACGACCTCGAGATCGTGCCGCCGGCCGAGCTCCACCTCGCCAACATCGACGAGCCGGCCGCGCGGCGTACCCGCTCGATCATCATGTTCCTCGGGCCGCTGCTGCACCGCGAGGACACCTTCGACCTGCCGTACGCCGGCGGCTGCAACCTCGGCACCCGCACCGTCGAGCCGCACATGTCCGCACTGCGGCCGTTCGGCCTCGAGGTCAAGGCGACCGACGGCAGCTACCACGCGACCGTGAACCGCGCGATCGAGCCGACTCGCGGCCGATCGTGCTCACCGAGCGCGGCGACACGGTCACCGAGAACGCCCTGATGGCCGCCGCCCTGCACCCGGGCACCACGATCATCCGCAACGCCTCGTCGAACTACATGGTCCAGGACCTCTGCTTCTACCTCCAGCGCCTCGGCGTCGAGGTCGAGGGCATCGGCACCACCACGCTGACCGTCACCGGCGTCACCGAGATCGACGTGGACGTCGACTACGCCCCCAGCGAGGACCCGATCGAGGCGATGTCGCTGCTGGCGGCCGCGATCGTCACGAACTCCGAGATCACCATCAAGCGGGTGCCGATCGAGTTCCTCGAGATCGAGCTCGCCACGCTCGAGGAGATGGGCTTCAACTACGAGCGCTCCGAGGAGTACGTCGCCGCGAACGGCCACACGCGGCTGGTCGACATCACCACCAAGCCGTCGACCCTGCGGGCGCCCCTGGACAAGATCCACCCGATGCCGTTCCCGGGCCTCAACATCGACAACCTGCCGTTCTTCGCGGTGATCGCCGCCGTCGCCGAGGGGCAGACCCTGCTGCACGACTGGGTCTACGAGAACCGCGCGATCTACCTCACCGAGCTCACCAAGCTCGGCGCCTCGGTCAAGCTGCTCGACCCGCACCGGGTGCTCGTCGAGGGGCCGACCCACTGGTCGGGCACCGAGATCGTCTGCCCGCCGGCGCTGCGCCCGGCCGTGGTCATCCTGCTGGCGATGATGGCGTCGAAGGGCACGTCGGTGCTGCGCTCGACGTACGTCATCCACCGTGGCTACGAGGACCTCGCCGAGCGGCTGAACGAGCTCGGCGCGAACATCGTCACCTTCCGCGACATCTAGCGCGCAGCCCCGACCGGGGCTCAGGAGAAGAGCGTGGCCACCCAGGCCGGCGCCCGCAGCGGCGCCGGCGGGGGCACGTCCATGTCCGCGGTGATCCGCGGCAGCGGCATCGTGTGATGCCCGGTGTCGCTGTGCCAGGCGTTCTCGGCGTCGATCAGCTCGCCGAGGGCGGCCCGCGGCAGGAACACGCCGTGGCCCTCCGGGCACTGGTCCACGGAGGTGCGGCCGAGGGTCCGCGACACCATGTCGGTGCCGCACTGGGGGCAGGCGAGGGCGTCCATGGGGCGACCGTACTCCCCTCCCCCGGCACCGACTGAGTATCTGCGCGGATGCCACGCCGGTGCTCGTGCCGCACCATCGGTCCATGCCCGTGTGTAATGACCCCGTGACACGTCCGCGGACCGGCTTCGCCTATCTCGACGAGCCGGCCGGCGTCCTCGCCTTCGCCCATCGCGGCGGCGCCTTCCACCCCGAGCTCGAGGGCCTGGAGAACACCATGGCGGCCTTCCGGCACGCCGTCGGCCTCGGCTACCGCTACCTCGAGACCGACGTCCACGTCACCCGCGACGGTGTCCTGCTGGCCTTCCACGACCGGGTCCTCGACCGGGTCACCGACCGGGTCGGCACCGTCGCCGAGCTCACCCGCTCCGAGATCGGTGACGCCCTCATCGGCGGCCGGGAGAGCGTGCCGGCCCTGGCCGACCTGTTCGACGAGTTCCCCGGGGTGCGGTTCAACATCGACATCAAGGCACCGGGCGCCGCGCGACCGCTGGCCGACTTCGTCGCGGCCCGCGGCGCGCAGGCACGGGTGCTGGTGGGCTCCTTCTCCCCCGCGAACCTCCACGCCTTCCGCGACGTGGCCGGGCCGGAGGTGCCGACCAGCGCGCACCCGGCCGAGGTCGGCGGTCTTCGCTGCGTCCCCGAGCGGCCGGCTGGCCGACCGGCTGACCCGGGGCCGGGTCGCCGCCCTGCAGGTGCCGCACCGCCGCGGTCGGCTCACCGTGGTCACCGCATCGCTCGTACGCCGCCTCCACGCCGCCGGCAAGCACGTGCACGTCTGGACCATCGACGACCCGGCGGAGATGCACGAGCTGCTCGACCTCGGAGTCGACGGACTGATGACCGACCGGACCGACATACTCAGGCGCGTGCTCGTCGAGCGCGGCCAGTGGGAGGGATGACGATGGCGGAGGACAACGGGTCGGGCGGCGTGCCGTCGGGAGGCGTCGCGGACCTGCGAGCGCTCTCCCGGGTGCCCGAGCAGAAGGCGTGGTACTGGTACGACTGGGCCAACTCCGCCTACGTCACCACGGTCGCCACCGTGCTGTTCGCGCCGTACCTCATCACCGTCGCGGAGCAGGCGGCCTGCGGCTTCGTCGGGGACGACGACCGCTCCTGCCACCAGGACCTGAGCGTGCTCGGGCTGTCGATCGCCCCGGGCGCGCTGCCGTCGTACATCCTCACCTTCTCCACGATCCTCTCCGCGGTGCTGCTGCCGCTGCTGGGCGCGGTCGCGGACCGGGTGGAGAACAAGAAGGGCCTGCTGGCCGGCTTCGCCTGGACCGGTGCCGCGTTCGCCGCGCTGCTGTTCTTCTGCTCCGGGAGCAACTGGCAGATCGGGGCGGTCGCCGTCATCGGCGCCAACCTGTGCCTCGGCGCCTCGCTGGTGATCAACGACTCGATCCTGCCGCTGATCTCCACGGAGGAGGAACGCGACCGGGTCTCCTCCCGGGGCTGGGCCTGGGGCTACCTCGGCGGCGGCATCCTGCTGGCCATCAACCTGGCCGCTCGTCACCATCCTGCCGTTCGGCCTCGACAAGGCGCTCGCGGTGCGGCTGTGCATGCTGTCGGCCGCGGTGTGGTGGGCCGGGTTCACGTTCATCCCCTACCTGCGGCTGAAGAACCACAAGCCCGAGCACGTGGTGCCGGAGTCCGGTGGTCTGATCCAGCAGAGCTTCGGCCAGCTGTGGAACACCCTCAAGGACCTGCGCAACTACCCGATGGCGCTCACCTTCCTGCTGGCCTACCTGTTCTTCAACGACGGCATCCAGACCGTCATCGCGTCGTCCTCGACGTACGGCGAGAAGCAGCTGGGCTTCGGCACCTCGGTGCTGATCGCGACGATCCTGCTGGTGCAGTTCGTGGCGTTCTTCGGCGCCCTGCTCTTCGGCCGCGCCGCGGAGAGGTACGGCGCCAAGCACGTGATCCTGGTCGGCCTGGCCATCTGGATGGTCATCGTGACCGTGGCGCTGGTGCTGCCCGAGGAGCAGATCGTGCCGTTCCTGCTGATGGGCTTCGCGATCGGTATCGTCCTCGGCGGCACCCAGGCGCTGGCCCGGTCCTACTTCTCCCTGCTCATCCCCCGTGGCCGCGAGGGCGAGTTCTTCAGCTTCTACCACGCGATGGACCGGGGTACGTCGTGGTTCGGCACGCTCACCTTCGGCATCGTCTACCAGCTCACCGACTCCTACCGGCCGGCGATCTTCGCGCTCATCGCGTTCTTCCTGCTCGGTGGTGCGCTGCTGATGCGGGTCGACACCGCGCGCGGCATCCGGGAGGCCGGGAACGTGCAGCCGTCGGTCATCTGAGCGTCCGGCGCACCTCGATGCGCCCCGGGCGGGTACAGGCCCCTCGGCAGCGTCGCCGCCGTATGGGGTGGGCCACATTTGGCCCGGGCAAGGAATCCTTGCCGGTGGGCGTACGTTGTTACGTGTGACGCGGGAGACGTTGGTCTCGCGTCATGAGAGCGGGGGAAGAGCGTCTCTTCCTTGTACGCAAGCCCACAGATTTCTACCCGGAGGTGAACGAGGTGGCGGAGCGCACGCTGCGTGGAGCCAGGCTCGGTGGCCAGAGTTTCGAGGACGAGCGCGGTATCGAGTTCGCGGCTCGTCAGCAGGTCGGCTACGCGTGTCCCCAGGGGCACACGTTCGAGATCACGATGTCCGTCGAGGCGGATATCCCGGCGACGTGGGAGTGCCCGCGCTGCGGTGCGGTCTCGCTGAGCGTGGACGGCATCCAGCCCGAGGAGAAGGCCGAGAAGCCGGCCCGCACCCACTGGGACATGCTCCTCGAGCGTCGTTCCATCAAGGAGCTCGAGGACATCCTCAGCGAGCGCCTGGAGCTGCTCCGCGGAGGCGAGATCGGTCCCGCCCATCTCCACCGCGCCAGCGGCAAGAAGCGCGCCAGCGCCTGACGGCTCAGTCCTCGCGCGGTCCGTCCGGACCGTCGTCGACGACCTCGCCCTCGATCACGGGTCCCTGCGACCCGGGTCGGGGGCGTCGTGCATTTCCGGGACCGAAGGTCTCCTCGGTGACCGTCACGCCGTACGCTCCCCCGGCCAGCAGTCGCGCCGTCACCAGGCGGGTCAGCACCCGGCGGCCGAGCGGCCGGGTGAACGGCAGGATCAGCAGGATGCCGAACACGTCGGTGACGAAGCCCGGCGAGAGCATGAGCAGGCCGCCGGCGAGGATCAGCATCCCGTCCGCGAGCTCGCGGGCCGGCATCCGGCCGCTGCCGAGCGCCTCGGAGAGCGCCCGGAAGGCCCGGCTCCCCTCGCGCTTCATCAGCCAGGCGCCGAAGATGCTGTCGAGGACCAGCAGCAGGATGGTCCACCACGGGCCGATCGCCTGGCCGACCTGGATCAGCACCACGATCTCCAGCAGCGGGATGCCGAAGAAGAGCAGCGCCAGGACCCAGCCGGGGAAGCGGCGTACGCGGGTCATGACCGTCGCAACGCCCGGGAGAGCTGGGCGCGGCGCTCGCTGAGGCCCCAGCGGGTGATCCGCTTGAGGGACTCGCTGGCGACGGCGCCGCTCATCTTGGAGTCGCCGCGCTCGCGCTCGATGAACTCGATCGGGACCTCGACGACCGTCAGCCCGGCGCGGAGGGTGCGCCAGGCCATGTCGGTCTGGAAGACGTAGCCGGTCGACTGCACCGAGGCGACGTCGATCGCCTCGAGCGTCGCGCGGCGGAACACCCGGAAGCCCGCCGTGGCGTCGCGCACCTTCACACCGAGCAGCATGCGGACGTAGAGGTTGCCGCCCCGGGAGAGGAACTCCCGCGACTTCGGCCAGTTGACCACCGAGCCGCCCGGGACCCAGCGGGACCCGATGACGAGGTCGGCGCTGCGCAGGGCGTCGAGCAGCAGGTGCAGCTGCTCGGGCTGGTGGGAGCCGTCGGCGTCCATCTCGCCGATCACGTCGTACCCGGCGTCCAGGGCGACCTGGAAGCCGTGGAGGTACGCCGCCCCGAGGCCGGCCTTCTCCGTGCGGTGCACGACCGTGATGGCCGGGTCCGCGGCGGCCAGCTCGTCGGCGATCTTGCCGGTGCCGTCGGGTGAGTTGTCGTCGACCACCATGACGTCGACCCCCGGCTGCGCCTCGCGCAGGCGGCCCACGATCCAGGCCAGGTTGAGCGCCTCGTTGTAGGTCGGGATGACCATCACGACCCGCCCGAGTCCGTCGTACGTCACGCGTTCTTCCCCGCTTCGTCCATCGTCAGCACTGCGTCCTTCTCCTGCACGGTCCCGGCGTCACGGACGACCGGCGATTTCCTGCGCCGACGATACGGCAGCAGGGCCCAGAGCACGGCACCGAGGGCGACCGGCACCGCCGCCCTGCCGAGCCACGGACCGACCCACATCGAGGGCGGCGCGCCGCCCACCAGCGGCACCTCGTGGACGAGCACGGCGCGGGTGCGCGGCTCGATCCCGGCGGCCACGCTGCCGTCCGCCGAGATGAAGCCGCTGCGGCCGTTGACCGCCGCCACGACGACCGGACGCCCGGTCTCCAGCGCCCGCACGCGGCTGATCGCGAACTGCTGCTCGATCTGGCCGGTGTGGATGAACAGCGCGTTGGACGTCTGCACGACGAGCAGCTGCGCGCCGTCGCGGACCTGGTCGCCGATCGCGTCGTCGTACGCCACGTCGAAGCAGATGGCGTCGGCCACCTTCAGGTCCCCCACCCGCAGCGGCGAGGTCCGCGTGCCGGCGAGCTGGTCCCGGGGCACGAGCGACAGCCGGCCGAAGTTCCGGGTGCCGAACCGGGCACGGTAGGGGATGTACTCACCGAAGGGGACCGGGTGCCGCTTGGTGTAGCGGTCCCCCGCGCCGCTCTCCGGGTCGAACACGATGCCCTGGTTCAGCACCTCGTCGGGCCGGGGTGCGTCCACGATGCCGCCGAAGAGGATGGGCACGCCGACGGCCTCGGAGGTGTCCCGCAGCGCGGTGCGGATCTCGATGTCCTCGAACGGGTCGACCGCCGTCGTGTTCTCCGGCCACAGGACGAAGTCCGGGCGCTCGCACCCGTCCCGCGTCGACGTCGGCGGCGAGGTCCCGGGTCAGCTCCATGTGGCTGCGGGTGACCTCGCGGTGGTGGGCCAGCAGGTTGTCCCCGTTGCCCGGCACGTCGCCCTGCACGACCGCGATCCGGGCGGTGCCCTCGTCCTTGCCGGACCACGTCACCAGTGCCGGCAGGACGGCGGTGAGGATCGCGACCACGGCCAGGGCGGCGAGGGTACGTCGTGCGGGGCCGCGACGACCGGACGTGCGGGCCTGCTGGAAGCGGAGCACCAGCCAGGTGAGGGCCGCGCCGGTGAGGGCGACCAGCAGGGTGACGCCGTTGGTGCCCACCCACGGCAGCCACCCGGCGTACGGCGTGTCGATGGTGGCGAACGCGAGCCTGCCCCAGGTGAAGCCGCTCATCGGATAGCTGCCGCGGAGCACCTCGATCGCCACCCAGACCAGGGCCGACCACAGGGGCCACCACGGGAGCCGGGACACCGCGGCCAGGGACATGCCGAGGACGACGAACCAGAGCGTCATGAAGAGTGAGAGGGCCAGCCACGCGTCGATGCCGACGACCCGCATCCAGAAGATCAGGACGTGCCAGAAGACGAGCCCGAAGAGCAGTCCGAGGAGAGCACCGAACCGGAGCGACCGGCCGTGCACGCACCACAGGAAGGTGGCGACAGCGAGCGGGAGCAGCACCACGAGCCCGACGGGCTCGAAGCTGAGGGCCAGCGCCACGCCGGAGACCATGGCGAGCGCGATCCGGAGCACGCCGCAAGGCTACCGGGGCGGGGTATGGCAGGGGCGGAAGGGACCTCGAACCCTTCGGACCAACCCGCCGCCGGCTGGCTGCCGAGGTGCGGGAAGTTGTCTACGGAGCACGGGTCCCTTCCGCATCCGCCCTCGAGAGGCGAGACCGACCTCCGCGAACCGTCGCGTGGGACGTCGTGGTGCTCGAGCCCCCGCGGCGGCCACTCGGACGCCGGTCCACCTTCACGATCTGCGTGAGCGGACCCGGGAACGATCGGTCACGAACCGGGCAGATGTCAACCCGTGGGTGACCTGCGTGGATCGGCCGTTCCCGCAGGTCAGCGCGCCTTCTCCGTTCGCCGCGATTTCATGCCCGATTTTCTGTGGTCGCGGCGTGTCGGCGGCGACACGCCGGAGGGCTGTCTAGGCGTTCGGTCAGGCGGCCGGTCCGGGCACCACGACCGTGCCCGTCGCCTCGGTGGCGAGCACCGGCGGGTCGAGCACCGTGGCCGCTCCCGGGCGGTCCTCGGTGGCGGCGCCGCGGGCCACGACGTACGCCGTGAAGTGGATGACGCGGGAGCGGGTGCCGGCCCGGACCAGCTCGGCGCCGATCTCCAGCACGTCGCCGGCGCGGACCGGGGCGCGGAACTGCACGTCGGCGTACGACGCGAACAGGCCCTCGTCGCCGTCGGTGACGATGCAGAGCTCGGTGGCGACGTCGCCGAACAGGCCCAGGGAGTAGGCGCCGTCGACGAGGTTGCCGGCGTAGTGGGCGTGGGAGTACGGCACGTAGCGGCGGTGCGTGACGCGGGTGCCGACCTCGGCGCTCGGGGTGGTCATCAGGACGCCTCTCGCTGGGTGATCCGGTGGACGAGGAAGCTGGCCACCTCGCCGGGGGTGGTGCCGCGGGCGAAGACCCGGTCCACGCCGAGCTCGCCGGCCATCGTCTCGTCGAAGCGCGGGCCGCCGACGATCAGCAGCGGGCGCTTGTCGGCGGGGTAGGACTCGCGGAACGCCGCGGACATCTCGCGCGTGTTGAGGATGTGGGCGTCGCGCTGGGTGACCACCTGGGAGACCAGGACCGCGTCGGCCTTCTCGGCCCGGGCCCGGTCGACGAGGTGCGGCACCGAGACCTGGGCGCCGAGGTTCACGACCTTGAGCTCGCGGTAGTACTCCAGGCCCTTCTCCCCCGCGAACCCCTTGATGTTGAGGATCGCGTCGATGCCGACGGTGTGCGCGTCGGTGCCGATGCAGCCGCCGACGACCACCAGGCGGCGACGCAGCGAGGACTTCACCGCGGCGTTGACCTCCTTGGGCGTGAGCAGCGGGTAGTCGCGCTCGACCACCTCGACCTTGCTCGGGTCGACGAGGTGCTTCACCGGGCCGTAGACGACGAAGAAGGTGAAGTCGTCGCCCATCGGCTTGGCGTGCACGACCAGGGCCGGGTCCATGCCCATCTTGTTGGCCAGCTGCGCGGCCGCGCCCTCGGCGACCTTGGAGTGCTTCATGGGGAGCGTGAACGACAGCTGCACCATGCCGTCGCCGGTGGTGTCGCCGTACGGGCGGATGATGCGGTTCTCCACCGCCTGGTGCTCGGTCACGTCGTCCTCCAGGATCGCGCTGGCGGGGTTGTAGTAGGCCTCGGACTTGCGGGCCACGCCGTCGAGGCCGCGGCCGGCGTCGGGCGGGCGCTTCATGAGGCCGAAGGTGCCGTCCGCGATCGCGGCCAGCAGCGGCGGGTCACCGGCCGCGTCGGAGTCGTGCACGATCTCCTCGAGCAGGTCGATGGCCTCGCCGAGGACGACGCGGGCGCGCTCGGCGATGAAGCCGTCGGGCGCCGGGTGGAAGTCCTCGTGCAGGTTGCCGGCCGCGTTCATCACGTAGCGGACGTTCTGCAGCGCCAGGTCGCGGTCGGACAGCCACGGGGTGACCACGGCCTCGGTCATCATCCCGACCAGCAGGATCCCCTGGCCGGTCAGGGCGCCGACGAGGTTGAAGAAGCCGTCGAGCAGGAAGCCCTGGAACACGTCGCCGGTCATGTGCCGGGTCGGCGGCATCCACTTCAGCGGTGCGTCCGGGAAGAGCGTGCGCGCGAGCATCGCGTGGGCCAGCTCGAGCCGGAACGAGTCCGGCACGTTCGGGTCGATCTCGAACGCGTGGCCCAGGCCGAGCTGCCAGTCCTCGAGCCCGGCCTCCTTGGCGAAGAACTCGTTGAGCAGCTGGCTGGTGGTGACCGTGTGCGCCGCCTCGATGCCGTCGGCGGTGGTGAGGTAGTTGTCCTCGCCGGTGTTGATGATGATCCCGGCGCGGGCGTGGATCTGCCGGCTCAGCCGCTGGTCCACGAACGTGCGGATCGGGTTGATGTCGCGGAAGAGGATGCCGTACATCGAGTCGTTGAGCATCATGTCGAGCCGCTCGAGCCCGGCCAGCGCCGCGATCTCGGGCATGCACAGGCCGGAGGCGTAGTTGGTCAGCCGGACGTAGCGGCCGAGCTCCCGGCTGGTCTCGTCGAGCGCCGCCCGCATGAGGCGGAAGTTCTCCTGGGTGGCGTAGGTGCCGGCGAAGCCCTCGCGGGTGGCGCCCTCGGGCACGTAGTCGAGCAGCGACTGGCCGGTGGAGCGGATCACCGCGATCACGTCGGCGCCGGCGCGGGCCGCGGCCTGGGCCTGCGGGATGTCCTCGTAGATGTCGCCGGTGGCCACGATCAGGTAGATCCACGGCTTCGACGGGGCGTCCCCGACGGTCGCGATCAGCTGCTCGCGCTCCGCGCGGCGCGCGTCGATGCGGCGTACGCCGGTGCCGACCTGGCTGCGCGAGGCGGCGGTGGCGGCGGTGGCGTCCTTGCCCTCGGGCAGCCGGAACCGGACCGAGCCGGCCGAGGCCTTCTGCGCGAGCGTGGCCAGGTCGTCGGCCTCGCCGCGGAGCAGCGCGTCCCACACCGGCAGCGCGACGCCGTGCTCGAGCCCGACGTCCGCACGGACGACGTCGAGCAGGCGGTTCACCCAGGGCGTGCCGTCGGCGTCGGCGCCCTCGAGCCCGGCCAGCCGCAGCGTGGCCCGCTCGACCGCGACGGTGGTGTGCTGCTGGGCCATCTCGACGATCGGCTGCCCGGCGCGGGCCGCGAGGCTGCGGGCCTTGGCGACGGTGGTCGGGTCGAGGTCGAGCATGCCGCGGCGCGGGTTGGTCGTCGTCATCAGAGCCGCCCCTCGAACAGGCCGCGGACGCCGGCGTTCTCGCGCAGCAGGTCCAGGGCGTACGCCGCGTGGCCGGGCAGGTAGCCGTTGCCGACCAGCATCGTCACGTCGGCGGCCAGGCCCTCGGCGCCGAGCGCGGCGGCGGAGAACGAGGTGGCCATGGAGAAGAAGACGACCGTGCCCCGGTCGGCGGTGGCCAGCACCGCACCACCCTCGCAGCCGGGCACGTCGACGCAGACGACGGTGACGTCGGCCGGTCCCCCGGCGGACTCGACGGCGGCCCGGAGGGCCAGCGGGTCGCGGGCGTCGGCGACGACCACCTCGTCCGCGAGGTCGGCACCCTTGAGCAGGGCGGCCTCGGCCTCGGTGGGTACGACGCCGATGGTGTGCCGGGCGCCGGCCCGGCGGGCCGCGGCCAGGCTGAGCGAGCCGGACTTGCCGCCGCCACCGATGACGGTGACGACGGGGCGGTCGTACTGCTCGACGACGCGGGCGGTGAGCGCCGGCGCGCCGCAGACGTCCATGACGGCCAGCGCCAGGTCGTGCGGCAGGTCGTCGGGGAGGACGGCCGCGATCGACCGGCCGAAGAGGACGGCGTACCCGTCGGCGGGCACCTGCTCGCCGCGGCCGTCCCAGCGCTCGAGGCCGTCCTCGATGACCAGCGGGGTGAGCGTCAGCGACACCAGGGTGGCGACGCGGTCCCCCACCGCCAGGCCGAGGTGGGACTCCGGGCCGACCTCCTCGACGGTGCCGATGAGCATGCCGCCGGAGCCGGTCTCGGGGTTCTGCATCTTGCCGCGGGTGGCGACGATGTCGAGCACCTCGGCGCGGACGGCGTCGCCGTCACCGCCGTGCTTGCGCTCGAGCTGGCGGTACGACGCGGCGTCGAGGTTGAGGCGCTCGACGCGGATCCGGACCTCGTCGGGCCACAGCTCGCGGCGGGTGTCGAGACGCTCGGCGGCCTGGGGCAGCACCACCCGGTCGTCCAGGACCCGGTGCAGACCGGTGGGATCGCTGTTCTGGGCCGACATGGCCGTCTGTCCTCCATGAATCAGGGTGCTTCGACAAGAAATCCTCCGGCGCGGCATTGGACTCGCCGTAGTTTCTTCTCGTAGCCTTGCAGAGGAGGCGCGGATCACACAACTGAACGCGCCGCCCCGAGCCACGTCACTTTCACGCACAGGAGTTGCCCGATGAGCATCGAGACCGCCATTGGTCTGGAGACCGGACAGCCGTACCCCTACCGGCAGGTCACGCTGGTCGAGCCCGACTGGACCCGCTTCCCGGGCTGGAAGGACGTCACCGCCGAGGAGTGGGCCTCGGTCCAGTGGCAGCGCGCCCACTGCGTCAAGAACCTCAAGCAGCTGCGCGAGCTGCTCGGCGACCTCGTGGACGAGCGCTTCTACGCCGACCTCGAGCGCGACCAGAACGAGCGCGCCACCATGTCGATGCTGGTGCCGCCGCAGATGATGAACACGATGGCGCCGTACGCCGAGCCGGCCGGGCCCGGGCTCGCTGACCGAGGCGTTCTACGCCGACCCGGTGCGCCACTACATGCTGCCGGTGTTCAGCGACCGGCGTACCGACTGGTCCTCGCACCCGCACGCCTCGCGCGACTCGCTGCACGAGCACGACATGTGGGTGGCCGAGGGCCTGACCCACCGCTACCCCACCAAGGTGCTCGCCGAGCTGCTGCCGACCTGCCCGCAGTACTGCGGCCACTGCACCCGCATGGACCTGGTCGGCAACTCCACGCCGGTCATCGAGAAGCTGAAGTTCACCGCCAAGCCGGCCGACCGCCTCGGCGACATGATGGAGTACCTCCGCCGCACCCCCTCGGTGCGCGACGTGGTGGTCTCCGGCGGCGACGTCGCCAACATGCCGTGGCCGCGGCTCGAGGACTTCCTCACCCGCCTGCTGGAGATCGACAACATCCGCGACATCCGGCTGGCCACCAAGGCCCTCATCGGCCTCCCGCAGCACTGGCTCCAGGACGACGTCCGCGCCGGCGTCGAGCGGGTCTCCCGCGTCGCCCGCGACCGCGGCGTCTCGCTGGCCATCCACACGCACGCCAACCACGCGAACTCGATCACCCCGATCGTCGCCCAGGCGTCGAAGGCGATGCTCGAGGCCGGCGTGCGCGACGTACGCAACCAGGGCGTGCTGCTCAACGGCGTCAACGCCGACCCGCACGCGCTGCTCGACCTCTGCTTCAACCTGCTCGACGGCGCGCAGATCATGCCCTACTACTTCTACATGTGCGACATGATCCCGTTCTCGGAGCACTGGCGGGTCTCGCTCGCCGACGCGCAGCGGCTGCAGCACCACATCATGGGCTACCTGCCCGGCTTCGCGACGCCGCGCATCGTGTGCGACGTACCGTTCGTCGGCAAGCGCTGGGTGCACCAGAACGCCGAGTACGACACCGTCCGCGGCATCTCCGGCTGGACCAAGAACTACCGCACCTCGATCGAGGCGAACGACCCCGAGGCGCTCAACCGGATGTACCACTACTACGACCCGATCCACACCCTGCCGCCCGAGGGCCAGCAGTGGTGGGCCGAGCACGCCGACCTCGACGACGCCGCACTGACGGCCGCCGAGATGGCCGAGGCCTCGCGTCGTACGGCGGCGCTCCAGGCGCACTGACCTCCTTGCCGCGCTCCCCCGGTGCATGAGTGCCGGGGGGCCGGGTACCGCTCCTGTATGGCGTGGTCCGCACGCCGTCCCGCGCAGGGAGGCGCGGGTCGCAGTGCCGAGGGAGGGCCTGATGGCGACCAAGCAGGAGCGGAACGGACTGGTCACGACGCTGGCCGGCGGGATGAAGGACATCCCCCGCAACGCGTCGTGGCTCATGGGCAAGGCGTTGTCGCCTGGCCATGGCAGCAGCAACGGGAACGGCGACGCGCGGGCCGGCCTCGTCGACACGGCGAAGCAGGCGGGCTGGACGCTCCGCGGGGCGATGCCGGGCCAGGACTCCGTCGAGGCACGCCTGGGTCGTGCCCGGTCGGCGGCCGAGCGGGCGCACCAGGCCGAGCAGGACGCCGTCGAGGCCGCGCAGCACGCGCACGACCTCGCGGAGGAGGCCGACTCCGTCGCCGAGCAGGAGCAGGCACGGCTGCAGGAGGTCGAGCGCGAGCAGGCCGCCGCCGTCGAGGCCACCGTTGCCGAGGAGCGTCGCCGGGCGGACGAGAAGGTCGCCGAAGCCAAACGTTCGGCCGAGGCCGACGCAGCCGCCAGGCTCGAGCGCGAGCGCGCCACCAGCGAGAAGCGCTCGGAGCAGGCACGCGCCGAGGCCCGGAAGGCGCAGGAGGCGGCCGAGGCACAGTTCCGCGACGCGACCGAGCGCCTGGCCGAGGCTCGCGCGCTGGCCGACGAGGCGGCCACCGCAGCCCGCGAGGCGGCCGAGGAGGCGCGTGCGGAGGCCGACCGGATCGCCGCGGACGCCGCGCGTGACGCGCGCGGCGCCGACGAAGCGGTGAACAGGGCGGACGCCCTGCGCGAGTCGACCGCGAAGGACGCCGCCGCCGTGACCCGGGCCAGCGCCGATCGCAGCACGCCGGGCAGCCTCACCGACCTGAGCAAGGCCGAGCTGCTGCAGCTCGCCTCCGCCCAGGGGATCGGTGGGCGTTCGTCGATGACCAAGAAGCAGCTCGTTGCCGCGCTGCACCGGGCGAAGTAGGAGGACGACATGGGACTGTTCAAGCGCGAGTCCACGTGGGACAAGGTGACCAAGCCCCTGGGCAAGGTCGACGGCCGCAGCGTCGCACGCTCCGGCCTGAGGGCGGGCGCGTCGATGGTCACGCTCGCCGTGATCAGCGCGGCCACCAGTGCCGCTCGTCGGCGGGCGGAGCGGTCGTGAAGCTGACCGGCCTCGGCGCGCTGGGCATCGGGTACGTCCTCGGCTCCCGGGCGGGAAGTGAACGGTATGAGCAGATTCGCCAGCTGGCGGGCCAGGCGGCGCGGCGCCTCGAGGAGTACGGCGCCAGCGGCGTCGCTGGCGTCGTGGATCGACGGCACGGGCGGTTCCGGCCGTCGCGACGGTTCGTCCCGACGGCGGTAGTCACCTCTCCGACGGCGTCGTCGTCGAGACCCGGCTGGTCGCGCGCGCTGCTCGGCGTACGCCTGCTGCGGGTCGACGGCGTCGTGCTGATGTCGCCCGCGCGGGTGTCGTCGGCCGGCAGCGGCCCGGGTGTCGTCGGGGACCGTTGCTGCCGTCGAGCCGGACCGCCGGGAGGCGGACTGGCCGAGGCCGCCCGGCTGATCGCCGCCAGTGACGCGCTGCTGCGTGAGGCCCGGGCGACCGGGCTCCCCGTAACGTGGCGGGCATGATCTCGGGTGCCCTCCTGCACGACCTGACCGACGACGAGGCCCGCCGGGCCCTGCCGCTGAAGTGGGGCGCGGTCCCGGAGGGCACCGTCCCGGCGTGGGTGGCCGAGATGGACTTCGCGCTGGCGCCGCCGCTGGTCGAGGCGCTGACCGACGCGGTCCGGGCCGGCCGGGCCGGCTACCCGGCGTACGGCGACGGCGGGGTCGGCGCGGCCTTCTCCGGCTTCGCCGCCCGGCACTGGGGCCAGGACCTGCCCGTGGACGCCGCGGTGCTGACCGGCGACGTGATCGCCGCGATCCGGCTCGCCCTGGAGGTGCTCTGCCCGGCCGGGCCGGTGGTGGTGCCGCTCCCCTGCTACCCGCCGTTCCGGGAGGTCGTCGCGCTCGCCGGGCGCGAGATGCTCACGGTGGAGACCGACCCCGACAGCGACGACGCGGCACTCGACCTCGCCGCGCTGGAGGACGCGTTCCGGGCCGGCGGCCGGACCCTGCTGCTGTGCAACCCGCACAACCCGCTCGGGCACGTCCCGTCCCGCGACGAGCTGGTCGCGGTGCGCGACCTCGCCGCCGCGTACGACGTCCGGGTGGTCGCCGACGAGATCCACGGTGCGCTGACCCTCGACGGCGCGCTGTTCACGCCGTACCTCACGATCGACCCGGGCGCGATCGTGGTCACCAGCGCCTCGAAGGCCTTCAACACCGCCGGGCTGCACTGTGCCGCGCTGCTGACGCTCGACCCCGCGGAGCGCGCCCGGCTGCATGCGCTGCCGGTCCCGCAGAACAACGGCGTGTCCCCGCTCGGGGTGCTGGCCGCCCGCGTGGCCTGGACCGACGGCGATCCCTGGCTGGCCGAGCTGGTCACCCGGCTGTCGGAGAACCGCGACCTCCTCGGCAAGCTCGTCGCCGAGCACCTCCCGCGCGCCCGCACGCGGCCGCTGGAGGCGACGTACCTCGCCTGGCTGGACCTGCGGGACTACGGCGTCGCCGACCCCGCCGCGGCCGGTCTGGCGCGCGGGGTGAAGGTGGCGCCGGGGACGGACTACCACCCGGGTCTGCCCGGGCACGTGCGGCTGAACACCGCGACGTCGCCGGAGCGGCTCGGCGTCATCGTCGAGCGACTGGCGGCTGCCGTCAGCCGGTGAACCTCATCCGGTGACGGGCCGGTTCTCGTACGGCGTGGACAGCACGATGGTCGTCCGGGTCGAGACGTTGGCCGCGGCCCGGATGCGCGCCAGCAGGTCCTCGAGGTGCGTCGGCGTGGGCACCCGCACCTTGAGGATGTAGGACTCGTCGCCCGCGACCGACCAGCACGACTCGATCTCCGGGATGGTGCGCAGCCGGTCCGGCGAGTCGTCAGGTTGCGACGGGTCGATGGGACGGATCGAGATGAACGCCGTCAACGGCAGCCCGATCTGCTCGTGGTCCACCGTGGCGCCGTACCCCTTGATCAGGCCCCGGCTCTCCAGCCGCTTGACCCGCTGGTGCACCGCCGACGTCGACAGGCCGGTCGCCTTGCCGAGGTCGGTGTACGACATGCGGCCGTCGGCGGCGAGCAGGGTGAGGATCTGCCGGTCGGTGTCTTCCACACGCGGCACACTAGCGAAGTCGGCGCACCCGCCACCGGGCGTTCCGCTGCACCCGCCTTCTATGCTCCGGGCATGACCTCGGACCGGCTGATGCTGCTCGACACCGCCTCGCTCTACTTCCGCGCCTTCTTCGGCGTACCGGACAGCATGAGGGCGCCGGACGGGACGCCGGTCAACGCGGTCCGCGGGCTGCTGGACTTCATCACCCGGCTGGTCGGCGACTACCAGCCGACGCACCTGGCCTGCTGCTGGGACAACGACTGGCGGCCGCAGTGGCGGGTGGACCTGCTGCCGACGTACAAGGCGCACCGGGTGGTGGCCGAGCGCCCGGGGCCGACGCCCGACGTCGAGGAGGTCCCCGACCCGCTGGAGACCCAGATCCCGATCATCGTGGCCACCCTGGAGGCGCTCGGGATCGCGGTCGTCGGCGCCGACGGCTACGAGGCCGACGACGTGATCGGGACCCTGGCCACCGGCGCCGGGATGCCGGTCGACATCGTCACCGGCGACCGGGACCTCTTCCAGCTCGTCGACGACGACGCCGAGGTGCGCGTGCTCTACACCGCCCGCGGGGTCGGCCGGCACGAGCGCGTGACCGACGACGTGGTGGTCGGGAAGTACGCCGTGCACGCGCACCAGTACGCCGACTTCGCCACCCTGCGGGGCGACGCCTCCGACGGCCTGCCCGGCGTGGCCGGCGTCGGTGACAAGACCGCGGCCACGCTGCTGCAGCGCTTCGGCGACATCCCGGGCGTCATCGCCGCGGCCCAGGACCCCGACGGCGACATGGGTCCCGGCCCGCGCGGCAGGATCAAGGCCGCGCTCGACTACCTCGAGGTGGCGCCGACCGTCGTGGCCGTCGCGCGCGACATCGACCTCGGCTCCCCCGACCTGACCCTGCCCGCGCGAGCCGGCCGACCCCGACATGCTCGCGGCGATCTCCGGCCAGTGGGGGCTGGGCGGGTCGGTGGACCGGCTGGTGCAGGTGCTGGGCGGCCACTCCCCCGCCTGAACGTACTCGATCGGTCCAGACCACTCCGTCACTTCTCCCCCACAGTTTCCACAGGAGGGTAAAAGTCCCACCGGAGAGCCCCACTTCCTGCTGCCATGGAAGACCTAAGGGGGTACCACCATGAACGAGACCTGGCTCCTGAGCCTGCTGGCCGAGCGGCGCACCGCGCGCAACCTCGACGTCCAGGCAGAGATGACCTCCACCGTCCACCACTGCCGCGTGCGGCTCCTGACCGTCACCACGGTCGAGGCCGCCACCGCCGTGGTCGCCCTCAAGGCCGTCTCGCAGCGGCGCCGACCGGTACCCGGTCTCGGAGGCGTGGAAGGTCCGCACGGTGGGTCCCACGGTCCGCATGCAGTCGCGCGACGAAGGCCGGGACATGCTCGCCAAGGCCGCCGAGACCTACCCCGCGCTCGCCGACGAGGTCCGCCCGACGCCGGTGCCGCTCGCGGTCGGCATCATCGGTGCCGCCCTCGGGCTGGAGGCCGAGACCGTCGCCCGCCTGGTCGGGTACGACGACATGCGCGCGATGCTCGGCGACATCAACCCGGCCGACGCCCACGTCTGGATGCAGATGCTGCTGCCCAGCATCAAGGCGATGGCCGCCCAGGTCGCGCCGCTCGACGACCCGATGCGCATCCCGGCCACCGGTGCCGCGCTGCTGAACGCCTTCGCCGGCTGACCTGGATCCGGGTCGTCCCCGGTCAGCTGACCGAGGAGTAGGCCACCACGCCCCGGCGCAGCCGGTCCGCGGTCTCGCGGGCGACCTCCCGCATCGGGGTGCCCGCCGCGGCGTCGGCCACCTGCAGGGCGAGGTCGAGCAGCTGCTTCATCCAGCGCACGAAGTCGCCGGCCGCCAGGTCCACCACGCCGAGCACGTCGTCGAGGGCGTCGCCCTCCGCCCAGCGGTACGCCGCCCACGCGAAGCCGAGGTCCGGCTCGCGGAGGTAGTCGACCTTGTGGTCGCGCTCCAGCGCGTCCAGCTCGCTCCAGAGGTGGACGACGTCGCGCAGCGCGTCCTTCGCCCGGCCTCCGGGCATCCGTGGCGGACGCTGGTCGTCGGCCCGTCGCGCCTCGTAGACCAGCGACGACAGCACCGCCGCCAGCTCGGAGGGGTCGAGGTCGGACCACAGGCCCTGCCGGATCGCCTCGGCGGCGACGAGGTCCATGTCGGAGTAGATCCGGCGCAGGTGGCGCCCGCGCTCGGTGACGGTGTCGCCGTCGAGGTACTCCAGGGCGGTCAGCACCTCGCAGACCCGGTCGAACTGCCGGGCGATGGTGTTGGTCCGCTGCTCGACGCGGCGCTTGAGCGTCTTCGCGTCCCGGTCCAGCTTGAACCACCGCTCCCCCCACCGGGCGTGCTCCTCGCGGTCGGGGCACTGGTGGCACGGGTGCGCCTTGAGGGCGGCGCGGATCCGGTCGATCTCGGCATCGGCATTGCTGATCCGGCCGCTGCGGGGGCCGTCCCCGCGCGGTGGACGCTTGGACGGCGGAGGCGGGGTGAGCCCGTGGGTGCGGTCCTCGCAGGGCCGAGGCGAGGTCGCGCCGCTGCTGCGGGTTGCGGCCGCTGAAGTTGCGCGGCACCCGCATCCGGGTGATCGCCGCGACGGGGGTCGGGAAGTCGACCATGCTCAGCCGGCGGGCCTGGCGGCCGGCCGTCACGACGTACGGCCGCGGGCCCTCCTCGCCCGTGCCGGGGTCGATCACCACGGCCATGCCGGCGAACTTGCCGGCCGGTACGTCGATGACGTCGCCGGGCTTGAGCACCTCCAGGGAGCGCAGCACCTCCTCGCGGCGGTCGACCTTGCGGGCCCGTGAGGCGCCCTTCTCGGCGTCGGACAGCTTGCGGCGGAGGGCGGCGTACTCCATGAAGTCGCCGAGGTGGCACTGCGCGGCCTCGGCGTACCCGTCGAGGGCGTCCTCGCTCTTGCGCAGCTGCCGGGCCAGCCCGACCACGGCCTTGTCGGCCTGGAACTGCGCGAACGACGACTCCAGCAGCTCGCGGGCGCGCTCGCGGCCGAACTGGTGCACGAGGTTGACGGCCATGTTGTACGACGGCCGGAACGACGAGCGCAGGGGATAGGTCCGGGTGGAGGCCAGACCGGCGACCTCCTTGGGGTTCATCCCCGGCTCCCAGAGCACGACGCCGTGGCCCTCGACGTCGAGGCCGCGACGGCCGGCCCGGCCGGTCAGCTGGGTGTACTCCCCCGGCGTCAGGTCGACGTGCGCCTCGCCGTTCCACTTGCTGAGCTTCTCGAGGACGACCGTGCGCGCGGGCATGTTGATGCCCAGCGCCAGCGTCTCGGTGGCGAACACGACCCGGCACAGGCCGCGCAGGTAGAGCTCCTCGACGCACTCCTTGAACGTCGGCAGCATGCCGGCGTGGTGGGCGGCGATGCCGCGGGTGAGGCCGTCGAGGAACTCGTGGTAGCCGAGCACGTGCAGGTCGTCCTCGGGGAGGTGCCGGCAGTGCTCCTCGACGAAGGCGTAGATCTCGTCACGCTCGGCGGGCGTGGTGAGGCGGAGGTTCGCGCCGACGCACTGGGTGACGGCGGCGTCGCAGCCGACCCGGCTGAAGATGAACACGATCGCCGGCAGCAGGCCCTCGGCGTCGAGCCGGGAGACGACGTCGAAGCGGCTCGGCAGGTAGGGACGGCGGCCCTGGGGACGCTGGCCACGCCCGCGCTGCCCCTTCTTGTCACGGCGGTCGCGGAACCGGGTGGCCGCCCAGTCGTCGCGGGCCACCTTGAGCAGCTCCGGGTTGACCTTGGCGCCCTCCTGGGCGAAGCCGGCCTGGGCGAGGTCCTCCTCGTCGTCGAAGAGGTCGTGCAGCCGCTTGCCGACCATCACGTGCTGGAACAGCGGCACCGGCCGGAGCTCCTCGACGATCGTGGTGGTGTCACCGCGGACGGTCTCGAGCCACTCGCCGAACTCCTCGGCGTTGGAGACCGTGGCGCTGAGCGAGATGACCGCCACGCTCTCCGGGAGGTGGATGATCACCTCCTCCCACACCGCGCCGCGCATCCGGTCGGCGAGGTAGTGCACCTCGTCCATCACCACGAAGCCGAGCCCGGTCAGGGTGCGGGACCCGGCGTACAGCATGTTGCGGAGCACCTCGGTGGTCATCACGACCACCGGCGCCTCGCCGTTGATGGTGTTGTCGCCGGTCAGCAGGCCGACCTGGTCGGCGCCGTACCGCTCGACGAGGTCGTGGTACTTCTGGTTGCTCAGCGCCTTGATCGGCGTCGTGTAGAAGCACTTGCGGCCGGTCTCGAGGGCCAGGTGTACGGCGAACTCGCCGACGACGGTCTTCCCGGAGCCGGTCGGCGCGGCGACGAGCACCCCGCGACCCTCCTCGACCTCGTGGCAGGCCCGGACCTGGAAGTCGTCCAGCGGGAACTCGTAGAGCCCGGCGAATCCGGTGAAGACCGGGTGCTGCTGGCCGCGGCGGAAGTCGGCGTACTTCTCGGACGGGGTGCTCATGCGGGGTCCCCGGCGAAGCGCGAGCGCAGCGAGTGGTTCGTTGGGGTGTTCATGCCAACACCGTCAGGGCGGACGGGGCGCAGGTGACGGTCAGCGGGAGCGCGCCGAAGCGCTCGCCGTCGGCGTAGGTGACGATCCCGGGAGCGGCCACGGTGACCTCGCGGACACGGTGGTGCTCGTACTGAGGGTGGTGGATGTGGGTCCCCTTGAAGAGCTTCGGGTAGGTCCGGATCAGGTCGGGCTTGCTCATCGGCTTGATGATCACCACGTCCAGCATGCCGTCGTCGAACAAGGCCCCCTCGGTGATCCGCAGCCCGCCGCCGAAGGACGGGCCGTTGCCGACCGCGACCAGCATCGCCTCGAGGCGGTGCTCGACGCCGTCGAGCTCGAGGGTGTACGGGATCGGCTCGAAGGTGCGCAGCTCGGCCAGGGTGGCGAGGTTGTAGCGCATCTGGCCCTTGGGCCAGGTCATCCGGTTGGCCCGCTCGTTGACGACGGCGTCGAAACCGGCGGCGAGCACGGTGACGAAGTACCGGTCGCCCGAGCGGGCCAGGTCGATCCGCCGGCGTCGGGAGGCGATCACCACGTCGGCGGCCGCGGCCGGGTCCGTGCGCGGGATGTCGAGGTAGCGGGCGACGTCGTTGCCCGATCCCGCCGGGATCACGCCCAGGGCGATGTCCGTGCCGGCCACCAGCTGGGCCCCGAGGTGGACCAGGCCGTCCCCGCCGCAGACGACCAGCGCCTCGACGCCGTCGGCCACCGCGGCGGCGGCCAGGTCGTGGGCCTCGTCGGCGTCGCGGCCGACCAGGTCACGGACCTCGAAGCCGGCCGCCCGGAGCCGCGGCAGGGCGACTGCGGCGAAGCGCGCACCCTTGCCCTTGCCCGACGTGGGGTTGGTGAGGAAGGCGATCGCACGGGCCACGGCCCGACCCTATCCCCGGCTCCCGTCGTCACGGCGTACGACACCGATGCGCAGGGCCACCACGTAGTCGGCCGGCCTGCCGCCCACCGCCCGGGCCAGCCGGCCCACCACCTCGACGAGCCGGTCGGCGCTGAACCCCGTGCCGGGTACGGCGAGCGCGGGGCGGCCGTCGTACTCCACGAGCAGCACCTGGCCGTTGCGCCAGGCCTGGTGCGCGAGGCGGCGGGTCTCCTCGCCGACCACGGGTGCCGGGAAGGCCTGGTCGACGGCGAGCAGGTCGCACGGCTGGACCCGGTCACCGGGTCGGGCTCACCCTTGTCGTGGTCACCCCTCTCGGGGACCAGGCGGCCGCGGACGTGGAAGCCGGTGCGGTCGGAGTCCTCGGCGTGCCAGGTGACGGGGCCGGTGCCCAGCCACTCCGGCAGGTCGAACGGGTCCAGCTCGGGGGTCTCAGTCATCGAGTGGCGACAGCTCGTCGTCGTCGAGGCCCGCGAGCACGTTGCGCTCCTTGCGACGGCGGTCGAGGACCCGGCAGATCAGCTCCGAGACGACGAACAGCGCGACCATCGGGATGGCCAGGAACAGCATCGAGAAGGGGTCGGTCGACGGGGTGGCCACCGCGGCGAAGACGAAGACGCCGATGATGATCCACGGCCGGTGCGCACCGAGCGCCTTGCCGGAGACGATGCCGGCGAGGTTGAGCAGGATGACGAAGACCGGGATCTCGAAGGCGATGCCGAAGACCAGCAGCGTCCGGGTGAGGAACGTGAGGTAGTCGCCGAACTCGATCAGGTTGGTCAGGTCTGCGGGCGTGAACGAGATCAGCACCTCGAGTCCCTTGGGCAGGGTGAGGTAGCCGACCAGCGCGCCGATGAGGAACAGCGGACCCGCCACCGCCGCGAAGACCCGCGACCACTTGCGCTCGTTGTCGTGCAGCCCCGGGAGGATGAACGCCCAGATCTGGTAGAGCCACAGCGGGCTGGTCAGCACCACGGCCGCCACGCCGCACAGCTTGAGGTGCAGCATCAGCGGGCCGCCGGCGCCGCTGATCGTCGCCTGGGTGTTGACGTCCGCGCCGAGCGCGGCCTGGGCGTCCTCGTAGGGCTGGAGGATCAGCTGGAAGATCTGGTCGAAGAAGAACAGCGCGACGATGGTGCCGACCACCAGGACCACGGTGATCTTGAGGATCCGGGCCCGCAGCTCGCGGAGGTGGTCCGACAGCGCCATCCGGCCGTCGTCACCGATCTCGTGATGGGGCCGTCCGCGGAAGAGCTCGACGACCCCCGTGATTGTCACGGTCTACCGGTCCGGTGCGGTCAGCCCGCCGTGGGGCCGTTGTGCTCCTCGCGCGCGATCCGCTGCTGCTCCGCCTCACGCTGACGGGCGGCCTCGATCTCGCGCTGCTCGGGAGTCTTGGTCTCGTCCTCGTCGTCGTCCATGAGGCCCTTGGTCTCGGCCTTGAAGATCCGCAGGGCGCGGCCGCTGCCGCGCGCGAGCTCGGGGAGCTTCTTCGCGCCGAACAGCAGCACCAGCACGAGCAGGATCAGGATCATCTCGGGCACGCCGGGGGCGGCGATGAGCGGGGTCATGGATTCCTCACCTTGGTCGGACGAACGTCGCTCATCGTACGCCGCCTCACCGATAGAGGCTGAGCGCCTCCTGTGCAGCGGCAGTGAAAGCCTCGGTGAACTCCCGGGGCCGCACCACCGAAGCGTACGGCGCCAGCCGCAGCAGCAGGCGGGTGAGCCAGCGCGGGTCGGCGACGTACAGGTCCACCTCGAGGCCGCCGTCGGGCGCCTCGCGGGTGGTCTCGACCGGGTAGTACTCCGCGACCCAGCGGGCCTGCGGGGCCAGCAGCAGCGTCACCAGGGTGTCGTCGGCGGCCGGCCGGAAGAGACCGTCGCCGAGGTCGAGCGGGCCGACCTCGGGGTGCGTCTCGGCCGGGGTGTCGAGGACGGCCGCGTCGACGACCCGGTCCATCCGGAACAGGCGACGGTTGCCGGCCACGTGGCACCAGGCCTGGAGGTAGGCACTGCCCTCGGCGTCGACCAGCCGCAGCGGGTCGACGGTGCGCTCGGTGTTCTCGTCGCGCGAGGGCACGTAGTAGGTGAGGTGGACCTGCCTGCCCTCGGCGATGGCACCGCGCGAGCCGGGTGCGCAGCGCGGCGATCTCGCGCTGCCCGGAGGGCACGTGGACCTCCACCTGCCCGGTGGTGACCCGGCCGTCCTCCGCGGCGGCCTCGAGCTTGCCGAGGACGCTGTCGAGCGTGGCCAGGGTGTCGCCGTCGGCGGACTCGCGCAGCGTGCGCAGCGCGACGATCATCGCCGAGGCCTCCGCCGGGGACAGCCGCAGCGGCGCGTTGAGGTAGTCGGCGTTGGTGATCCGGATCATCCCCTCGCCGTCGAGGGCGTCGAGGTCGACCTCGATCAGGTCTCCGGGCATCCAGCCGGGCCAGCCGCAGTAGATGAGCACCCGGAGGTCCTTGACCAGCTGCTCGGGGGGTACGCCGAGTGCCGCGGCCGCGTCGTCGACCGGCATCGCACCGCGCCGCTGGATCAGCGGCACCAGGGCCAGCAACCGGCCGACCTGCTCCTTGGCTCCCCCGCTCATGCGCGCGCTCCTGCCGTGCTGATCGCCGTGAGCCGCTGCACGACGAGGTCGCGGACCTCGGCCGGGGACTCGGCGTACGCGTCGGCGCCGTACGACAGGACCTCCTCGGCGAGGGCGTGGGCGGTGGAGAAGGAGACCGTGACCCGGTCCCAGCGATCGGTGCCGTCGGGGCCGCGGACGCCGACCTCTTCACCGGAGGCGTGCCGGCGCATCCCCAGGCAGGTGCCGGTGCGCACCAGGACGGTGCCGTCCTGGGTGGCCGGGGCCGGGCCGAGGCGTCGCGTGATGTCGCGCAGGTTGGTGCCGGGCGGGATCTCGTAGGCGTTGCCCTTGCCGATGCGCTTGACCGCGCTGCGGACCCGGGACAGGCGGAACATCCGCTCCTCGTCGCGGTCGACGTCGCGGCCCACGACGTACCAGCGGCCGGAGTAGGACACCACGCCCCACGGCTCGAGGGTGCGGGTGGTGACCTCCCCGCCGCCGCTGCGCTGGTGGTCGAAGCGGACCCGGACCCGGTCCAGCGAGGCCTCCCAGAAGGCGTCGAAGTGCGGGTCCTGGACGCTCACCTGGGGCGGCACGATGTCCAGGCGGGTGCGGTCGACGTCGACCCCGGCCGCGGTCAGCTTGGCGAGGGCGTCGCTGGTCGCCCCGGCCAGGCCGGCGTGCTGCCAGACCCGGGTGGCCAGGCCGACCACGGCCGCCTCGTCCGCGGTCAGCTCGATGCCCGGGAGGGCGAAGTCGTCGGGACGGATGCGGTAGCCGGGCTCCTCGAAGAAGGCGTCGATGCTGGCCACCTCGACGGGTACGCCGAGGGCGCGCAGCTCGTCCTTGTCCCGCTCGAACATCCGCTCGAACGCCTCGTCGGTCGCCTCGGCGTACGGCGGGACCGTGTCGCGGATCTTCTGCTTGGAGATGTAGTGCCGCTGGACCAGCAGCAGGATGAGCAGGTTGAGCAGCCGCTCGCTCTTGGTCACCGCCGCCCCCCGTCGCCGATCAGGGCGTGACGCCGAGGACGTCGACGACGAACGCCATGGTGTCGGTGCCGGAGATCTCCTTGCCCTGGCCCTTCTTGCCGTAGCCGTCCTTCGGCGGCACCAGCAGCATCACCCGGCTGCCCTGCTTCACCCCGACCAGGCTCTTGTCCCAGCCCGGGATGACCCCGCCGACGCCGATCTGGAACGGCTGGAGCTGCTCGGCGCTGTAGTTCTCGTCGAAGGGCTTCTTGCCGTCGTAGGTCTGGCCCAGGTAGTGGACGGCGACGTACGAGCCCTTGGTGATGGCCGGGCCCTCGCCCTGGACCAGGGTGCGTGCCTTGAGCGTCTTCGGCGGGGCGCCGGACTTGGAGAAGTCGAGGCCGGTGACCTTGCCGTCCTTCTCGATGATCTTGGGGAAGCGCGGCGGGACCGGCTTCTTCTGGCCCTCGGGGCCGTCGAGGACGTCGCTGAGGATGTCCACGACGAACACCACGGAGTCCTTGTTGCCGATGTAGGCGTCCGGGTTGCCGCTGGTCGTCGAACGCGTCCTTGGGCGTCGCGAGCACCTGGATGCGGGAGCCCACCTTGTTGCCGACGATCGCGTCCTTGAGGGCCGGCAGGGTGTCCTTGTTCAGGGTCACCACCTGCGGCTTCTTCTGGTCCCAGGTGCTGATCGCCTTCTCACCGGTGTAGCCGTTGCCGATGTAGAAGTGCAGCATCGCGGTGCCGCCGTCCTCGATCGTCGGGCCGTCGCCCTCGGTCAGCACGGTGGTGTCCGTGGTGACCCGGTTGACCTCGCCGTCGTACGTCACCTTGGGGGCCTTGCCGAACTCCCCGGAGACGGTCACCTTCCCGGTGTTGCCGGAGTCACCGTCGTCGGAACCGCAGGCGGTCAGGCCGACGAGGAGCAGGGAGAGGGTGCCGAGGAGTACTACGACGCGACGCACGGTCCTACCTAACGATCTGGGAAGTCGGGGGTTGGGCGCGCACAGCCTAACCGGGCACCCTGAGAAGAACTCACATGCCGTCGATGAGTCGCTGCACCCGCTCGTCGGTGGCCCGGAACGGGTCCTTGCACAGGACGGTCCGCTGGGCCTGGTCGTTGAGCTTGAGGTGGACCCAGTCGACGGTGAAGTCGCGGCGCCGCTCCTGGGCCTTCTTGATGAACTCGCCGCGCAGCCGGGCGCGCGTGGTCTGGGGCGGCTTCGACTTGGCCTCGTAGATCTTGAGGTCGGTGGTCACCCGCGCCACCGCCCCGCGCTTCTCGAGCAGGTAGTAGAGGCCGCGGCCGCGGTGGATGTCGTGGTAGGCGAGGTCGAGCTGGGCGATCCGGGCGTGGCCGAGCGGCAGCCCGTGCTTGGCGCGGTACCGCTCGATCAGCTTCCACTTGATGACCCAGTCGATCTCGCGGTCGACCAGCCCCAGGTCGTCGGACTCGATCGCCTTGAGCCCGCGCTCCCAGAGGTCCAGCGCCTGGTCGATCACCGGCGTACGCAGCTCGCGGCGGTCGACGAAGTCGCGGGCCCGGGTGAGGTACTCGAGCTGGATGTCGAGCGCGCTGGCCTCCCGGCCGTTGGCCAGGCGCACCTTGCGGCGGCCGGTCATGTCGTGGGAGATCTCGCGGATCGCGCGGATGGGGTTCTCCATGGTGAGGTCGCGCATCACCACGCCCTCCTCGATCATCCGCAGCACCAGGTCGCAGCTGGCCACCTTGAGCAGCGTGGTGGTCTCGCTCATGTTGGAGTCGCCGACGATGACGTGGAGGCGGCGGTACTTCTCGGCGTCGGCGTGCGGCTCGTCGCGGGTGTTGATGATCGGCCGGCTGCGGGTGGTGGCGCTGCTGACGCCCTCCCAGATGTGCTCGGCGCGCTGCGAGACGGAGTACGACGCCCCGCGCGGCGTCTGGATGATCTTCCCGGCGCCGACGATGATCTGCCGGGTCACCAGGAACGGGATGAGCACGTCGGCCAGCCGGCTGAACTCGCCCTGGCGCCCGACGAGGTAGTTCTCGTGGCAGCCGTAGGAGTTGCCGGCGGAGTCGGTGTTGTTCTTGAAGAGGTAGATGTCGCCGGAGATGCCCTCGTCGTGCAGCCGCCGCTCGGCGTCCACGAGCAGCCCCTCGAGCACCCGCTCCCCCGCCTTGTCGTGGGTCACCAGCTCGGTGATGTCGTCGCACTCGGGCGTGGCGTACTCCGGGTGGCTGCCGACGTCGAGGTAGAGCCGGGCGCCGTTGCGGAGGAACACGTTGCTGCTGCGGCCCCACGAGACGACCTTGCGGAAGAGGTAGCGCGCGACCTCGTCCGGGCTCAGCCTGCGCTGTCCCCGGAACGTGCACGTGACGCCGTACTCGTTCTCTATCCCGAAGATCCGGCGGTCCATGGGTGCAGCCTAGGCCGCGGCGGCAACCTGTGTGCCGGACTCGCGCGGCTGTCTCGTTGCGGTTTGGTCCCCAACCGCAAGGAAATGCGGCAACGTCATGCGGTTTGTGACCAATCGCTGACCCCAGAGAGGCGCAGCCACCGGTTCATCAAGCGCCGGCGGCCGCCGTCCGTGACGGTCGACTCGGACACCCACCGCCGCCAGAGCCGAACGCGTTCCGGCCGGTGCCGACGTCCGATCGCGCGGTCGATCTCCGCCAGCATCACCAGCGGATGACGGACGAGGTCCTCGGAGGTGTAGCCGCGCCGGACGTAGGACGTCCCGGCCAGTCGTCGCTCGCGTCGCAGGTCGTGCGCGTGCTGCTCGCGGAGGCGGTGCCCTCCCCCGTCGTACTCGTGGACGTTGTTGGTACCGGTCAGGAGCAGGTCGGCACGCGCGAGGAACGTTCCCTGCTCGTCGAACAGCTCGACCTGGGTCTCCACCGGGATGTCCACCGAGACGTGGAACAGCCGCAGGGCGGTCTCCCAGTACGACTCGGAACGTACGTCGGCGAGGGCGGTCCCGAGGCGGAGCCGCCGGACGCCCGGCCGGCCGGTCTCGCAGAGCGCCTCGAGGGCGGTCCGGGTGGCGTCCCCGGCGCGGAGCGCCGACTCGATCATGGGGATGAAGTCCAGCAGCGCAAGGTCGCGGGCGGCACGCAGAAGCACTTCCTCTGCGGCATCCACCGGCAAGCCCTGGCACAGCTGCTCGGACGCTGCACCCCGGTCGAGCCTGGAGCAGACCAGTCCCGGCCTGCGGGGCCGAGGGCTGTCGCGAGGCATCGCGGCGAACACGGGGACGTGCGCCGGCATCTGCGGAAGCCACCAGCCGGCGAGCGCCGCCGCCGTGACATGGGTGAACACGGCGTCGGGTGGGAGCACCAGTCGCCAGGCGGCCAGGTCGCGCAGCGCCTCCGCGCGTTCGCCCAGCGAGCTGAGCGGCAGGTAGAGCCCATGGCTGACGCGACGGAAGCCGGCGACGCGGATCTCGCCGCGGATCGGTTCGAGGTTCCCCATCGGCACATCGTCATTGCACGAGGACGAGGTCGCGCCAACCGTGGCGAGGCCCGGCTGTGGATGACCGGCGTGAGGAGGTGGTCGCTCACCACCTCGGAACACGCATCGATTGGTCACAAACCACAGGTTGCGACCCCGATTCGTTGCGGTTGGGGACCAAACCGCAACGAATCGCGCGCGTCAGGAAAGGGGGTCGTCCGGGCTCACCGGCGGGGCCACGCGGCGGCGCGACCGGCGGTGCCACCGGCGGCTCGCCGGTGACCGGGTCCTCGAGCGGGGGTACGTCGCCGCTGACCTGGTCGGTCGGGTCCCCCGGGGCGTCGGCACCCGTCGTGGCCGGGCTGACCGGCACGTCGGGAGCGGTCTCGGCCACCTCGTCGGCCATGTCGCCGGTGGGGGCGGAGGCGGACGGGCCGCGGTCGCCCAGGATGTCGGCGAGCACGGCGGCCCGGATCCGGCGGAACTTGCGCGGCTGGGTGCGGGTGCGGTCGAGGACCGCCACCTCGAGGTCGTCGTGCGGGATCACCCGGTCCCCGCCCTCGGAGTGCCCGAGCGCGGCCACGGCGAGCCGGATGGCGTCCTCGAGCGAGGCACCCTCGGCGTACCGCTCCTGGAGGTACCCGGCGACCACGTCGGCGGCGCCGCCCATCACGGCGTACCCGTGCTCGTCGGCGACCTGGCCGTCGTAGGTGAGCCGGTAGATCTGGTCGTCGGCCGCGGTCTCGCCGATCTCGGCGACGAACAGCTCCACCTCGTAGGGCTTCTCACCGCCGCTGGAGAAGATCGTGCCCAGCGTCTGGGCGTAGGCGTTGGCCAGCCCGCGCCCGGTGACGTCGCGGCGGTCGTAGGCGTAGCCGCGCATGTCGGCGAGGCGCACGCCGGCGATCCGGAGGTTCTCGAACTCGTTGTAGCGGCCGACCGCGGCGAACGCGATCCGGTCGTAGATCTCGGAGACCTTGTGCAGCGCCTGGGAGGGGTTCTCCGAGACGAACAGGACGCCGTCGGCGAACTGGACCACGACGACGGACCGGCCGCGGGCGATGCCCTTGCGGGCGAAGTCCGCGCGGTCCTTCATCAGCTGCTCGGGTGAGACGTAGAACGGCATGCTCATGGAGTGGATCTCCCTCAGGTCAGGGCCGCGGCCGGGCCGTCGGGTCGGTTCATGCGGGCAGCGATCACGCGGTCGGCGACCGCGGCCACCTCCTCGTCGGGCAGCCGGCGGCCACCGTCGGCGCCGATCACCTGCACGACCGGGAAGATCCGTCGGGTCACGTCGGGACCGCCGGTGGCCGAGTCGTCGTCGGCGGCGTCGTACAGCGCCTGCACGACGGCGGTGCACGCACTCGATCTCGGTGAGGTCGTCGCGGTAGAGCTTCTTGAGCGCGCCGCGGGCGAACAGCGAGCCGGAGCCGACCGAGTGGAACGCGGTCTCCTCGTAGCGCCCGCCGGTGACGTCGTAGGAGAAGATCCGGCCCTGGTCGGAGGTCAGGTCGAAGCCCGCGAAGAGGGGTACGACGGCCAGGCCCTGCATCGCCAGGCCGAGGTTGGCCCGGATGAGGGCGGCCAGGCGGTTGGCCTTGCCGTCCATGGAGAGCGTGGTGCCCTCGATCTTCTCGTAGTGCTCGAGCTCGGTCTGGAACAGCCGGATCATCTCGACCGCCAGGCCGGCCGCGCCGGCGATGCCGACGCAGGAGTACTCGTCGGCCGGGAAGACCTTCTGGATGTCGCGCTGGGCGATGATGTTGCCCATCGTGGCGCGCCGGTCACCGGCCATCATCACGCCGCCGGGGTACGTCGCCGCGACGATCGTCGTGCCGTGCGGGGAGAGGTCACCGGCGTTGCCCTGGGGCACCGCCCGCGAGGACGGCAGCAGCTGGGGCGAGTGGGCGTTGAGGAAGTCGGTGAACGACGACGTGCCGGGCGCGAAGAAGGCGTCCGGCAGCCGCGAACCGGTCCGCGGGTCGGTCATGCGGGGTCCCCGCGGAATCGTGAGCGCAGCGAGTGATGACGGGGGGTGCTCACCGGCTCACTCCCCGCCCTTCTGGATGAACGACTTCACGAAGTCCTCGGCGTTCGACTCGAGCACGTCGTCGATCTCGTCGAGGATCGCGTCGATGTCCTCGTCGAGCTGTTCCTTGCGCTCGGCGACGGCCGCGTCGGGCGCGACCTCGGGAGCCTCGTCGGTCTCGGAAGCCTTCTTCGGTTGCTTCTGCTCCTGTGCCATGGGTCGACCCTATCCAGAAGGGGGCTACCGCGTGAGCGCTGCGAAGAGCTGTTCTGCCGTGTCGCACCGGTCGATGAGCTCGCCGACGTGCGTCCGGCTCCCCCGCAGCGGGTCGATCGTGGGCACCCGCTGCAGCGACTCGCGCCCGGGGAGGTCGAAGATCACCGAGTCCCACGAGGCGGCCGCCACGCTGCCGGCGTACTTCTCGAGGCAGCGGCCCCGGAAGTAGGCCCGGGTGTCGTCGGGCGGGTCGTGCATGGCCGCCTCGATGGTCGGGTCGTCGAGCAGCCGGTCGATCCGGCCGAGCCGGACCAGCCGGTGGTACAGACCCTTCTCCGGGCGGATGTCGGCGTACTGCAGGTCGATCAGGTGCAGCTTGGCGTCGTCCCAGTCGAGGCCGTCGCGGTGGCGGTACTGGTCGAGCAGCGCCAGCTTGGCCACCCAGTCCAGCTCGCGGGAGCACTGCATCGGGTCGGACTCCAGCCGGGTCAGCACCGACTCCCAGCGGGCGAGGACGTCGACGGTCTGCGCGTCGGCGTCGTCGCCGAGGGTGGAGTCGACGTACTTGCGGGCCAGGTCGAGGTACTCCATCTGGAGCTGCACCGCGGTCAGCTTGCGCCCGTCGACGAGCGGGATCAGCTCGCGGCAGGTCGGGTCGTGGGAGACCGCCCGCAGCGACGCCACCGGCGTCTCGAGGCCGAGGTCGCGGCCGATGAAGCGGTCCTCGATCATCGCCAGCACCAGCGCGGTGGTGCCGACCTTGAGGTACGTCGAGACCTCGGACAGGTTGGCGTCGCCGATGATCACGTGGAGCCGGCGGTACTTCTCCGGGTCGGCGTGCGGCTCGTCGCGGGTGTTGATGATCGGCCGCTTGAGCGTGGTCTCGAGGCCGACCTCCACCTCGAAGTAGTCGGCGCGCTGGCTGATCTGGAAGCCGTGGTCGTGGCCGTCCTGGCCGATCCCCACCCGGCCGGCGCCGAAGACGACCTGCCGGGAGACGAAGAACGGCGTCAGGTGGCGGACGATGTCGGCGAACGGCGTCGAGCGCCGCATCAGGTAGTTCTCGTGGGCGCCGTACGACGCCCCCTTGTTGTCGGTGTTGTTCTTGTAGAGCAGCAGCGTCGGCGCCCCGGGCACGGCGGACGCGCGTGCGGCGGCGTCGAGCATGACCTGCTCCCCCGCCTTCTCGAAGCGCACCACGTCGAGGGGGTTGGTCACCTCGGGCGAGGAGTACTCCGGGTGGGCGTGGTCGACGTACAGCCGCGCGCCGTTGGTGAGGATCACGTTGGCCAGGCCCATGTCCTCGTCGGTGAGCTGGCTCGGGTCGGCCACCTGGCGGGACATGTCGAAGCCGCGGGCGTCCCGCAGCGGGGACTCCTCCTCGAAGTCCCAGCGGGCCCGACGGGCCTTGGCCGTGGCCGAGGCATAGGCGTTCACGACCTGTGAGGAGGCCACCATCGGGTTGGCCATGGGCTGGCCGGCGACCGAGATGCCGTACTCGATCTCGGTCCCCATCACGCGCCGTACGCTCATGGGAACGAGCCTACGCGGTGAGCCCCTGCGCCTGCTGCCACGCCCACGGGGAGGTGGATGCCGCCGAGGTCCCGCACGGGGAAGGTCTGCACCGACTCGCTCGGGCGCTCCTGCCGCGGCCAGCCCCAGGCATCCCGCGCGTGCGTGGCGCCGCTGGTGCCGCTCTCGTCGCTGATGATGAAACTCATGACTGGCTCCCTGGTCCGGTGGTGGGTGGTTCTCGATGCACCTCTCACGCTAGGCAGCGGCGGCCGCTCCCGAGGATGGGGTGGACCCGCGGACCGGGCCCGCCAGCCGCACGGTCGGGGGTGGCCTGCCCCACCGGCCTGGGGGCGGTTTCCCGCCCTCCGCCAGGCATCCGCGGCGCTACAGTCGGGGCAGCGCCACGGACGGGCCGGAGGAGACGGATGGGGATCTGGGAGGACCGGCTGCTGCCGCGCCTGATCGACAAGATGGGCTCGAACCCCGAGGTCGCCCGGCTGCGCGCCCAGGCGTGCGCGGGGCTGCACGGCGTGGTGCTCGAGATCGGCTTCGGCGGCGGACAGAACCTGCGCCACTACCCCGCCGTCGGTGACCTCGGTGCTCGCCGTGGAGCCGTCCGACGCCGGCTGGGCGCTCTCGGAGAAGTCGGCGCGAGGAGTCCGGGCTCACCGTGCTGCGCTCCGGTCTGGACGGTCAGCGGCTCACCGAGCCGGACGCCAGCGTGGACTGCGTGCTGTCGACGCTGACGCTGTGCACGATCCCGGACGTCGAGGCGGCGCTCGCGGAGGCACACCGGGTGCTCCGCCCCGGCGGCTCCCTCCACTTCCTCGAGCACGGCCTGGCACCCGACCCCGGCGTGGTGAGGTGGCAGCACCGGCTGGACCCGGTGCAGGGGGCGGTCTTCGGCGGCTGCCACCTGGCCCGGGACATCCCGGGCCTGGTCCGCGGCGCCGGCTTCACGATCGACGGGCTGGACGCGTCCTACCTGCCCGGACCCGGCGCGATGCGGCCGTGGACCTATGCGTACGTCGGGCGGGCGACCGCGTGATCGGCCTGACCTGGCTGGGGCACGCCTCCACGGTCATCGACCTCGATGGCGTCCGGATCCTCACCGACCCGCTGCTGAGGTCCCATGCCGGCCTGCTGCGCCGGGTCGGCCCCACCCCGACCCTGCCGCGTGGCGGGACCCCGACGTGGTGCTCGTGTCGCACCTCCACCTCGACCACGCCGAGGTGGCCTCACTGCGGATGCTGGGCAGCGCACCCGTGCTCACCGGCCCCGCGAACCGGCCGTGGCTGGCTCGACGTACTCCGCAGCTGCAGGTGATCGACACCCCGACCGGGGACTGGGTCCGGGTCGGGCCGGAGGTCGAGGTGCGGCTGGTCCGGGCCGACCACGAGGCCCGCCCGATGCCGCACCGCCCCAACGACGCGCACGGCCACCTCGTCCGCGGCGGTGGCCACGTGGTCTGGTTCGCCGGGGACACCAGCCTGTATCCCGAGATGGAGGGGCTGGCCGAGCTCGCCGGCGGGCGGGTCGACGTCGCCCTCCTGCCCATCGCCGGGTGGGGTCCACGCTTGTCCGACGGCCACATGGGCCCGTCCGAGGCCGTCGAGGCCTGCGCCCGCGTCCGGCCCGCCGCGGTGCTGCCGATCCACTACGGCTCCCTGCACGCCCGCGGCATGGGGCTGCCGGGGGTGGGCCTGTTCGGCACCGGCCTGGGCGGGCTGGCCTGGATGCAGCGCCCGCTCGGGGAGTTCCGGGCCGATCTCGCCGAGCGGTGTCCCGAGGTCACCCTGCTCGACCTGCCGCCGGGTGGCGCGACCACCTGGCCGTAGGAAGCCTCAGGCCGTCCCGCCGGTCGGGGGTTCCGGGAATGCCGGCCCGACCCGGACCGGGGCCGTACTTGTCGAGCGCGTCCGCCCTCGGCCGTCTGCCCGGTCACCCGGCGGGACCGTCGACCGTCGCCGTCCGCTCGTCCACCAGGCCAGCGCGAAACCGACCACCACCACCGCCGCAACGATCCACCAGAACATGTCGTGTCCCTCTCGAGAAGTGAAACCGGTCAGAAACCGCCGCCGATGTTGGCTCCGCCACCACCGGGGTTGATGTTGCTGCCGCCACCACCGCCGGCGGTGCCGAACGTGCGCAGGGCGTCACCCTGCGCAGCGTCCCTGCGTACGTCGCTTCCGCGGGCGGCCCTTCGCAGCGTCCGCTCGACCACCAGGCCAGCGCGAAGCCAACCACCATCACTGCGAGCACGATCCACCAGAACATGTCGTGTCCCCTCGAGAGGTTGAAGTCGGTCAGAACCCGCTGCCGCCGGGGATACCGCCACCGCCGCCGCTACCGGCGGAGCCGTGCTTGCGCAGGGCGTCCCCCTGGACGGTGGACTTGTCGACACTGCGGCCGGGACGGCCCGTCGAACGGCCGCTCGACCACCAGGCCAGCGCGAAGCCGATCACGACCACTGCCAGCACGATCCACCAGAACGTCATGTCGTCTCCCCCTTGGTGCGTTGCGTCCTACCCGTACGACGCGTTGGCCCAGCGTAAGGGTTGCCGCAGCCCGGGAGGGGGATTCGACGATCCCTTCTCCCGGGCGCAGCGCGGCGTACGGCCTAGAGGTACTGGCCGGTGTTGGCGACGGTGTCGATCGAGCGGCCGGGCTCGGTGCCCTGCTTGCCGGTGATGAGCGTGCGGATGAAGACGATCCGCTCGCCCTTCTTGCCGGAGATCCGCGCCCAGTCGTCGGGGTTGGTGGTGTTCGGGAGGTCCTCGTTCTCCTTGAACTCGTCCACGCAGGCCTGGAGCAGGTGCTGGACCCGCAGCCCCTTCTGGTCGTGGTCGAGGAGGTCCTTGATCGCCATCTTCTTGGCCCGGTCGACGATGTTCTGGATCATCGCGCCGGAGTTGAAGTCCTTGAAGTAGAGGACTTCCTTGTCGCCGTTGGCGTAGGTGACCTCGAGGAAGCGGTTCTCCTCGGTCTCGGAGTACATCCGCTCCACCGTGGCCCGGATCATCCCGCCGACGCAGGCGTCGCGGTCGCCGTTGAACTCGGTCAGGTCGTCGTTGTGCAGCGGCAGCGCCGGGATGAGGTACTTGCTGAAGATGTCGCGGGCGGCCTCGGCGTCGGGGCGCTCGATCTTGATCTTCACGTCGAGCCGGCCCGGGCGCAGGATCGCCGGGTCGATCATGTCCTCGCGGTTGGAGGCGCCGATGACCAGGACGTTCTCCAGCGTCTCGACGCCGTCGATCTCGCTGAGCAGCTGCGGGACGATGGTGTTCTCGACGTCGGAGGAGACGCCGGAGCCGCGGGTGCGGAACAGCGAGTCCATCTCGTCGAAGAACACGATGACCGGGGTGCCCTCGCTGGCCTTCTCGCGGGCCCGCTGGAAGACGAGCCGGATGTGGCGCTCGGTCTCGCCGACGTACTTGTTGAGCAGCTCGGGGCCCTTGATGTTGAGGAAGTAGGACTTCCCCTCCTGGCCCGTCTTCGCGGCGACCTTCTTGGCCAGGGAGTTCGCGACCGCCTTGGCGATGAGCGTCTTGCCGCACCCGGGCGGGCCGTAGAGCAGCACACCCTTCGGGGGCTTGAGCTGGTGCTCGACGAACAGCTCGGGGTGGAGGTAGGGCAGCTCGACGGCGTCGCGGATCGTCTCGATCTGGCCGAACAGGCCGCCGATCTTGCTGTAGTCGATGTCCGGGACCTCTTCGAGGACGAGCTCCTCGACCTCGGACTTCGGGACCTTCTCGTAGACGTAGCCGGCGCGCGAGTCGAGCAACAGGGAGTCGCCGGCACGCAGCGTCATCTGGCGCAGCGGCTCGGCGATGCGGACGACCCGCTCCTCGTCGGCGTTCGCGATGACCAGGACGCGGTCGCCGTCGGCGAGGATCTCCTTGAGCATGACGACCTCGCCCACCTGCTCGAACTCGAGCGCGGCGACGACGTTGAGGGCCTCGTTGAGCATGACCTCCTGGCCCTTCTGGAGGGTGTCGAGGTCCACGCTCGGGCTCACGCTGACCCGCAGCTTGCGGCCACCGGTGAACACGTCGATGGAGTCGTCCTCGTTGCGGGCGAGGAACGTGCCGAAGCCGGCCGGCGGCTGCGCGAGCCGGTCGACCTCCTCCTTCAGCGTCATGATCTGGTCGCGGGCCTCGCGCAGGGTCTGGGCCAGGCGCTCGTTCTGCGACGTCACCGCGGCCAGCGAGCGCTGGGTGTCGGCCAGCCGCTGCTCGACGGCGTGGGAGTGCACCGGACCGTCGGCCAGACGGCGGCGCAGGTCGGTGACCTCTGCCTCCAGGAAGCGAACCTGGTTGGCGAGTTCGTCGGGGCTACGTGGAATGTCCGAAGCCGGCATCTTGCCTCACCTCCTACGTCAGCGACCTTACCCACTCGGACAACGTTCGGCAGGACTTGGCGCGCGCATTGGACAACGATTCGGGTGTCAGTCGCCGTACGGCTCCTCGAGCACCTGCGGCGGGAGGTCGGCCGGACGCGGCCCGGTGTAGTCGACGCCGTACGCGCCGGGGGCCGGACGCCGCTTCTTGGCCATCGGCCGCTCCCCCGCGGCCATCCTCCGGGCGGTCACCAGGAAGGCGGTGTGGCCGATCATCTTGTGGCCCGGGCGGACGGCGAGGCCCTCGACGTGCCAGTCGCGCACCAGCGACTCCCAGGCCTGGGGGTCGGTGAAGCCGCCGTGGGCGCGGACGGTCTCGACGAAGCGGGAGAGCTGGGTCGTGGTGGCGACGTAGGCCACCAGGATGCCGCCGGGCGCCAGCGCGTCGCTGCAGGCGTCGACGCACTCCCAGGGAGCCAGCATGTCGAGGATGATCCGGTCCGCGAGCTCGCCGTCGGCGGGCAGCCCCTCGGCCAGGTCGCCCAGGCGCAGGTCCCACGCGGGGTGGTCGCCGTTGAAGAACTGGGTGACGTTGCGGCGGGCGACGTCGGCGAACTCCTCGCGCCGCTCGAAGGACAGCACCCTGCCGTGGGGACCGACCGCGCGCAGCAGCGAGCAGGTCAGGGCTCCCGACCCGACCCCGGCCTCGACCACCCGGGCGCCGGGGAAGATGTCGGCCATCGCCACGATCTGGGCGGCGTCCTTGGGGTAGACCACGGCTGCGCCGCGCGGCATCGAGACCACGAACTCCGACAGGAGCGGCCGGAAGACGAGGTACTGGCCGCCGGCGGACGAGGTGACCGTGAACCCCTCGTCCCGGCCGATCAGCTCGTCGTGCTCGAGGTGCCCGCGGTTGCTGAAGAACCGTTTCCCGGGCTCGAGGCAGATGTTGTGCCGGCGGCCCTTCTGGTCGGTCAGCCGCACCCACTCGCCCGCGCGCAGCGGTCCGCGGTGCACCCCGGACCAGGCTTCGGGGGGTACGTCGGGGAGGTCGCGGGGCTGCTCGGGCCGGGGGTCGGACATGGCCGAGACCCTAGCCCCGCGCCCCCGCTGGAGCCTCAGTGCCCCCGCTGGCTGAACGCGCGGTCCACGTCGGCGGTGGACAGCACGCCGTAGATCGAGCCGTCGTCCTCGACGAGGAGGTACTCGTGGGCCGGCACGCGGGTGATCGCCCGGATCAGGTCCTCCCCGACGATGCCGGCGGGGAGGGTCAGCCCGTCCTCGATGGTCCGCGCCACCTGGGAGACCGTCAGCCACGGGCGGCGCTCCTCGGGCAGGGCGAGCAGCGAGGTCTCGTTGACGATGCCGATCGGGGTGCCCCCGATCGACACGGTCACGATGCTCCCCGCCTCGGCCTCCTGCGCCCGGCGTACGGCCTCGGCCACCGGCAGGTTGTCGGGCACCGCGAGGGTACGTCGGGCGAGGTCCCGCGCGACCAGCGACGGCAGCCGGCGGCGCAGGCGGGCGGACTGCATGGCGGCGGTCGCCCCGGTCCAGAGGAACAGGGAGATGACGAAGGCGAGGACGTAGTCGAAGATCTCGGGCTTGGTGCCGACCACCGACTCCTGGACGGCCGGCCAGAAGAGCACCGCGACCGCGGTCAGGCGGCCACCCCAGCCGGCGGCGATGGTGCCGCGGTGGGGGTTGCCGGAGACCTTCCAGACGGCCGCCTTGAGCACCCGGCCACCGTCGAGGGGCAGGCCCGGGATGAGGTTCAGGGCGCCGATGAAGAGGTTGGCCAGGGCCAGCAGGCCGACGGCGACCTCGAGCAGGCCGTTGGGCATCACCAGGAAGAGCAACCACGACGCGGCGCCGACCGCGAGCGAGGTGAGCGGCCCCACCACGGCGATGAGGAACTCCTCGCGCGGGTTGCGCGACTCCCCCTCGATGGCGGTCATCCCGCCGAGGAAGTGCAGCGTGATCGAGTCGACCGGGTGGCCGTAGTGCTTGGCCATCCCCGCGTGGGCGGCCTCGTGGAGCAGCACCGAGAGGTAGAGCAGCACGGCGAACGCGAAGCCGGCGACGTACTTCCAGGCACCCAGACCCGGCTCGGTGCGCTCGACCACCGGGGCCATCACGAAGGCGAGCAGCCCGGCGATCAGGAACCACGAGGAGGTGATGAGTACGTCGGTGCCCGCGATCTGTCCGACCCGGATGGTCCCCGGCGGACGCGGACGACGCACCTGGTCGTCGGCATCGCGGTGCTGGGGGTCGGACACATCGTCAACGCTAGCCGATCGACGAGGGTGGACCCGCACCCGCGGAGGGTCCGTCGGGCTGTGGGTGGGGTGTCCTAGGGTCGGACCATGACAGCGCAGTCCGCGGCAGCGTCTCCCGCCGAGCACCACTCGACCCCGGTCGACGGGGTCGACGTGCTCGGCGCCCTGTCCCCGAGCCGCGCCGGCGACTTCATGACCTGTCCCCTGCTCTACCGCTACCGCACCGTCGACAAGCTGCCCGAGGAGCCGTCGCCGGACGCCGTCCGGGGCACCCTGGTCCACAAGGTGCTCGAGGACCTCTTCGACCTGCCGGCCCCCGACCGCACGCCCGAGCAGGCCCGCGACCTGCTGACGCCGGCGTGGGACGCCCTGCTCGAGGCCGAGCCCGAGATCGCCGAGATGTTCACCCCGCCGGCCGACGACGGCGAGGGCGGGCTCGACCTCGGCGCCTGGCTCACCTCCTGCCGCGAGGTCCTCGACCGCTACTTCGAGCTGGAGGACCCACGCCGGCTCGAGCCGGCCGAGCGCGAGCTGTACGTCGAGACGCTGCTGGAGTCCAAGCTGCTGCTGCGCGGCTTCGTCGACCGGATCGACGTCGCCCCCAACGGCATGATCCGCGTGGTCGACTACAAGACCGGCCGCTCGCCCGGCCCGCTGTTCGAGGCCAAGGCGCTGTTCCAGATGAAGTTCTACGCGCTGGTCATCTGGCGCACCCGCGGGGTCATCCCCGCGATGCTCCAGCTGATCTACCTCGGCAACGGCGAGATGCTGCGCTACCAGCCCGACGAGGCCGACCTGCTCGGCACCGAGCGCAAGGTGGAGGCGATCTGGCAGGCGATCCGGCGCGCGGAGCTCACCGGTGACTGGCGCCCGAACCGGAGCCGGCTGTGCGACTGGTGCAGCCACCAGGACATCTGCCCGGAGTTCGGGGGGACCCCTCCCCCGCTGCCGATCTTCCAGATCCCGCCGCCGGCTGTCGACCCTGCGGGCGACCTCGACACCGACGAGGGCGTCACCGGCCAGCCGTAGGGCGTGCCGCCCTAGAGGTTCCGCTCGGCCCAGAGCGCGGCCGCCGTACGGTCCCGCACGCCGATCCGGGAGAACGCCGAGGTCAGGTGCGCCTTGACCGTGCGCTCGGTGATGCCGAGGCGGCGGGCGATCTGCTTGTTGGCCAGTCCCTCGCGCACCAGGCGCGAGCACCTCGATCTCGCGCGGGGTGAGCTGCGCGGTCTGCGCCACCGACGCGGTGCCCGAGCGGGCCCCGAGCAGCTCGCGGGCGGCCCGCGGCGTGATCGGTGACTCGCCGCGGTTCACCGACCGGATGCCGTCGAGCACGTCGTCGGGATCGGCGTCCTTGAGCAGGTAGCCCACCGCCCCGGCGTCGAGCGCGGCGACGATGCGCTCCCCGTCGGAGAACGAGGTCAGCACCAGCACCTGGGTCCCGGTGGTCTCGGCCAGGATCGAGCGGGTCGCGGTGACCCCGTCGACGCCGGGCATCTGCAGGTCCATCAGCACCACGTCGGGCGACGTACGCCGCGTCTCGGTGAGCGCCTCGGCGCCGTCGGCCGCGCTGCCGACCACCTCCATGTCGTCGGCCCCCGAGACCAGCTGCACCAGCCCGCTGCGCAGCACGGGGTGGTCGTCGACCACCAGAACCCGGATCATCGGTCCACCTCCAGTCGGATCGTGGTGCCGTGGCCGGGCAGCGACCGCACCTCGAGACGGCCGCCGCTGTCGGCGACCAGGCTCTGCAGGCCGCGCAGCCCGAAGCTGTTCGGGTGCGCGGGCGTGTCGGGCCGGAACCCCTTGCCGTCGTCGGAGACCTCGAGCACCACCCGGTCCCCCGTGCCCCGGACCACGACCGAGATCCGGGACGCCTCGGCGTGCCGGATCGCGTTGCGGACGGCCTCCTGGGCCACCCGCCAGACCAGCGCCACCTGTGCGTCGCCGACCCCGCCCATGCCGCTCACCTCGACGGTGGCCCGGGTCCCGGCGGCCGAGGCCGGCGCGGTCAGGTCGGCCAGGGCCGCGGCGAGGCCGTCGGCCTGCAGGTCCGGCGGGTGGATCTCGACCAGCAGCGACCGGAGCGACCGGAGGGTGCCGCGCAGCGACGCCCCGGTGCGCTCCAGCGCCTCCCGGTGGGTCGGGTCGGTCTCCGAGCGGGCCAGCGCGCCGACCGCGAACGCCGTACCGGCCAGGTCCTGCACCACGCCGTCGTGGAGGTCGCGGGCGATCCGGCGGCGCTCGTTGTCGCTCGCGGTGGCGGCGGTGCGGAGCAGCCGCTCGCGGTCGTTGGCGGCGCGGGTGAGCCGGCGGGTCAGCACCCAGAGCATCGGGGTGGCGACCCCGAGGAGGATGGCCAGCCCACCGAGCGTGATCCGGTAGAACGGCTGGAAGACCTGCTGCTTGCGGGCGTCGAGGTCCGCGGCGGAGAAGTACGCCTCGAACAGCAGCGGGATCCCCTCGGGCGACTCGATCGAGGTGTACACCTCGACGACGCCGCTGCTGGACCGCTCGAAGCGGTTCTCGGGGCGGTCGAGGTCGGAGACCTCCGCCTCGATGCCGCCGTTTGCGAGGATGTCGCGCTCCTCGTCACCGAGGTCGTAGCTGCGTGCCGATCAGCGCGTTCTTGTCGGAGTAGACGATGGTGCCGTCCGCGCCCCAGATCTTGATCCGCAGCACGTCCGGCACCAGCAGCCGGTCGACCTGGCGGTCGAACCGGTCGATGGCGCCCGGGTCGCCGGTGGCCAGCCCCCGCGGGATGGTCGGCTCGGCCACGGAGTGGGCCAGGATCTCGGTGGTCGCCCGGGCGTCGGTGGTGGCCTCGGTGTTGGCCGCCCGGCCGCTCAGCACCCAGGTGCCCGCCGCGATCAGCAGCGCAGTGAGGAACCCCGCGACGAGGAACTGCGCCACGGGGCTCCTGATCACGCGCACGGTGCCCCTCCTCGTCCCTCGCCTCGGTGCGGCTCAGGATAGGGCGCCGTACGCCGGCCGGCGGTCAGATCCGCACCACGCCGCGGCAGACCTCGCCGGTGCGGGGGTTGCGGGCCCGGAAGACGAAGGTGTCGGTGCCGCGCAGGTTGGCCATCCGGCGGGTCACGTCGAACGAGCCGCTGGGCGCGTGGGTGGTGGCGGTGCCGCGGGCGGAGACGCTGCCGTTGTGCACGAAGCGCCAGCGCCAGGTCTGCCCGTTGCGGTTGCTGTCCACCTCGCCCTCGACCTCGAACCGGCCGTCGTCGGGCTTGGCCTTGAGCTTCCAGTCGGCGGAGCCGGTGCAGCTGCCGCGGCGTACGACGTCGCCGCTGCCCGCGTGGGCGGTGCCGGCGGTGGCAAGGGTGGCGGCCGGGGCCGCGACGGCGACCAGGGCGAGGGTGGCGAGGGCCGGGCGGATGTTCATGGTGTCTCCTCTGTCGGGGTGTGACACCAGCGTCGTCGCGCAGCGGTCCGAGTTGCCATTGTCCGGTGGTACTAGGACCCCGGGTGCAGCTCCTCGATCGCGTCCTCAGGCAGGTCGAACCAGCGCAGGTGCTCGAAGTCCGCGCTGACCTCGCCCGGGTGCCGGGTGAGGTCGGGGCCGACGGCGTCCTCGAGGATCTTGGCGCCCTCCTCGAGCTGCTGCGCGAGCATCTCCTCGCCACCGTCGAGCGTGCAGGTCGGCATCGTGACGGTGCCGTCGTCGGCGTACACGATGTCGAGGAGGCTGATCGGCGGCTCGACGACCCCGGCACGGTGCCGCCAGCGCCCGGTCACCGGGTCGAAGACGTAGTCGCCGAGCAGCTTCCAGCCGTCCCGGGCGACCATGCGCACCGCCTCGACGATGTAGTCCGCGACGGTGTCGGAGATGAAGTAGTTGAAGTTGACCCGCACCCAGCCGGGCTTGATCCCCTCGCAGCCGCCGGCGATCTCGCGCTCGAACTCGTGCGAGCGCTCGAGGTCGATGCCGAGCAGCCGGTGACCGTACGGGCCGGCGCAGGAGCAGCCGCCCCGGGACTGGACGCCGAAGAGGTCGTTGAGCAGGGCGACCACGAAGTTGTGGTGGAGGTAGCGACCCGACGGCGAGCGCACCACGAACGAGATGATCGAGAGCCGCTCGGCCTCGAGGTTCCCGAGCAGCTCGATGGTCGGCTCGGCCCGCCAGGCCGCCACGGCACGGGCGAGGAACCGCTCCTCGAGAGCCCGGATGGTCTGCGTGCCGACCGCGTCCTTGAGCTGGAAGACCATGCCGGCGCGCACCGCCTCGATGATGGCCGGCGTGCCGCCCTCCTCGCGGTGCGCCGGGTCGTCGAGGTAGCGGTGCTCGGCGGGGTTGACGTAGAGCACGGTGCCGCCGCCGGGCGACTCGGGCACCCGGTTGGCGAACAGCTCGCGCCGGGCGACCAGGACACCGGGCGTGGACGGGCCGCCGATGAACTTGTGCGGGGACAGGAACAGCGCGTCCTTGTACGCCAGGGGCAGGTCGGGGTCCGGGCTGCTCATGTCGATGTCGACGTACGGCGCCGCCGCGGCGAAGTCCCAGAAGCTCAGCGCGCCGTGCTCGTGCAGCAGCGTCGCGATCTCGGCGGTCGGCGCGACGATGCCGGTGACGTTGGAGGCCGCGGAGAAGGAGCCGATGAGCAGCGGACGGTCGGCGTACTCCTCGAGGCGGTCGCGGAGGTCGTCGATGCAGATGCCGCCGTCGGCGTCCTCGCGGATGGTCACCACGTCGGCGATCGACTCGCGCCACGGGATCTCGTTGGAGTGGTGCTCGAAGGGCCCGATGAAGACCACCGGCCTCCGGTCCTCCGGGATGTGCTGCAGCAGGTGGTAGGTGTCCTCGAGCACCGACGGGATGCGCAGGCCGAGGACGCCGATCAGCTTGGTGATCGCGCCGGTGCACCCGGAGCCGGTGAACACCACGACGGTCTGGTCGTCACCGCGGACCGCGTCGTGGATGATGCCGCGGGCCTGCTCGCGGAGCCGGGTGGTCTGCAGGCCGGTGCCGCTGGACTCGGTGTGGGTGTTGGCGTAGCTCGGCAGCACCTGCTCGCGGATGAAGTCCTCGATGAAGGTGAGCGCGCGCCCGGAGGCGGTGTAGTCGGCGTAGGTGACCCGGCGCTGCCCGTAGGGCGTGGTCATGACGTGGTCCTCGCCGATCACCGACCGGCGGATGAGCTCGATCAGCGAGCTGGTCATGGCCCCTCCCCGGGCGTCCTCCGCCTTCCCAGCGTAGTCCCGGGCGGACCTCTCAGCCGGTGTTCGGGGAAGCCGGTCCAGCCGCCTTCTGCCGGGCCCGGTAGGCCCGGGTCTTCAGCTTGTTGCCGCAGTTGTACTCGCAGTAGTTGCGGGACCGGTTCTTCGAGTGGTCGTAGTAGGCCCACTCGCACTCGTCGTACCGGCAGATCTTCAGGCGCCACCAGAGGCCGGCCGCCGCGGCCTCGTGCGCGGCCACCCCGATCCGGGCGAGCGCGGCCGGTACGCCGGACCCGGCCGGCTCCAGGGTGGGTACGTCGCCCTGCCAGCCGAGCCGGACCGGCAGGGCGGCCAGCGCGTCGGCCAGCGCGTCGTCGAGCCCGGGTCGATCCGTGGCCGAGCCGTCGTGGTTGGCCTCGAGCGCCTCACGAAGCGCGGCGCGCAGGCGGCGGGCGAGGGCGAGGTCGTCCCGGCTCGCGCGGGCCGAGCCCCCGAGCAGGCCCTCGCCGGCCAGGTAGCGGGACAGCCCGGCGGCGGTGTCGAGCTCGTCCGTGCCGGTCTCGTGGTCGGTGGTGTTGACGAAGTCGCGCACGACGGCGACGGGTGCCGGCACGTCCGGTCGCGGCAGGTCGACGGTGGTCATGGCCCCTCCTTCACGTCCGACACCAGTGTAGGTGCTTTGGTGGTTGCACGACAGGCGACACCGGCGTAGCCTCGACAGTGGTGTCGCACATAGAGGATCGGAGGACACCATGAGCCACTGGGGATTCGTGTTCGAGCAGCTCACCCACGAGGACGCCCGGCTGCGCGAGGAGCGCCGCCGGCACGCGAACCGCAAGCGGGCCGCCGGGACGAGCCGGCAACGGACCCGGCCGTCGCGCGACGACGCCGACCGTTGATCAGGCGCCGGGCCAGGCGACCGGTCCCGCGGAGCGGCGGGTCAGCCGCACGGAGTGGTCGTCGGGCTCGCTGAGCCACACCGACCCGGTGCCGGCCACCCGCATCGAGTCGCCGTCGACGACCAGGACCGTGTCCTCGTCGATCGCGACGGAGCGGGGCACCAGGCCGTTGCCGACGATCGCCACCGCCCGCGACAGGGTCCCGGCCTGGGCGGCGTGCACGTCACAGGTGAACGGGACCAGCCCGAGCCCCGGTTCCAGCGCGATCTGGGACAGTCCCTCGGCGCAGTCCTCGTGGACCACCTCGAGCGCGCCGACGAGGTGCCCACCGAGCAGGGCGGTCTCCCCCGCGACCATCGCGCCGGCCGAGAAGCCGGCGTACGGCGTGCCGGCGCGGACGGCGTCGCGCACCACGTCGATCACCCCGTGCAGCCCGGCGTGGTAGCGCGGGGTGAGCCCGCCGCCGACGACGATGCCACCGGCGCCGTCGAAGGCGGCCGGGTCGATCTCGGAGTCGTCCCCGATGATCACCGGACGCACCTCGACCCCGTCGGCAGCGAGGGGGACGTAGCGCGGTAGGTGCTCCTCGAGCACGCCCTCCCGCTCGACGAGGACCACCACCAGCGGGCCTCCCCGGGCGGCGACCTCGTCGCGGAACGGGTGGAGCAGGCCGGGGGTCGGGCAGGACTCGGGGCCGCCGCCCACCAGGTGGATGCTCATGCGCGGACGCTAGCGCACGGGGACCGGGAGGTGCGCGTGCGTCGTCCCGACCAGGCTGTCACGGAACACGCGCCGCTCCCCCGGCAGCACCGGCACGTGGTTCTGCACGACCATCACCGTGCAGCCGGCCGACTCGGCCGAGCGGGCCCCGGTGTTGGAGTCCTCGATCGCCAGGCAGTCCGCGGCGTCCACGCCGAGGCGCCGGGCCGCGGTCAGGTAGGGCTCCGGGTGGGGCTTGCCCCGGGTCACGCGTCACCGGTGACGACGGTGGCGAAGGTGTCGCCGGGCAGCGCGGAGAGGATCGGCGCCACGAAGCGGCGGTAGGACATGGTGACCAGCGCGCAGGGCAGCCCGGCCTCACCGAGGTCGGCGAGCAGGTCGACGGCGCCCGGGCACCACGGCACCTCGTCCTCGATCCGGGCGACCACGCCGTCGAGCAGCTCCTCGACGATCTGCGACGGCTCGAGGTCGATGCCCATGTGCTCGCGGATGTAGCGGCCGGAGTCGAGCAGGTCGTTGCCGACCAGGTTGAGCGCGTGCTCCTTGCTCCAGGTGCCGCCGTACGTCGCGGCGAGGGCGTACTCGGTGTCGACCCAGTAGGGCTCGGTGTCGACCAGGGTGCCGTCCATGTCCCACAGGACCGCGGCATAGGCGTGCCCCATCCGCGCCTCAGTCCTCGGGGTCGTAGCCGAGGTTGGCCGACAGCCAGCGCTCCGCCTCGGGGACGGTCCAGCCCTTGCGCTCGGCGTAGTCCGCCACCTGGTCGCGACCCAGCCGGCCCACCACGAAGTACTGCGACTGCGGGTGCGAGAAGTACCACCCGCTGACCGAGGCGCCCGGCCACATGGCCATCGACTCGGTCAGCTCGATGCCGGTGTTCGCCTCGACGTCCAGCAGCGACCACAGGGTCTGCTTCTCGGTGTGCTCGGGGCACGCCGGGTAGCCCGGCGCCGGCCGGATGCCGCGGTAGCGCTCGGCGATGAGGTCCTCGTTGGTCAGCTGCTCGTCCTCGGCGTACCCCCAGAACTCCGTGCGGACCCGCTCGTGCAGGCGCTCGGCGAAGGCCTCGGCGAGGCGGTCGGCCAGGGACTCGGCCAGGATCGCGGAGTAGTCGTCGTGCTCCTTGCGGAACTTCGCCACCCGGTCCGGGAGCCCGATGCCCGCGGTCACCGCGAAGCCGCCGACCCAGTCGTCGAGCCCGGTCTCGGCGGGCGCCACGAAGTCGGCCAGCGACCGGTTGGGTACGCCGTCGCGGTGCTCGCCCTGCTGGCGCAGGTGGTGCAGCGTGACCGGGCCGTCGTCGGTGGTGAGCTCGGTGTCGTCGCCGTGCCCGACGGCCGGCCAGAAGCCGTAGACACCGCGCGCGGTGATCCACTTCTCGGCGATCATCCGGTCGAGCATGTCCTGCGCGTCGTCGTACAGCTTGCGCGCGGCCTCGCCGCTGGCGGGGTTGTTGAGGATGTCGGGGAACTTGCCCTTCATCTCCCAGGCGTTGAAGAACGGCTGCCAGTCGATGTAGTCGCGCAGCTCGGAGATGTCGTAGTCGTCGAGCACGTGGACCCCGGGCTGCCGCGGCGCCGGCGGCTGGTAGCCCTCCCAGTCGATCGGCGTCCGGTTGGCGCGGGCCGCCTCGAGGGCGAGGATCGGCCGGTCCTGCTTGCCGGCGTGCCGCGCCCGCAGCGAGTCGTAGTCGGCCTTGATGTCGGCGAGCAGCTTGGGCCGCAGCTCGTCGCTGAGCAGCGCGGCCGCGGTCGGCACCGACCGTGACGCGTCCTTCACCCAGACCACGGGGCCGTCGTACTTCGGCTCGACCTTGACCGCGGTGTGCGCGCGCGAGGTCGTGGCACCGCCGATGAGCAGCGGGATGTGGAAGTCCTGGCGCTGCATCTCGGAGGCCAGCGTGACCATCTCGTCCAGCGAGGGGGTGATCAGCCCGGAGAGGCCGATGATGTCCGCGGAGTGCTCGCGGGCGGCGTCGAGGATCTTCTGCGGGGGCACCATCACGCCGAGGTCGATGACCTCGTAGTTGTTGCACTGCAGCACCACGCCGACGATGTTCTTGCCGATGTCGTGCACGTCGCCCTTCACCGTGGCCATGACGATGGTGCCGTTGGTGTCCTTGGCGGTGGCGTACTCCGGGTTGTCGAGCTTCTCCTGCTCGATGAACGGGATGAGGTAGGCCACGGCCTTCTTCATCACGCGGGCGCTCTTGACCACCTGCGGCAGGAACATCTTGCCGGCGCCGAAGAGGTCGCCGACGACGTTCATGCCGTCCATCAGCGGCCCCTCGATCACCTCGATCGGGCGGCCGCCGCGGTCGGCGATCAGCTGGCGGAGCTCCTCGGTGTCGTCCTCGACGTGGGCGTCGATGCCCTTGACCAGCGCGTGGGTGATCCGCTCGCCGACGGGCAGGCCGCGCCACTCCTCGGCGGCCTTCTCCTCGGCGGCGTCGCCGCTGCCGCGGTGCTGCTCGGCGATCTCGAGGAGCCGCTCGGCAGCGTCCGGGCGCCGGTTCAGGACGACGTCCTCGATCCGCTCGCGCAGCTCGAGGTCGACCTGGTCGTAGACCACGAGGGCACCGGCGTTGACGATGCCCATGTCGAGCCCGGCCTCGATCGCGTGGTAGAGGAACACCGCGTGGATCGCCTCGCGGACGGGGTTGTTCCCGCGGAACGAGAACGACACGTTGGAGATGCCGCCGGAGACCTTGGCGCCCGGCAGGTTCTGCTTGATCCAGCGGGTGGCCTCGATGAAGTCGTGGCCGTACGTCGCGTGCTCCTCGATGCCGGTGGCGACCGCGAAGACGTTGGGGTCGAAGATGATGTCCTCGGGCGGGAAGCCGACCTCGTCGACCAGGATCCGGTAGGCCCGCTCGCAGATCTGCTTGCGGCGCTCGAGGTTGTCGGCCTGGCCGTCCTCGTCGAAGGCCATCACGACCACGGCGGCGCCGTACTTCCGGCACAGGCGCGCCTGCTCGCGGAAGGAGTCCTCGCCCTCCTTCATGGAGATCGAGTTGGCGATCGGCTTGCCCTGGACGACCTTGAGCCCGGCCTCGATCACGGCCCACTTGGAGGAGTCGACCATCACCGGGACCCGGCTGATGTCGGGCTCGCTGGCGATCAGCTTGAGGAAGCGGTCCATCGCGGCGACGCCGTCGATCATGCCCTCGTCCATGTTGACGTCGATGACCTGCGCGCCGTTCTCGACCTGGTGGCCCGCGACGGAGAGCGCGGTGTCGTAGTCGCCGTCCTTGATCAGGTTGCGGAACTTCGCCGAGCCGGTGATGTTGGTGCGCTCGCCGACGTTCACGAAGAGCGACTCCTCGGTGACGATCACCGGCTCCAGGCCCGAGAGCCGCAGCGCGGTCGGCACCGTCGATCGGAGTACGCCGCTCCTTGCCGTCGACGGCCTGGGCGATGGCCGCGATGTGCGCCGGGGTGGTGCCGCAGCAGCCGCCCACGAGGTTGACGAAGCCGGCGTCGCCGAACTCCGCGATGATGGCCGCGGTCTCCTCGGCGGCCTCGTCGTACTCACCGAAGGCGTTGGGCAGGCCGGCGTTGGGGTAGCACGACACGAACGTGTCGGCGATCCGCGCGAGCTCGGCCAGGTAGGGGCGCATCTCCTTGGCACCGAGCGCGCAGTTGAGGCCGACCGCGAGCGGGCGGGCGTGCCGCACGGAGTGCCAGAACGCCTCGGTCACCTGGCCCGGACAGGGTGCGGCCGGAGGCGTCGGTGATGGTGCCGGAGATGATCACCGGCCAGCGCCGGTCGCGCTCCTCGAAGAGCGTCTCGACCGCGAAGATCGCTGCCTTGGCGTTGAGGGTGTCGAAGATCGTCTCGATGATCAGCAGGTCCGCGCCGCCGTCGACCAGCCCGCGGGCCGCCTCGAGGTACGCCGCGACCAGCTCGTCGTAGGTCACGTTGCGGGCGCCGGGGTCGTTCACGTCGGGCGAGATGGACGCCGTCCGCGAGGTCGGGCCGAGGGCGCCGGCCACGTAGCGCGGACGCTCGGGGGTGCGCTCGGTCATCTCGTCGCACACGGACCGGGCCAGCCGGGCAGATTCGAAGTTGAGCTCGTAGGCGAGCTCCTGCATGCCGTAGTCGGACAGCGAGATGGCGTTCGCGTTGAACGTGTTGGTCTCGATGATGTCCGCGCCGGCCTCGAGGTACTCGCGGTGGATGCCGGCGATGATGTCGGGCTGGGTCAGCGTGAGCAGGTCGTTGTTGCCGACCAGGTCGCTCGGCCAGTCCGCGAACCGCTCGCCCGCGGTAGCCCGCCTCGTCCGGACGGTCACGCTGGATCGCCGTGCCCATCGCACCGTCGATGACGAGGATGCGCTCGTTCAGGGCCGCGGTGAGCTCCGCGGTGGCATCGGGGCGGACGTTCGGCGAATCCGGCACAGAGGGTCCTCTCGGCGTGCGTCAAGCGATCGGTCCGGGTGGGGACCAGGTCCAGCGTAGGTGCTGTCCAGCGTAAGGTAGAGCGTCCGGGGAACGGACAGCATTCCCGCATGGTGACACCCGGGTCGGGGCACCCGGAAATCGGCGATCGCGCCCGGATCAGTCCTTGTCGTCGCTCCCGCGGCGCTTGAGGTAGCGCTCGAACTCCCGGGCGATCGCCTCGCCGGAGGCCTCCGGCAGGTCGGCGGTGTCGCGGGTCTCCTCCAGGGCGCGGACGTAGTCGGCGATGTCCTCGTCCTCCTGGGCCAGCTCGTCGACGCCACGCTCCCAGGCCCGCGCCTCCTCCGGCAGGTCGCCGAGGGGGATGCTGACCTCGAGCAGGTCCTCGATCTGGCCGATCAGCGCCAGCGTGGCCTTGGGGCACGGCGGCTGCGCGACGTAGTGCGGGACCGCCGCCCAGTAGGACACCGCCGGGATGTCGAGGCGCATGCAGGCGTCCTGGAAGATGCCGACGATGCCGGTGGGGCCTTCGTACGACGACTGCTCGAGCTTGAGCCGGTCGACCAGCTCGGGCTCGGTGGCGGTGCCGGTGACCGGGATCGGACGGGTGTGCGGGGAGTCGGCCAGCAGCGCCCCGAGCGTGATCACCAGCTCTCCCCCGAGCTCGTCGCAGGCCGCGAGCAGCTCGGCGCAGAACTGCCGCCAGCGCATGTTCGGCTCCAGCCCGCGGATCAGGATCACGTCGCGGTCCAGGTCGGGCGGCGACGCGACCGCGATCTGCGTGCCCGGCCAGGTGATCTGGCGGTGGCCGTTCTCGTCGGTGGCCACGATCGGCCGGTTGACCTGGAAGTCGTAGAAGTCCTCCGGGTCGATGGCGCCGACGATCCGGGCCGACCAGACGTCGATGAGGTGGTCGATCACCGACGAGGAGGCGTCCGCCGCGTCGTTCCAGCCTTCGAAGGCCGCGATGACCACGGGGTTCACCAGGTCGGGGAGCTCGTCGATCTCGATCACGTGACCAGCCTAGTCACCGTCGGGAGGATCAGAGCGCGAGCCCGAGCGCGGCGTCGGCCAGCGTCCGGATGGTGGTCCCCGCCGCGGCGTCGGACGTATCGCCGCCGCGCGGTCGCCCGGGCCCAGGCGTCGATCGCCGCCACGGCGGTCGGCGCGTCGAGGTCGTCGGCCAGTGCGGCCAGCACGGCGTCCACGACCGGCCCGGCGGGAGCGCCGGCACCGGCCGCCACGGCCAGCCGCCAGGCGTCGATGGTGTCGACCGCCGCCCACAGCTGGTCGTCGGTCCACTCCCAGTCGGAGCGGTAGTGGTGGCCGAGCAGGACCAGCCGGATGGCCATCGGGTCGACCTCGCTCATCCGCAGCGCGGAGACGAACACCAGGTTGCCCTTGGACTTCGACATCTTCTCGCCGTCGTAGCCCACCATCCCGGCGTGGGCGTAGGCCTGCGCGAAGCGGTGGCCGGGGAAGGCCACCTGCGCCTCGCCCGCGCTCATCTCGTGGTGCGGGAAGACCAGGTCGCTGCCGCCGCCCTGGACGTCGAAGGCGTGGCCGAGGTGCTCCAGCGCGATCGCCGAGCACTCGATGTGCCAGCCCGGGCGGCCGCGGCCGAACGGGCTCTCCCACGACGGCTCGCCCTCGCGCTCGCCGCGCCACAGGACGCAGTCGAGCGGGTCCTTCTTGCCCGGACGGTCCGGGTCGCCGCCGCGCTCGGCGAAGATCGCCATCATCTGGTCGCGGTCCCAGCCGGAGACCGCGCCGAAGGCGTCGTCGGCGGTCACGGAGAAGTAGACGTCGGTGTCGACGGTGTACGTCGCACCGGTGGCCTGGAGCCGCTCGATCAGCGCGACCGCGAGCGGGATCGACTCCACGGCGCCGATGTAGTGCGCCGGCGGGAGCACCCGCAGCGCCTCCATGTCGTCGCGGAACAGCTGGGTCTCGCGCTCGGCGAGCTCCTGCCAGTCGACCTTCACCTTGGTGGCCCGCTCCAGCAGCGGGTCGTCGACGTCGGTGACGTTCTGGACGTAGGTCACCTCGTGCCCGGCCGAGCGCCAGGCCCGGTTCAGCAGGTCGAACGCGACGTACGTCGCGGCGTGGCCCATGTGGGTGGCGTCGTACGGCGTGATCCCGCAGACGTAGAGCCGGGCCGGCCCGTCGGGGCGGGTCTCGACGAGCCCGCCGGTGGCGGTGTCGAACAGGGAGACCTGCGGGCCCGTCACACCGACGGAGGGCACCTCGGGGGCGGACCACGTACGCATGTCCGGCAGCCTAACGAACGAGGGTCAGAACGCGGGCCACGGGATGGCCGGCCACTCCGACGGCGGGGTCGGGAACACCCCGGCCCGGAGCAGCCGCTCGCACCGGCGGCGGAAGGCACGCACCTCGACCTCGCTGACCAGGTCGGCCAGGGTGGCCAGCAGCCGCTGGTCGTCGCGGACCCGTTCGACGCCCTCGCGCTCGACCGCGTCGAGGCGCTCGCCGACCCAGCCCCACAGGACCGTGCGGAGCTTGTTCTCGACGTGGAACGTGACACCGTGGTCGACGCCGTACCGGTGGCCGCCGGCGACCGCGAGCACGTGCCCGCCCTTGCGGTCGGCGTTGTTGACCAGCACGTCGAAGACCGCCATGCGGCGCAGGGCGGTGCTGTCCTCGTGGACCAGGGCGACCGGCTCGTCGTCCCCGCCGAGCGCGTCGAGGACGTGGAGGTAGCCCGGGGGCAGCTGGCCGGCGGGGAGGATGTCGACCGCGGCCAGGTCGGGATCGGGCTCCTGCCAGACCTGCACCATGCCCTCGCCGTGCGGGCCGTCGCGCAGGATCGTGGTCGGCACCACGCCCCAGCCCAGCGCCTCGGACACGGCGTACGACGCGACCTCGCGCCCGGCCAGCGTGCCGTCGGGGAAGTCCCACAGCGGTCGCTCCCCCGCCACCGGCTTGTAGACGACCTGGCGCTCGCCGATCATGCCGACGAAGGTGGCGTTGGAGGCAGGCATCACCCGTCCGACGAGCGTGATCTCGCCGGTACGCAGGTCTGCGTCGACGGGGTCGGCGGCGTCGCCGAGGGCCTGGCTCACGTCGCTCCGATCAGGGATCCCGGCGGCGGAACCCGTTGGCCCGGACGCAGAGGTGGCCGTCGGGGTCGATGGGGTTGCCGCAGAACGGGCAGTTGGGACGACCGGCGCCGAGCACCTGCTCGGCGCGCTTGACGAAGGCGCGGGCGTCGCTGGCCGGGATCCGGACCACGAACACCTCCTCCGGCTCGGGCTCGGTGAAGTCCTCCTCGACCTGGTCCGGGGCGACCACGGCCGCCTCGTTGAACGGGAAGACCTCGATCACCACCCGCTCGTCGCCGGCGTCCCACGACAGCGTCATCGTGCCGGCCCGGAACTCCTCCTCGATCGGCTGGTCGAGGGGCTCGGTGTCCTCGAGGTCGAACGGCGCGACCGCCGGGATCAGCCCCTGGGTCTCCTCGCTGTTCATCAGCTCGTCGAGCAGGTCGTCGATGCGCTCGGCGAGGACCTGGACCTGCTGCTTCTCCAGGGCCACGCTCACCACGCGGGTCTCCGTCGCGCGCCTGCAGGAAGAACGTGCGCTGTCCGGGAGGGCCGACGGTGCCGGCCACGAAGCGCTCGGGCGGGTCGAAGCCGTGGACGAGAGGTGCCATGTCGGCCAGCCTATTCCGGACCCGCGCCGCCGCCCACGACCGCATCCGTCGTACGACGGCGCCGGGAGCGCTGGGGCGGGGTCAGCCAGGAGAGATCGCCCTCGTGGGTGTTGGTGGACAGCACGAACGGGCCGGGATTCGGTGTAGCGGACCACCGAGATCGACGCCGGGTCGACCACGATCCGCTGGAACTGGTCGAGGTGCAGGCCGAGCGCGTCGGCGATGACGGCCTTGATCGGGTCGCCGTGGCTGGAGGCGACCCAGACCGCGCCCGGGCCGTGCTCGGCCTCGATCTGCGCGTCGAGGCGGCGGACCGTGGCGCTGACCCGCGCGCTCATCGCGGCGAGTGCCTCGCCGCCGGGGAACACCGCCGCCGAGGGCTGCCGCTGGACGGTGCCCCACACCTTCTCCTTGGCCAGGTCCTTGATCGCCCGGCCGGTCCACTCGCCGTAGTCGCACTCGGTGAGCCCGCGCTCGGTGACCACGTCCAGCGGCGTGGACTGCGCCGCGGCGACGACGGCGGCGGTCTGCCGGCACCGCTCGAGCGGGCTGGACACGATGCCGGCCAGCCGGACGGCGGCCAGGCGTGCCGCGGCCCGCTCGGCCTGCGGCCGCCCGACGTCGTCGAGCCGGACGCCCCGCGAGCGCCCGGCGAGGATGCCGGTCGCGTTCGCGGTGGTGCGGCCGTGTCGGAGGAGGATCACGGTTGCCATGGTCGCGAGCGTATCCGGCGTAGCCTCGCCCTCGTGATCGTCGACAACGCGCTCTACCGCCACGGGGTGCGGGTCCCCCTGGACTGTGCCCCCTCCGACATCCACGAGCTGCGTTCGCTGGCCGACCAGGACGGCGACTTCGTCTGGCTGGGGCTGCACGAGCCCAGCGAGGTCGAGCTCGAGGACGTGGCGATCGCGTTCGGCCTGCACCCCCTCGCCGTGGAGGACGCGTTCAACGCCCACCAGCGACCCAAGCTCGAGCGCTACGAGGACAGCCTGTTCCTGGTGCTGAAGACGCTCTGGTACGTCGACGAGGACGACGCCGTCGAGACCGGGGAGATCAACCTCTTCGTCGGGTCGGACTTCATCGTGACCGTCCGGCACGGCAAGGGCTCGGAGCTGCACTCGGCCCGGCTCTACCTCGAGTCCACCGAGTCGGTGCTCACCCACGGCCCGTCCGCGGTGGTGTACGCCGTGTGCGACCGCGTGGTCGACGGCTACACCGGGGTGGTGGAGTCGCTGCAGGTCGACGTGGACGAGGTGGAGGAGTCGGTCTTCTCCCCCGCCCGCACCAACGACTCGGTCCGGATCTACACCCTCAAGCGCGAGATCGCGGAGGTACGCCGGGCGGTGATGCCGCTCAAGGAGCCGATGCGGCGCTTCTCCTCCGCCACGGTGCCCGGCATCGTGCCGGAGGCGGCCCCGTTCTTCCGCGACGTCGCCGACCACCTCGCCCGCGCCGCCGAGGACGTGGACACCCTCGACTCGCTGCTGTCGACGGCCTTCGACGCCCACCTGGCCCGGATCTCGGTGCAGCAGAACGAGGACATGCGCAAGATCTCGGCCGGCATCGGCCTGGCCGCCACCCCGACCCTGATCGCCGGGGTCTACGGCATGAACTTCGAGCACATGCCCGAGCTCGCGTGGTACTACGGCTACCCGTTCGCGCTGGCCCTGATGGTCGGTGCCTCGGCCGCGCTGTGGTTCTTCTTCAAGCGCTCCGGCTGGCTGTGACCGGCCCCCGCCGCTCAGGCGGCGATGGCTCCGGTGGCGAGCAGCACCAGCACCAGCGAGCCGAGGCAGATCCGGTAGATCACGAACGGCAGGTAGGACCGGGTCGTGACGTAGCGCAGCAACCACGCGATCGCGGCGTACCCCACGACGAAGGAGACGATCGTCGCGACGATCGTCGGTCCCCAGCCGTAGGTGTTGTCGCCGCCCGGGATGGACTTGAGCTCGAAGAGGCCGGCGCCGACGACGGCGGGGATCGCGAGCAGGAACGCGTAGCGGGTGGCGGCCTCGCGGTCGTAGCCGAGGAACCGACCCATCGACAGGGTCGCGCCGGAGCGGGAGACGCCCGGGACCAGGGCGAGCGCCTGGGCGGCACCGAGGAGGCCGGCGTGCCGGATGTTCATCTGCTTGAGGGTCCGCTCGCGTGCACCGATGCGGTCGGCGATGCCCAGCACGACGCCCATCACGATCAGCATCGTGGCGATCAGCCAGAGACTGCGGAACTCGGTCTCGATCGTGTCCTTGAGGAAGATGCCCGAGGATCACGATCGGCAGCGAGCCGATGATGATGTACCAGCCCATCCGGGCGTCGAGGTGGCCGCGGTACTCCGGCTTGACCAGCGACTTGAGCCACATCGACGCGATCCGCCAGATGTCCTTGCGGAAGAAGATCAGGACGGCGAGCTCGGTCCCGATCTGGATCACCGCGGTGAAGGCTGCGCCCGGGTCCTCCCACCCGAAGAACTCGGGGAAGATCCGCAGGTGCGCGCTGCTGGAGATCGGGAGGAACTCGGTGAGGCCCTGGAGAACGCCGAGGAAGATGGCCTGGAGGTAGTCGGTCACGAGGCGCCAGCCTACGGGGACCTCCCGAGGTAGCCTGCGCAGGCTCCCGGCCGGGCGCGCGACACGCCGTGTCCGCCATTCGGCGCGCCCCATGGGGCATTCCTGCGGCGGGTGGCTTAGTTTTTCTCCATGCAGCAACGTGCCCTGGGCTCGACGGGACTGAAGGTGTCGCGGCTCGGCCTCGGCACGCTCACCTGGGGGCGCGACACCGACGAGCACGAGGCTCGTGACCAGCTCGTCGCGTTCACCGAGGCCGGCGGCACCCTCCTCGACACCGCGGCGGGGTACGGCGACGGCGCCTCCGAGGAGCTGATCGGCACCCTGATCGGCGACGTCGTGGCCCGCGACGACATCGTGCTGGCCACCAAGGCCGGCATCTCCCGCCGCCGTGGCCAGCGCGAGACCAACGTCTCCCGCGGTCACCTGATCACCAGCCTCGACCAGTCCCTCGCCCGGCTCCAGGTCGACCACGTCGACCTCTGGCAGGTGCACACCTGGGTCGACGACACCCCGCTCGAGGAGACGCTCACCGCGCTCGACTACGCGGTCAGCACCGGGCGGGCGTCGTACGTCGGGATCTCGAACTACACCGGCTGGCAGACCGCGCAGGCGGCCACCTGGCAGCGGGCGGTGCCCGGGCGCGCGAGGCTGGCGTCGACCCAGGTGGAGTACTCCCTGCTCAACCGTGGCGTCGAGCACGAGGTGCTCGCGGCCGCCGAGGCGATGGGCATGGGCGTCCTGCCGTGGTCGCCGCTGGGCCGAGGGGTGCTGACCGGGAAGTACCGCACCGGCACGCCGGCCGACTCGCGCGCCGCCTCGCCGCACTTCTCGAACTTCGTCGGGACCTACCTCACCGACCGCTCGCAGCGGATCGTGGAGTCGGTCGTCCGGGCCGCCGAGGGACTGGGCTGGAGCCCGATCGAGGTCGCGCTGACCTGGGTCCGGGACCGGCCCGGGGTGACCGCGCCGATCGTCGGCGCGCGCACCGCCGCCCAGCTCAAGGCGTCGCTCGCGATCGACGAGCTGGCCCTGCCCGCCGAGATCGTGGACGCGCTCGACGACGTGTCCGGAGGGGACTGACCCATGCCCGCTGCCACCCGACGAGCCCTCCGCCCCGGTGTGGAGTGGGAGTTCGACAAGCTGGTCCTCTCGCGCGAGTTCAGCCGCAACGTGGTGACCCGGATGCTGGTCGAACGGGCCGAGCAGGGTGGCTGGGAGCTGGCCCGGACGCAGATCGCGCCGGACGGCACGCGTCGGGTGATCCTGCGGCGCAAGATCATCCGCCAGACCCGCGCGTACATGTACTGAGCCCGGGGCCCTTCCACTCCCCTGTTCCCCCGGCGTTTCGTGCACTGCTGTCCCCCTGCGCACCTGCAGCACGACATCTACGCACGAAACGCAGGGATGGCGTCTCGGTCGACGTGCCGGATCTCCTGCTCCCACCGGGCGTAGAGCGCATCCCGAGCCTCACGTTCGCGCAGCGGGCGTCGGCGCGGGCAGGCACCGGGAGCGGGAATCCAGCGTCGCTGGTCGGCGGCCTCGAACCTGGCCCGGCTACGTGCCGAGAGCAATCGGCCGACGACGAGGCTCCCGCTGGCGCACGTCCTGGCCGGTGACCCGGGTGACCTCGAGTCCGTGGCTGCGGAATGCCTCGTCCTTGGCGACGTCTCTCGTGTGTCGGCTCCGGGAGCGGTGATCTGCGCCGTCGAACTCCACGACCAGGCCAGCGACAGGATCCAGCAGATCGGCTATCCCCAGCAGCGAGCCGTCTGCGGTCACGACGGGACAGTTGACCTCGGGCGCCGACGACCTCGGCCGCCGGCAGTCGGTCGAAGGTGAGGGTGACGGCGTTGTCGGTGCGAAGCCAGCCACCCGGTCCCACGGCGAGAGGCACCGGCATCGGGTGCGACCGTCGGGCTCGAACCCGTCGAAGAAGGCGGCGCCGTGCAAGCGGCATCCGGCCCACCCGGTCACCGCCCCGTTAGCGGGGAGCCTGACCGACTGCTCCAGGATGCGTTGTTCGGGGAGGTGAGACGGTGCGTCGGCCGGCACGTAGAAGCCTCGGCTGGTGCGACGCCAGGCGGCACCACGTGCCTGACCGGGCGTGGGTCCGCCGCCCCCGTCGGGTCCAGGGCCACGGGTCGGACCAGACCGTGCGGCGCACGGCAGACCGGATCCCAGCGGTGTTCGGGCATGACCCGACGGTGACGGTGGAGAACCCCTTGACAGGGCCGTCCCCCACAGCCCCCACGGGCCGGGGCCGCCAGCCGGTCCTCATCCGGCCGGGCCCGCCACGGCATTTCGTGCATTCCCGTCCTGCACTGCCGTCGGAACGACAGCACTGCACGAAACGCCGGGCGGGGAACGTGCGGAACGCGCGAAGGACAGCCCGAAGGTCAGGCCTGCTCGAGGAACCGGTCGAAGACCCGCGCACCGAACTCCAGCGCGTCCACCGGCACCCGCTCGTCCACGCCGTGGAACAGCGAGCCGAAGTCGAGGTCGCGGGGCAGCCGCAGCGGCGCGAAGCCGTAGGACCGCATGCCCAGCTTGCGGAAGTGCTTGGCGTCGGTGCCGCCGCTCATGAGGTACGGCGCCACGATGCCGTCGGGGTCCTCGGCCAGGATCGACTGGGTCATCGCGTCGACCAGCTTCCCGTCGTACGGCGTCTCCCACGGCTGCTGCTTGGACAGGAACTCCCAGGTGACGTTGTCCCCGCAGAGCTCGGCGAGGGTCGCGAAGAACTCGTCCTCGAAGCCGGGCAGGAAGCGGCCGTCGACGTGCGCGCTGGCCTCGCTCGGGATGACGTTCACCTTGTAGCCGGCGCCGAGCATGGTCGGGTTCGCGGTGTTGCGGATGACCGCGCCGAGCATCCGGGCCGAGCTCTCGAACTCCGCGACCAGGTCCTCGGCGTTCTCCGGGGTCGCCTCGGTGCCGGCGATGTCGGCGACCGAGGCGAGCAGGACCTCCATCGCGGGGGTCAGCCGCACCGGCCACTGGTAGGAGCCGATCCGGGCCACCGCACCCGCGAGCTCGGTGACGGCGTTGTCGTGGTTGATCATCGACCCGTGCCCGGCCCGGCCCCGGGCCGTCAGCTTCATCCAGGCCATGCCCTTCTCGGCGGCCTCGATGAGGTAGATCCGCTTGCCGCGCACGGTCGTGGTGAACCCGCCGACCTCGCCGACGGCCTCGGTGCAGTCCGCGATCTCGTCGGCGTGCTGCTCGACGATCACCTCGCGCGCCCTTGTGGCCGCCGGCCTCCTCGTCGGCGGTGAAGCAGAGCACGATCGGCCGGTTCGGGAGTACGCCGGCACGGGCGCGGGCGCGGACGACCGACAGGGCCATCGCGTCGAAGTCCTTCATGTCCACGGCACCGCGGCCCCAGACGAAGCCGTCCTGGATCTCCCCGGAGAACGGGTCGACCGTCCAGTCCTCGGCCGCGGCGGGCACGACGTCGAGGTGGCCGTGCAGCAGCAGCGGCTCCCCCGGGCCGTCACCCCAACGCGCCACGAGCGACGTACGCCCGGGCTCGGACTCGTAGAGGTTGCTCGAGATGCCGACCTCGTCGAGCAGCGTGGCGACGTACTCCGCCGCCTTCCGCTCCCCCGGTCCGTCCTCGTCGCCGTAGTTCGACGTGTCGATCCGGATCAGCTCGCGGCACAGCTCCACCACCTCGGCGGCGGGGTCGTACGTCGGAGCATGCTGGTCGGTCTGGAGGTCCTCGGCCATGGGCCCATCCTGACACCGTGAGGGTCGTGGGGCCGATGTGAGTACTAGGCTTGTTCCTTGCTATGGTTCTCCAGCACTCGTCCGGGTGGCGGAATAGGCAGACGCGCTAGCTTGAGGTGCTAGTCCTCGTATAGAGGGTGGGGGTTCAAGTCCCCCCTCGGACACTGAGAAGGCTCCGGCTCCACGGAGCCTTTTCTTCATTTCGCCGACCATGGACCCCCCGGGCAGGGCTGAAGGAATCGCCGGAAACCGCCTGCTCCCCGCGTACGTTGGGCTCATGGCGGAGCGTGCGATCACGGTCGAGGGCCTGGTCAAGGTGTTCGGGACCACGCGGGCCCTGGACGGGCTCGACCTCACGGTCGAGCGTGGCGAGGTCCACGGCTTCCTCGGGCCCAACGGCGCCGGGAAGTCGACGACGATCCGGGCTCTGCTCGGACTGATCCAGGTCGACGGCGGCACCGCCACGGTGTTCGGCATGGACCCGTGGCGTGACGCGGTCGCCCTGCACCGGCGGCTGGCCTACGTCCCCGGCGACGTGGCGCTGTGGCCCAACCTGAGCGGCGGCGAGATCATCGACCTGCTGCTCCGGATGCGGGGCGCGAACCCGGCGACGCCGCGCCGGGCCGAGCTCCTCGAGCGGTTCCAGCTCGACCCGACGAAGCGTGGGCGGGCCTACTCCAAGGGCAACCGCCAGAAGGTCGCGCTCGTGGCGGCGTTCGCGGCGCCCTCCGAGCTGCTGGCCCTGGACGAGCCGACCTCCGGCCTGGATCCCCTGATGGAGCAGGTCTTCAACGAGTGCGTGGCCGAGCACATGGCCCAGGGCGCCACGGTGCTGCTCTCCAGCCACATCCTCAGCGAGGTGGAGCGGCTCGCCGACCGGGTCACGATCATCCGCAACGGCCGGGCTGTCGAGACCGGCTCGCTCGACGAGCTGCGCCACCTGCGTCGCAACCGGGTGCGCGCCCAGGTCCCCGGACCCGTTCCCGACCTCACCGCGCTTCCCGGCGTGCACAACGTGACGGTGGAGGACCACACCGTCACCTGCCTGGTCGACCCGGACGGGATGAACCGCGTGCTGAGCGCCCTCACCGCGGCCGGCGTCCAGGCCCTCACCAGCACCCCGCCGACCCTCGAGGAGCTGTTCCTCGACGTCTACCGGCCCGAACCGGACGGGCACCCCCGATGAGCTTCTCGGCCCCACGCGCCGACACCCGCTCCGGCACGGCGCTGCTCCTCCGGCTGGCCGCACGGCGGGACCGGGTCATGGTCCCCGTCTGGCTCGGCGTCCTGGTCCTGGTCTGCTACGCCTCCGCCGCGTCGACGACCAGCCTCTACACCACGGAGGCCGACCGCGTCTCCGCTGCGGAGGCCATCAACGCGAGCCCCGGGATCGTCGCGCTCTACGGACCGATCCTCGACGTCCACAGCACCGGCGAGCTGGCGATGACGAAGATGACCGTGACCTACGCGGTCTTCGTCGCGATCATGATGCTGTTCGTCGTCCGCCGGCACACCCGCACGGACGAGGAGAACGGTCAGGCGGAGCTGCTCGGGGGGCACGGCGATCACCCCGGGAGCGCCGCTCACCGCGGCGATCGTCTTCGGCCTCGGCGTCTCGCTGCTGCTCGGCTCGCTCGTCGCTGCCGGTGAACGTGCTCGGCGGGCTGCCCGCGACGGGCTCCCTCGCGTTCGGCGCCTCGTGGGCGGGCACGGGGATGGTGGCGACCGGCCTGACCGCCGTCGCCTGCCAGGTCTCGGTGAGTGCCCGCACCTGCGCAGCCGTCGCCGCTGCCGCGATCGGCGGCCTGTTCGTCGTACGCGCGGTCGGCGACACCACGGACGCCTCGTGGCTGGGCTGGGTCTCGCCGCTCGGCTGGAACACCCGGCTGCGGGCGTACGGCGACACCCGCTGGTGGGTGCTGCTGCTGTACGCCGGGCTGACCGCGCTGCTCGTCGCCTCGGCCCAGGCGCTGCGCCGGCGTCGCGACCTCGGCGCAGGCATCACCCAGCCCCGGCCCGGGCCGGCCACCGGCTCGCCCCGGCTGGCCGACGCCATCAGTCTCAACCTGCGCGTGCACGCACCCATGCTGGTGGGCTGGACGTGCGCGGTCGCCGTGATGGGCCTCGTGTTCGGCGCGATCGCGCCCAGCTTCGACGCATTCGACTCAGCGGGCATCCGGGAGATGCTGGAGCGGATCGGCGGCGCCGGCGCCTTCCGGGACACACTGCTGAGCGCGGTCGTCTCCGTCACGGCGGTCGTGGTCAGCTGCTTCGGGATCGCGGTCGTGGGGCACGCGGGGAACGACGAGCACGACGGACGGACCGAGGAGGTGCTCGCCACCGCGACGTCACGCTCGCGCGCGTTCCTGGCCTCCGGCATCGTCGCCGTGGGAGGCGCCACCTGGCTGCTGCTCACCACCGGCGTGGGCCTGGCCCTCGGGGTGGGCAAGGACACCGACCACTCGTTCGCGACGCTGGTCGCCTCGCCGCTGGCCCAGGCGCCCGCCGTCTGGGTCGTCGTCGGCTGCTCCCTCGCGCTCTTCGCCTGGCGCAGCCGGTGGGCCGTCCTCGGGTGGGGTGTCCTCGTGCTGTTCGTCACGATCGGCCAGATCGGGGAGCTGCTCGACCTGCCCCCGTGGGTGCTCGACCTGTCGCCGTACACCCACGTGCCGGCCATGCCCCTGGAAGCGTTCACGCCGGGGGCGGCGCTGGTGCTGACCGGGATCGCGGCGGCGTTGTCGACCGCGGCGTGGCTGGAGTACCGGAGCCGCGACATCGGGTGACCCGATCCGTGGGCCGGTGCCGTCAGCCGCCGTGACCCGCGAGGTACGCGGCCACCAGCCCGCCCATGGTCGCGAGGTGGTAGCCACCCTCCTGCACGAGCACCGACGGCAGGCCGAGGCCGCCCAGCACCCGCCCTGCCGCACCGAAGCCGTCCGCGGTCACCTGCAGCGGGCTCTCGGGGTCGTCCCCGGCGGCGTCCACCCCGAGCGAGACCACCAGCGCGGTGCAGCCGGCCGCCTCCACCCAGTGAGCGAGGTCGGCGACCGCCTCGACCCACGGCCCATCGCCGGTCCCCTCGGGCAGCGGGAGGTTGTGCGTCGCCCCCGCCCCGGCGTCGGCACCGGTCTCGGAGGCATGGCCGAACACGTGCGGGAACCACCCGGCCCCCGGGTCGACGTGCACCGACCCGTAGAGCACGTCCGGCCGCTGCCAGAACACCGCCTGGGTGCCGTTCCCGTGATGGGCGTCGACGTCGACCACCGCAACCCGCTCGTGCCCGGCGTCGCAGAGCGCCTCGGCGGCCACCGCGGCGTTGTTGAGGTAGCACGACCCGCCGTACCCGGCCGGCGTCACGTGGTGGCCCGGCGGCCGGCACAGCGCGTACGCCGTCGGGGCGCCGGCCACCACCAGGTCGACGGCCGTCAGGGCGACGTCGACGGCCGCGCGTGCGGCCTCCCAGGTGCCGGGGCCCACCAGCGTCATCGTGTCGTAGCAGTACTGCCCGGTCTGCGCGTGCAGCGCGCGTCGCGGGCGTCGGCTCCATGCCCGAGAGGAGCGCCGCGGTCGGGAAGAAGTAGGGCACCACCCGGTCCTGGCCGACCAGCTCCTCGTAGGGGGCCGCCGCCCACGCCCCGGCGGCACCTTCGAGGAAGGCGAGCAGCTCGCCCGTGTGGACCCGTTCGAGCACCTCGTCGCCGTGCGGGGCCGCCTCGTGGAGCGGGTGCCGGGCCAGGGCGCCGAGGATGGCGTCCACGCGTTCGGGGACCTCGGTGCCCGGGGTCGGCACGCCGACCCAGACCTCGTGGCGGGGCAGGTGTCGTCGTGTCTCGGGCGACCAGACCACCGGAATGTGCACGGCGTCAGCATCCCACCCGGACGCCCCGCGCTCCGGCAGGATGAGCGCATGCCGCGCGCACGTGACCTGGGGATCGAGATCGGGGCCCTGCCCACCGGACCGACCAACTCGGTGCTCGACGTCGCCGGCGTCGGGCTCGGCCATGCCACCGTCCACCGCGACGACCCGCTCGTCGCCCGCACCGGGGTCACCTGCCTGCTGCTCGCCGAGGACGCCTACCACCGGCCGGTGCCGGCCGGCGGGTGCCGTGCTCAACGGCGCCGGCGAGTGCACCGGGTTCCTCACCGCCGCGGAGTGGGCGGCCGCGGAGACCCCGGTGTACCTCACCTCCACGATGCAGCTCGGACGCGTGTACGACGCCGCCTGCGAGATCGCCCTCGACGCCCACCCCGAGGTCGCCGCGGAGGTGGTGATCCCGGTCGTCGGCGAGTGCGACGACTCCTGGCTCAACGACTGCCGGCGCATGCACGTCACCGCCGCCGACGTACGCGCGGCGCACGCGGCCGCACTCGCCTCGCGGGGCGGCGGGACGCGCTCCGGACGAGGGAGCCGTCGGTGCCGGCACCGGCATGTCGTGCCTGGGCTTCAAGGGCGGGATCGGCACCGCCTCCCGGAGGACGGCGGAGGGCCACACCGTCGCGGTGCTGCTACTGACGAACTTCGGCGTACGCGAGGAGCTGGTGGTGGCCGGCGTACCGCTGGGCCGGATGCTGCCGCCGGCGCCCGCCGAGCCGCCGAAGCCCGCCGGCTCCTGCATCGGGCTGGTGGTGACCGACGCGCCCGTCGACGGTGCGTCCTGCGCCCGGCTGGCCCGGCGCGTCGGGCTCGGGCTGGCGCGGGCCGGCTCGGTCGCCCACCACGGCAGCGGCGAGATCTTCCTGGCCTTCGGCACGGGCCTGCGCCTCGACCGCGACCAGCAGCCGGACGGCGTACCCCTGTCCGGACGCGGGCTCGACCCGCTCTTCGCGGCCGTCGTGGAAGCCGCCGAGGAGGCGGTGCTCAACTCGATGCTCACCGCGCCCGACCACCGTCGGGCGCGACGGCAACGTGAGCGAGTCGCTGCACTCCCCCGAGGTGCTCGCGCTGCTGGGGTCGGCCCGGTGACCCGGCAGGAGGTGCGGATCCCGGTCCGGGACGGCGTCGGCCTTGCCGCCACGCTCCACCTGCCCGACCCGGCGACGGGCCACAGCCGTGCCTGCTCGAGGCGCTGCCCTACCGCAAGGACGACCTGACCTCGTCGTACGCCGTGGGGTACGACGACCTGCGCGACCGGTTCGGCTTCGCGGTGTGCCGGCTCGACCTGCGCGGCACCGGGTCATCGTCCGGCGACGCCACCGACGAGTACCCGCCGGCCGAGCAGGCCGACCTGGTGGAGGTCATCGCCTGGCTGGCGGCGCAGGAGTGGTGCAACGGGCGGGTCGGCATGTTCGGCACGTCGTACTCCGGCTTCAACTCGCTGCAGATCGCGTGCGAGGACGCGCCCGCGCTCGGAGCCGTGTTCGCGATCTACGCGAGCGACGACCGGTGGACAGACGACGTGCACTGGCGCGGCGGCGCCCTCAAGCTGGTCGACCTCGTCGACTACTGCCACTACATGACCCCGATGTGCGTGCTGCCCCCCGTCCCCGCGGTCTGGGGCGACGGCTGGGCCGTGGAGTGGCGGCGGCGGCTGGCGACCAACGAGCCGTGGGTGCTGCGCTGGCTGCGCGAGGACCGGCACGGCGACTACTGGCGGGGCGGTTCGGTGCGGCTCGGCGCCGACGGCGCGGGCTACGAGCGGATCACCGTGCCGACCATGCTGGTCGCCGGCTGGGCCGACGGCTACCGCAACAACTCCTTCCGTACGACGGCCGCGCTGGCCGCCCAGGGCGTTCCGCACCGGCTGCTCGCCGGTCCGTGGGCGCACGCCGACCCGCGCACCGCGATGCCCGGGCCGCGGATCGACCTCGACGTCGAGATGGCGGCGTGGTTCGACCGCTGGCTGCGCGAGCCGTCCGGGCACACGGCGACGTACGACTCCCACTGCGACGTGTTCGTCCGCTCCTCCACCCGGCCCGAGCCCGACCTCGACCTGCACGCGGGGTGGTGGGTGCGGCTGCCGTCCGTGCCGCCGACCCGGCCGGCCACGGTCGGCCTCGCCGGTCCGCGCTCGCTGCCCGTGGTGCCCGACACCGGCACCGCCGCCTGGATCGACTGCGCCGGGCACCTCCCGTGGGGCCAGTCCGGGGACCAGCGCCTCGACGACGCCCGCTCGCTGGTGTGGGACGCCGAACCGCCGGACCTGCCGGTCGTCGGCCACCCCCGGGTGCGCCTGCGGGTGAGCGCCGACGCGCCGGCCGCCTCCCTCTCGGTGAAGCTGTGCGACGTCTTCCCGGACGGCACCTCGGCCCTCGTCGCCCGTGGCACGGTCGACCTGACCCTCCGCGACGGCGTGCACGGCACCCCGGCCGCGCTCGTGCCGGGGCAGGAGTACGACGTCGTGCTCGACCTCGATGCGTGCGCCTACGCCTGGGATCCCGGCAACCGCCTCCGGGTGAGCGTGGCCGGGGCGGACTGGCCGAACACGGTGGCACCCCCGGCGCCGGTCGTCCTCACTGTCCACGGCGGCGCGCTGGAGCTGCCCCGGCTGGTGGGACGTTCCCGGAGCCGACCTTCACCGCCGGCGCGGACCACAGCTCCGAGACCGTCGGCGACACGACCTGGGAGATCCGCGACGACGTCCTGCGCCGTACGACGTACGCCCGCACGCACACGGTGTCGGAGTACGACATGCCGTACGACGGGCGGGCGCGCGAGGACTACCTCGGCGAGGTGTCGGTCGACCGGCGCACCCACGAGCAGCACGCCCACGCCGTCACGACGTTCGACCTGGCCTGGCCGGAGGCGGCGGTGCAGGTGCGCTCGACGATGGACGTGTCGATCACCGTAACCGGCGTCGACGTCGCGATCGAGACCGTCGCGACGCGCGACGGCGCGGTGGTCTCGACGCGCACCTGGCGGGAGTCACTGCCGGCCCGGACCTGACCGCGCCGGACCCCGCGAGTGGTCTCGAGCGCTGAAGGAATTTGACAAGAATCGACAAAGTGACCCGATGGTGCTCCACAATGAGCGGATGGACGCCCGTCAGTTCGACCAGCTCCAGGGTTGCGACCCGACCGAGCTCGGCGTCGCCTGCGGGCAGTCCGCCTCCTCAAGGGCATGACCCAGTCGGACGTCGCCGGCAGCGCCATCTCCGTGGCCTACCTGTCCCGCATGGAGTCCGGCCAACGTCGACCGACCGCCAAGGTGCTGGGCGAGATCGCCCAGCGGCTCGGGGTCTCGGTCGACCAGCTGCTCAGCGAGACGATGCCGCGCGAGATCGACGAGATCCGGTTGACCCTGGACTACGCGCGAGCTCTCGCTCGAGTCGGGCGAGGCGCACGAGGCGTTGAGCCCACGTCCGCGAGGCGCTCGAGCGGCTCGCGGCCTCACCGGCCGACGCACTCAACGAGCGCGCGAGGTTCCTCGACGCCCGTGCACACGAGGCCACTGGGCCGCACCGACGATGCCCTCGACGAGCTCGAGAGCCTGGTGGGCGACCGCGGCGTCTCCGGGCTGACCCGCGTCCGGGCCGGCATCGCCCTCAGCCGCGTCTACCGGGAGTCCGGGGACCTCGGCCGGGCGATCGAGACCGGCGAGCGCGTCCTGGCCGATCTCGCCGAGTCCGGTCTGGACAGCTGCGACGAGGCCGTCCAGCTGACGGTGACGATCGCCGCCGCCTACTTCGAGCGCGGCGACTCGGGGCACGCGGTGCGCATCTGCCGCGCCGCCATCGCCAAGGCCGAGGCGCTCGGGTCGCCGACGGCCCGTGCGTCGGCGTACTGGAACGCCAGCGCCATGCAGGCCCGTCGTGGAGACATCCACAACGCCGCTCCGCTCGCGGAGCGGGCCCTGGCCCTGCTCAGCGAGGGGCAGGACACCAGGAACCTGGCCCGACTCCGCACGGAGCTGGGTCGCCTCCAGCTCGCGCTCGACCCGCCGGACGTGGAACGGGCGCGCGAGAACCTGGAGAAGGCGGCCGACGAGCTCGACTGGAGCAGTGCCGCCCCGGTGGACCGGGCCTGGACCCAGCTCGGCCTGGCGCGCGCACGCTTCCTCGCCGGCGATCTCGCCGGCAGCCGCGAACTGTCGATGCAGGTGCACGAGATCTCGGACGGCCACGCTCCGCTGGCCGGGGCGGAGGCGAAGGCGCTCGAGGGGCAGACCTACGCAGCCGAGGGCGACATGACCACGGCGGCCGAGACCTACCGGCAGGCGGTCCTCCTGCTGTCGGCCATCGGCGCCGACCGCGGTGCCGCGCAGCTCTGGTTCGACCTGGCCGACCTGCTCGACGAGGTCGGGCAAGCCGACGCAGCGCGTGACGCGTACAAGCGGGCAGCCGCGTCCACCGGGCTGCGCGCGCGCACGAGCACGCCCGCGCGGACCCTGGTCTAGTCGCTCCCCGCGACGGCACGTGCTGGCCCTGCCGAGCCCAGTGCCGGCAGGGCGGTGGAGATCAGCAGCACCAGACGGTCTTCTGCTCCACCTTCGCGGCCTCCGCCGGGGCGGCCACGCCCAGCAGGGTGATGGTGGCGACGGCGACGGTGACGACGAGCTTCTTGGCGGTGGCGTTCATGGTGATCTCCTGAGTGAGCGGGCGCAGCCGGGTGGTGTACCGCAGCACCCGAGCGCTGCATCGAGACGAATCTTGCCAAACTCGAGACTCCAGTAGGGGGATTGGTGTAAAACTGTGTCAAGACCGGTTGGCAAACCCCCCAAAGGTCAACCGGTTCGGAAAAGGTTCGCGGCTTCCCCCGCGCCGCGAGCCCCCGCGCACCCCAGCCGATGCGCGCTGAGACCTCCCGGACTACGGGCCGGGGGGTCTCAGACTTTTCCGGGGCCCCGTCCCTGTCGGTCGTCGACGGCACGGGTCCCACTACACGAGCCAGTGCGCAGCGTACGACGGGTCGGTCAGCGCCGGCCGGTCCACCGCGAACGTCGGCGACACCGAGTCCCGCTCCCCCGTCACCAGGTCGGCGAGCAGCCGTCCGAAGGTCGGCGCGAACTTGAAGCCGTGCCCGGCGCCGAGGCCGACCACCAGGGACGGGTGCCCGGGCACCCGGTCCAGGACGAAGTCGCGGTCCGGGGTCAGCGTGTACTGGCAGCGCAGCGAGCGCACCGGTCGGCCGGCGCCGGGCAGCAGCCGGCCCACGTGCCCGGCGAGGAGCTCGAGCATCCCGAGGTCGGGGACGCTGCCACGGGCGTCCGGGTCGACCACCGGTCCACCGCAGTCCTGGGCGGCCTTGACCGTCGGCTCGCCGTAGCAGGGGAAGCCGTAGAACGACGGCTCGTCCATCCAGATCCACAGGGGCATCCTGTCCGGCGCGAAGTCCTGCGGTCGGTCCGGTGCGAAGTACGTCGCCTGCTCCAGCGTGACCGTCAGTGGCAGGTCGATGCCCAACGGGGCCAGCAACCGGTCGGTCCACGCGTCCGCACAGAGCACCACCCCGCCGCAGGAGTACGTCGTGCCGTCGGCGAGCGTCACCGACGTGCCGGTGACCGACACGACCTCGGCGTGGTCGCGGAGTACGGCGCCGTGGCGGCGCGCGAGGTCCCGCATGACGGCGGTGCCGGGACCGGCCGGCACGACGGCGCCGCGCTGCTGGTGGAGCGCCACCGTGCCGTCGGGCAGCGCGAACTGCGGCCACCGCTCGGCGACCGCGTCGACGTCGAGCAGGTCGAAGTCGATGCCGACCTCGGTCAGCGACGCGGTGTAGTCGGCCATCGGGATCGCCGGGTCCGGCGGGAACAGGTCCAGCCCGCCGACCACGGTGACCAGGTCGCGGCCGGCCCACGACGACAGCCGCGCCCAGTCGTCGTACGCGTCCTGGGTCAGCCGGACGTACTCCGGGGTGTGGTAGCTGTGCCGCAGGATCCGGCTGGTGTCGTGGCTCGCGCCGTGGTGGTGGCCCAGCTCGAACCGCTCGAGCCCGAGCACGGAGAAGCCGCGGCGGGCCAGCTGGTGGGCGGTCGCCGAGCCGAGCGCGCCCAGACCGACGACGACGTGGTCGACGTGCTCACCCATCGTGACCCAGCCTGGGCAGCAGCCACCGGCGGATGTCGGCGGAGTCGTCCTCCATCGGCGCGAACCAGCCGTGCGTGTAGGACCGCGACGACATGCCGCGCTGCACCGACTCGCAGATCGCCCAGTCCTGCTGGTTGACGAGGTCCCACAGGTCACCGGCGTCCGACGGGTCGAACGCCGGGTCGGCGACCGCGGACGGGTGGAACAGCAGCAGGCACTCGACGCGCGTGTGGTCGACGGACTGCGGCAGCAGGACGAACGCCGCGACGTGGTCCGCCGACGCCGACAGCATGAGGTTGGGGTGCACCAGCTCGCCCTTGTGCCGGGTCCGCTCGGCCTCGTCGAGGCCGGGCAGCGGAGCCCGGTCCGTCGTGCCGGTCAGGGTGAAGGTCCACGCGCCGTCGCGGTGCGGCACGCCGTTGTCCCAGTCGATGCCGGTGCCCCCGCCGCCGAAGGCCGGCACCAGGCGGGTGAGCTCGGGGTGGACCGGTCCGCAGTGGTAGCACTCGTTGTAGTTCTCGGCCAGGACCTTGTAGTTGGCGGCCACCTCGTAGGTGAACCGCAGGCCGGTGACCAGCTCCCCCATCGCGTAGTTGGCGAGGGTGCGGGCCGGCCGGGTCATCGCCTCGGCCAGCGACCGGGACGGCGAGCCGAGGTGGACGAAGACGAAGCCGGCCCAGTCGCCGGTCTCGACCCGGTTCAGGGAGAACGCCGGCCGGTCCGCCTCGGTCAGGTCGGCGTGCGGTGCCTTGAGCAGCGAGCCGTCCAGGGCGTAGGTCCAGGAGTGGTAGGGGCAGCGGAGCGAGCCCGCGGCGGTGCACACCGGCGTCGCGCCGGGTCGGGAGGCGAACAGCTGCGAGCCCCGGTGCCGGCACACGTTGTAGGCCGCGTGGAGCTCGCCGCGGTCGTCGGAGGTCAGCAGGACCGACTCCCCCACCACGTCGACGACCGCGACCCGCCCGGGCTCGTGCAGCCCGAGGTCGGCCCGCCGTCCCACGCAGAACCACTCGCCGTACAGCACCCGGTCGCGCTCGACGGTGAAGGCGTCCGGGTCGACGTACATCTCCCGCGGCAGCGCGGCCTGGAGGCCGCCGGGGCCCTCAGGCGACCCCATCGGGCGCACCCTCCCGCGCCGCGACCAGGTGGCAGGCGCTGTGGTGGCCCTCGCTCGCGGGCAGCACCGGCAACGGCGTACGGCGACAGGCCTCCTCCACCCCGGCCTCGGCCGCCTCCCCCGAGGCGAGCGCGGGACAGCGCGGGTGGAAGCGGCAGCCCGCCGGGATCCGGGTCGGGTCCGGGACCTCGCCCTCGAGGACGACCGGCTCGAGGCGCTCCATCTCCGGTACGACGGACAGCAGCGCGCGGGTGTACGGGTGCTGCGGTGCGGCCAGCACCTCCTCGGTCGGGCCGGCCTCCACGATCCGGCCGAGGTACATGACCGCGGTCCGGTCGGCGATGTTCCAGGCCAGCCCGAGGTCGTGGGTGACGACGAGGACGCCGAGGCCGAGCTCGGCGCGCAGCTTGAGGAGCAGCGCGAGGATCTCCCCGCGGATCGACGCGTCGAGGCTGGAGACCGGCTCGTCGGCGATCAGCAGGTCGGGCCGCAGCGCCAGCGCCCCGGCGATCAGCACCCGCTGCCGCTGGCCGCCGGACAGCTCGTGGGGGTAGCGCAGGAACAGCCGCTCCGGGGGCCGGAGCCCGGCCGCCGCGAGCGCGTCGGCGACCTGCCGCTCCTCGGACCTGCCGTCGGGGTCGTTGTTGGACAGCTTGTGCAGCCGGAGCCCCTCGGCGACCGAGTCGTAGACCGTGTGCCGGGGGTTGAGGGCACCCGCGGGGTCCTGGAGGATCATCTGCACCCGGCGGCGGAACGGGCGCAGGTCCCGGGTCCGGTAGCGCAGCGGCGACCCGTCGAGGAGCACCTCGCCCGCGGCTGGTGCGCTGCAGGCCGGTGAGCGCGCGGGCGAGGGTCGTCTTGCCCGATCCCGACTCCCCGACCAGCGCCACGATCTCGCCGGACCGCACCGTCAGGTCGGCACCGTCCAGCGCCGTCGCGACCACCCCGCCCCGCGAGGTGAACTGCACGGCGACGTCGCGCGCCTCCAGGGTGATCCCGGTGCTCATGCGTCCACCCGGATGCAGGCGGCCTCGCGGCCGGGCCGGTGGAGCTCGAGCGGCGGCTCGCGCCGTCGTACAGGCGTCGACCGCCCGGGGGCAGCGCGGGTGGAACGAGCATCCCGGCGGGAGCTCGCGCGGGTCGGGCGGGTCGCCGGCCAGGCCGGAGGGCGCGTACCGCGCGGCCGGGTCGCCCACCCGCGGGAACGACGCACCGAGGGCCGCCGTGTAGGGGTGCAGCGGGTCGCTGAACAGCCGGTCGGCGGGGCCCTGCTCGACCACGCGGCCGCCGTACATCACCGCGATCCGGTCGCTCATGTCGGCGAGCACCGACAGGTCGTGGCTGATCAGCATCATCCCGACACCGAGCTCCTTCACCAGGTTCGACAGCACGCCGAGGACCTGTGCCTGGACCATCACGTCGAGCGCGGTGGTCGGCTCGTCGGCGACCACCAGCGCGGGCCGGCAGGCCAGCGCCATCGCGATCATCACGCGCTGCCGCTGCCCGCCGGAGAGCTGGTGGGGGTAGGCCTTCGCCCGCGCCGCCGGCATCCCGACCTGCTCGAGGAGCTCGCCGACCCGGCGCTCCACCGCAGCGTCGGAGACCTCCGGCTCGTGGAGCCGGATCGGCTCGGCGATCTGCTGCCCGATCCGGCGTACGGCGTTCAGCGAGTGCAGCGCGCCCTGGAACACGATCGACGCGCCGGCCCAGCGCAGCGCGCGCAGGTCGCCCCAGCGCATGCTCAGCACGTCGTCGCCGTCGACCAGGACCCGACCGGTCACGGTCGCGTTGGCCGGCTGGAGCCGGAGCACCGTGCTGGCCAGCGTCGACTTGCCGCAGCCGGACTCGCCGGCCACGCCGACGACCTCGCCGCGCTCGACGGTCAGGTCCACCTCGCGCACCGCGGGCAGCGGCCCGTCGTCGGTCCCGTAGGTCACCGAGAGCTCCTCGATCTTCAGCAGGCTCATCGCTCACGCAGCCTCGGGTTGAGGATCTCTTCGAGGGCCTGGCCGACCAGCGTGAACGACAGCACCACGAGGACCACGCACACACCCGGCGGCACGAAGAACCACCACGAGCCGGTGGTGATCGCGCCGACGCTGTAGGCGTCGTCGAGCATCGACCCCCAGGAGACCCGGGTCGGGTCCCCGAGGCCGAGGAAGCTCAGCGTGGTCTCCGCCAGGATCGCGGCCGCGACCAGGAGCGTCGTGTTGGCGAAGATCAGCGGCACGACGTTCGGCAGCACGTGCCGGCTGATCAGGTGCCGGTGCCCGGCACCGAGCGCACGGGAGCGCTCGAGGTAGGCACGTTCCTTGATCGACAGCGCCTGGCTGCGGATCAGCAGTGCGGTGCCCGCCCACGACGTCACCCCGATCACGATCACGATGTTGAGCAGCGACCGGCCGAGGGCCGTCGCAAGCACGATCGCCAGGGGGAGGTACGGGATCACCAGGAACCACTCGGTCACCCGGAACAGGACCGCGCCCGGCCAGCCGCCGAAGTAGCCGGACGTCAGCCCGACGAGGGTCCCGATCACCATCGAGATCAGGGTGGCCATCAGGCCGACGAACAGGGAGATCCGCGAGCCCCAGATCAGCAGCGTGAGGACCGAGCGCCCGTTGTCGTCGGTGCCGAGCCAGAACTCCGACGACGGCGGCTCCAGCGGTGCGCCCGTCGCCTGGGTGACCTTGAGGCCGGAGGCGTCGGCCAGCACCGGCGCGAACAGCGCGATGAGCACGAAGGTCGTGAGCACCACGAGTCCCGCCATCCCGGCCCGGTTGCTCCGGAACTGCCGCCAGCCGCGTGCCCAGGCGGCCCGCCGGCGGCGCCGGACGAGCTGCCGCGAGCTCAGCGCGAGCTCCGTCGTCGTCATGTGCGCACCCGGGGGTCGAGCCAGCCGTAGAGCAGGTTGGCGAGGAGGTTGGCGACGATCACGGCTGCCGAGGACAGCAGGAAGATGCCCTGGAGCAGCCAGTAGTCCGGCACCCGGAGCGCGTCGGTGGTCAGCAGCCCGAGGCCGGGGATCGAGAAGATCGTCTCGACGGTGATCGCGCCTCCCACGACGAAGCCGAGGTTGAGGGCGACCACGGTCGTGGTCGGCAGCAGGGCGTTGGGCACGGCGTGCCGGGTGCGGACCTTCACGTCGCGCAGTCCCTTGGCCCGTGCCGTGACCAGGTAGTCCGCCCCCAGCTCGTCGACCAGCGAGCCCCGCATGATCAGCGCGTAGTCCGCGAGGTAGGCCAGGGTCAGGGTGAGCACCGGCAGGGCGAGGTGCCACATGGTGTCCAGGACCCCGGCCAGTGACGACGGGTCGACGTCGGTCGAGTGCAGGCCCCCGGTCGGGAAGATGCCGGGGATCGGACCGATGCCGACCGCCAGCGTGGCGATCAGCAGCAGGCCCAGCCACCACTCCGGCATCGAGTACAGCGTGAGCGAGGCGCCCGAGGACAGCCGGTCGAAGCCGCCGCCGCGGTTCCACCCGGAGCGGATCCCGATCCACACGCCGAAGACGGCGGCGAGGACCGTCGAGGTGCCGACCAGCAGCAGCGTCGGCCACAGCCGGTCGGCGAGGATGCCGGAGACGTCCTGGTGGTAGAGCAGCGAGTAGCCGAGGTCGCCCTGCACGGTGTTCTTGAGGAACGTCACGAACTGCTGGGCGAGCGGCTGGTCGAGGCCGTACGTCGCGTTGAACTCCGCCAGCTGCTCCGGCGTGCTCAGCCGGCCGCGGCCCAGGGTCCGGGCCGGGTCACCGGGCAGCACCCGGAACAGGAAGAAGTTCACGACCAGCACGAAGCACAGGCTGCCCAGGGCGCCGAGCACCTTGCCCGCGGCGTAGCGGGAGTAGCCACCCCGGCGGCGGTTGACCTGGCTTGCCTCCGCGGCCGCGGTGGCCGGCTCGGCGGCGACGACGCTCATCGGCGGCTCACTCGCGGTCCAGCACGGTCCTGCGGCGTCGCATCAGCACCACGCCGCCGATGGCCACCACCGCGACCGCCGCGACGCCGAGACCGACCAGGAAGGCGGTGCTCGGCCCCGAGTCCGCGGCCGCCTCGGTCGCCTTGGTGCCGCTGGTGTCGCCGCCGCAGTCGCCGGCCTCGGACGCCGGGCGCATGTGCGTGTAGTTGTAGGCGCCGTACTGCATGATCCAGATGCCGCCCGGGTCCGGCTGCGGCACGAAGCACGCGAACCGGTCGCTGCGGAAGGCCTCACCGATCGAGTCGTACGCCGTGACGAGGTACGGCGAGTCCTCGTAGAGGATCTGCTGCATCTGGTGGACCATGTCGACCCGCTTCTCGTGGTCCATCTCGACCTGCTGCTTCGCGTAGAGCGCGTCGTACTCCGGGTTGCAGTACCACGAGTCCGACCAGTCACCGCGCTGGTCGCAGGTCATGTAGCTGAGCATCGAGTTCGGGTCGGGCTCGACGAACCAGCCCCACGCGAACGCGTCGAAGTTGCCCGCGAGGATGACGTCGGTCAGCTTGCTGGACTCCATCGAGGTCACCTCGGCCTTGATGCCGATGTCCGCAAGCCACTCCTTGAAGAAGTCCATGGTGTCCAGGGACGTCGGCGACTCCGACCGGGCGAAGAGCCGGATCGTGTCGATCGGGCTGCCGTCCGGCATCGTCCGCATGCCGTCGCCGCCCTTCTTGTATCCCGCCTCGTCCAGCAGCTGTCCCGCCTTCTCGGGGTCGAAGGAGAACGCCTCGTCCTCCGGCGGCGCCCAGTGGTACTCGTAGGCCGGCGGGATGATCGAGGAGCCCGGGTCGCCGGCGCCCTGGTAGACCTTGTCGATCATCTGGTCGAGGTCGATCGCGTAGCCCAGCGCGTGCCGGAACTTGGGGTCCTTCAGCGCCGGGTTGCCGTCGCCGATCGGGCTGCCCTTGTCGAGGTCGACGGCGCCGGTGTTGAACGCGATCTCCTCGAAGCCGGGCGAGTCCCCGCTCGCCGCGGTGATGCCGTCACGCCCCTGGAGCGCCTTGACCTGGAGCGCGGTGATGTTCTCGACGAAGTCGACCTCGCCCTTGATCAGGGCCTGGGCCGCCGGGTCCTCGCTCTTGAAGACCCGGAAGACGACCTCGTCGATGTGCGGCGCCCCGCCCCAGTAGTCGGGGTTGGCCTCGAAGCGGTACGTCGAGCCGCCCGCGCTCCCCTCGACCAGGCGGAACGGTCCGGAGCCCACGACGGGCTTGCCGTCCGTCGGCTCCGCCTTGTAGCTCTTCACCTTGTTCTCGGGCACGTTCTTCCAGACGTGCTCGGCGACGATCGGCATCGGCAGCAGCGGCAGCACGGCGTTCGGCTTCTTCAGCGTCATCTCGACCGTGGTCGCGTCCGGCGCGGTGATCTTCTCGACGCCGGTGAGGTAGGAGCCCCAGGTCGACGCCTCCGGCCCGCCGTCGAGGATCCGGTTGAGGGTGTAGGCGACGTCCGCGGCGGTCAGCGGCTTGCCGTCGGACCAGGAGACGCCGTCACGGATGTGGAAGGTCCAGGTCAGCCCGTCGTCGGAGGTGTCCCAGGAGGTCGCCAGCCCGGGCTCGGGCGACATGTCCTTCATGTTGTAGGTGATGAGGTAGTCGTAGGTGAGCGCCCAGGACTCGAACGACGGCACCTCGATGCCGAGGAACGGGTTGAACGAGTCCACCTCGTTGAGCAGGGCGACCGTGAAGGTCACCTTGTCGTCGGCCGAGGCTCCCCGGGCCGGTGCGAGCGCCAGCCCCGGCGCCAGACACGCCGTGATCAGCGCCACGGTGGCGAGGACGCGAGTACGTTGACGCCCGTGACCCCGATCCAGCCGCCGCGGGCGCCCCGCGAGCCGTTCGAGCACACCGAGCACGGCGTCACGCGCCCGGACCCGTACCACTGGATGGCCGGCGGTGGTGCCGCCTTCCTGGGGCACCTCCGGGCCGAGCGGGCCTTCTACGACTCTGCCTGTGCTCATCTGCACTCCCTGGTCTCGGCACTGCGCTCGGAGATGACGGGTCGGCTCCCGGGGGCCGATATGTCACCGCGCTGGCGTCGTTCGAGGTTTTCCTACTACACGAGGACCACGGACGGGAATGACTACGCCGATGTAATGAGGGAAATCCTCGGCATTGACGCCGAATTGAAACCGAATCCGGCGTCCGGGCCGGGTTCTGACGACGAAATCGACGGCCGGGCCGAGATCGTGCTGGACGTCAACGCCGTCGCCGCCGGCTCCGAATTCTTCGACCTCGGGGTGACCCTGGTCAGCCCCGACGAGGACCTCCTGGCCTGGTCGGCGGACCGGACCGGCGAGGAGGTCTACGAGCTGCGCTTCCGCGACCTGCGCACCGGGACCGACCTCGACGAGGTGGTGGCGCGCAGCTACTACGGCGGCGCCTGGAGCGCGGACTCGGCGTACTTCTTCTACACCGTGCACGACCGGGCCTACCGGCCGCACCAGGTCTGGCGGCACCGGATCGGCACCCCGGTCGACCGACGACGTGCTGGTCCTCGAGGAGCCCGACGAGCGGTTCGAGCTGACCGCCCGCGCCTCGCGCAGCGGCGAGGTCGTGCTGCTGCGCAGCGAGAGCCGCGACACCGGCGAGGTGTGGGCGGTCGACGCCCACGACCCGGAGTCGGCACCGCGCTCGGTCGGCGGGCGGCGGCCGGGGGTGGTCTACCGCGCCGAGCACCTGCGGGCCGGTCCCCTGCTGCTGGTCACCAACGACGACGCCGTCGAGTTCCGGCTGGTCTCGGCCCCGGTCCCGGCCGCGGACCAGGACCACACCGCCTGGCAGCCGGTGCGGCCCGAGGACCCGGCGGAGCGGCTGGAGCGGGTCGACGCGTTCGCCGACCACCTCGTCCTGAGCCTGCGGGCCGGCGGCGAGCACCGGCTCCGGGTGGTGCCGCGTGGACGACCCGGCGGCCGAGGGCTTCGTGGTGGCGCAGCCGCTTCCCCGAGCGGCACGGTGCGGCTGGCCCGCAACCCGGCGTACGACGTCGGCGCGGTCACCGTGGTCGACCAGGCGTACGTCGAGCCGCCCGTGTGGTCCGACCTGCGACCTGGTCTCCGGTGAGCGCTCCGACGTGCTCCGCCAGGAGGCACCGGGTCACGATCCGGCGCGCTACCTCACCTCCCGCCTCGACGTGCCCTCCGAGGGCGGCGTGTCCGTCCCGGTGACCGTCGTGCGGCACCGCGACATCCCGCTCGACGGCACCGCGCCGCTGCTGCTCTACGGCTACGGCGCCTACGAGTTCACCGAGGAGCCCGACTGGGACCCGGCCCTGCCGAGCCTGCTGGACCGCGGGGTGGTCTTCGCCCACGCGCACGTCCGTGGCGGTGGCGAGGGCGGCCGGCGCTGGTGGCTCGACGGCCGGCTCGAGCACAAGCAGCACACGTTCACCGACTTCGTCGCGGTCGCCGACGCGATGGCGGACCGGTACGTCGACGGCTCCCGGATCGTCTCGCGCGGCCTCTCGGCCGGCGGCCTGCTCCAGGGCGCGGTGTTCAGCCAGCGCCCGGACCGGTGGCGGGCGGTCGTGGCGGAGGTCCCGTTCGTCGACGTGGTGACCACGATGCTCGACGCCTCGATCCCGCTGACGATCAACGAGTGGGACGAGTGGGGGGACCCGCGGCGGCGCGCCGACTTCGACTGGATGCTGGCCTACTCGCCCTACGACAACCCGCCCCCGGCGGGGTCGCGGCCCGACCTCCTCGTCACCGGTGCCGTGCACGACCCCCGGGTGATGGTGCACGAGCCGGCCAAGTGGGTGGCCCGGCTGCGCGAGACCGACCCGGAGTGGTCGCCGCGCTGCCACTTCCGGGTGGAGACCGGTGCCGGCGCCCACACCGGGCCGTCCGGCCGGTTCGGCCACCTCGCCTACGAGGCCGAGGTGTACGCCTGGATCCTGGACTCGGCTCCTCGACCGACTCCTCGACGGGAGGGCGGCATGACCCCGCTGCACGAGGAGGTGCTGGAGGTCGCGCGGGCCCTGATCCGGTTCGACACCAGCAACGCCCCCGAGTCGGCGCTGGGCCGGCCGCCGGGCGACGAGACCGGCCCGGCGTCGTACCTGCGCGACTACCTCACCGGGGCCGGGGTCGACTGCGACCTGGTCGCCCGCGAACCGCGCCGGGCGAACCTGGTGGCCCGCATCCCCGGGTCCGACCCGTCCGCGCCCTCGCTGGCGTTCGTCGGGCACCTCGACGTCGTCCCGGCCGACCCGCGCGACTGGACCCACCCGCCGTTCGCCGCCGTCGTCGACGAGGGTGGCTGGCTCTGGGGCCGCGGGGCGATCGACATGAAGAACGAGGTCGCGGCGCGTGCGGTGGCGATGGCCGAGCTCGCCCGCTCGGGCTTCCGTCCGCGGGGTGACCTCTGGTTCCTCGCGGTCGCCGACGAGGAGGACGGCATGGCCGACGTCGGGATGCGCTGGCTGCTCGAGGTGCGCCCCGACATCCGTCCCGACCTCGCGATCAACGAGGGCGGCGGGGAACGGCTGCCGCTGCCCGACGGCCGGGTCGTGCAGACGGTGAGCATCGGCGAGAAGGGCACCTTCCCCGCCCGGGTGGTCGCGGTCGGCGAGGCGGGGCACGCGTCCACGCCCGACGTGGGCGACAACGCGGTCCCCCTGCTGGGCGAGCTGCTGCGCCGGGTCGGCCGCGGCATGCCACGGCACACGCCGTCGGCGCTGGTCGACCGCACCCTCGAGGTCCTGCTCGGCGAGCCGGTCACCGACTTCGCGGAGGCCACCGCCCGGGCTGCGGGGCTGCACCCCGTGCTCGCGCACACCCTGCCCGCGCTCGCGGGCACCACGATGGCGCCGACGCTCCTGACGGGCTCGCCCAAGCGCAACGTCATGCCCGCCCGGGCGGCGTTCGAGCTCGACTGCCGGATCCTCCCGGGGACCACCGAGGCCGATGTCGAGCGCGAGGTCCGGGCCCGGCTCGGCTCCGACATCCCCTACGAGCTGGAGTGGCCCGAGGTGCTCGTCGCCGGCAGCGCCTCGGAGCCGGCCTCGGCGCTGATGGACGCCATCTCCCGTGTGCTGGCCGGCTCGGGTGACGACGCGGCCCTGCTGCCCATCCTGTGCACCGGCTTCACGGACTCGGTGTACCTCCGGGAGGCGGGCACGCCGACGGCGTACGGCTTCAGCCCGTTCCGGTCGACCTCGGCCGAGGTCCTCACCGCCGGCTTCCACAACGCCGACGAACGGGTCCACATCGACGACCTGCTGCTCGCGGTGGAGTTCCACCTGGCCCTGGCCCGGGACCTCCTCGGCTAGGCGATCCGCGCGATCGGCGTGCCCTGGACCACCGGATCGTCCTCGGCGACCAGGAGGTGCACGGTGCCGGCGACGGGCGCCGGCACCTCCGCGGACACCTTGTCCACCTGGACCTCGGCCAGCAGCTGGTCGGCCGCGACCGCCTCTCCCTCGGCCACGAACCAGGTCGCCAGCACCCCTTCGGTCTCCGGTGACTCCTTCGAGAGGGTCGGGAAGAGGACGTCGGTCATCCGGCGAGGACCGTCCGGATGGCGTGCTCGATGCGGTCGTGCCGGGGCAGGACGGCGTACTCGAGGTGGTGGGAGTAGGGAATGGGTACGTCGGGCACGGCGACACGGCGTACCGGGGCGCGCAGCATCGTCGGGTCGTGCTCGGCCACGGTCGCGGTGACCTCGCCGGAGACCCCGTAGGACAGGTAGTCCTCGTCGACGACGACGAGCCGCCCGGTCTTGGCGACCGAGGCCAGGATGGCCTCGCGGTCGAGCGGGACCAGGGTGCGCAGGTCGAGCACCTCGACGCTCGTGCCCTCCTCGGCCAGCTTCTCCGCGACGTCGAGGGCATGGTGGACCGACAGCGACAGGGTCACCACGGTCACGTCGGTGCCCTCCCGCGCGACCCGCGCCTTCCCGAGGGGGACGACGTACTCCCCCGCGGGTACGTCGTCCAGGCTCCGCGGGTTCTTGGCCATCCACGGGAGTCCCATGATGCCCTTGTGGAAGATGTAGACGACCGGGTTGTCGTCCCGGATCGCCGAGGTCATCAGGCCCTTGGCGTCGGCCGGCGTGCTGGGCACGACGACCTTCATCCCGGGCAGGTGGGCGAAGGTGCCCCACAGGCACTGCGAGTGCTGGGCGCCGTCGGAGTAGCCGCCACCGGCGGCGGCGGTGAGGACCATGGGGACCCGGACGTTGCCCCCGGACTCGAAGTGGATCTTGGCCATGTGGTTGTAGATCTGGTCGAGGCAGACGCCCATGAAGTCGGTGAACATCAGCTCGACGATCGGCCGCATGCCCTCGACCGCCGCCCCGATCCCGAGGCCGATGAACGCGGTCTCGGAGATGGGGGTGTCGATCACGCGGGCGGGGCCGAACTGGTCGAGCAGCCCGGTGGTCGAGCTGAAGATGCCGCCGTAGGCACCGACGTCCTCCCCGAGGTAGAACACCGAGTCGTCGCGCTCCATCTCCTGCGCGATGGCCTCGACCATCGCCTTGGAGGTGGTGAGTCGCCGGGTCGAGACCTCCGGCCCGCGGTCAGTGATGGTCATCGTGTGCTCCTCAGGCGAAGTCGAAGGCGGTGGCGGAGCCCGGGTTGGGCAGCGGGCTGTCCTTGGCGAAGGTGATGGCGTCCTCGACCCGGCGGCCGGCGGCCTCCCGGATGCGGGTGACGGCGGCGTCGTCGAGCACGCCCGCGTCACGCAGGGCCTGCTCGTAGCGCGGGATCGGGTCGCGGCCGGGCGCCTGCGTCGAGGTCGGTGCGGTAGCCCTGCGCGTCACCCTCGAAGTGACCCCAGAGCCGCAGCGTCTGGATCTCCAGCAGCGAGGGCCCCGCGCCGGACCGGGCCCGGGCCACGGCGCGCTCGGCCGCCGCGTAGACCGCCTCGACGTCGTTGTCCTCGATCCGCTCCCCCGGGATGCCGTACGCCGCCGCGCGGTCGGCGTTGGAGGCGATCGCGGTCGACGCGGTCCGCGGGCACCGAGATGGCCCAGTCGTTGTCCTCGACCACGAAGACGACCGGGAGCGACCAGAGCGCGGCCAGGTTGAGCGACTCGTGGAACGCGCCCTGGTTGGCGGCGCCCTCGCCGGTGACCGCGACGGCGATCCGGTCGGTGCCCCGTCGCTGGAAGGCGAAGGCCTGGCCCAGCGCCGGCGGGTAGCCCTCGGCGATGATGCCCGAGCACGAGAAGTGCGTGGCCGGGTCGAACAGGTGCATGTGCCCGCCGCGTCCCTTGCCCAGACCCGTCTCCCTGCCGAAGATCTCGGCGGTCATCGCCCGGAGGTCGACGCCGTGCGCGATCGCCAGGTGGTGCGGTCGGTGGGTCGCGGTCACCGCGTCGTCGGTGGTGAGGTGGGCGCAGATCCCGGCCGCGACAGGTTCCTGCCCTGCCGAGAGGTGCATCTCGCCGGGCACCAGGCCCTTGCCGATGTCGAAGCCGGGTCCCTTGTCCGCGTGGTACTCGCGGAGGATGGCTTCCTCGTACGTGCGGGACAGGACCATCGTCTCGTAGAGCCCGGTCCGCACGTCCGCCGAGAGCGTGAGTTCTGCCTGCGCCGTCATCTCGCCTCCAAGGTCTCGTCGACCCTTGCCAACCTAGGCAGCCGACGACCGGGGCCGACAGGGTCCTAGGGCCCGAGTGGCGGGGAGGTCCTTGCCGCCCCGGTCGGGCACCCCCGTGAGGCAGATCGACCCGGGAACTCGTGACCTTCGGCCCGGGGAGGCGCGCCTGCCGGGGGCGAAGACTGGAGGGACCGCCAAGGGAGGCGCCATGAGTGTCGACTCCAGGACCGTCTGGGAGACGGTCCCCCCGTCCGGGCCGGACCTGCCGCCGTACGACGCCGTGCGCCGTGCCTTCAGCTGGGACACCGCCCGGGCCGAGCTGGCCGGCCTGCCGGACGGCAGCGGGCTCAACATCGCCCACGAGGCGGTCGACCGGCACGTCGCGGAGGGCCGCGGCGACGTCGTGGCGATCCGGGTCGTCGCCGAGGGCGGCGCCGTCAGCGAGACGACGTACGCGCAGCTGCGCCAGGCGACCAACCGCTTCGCCAACGTCCTGGTCGGGCTGGGCATCGGCAAGGGCGACCGGGTGATGTCCCTGCTCGGCCGGCAGCGCGAGCAGTACGTCACCGCCCTGGGCACGCTGAAGTGCACCGCGGTCTTCTCCCCGCTGTTCTCCTCCTTCGGCCCCGAGCCGATCCGGGAACGGCTGCGGCTGAGCCGGGCGCGGGTGCTCGTCACCACCGCCTCGCTCTACCGGCGGAAGGTGGCCAAGCTCCGCGCCGACCTGCCCGACCTCGAGCACGTCCTGATCGTGGACGGCTCCGGCGACGTGAGCACCTGGGGGCTCGAGGAGCTGATGGCCGCACGCGTCACCGGAGTTCGAGATCCCGCCCACCGATCCCGAGGACATGGCCCTGCTCCACTTCACCAGCGGGACGACCGGGAAGCCCAAGGGAGCGGTGCACGTCCACCAGGCCGTGGTGGCCCACCACGCGACCTCGGCGTACGCCCTCGACCTCCGGCCCGGCGACGTCTTCTGGTGCACCGCCGACCCGGGCTGGGTCACCGGGACGTCGTACGGCATCATCGCGCCGCTCACCCACGGGGCGACGCTGATCAGCTACGCGGGCGAGTTCGAGGCGGCCACGTGGTACGGCGTGCTCGCCGAGCACCGGGTCACCGTCTGGTACACCGCACCGACCGCCCTCCGGATGCTCGTGAAGTACGGCGCGGACCTGGCCCACGAGTACGACCTCGGCGCGCTGCGGCACATCGCCAGCGTCGGCGAGGCGCTGAACCCCGAGGTCGTGGCGTGGGGGCTCGAGGCCTACGGGCTGCCCGTCCACGACAACTGGTGGCAGACCGAGACCGGCGCGATCATGGTCAGCAACTACCGCGGCATGGAGGTCCGCCCGGGGTCGATGGGCCGGCCGATGCCCGGGATCGAGGCCGCCGTCCTCGTGCGCGGTGCCGACGGCCGGGCCCGGATCGAGGCGGGCAGCGCCACCGTCGCGGCGACCGGCGAGACCGGCGAGCTGGCCCTCCGTCCGGGCTGGCCGTCGATGTTCCGCGGCTACCTCGGCGACGAGCAGCGCTACCAGGCCTGCTTCGCCGGTGGCTGGTACCTCAGCGGTGACCTCGCCCGGGTCGACGACGACGGCTACTTCTGGTTCGTCGGGCGTGCGGACGACGTGATCAAGTCCGCCGGGCACCTGGTCGGCCCGTTCGAGGTCGAGACGGCGCTGATGGAGCACCCGGCGGTGATCGAGGCCGGCGTGATCGGCAAGCCGGACCCGCGTCGCGGGCGAGCTGGTGAAGGCCTTCGTCACCCTGCGCCCCGGGTTCGAGCCGTCGGAGGACCTCGAGCTGGAGCTCCTCGCCTTCGGGCGGCGCCGCCTCGGCGGGATCGCGCCCAAGGAGATCGCCTTCGACCAGCACCTCCCGCACACCAGCAGCGGCAAGGTGATGCGCCGCCTGCTCAAGGCCCGCGAGCTCGGGCTGCCCGAGGGCGACCTGTCGACCCTGGAGAACTCGCCATGACCCCACGCCGTACCGCGCCGCGACCGCAGGAGACGCCCGTCGCCAAGCACCGCACCGAGCTGCTCCGCACGATGCTGCTGATCCGCCGCTTCGAGGAGGCCTGCGCCGAGCTCTACAGCGCCACCAAGATCCGGGGCTTCCTCCACCTGTACGTCGGCGAGGAGGCCGTGGCCACCGGGGTCCTGAGCGCGCTCGGGGCCGACGACGCGGTGGTCTCGACGTACCGCGAGCACGGCCACGCCCTCGCCCGCGGGGTCGCCGTCGAGTCCCTGATGGCCGAGATGTTCGGCCGCGAGACCGGGTGCAGCCGCGGCCGCGGCGGCTCGATGCACATCTTCGACCGGGCCACGAACTTCGTCGGCGGCAACGCGGTCGTGGGTGGCGGCATCCCGCTCGCCGATCGGCCTGGCGCTGGCCGACAAGATGCAGGGCCGCAACCGGGTCACCGTGTGCTTCTTCGGCGACGGCGCCATGGCCGAGGGCGAGTTCCACGAGTCGCTGAACCTGGCCGCGCTGTGGCGGCTGCCGGTGCTGTTCTGCTGCGAGAACAACCGCTACGCGATGGGCACGGCACTGAGCAAGGAGCACGCCCAGACCGACCTCGCCCTCCGGGCCGCGTCGTACGGCGCCGTCTCCTGGCCGGTCGACGGCATGGACGTCCTGGCCGTGGAGGACGCCGCACGCCGGGCGGTCGAGGAGATCCGGGCCGGCGCCGGACCGCACTTCCTCGAGCTGCGCACCTACCGGTTCCGCGCGCACTCGATGTACGACCCGGACCGCTACCGCGACAAGGCGGAGATCGAGTCCTGGCGAGCAGCACGACCCGGTCGAGGCCGTTGTGCGGGCTGATGCGGGCGGACGGCGAGCTCGACGACGACGTGCTGGCCCGGCTGGAGGCCGAGATCTCCGCGGAGATCGCGCACGCCGTGGAGGCCGCGGACCGGGCGCCGATCGAGCCGGTGGAGGACCTCACCCGCTTCGTGTACTCCGAGAGCGGGTGACCGGTCATGACCACCACGACCGCCACTGCGACCGCCACCACGGAGACGACGTACCGCGAGGCCCTGCGCGAGGCGATGCGCGAGGCGATGCGCGAGGACGACCGGGTCTTCCTGATGGGCGAGGACGTCGGCAGCTACGGCGGGTGCTTCGCCGTCAGCCTCGGGCTGCTCGAGGAGTTCGGGCCCGAACGCGTGCGCGACACCCCGCTGTCGGAGTCGGCGTTCGTGGGCGCCGGCATCGGCGCGGCGATGGGAGGGATGCGGCCCATCGTCGAGGTGATGACGGTCAACTTCAGCCTGCTCGCCCTCGACCAGATCATGAACAACGCCGCCTCGCTGCTGCACATGTCCGGCGGGCAGTACAACGTGCCCCTGGTCATCCGGATGACCACCGGCGCGGGTCGCCAGCTCGCGGCCCAGCACTCCCACAGCCTGGAGGGCTGGTACGCCCACATCCCCGGCCTCCGGATCGTGGCCCCGGCGACCCTGGAGGACGCCCGCGGCATGCTCTGGACCGCACTGCAGGACCCCGACCCCGTCCTGATCTTCGAGCACGGGTCGCTCTACCCGGTCAAGGGCGAGCTCGCCACGGACGCCGGTCACGTGGACATCGACCACGCGGCGGTCCGCCGGGCCGGCGACGACGTCACGCTGATCACGTACGGCGGGTCCCTGGCCAAGACGCTCGACGCGGCGGAGGTGCTCGCCGGGGAAGGCGTGTCGGCCGAGGTGATCGACCTGCGCACGCTGCGTCCCCTCGACGACGCGTGCTTCCTGGCCTCGGTCCGGCGTACCCACCGCGCGGTCGTCGTGGACGAGGGCTGGCGCAGCGGTGGCCTGTCCGCCGAGATCAGCGCCCGGATCATGGAGCAGGCGCTCTACGACCTCGACGCACCCGTCCAGCGGGTGTGCACCGCCGAGGTGCCGCTCCCCTACGCCAAGCACCTCGAGGACGCCGCGCTGCCCCAGGTCGACACGATCGTGGCGGCGGTCCGGCAGGCAATGGGCTGAGCCATGGCTGACTTCACGATGCCGTCGCTCGGCGCGGACATGGACGAGGGCACCCTGCTGGAGTGGCTGGTGAAGCCCGGCGACAGCGTGCACAAGGGCGACGTGGTCGCGGTGGTCGACACCTCCAAGGCCGCGATCGAGGTCGAGAGCTTCGTCGAGGGCGTCGTCGGCGACCTCCTGGTCGAACCCGGCACGGTGGTCCCGGTCGGCACCGCGCTGGCCACGATCGAGTCCGCCGCGCGGCCCGCCGGGGCGAAGCCGGAGCGGAAGAAGGTCGCGCAGCGCGCCGCGGAGCCGGCGCCTCCGTCACCATCCGCTCGGACCGCGGTGGCCGAGCACCACCCCGAGGCGACCTCGCGCGACGTGCACTCCCCGCTGGTCCGCCGCCTGGCCCACCAGCTGGGCGTCGACCTCGGCCGGGTCACCGGCACCGGCCGCGACGGCAGCATCACCCGTGCCGACGTGACGCGGGCAGCCGAGGCCGGACGGGAGCACCCGGCCACCGCCCCCGCCGGGCCGGCGGCCGGCCGCGTCTCGCCGTACGCACGACGGCTCGCGGCCGAGCTGGGCGTCGACCTGGCGACGCTCGCCGGCCGGAACGGGGAGCCGGTCCGGGCCGCCGACGTCCGTGCCGCCGCCGCACCGGCCGCCTCCGCCCCTGCGCCGGCGAGCGAGCCGGTCGTCGCCGCCCCGCCCACGAAGACCGGTGCCACGAAGACCGGTGCCACGAAGACCGGTGCCACGAAGCAGGAGCAGATGCGGGCGACGATCGCCGCCCTGATGTCCCGCGCGAAGCGGGAGATCCCGCACTACTACCTGTCCACCACCGTCGACCTCGGCCCGGCCCTGGAGTGGATGCACGAGCGCAACCTCGGTCTGCCCGTCACCGAGCGGCTGGTCCCGGCGGCCCTCATGCTGAAGGCGACCGCCCTGGCCGCTGCCGGGTCGCCCGCGCTCAACGGCTTCTGGGTCGACGGCGCCTTCGTGCCCGGGTCGGGAGTCCACCTCGGGGTCGCGGTGTCCCTGCGCGGCGGCGGTCTGGTGGCCCCCGCCCTGCACGACGCCGACCGGCTCACCCTGGCCGAGGTGATGGCCGGGATGCGTGACCTGGTGACGCGGGCCCGCGCCGGCCGGCTGCGCGGCTCGGAGATGAGCGACCCGACGCTCACCGTGACCAACCTCGGGGACCAGGGCGTGGACGCGGTGTACGGCGTGATCTACCCGCCGCAGGTCGCGCTGGTCGGGTTCGGACGGGTCGTCGAACGGCCGTGGGCGGTGGACGGCCTGCTCGGCGTCCGCCCGGTCACCGAGCTCACCCTCGCCGCCGACCACCGGGCGACCGACGGGTTCACGGGCGGCCGGTTCCTGGCCGCCATCGAGCAGCACCTGCAACGACCGGAGGAGCTATGACCCACGACGACACCCCCGCAGCCACCCGAGCCCCGCTCAGCCCGGAGCAGGCCCGTGAGGCGGTGATCGAGGCCCTCACCAGGATCGTGCCCGACGCGGAGTTCGACGAGATCGGCCCGGACACAGCCCCTGCGCGCCGAGCTCGAGCTCGACTCGCTCGACTTCCTGACGTTCGTCGAGCTGTTGAGCAAGCGCACCGGGGTCCGGATCGACGAGGCCGACTACCCCCGCCTCGCCACGATGGCCACCTGCACCGCGTTCCTCAGCCCGGGCCAGACGTAGCAGGGCCGGGACGCCCCGTCGCGGCCTCGTCCGCGGCGAGCACCGATCTGACCACGGCGACCGCGCCCTCGACCGCGTCGGCGACGGCCGGCGTCAGCGGGGCTCCGTGGTCGAAGCCACCCGCCTCGACCCCGACCACCACCAGGCGGGCGGGCAGGCGGTGCAGGGCCCGGGCCAGCTCGACCACGGCCGCGACACCGAACGCGTGCGTGCCCTCCCGTCCGGTGTCGGCCCACGCCGACGGAGGCAGCGGTGCGGAGCCGGCACCCGTCTCCAGGTGGTGGAGGGTGCCGGCCGGTCGCCCCGAGCGCACCGCGTCGACGACGACGGCCACGTCGTGCCCCGCCCACAGGTCGATCAGTCCGACCGGGTCCTCGTGCTCGACGACCCGGACCCCGGGAAGCCCCAGCGCCCCCACCGCGCGGGCGACGGTGGCGCCGATCGCGTCGTCACCACGGTCCGCGTTGCCGAGGCCGACCAGCAGCCGCTGGCTCACCCGCGGTCCACCGTCAGGTCGAGGAAGTGCGTGGCGCACGAGATGCACGGGTCGTAGTTGCGGATCGCGTGCTCGCAGCGGTGCTGGAGGGCGTGGTCGTCGAGGTCGGCCCACCGCTCGGCCATCGTCCGGAGGTCGGCCTCCACGCTGGGCTGGTTCTGCGAGGTCGGCGGCACGATCTGGGCGTCGAGGATCGTCCCGGCCGCGTCGAGGACGTAGCGGTGGAACAGCACCCCCCGGGGTGCCTCGCTGGCACCGAACCCCTCACCGGCCCGCGGGGGTACGGCGACACTCGGGCGCGGTGCCGTCCGTCCACCCGTCGATGATCCGCAGCGCCTCGGAGTAGGCCTCCACCATCTCGACCGCCCGCACGATGATCGAGCGGAACGGGTTGCGGCAGGTCGTGCCGAGCCCGGCCTCACGCGCCGCCTGCTGCGCCAGCGGGGAGAGCCGGTCGTGGTTGAGGGAGTAGCGGGCCAGCGGGCCGACGACGTAGGGGCCGCGCCGGCCACCGTCGAGCCGGGCGTGCAGGGCGTGGGAGTGCGGGACCTGGAACTCCTCGATGTGCGCCGGGAAGTCGCGCACCGCGAAGGCCGAGCCGGAGGACGTGACGACGCTGCCGGACTCGATCGGGTAGCCCTCCGCGGCGCGGAGTGCGACGTACTCGTAGGGCTGCTCCATGTCGGGGAAGTCGAAGCCGGCGACCAGCCGCACGGTCTCCAGCGCGTCCTCGAGCGCGCGCTCGAGATCGGGCCGGACCGCCCGGAGCTCGGCGGTCGTCGGCATCCGGTAGAAGCCGCCGAGCCGCACGTTGACCGGGTGGATCGACCGGCCACCGACGACGGTCATCAACCGGTTGCCGGCCTTCTTCATCCGCAGGCCGCGCTCCACGACCGCCGGGTGGTCGGCGGCCATCGCGATCGCGCTCTCGTAGCCGAGGAAGTCGGGGGCGTGCAGGAGGTAGACGTGCAGGGCGTGGCTCTCGATCCACTCACCGCAGTAGAGCAGCCGCCGCATCAGCCGGATCTCCTCGGGCACCGCGACACCGCACGCGTCCTCGAGCGCCCAGCACGCGCTCATCTGGTAGGCCACCGGGCAGATGCCGCAGATGCGTGCGGTGATGTCGGGCGGCTCGGTGTACGCCCGCCCGCGCAGGAACGCCTCGTAGAAGCGCGGCGGCTCGTAGATCCGGAGCTGGACGTCGGTGACCCGGCCGTCGCGGATCTCGATGTGCATCGCCCCCTCGCCCTCGACCCGGGCCAGGGTGCCGACGTGGAGGACGTGGCCCCCGTCGGTGAGCTTGTGGTTCACCGGCCCGCCTCCTCGGAGTACGGCGGCTCGTGGCGCTCGCTCTCGCGGAGGAACGCCTCCGAGGCCGCGTTGAAGGTGCGGAAGACCCGCATGACCTCGGGCTCGTCCATGCCGTGCACGCGGAGCGTCGTCGCGATCGACGCGGTGTTCGGGGTGTCCTGCGGGCCGAAGCACCCGTAGCAGCCGCGGGAGAACGACGGGCACAGCGCGCCGCAGCCGGCCTGGGTGACCGGGCCGAGGCAGGGCGTCCCGTGGGCCACCGTCACGCACACGTTCCCGCGCCGCTTGCACTCGACGCACACGCTGTGGCGCGAGATCCGCGGCCGGCGTCCCTGGAGCTCGGCGGCGAGGACCTCGAGCAGCTGGTGCTTGTCGATCGGGCAGCCGCGGAGCTCGAAGTCGACCTTCACGTGTGCCGCGATCGGCGTCGAGCGCTCCAGCGTCTCGATGTACTCCGGGTGCGCGTAGACGATCGACCGGAACTCGGCGACGTCGGCGAAGTTGCGGAGCGCCTGGACGCCACCGCTGGTCGCGCAGGCGCCGATGGTGATGACCCGACGGGACACCTCGCGCACCCGCTGGATGCGCTCGAGCTCGTCGGGCGTGGTGATGGAGCCCTCGACCAGCGACACGTCGTACGGTCCCTCGACCACGGCCCGGGTGGCCTCGGGGAAGTAGGCGATCTCGACCTCGCCGGCCAGGGGGATCAGCTCGTCCTCGCAGTTGAGCAGGGTCAGCTGGCAGCCGTCGCAGGAGGCGAACTTCCACACCGCGAGCTTGGGGCGGCGGGGCGTCTCGGTGGTGGTCATCTCACAGCTCCGCCACGCTCATCAACGGGGCCAGCCGGTCATAGGCCAGCACCGGGCCGTCGACGCACAGCAGCAGCTCGCGGAGCTGGCAGTGACCGCACAGCCCGACCCCGCACCGCATGTTGCGCTCCATGGACAGCCGCAGCCGGGACGCCGGCACCCCGCGGTCGAGCAGGGTCAGCGCGGCGTGCCGCATCATCACCTCCGGACCGCAGACCAGGGCCAGGCAGCGGTCGGCGTCCAGCTCGGCCCGCTCGATCAGCTGGGTGACCAGCCCGACGCGCCCCCGCCAGGCGTGCTGCCCCCGGTCGACGATCACCTCGACGGCGACGTCGTGGTCATCGGCCCAGCGGCGCAGGTCGTCGGCGAAGAGGATCTCCTCGGGGGTACGGGCGCCGTACAGCAGCACGACCCGCCGGTAGGACGCGCGGGCCGCGCACACCTCGAGGACCGCCGGGCGCAGCGGCGCCAGCCCGATCCCCCCGGCGACGAAGACGACGTCGCCCCCGCGCCCGTCCGGCACCCCCCACCCGGTGCCGAACGGGCCGCGGACGCCGAGCGTCGTACCGGGCGTGGCCCCGGCCAGGGCGTGGGAGACCGAGCCGACGTCGCGGATCGTGTGCTGGAGCACCGTGGGCTCCGCCGGGTCCCCGCTGATCGAGATCGGCACCTCCCCCACGCCGAACGCGAGCATCATCGTGAACTGCCCCGCCTCGAACCGCAGCGGCTCGCCGTCGGCCGGCTCGAGCAGCAGGGTGTGCGTGTCCTGGGTGTCGCGACGCGTCGCGGTCACCACGAAGGGCCGCGGGACCATCGTCGTCGCGGTCTCGGCCACGCTGCCCGGTGCTGGTCACGGGTGTCGTCCGTAGAGGTCGAGGAGCCGCACGCGCGCCGACTGCAGGCGTCGCGACATCACCTGGACGACCCGCTGCAGCAGCGCGTAGCCGAGCGCGGGGTCGGCCTCGCACTTGCCGCGCAGGCACTGCCCGTCGAAGGCGATCGCGCTGGTCTCCTCGGTGGCGCTCGCGTCGAACGTCCACCGGTACGGCGGCACCAGCCACGACCAGCCGACGACGTCACCCTCGTGGGCGGAGTCGAGCACCACGCGCTCGGTGGGCCGGCGCATCTCGATCGCGACCCGTCCCGACCGGATCACGAAGAAGGTGTCGGCGGGCTCGCCCTCCCGGAAGAGGTACTCCCCCGGGCGCAGGTGCACGTTCACCGCGCAGCCCGCCATCAGCGCGATGGCCTGCTCGTCGAGGCCCTCGAAGAACGGGTGCTCGGGAAGGTACTGCTCGATGGTCTGCACGGCTCAGGCCTCCCCTGCGTCCGCCGCGGCCTCGGCACGGAGGGCGGCGGCCTCCGCGGTGATGTCGATCGCCGCCGGGCACCACGTGATGCAGCGGCCGCAGCCGACGCAGCCGGACATCCCGAACTGGTCGATCCACGACCCCAGCTTGTGGGTCATCCACTGGCGGTAGCGCGACTTCGGCGAAGACGCGGACCGTCCCGCCGTGGATGTAGGAGAAGTCCGCGTTGAAGCAGGAGTCCCACACCCGGTCCCGGCCGGCGACGTCGCCGGCGAGGTCGGTGACGTCCTCGACGGAGGTGCAGAAGCAGGTCGGGCACACCGCGGTGCAGTTCGAGCAGGACAGGCAGCGGTCGGCGACGTCGTCCCAGATCACGCTCCCGGTGCTGCCGTAGAGCAGGTCCTTGATGCCGTCGGTCTCGAGGGTCCGTCCCATCCGCCCGGCCGCGTCCTCGGCGACACGCGCGGCGAGGTCGAGGTCGGACCCCGCGGCCGGTGCGGCACCGATCTCGTCGAGCAGCTCCGCGCCGCGCTCGCTCGCGACCTCGACGACGAAGCGGTGCCGGTCGCCGTCGAGCAGCTCGGTCAGCCCGAGGTCGAACGGCGCACCGCGCCCGGCCTCGGGGTGCGGCCCCGAGCCCATGGACACGCAGAAGCAGGTCCCGCCCGGGTCCGAGCAGGTCACCGCCACGACGAAGGCGGCCTCCCGGCGGGCGGCGTACGCCGGGTCCTCGTGGGTGCGCCCGAGGAGCACGGTGTCGTGGATGCCGAGGGCGCTCAGGTCGCAGGAGCGCACGCCGAGGAGGGCGTACGGCGCGTCCTGGGCCGCCCGCTCGTCGGTCTCGACCGTGAAGCCGTCATCGGTCCGGTGCCCCCGCCAGAGCACCTCCTCGGTGGGGAAGAACACCGGCTTGGCCGACTGCGCACCCGTGGCGAACCCGAACAGTGCCCCGTCGTCGCGGCGACGCAGTCGGTAGCGTCCGGCGTCCTGGTCGTCACCCCAGCCCGCGGGCAGGTCGTCGACGCCCCGGACCGGGGCGTTGACGATCGCGCCGTTCTGCACGGTGGGGCCGATGACGGTGTAGCCCCGCGCGAGGAGCGCGTCGATGAGCGCCTGGAGGCCGTCGACGTCGATCAGTCGGGAATCCATCGCGAGCCTCCCGGCGGTCACGGGGTCGACGTCTGGCCGGTCAGGCGTTGAGGATCTTGGACTTCTCGACGGCGAACTCGGCCTCGGTCAGGACGCCGGCGTCCTTGAGCTTGCCGAGCTCCGTGAGCTGCTGGATCTTGCTGTCCGTGTCCATCGGGGCCGCGGCCGGCGGCGGAGCGGGCTGGGCGTACTGCGGCTCCTGGTACTGCGGCTCCTGGTACTGGGCCTGCTGCTGCTGTTCCTGGGCGGCCCAGCGGCCCTGCTGGCGGCGCTGCACGCGTCCGGAGACGGCGGTGGCGGTTCCGGCGACGACGGCGGTTCGCGCCACTCCGCGGATGAGTCCTGGCATGGGAGGTTCCTCTCAGATCGGGGTGGGGCTCACGCGGAGGCGTCAGCGGATTCCATGGCGTCGAGCTGGGCAAGGATGGCCTGGATCGGGATCCGGCCACTCGCGACGAGCTGGCCGCCGCCCCGGCGGATCGCGGCGGCGAGCGGGCCGGCCCAGACGTTCTCGTAGACCAGGATCCCGGCCGAGTTGCCCGGCTCGATGACCGAGGTCGCCTCGCTGATGTCGTCCTCGTCCAGCAACCCCGAGGAGACACCCTCGAAGACCGCCAGGTCGAGCTGGCCGTCCCCGTCGAAGTCGCTGACCTCCAGCGCGGTGATCGAGCCATCGGTCCCGCGGGTCACGAACACGAGGTCGAGGACCCGGATGATGCCCTTCTCGACCAGGTCGACGAGCAGGGGAAGCCCCTCGCCCGTCATGCGGCTCCCCGGGAACTCGACCACCAGGTAGTCGATGGGGCCTGTCTCTTCCAGGTCAGTGCTCACTGTGCTCCCTCTCGTCGTCGGCGGTGGACCGGACGCCCGGGTCCTCCCCCTGCATGCTTCTACGGAAGACCCGGGGCGGTCACTAGGCCGAAGGTCCCATTCCCGTCTAGTCCTCCTGCCGACGTACGTCGGGTCAGCGCGGCGCGACCGGCACGCCGTACGGATCACGCGTGCCGCTGCCGATGGGCACGACCTTGCTGCCGAGCGGCAGCAGCGCGAGCGGCACCATCTTCCAGCAGGCGATGCCGAACGGGATCCCGATGATCGTGATGCACAGGAGCGCGCCCGCGACCAGGTGGGCCAGCGCCAGGCCCCAGCCCACGACCAGGATCCAGACGATGTTGCCGAGCACCGACCAGAAGCCGGCGTCGCGGAGCACGACCACCGTGCGCCCGAACGGCCAGACCACGTAGCCCGCGAGCCGGAACGACGCGATCCCGAACGGGATGGTGATGATCAGGACGAACGCCACGATCCCCGCGAGGACGTACCCGATGGCGCAGCCACAGCCCGGCCAGCAGGAACCAGAGGAGGTTGCCGATGGTGCGCACCCGACCATGCTAGAACCCGGTCGGCTCCGTCTCGAGCTCCGGCTCCCGCGGCGGGGCCTCGCGGTGGAGCGGCCGCAGCGCGGCGGTCTCCTCGAACCACAGCAGCGCGTCGTAGCGCGCGCCCATCACCGTGGGCACGTAGTTGCCCGACTCGCGCCTCGGCTCGTAGACGACCCCGATCGCACGGTGCCCACGCCGGGTCGAGAGCCAGGCCCCGCTCCGATCCTCGGGGAACAGCAGCACCGCCGGTGCGCCCAGCGCACGGTGGAGCAGGTCCTCGTGGCTGCCGGTCACGGCCGGGGGCACGCTCAGCACGCGCTCCTCGCTCCCCCAGCCCGCGGCGGCGAGGACGGTGCCCCGGTGCCCGGCGAACCCGACCAGCGCCACTCCGTCGGCCGCATGCCGCTGGCGCACGAGCTGGCCGACGTTGACCAGCCCGGCGGCGGCCATGTCGGTCGCGCGGGCGTCGCCGACGTGGGTGTTGTGCTCCCACACCAGGCCCTTCGACCGCGGTCCGGCGCGCTGCGCGAGCCGGTCGATGGTGTCGGCCATGTGGTGGTCGCGGATGTTCCAGGACTGCCGGTCCCCGCGCACCATCGTCCGGTAGTAGTTCTCGGCACCGCCGCGACCTCTGCGTTCTGCGCCGCGTCGAAGGCGTCCTCGTCGTCGGTCAGCGGGCGGGTACGACGGCGTACCTCCACCAGCAGGGCGACGACGTCGGGCTCACAGGACTCCGGCACGGCGGGTGCTCCAGGCGACTGCCAGGCGCGCATCGCGGCCGGGAGCGCGTCGGGGGCGTGCGCCTCGAGCCATGAGATGGTCTCGCGCAGCGAGTCCCAGAGCGAGTAGACCTCGAGTCCGTAGAAGCCGACGCGCCGCTCCACGGGCAGCACCTGGTTCCAGGCGTGCAACCAGGCCAGGAAGTCGGCGACCTCGTGGTTGGCCCACATCCACGTCGGCCACCGCTCGAAGCGGGCGAGCACCTCCTCCACGTCGAGGTCCTGGTCCTCGAGCCCCCGCACCCACCGGTTGATCCGCCAGCAGTCCGGCCAGTCGCCCTCCACGCCGATCCAGGTGAAGCCGCGGTCCATGATCAGCCGCCGGCTCAGCTCGGCCCGCAACCCGTAGTACTCGTGCGTCCCGTGCGAGGCCTCCCCCAGGCAGACGAAGCAGGCCCCGGCGAGGGCATCGACCAGTCCGTCGAGCCCGGCGCTCCCGGACAGGAAGCGGGCCATGGACCGGATCTCCGCGATCGGCTCGCCCGTCGCCGGGCGCGGGGCACTCATCCCGGCGTCTCCCTCACCACTGCCAGCCCGGGGGCCAGGTGGCGGGTGAACCAGTCGCGGGCCAGGCCGGCCGCCTCCTCGAGTGTCCCCGGTTCCTCGAACAGGTGCGTGGCCCCGGCCACGACCTCGAGCCGGTTCGGACAGCGCAGCCGCGCCTGGGCCCGCCGGTTGAGCCCGAGGACGACGGTGTCGGCCCCGCCGACGATCAACAGTGTCGGCGCCCTGACGTGCTCGAGCCACGGGAGGGCCAGGTCCGGCCGGCCACCCCGTGACACGACCGCGTCCACGCTCACCCCGGGCTGTGCGGCCGCCACCAGGGCCGCTGCCGCGCCCGTGCTGGCACCGAAGATGCCGATCCGCGCCGACCCCGTGTCGGTACGCCGGGCGAGCCAGCGGATGGTGCCGACCAGCCGGCCGGCGAGGAGGTCGATGTCGAACACGTTCGCGCGCACCCGCTCCTCCTCGGGGGTGAGCAGGTCGAGGAGCAGGGTGCCGATGCCGGCGTCGTACAGGACCGAGGCCACGTAGCGGTTGCGCGGGCTGTGCCGGCTGCTGCCGCTGCCGTGGGCGAAGACCACGACCCCAGCCGGGTCCTCCGGGACGTGGAGGTGCCCACGCAGGACCAGCCCGTTGATCGGGATCTCCACCTCGACGTCGCAGTCCGGGACGTCCGGGCCGGTGTGCGCCCCGCTCCGCTGCCGCGCGGCGGCGTCCAGGAGGGACACCACCTCGTCGTCCTCGGTCGGTGTGAAGTCGCGGTAGGCCTGCCCCACCGCGTAGAACGGCCGCGGGCTCGAGATGCAGACGATGGCGTCGGCACCGAGGCCATCGCGGATCGCCTCCGTCGGAGCCACCGGGACCGCGACCAGCACCTGTGCGGCGCCGAGGTGGCGCGCCACCTCGACGGCGACGCGCGCCGTGGAGCCGGTGGCGACCCCGTCGTCGACGACCACCGCGACGCGCCCGTGCAGGTCGACGCGGTCACGCCCCCGCCGGAAGCGGGTCACCCGGTCCTCGAGCACCCGGCGCTCGCGCTCCTCCACCGAGGACAGCTCCTCGGCCGAGATCCGGGCCCGGTCGACCAGGGCCCGGTCCAGGACGCGGTAGCCGCCCTCGCCGATCGCCCCCATGGCCAGCTCCGGCTGGAACGGCACCCCGAGCTTGCGCACCACGACGACGTCGAGGGGCGCCCCGAGGGCCGTGGCCACCTCGTAGGCCACCGGGACACCGCCCCGCGGGAGGCCGAGGACGACGACGTCCTGGCCGCGCAGGTGGTCGAGGTGGGCGGCCAGCCGGCGTCCGGCCTCGACGCGGTCCCGGAACGGGCGCACGTCTCAGTCCCGCGTGTACATCGAGTCCAGGACGTGCACGTACGTCGTCTCCACGAGCCGGCGCTTGACCTTCATGCTCGGGGTGAGCTCCCCGCTCTCGACGGAGAGGTCACGGTCGAGGATCCGGAAGGCCTTGATCGTCTCCCAGCGGTTGAGCCGGCCGTTGACCTCGTCGACGCACTTCTGGACGTAGTCACGCACGGCCGGGTCGGCCGTCAGCGCGGCGTACTCGGTCTCGGACAGGCCCTGGGCCCGGCCCCACTGCTCCAGCGCCTCGGCGTCGAGGGTGATCAGCGCGGTCGCGTAGTTGCGGCCCTCCGCGTGCACGACCATCTGGCTGGCCAGCGGGCAGACCGCCTTGAACAGCACCTCGATGGCCTGCGGTGCGATGTACTTCCCGCCGGAGGTCTTGATCAGGTCCTTCTTGCGGTCGGTGATCTTGAGCCGCCCCTCGAGGTCGATCTCGCCGACGTCGCCGGTGGCCAGCCAGCCGTCGACTCCGAGCACCTCGGCGGTCGCCTCCGGGTCGTTGTGGTAGCCCCGCATGACGCTCGGGCCGTGCACGAAGATCTCGCCGTCCTCCGCGATCCGCACGTCGGTGCCCGGGATCGGCGGGCCGACCCGGCCGAACACCGGGTCGGTGGGCCGCACGATGCAGGCGCCCGCGCTGGTCTCGGTCAGCCCGTAGCCCTCGAGGATCAGCATCCCGGCGGCGTAGAACCAGGCGGCCACGTCGGGCGACAGTGCGGCGCTGCCGGAGATCAGGAAGCGGATCCGGCCACCGAGCCGGTCACGGACCTTGGCCAGCACCAGCCGGTCGGCCAGGGCGAGCTGGAGCTGGGCCAGCCTGCCGGGGCTGCGTCCGGCCAGGCGCGCCTGGGCGACCTGGTCGCCGACCTTGAAGGCCCACGTGAACAGGGCGGCCTTGAGCCCGCCCTCCTCCTCGATGGTCTGCACGATCTTGGCGTGCACCTTCTCGAAGATCCGCGGGGGCCCGGCCATGAACGTCGGCTGTACCACGGCGAGGTTCTCGACGATCTTGTCCATCCGGCCGTCCACGGCGGTGGGGAAGCCGATCTGCAGCTGGACCGCCTCGAGCATCTTCCCGAAGGAGTGCGACAGCGGCAGCCAGAGGTACTGGACGTCGTCGAGCGTCAGGATGTCGAGCTCCTCGGCGCCGACGCCGATGTAGGTCCAGCAGCGGTGCGGCAGCTCGACGCCCTTGGGCCGCCCGGTCGTACCGGACGTGTAGATCAACGTGGCCAGGTGCTCGGGCCGGACCGCGGCCACCGCGTCGTCGACGACGTCGGGACGGTCCACGAGGAGCCGGGCGCCGAGGGCCAGCAGGTCGTCGAAGCTGATCACCCAGTCGCCGTCCGCCTCGCCGTCGAAGGTGACGACGCGCATCACCTCGGGGAGGCGGTCACGCTCGGAGCGCAGCTTGCCGACCTGTACGTCGTCCTCGGCGAAGACGATGCGCGAGCCGCTGTCGGCCAGGATGTAGGCCACGTCCTCCGCGCCGGTGGTCGGGTACACGGTCGTCGTCGCGGCACCGGCACAGGCGACCGCGAGGTCCGCGAAGATCCACTCGATGCGGGTGCTGCTCGCGATGGCGACCCGCTCCTCGGGCAGGATGCCGAGGGCGAGCAGCCCGGCGGCGTACGTCCGGACCTTCTCGCCGGTCTCGCCCCAGGTCACGGACTCCCAGCCGTCGTCGGTCGGATACCGGTAGGCCTCGGCGGCGGGTGTCTCCGCCACCCGGTCGTAGAACATCTGCGCCACGGACGTCGCCTCGGTGGGCGCGGTGCTCGGGGCGTGCTGCGTCGGTTCGTGGTCGGTGTGCGCGTTCACGATGGCTCCCTCTCGTCTCCCTCCAGCCTCACAGCGGGCACGAGGAGGCACGTAGGGAACTAGGTCCCGGCGGGCTGGGGCCGACCGTCAGCGAGCTCGACCACGACATCGAGGCGGTTGCCCCCGGCCGGGGTCACCGTCGCCTCACCCATCCGGTGGAGCATCGCCAGCGAGGCGGCGTTGTCGCCGGCCACGGTGGTGACGACCGTGGTGACGCCCTGCCGGGCGCTGCCGCAGCAGCTCGTCGAGCAGCGCGGTCGCGACGCCACGGCCCTGCCACTCGTCGAACACCGTGACCGCGACGTCCGCCGCGGTCGGACGGTCCCGGTAGCGGATCATCCGCGCCACCCCGGCGGGCACTCCCACCCCGTCCCGGTCGACCGCGACCAGGGCGAGGGCGACGTGGTCGACGCCGTCGACCTCGTCGACGAGGTGGTCGAGCATGGTCTCGGTGAGGTGCGGGATACGACGCCAGGAACCGGTGCTCGCGGGTCTCCTCGGACAGCCGCTCGTAGGCCTGGCGGACCGCCTCGCGGTCGCTCGGGAGCAACGGCAGGACGAACGCCCGCGTGCCGTCCTTCAGCCGGGTCTCCGCGATCACCTCAGCGTCCCTGCATCCCCCGCTCGATCTCGGCGATGATCCGCGGCCGGATGTCGGCCGGCTCGATCACCGCGTCGACGGAACCGACGTCGACCGCCCGGTGGATGTTGTGCACCCCGTCGAAGGCGGCCGCAACCTCGCTGATCTTCTCCGCGCGGAGCGTCGACCGCAGGTCGGCCAGCTCGAGCCGCAGGCCGACCCGCTCGGCCTCGTCGGCCTCGGCGATCCGGGCCTCGAGCTCCTGGAGCCGGGGGTCGGCCGCGGCGCGCTTGTCGACCTCGCCGGAGAACACCACCGCGGCCGCGGGGGCACCGCCGATGACGGAGGCGAAGGAGCCCTCGACCGCGAGCACGGTCATGCTCGGGTTGAGCGCCTTGGAGAACACCACGAACGCGCCGCCGTGGTAGCGCGAGATCACGCAGAACACGATCGGCCCGTCGAAGTTGACGATCGCCCGGCCGATCTCGGCGCCGTACTCCAGCTGCAGGTGGCGCATCGAGTCCGGGGAGCCGTCGAAGCCGGAGAGGTTCGCCAGCACCACCAGCGGGCGGTTGCCGCTGGCCGCGTTGATCGCGCGCGCCGCCTTCTTCGACGACCGCGGGAACAGCGTGCCCGCGGTGTAGGTGTCGGGGCCGTCGGTGGGCGGGAAGCCGCGCCGCGGGACCGGCCGCGACTCGATGCCGAGCAGGCACACCGGCCAGCCGCCGAGGTGCGCGTCCAGCACGACCGCGGTGTCGGCGTCGGCCATCCCCGCCCAGCGCTCCAGCGTGGCGTGGTCCTGGTCGGCGACCGCCCGCATCACGGTGCGGATGTCGAAGGCCTTCTTGCGCTCGGGGTTGCTCTCCGCCGAGAAGATCTGGCCGACGGTGGTGAAGTCGCTGTCCGGCGAGCTGTGCGGGTACGTCGTGACGTCGCGGCCGGACGGGTCCGTGGTCGGCACCCGGCGCGGCGCGGTCTCCCCCGGCACGACGTACGTGTGGGCGTAGTGCTCCATGAGGACGCCGAGCGCGCTGCCGAGGTCCGGCGCCCAGTACTGCGCCTGGCCGTTGGGGCCCATCACCCGGTCGTAGCCGCCGATGCCGAAGTTGTCCTCGGCCGAGACGCCGCCGGAGAAGTCCAGCGACTGCTTGCCGGTGAGCACCATCGCACTGTCGGGGGTCATCACCAGGATGCCCTTGGTGTGCATGAGCATCGTGGCCTCGGCGTTCCAGTACGGCTGCGCACCCACGTTGATGCCGGCCACGACGACGTTGATCTCGCCGCCGTCCTGGGTGAACTCCACGATCCGTCGCAGCGCGGCGGCCACCCAGTCCATGTTCTCGGTGCCGGAGTCCATCGAGATCCGGGCGCCGGCCGAGATCGCGAACCACTCGACCGGCACCTGCATCCGCTCGGCGAGGTCGATGGCGGCGATGATCCGGCGAGCACTCCGGCTCGGAGACCGCACCGAGGGCCTTGGTCGGGTCGCCGCACAGCACCACCCGGGTGATGCCCTCGGGGTGCAGGTCGGTCGGCGTGGTGACGACCGCGACCAGGATCGCCGCCTTGTTGAGTCCCCGCGGCCGGTTGACCGGCACCAGGTTGCCCCGCGTCGTCGAGGTCGTGCTCGATGAGGGAGCCGTTCGGCCCGGTCAGCAGCGGCGCCAGCTCGTAGGGGTAGACCATCCCGCGCCGGCGCGACCGCAGCACCTTGCCGGCGTAGTCGTCGAGCGGCTTGAGGCGCTCGGTCGGCGGCGCCTCGATCGAGGTCGACCACGCCCGGCGCCGAGCCGGTTGTGGAAGCGCACCACGATCTTCTCCGGCGTACCGCCCGGGCCGACCACCCGGCCGTGGGCCTGGACCTCCTCGATGCCGGCGCCGTCGGTGAGCGGCGTGATCTTGCCCTGGAGGGCGGTGAGCTGGTCGATCTCGGCCTCGACGACCGGCCAGACGTGCACCCAGACGTGGTTCATGTCGAGCGCGGCGCCGGCGGCGCCGCGCTCGGTGCGGGCCCGCCGGATCGCCTCGAGGCAGTTCTCCACCGCACGCTCGGCGTGCGGCAGGGCGGTGACGGCGCCGTCGGCGTCGCGGACCACGGCGAGCTGGCGCACCTGGGCCAGCGCCACCAGGCGCTTGTCGGCCGGGTTGTCCTTGCGCCACGCAGTGGTAGAGCAGGACGTCCTCGGGTGCCTCGAGGCGGGTGACGTCGAAGTCGCGCAGCCGCCAGAGGTTCAGCCGGCGGCCGACCATCGGGTGGATGCCGCGGACCAGGTCGTCCTCCTCCATCACCGTCGTCCCGTCGTGCGGTCACGGGGCGGAACGTGAAGTAGTTGACCGGAGCCCCGCCGCCGGGGCACACGGCGACCGCGATCCGGCGTACGTCGGCGGCGAACGGCAGCGCGCCGACGAGGCCGGCCAGCTCGGCGCTGGTCTCCTCCGGCGCCCGCTGCTCCCCCGGCCACGAGAGGTAGAGGTCGACGACGGCCTCGTGGTCGGCCGGTCGGGCGGCGACCTGCTCGGCGACCGCGCGGGCCAGCTGCCCGGCCGGGTCGCCGAGCTCGTCGATGGTCCCGAGCGTGGAGACCAGGTGGGTGGGCCGGGTCTCGTCGAGGACGTAGTCGGCGACCACGAAGGGCCGGCCGCCCGTCGAGGACCCGCAGGTCGTGCAGGTCGAACTCGCGGTAGTGCCGCTTGACCAGCACCTCCAGCATCGGCTCGCGCTCGGGCACGCCCTGCTCCAGGCGCTCGGCGAGGAAGCGCACGATCTGCTCCGGGATCGCCGCCAGCGCGTCGATCCGGGCCGACCGGTCGGGGGTGGTGTCGTCGGAGAGCGCGACCAGCTCGCCGCGGACGCCGGCCAGCACGGCCGATCGGTCCTCGTCGACCAGCGGCTGGTCGAACCAGCGGAACCGGACGCTGCGGGCCAGGTCACCGACCACCGGGAAGCGCAGCTGGGTGGCCCGCACCAGGCGGTCGAGGACCTGCCGGACCGGCCAGGCCAGCTCCTCGGCCGGCGGCGGCTCCGCGATCCAGCGCTGCAGCAGGCTGGAGACGAGGTGGACGTCGGCCGCCGTACGCCGCTGGGCGAGGAAGATCCGGAAGACCGCCTCCTCCAGCTCGGGGGTGCGGTCGAGCTCGGTCACGCCGTACCGCGCCAGCACCGCCGCGAGCCGGTCGCGGAACTGCTCGTGCAGGCCGTGCCGCTCGACGTCGAGGCTCTGCAGGTAGGTGTGGAAGTGCTCGCGGGAGCTGTGCACCCGGAGCTCGGTGTGCAGCTCCTCGCTCGCGGGGCGGTTGCGGCTCAGCTCGGCGAGGTCGGCGAAGAGGTTGAGCAGGTCGATCTCGCGGCCGCACCACGTCGTGCCCGGCGGTGCGGGCCTCCTCGCGGGCGTCGAGGTAGCCGGCCAGGGTGGCCGCCTCGGTGTCGGCGTCGCTGTCGTAGCCGAGCAGGATCGCGCTGAGCGCGGCGAGCCCCCGGGCGCGCGTGCTCGTCGGCGGTCCCGTTGGCCGCGGACTCCGGCAGCTCGAGGTCCGGACCGGCACTCGCTCGGCGGTCTCGGTGCCGTCGCCCGGCTCGGCGACGGGCTCGATGCGCAGCAGCGGGGCGCCGGTCTCGACCTGGCTGCCGGTCTTCACCAGCAGCTCGCGGACCCGCCCGGCGAACGGCGCGTGCAGGACGGTCTCCATCTTCATGCTCTCCAGCACCAGCACCGACGCACCGGCGGCGACCTCGTCGCCCACCGCGATCGGGCGTCGCCACCACGAGCGCGGGCGCCGGCGAGCGGAGCATGCCGCCCTCGTCGCGGGTGACCCGGTGGGTGACCCCGTCGACCTCGACCAGCTGGACCGGCCCGTGCGTGGCCGTGACCAGCCGGAACCGCTGGCCGCCGACGACCAGCGTGCTGTGGAACGCGTCGAGCAGCACGATCTCGGCCTCGGCCACCTCGGTGACGTCGCCGACGGCGATCGTCACCCGGTAGCGCTGCGGGCCGGTCTGCAGCACGGTCACGGAGTACGACGTACCCCGCAGCTTGAGGTCGACCGCCCGGCCGACCTCGTGCTGGGCGTTGGGCCGGCCACCGCGCGCGGTCTCCAGGAGGTGGTCGATCTCCAGCCGCTCCTCGTCCTCGTAGGCGTGGATGGCGGCGGCGACCAGCGCGATGCCGGAGTGCCGGTGGGAGTGCAGCCGACCCTCGCCGCGGACCCGGTCGATCCAGCCGGTGTCGGCCCAGCCGCTCTCCGCGCCGTCGACGACCTCGGGCTGGGCGAGCAGGTCGAGGATGAAGCTCTTGTTGGTGGCGCCGCCCTCGATGACGACGGTCGTCTCGGAGACGGCCCGGCGCAGGCGGGCCAGGGCCTCGGCGCGGGTGCTGCCGACGGCGATGATCTTGGCGATCATCGAGTCGAAGTCGGCCGGGATCGTGTCGCCCTCGCCGACGCCGGTGTCGACGCGGATGCCGGGACCGGACGGCAGCTCCAGCAGGGCGATCCGGCCCGGGGAGGGGGCGAAGTCCCGGTCGGGGTCCTCGGCGTTGAGCCGGGCCTCGACGGCGTGGCCGATCTCGGCGGGCTTGCTGCCCTCGAGGCTGCCGCCGCCGGCGACCAGGATCTGCGCCTTGACCAGGTCGACGCCGGTGGTGGCCTCGGTGATCGGGTGCTCGACCTGGAGCCGGGTGTTCACCTCGAGGAAGGCGAAGGACTTCTCCCCGGGGTGGTAGAGGAACTCGACCGTGGCCGCGCCGACGTACCCGACGGCCAGCGCGAGCCGCTCCGCCGACGCCTTGAGGTCGTCGGTCTGGGCCGAGGTCAGCAGCGGCGAGGCCGACTCCTCGATGACCTTCTGGTTGCGCCGCTGGACCGAGCAGTCGCGGACGCCGAGCGCCCAGGCGTGCCCGTGGCTGTCGGCGATCACCTGCACCTCGACGTGGCGGGCGCCGGTGACCAGCTTCTCCAGGAACACGACGCCGCTGCCGAAGGCGCGCTCCGCCTCGTCGCGGGTGCGCTGGTAGGCGTCCTCGAGGTCGGCGGCGCCGGCCACCATCCGGATGCCGCGGCCACCGCCGCCGGCGGTGGCCTTGAGCATCAGCGGGTAGCCCACCCGCTCGGCGGCGGCCAGCGCGTCCTCGAGGGTGTCGACGCCGCCACGGCTCCACGGCGCGACGGGGACGCCGACCTCCTCGGCGATCAGCTTGGACCCGATCTTGTCGCCGAGCTTGCGCATCGCCTCGGCGCTCGGCCCGATGAAGGTCACGCCCAGCCGCTCGCAGAGGTCGGCGAAGGCCGGGTCCTCGGCGACGAAGCCCCAGCCGACCCAGACGGCGTCCGCCCGGGTCTCGACGAGGGCCTTCTCGAGCACGGCCAGGTCGAGGTAGGGGCGGGACGCGGCGGGCCCGAGCGGGTAGGTCAGGTCGGCCTCGCGCACGAACATCGCGGCGTGCTCGGCCTCGGTGTAGAGCGCCACGACCTCGATGGGCGAGCCCGCGGACTCGGCGTTCAGGTCGCGCACGGCGTGGATCAGCCGCATCGCGGCCTCTCCCCGGTTCACGATCGCGATGCGCGAGAACGGGCTACGGCTGGAGTCGTCCGGGACACGGGTCACGCCCCGAGACTCGCACCGTCGGCGTGTTACGCGCGAGTCACCACGCCTGATTCCTGCGATGGCGCCGCCACCGGACGGGCGTCCGTGGGGGTAGACCATCAGCCGACCGAGCGTCACGGCGAGCAGGGCGAGCAGGACTCCGGCGACGTCGTCGGTCACGAAGTGCCAGCCGAAGTAGATGGTGGAGACCATCACCGCCAGGAGGTAGACGCCCATCACCCGGGCCGTGCGACGGAACCCGTAGTAGCGCAGCATCAGCCACACCATGCAGGTGAAGCCGACGTGCAGGCTGGCGAACGCCGAGATGCTCGCGAAGGCGTCGCCCGCGGAGGGGTCGGTGAGCAGGTGCGCCCGCTCGCGGAGGTACTCCGCCTGGGTGTCGGTGATGGCCGTGTGCCGGAGCCCGGCGAACTCGCCCGGCGCCGAGGCGAACGGGCCGAGCGAGGGGACGAGGTAGTAGGAGGCGACCCCGAGGATCCAGATCCACAGCGCGGACACCAGGAAGACGTAGCCGTCGCGGATCCGGTCGATGAAGACCAGCGAGGCGACCACGGAGAACGGCGCGAGGTAGGTGAAGGACTTGTAGACCACCATGAGGACGACCGCCGCGGCGCCCTCGCCGAACAGGTCGTGGAGCAGGACGGCCGGGCTGTGCCCCGCGAACAGCCACCGGTCGACGTCCAGCAGTGCCTCGTCCCGGACGGTGTTGAAGGCGTCCCAGCTCTTGAGGTTGCGGTAGCAGACGTAGACCAGGTGGTAGGCCAGCAACCCGCTCAGCGCCAGCGCCAACCGCTCGGGCGTCCAGCGGGCGCGCCACACGCCCGCGATCCGACGCGGGCTCCAGCCGACGGGGCGTGCTCGCAGCGCCGCGTCGAGGACGGTGAGCACCGCGAAGAGCACCAGGGCGCTGGTCAGCCGGCCGCGGAACATCTGGCCCTCGGGGTCGCGCAGCGGGATCCCGACGTGCTCGGAGCGCCACGCGGTGACGAGGCCGAAGACGGCCACGAGCACCCAGATGCCGACCAGCCAGCGCCACTCGCCAGGCCGTGCCGTCTCCTCGCGCGTGACCGTGTCCGACGTGGTGCTGCCCGGCTTCGCATACCCGTCCATGCCACCATGGTGGGGGCAAAGGGTTTCGGATCCCAGTCATTACCGCGGGGAAGGCAGCGATGACGGTCGTCGGGCAACCGCTGGGTCGGACTTCCGACCCAGCCGTCCCCAGGCAACGCACGACGCAGCACGTCGTGCTCGCGGCCATGCTCACCGCGGGCGTCACCCACCTGCTCTGGCGCTGGCTGGTCGCCACCAGCGGCGGCGACCTCGCCGCCCAGGACGCCTGGGCGGAGTTCGCCCGCGTGCACCCGGGCAGCGCCTACAACCTCGCGTGGTACGGCGGCGTCCACCCCGTGTCCTACAGCGTGCTGTCGCCGTACATCATGGCCACGCTGGGGGTGCGTACGACGATGGTCGTGGCCGGCACCGTCTCGGCCGGGCTGCTGGCCCTGCTGCTGGTCCGCAGCAAGTCGCTGCGCCACCCCCTGGTGCCGGCGGTGTACGGCGCGGTGGCGCTCACCGGCAACGCCTTCTCCGGACGGGTGACCTACGGCCTCGGCACGATGTTCGGGCTGGCGGCGGTGGCCGTGATCTTCGCCTGGCCGGAGCGGTGGCGCACCACCGAGCGCCGGCACGTGGTCCCGCGCGGCGTGCTCGCCGTGGCGTTCTCCGCCCTGGCCACCCTGTCCAGCCCGGTCGCCGGCCTGTTCCTCGGCGTCGTCGCGGCGGCACTCTGGCTGGGCGGACGCCGCCCGGCGGCGTACGCCCTGGGCCTGCCCCCGGTGGTCGTGATCGCCCTCTGCGCGTGGCTCTTCCCGTTCTCCGGCCGCCAGCCGATGGCCTTCGGGTCGGCGGTGATGCCGGTCCTGTGCGGGGTCGCGGTGGCGGTGCTGGCCCCGCGTTCGTGGCGGACCGTGCGCATCGGGGCCGCGGTCTACGTCGCCGGCGTCCTCGCGGTGTGGGCGGTGCCGTCGCAGATCGGCAGCAACGTCACGCGGTTCGGCCTGCTCTTCGGCGGGGTCCTCATCGTGGCGATCGCCTCCGAGTGGCCGTTCCCGCGGCTGCGGTCGCTGTTCCACCCACGCCGGTACTCCCACCGCTTCCCGCGGCCGTGGACCGCGGTGGCGCTCACCGTCGCGGTCGTGGCGTCCTCGACCTGGCAGGTGAGCGTCGCCGTCAAGGACGTCGTCAACACCCGGCCGACGCACGCCTGGACCGTCGCGCTCGACCCGCTCGTGCAGCAGCTGCAGGCACGGAACGCCGACAAGGCGCGGGTCGAGGTGGTCCCCGCGCGCAGCCACCGCGAGGCCTCCGCGCTGATGCCGTACGTCAACCTCGCCCGCGGCTGGAACCGGCAGGCCGACGCCGAGCGCAACCCGCTGTTCTACGAGGAGGGCGGCCTCACCCCCATGTCGTACCGCCGCTGGCTGGACCGCTGGGCCGTGGCGTACGTCGTGCTCCCCGTCGGGTACCCGGACGCGGCCGCCGTCGAGGAGGCGGCGCTGGTGTCCGGTGGCCTCGACTACCTGCACGAGGTGTGGTCGGACACGAGCTGGCGGCTCTTCCAGGTCGACGACCCCACGCCGCCTGGCCGACGAGCCGGCCGTCGTCGAGAGCTTCGACGCGACCCAGGTCGTGCTGCGCGTCACGGAGCCCGGCCGGGTCCTCGTGCGCGTGCCCTACTCCCCCTGGCTGAGCCTGGTCGACGAGACCGGCAAGGGACTGGCGGCGCCGTCGTCCGAGGAGTCCGCACCGCCGGTCAACCTCGACGGCTGCCTGAGGCGACGCCGAGCAGCCCCCGGTCCCGGTGCTGGGCCAGGAGACCGCCGACGACTGGACCGTGCTGCACGCCCCGCACGCGGGCACCTACCGCATCGCGGCGCCGTACAAGCTGCCCCGCGGCACCGCCTGCCCCGAGGACCTGGTCGACTGATGCGGTCACTCCAGGCCGCGGTGGACACAGCGGTGGCTCGCTCGGGGTTCTCCGGCGTGGTCCGGGTGGACCGCGCGGGCGGCATCGAGCTCTGCGCGGCCTACGGGCTCGCCGACCGCGCCCACGAGGTGCCGAACACGGTGGAGACCGTGTTCGCGCTTGCCAGTGGGGCGAAGGGCCTGACCGCGCTGGCGGTGATGAGTCTGGTCGAGCGTGGAACCCTCGACCTCGGCACCACCGCTCGTTCGCTGCTGGGCGATGACCTGCCCCTGGTCGCCGACGACGTGACCATCGAGCACCTGCTGGCACATCGGTCCGGGATCGGCGACTACCTCGACGAGGACCTCGTCGACGACGTCCGCGACTACGTGATGCCGGTGCCGGTGCACGAGCTCGCGACGACCGAGCAGTTCCTCACGGTGCTGGACGGACACCCAACCGTGTTCCCCGCCGGCGAGCGGTTCGCCTACAACAACGCCGGCTTCGTCCTGCTCGCGCTGCTGGCCGAACGGGCGACCGGCGTGGAGTTCCACGACCTGGTACACACTCTCGTCTGCGAGCCGGCGGGCATGGTCGACACCGCGTTCCTGCGCTCCGACGAGCTCCCGGGACGCGCTGCCCTGGGCTACCTGTCCTCGGACGGCCTGAGGACGAACGTGTTCCACCTCCCGGTGCGTGGCAACGGGGACGGGGGCATCTACTCGACAGCTGCCGACCTGAGCGCCTTCTGGGACGCCGTGCTCGCCGGACGGATCGTGTCGCCGGGGCGGCTGGCCGACATGGTGCGCCCGCGCAGCGACTGGCCGGAGGAGTCCCGGCGCTACGGCCTCGGGTTCCACCTCCAGGCGACGGGCGACGGGGTCTTCCTCGAGGGGTACGACGCGGGTGTCTCGTTCGCGAGCCTGCACCAGCCCTCGTCCTCGGTCACCTGCACGGTCATCTCGAACTGGTCGGATGGCGCCTGGCCGATCGTCCGGCTGCTCAGCGACCGGTTCGGCGGCTGACCTCCACCTCAGAGCCAGCCCTTGCGCCGGAAGGCGAGGTAGAGCCCGACCGACAGCACCACGATCAGCGCCGTGGACATGAAGACCCCGTCGTGCGTCGCGAACCCCGGGTAGGGCACGTTCATGCCGTAGAACCCGGTGATCGCGGTGGGCACCGCGATGATCGCGGCCCAGCTGGTGACCTTCTTGGTGATCACGTTGAGCCGGTTGCCCTGGATGGTCAGGTTCGTCTCGAGGATCGTGGTGACCAGGTCGCGCAGGCTCTCGGTCCACTCGGTGGCGCGCAGGACGTGGTCGTAGACGTCCTGGTAGTACGGCGTGAGCGGCTCGGGCACCAGCCCGACCTCCCGCCGCATCATGGTGTTGACCACCTCGCGCATCGGCAGCACCACCCGGCGCAGCAGCACGAGGCTCTTGCGCAGCGCGAAGCTGCGGCGCTGGACCTCGGTGTCCACCGAGGACTCGTCGAACAGCAGGTCCTCGAGCTGCTCGATCTCGTCGTCGAGGGCCTGCACCGCGTCGAAGTGGCCGTCGACGACGAAGTCGAGCAGGCCGTGCACCAGCGCACCGATGCCGTACTTCGTCAGGTCGGCGTTCTCGTCCCAGCGCGCCAGCAGGTCGTCGATCGGGAAGCCGTCGTCGTTGCGGACGGTGACCAGCGCGGTCGGGGTGATGAACGCCGCGAGCTCGCTGGTGACCAGCTCCCCGCTCTCGACGTCGAGCCGGACGGCGTACGCCGTCATGAAGTCGTGACCGGAGAAGCGGTCGAACTTCGGGCGCTGGCGGCCGCTGGTCGCCGCGTCGATGGCCAGCGAGTGCAGCCCGAGCTCGTCGGCGACGAGCTGGAGGTCCTCGGTGTGCGGCGGGCAGAGGTCGATCCAGACCACCGCGTGCTCGTGGTCGACGTGCTCGGAGACGTCGGCCAGCGAGAAGTCCCGGTCGATCAGGACCCCGTCGCGGTAACACCGGGTGCGGACCATGGGCCCAGTATCGCCCGCCGGGGGTGACGTTTCGGGACCCCGGCGTACGAGTCCCGTCAAGATCGCTGACGCACCGACGGGAGGGGCGTATGACTGGAGGCATGACCATCGAACGCGCCGAGGACGCGGTCGCCGGCCGGGTCGCGGGCCTCCGCGTCCCGCGGCAGTGGAGGCTCGTCGTCCGCGCGGCCGCGCTGCTGCTGCCGTTGCGTCACCTGTGCGGTCCTCGCCGGGTTCCGACGACACGGTCACCTCCGCCACCGCTGCCCTGGTCGTCGTGCTGTGGGTGGTCGCGGCCGCCGCCACCGGTGACCGGCCGGCCGGGCTCCTGGCCGCCCTCTCGGGTGCTGTCTGGTTCGACTTCTTCCTCACCCGGCCCTACCACCGGTTCTCGATCTCCGACGCCGACGACGTCGAGGTCACCGTGCTGCTCCTGGTGATCGGCGGGCTGGTGACCGAGGTCGCCCTGTGGGGACACCGGCAGCAGGCCCGGGCCGCGCGGCGTACCGGCTATCTCGACGGCGTGCTCGGCACCGCCCGGGTCGTGTCGGAGGGAGCCACCCCGGCACCGGCGCTGATCGACATCGTGGCGCGCCAGATCACCGACGTGCTCGACGCCCAGGCCTGCCGGTTCGTGCCGGGGCCGGTGCACGACGCACGCCTGGCGCTGCTCGACCACGACGGCACCGTCACGCGCAACGGCCGGGTGGTCGACGTCGACCGGCAGGGCCTGCCGTACGACGAGGAGGTCGCGCTGGTCGTACGACGGGGCCAGCGCGTGGTCGGGCACTTCGTCGTGACGGCGGCCGCGCGGATCGCCTACCCGACGACCGAGCAGCGGCGCGTGGCGATGCTGCTGGCGGACCAGGTGGCTCCCGCGGTCGGCACCGACTGAGCCCCCGGACACGCCGTCTGGTCAGTCGTTCGGGTCAGTCGTCCCAGACCACGTCGAGCTCGTCGCGGCGGCCGAACCGCTCGAGGTGCTCCTTGACCACCTGGGCGAACCGCGCGAGGTCGACGTCGTCGGGCACCGAGACCTCGACGACGAGTGCGTCCTCGACCGGACGCATGCTGATCACCTGACCCGTCGTCCAGCGGAGCACGGTCGCGCCGTCCTCCTGGGTGACGGGGCCGCGGGTCGCCCAGTGGCTGGCCAGCTGCTTGGCGTAGCGGCCCGGGCGTTCGGCGGCCATGGACCCGGTCACAGTCTGCATGGGTCAATCCTGCCGTGCCGGTGGTACGCCGGGAAGCACGGGTCCGGTCCAGCACCCGTCCGGCGGGCTCAGAAGGCGTCGCGGCGGCGCAACGAACGCGGTCGCCCGTCGGGGTCGTGCATGGTGAGGTACGGCACCGTGGCCAGGGCCCGGGTGAGCCGGCCGAGCTCGGGCGGCTGCAGCCGACGCAGCCGTCCCGGGGGTCGCGGGCCCACCTCTCCCCCGTCGTGCCAGGCATCCAGGGCCGCCGCCGTCCGTTCGTACGCGGCGTACATGCCGACCGGGTCCACGCAGTCGGCCATCGTGTCGAGGAGGTCGTCCGGCGTGACCGGCAGGCGGTCCAGGTGCTCGGCGGCCAGGGTCAGCCGGAGCCGGCGGGCGTACTCCCCCGCGGTGTCGATGACGACCGCGGAGAGCTCGGAGTCGTGGGTCCACGAGCGGCGGTTGAAGTTGTCCGAGCCGATCGAGGCCCAGGTGTCGTCGACCAGGCAGGTCTTGGCGTGCACGTAGACCGGCGTCCCCGCGTGGTTCTCGATGCCGTAGATCGCCACCCGGTCGGGAGCCACCGCCGACATCTCCAGCATCGCCCGGCTCCGGCCGAGGAGCTGCGGCGTACGCCCGATCGGGCCCGCGAGGTCGGGGACCAGCGGCACCACGGCCATCACCCGGAGGTCGGGGTGGTCGCGCAGGGCCTGGGTGAAGACGTCGCCGACGTGGTGGCCCCAGAGGTACTGGTCCTCGACGTAGACCAGCCGCCGGGCCCGCTCGAGCGCCTTGGTGTAGCCGCGGGCGATGCTGCGCTCCCCGCCGTTGGCGAACGGGTAGTCGCGCCCGAGCCGCAGGTCGGGGTAGGTGCGCAGCAGCTGGACGACGTGGGTGCCGCCGTCGACCGGCGGGGGCGGGGGCGCCTGCTCCGGCAGCGGGTCCGGGGTCAGGTCCATCCCGGTCAGCCGGTCCTTGGCGAAGCGCAGCGGGCTGCGGCTGAGCGGCGTCGGGTCCTCCCACCGCTCCCGGAACACGGTCTCGACGTCGAAGACGGCCGGTCCGCTGATCGCGGCCTGGATGTCGTGCCAGGGCGGGTTGTCGCCGTACTCCTTCGTCAGGATCTGGGCCTGCGGGTCGCCGTGGTGGTCGGCGTCGTCGCGCCGGGCGTGGCAGAGGTCGATCCCGCCGACGTAGGCGACGTCCCGGGTCGGGTCGTCGCGGTGGCGGATGACCAGCATCTTCTGGTGGTGGGAGCCGCCGAACCGCACCCGCATGTCGAGCAGCGCCTCCGCCCCGCGCCGCTGGAGCCGCTTGCCGAGGCGTCGGTTCTCCTCGGAGGTGAAGCCCAGGGCCTCCTGGTGCGAGCGCCAGACCAGGCCGCGGACGTCGACGCCGCGCTCGTCGGCCCGGCCGAGCACGGCGGCGACCTCGCTGCCCGGCTCGCCGATCAGCTGTTCGTCGGCATCGCCCTGCCAGTCGGTGAAGAAGACCAGGTCGCCCTCGCGGGTCGCCTCGAGCCGCTCGTGCAGCTCGGCGTAGTACGTCGCCCCGTGGATCAGCGGCCGGACCAGGTTGCCCTCCGACCATGCCTGGTCACCGGGGTGGTGGTCGTCGAGCCGGGTGCTCGGGTTGCCGCGCTCGCTCGCGGTCAGCAGCCAGTCCTTCGGGTCCGTCACAGGGCCAACCCTGCCCGACCTCGTCGTACGGCGCGAGACCCGGCGCGCGGTCGCCGTGCGGCATGCGTGGTCAGGCTGCCGCCAGCGCCTGGACGATGACGTCCGCGATGACCTCCGGCACCTCGTTGGGCAGGAAGAAGACCTGTCCCGGCACCGTCACGACCCGAACGCGAGGACACGCCTCGAGCACCGCCCGCTCGTGCTGGGTCAGCCCGCCGTCACCCTTCTCGGCGTGCACCACCCACGCTGGCGTGCCGGCTTCGCAGAGCCGCCGCGCGGGGTCGTCGTCACGGTGCAGCCAGCGCAGGTACGCCTGCAGACCCCGCCGCATGTCGCGGGTGCTGTTCCGGGCGAAGTCGGCCCGCAGCTCCTCCTGGCGCTCGGGCGGTACCGCCGCGTGCTTGACCATGGACGCCGCGCCCTTCTTGAGGACGGCCGCGGGCAGCGTCCCCAGGACGGAGCCGAGACGGATGATCGCCCGGAAGAAGCCGGGCTCGTCGGCCTCGGACAGGCTGACCCCCAGCAGCACGACCGGTCCTCCGAACACGCCCGTCACCGCCATCTCGTACGCCACCGTGGCGCCCATGCTGAAGCCGACGACCACATCGGCCCCCACCTCCTGGGCGAGCTCGGCGGTGATCCGCGCGTACTCCTCGACGCTGAAGTCGTGCGGAGCCCGTGCACCGGCATGGCCGGGCATGGTGGCCGCGACCAGGCGGGCGCCGGCCACCGCGGGCTCGGCCATCACCTCTGCATACGAGCGGGCGCTGCACATCCCGCCGGGAAGCAACAGCGCAGTCCGCTCGGCGCCGACGGGACCGGACTCGACAACCTCCCACGGGGTGTCCACCCGAGCAGGCTAGGACGATGCGATGCGGCCTGTCTTGAGTCGTTCGGCCTCACTCAGGCCCGGCGGACTCCGCCCAGCACGGCGAGCCCGCTGTCGCCCCACCGGCCGGTGAGGGTCTGCTCGGCGTCGATGTCGGCACCCACGACGCGGACCACGACCAGCTCGACTCCCCCGGCTCGGACCACGGTGGCTGGACCGTCGTCCTTCTGGGTGATCGCGTCGATCGCCGGCACCGCGGTGCGGGGTGTCCCGCTGCCGTGCACGGTGGCGGACGGCTCGCGCACCTCGCGTCGACCGTCCACCTCGAAGTACTGCTCGGCCTGCGTGCCGCCGGTCAGCACGGCGGTCGCGAACGCCGTCGCCCAGACCGGGTCGCCGCACCCGTCGTACACCCACCGGGTGCCGAGCACGGAGTGCTCCGTCGTACCGATCAGGGCGGCATCGGCGCCGTCCAGCGGGGCGCCGCGGTAGGTCAGCGGCACCTGCACGACGGACCCGTCGGCAGTCTGGAGCAGGGCGGTCTCGATGCCGACCTCGCCCTCGGGGTCGTCGAAGCGGTACGCCGCGACCGGGCGCGCGTCTCCGGTCGCGGGCAGCCACGGGCGGCCGGCGAGCCAGGCGTTCATCAGCTCGGCCTTGGAGGGGGTCAGGGTCGCCTTGTGCAGGAGGGCCATGGCCCGACTCTAGGCCTCACGGCCGACGGGTCACACCAGGATCGGGACCGGCTGCGGCACCGGGCCGAGCAGCCCCTCACGCCGCGCCACGAGGGCGGCCAGGGCGATCGTGGCGGCCGCCGCGGTCAGGTTGATGACCAGCACGGAGACGCTCTTGACCAGCACGAAGGTGGCCAGCGACTGCGACTGCAGCAGCCACAGCGTCATCAACGCCTTGCCCAGGCCCAGCAGTGCCCACATCGCAGTGAGGTTGCGGAACAGGCGCCGGACGCCCGGACGCATCGAGAAGCTCGTGGTCCATCGGGTAGAAGTCCCCGGCCAGCCGGGCGACCATCGGCCGGGCGGTGGCCAGCGACAGCAGGAAGGCGGTCGCGACGATCCCGTCGCTGATGATCGGCTGGAGGAAGTAGAGGAACGTGCTGTCGGTCGCCAGCGCGATCGCCGTACGCCCGGTCAGCAGCAGCGCCGTGAGGACCAGCAACCCCGACGTACGCCGCCGCGTGAGCGCGCGGAAGCCGATCGCGCCGTAGGACCAGGTCAGCGCGACGGCGATCGCCGTCCAGATGCCGGCCAGGGCGAAGGTCGCGTAGAAGAGCACCGCGGGGACGACGCAGGCGATGAGCAGGCTCAGCGACACCCGCCGGATGACGGTGCGCAGGCAGGGCCGGTGCGGCTCGGGGACCGGCGCGGCCAGGACGGAGGGACGTAGGGCGAGGGACGTGGGGCCAGGCGGCATGCGGTCCGTCCTGCCGGCATGGGGCCCGGCATGGTCAGGGAGAGCTGCCTCGAAACGCCGGCGTGCACGCCGGCTGTGGATTCCTCGGCTCCCTCACTGTACGCGCTCCGAGAGCGACGAGCGGGTGGGCGCTAGACCCGTGGATGGGCCATGGACTCTGCCAGCGCGAGGGCGCATGGTGGAGGTGTTGCGTTGGCCCAGACCTTGCTGACGATCGTCGTCGAGCAGAGTTGGATGCCATGAACGTACTGAACCTCCGGTCCCCTCCCATGCCCCCTCCCGCGCCTGTCTCACAGGCCTCCGCGTACCGCTTTGCGGTCGCGATCCGCCACGTCGGCCCGTGGACCGTCGTCTGCGTCACCGGTGAGCTCGAGTCGGCCAGCCTGCCCACGCTGTCGTCGGTGCTGTCCGTCGTCGGGCCCGACGTCGTCCTCGATCTCGGCGAGGTGACGTTCATCGACGCCTCAGGCCTGGGAGGGCTGGCTCGCTGGGCCCGGCTCACGCGGCTGCGCGGCGGCTCGCTCACCGTGGCCAACCCCTCGCGTCGCGTCCGCCGTCTGATGCTGCTGACCCGCATGGACCACGCCCTGAGCGTCGTCGACAGCGTTGACGACGCCACGAGCGCGCCGCCGGTCAGGCGAGGTCGTTCACCTCGGTGAGCCGGAAGTTGTTGCCCGACGGGTCGCGGAACCCGGCGTCGATGCCGTAGGGCCGCTCCTCGGGCGTCTCCTGGAACTCCACCCCACGCGAGGCGAGGTCCTCGTAGTCCTTCTGGCAGTCGTCGGTGACCAGGAAGACCGTGCTGGTCCCGCCCTTGGCGAGGAGCGTGCGGATCTGCTCGGAGGTCTCCGCGTCGTACACGGGCGGACCGGGGACCGCCATCAGCACGATCGCGAAGTCGTCCTGGCCGACCGGACCCACCGTCAGCCAGCGGAAGCCGCCCATCTCCGGCAGGGTCACGTCCGAGCGGACCTCCATGCCCAGCTTCGTGGTGTAGAACTCGAGCGCCTCGTCCTGGTCGTGGACCCAGACCTGTGCGTTGCCGACGCGGAACATCGTGGTGCCTCCCTGTGGTTCGTCGATGTCGATGACACGACGCTAGGGATCAGCCCGGGTCGGCGTCTTCTCGAAACGTGCGGTTCTGCGGACGGCCGTAGGCGCGCACCACGCAGGCCGGGACGATGGCGTACGCCGACGCGGGCGGCGCCTCCGCGCGGTAGGCGGTCGGTGACTTCCCGTAGACCCGGGTGAACGTCGTCGTGAACGAACCGACACTCGACAGGCCGACCGCGACGCAGATGTCGGCGACCGAGTGGTCGGTCCTCTGCAGCATCGACGCGGCCCGCTCGAGGCGGCGGGTGAGCAGGTAGACGTGCGGGCTCTCCCCGAAGGCGCGACGGAACTCCCGGCTGAAGTGGGACGGAGAGAGGCCGGCGGCGTGCGCCAGGTCGGCCACGGAGAGTGGCTCGGCGAACCGGGCGTCGGCGAGGTCCTTGGCGCGCTGGAGGTGGCGCGCGGTCGGGTGCGAGGCCACGGGCCCATGCTGCCAGAGCCGCGCGCCACCGGGCGGGTCACTCCCCCGCGATCACCTCGTGGATGTGGTCGGCGAGCAGGCCGTGCGCCTCGCGGTGCACGGCGGCGGCAGCCTCCGTGCTGGGTGCCTCGACGAGGCAGAAGACCTTCCCCCGGGCCTCGTCGACCCAGTAGCTGCGGTAGTCCACGCCGTACTTGGCCTGGACGCCGAGGTCGGCCGCGTGCGCACCAGCCACGTCTGCGGCGGTCGTGCCGGCGGGGATGGTCTCGTGGATGTCCATGTAGAGCGGCATTTCGGTGTCTCTTTCGGTATCGGTTGATGTGACACCATGAGTCTCATGTCGCGGCGGCCTGCGGGCCATGACCACGTCCCCGGCGTACCTGACCAGGACCCCACCCCGGCTCTCTCGAAAGCCCTGGACGGGCTCCGGGTGCGGGGGGCGATCTTCCTCCGCGGCGAGTACACCGAGAACTGGGCCTATGAGTCCTACCCGGCGGGAGACCTCGTGTCCCTGCTGGTGCCGGGTGCCGCCCGCGCGATCCTCTTCCACGTGGTGGCGACGGGCCGCTGCTGGGTCGAGGTGGACGGCCAGGACCGGCTGTGGGCCGAGCCCGGCGACGTCATCGTGCTGCCCTACGGCGACGACCACAGGATGGGCGGCACGAACGACGCCGAGCTGGTGTCCGCGGCCAGCCTTGTCTCACCGCCGCCGTGGGCGGAGATGCCGGTCATCCGGTACGGCGCGGGAGGCGACGTCACCAACGTGATCTGTGGGTACCTGCTCTCCGACGATCCGCTCTTCGACCGCCGGCTGCGGGCGCTGCCGCCGGTCTTCGTGGTCAGCCCGCCCGCCGGCTCCGCGCGGGCGTTCGTCACGGCCAGCATCGACTACGCGCTGCAGCAGACCTCGCAGGTGGCTGCCGATCGCATCGAGGCTCCCACCCAGGTCCCGCAGCTGCTGCTGATCGAGGTGCTCAAGCTGCACCTGGCACACGCCCCCGCGGCCGAGCACGGCTGGCTGCGGGCGCTCCGCGACCCGGTGATGGCACCGGCCATGGCCCGCATCCACGCCGCACCGTCGCGGAAGTGGACGGTGGCCGAGCTCGCGGCGGCCTCGCACGTCTCGGTGTCGATGCTCGACGAGCGCTTCCGGACGGTCCTGGCGATGCCACCGATCCGCTACCTCACCGACTGGCGCATGCACATCGCACGCGGACTGCTCGAGCGTGCCGACCTCGGCGTGGGCGCGGTCGCCCGGCGCGTGGGGTACGAATCGGAGGAGGCGTTCAGCCGGGCCTTCAAGCGGGCACACGGTGTGCCGCCCAGCCGGTGGAGGGCCGCCGCGGCGCGCGCCTCCTGAGCTCACCTCCCCGGGACCTCGGGCCCGGCTCCGCGGGTGGTTCGGCACTGGCGGCGTACCGCTCCGACGACGACGCTCGGAGACGTGGCACCCGTGACGGCGGCGATCTCGGCGACCGGTCTGACCAAGGACTTCGGTACGACGAAGGCCCTGGCCGGGCTCGACCTGTCCGTCCTCACCGGCGAGGTGCACGGCTTCCTCGGTCCGAACGGTGCCGGCAAGACCACGACGATCCGCATCCTGCTCGGCCTGCTGCGCCGCAGCGGCGGGGAGGTCCGCCTGCTCGGCGGCGACCCGTGGCACGACACGGCCGACCTGCACCGGCGGCTGGCCTACGTCCCCGGTGAGGTCAACCTCTGGCCGAACCTCACCGGCGGCGAGGTGATCGACCTGCTCGCCTCCCTGCGCGGCGGGCTCGACGCGCCCCGCCGTGCCGACCTCCTGGACCGCTTCCAGCTCGACCCGACGAAGCAGTGCCGCGCCTACTCCAAGGGCAACCGCCAGAAGGTCGCCCTCGTCGCGGCGCTCTCCTCCGACGTCGAGCTCTACCTCATGGACGAGCCGACCTCGGGCCTGGACCCGCTGATGGAGACCGTGTTCCAGGAGGTGGTCCGCGAGGTGCGCGCGCGGGGGGCGACGGTGCTGCTGTCGAGCCACATCCTCTCCGAGGTCGAGGCGCTGTGCGACCGCGTGACGATCATCCGGGACGGCCGGGCCGCCGAGTCCGGCACCTTCGAGGAGCTGCGGCACCTGACCCGCACGACGGTCGTCGTGGAGACGGCGCGGCCGGTGGACGGCCTGCGCGGCGTGCCGGGCGTGCACGACGTGTCCGTCGAGGCGGACCGCGTGCGGTTCAGCGTCGACCAGGGCGACCTCAACCGGGTCATGCGGCACCTCGTGGAGTACGACCTGCGGTCCCTGACCAGCTCTCCCCCGACCCTCGAGGAGCTCTTCCTGCGGCACTACGGTGACGGGGTGGCACCGGCCGCCGCCGAGGTGGCGCGGTCGCGATGACCGGGCTGACCGGCACCGTGCGGCTGACCCGGCTGGCCCTGCGTCGGGACCGGGTGACCCTGCCGGCCTGGATCCTGGGCCTGACGGTGTTCCTCGGGGTGACCACCGCGATGTTCGTCGACTCGCTCCGGACCGAGCTCGACGTCAACCAGGAGGCGGAGCTGTCCACGGTCAACCCGGGGCTGCGGATGCTCGGACTCACCTCCGGGCCGAGCGTCGGCGGAGCGACGCTGGTGCGCGACTACGTCTCGCTCGCGGTGCTGGCCGGACTGATGAGCACGCTGACGGTCGTGCGCCACACGCGCCAGGACGAGGAGCTCGGCCGGGCGGAGATGCTCGGCGCCACGGTGGTCGGGCGGTACGCCGCCCTGGCCGCCGCCGTCACCGTCGCGGTGGGGGCGAACCTCGTGCTCGCCGTGACGCTCGGACTGGCCATGTTCGTCAACGGCCAGCCGGCCGCGGGGTCGTTCACCGCCGGGGCGGCGGTCGCGGCTGTCGGGCTGGCCTTCGTGGGGGTCGCGGCGACCACCTCGCAGCTCGCCTCGACCGCCCGCGGCGCGATCGGGACGGCCGGAGCCGTGCTCGGCGTCTCGTTCCTGCTCAGCGGGATCGGGAACATGCTGGGCACCCCGGACAGCGATGCCCTGCGGGTGAGCAGTGCGTGGCCGTCGTGGCTCTCCCCGATCGGGTGGGGGCAGCAGATGCGGCCGTTCGGCGGGGACCACTGGTGGCCGCTCGGGCTCGCCGTCGCCCTCGGCACCGCCCTGGTCGCGGTCGGCCGCGCTCCTCGTCGCCCGGCGGGACGTCGGTGGCGGCCTGTGGCCGGGCCGGCAGGGCGACGCCCACGCCTCGCCCACCCTGCTCAGCCAGGTCGGCCTGGTCTGGAGGCTGCAGCGGGCGGCGCTGCTCGGCTGGGCGGCCGGCATGCTGGGCTTCGGGCTGATCTTCGGCGCCATGAGCAAGGAGATCCAGGACGTCCGGGGCGATGCGTTGGAGTACTACACGACCATGGGCGGCACCGGGTCCATCGTCGACGCGTTCCTGACCTCGATGGTCGGGATGGGCGGCATGGCCACCGCGATCTACGCGGTCCAGATCCTGCTCCGGCTGCGGGCGGACGAGGCCGAGGGCACCGCCGAGCCGGTCCTGGCCACCGGCGTCACGCGCACCCGCTGGGTGCTCGGCCACGTCGCCAACGCCGCGGCCGGCTGCGTCGTGCTCGTCCTCGTCTTCACCGTCGCGATCGGCATCACCGCCGGCATGGTGCTCGGCGACACCGCGGCGCCGGGTGCGCGACCTCGCCGCGGCCGGCCTGGCCCAGCTGCCGGCCGCGCTGCTGGTCGGTGCCGTCGTCGTCGCCGTGACCGGGCTGGTTCCGCGCTGGGCCGGTGCCGTCTCCTGGTCCCTGCTGCTCGCGGTGCTGATGGTCGGCCCGCTGTTCGGCCCGGCCCTCGGCCTCCCCGCCTGGGTGCAGGACCTGTCCCCGTTCACCCACGTGCCGAAGGCACCGGCGGCCGAGGTCACCGCCGCTCCGCTGATCGTCCTGCTCGGCGTCTGCTGCGCCCTGGCCGCCGTCGGCCTCCTGGCGTTCCGTCGCCGGGACCTCGTGCTCCCCGCCTGACCGGCTACCCGGCGGTGTGCACGGTCCGCACGCCGGCCGGCACGGCCCACCACTGGTCGGGGCGGTCGACCACCGGAGCGGCGGGCCCGCCGTCGACCACCCGGGAGAGCCGGAGGAGGTACGCCGCGATCCCGGCCGCACCCTGCATCCACGAGGTGCCCGGCGGCAGCAGCGGCGGTTCCCGGCGGTGCTCGACGAAGCGCCAGCGGGCGCCGTCGGCGTCGACGACCGCACGCTCGACCAGGGCGTCGCCCATGGTCCGGGCGGCGTCGAGCAGGGACCGGGCGCGAGCCGGCTCCGGGGCGTCCTGCGCGGCGTCGAGCAGCGCCTCCCCCACACCGGCGGTCCCGCAGCAGCGACCGTCGTTGTCCCAGAAGCCGGGGCGGAGCCGCTGCGGAACCCCGGCGGCCAGGACCGCGTCGAGGCAGCGCCGGCGCAGGTCGGTGACGTCGTGCCCGCCGACCTCGGTCACGCCGGCGTGCGCCAGCGCCGCGAAGAGGTACGACGTGCCGGCCGGGCCGTGGCACCAGTTCCAGGTCACCGGCTCCACGTCGCGGGTGGACGGCGGGATGGTGTGGGGCACCACGAAGCCGGTGTCGTCGTCCAGCGTGCCGAGCGACAGCAGGTGCCGGGCGCCCCCGACCGCCGCGTCGACGAAGTCGGCCCGGTCGAGGGCCGCGCCGGCCACCGCCAGCGCGCTGGCGACACCGGCGGTGCCGTGCGAGAAGTTGGGCATCCGCGACGACGCGTCGCGGAACTGCGGCCAGTCGAGCCCGTCCCCGGTGACGTCGGCGATCTCCAGGAGCGCCTCGCCGCCGGTGGTCGCGATGGAGGCGGCGTGCTCGCCGCCCGCCCAGACCGCGGCCATCACGATGCCTGCCGCGCCGCCGGTGACGTCGGTGAGGCAGGCGACGATCCCCGCGGTGCTCGAGGACCCGGGTCTCCCAGCCCTCCGGGGTGGCCAGGTCGGCCAGCCGCCGGAGCGCCACGGCCTCGCTCCCGGGCTCCAGCATCCGCAGCGCCGTCGCGTCGCCGGCCAGCCCGTCGTACAGCGAGGCGCTCGGTCCGGGTGCGGGCCTGGGTGGCGAGCCGGACCGCGATCCCGTGCGCGAGCGACTGCTCGTAGCCGGTCCAGGTCCGGTGTCGCTCGATCTCGGACAGCACGGGCGCCAGCCCGGCGATGCCGGCGTAGAGCGAGTCCCGGTCCGGCGCGGGCGCCGTCTGCCGGTCGTCCTCGTCGACCGCCTCGGGCAGCCACGGGCCGTCGTCCCCGCACACCTGGTCGAGCACCCACGACCAGGCGGACTCCCCCAGCGCGCGGTACTCCTCGCTCGTCGCCACGCCCGTCAGGCTACGGCGGCGACGCGTCGCCCGGCAGGCCTCAGAAGCCGATCGGCAGGCCGGCGTAGTTCTCGGCGAGACCGGTGGCGCCCGCCTCGCTGGAGGTGACCCAGCGGAGCTGGGCGAGCTGGAGCTGGGCGTCGAAGGGGTCGCCGCTGGTGTGCAGCATCGTGGTCATCCACCAGGAGAAGTGGGTGCTGCGCCAGACCCGGCGCAGCGCGTCGTCGGAGTAGGAGTCGGCCGGCCGCGGGTCGCCGTCGCGCAGCAGGGCACCGAGGGCGGGCGCGAGCAGCGCGACGTCGGCGACGGCCAGGTTGAGCCCCTTGGCCCCGGTCGGCGGGACGATGTGGGCCGCGTCGCCGGCCAGGAACAGCCGGCCGTGCCGCATCGGGGTCTGCACGAACGAGCGCATCGGCAGCACGCTCTTCTCGGTGATCGGGCCCGGCGTGAGCTGCCATCCGTCCTGGCCGTGGCCGAGCCGGGTGGCCAGCGCCTCCCAGATCCGGTCGTCGGACCACTCCTCGACCGGGGTGCCGCTGGGGACCTGGAGGTAGAGCCGCGAGACGGTGGCCGACCGCATCGAGTGCAGGGCGAAGCCCTCGGGGTGCCAGGCGTAGATCAGCTCGTCGGTCGACGGCGCGACGTCGGCCAGGATGCCGAGCCAGGAGTAGGGGTAGACCTTCTCCCAGGTCTGTCGCACGGCGGGCGGCACCGCCGCCCGGCTCGGTCCGAACGAGCCGTCGCAGCCGACCACGACGTCGGCGGTCAGCCGGCACGGCGTACCCGCGGCGTCGACGAAGGTCACCGACGGATGGTCGGTCTCGAGGTCGTGCAGGGCCGTGTCGCCGATCTCGTAGTGGATCTCCTGCCCGGCGGCCGCGCGGGCGGCGACCAGGTCGCGCTGCACCTCGGTCTGCCCCCACACCCAGACGGCGCGGCCGGTGTGCTCGACGAAGTCGATGTGGTGCCTCTCCGAGGGCCACTGCAGGTAGATCCCGCGGTGCCGGTCACCGAGCCGGTCGAGGCGCTCGGCCAGTCCGGCGGACCGCAGGAGGTCGACCGTCGACTGCTCGAGGATGCCGGCCCGGATCCGGCCGGCGACGTACTCCTGCGAGCGGGTCTCGACGACGACCGAGGCGACACCGAGGCCGTCGAGGAGGTGGCTGAGCAGCAGACCGGCCGGACCGGCACCGATGATGGCGACCTGCGTGCGCAGGTCGCGGGAGGGCGACGTCATGGGGTGCAGTGAAGCCCCTCGCGACGGGGTTCGCCTACGCCCGGCTTCCGCTGGACGGAACGTCGACGAGCGACCGTCCGATCCCGCGGGCCGCGACCTGGAGTGCGGCCACCAGTCGTGGCCGGTCGTTCTTCATCGACGGCACCACGATGCCGAGCGCCGCGGCGACCCGGGAGCCGGCCCGGACGGGGACGGCGACCGAGCAGGCACCCAGGCTCATCTCCTCCACGGTCGTCGCGTAGTCCTCCTTGAGGATCCGGCCGAGCTGGCGGCGCAGCGTCCCCGGCTGGGTGATCGTGTACGGCGTGATCCGGGTCAGGTTCGCGAGCACGGCACCCTGGACGTCGGGCGGTGCGTGCGCGAGCAGGACCTTCCCCACGCCGGTGGAGTGCAGCGGCAGCCGCGAGCCGACCTGGCTGACGACCGGGACCGAGGCGTTCCCGGCCAGCCGGTCGAGGTAGAGCACCTCGGTCCCGTCCCGGACGGCGAGGTGGACCGTGGCCAGGGTGGCGCCGTACAGGTCGTGGAGGTGCGGCGAGGCGAGCTGTCGCAGCCCGGTCTGCACGGGCGCCAGCATCCCGACGTCCCACAGCCGGCGCCCGACCACGTAGCGACCGGCGGCGTCGCGGCTCAGCGCGCCCCACTCGACCAGCTCGCCCACGAGCCGGTGCGCGGTCGGCACCGGCAGCCCGGCGCGCTCGGCCAGCTCGGTCAGGGTGAGCCGGCGGTGCTCCTCGTCGTACGCCGCCAGCAGCGCGAGCACGCGACTGGTGACGCTCGCCCCGGGGCGGGAGGTGTTGCCGGCCATGGCCGCATCCTCGCACCGATCGTCGTTTCCGCCCAGTGGAAACGGGGACGAGCCAGGACGATCGGACAGGCCGTACCTTCGTGCCGTGACCGAGACCACCACCGCCACCGCCGCCGGGCCCGACGACGCCGCCGCGTCGCAGGGCGCCATCGACGCGGAGATCGCCGACATCGCCACGGCGTACGACGCCGCGGGCACCGAGGAGACCCAGCCGCGGCTCGACTACCCGCCGTACCGCAGCAGCCTCCTGCGCCACCCGACCAAGGACCTGCACCACGCCGACCCCGAGGGGATCGAGCTGTGGGCGCCGGCCTTCGGGCACCAGGACGTCGGGGCGCTCGAGTCCGACCTCACCATCCAGCACCACGGCGAGCCGATCGGCGAGCGGATGGTCGTCACCGGCCGGGTCCTCGACGGCGACGGCCGGCCGGTCCGCCACCAGCTGGTGGAGATCTGGCAGGCGAACGCCGGTGGCCGCTACATCCACAAGCGCGACCAGCACCCCGCGCCGATCGACCCGAACTTCACCGGGGTCGGCCGGTGCCTGACCGACGGCGACGGCACCTACCGGTTCACCACCATCAAGCCCGGCCCCTACCCGTGGAAGAACCACCGCAACGCCTGGCGCCCGGCGCACATCCACTTCTCGCTGTTCGGCACCGAGTTCACCCAGCGGATGGTCACCCAGATGTACTTCCCGGGCGACCCGTTGTTCGCGCTCGACCCGATCTACCAGGCGATCGTCGACCCGCGCGCCCGCGAGCGCCTCGTCGCGACGTACGACCACGACGTCACCCAGCACGAGTGGTGCACCGGCTACCGCTGGGACATCGTGCTCACCGGCAGCCACCGCACCGTGATGGAGCAGGACACGGAGGGCCACGCATGAGCCGCACGCCCGGGGACCTCTCCCCCACGCCCGGCCAGACCGTCGGGCCGTTCTTCCACTTCGCCCTGCCGTACGACGCCGGCCACGAGCTGGTCCCGCCGGGCCGGGCCGACGCGATCCGCCTGCACGGCCACGTGTACGACGGCGCCGGGGCACCGGTGCCGGACGCGCTGCTCGAGATCTGGCAGCCCGACGCCGACGGCCGGATCCCCCGCGAGCCGGGCGCGCTGCACCGCGACGGGTTCACGTTCACCGGCTTCGGCCGTGCGGCGACCGACGCCACCGGCCACTACTCCTTCTCGACCGTGGCCCCCGGGGCGACCGTGCCGGGAGCGGCGCCGTTCTTCGCGGTCATCGTCTTCGCCCGCGGCCTGCTGAACCGGCTGTTCACCCGGGCCTACCTGCCCGGCGACGACGCCGCGCTCGCCGGCGACGCGCTGCTCTCCGGTGTCGACCCCGAGCGTCGGGCGACCCTGGTCGCCGTCGCCGACGAGCAGGGCTTCCGCTTCGACGTGCACCTGCAGGGCGCGGGCGAGACCGTCTTCCTCGCCCATCCGCAAGACTGACTCCATGGGTGATCTCTACTGGCCCGGCGACGACCGCGCCGGCGACGTGTTCGGCGAGGGCGCGTTCCTCGACGCGATGGTCGCCGTCGAGGCCGCGTGGCTGGGCGCGCTGGTCGCCACGGGCGTGGCGCCGGCCGAGGCGAAGTGACGACCTGAGCGGCCTCGTCGGGCCCGACGACCTCGCCGGGATCGCCGCCGCGGCCGAGTCCACCGGCAACCCGGCCGCCCCGCTGGTGGCCCTCCTGCGCCGGCGCGTGCGAGCCGCGGAACCCGGTGGCGGCCACCTGGCTGCACCGCGGGCTGACCAGCCAGGACGTCGTCGACACGGCGCTGGTGCTCTGCCTGCGCGACGGCCTGGCCGCGGTCACCGCCTCGCTCGGGGCCCAGGCGGAGGCACTCGTCGCCGCTGGTCGAGGCGCACCGGGACACGCCGATGGTGGCCCGCACGCTGACCCAGCACGCCGTACCCACCACCTTCGCGCTCACCGCGGCCACCTGGCTGACCGGCGTGCTCGACGCCGCCGACGCCGTCGACGCGGTGCGCCTGCCCGTCCAGGTCGGTGGCGCCGCCGGGACGCAGGCGGCGACCGTCGAGCTGGCCGCCTCCACCGGGGAGGCCGTCCGGCTGGCGTCCGAGGCGGCCGACCTCACGGCCGCCGGGCTCGGCCTCGCGCCCGCGCTCCCGTGGCACACCACCCGGTCCCCGCTCACCCGTGCCGGCGACGCCCTGGTCACCTGCACGGACGCCTGGGGACACCTCGCCGGCGACGTGCTCACCCTCGGCCGCCCGGAGATCGGCGAGCTCGCCGAGGGCAGCCGGCGGAGGCTCGTCGACCATGCCGCACAAGGCCAACCCGGTGCTGTCGGTGCTGGTCCGGCGGGCCGCGCTCACCACCCCCCAGCTGGCGGCCACCCTCCACCTCGCCGCCGCCTCCGCGGTCGACCAGCGCCCGGACGGCGCGTGGCACGCCGAGTGGGCGACGCTGCGCACGCTGGTACGCCGTACGGTCGTCGCCGGCGCGCAGGTCACCGACCTGCTGGCCGGGCTGGAGGTGCACGCCGACCGGATGGCCGCCACCCTGGCGGCCGCCGGCGACGCCGTGCTGTCCGAGCAGCGCAGCATGGCCGAGGTGGCCGGCCACCCGGCCGCGGACGACTACCGCGGCACCACCGACCGCCTGGTCGAGGCCGTCCTCGACCGGGCGCGCAGCCGACGCGAGACCGAGGAGACCGGATGACGCCCCACATCACCGCCGTCCGCCTGACCGGCGCCGCCCGGCGTGCCGAGCTGCCGCTGCTGGTCCTCGGGCCCTCGCTCGGCACGTCGGCCACCAACCTCTGGTCCACCTGCGCGCGGGGCCTCACCGACGCCTTCGACGTGGTCGCCTGGGACCTCCCGGGTCACGGCCACAACCGGTCGGTGCCCGAGGAGCCGTTCACGATGGCCGAGCTCGCCGCGGGCGTGCTCGCGGTGGTCACGGAGATCCAGGCCCAGCGCGGCGACGAGGGCAGCGCGTTCTGCTACGCCGGTGACTCCGTCGGCGGTGCCGTCGGGCTGCAGCTGCTGCTCGACGTCCCCGACCGGGTCGCGGCGGCGGCGCTGGCCTGCACCGGCGCGAAGATCGGCGAGCGCCAGGGCTGGCTCGACCGGATCGAGCAGGTCCGTGCCTCCGGCACGCCCGGTGATGGTCTCGGGCTCCGCCCAGCGCTGGTTCGGGCCGGCCTTCCTCGAGCGCGACCCCGCCCTCGGCTCCGCCCTGCTGCACGACCTGCAGGACGCCGAGGACGGCGGGTACATCGCGGTCTGCGCCGCGCTCGCGGAGTTCGACGTACGCCACCGGCTCGGCGAGATCGCCACCCCCGTCCTCGCGATCGCCGGCTCCGCCGACCAGCCGACCCCGCCGGCCGGCCTGAGGGAGATCGCGGACGGCGTCCGGTCCGGGCACTTCGTGGAGCTCGAGGGCGTCGGTCACCTGGCCCCGGCCGAGGCCCCGGTCGAGGTGGCCGGCCTGCTCCGCCAGCACTTCCTGGGCGGGCCGCCGCACCGGGACCACCTCACCGTCGCCGAGGTCCGCGCCGCCGGCATGGAGGTACGCCGGGAGGTGCTCGGCACCGACCACGTGGACCGCGCCACCGCGGGCGCCACCGACCTGACCCGCGACTTCCAGGAGTTCATCACCGAGTACGCCTGGGGCGGCATCTGGACCCGGCCCGGGCTCGACCGGCGCAGCCGCTCCCTGGTGACGCTGACCGCCCTCGTCGCCCGCGGCCACCACGAGGAGCTCGCGATGCACCTGCGCGCGGCGATCACCAACGGGGTGACCGTCGACGAGATCCGCGAGCTGCTGCTGCAGACCGCGATCTACTGCGGCGTCCCGGACGCCAACACGGCCTTCCGCATCGCCCAGCAGGTGCTGGGCGAGCAGGAGGCGTGATCGCGGCGCCGGCTAACCCTCGTACGTCGTGTTGAGGTGGCCGGTCAGCCCCGTCCGGCCGACGATCATGATCGCCAGACCCTCGAACAGCAGCTCGATCCCGATGATCAGGCCCAGGAAGTTGTCCGAGGCGTCGAAGAGGTTGAACAGCACGACGAGGCCGAGCAGCGTGGCGATGCCGCCGCTGATCAGCATCGGCACCCGTGCCACCGGCAGCTGGTAGGCGATCGCCAGCCGGGCCAGGCCCGAGAACAGGAACATCATGCCGGCGATGAGGGTCAGCGTGACGGCGCCCCGCTCGGTGTTGCGCAGGAAGCCCGACCCCGAGCGCGGTCGCGAGCCCGCCGCCGATGGCCGCGCCCCAGAAGCCGTCCTTGCCGATCGAGACGAGCGCCCCGACCAGCAGCACCACGCCGACGGTGAAGAGGATCCAGCCGAGGAACTTGACCGAGACCGTCGTGGCGACCGCCGCGTTGGCCAGGATGACCAGGCTCGCCAGCACCACGAGGCCCCCGATGATCAGGTCGCTCCTGGTGCGCGTGCTCGTGAGATCGGCCATGCTGCACTCTCCCTTCGCCGTGGTGCAGGAGCGTCCAGCATCCCGAGGCCGGGTACCCCTCGCCTCGCCCGGCTCGGGTGAACTCGCGCTCAGACGAGGTGGAGCAGCAGGTCCACCACCTTGGTGAGGACGAACCCCACCCCGAGACCGACCACCGAGCCCACGACGAGGAGCGCGACGAGTGTTTCCGCGACGTACCGCGCGACGTGGTGCGGGCTGGTGGGGGCCCGCGTGACGGGGGATTCCATGCGTCCACGGTGCCCGTGCGTCTGCTCGACCGCGGGCAGAGGCCTTTGCCCGGGGTGCAGGGTCGAAGGTCCCGGGGTCCGCGTCAGACCAGGACGTGGTCGCGCTCGCGCTCCCGGTTGACCACGACCCGCATGACCACACCCGGCACGCAGGCCGCGAGCGACGGCGACCCCGACGACCGCGGCGCTCGGGGCGGAGGTGCCGAGCAGCGCCTGGAGCGGGACCAGCACGGTCCCCAGCAGCATCAGGACGGCCGCGCCGAGCACCGCCTGCCGGAGCCCCCACCAGGACACCGGCCGGTGTCCCTCGGTGTGCGCGGGACGCGACCGGATGCCCCACGCCACCGCCAGCTGGCCCAGGCCGAGGGTCAGGAAGACCGCCGTGCGCTGGTCCTCGACGGGTCCGGGCACGCCACCGCCCACCAGCAGTGCCATCACCGTGAGGACGACCGAGGCGATGACGAGGTGGGTGCTGAACCGCGGGGTGAACACCGACTGCGCGGGCGGGCGCGGGGGCCGCGACATCTCGCGCGGGTCGGCCGGCTCGGAGCCGAAGGCCACCCCGGTCAGCCCGTGCGTCAGCAGGTTGATCCAGAGGATCTGGGCGGCCAGCAGCGGCTGGGCGATGCCCACGACCGGACCGGCCAGCATCACGGCCACCTCGGCCAGGCCGCCGGACACGGCGTACAGCAGGAAGGCCCGGATGTTGGCGTAGATGCGCCGTCCCTCCTCGACCGCGGCCACCACCGTGGACAGGTCGTCGTCGAGCAGCACCATGTCCGCCGCCTGCCGCGCGACCTCGGTGCCCCCGAGGCCGGCCGCCACCCCGATGTCGGCGCGGCGCAGCGCGGGGGCGTCGTTGACGCCGTCCCCGAGCATCGCCACGACCTCGCCCTGCCCCTGGAGCGCCTCGACGATCTCGACCTTCTGCTCCGGGCGGACGCGGGCGTAGACCGACTCCGCGACGGTCGATCCCGTCGCGTGCACCCCGGCCCCGCCGCCGATGCCCACGCGCGCCGCGATGGCGCGGGCGGTGCCGGGATGGTCACCGGTCACGAGCACGAGACGGATGCCGGCCCGCCGGCACGCCGCCACCACGGCCGCGGCGTGGGACCGGGGCGGGTCGTCGATGGCGACCAGGCCGGCCAGCGTGTACCCCTCGCCCGGCTCCCCCGCGCGCGTCGTCCCGGTCGGCGACGGCGATCACGCGGTACCCCTCGCCCGCGAGCTCGTCGGCCTCGGCGGCCGCACGACGTACGTCGGGACCGGGCGCGACGAGGGCGAGCACCACCTCCGGGGCGCCCTTGCAGACGGTGAGCTCCCCGCCGTCGGCGGCACGGTGGGTGGTCACCATCCGCCGGGTGGCGGCGTCGAAGGCCTCCTCGCCGGTCCGTGGCCACGACTTGCTCCACGTCCTCCGGCGCCTGGCCGGCGCGGTCCGCGAGGACGAGCAGGGCGACCTCGAGCGGGTCCCCCAGGGAGGGGCCGTCGCCCGCCGGGCCGGGGAGGCGGGCGTCGTTGCACAGCACCACGTCGCGCAGCAGCCGGGCGACGCCCGGCCCCACGGCGAGGTCACCGTCCCCGTCGAGGACGTGGTCCGCGTCGGGGGTCCAGACGCGCTCGGCGACCATCCGCCCCTGGGTGATGGTCCCGGTCTTGTCCGTCGCGATGACGGTGACCGAGCCGAGCGTCTCGACCGCGGGCAGCCGGCGGACCACCGCCTTGCGCGCCGCCATGCGGTGGGCGCCGAGCGCGAGCGCGACCGCCACCACCGCCGGGAGCGACTCGGGTACGGCGGCCACGGCCAGGCTGACCCCCAGGACCGCCATGTCGGCGAGCGACCGGCCCTGGGCCAGCCCGATGACGACGACCACCGCGGTCAGCGCCACCACGAGGACGACCAGGACCCTGCTCACCTGGGTGAGCCGGGTCTGCAGCGGCGTGGCGCGCACGGGTGCCGCGTCGATCAGCGCCGCCAGCCGGCCCAGGCCGCTGTCGGGTCCGGTGCGGGTGAGGGTGACGACGCCGCGGCCGCGCGTGACCAGCGTGCCGCCGGTGACCGGGTCGCCGGAGGCCCGCGGCACCGGCAGGGACTCCCCCGTCATCGTCGACTCGTCGACCTCGAGGTCGCGGGCGGTGGTCAGCTCCCCGTCCCCGGGCACCAGGTCGCCGGCCGCCAGCAGCACCTCGTCGCCGGGGACCAGGTCCTCGGCCGGCACCGTGGTCACCACGCCGTCGCGACGTACCTGCGACGTCGCCGGCGTGAGGTCGGCCAGCGCGGCGACGGCATGGTCGGCCCGCACCTCCTGCACCACACCGGTGAGCGTGTTGAAGACGACGACCGCGGCGATGATGGCCGTGTTGGCCGTCTCGTGCAGCGCGGCGGTGAGCACTCCCGGCCGCGAGCAGCAGCAGGATCATCGGGTCGCGCACCTGCGACCACACGCGCGCCCGCAGTGGTCGGGGCCGCGGCTCCGGTGGCCGGTTCGGCCCCCGCTCCGCGAGCCGCCGCTCCGCCTCCGCGGTGGTGAGGCCGGTCATGGCGTCGCCCGCGCGGCCGGCTCTCCCGCTCCCGGGCCGACGGTCAGGACCGCGGCCCCGGTGACCGCGCCGACCGCCAGGTCGTCCAGCGCCCGGTCGGCCTGGTCGAAGGGGTACGTCGTGACCCGGGCGCGGACGCCCAGCCGGCCGGCCAGCCGGAACAGGTCCTCCCCGTCCGCCCGGGTGTTGGCCGTGACGCTGGTGAGGGTGCGCTCACGGAACAGGTGCCGCTGGTAGTCCAGGACCGGGATGTCGGTGAGGTGGATGCCGGCCACGGCCAGGGTCCCACCCTGGTCGAGGGCCGCGAGCGCCACCGGCACCAGGTCCCCCACCGGGGCGAACAGGATCGGCCGCCGTCCAGCGGGACGGGCGGCATCCCGTCGGCCGGGCCCACCGAGGCGGCGCCGAGCTCGAGGGCCAGGGCGCGGGCGGACTCGTCGCGGGTCAGCACGTGCACCTCGGCGCCCTCGGCGAGGGCGATCTGGGCGGTCAGGTGGGCGCTGGCCCCGAACCCGTAGATGCCCAGCCGTCCGCCGGGGGGCAGCTGCGGCCCGCCGCAGCGCGCGGTAGCCGATGATGCCCGAGCAGAGCAGCGGTGCCGCCTCGGCGTCGGGGAGCTCGGCCGGCAGCCGGTAGGCGAACGCCTCGGGCACCACGGCGTACTCCGCGAACCCGCCGTCGGCGTCCCACCCGGTGTACTCCGAGCCCCGGCAGAGGTTCTCGCGCCCGGTGCGGCAGGCCCGGCAGCGCCCGCAGGTACGCCGCAGCCAGGCGATGCCCAGCCGCTCGCCCGGGGCGAAGCGGCCGGCCCCGGGCCCGAGGCCGACGACCTCGCCGACGACCTCGTGGCCGGGCGTGGTCCGGGGGCGACGTGGCGGGAGGTCCCCGTCGGCCAGGTGGAGGTCGGTGCGGCAGACCCCGCAGGCGGCCACGCGCACGAGCACCTCGCCCGCGTGCCGGCACCGGGACGGGCCGGGTCTCCCGGACCAGCCGCCCGGGGGCGCCACCGCGACCGCTGACGACCCAGGCGTCCATGCTCGTCGGCAGTGCTGCCGGCATCGTCCTCGCCTCCGTCCATGACCTGGGTCGCGGCGGGCCGCACGGGCCCACCTCCAGCAGACACCCGTCCGCACCCGGAACCCTGAGGCGATGTGCCCCCCTGGCTGCGACCTTCGCCCCATGGATCGGCGGTCCGGCAGGGGGAGGCTGGTAAGAGAGAGGAAGTGCGTCATGACCAACGTGACCTCGCCGCCGAACGGCACCCGGCCCTCTCACCGGCCGGAGCACGCCATGCTCACCGACCTGCTCGACGACTGGGTCGGGCACGATCTCATCACCCCCGCCCAGGCGGACCGGATCCGCACGCACAACGCCGTCGCAGCGCGGACCGTGGTGACCATCCCGGCTCCGGTCCGGCAGTCGTCGTCCCTCGCCGTCGAGGCACTGGGCTACCTCGGTGGTGTCATCGTCGTGGTCAGCTCGATGCTGATCACCGCGCAGTACTGGGACGACCTCGGCACCCCCGCCCGCCTGGCGATCGTCGGGTTCGCGGCGCTCGCGCTGGTCGGCGCCGGTGCCGCTGTCCCGCGCCGCCTCGGGGACGTCGGCGTACGCCTGCGCAGCGTGCTGTGGCTGGCAGGCACGGTCGCCGCGGCCGGCTTCCTCGGGCTGTTCGGCCACGAGGTCCTCGACCTCTACGACACAGACCTGGCCATGATGGTCAGCGGGGCCACGGCGCTCGTCGCCGCCGGGCTGTGGGCCGCCCACCGCGTCCTGCTCCAGCAGGCCGCGCTGATGGTCTCGCTCATGGTGTTCGCCGGCGTCACGATCGCGAACCTGGTCACCACCGACGCCCTGCCGGGCCTCGGGGTCTGGGGCGTCGCGGTCGTGTGGCTGCTGCTCGGCTGGGGCGGGATCCTCGGACCCCGCGAACCGGTGCTGGCGCTCGGCTCGGTCGCCATGGTCATCGGCGGCATGATCACCGTCGGCCAGGACTGGGGCATCGTGCTCTCCATCGCCACGGCCGCGACCCTGGTAGCGGTCGCCGTCCTGTTCCGTGACCTGTTCCTGCTCGCCATCGGAGCCTTCGCGGCCCTCCAGGTCCTCCCGGTGGCCGTCTCGACGTGGTTCCCGGACAGCCGGGCGGTGCCCTACGCCCTGCTGCTGCTCGGCCTGGCGCTGGTCGGTGCCGCCCTCTGGACGGCCCGTCGCCGGCGCAGCGGCGCCGCGGTGAGCCGGATCGAGCACGACCTCTCGACGGGCACGCCGACGGCAGCGGCGGTCGGAGCCGGTGTCGTCGCGACCGCGGTCACGGTGACCGTGCTGGTGGTCGCGATCGTCTGAGCGACCCTACGTGCCGGCGTGCTGTCGGGGGCGGAGTCAGGAATGAGTACGCCGGCGCGGGTCGATCAGGAACGCGGTTGGCCTCCTCGGCCTCCTCGATGCTGCGACGCGGTGCGGGCACGACGTCGCCGTGGAACTCGTCCCAGCAGTCGCGGCAGTACGCCGCTACCTGGAAGGACACGGAGCGAAGAATCGCCTCTCCGTTGCCTACGGTGGCCAGACAGTCACGACAGATGTAGCTCATGGGGACTCCCCTCCCTCACGCGGACGAAACCGCTTGTATCCAAGTGTCTGGGGCGGCGACCCGGGGGTCAAGGAGGCGCGACCGGTCGACCCAAAGTCTGGGGTGTGGCGTGGCGCACTGGGGTCGGGTAGTCACCACCGATGACCCGTTCGGGCCATCGACGGATCGGCCGGACCCGGATCGGGTCAGGCCCGCTGCGCCAGCGGGGCCGGGGCGTGTTCGGGGCTGCGCCGCTGACGCGGGCACGAGGCCGAGGTGGTTCTTCTCCCAGCACTCGCGGCAGTAGGCGACCTGCTTGAAGGTGATCGAGCGGACGAGCGCCTCACCGGGCGGCACATCTCCCAGACAGTCATGGCACGCATAAATGGTCATGAGATGCTCCTTGTGGGTCACCGAGTCCCCCCTCCTTCGAGTGAACCGCGCCGGGCCGGGCGCGGTCAAGGCCCGTAGCCTGACGCCGTGCAGGAATCCCTGAAGATCGGCTTCGTCCCCGGCGTGACCCCCGACAAGTGGGCGCGGACCTGGCGCGAGCGCGAGCCCGGCGTCCCGCTCGAGCTGAGCCTCGTCGAGGAGCCGGACCAGGAGGGAGCGGTCCGCGAGGGGCGCGTCGACATGTGCTTCGTCCGGCTCCCGGTCGACCGGGAGGGCCTGCACCTCATCCCGTTGTACGACGAGGTCCCCGTCGTCGTGGTCCCGGTCGACCACCCGGTGGCGGCGTACGACGAGATCCCGCTGGCCGACCTCGCCGACGAGCAGCTGGTCGCCGGGGACGTGCCCGGCTGGGACGAGCTGCGCACCGCGGAGCCGCTGGCGTTCCCCGAGATGACCGTCAAGCAGGCCTTCGAGGTGGTCGCCTCCGGGACCGGCGTCGCGATCGTGCCGATGTCGGTCGCGCGGCTGCACCACCGCAAGGACCTCACCCACCGTCCCGTCGTCGGGGTCGACCCGACCACGGTCGGGCTGGCCTGGCTCGTCGACAGGGACGACCCCCGGCTGCAGGACTTCGTCGGGGTGGTGCGCGGCCGCCGCGCCGGCAGCTCGCGCGGCCAGGAGCAGCCGCCGAAGAAGAAGCGCCGCAAGCGCTAAGGGGTGGCGTCGGCCGCCGGCACCGTGTCCCCGGTCGCCTCCGCCTCCGCCGGCAGGAAGTACGCCGCGCTCGCCCGGACCCGCACCGTGATCCGGTGGCCGGCGTCGGCCGCCGCGAGACGGTAGAAGCGGTAGGTCTGGCCGGCGATCGGCTCACCGTCGCGCAGCCACTGGTACGCCGCGCCGACGAGCGGCTGCGACCAGGTCCCGGTCGAGGCGAACACCGTCTCCCCCACGGCGTACGTGCCGATCACCGCCGGCGCCTGCACCGGCTCCAGCGTCCGGTCCGGCTTCACGAACGTCACCTCCCAGGCGACCGGGGCCAGGCGCGTGCCGGAGCGGCGGATGCCGGACACCCGGATCCGGTAGGTCACGTCCTGCGTCACCGTCGGCCGCTGCACGTCCGCCACCTTCCAGACCAGGGTGTTGGGGCCCATGCCGTCGCGGACCGGGAACTGCGTCACCGGGACCAGCGCGCCGTCGGGGCCGCGCACGGCGACCCGCGCGCGCCGGAAGTCGGTGCCGCGGCGCGAGGCGCTCAGCGACCAGCGCCCGTGCGGCTCCAGTGGCGCCGGGAAGTAGCCGGCGCTCGGCCAGCGGACGTACGACGGCACCGGGGCCGTGTGCTGGGGCATGCCGACCACGACCAGGGCGTTGGCGCGCGCGGTCGAGCCGCTGGCCATCATCGCCGTGCGGGGGCTGAACAACCACCGCCGGTGCCCGACCTGGCGGTTGTCCGCGCCCGCGTCCTCGACGTACCGGGTCACCGCCTGGGCGCCCTTGGCCGTGCCCGCGGACCCGAGGGCGAGGTTGGATCGGCTGGCCAGCCACGCCCCCGCGCGCGTGCGGCAGCGCCAGGTGCGCGGCGGGTAGTGGCTGAGCTTGCTGTTCGCGTCCATGATCAGCGCGGTCCGCTGGGCGACGTTGTCGGTCGAGTCGTCGAACCGCACGTGCCGGAGGCCGACCAGGGTGCGGAAGTAGTTGACCTGGGACAGCGTGGCCGTCTGCGCCGCCGACGAGATGTGCCCGGGCCGGCACTCCGAACGGGCGCCGGTCCAGCCGAGCGGCACCTGCTGGTTGCGCAGCCACACGTCGTAGAACGTGTCGATCACCTGGCGGCGGTCGGTGGCGTCGTACCCCGGTGACTGCTGGAGCGACGCACCCGGCTCGTCGCGGTCACGGCCTCCGACGTAGGCCAGCAGACCGACGACGCCGAACAGCAGGACGACGAGGCCGACTCGTGTTCTCATGCAGGAGCTCCCCCAGGGGTGATCCGGTTCCGCTCCCCCTGCGGCGATGCTAGGAACGCCGCCGCCCCGGGCCGTGACGACACGCGGCGAGGTCTGTCCCGTTCCGTCCCGGTCTGGACCAGGGGGTGGCTGAGGTCACGTCGCCCGTGGTTTGCCTCCGGCAGCGTCGGGTTGGGAACGTCGAGAGCAAGGAATGCCCACTTCGACAGGAGGTAGGCGTCGCACGACGCCGCCCTACGTGACCCAGGTTCCGACCCAGGACAAGACTCGTACGGACAACGACCCAGGCTCGAACAGCACCATCTCCCCACCCGCATCACCACCCCCGGACGTGATCCCGCACCCGGCCCTCGACGTACCCGTGGACGCGGCCGAGCCGGCCCGCTCCGGGCTCGACAAGGTCGTCTTCGGCGTCACCGCGCTCATCGCGATCGGCTTCCTCGTCTGGGGCTTCGTCAGCACCGGCTCGCTGGCCAGCGTCTCCGGTGACTCCCTCACCTGGACGATGACCAACGCCGGCTGGCTGTTCGTCACCACCGCGAGCGCCTTCGTGGTGTTCGTCCTGTGGCTGGCGATGAGCAAGTACGGCAACATCCCGCTCGGCCGCGACGACGAGGAGCCGGAGTTCAAGACGGTCTCCTGGGTGGCGATGATGTTCTCCGCCGGGATGGGCATCGGCCTGATGTTCTACGGCGTCAGCGAGCCGATCACCCACTTCGCGACGCCGCCTCCGGGGACCGGCGCGGCCGGCAACCCCGAGGCCGCGCAGAACGCCATGGCGACCACGCTGTTCCACTGGACCCTGCACCCGTGGGCGATCTACGCGGTGGTCGGCCTGGCCATCGCGTACGGCGTCTACCGCAAGGGCCGCCTGCAGCTGATCAGCGCCGCCTTCGAGCCGCTGCTCGGCAAGCACGCCCACGGCCCGGGCGGCAAGGTCATCGACATGCTCGCGATCTTCGCGACGCTCTTCGGCTCGGCCGCCTCGCTCGGCCTCGGCGCCCTGCAGATCCAGAGCGGCCTGCAGATCGTGGCCGGCATCGGCGACGTCGGCAACATGGCGCTGATCGGCATCATCGCGGTCCTCACCGCGGCGTTCGTGCTGTCCGCCGTCTCTGGTGTCGCCAAGGGCATCCAGTGGCTCTCGAACATCAACATGGTGCTCGCGGTCGCGCTCGCCCTGTTCGTGTTCGTCGTCGGCCCGACCGTGTTCATGCTGAACCTGGTCCCCACCTCGATCGGCACGTACGTCGCCGAGCTGCCGATGATGTCGGCGCGCACCAGCGCCGAGGGCGCGGCCACGCGTGACTGGCTGGCCGGCTGGACCGTCTTCTACTGGGCCTGGTGGCTCTCGTGGACGCCGTTCGTGGGCATGTTCATCGCCCGCATCTCGCGCGGGCGCACCATCCGTCAGTTCGTCGCCGGCGTGCTGCTGGTGCCGAGCCTGATCAGCCTGGTGTGGTTCTGCATCTTCGGCGGCGCCGCCATGGACCTGCAGAAGAAGGGCACCGACATCGCCGGCGCCTCGACCCCCGAGTCCCAGCTGTTCAGCACGCTGGCGGAGTACCCGGCAGCCACCGCGGCGAGCGTCCTGGTGATGGTCCTGGTGGCGATCTTCTTCGTCTCCGGTGCGGACGCCGCCTCGATCGTGATGGGTTCCCTCTCCGAGCGGGGTGCGCTCGAGCCGAGCAAGCCGACCGTCATCTTCTGGGGCGTGGCCACCGGCGCCGTCGCCGCGGTGATGCTGCTGGCCGGTGGTGCCGACGCCCTCGACGGGCTCAAGACGATCACCATCGTGGCGGCCCTGCCGTTCGTGCTGGTGATGGTCGGTCTGGCCGTCTCGCTGGTCAAGGACCTCTCGACCGACCCGATGGTCGTGCGCCGCAGGTACGCCATGGAGGCGGTGGAGGCTGCGGTCGTCACCGGCGTGACCGAGCACGGTGACGACTTCGTCATCCCGGTGGAGCGGGATCCCGCCAAGGACTGACGCGCCCGGCACGACGTACGGCGGCCCCCGCCGCAGGACTACCTGGCGGGGGCCGTCAGCGTCCGCGGGGCGGTGTGCGGCTCGACCACCATCACCGGGCAGGGCGCCTCACGGAGCAGCACCCGGGCGATGGGCCCGATGTGCCGGGCGGCACCGGCGGGCGGGCGGTGCCGGCCGACGACGACCAGTGACACGGTGTCGCCCTCCTCCACCAGCGCCTCGTCGGGCCGGTCGTGGCTGATCACGAGGTCGGCTCGCACGTCGGGGTACTCGCTGACCAGCGGGCCGAAGTCGTGCAGGAGCTCCTTGGTCAGCCGGGCGTCGTGGTCGAACTCCGACCACGTGCCGGCCTCCGGGTCGTCGAGGCCGATGTCACCGGGACGCCAGGCGTGCACCATGCGCAGCCCGGCCCGCCGGAAGCGGGCCACCTCGAGCGCCGCCCGCACGACGGGAGCCGAGGTGTCGTAGTCCTCCACGCCCACGGAGATCACCGGCTGGTGCTGGCGGTAGCGGCGCCAGGTCGAGGGCACCACCACGACGGGCACCAGCGCCCGGGAGGCCACGCCCTTGACCACGCCGTCCGGCGATCGGCGCAGCAGCCGCGGCCGCCGCAGCAGGAGCACCAGGCAGGCGTCGCGGCTGCGGTTCACCAGGGCGGGCGACCGGTTCCTCGTGCGCGAGCTCCGTGGTCACCGGTTGGGCCCCGCCGAGGAGGTCCTCCAGGTTCCGGGCCGCGTTGACCAGCGCCTCGGTACCGGCGAACGTGCGCTGGCAGGCCAGCGTGTCCGCCGCCACCGGGTCCGCCGAGGGGGACGGTGGCGGCACGGCATGGACGAGGTGGACGGCACAGGAGCGACGTACCGCTTCGGCGGCGGCGAGCTCCAGCACGGCGTCGACGTCCGGCTCGGCGTCGATGCCGACCAGCACGGGCAGGGTGTCTGTCGGGGGCATCACGGTCGTCCTCCACTCCACTCGCGCCCCAGCCTGCCCCGCCGGGCGCGGGCGGGCTAGGGACCAAGTGCCCGATGCCCGACGACCTTTTCCTCGCCCGCCGGAGGCGTTCCGAGCACAGACTGCGGGAGATGGGTACAGACCAGGGGGCCCCACCGGCCTCCCCGACCGGCGCGGCCCCGGACGAGGAGCACGGCCGGGCGGGCACCGGGACGGGCCTGACCTCCGCGGAGGTGCGTCTGCGCCGGGAGCGGGACGGGTCCAACCTCCTGCCGGAGCCGAAGCGGCCGAGCGCCCTGCGCCTGCTGCTCGCCCAGCTCACGCACCTGCTGGCGGTGCTGCTGTGGGTGGCGGCGGGGCTGGCGCTGCTCGCCGGCATGCCCGCGCTGTCCGTCGCCATCGTGGTGATCGTGGTGCTCAACGCCGCGTTCGCGTTCTGGCAGGAGTTCCGCGCCGACCGCTCCACGCAACGCCTGCGGGCACTCCTCCCGGCGGCCATCCACGTCGTCCGGGACGGGAACCGGTGCTCGGTCGACGTCTCCGAGCTCGTCGTGGACGACCTGGTCCTGCTGACCGCGGGCGACCGGATCGGGGCCGACCTGGAGGTCGTGGAGGGCCACGGGCTGGGCCTCGACGAGTCGATGGTCACCGGCGAGAGCGGCGCCGTGGGACGCGACGTCGGCGAGCTGCTGATGGCGGGGTCGTTCGTGGCCCGGGGCGAAGGCTGGGCCAGGGTGGTCGCCATCGGGTCGGCCACCAGGCTGGCCGCGATCTCCGACCTGACCGGCTCCGCGGAGCGTCCGCCCAGCCCGCTCACCCGCCAGCTCGACCGGGTCGTGCGGCTGGTCGCGGTCATCGCGTTCGCCACCGGCATCTCCCTCGGCGCGGTCGGCCTCTGGCTCGGCCTCGGCTTCACCGACGCGTTCCTCTTCGGTGTCGGAGTCTCGGTGGCCCTCGTCCCCGAGGGCCTGCTGCCGACCGTCACGCTCTCCCTCGCCCGGGGAGCCCAGGTCATGGCCGGCCGTCACGCGCTGGTCCGTCGGCTCGACGCGGTCGAGACGCTGGGCGCGACCACGTTCATCTGCACCGACAAGACCGGCACCCTCACCCAGAACCGGATGAGCGTCGTCCAGGTCGTGATGCCGGCCGGCACCGCGCACGTCGTCGGTCAGGGCTACGACCCGCGGGCGGCGGTCACGTGTCCCGACCCGCTGGCCGGGCACCTCACCCGGATCGCCGCCACCGCGCTCACCTGCGTCACCGGCCGCGCCGTACGCCGTGGGCACACCTGGCAGGCCGAGGGCGACCCGATGGAAGCGGCCGTCCACGCCCTCGCGATGCGGGTCGGTCTGGTCCGCGACGGCGCCGACGCCGTGCCCGCCGGACAGAAGCTGCCCTACACCGCCGACCGGCTGCTCAGCTCGTTCCTCAGCGACGGAGAGGTCTCGGTCCTCGGTGCCCCCGAGGCGGTCCTCGCCCGCTGCGTCGACGTACCCCGGGACGCCGCGCGGCGGCTCGACGACCTCACCGGGGCCGGGCAGCGGGTGCTGGCCGTGGCCCGGCGGCGCTGGGACGGCGCGGCAGAGGAGGCGATGGAGCACGACCTGGAGTTCCTCGGCTTCCTCTCGCTGCAGGACCCGCCCCGCACCGACGTGCACGACGCACTGGCCCTGTGCCGGCTGGCCGGGATCCGCGTTGCCATGGTCACCGGCGACCACCCCCGGACCGCGCGGGCCATCGGCCGTGAGGTCGGCCTGCTCGGGCCCGAGGGCCTGGTCCTCGACGGTCAGGCACTGCCCGACGACGACGCGGAGCTGGTTGCGGCCCTGGACCGCGAGGACGGCGCGGTGGTCGCCCGCGTCGACCCGGCCGGGAAGCTCCGGATCGCCGAGGCGCTCCGCGCGGCCGGGCACGTGGTCGCGATGACCGGTGACGGCGTCAACGACGCCCCGGCACTGCGGGCGGCGGACGTCGGCGTCGCGATGGGTGCCAGCGGCAGCGACGTGGCACGGGAGGCGGCCGACCTGGTGCTGCTCGACGACCACTTCGCGACCATCGTCGGCGCGATCGAGCTGGGCCGGGCGACGTTCCAGAACGTGCGGCGCTTCCTGACCTACCACCTCACCGACAACGTCGCCGAGCTGGCGCCGTTCGCGCTGTGGGCGCTGACCGCCGGCAGCTTCCCCCTGGCGATCGGGGTGCTCCAGGTCCTGGCTCTCGACATCGGCACCGACATGCTCCCCGCGCTCGGCCTCGGTGCCGAGCCGCCCCGCGCAGGGATCATGGAGGGCCGACGGACGCGCGCGCTGGTCGACCGCGCACTGGTGCTGCGGGCGTTCCTGGTCCTCGGCGCCACGGAGGCGGTGCTCTCGATGACGGCCTTCACCTGGGTGCTCGTGCACGGCGGCTGGACCTGGGGACAGGTGCCGGACGCCGCGCTGCTGGCGACGGCGTCGGGCACGGCGTTCGCCGCGATCGCGATCGGTCAGATGGCCAACGCGTTCGCCTGCCGGAGCACCCGGCTCCCCGTCTGGCGGATGGCGCCCCTGGGCAACCCGCTGGTGGTCGCGGCGGTCGCCGCCGAGATGCTGCTGCTCGTCGCGATCGTGGGCATGCCGCCGCTCGCGGACCTGCTCGGCGGCTCCTGGCCGTCGGCCCGCGGCTGGATCGCCGCCGGCGCGACGGGCGTGGCCGTGGTCCTCGTGGACGGCTGGTCCAAGGCGCGCCGACGGCGTCGCTGACCGGGCTCGCGGCCCGTGACCGGTCAGCCCTGGTCGCTGCCGTTGCCGTTCGCCCCGGCCGAGGCGACGACGCGGCCCTCGGCCTCCTGCTGCAGCGGCTCGGGCTCGGGGAGACCGACGCCGGAGGGGACCACCTCGACCGGGCAGCCGGCCTTCTGCAGGAGCGCGCGGCTGATCGAGCCCAGGTGCGGAGGCATCCGGTGGTGCGGCCGCTCGAGGACGAGCAGGTCGGCCTCGCGGCTCATCCGCAGCAGCGTCCCGGCGGCCTGTCCGTGGACGACCTCCAGGTCGGCGGCGACGTCGGGCCAGTCACGGCGGCACTCGTCCATCACGGGGGTGATCTCGGTGCGGACCTGCTCGGCCCAGCGCTCACGGGCCGTGCGTCCCTCGACCAGGTCCTGGTACGGCGACGGCACCTCCCAGCTGTGCACCACCCGCAGGAAGGCGTGGCGCCGGTCCGCGGCGTCGTACGCGTGCCGCAGGATCTCGCGGCAGCGGGTCGGACGCTCCACACCGACCACGACCACGTTCCGCAGCCGGCCGTCGGCGCCATCGGGCACCACGAGGACCGGGCAGTGCGCGCGGGCCGCGACGCCGGTCACGGTGACCCCGGTGACCAGCCGGTCGACCAGGGAGCGGCGCTCGTGGCCGAGCACGACCAGGTGGGCACCCTCGCTGGCGGCGACGAGCGCCGCCACCGCGGAGCCGCGGACGAGCTCGGCCTGCACACGGTCGGCCCCGACCCGGGCGACGGCGGCCGTGCGGGCCTCGGCCAGGACGGTCGAGCCGATGTCGAGCAGGTCCTGGGGCAGCAGCGGCAGCATCGGCGTCACGGGCAGGTGGTCCGGCACCGCGTGCACCAGCCGGATCCGTGAACCGGTCCGGGCGGCCTCCGCGGCGGCGTACCGGATGGCCCGGATCGATCCGGGCGACCCGTCGACACCGACGACGATGGTGGGTTCTTGTCGGTTGGTCATGACGACTCCTCACTCCACCTCCACTGTCCGTCGGGACAGCGCGGGAGGTCAGGGCCAGCGGACACCGCGAGCCGGGCCCAAAGCCCCGGTCGTCACCAGCTCGTGGAGAGCGGCCGCCCCTCGTGGAACCCGGCGGTCGACTGCACGCCCACGACGGCGCGCTCGTGCAGCTCGGCCAGCGTCGCGGCGCCGGCGTACGTGCAGGCCGAGCGCACGCCCGAGCAGATCTGGTCGACGAGGTCCTCGACCCCGGGGCGCTCGGGGTCGAGGTACATCCGCGAGGAGGAGATCCCCTCCTCGTAGAGCCCCTTGCGGGCCCGGTCGTACGCCGACTCGGTGGCGGTGCGGTTGGCGACGGCCCGGGCGGAGGCCATCCCGAAGGAGACCTTGAACTCGCGTCCGTCGGCGTCGACGAGCAGGTCGCCCGGAGACTCGTGCGTCCCGGCGAACCAGGAGCCGATCATCACCGAGGAGGCGCCGGCGGCGAGCGCGAGGGCGACGTCGCGGGGGTGCCGCACTCCCCCGTCGGCCCAGACGTGCTTGCCGTGCTCCCGGGCGGCCGCGGCGCACTCGAGGACCGCGGAGAACTGCGGGCGCCCGACGCCGGTCATCATCCGGGTCGTGCACATCGCCCCGGGTCCGACGCCGACCTTGACGATGTCGGCCCCGGCCTCGACCAGCGCGTGGGTGCCCTCGGCGGAGACCACGTTGCCGGCCACCACCGGGATCCCCGGGTCGATCGCGCGGACCGCCCGCAGCGCCTCGATCATCCGGTCCTGGTGGCCGTGGGCGGTGTCCACGACCAGGCAGTCGACCCCGGCCTCGACCAGCTCGGCGGCCTTGGCCTCCACGTCGGCGTTGACCCCGATGGCGGCGGCGAGCCGCAGCGACCCGGACGCGTCGACGGCGGGGCGGTAGAGCGTGGCCCGCAGCGCACCGATCCGGGTGAGCACCCCGACCAGCCGGCCGTCGCCGTCCACGGCGGTCGCCAGCGGCACCCGGGCGGCGTCGAGGGCGTCGAAGGCCTTGCGCGGGTCGGTGTCGGCGGGCAGCGTGACCAGCGAGGTGTTCATCACCGCACCCACCTGCGCGAAGCGGTCCACGTCGGCGCACTCGGCCGCGCTGACCACGCCCACCGGTCGGCCGTCCTCGACGACCACGGCGGCGCCGTGCGAGCGCTTCGGGATCAGCGACAGTGCCTCGGCCACCGTCTGGTGCGGGGTGAGCTCGATCGGGGTGTCGTAGACGAGGTCGCGCGACTTCACGAACCGCACCACCTCGGCCACCACGGGGACCGGGATGTCCTGCGGGATGACGGTGATGCCGCCGCGCCGGGCGACGGTCTCGGCCATCCGCTTGCCGGCGATGGCGGTCATGTTGGCCACCACCAGCGGGATCGTCGCCCCGGTCCCGTCCGCGGTGGCGAGGTCCACGTCGTACCGGCTGGCGATCGCGGAGTGCCGCGGCACCATGAAGACGTCGTCGTAGGTCAGGTCGTGCGGCGGGGCCGCGTCGTCGAGGAAGCGCACCCGACGAATCTACTGCGGTGGGCGCGGATCCCGGCCGTCGCCCGGTGTCCCTAGGGTGACGCCATGACCCTCCTCGACCCCGGCAGCACCGCCGACCTCCGGGACCGGGTGGTCGACGGCCTCGCCGCCCGCACCGGTCGCCCGGCCGCGGTGGTCGGTCGCGCGCCCGGCCGGGTCAACCTGATCGGCGAGCACACCGACTACAACGGTGGCCTGTGCCTTCCTGTCGCGCTCCCCCACGCGACGTACGCCGCCTGCGCACCGCGCGACGACGACCTGCTGAGCATCTCGAGCGCGGCGTTCGACGAGCCCTGGCAGGGCCGGGTCAGCGACCTCGCGCCCGGCGAGGTGCCCGGCTGGGCGGCGTACGCCGCGGGCGTGGTGTGGGCGCTGCGCGAGGACGGGATCGCCGTGCCGGGCCTCGACGTGCACCTCGACTCCACCGTCCCGGTCGGGGCCGGCCTCTCGAGCTCGGCGGCGGTCGAGTGCGCGGTCGCCGTGGCGGCCGTCGCCCTGGCCGGCGAGGAGCTCGACGACCCGCTCCGGGAGCGGCTGCTGGACGCCTGCATCCGGGCCGAGACCGAGATGGCCGGGGCGCCGACCGGAGGCATGGACCAGGCGATCGCACTGTTCGGCGCGCCCGACTCCGCGCTGCTGCTCGACTTCGCCGACGACTCCCGGCGCCGGGTCCGGCTCGCGGTCGCCGACGCCGGCCTGGCCCTCCTCGTCATCGACACCCGGGTGTCGCACGCGCTGACCGACGGGTCGTACGGCGACCGGCGGGCCGAGTGCGCGGCCGCGGCGGAGGGGCTCGGCGTCGCCCTGCTCTCGGAAGCCGCCACGTGGACGACGCTCGCCGACCCGGAGCTGCGGCGGCGTACCCGTCACGTCCTCACCGAGAACCAGCGGGTCCGCGACAGCGTCCGGGCGCTCGAGGAGTCGAGCTGGCCTGCCCTCGGTGGGCTGATGAACGCCTCCCACGCCTCGCTGCGCGACGACTTCGAGATCAGCTGCCCCGAGCTCGACGTCGCCGTGGCGACCGCGGTCGAGGCCGGGGCGCTCGGTGCCCGGATGACCGGCGGCGGCTTCGGCGGCTCGGCCGTCGCGCTGGTGCCGGCTGCCCGGGTCGACGCCGTCGTCCGTGCCGTCGACACGGCGTACGCCGCCCACGGCTGGGGCTCCGCGGCGTACCTGCTGGCCACGCCGGGCGAGGCCGCGGGAGTCGTGCGGTAGATCGCGGGCACCAGGTGCGTGCGATCGACCGCACAACTCCGCGTCGGCACTCGAGATCAGGTGGCGGAGACGCCGATCCGGCCCTCGCGGAAGGCACCCACGAACAGCGCATGGTCCTCGCGCACCCGCTCGGCGTACTCGATCCCGAAGTCGGTCACCCACGCGGTGAACTCCTTGCGCCGGCGGTCGAGCCCGGCCGCGATCGCCTCCTCGACCTGGAAGTCGACCAGGTCCTGCTCGGAGTCCTCGTCGGAGGCGCAGTGGATCTTGGCGGTGGCCCGGCCGAGCAGGTCGACCACCTGGGCGATCTCGTCGGGCTCGGTGAGGTCGCTCCAGTCGAGGTCCACCTCGTACGGCGAGATCTCGGAGACCACGAAGCCGACGCCGTCCAGGGTGGTGTGGCCGAGCATCGGGTCGGTGTGCACCTGCAGCGCCCGCTGGCTGACGACCGTGCGGTGCCCCTCGTTGTCGAAGTAGTCGTCCACCTGCGCGGTGTCGACGAACCGGCTCACCGCGGGGACGTTGGCCTGCTTCATGGAGAGCACGACGTCGTTGTCGAGCGCCTGGCTGTACCCCTCGACGAGCAGGTTGTACGCCGGGAGCCCGGCGCTGCCGATCCCGAACCCGGACTTCGCCACGACGTCGCGCAGGTCGTAGAACAGCGCCCGGTCGACGCGCTTGTGCTCCGGGATCGTCTCGAGGTACCGCTCGAAGGCCTTCACGACCTTGGCCCGCTCGGTCTTCGACAGCTGGCGGACCGAGGCCTCCTCGCGGAACATCCGCACGCCCTCGACGAGCACCGTGTTGGCGTCGAGCAGGTCGGCCCGGCGCTGGAGCCGGGCCTCGACCAGCGCGTCGTACACCGGGCCCGAGGTGTTCTCGAGGTGCAGCGCGAAGTCCTCGTCGGTCTCGGTGCCGCGGTAGTGGTCGACCTGCGACAGGTAGGCACGGACGTAGCGGCCGATGAGGCGGCGTACGTCGTCCTCCGGCAGCGCCTTCTGCCAGCCGACCAGGGCGAGCGAGGCGGCGAAGCGCTGGAGGTCCCAGGTGAACCGGCCGAGGTAGGCCTCGTCGAAGTCGTTGACGTCGAAGACCATCCGGCCGTCGGAGTTGAGGTAGGTGCCGAAGTTCTCCACGTGCAGGTCGCCGTGGATCCAGATCCGCTCGCTCTCGTCGTTGACGAACGGGTCCTCCTGCTCGCGTGACGTCGGCGTAGAACAGGCAGGCCGAGCCGCGGTAGAACGCGTGCGGGTCGGCGGCCATCTTGCGGTACTTCCCCCGGAACGCCACCGGGTCGGACTTCATCAACGGCGCGAACGCGTCGTCGAGGACGGAGATGATCAGGTCACTGCGCTGGTCGGCTCGTGGCATGGGGGTCAGTGTGCCGGAGGGGTGTACGGCGGGCCGGTCGCGGGCCGCGGCGGGGCCAGCCCGACGTTCCGCATCTCCAGGGCCGCGAGCATGCGTGACCACCTGCGGGTCGCGGGCCCGCCAGGCACCCGCCGGGTCGGGGCTGATCCGGGCCAGCACGTGCAGCGGCTGGTGGGCGAGCGCCCGCATCGCGAAGAGGTCCATGTCGGCGGTGGAGTCGACGAACCGCTGCCCGGCGGTCGCGTTGCGGACGAACTCGATCCGCGGCGGCAGGTAGAAGCCGAACACGATGATCACCGGCGCCAGCGCCACCACGAGCCCGAGCTTGAGCGCCAGCCCGTTCACCGCGTCGATGCCCCGGGTGCTGGCCGCCGCGAGGTCGTCGGCGTGGCCGGCCGCCTCGTCGAGCGGCCGGGAGGCGGTGTCCCCGATCAGCGGGATGTTCCCGAGCGAGTCACCGGTGTCGCGCAGGCTGCCGGCCAGCCCGTCCGCGGCGGCCCGGGTGCGCTCCGCGGGCCGGGCCAGCTCCTGGGTCGTCTCGTGCACCGACCACCCGGCCCAGACCCAGAAGACCACCCATCCGAGGACGAGCAGGTCGGCGACGACCTGGCGGGTACGACGGGTCGGGGTGTCGGCGTACATCTTCATGGCCGTCATCCGACCAGCGCGGCGATCTGGTGTCGAGTACTCAGATGGAGTCGAGTGCCGCGGCGGGTACGCCGGGCCGCGGCGCCGGGAAGGCTGTACGTCATGAGCAACGCACCCGCCACCAAGAACACCAACGCCTTCTTCCTGCAGGCCGGCCTCTCCTTCGGCGTCGCCCTGCTGACCATGATCTTCGCGATCTGCTACCTGCCCGTCGACCCCTGGATCCGTGCCTTCCTCGGCCTCGGGACGATGTTCCTCACCACCTCGTCGTTCACCCTCGCCAAGTGCGTGCGGGACGCCCAGGAGGCGCAGGCGGTCTACGCCCGCCTCGACCAGGCCCGGGTCGACAAGATCCTCGCCGAGCACGACCCCTTCCGGCCGGTCGCCTGACCGGCACGGCGCGAGGCGTCCGGCCGCACGGGGGGTCGGACGCCTCGCCCTGTGCCCGGCACGGGTGTTCAATCAGGCATGGCCCTGCGCATGAAGAGACACCTCGGCTCGGCGGTCTCGCAGCTGCGGTTCGAACCGGTGCCGACCCGGCTCCGGGCCCATCTGGGCGACGAGCCGGTCCTCGACACCCAGCGCGGCGTACTCGTCTGGGAGCCACGGCGCCTGGTCCCGGTGTACGCCGTACCGGTCGCCGACGTGCGCGGCGACGTCGTCCCCGCCGACCCCCAGCCGGACCCGCCGGACCTCGCGTCGCTGCCGCCGATGCTCGGGCCGACGGACTTCTGGATCCACACGACACCGGGCCGCGTCGCCGACGTCGTGGCCGGACCGCACCGGCTCGCGGGCGCCGGCTTCCTGCCCGACGACCCCGACCTCGACGGCCTGGTGGTGCTCGACTTCGACGCCTTCGCCGGGCTGGCTGAACGAGGACGAGGTGCTGGTGGCCCACGCGCACGACCCGTTCAAGCGGATCGACGTGCTGTCGTCCTCCCGGCGGATCGAGGTCCGGCTCGACGGCACCGTGCTCGCCTCGACGGTGCGGGCCCTGGCCCTGATCGAGACCCACCTCCCGGTGCGCTACTACATCCCGCCGCAGGACGTCCGGATGGACCTGCTCGGCCCCAGTCCCACCCGCACCGCCTGTGCCTACAAGGGCCGCGCGTCGTACCTCTCGACCGTGGACGGCAGCGACGCCGGCCGCGACATCGCCTGGGTCTACCCCGACCCGCTGGACGACGCGCTGCGGGTCCGCGACCGGCTGTGCTTCTGGGCCGAGCGCACCGACCTGCTCGTCGACGGCGAGGAGGTACGCCGCCCGGTCACGCCGTGGTCGCGCCGCGAGGAGCAGGCGCACGCCGACCCCGACTCCCTGGAGTTCGGCTGAGCCCCGCCGAGGCCGACCGGCTCCCCGACCCGGCCCTGGTCGTCCTGGTCGGCGCCTCCGGCGCGGGCAAGTCCACGTGGGCCGGCGAGCGCTACCGCCGCGAGGAGGTGGTCTCCTCCGACGCCCTGCGCGGCGTCGTCGGCAGCGGACCGCACGACCTCGACGCCTCGGACGACGCGTTCGCCCTGCTGGAGACGATCGTGGCGGCACGGCTCGGGCGGGGGCTGACCACCGTCGTCGACACGCTCGGCCTCGACGTCGAGCGCCGGCGGGCCTGGCTGGCGGCGGGACGCGAGGCCGGCCTGCCGACCGTGGCGGTCCTGTTCGTGACCCCGGACGCCGGAGTGCCGGCGCCGCAACGCCGCCCGCGACCGGCCGGTGCCGGCGCCGGTGCTCGCCGGTCAGCTCAGGCGGATGCGGAACGTCGCCGACGAGCTGGCCGCGGAGGGCTGGGACGTGGTGCACCGGGTCGAGCCGGAGGCGCCCCCGGTCGAGTCGTCCCCCTCCCCCGCGCCGCACGCGGAGCGCCCGGACCGGCGTACCTCCCAGGGGCTCGAGGTGGTGCTCCAGGTCTCGCGCTTCCCGTGGGGCGAGGACCCGGCCAGCTGGCTGCGCGCGGTGGCCCTGGCGGCCGACGCGGCCGGGTTCGCGGGCATCGCGCTGATGGACCACCTGATCCAGATCCCGCAGGTGGGCCGCGCGTGGGAGCCGATCCCGGAGCCGTGGGTGACGCTCGGCCACCTCGCGGCCCTCGACACCCACCTGCGGCTCGGCACCCTGTGCACGCCGGTCAGCTTCCGCCCGGCCGGCGTGATCGCCAAGGCGGCCGCCACGCTCGACGTGCTCACCGGCGGCCACGCGTTCGTCGGCATCGGCGCCGGCTGGTGGGAGCGTGAGCACGCCGGGTTCGGCCTCCGCTTCCCGCCGGCGCACGAGCGGCTCGACCTGCTGGAGGACGCGATCGAGACGATGCGCGCCCTGTGGGGGCCGGGCACCAAGGCGTACGACGGCCGCCGGGTCAGCCTGCCGGAGACCACGGCGTACCCCCGTCCGGTCGGGCCGATGCCGGTGATCGTCGGCGGCGGCGGGGAGCGCCGGACGCTGCGGATCGCCGCCCGCCTGGGCGACGCGATCAACGTCCGCTCCGACCTCGAGCACCTCGACCGCAAGCTGGCGGTGCTGCACGACCACTGCCGCGACGTCGGCCGCGACCCCGCCGAGGTGGCGGTCACCGTGCTCGACCTGCCGGTCATCGGGCGCGACCGCGAGGACACCTGGGCACGTGTCGAGCGGCTGCGCGGCCGCACCCCGGCGGCGGCGTACGCCCGGCGCACGTTCGCGGGGACCGTGGCCGAGCAGCGCGACCGGTACGCCGTGCTGGCCGGGCGCGGGGTGTCGACCGTGTTCCTGTCGGTGCCCGACCTCACCGGCCCGTCGGACGTCGCGGCGCTGGCCGGGCTGAACGCCTGAGGACTACTTCAGCTCGGTGCTCGAGAGCCCGAGCAGGCGCCGGGCCACGATCAGCTGCTGGATCTGCTGGGTGCCCTCGAAGATGTCGAGGATCTTGGAGTCGCGGGCCCACTTCTCCAGCAGCTCGGTCTCGCTGTAGCCGATCGAGCCGGCCAGCTCGACGCAGCCGAGCGTGATGTCGGAGCCGACCCGGCCCGCCTTCGCCTTGGCCATCGAGGCCTCCAGCGAGTTCGGCTTGCGGTTGTCGGCCATCCACGCCGCCTGCAGGGTGAGCAGCCGCGCAGCCTCCCAGTCGGCCTCCATCTGGAGGAAGCGGGCGGCCGCCGCGGACTGCGTCTGCGCCGGCCGGTCGTAGTCGACGACGACGCCGGCCTGCTCGAGCAGCTCGCGGGTCAGGTCGAGGGAGGCCCGGGCGCACCCGACCGCCATCGCGGCGACCAGCGGCCGCGTGTTGTCGAAGGTCGCCATGGCGCCGGCGAAGCCCTGCTTGGTGTCGACCTCCGGCGAGCCGAGGAGGTTCTCGGCCGGCACCCGGCAGTCGGTGAACGTGATCGCCGCGGTGTCGGAGGCGCGGATGCCGAGCTTGTGCTCGAGCCGCTCCACGCTCATCCCCGGCGTGCCCTTCTCGACCACGAACGACTTGATCGCGGCCCGGCCCAGGCTCTTGTCGAGGGTGGCCCACACGACGACGCAGTCGGCGCGCTCGCCCGAGGTGACGTAGATCTTCTCGCCGTTGAGGACGTACTCGTCGCCGTCCTTGACCGCGGTGGTGCGGATGTTCGCGGAGTCCGACCCGGTTCCCGGCTCGGTGATCGCCATCGCCGCCCAGGTGCCGGCGAAGCGCTCGGCCTGCTCGGGGTTGGCCACCGAGGCGATCGCGGAGTTGCCCAGGCCCTGACGCGGCATGCTCAGCAGCAGGCCGGTGTCGCCCCAGCACATCTCCGCGATCGAGAGCACGCTGGCCAGGTTGGTGCCGTTGCGGACCCGGCCGTCGTCGTCGGCGCGCGCCTCCTCACGGCGTACGCCGGTCGCGCCGGCGCCGCTGGCCTGCCCGGACTCCGAGAGTCCCGTCGATCATGGCCGCGAGCATGTCGAGCTCCTTGGGGTAGGCGTGCTCGGCGCGGTCGTACTTGCGGGAGATGGGCCGCAGCATGTTCATCGCGACCTGGTGGGCCTGGTCGACGAGCGTGCGGTGCTTCTTCGGTGTCTCGAGGTTGATCATCAGACCATCACCCCGCCTTCCATGAGTCCGATGGCCCGGAGGTCGCGGTACCACCGCTCGACCGGGTGCTCCTTGACGAAGCCGTGGCCGCCGAGCAGCTGGACGCCGTCGAGGCCGATCTGCATGCCCTTGTCGGCGCACAGCCTGCGGGCCAGCGCCACGTCGCGGGCGATGTCCTCGCCCTGGCCGGCGCGCGCCGCCGCCTTCCAGGTGAGCAGCCGCATCGACTGCAGCTCGATCGCGATGTTGGCGACCATGAACGCCACCGACTGCCGGTGGGCGATCGGCTCGCCGAACGCCTCGCGCTCCTTGACGTACGGCGTGACGTAGTCGAGCACGGCCTGTCCGGTGCCGACCGCGAGGGCACACCAGGCCAGGCGCGAGAGCCGCACGCACTCGGCGTACGTCGTGCCGTCGGTCTCGCCGAGCACCGCGTCGGGGCCGACCCGCACGTCGCTCAGGGTGACCCTGGTGAGCCCGGCGGCGCGGACGCCCATCGCCGGGTCGCCCTCGACGGTGATGCCGTCGGTGCCGGACTCGACGAGGAACAGCACCGGCTGCCCGTCGAGCTGCGGCGCCGATGACGAAGAGCTCGGCGTCGGCGCCGCGCGGGACGAGGCTCTTGACGCCGTTCAGCACGAAGCCGTCGCCGGTCCGCTCCGCGGTGGTGGCCGGCGACAGCACGTCGTACAGCACGCCCGGCTCGGTGAGCGCGAGTGCGGCGGCCGGGACGTCGTCGCCGGTGAACTCCGGGAGGTACGTCGCCTGCTGCTCGTCGGTGCCCCACAGCGAGATCGCGGTGGCCACGGCGCCGGGCGCGAGCGTGGCGACGGCGAGCCCCATGTCGCCGTGGGCGAGCGCCTCGGCGACCAGGGTGCCGGCGACCGCGGAGCGCTCCTCGGAGATGCCGCCGAGCTGCTCGGGCACACCGAGGATCGGCAGCCCGATCTCGAGGCTGGCCTTGAGCAGGTCGTCGGGGGCGGTGCAGGTCTCGTTGGCCTCGGCCGCGGCCGGGCGGACCACCTCGGCGGCGAACTCGGTGACCACGTCGACGAGCATCTGCTCGTCCTCGGTCGGGGTGAGGTCGAAGGTGCCGGTAGCGGCCGGTGGCGGGCACCCGGACCCCGGGCGCGCCACGCTTGCCGCGTCGCTGGAAGGCCCGGCCGGCGGCACCGGCGGCCTTGAAGCCGCTGCGGGTCACCGTGAACACGGTCTGCTCGGCCTGCCTGCGCAGGCCGAACCGGTCGATGACCTCGCTCTGCGCGAGCTTGTTCAGCGCGAGCACGGCCAGGCCGATCGGGTCGCGGGTCTCGCGGCTGCTCAGTCCGTGCTTGCCGCCGGCGTTCCGGGTGGCTCTGATGAGGGACATGCGTGAAATGTAACTCGCAGTTACACACGGCGCTACGACCTGTCCGTGTGGCGCGGGCCACGGCGTCGTCCGCGGGGCCCGAGCCGGGCACGACGTACCGCGAGCCCGCCTAGGATTCCGCCATGCCTCCTCCGACACCACCGCGGCCGTCCGCGCGCCGTACGGTCCGCTCCCGACCGGCGGCACCGTGCGTCCGATGACGCGCTGGGGCACCCCGGTCATGCACGCGCCCGCAGCAGCAGGTCACGGCGTACGACGACGAGCTCGCGACGCTGGTCGCGGACATGGTGGCCACGATGTACGCCGCGGACGGGGTGGGCCTGGCCGCCTGCCAGATCGGGGTGGACCTGGCGGTCTTCGTCTTCGACTGCCCGGACGCCGACGGGCGTGCGCTGGCAGGGCGTGGTGTGCAACCCGACGGTCACCCTGCCCGAGGGCAAGGACCGCCACCTCGACGCGGACGACGAGGGCTGCCTGTCGTTCCCCGGGGCGTTCATCGAGTGCGCGCGACCGGACTTCGCGCGGGTCGACGGCGTCGGCCTCGACGGCACGCCGGTGACCTTCGAGGGCGACGGACTGCTCGCCCGCTGCCTCCAGCACGAGACCGACCACACCCTCGGCACGGTCTTCGGCGACCGGATCAGCGCCAAGGCGCGCAAGAAGCTCGGCAAGCAGCAGGAGAAGGTCGCCGCCGACTTCCCCGCCACCTGGCCCGCCGAATCCCCCTGATCCCCCCGCCGAACCGTGCGTTCTGGTCGGCCCAACCGTGCGTTCTGGCCGGCCCAACCGTGCGTTCTGGTCGGCCCAACCGTGCGTTCTGGTCGGCCCAACCGTGCGTTGTGGTCGGCCCAACCGTGCGTTGTTGCGCAACAACCCACAGTTCGAGCCACCACAACGCACGGCTCGGCGCACCACAACGCACGGCTCGGCGCACCACAACGCACGGTTCGGCGGGGATGGGTCAGCGGTGGGAGGTGACGTAGCAGGCGACGGCGGTGGCGGCGGCGACGTTGAGGGAGTCGATGCCCGGGGCCATCGGGATGATCGCCCGCTTGTCGGCCATCGCCTCCCAGCGCTGCGAGAGCCCGTGGCCCTCGGAGCCGAGCACCAGCGCCACCTTGTCCACCCCGGCCACCGCCTCCGCGATGTCGACGGCGTCGTCGGCCAGGGTCAGCGCCACGGTCGTGAATCCCAGCGACGACAGCGACGGCAGCGCCTCGAACCAGTCGTCCAGCCGGGTCCACGGCATGGAGAACACCGCGCCCATGCCGACCTTGATCGACCGGCGGTACAACGGGTCGGCGCACCGCGGCGCCAGCAGCACGGCGTCGAAGCCGAGCGCGGCGCCGGAGCGGAAGATCGCCCCGACGTTCGTGTGGTCGACGATGTCCTCGAGCACCAGGATCGAGCGCGCGTCCTCCAGCACCGACCACAGCGAGGGCAGCGGCCGCCGCTCCAGCGAGGCGAGCGCCCCGCGGTGCACGTGGAAGCCGGTGACCTCCTCGGCCAGGTCCTCCGCCACGACGTAGCACGGCGCGTCGGTGGTCGCCGAGCACGTCGGCCAGCCCCTCCAGCCAGCGCTCGGCCATCAGGAACGACCGCGGCGTGTAGCCGGCCTCCACCGCGCGGCGTACGACCTTCTCCCCCTCGGCCAGGAACAGGCCGTGCTCTGCCTCGAGGTGCTTGCGCATCTGTACGTCGCGCAGGTCGCGGTAGTCGGACAGCCGCGGGTCGGCCGCGTCCGTGACCGGCAGCAGCTCAGCCATAGCGCTCCGGGTGCGCGACCGCGACCACGTCCCCGACCACGATGATCGCCGGCGGCGTCACGGCGTACGTCGTGAGGTCGGCCTCGAGCGTGCCCAGGGTCGACAGGACGGTGCGTTCCTCGGGCATCGTGCCCTCGACGACCACGGCCACCGGCGTCGACGGGGACCGGCCGCCGTCGACGAGCGCCGTCGCGATGGCCGGCGCGTTCTGCACGGCCATCAGCAGCACGAGCGTGCCGCGCAGCCGGGCCAGCGCCGGCCACTCGACCAGCGAGTCGGGGTGGCCCGGCGGCAGGTGCCCGGAGATGACCGTGAACTCGTGCGCCACGCCGCGGTGGGTCACCGGGATGCCGACCCGGGCGGGCACGGAGATCGCCGAGGACAGGCCCGGCACGACCGTCACCGCGACGCCGGCCTCGGCGCACGCGAGCAGCTCCTCGTAGCCCCGGCCGAAGACGAAGTTGTCGCCACCCTTGAAGCGGACCACGCGCTTGCCGGCCAGCGCCCGCTCGACGATCACCCGGTTGATCTCGTCCTGCGAGGCCGAGCGACCGCGGGGGAGCTTCGCGACGTCGATCAGCTCGACGTCCGGGGAGAGCTCGTCGAGCAGCTCCCGCGGTGCGAGCCGGTCGGCGACCACGACGTCGGCGGAGGCCAGCGCGTTGCGCGCGGCGATGGTGACCAGCTCGGGGTCGCCGGGACCGCCGCCGACGAGGACGACGCCAGGGGTGCGGTCGTGGACGGTGCTGATCACGCCCTCGCGCAGCGCGTGCAGGATCTCGTCGCGGATCATCGCGGACTTGCGGGGCTCGCGGTTGCCGAGGACGGCGACCGTGACGCCCTCGTGCCGGCCGACCGCGGGCGTCCAGGCCGTGGCCTGCCGGGCGTCGTCCGCGCGGACGCAGAAGATCCGGCGCCGCTCGGCGGAGTCGGCCACCGCCGCGTTGACCGCCGGCGTCGTTCGTGGCCGCGATGGCGTACCACGCCTCGTCGAGGTCGCCGTCCTCGAAGCCGCGCAGGTGGATGGTGATCTCGTGCTGCAGCCCCTCGATCGCGGGGGTGACCTCAGGCGCGACCACGACGACGTCGGCGCCGGCCGCGATCAGGACCGGCACCCGCCGCTGGGCGACGTGCCCGCCGCCGACCACCACGACCCGGCGGCCGGAGAGCCGCAGGCCCGAGGGGTACGGCGGGTGGTCGGTCACGTGGGGATCCCGGCGGACTCGAACGTCGCCATGTCGCGCAGCACCGCGGCCGCCGACCGGACCAGCGGCAGCGCGAGCACCGCCCCGCTGCCCTCGCCGAGCCGCAGGTCGAGGTCGACGAGCGGCCGCAGCCCGAGCGTGGCCAGCGCCGCGGCGTGGCCGGGCTCGGCGCTGCGGTGCCCGGCGAAGCAGTACTCGATCGCCTTCGGCGCCAGGGCCTGCGCGACCAGGGCCGCGGCGCCGGCGATCACACCGTCGAGGACGACCGGGACCCGGTGCGCGGCGGCGCCGAGGACCAGTCCGGCCAGGCCGGCGTGCTCGAGCCCGCCGACCTCGGCCAGCACGTCGACCGGGTCCGCGGAGGAGTCCAGCCGCGACACCGCGGCGGCGACGACCGCGGTCTTGTGGGCCAGCATCGCGTCGTCGATGCCGGTGCCGCGGCCGGTGATCTCGGCGGCGGGCCGCCCGGTCAGGTGGGCGATCAGGCAGGCGGACGCGGTGGTGTTCCCGATGCCCATGTCACCGGTGGCGATCACGTCGTACCCCGCAGCGACCAGCTCCTCGGCCACCCGGATGCCGGTGCCGAGGGCGGCGAGCGCCTCCTCGCGCGTCATCGCCGGTCCGTGGGCGAGGTCCGCCGTGCCGGGGCGCACCTTGCGCGCCCAGACGACGTGGTCCTCCTTGACGTCGGAGGCGACCCCGATGTCCACGACCACCACGTCGGCGCCGGCCTGGGCGGCGAGCACGTTGACCGCCGCTCCCCCGGCCCGGAAGTTCTCGACCATCGCCGTGGTGACCTCCTGCGGCCACGGGGTGACGCCACTGGCCACCACGCCGTGGTCGGCCGCGAACACGGCCACGACCGGTCGGGCCGGCACGGCAGGCGGGCAGGTGCCGGTGATCCCGGCCAGCCGGACCGACACGTCCTCGAGCACGCCGAGCGACCCCGGCGGCTTGGTCAGGCTGCCCTGGCGGCCGCGGGCCGCCTCGACCGCCGCGGCGTCGAGGGGCGCGATGCGCTCGACGGTCTCGGCGAGCAGGCGGGCGGGGGCGATGTCCGGGATGCTCACCGGCCCATTGTGTCGTCTCGGCCCCGCGTCGAGGCCACGGGCTGGAAGGCGCCCACCACTCGGACTAGGTTCGGGGACATGAGCCTCGATCGCCCCGTGACCCCGAACCCCTACGACCTGCTCCCGGCCACCGCCTCCTTCACCGTGACCTCGACCGACGTCACCGACGGCCAGCCGCTCAAGGACGACCAGGTCGCCGCCCTCGGCAACACCTCGCCGCAGCTCTCGTGGGAGGGCGCCCCCGCCGGCACCAAGTCGTACGTCGTGACCTGCTTCGACCCCGACGCGCCCACGCCGAGCGGCTTCTGGCACTGGGTGCTGGTCGACGTACCGGCCGACGTGACCTCGCTCGACACCGGTGCCGCGGCCGGCGACCTGCCGGGCAAGGCGTTCCACGTCCGCAACGACGGCGGTGAGCACGGCTTCATGGGCGCCGCCCCGCCGCAGGGCGACCAGGTGCACCGCTACTTCTTCGTGGTGCACGCCGTCGGCGAGGACACCCTCGGCGTCGACGAGAACGCCTCGCCGGCCGTGGTGTCGTTCAACCTCGCGTTCAAGACGCTGGGCCGCGCGATCCTGCACGGGACCTACCAGCACTGATCCTGATCCCCGCCCTCCGGACCTTCGACTCTGGCGCCCTCCCACCGCCCGCGGATGGGATGGAGGCAAGCGACGACCGAAGGAGGACGCCATGGACACCGGAGTCCACATCCCCGAGGAATCCACCCACTTCCGCGCCGCCAAGCGGTGGAACGTCGAGGTCTTCATCGGTGAGCACGACGGCAAGACACGGGCCGAGGCACGCCTGCACACCGATGCGCCGACGAACCTGATCGGCACCGGCACCTCGCGGCTGAACCCCACCGACAGCGACGTACCCGAGATCGGCGACGAGCTCGCCGTCGCCCGGGCGCTGTCCGAGCTGGCGCACCAGCTGCTGCACGCCGCGGCCGAGGACATCGCCGGGGTCACCCACGAACGGGTCAAGCTGAGCCGCTGAGCGCACACGGGCGAGCCCGTCAGTGACGTCGTGCCGTCATCGCCGTGGTCCCTCTAGGGGTTGCCGATCCCCCGTCCATCAGGGACATGGTGAAAGACGCCGCCTTTCGCTGCATTCCTCGGGAGGGAACATGACGTCACGATCCAGGATCATCTCCGGCCTCGCCTCCCCGTCCTGGCCATCGGCGTCCTCCTCGTCGGATCCAGCGGCGGGCCCGACAGGCGCCCCACCGCGCGGACGCTCGCCACCACGGCCAGGCCAAGGTGCTGGGCCACTACAAGAACGTCGTGGTGATCTACCAGGAGAACCACAGCTTCGACAACCTGTACGGCGGCGTGGGGCAGGGTCGGCGGCCAGCACGTCGACGGCCTCGCCCACGCGCCCGCGAAGCGGACCACCCAGGTCGCGCAGGACGGGTCGGCGTACGCGTGCCTGCGCCAGAACGACGTCAACCTCACCTCGCCGACGCCGCTGCCGACGACGTGCTCCGACCCGGCGCACGGCGACGCCGGCCAGCGCGTTCCGCAACAAGCCGTTCACGCATCGACGACTACATCGGGCCGACCGACACGACCTGCCCCGCGCCGGGCGAGCGCGCGCCCGAACGGCGTGCTCAAGGGCACCGGGCTCCCCGGCGGCTGCACCCGCGACCTCGTGCACCGCTTCTACCAGGAGCAGTACCAGCTCAACGGCGGGCGAGCAGAACCGCTACGTCACCGGATCGGACGCCGTCGGCCTGACGATGGGCACCTACGACACCAAGGCGCTGCCGATCTACCGCTACCTGCACGAGCAGCGGCGCGCCGAACTACGTCATCGCGGACCGGTTCTTCCAGGGCGCGTTCGGTGGCTCGTTCCTCAACCACCAGTGGCTGATCGCCGGGCGTGCCCCGGTGGACACCAGCGGTGGCACCGTTCGGTGGCGGCGGCCCGAACTCGGTCGTCGACAGCAACGGGATGCCGACCAGCTACCCGCAGCTACACCGCCGACCGGGCCGGTCGTCGACGGCCAGCTGACCGCGGCGTGCTCCGACGGGCAACCCGGCGGACTACCGCAAGGCCTGCGGTGACTTCGCGGTCAACACGGTCCAGCCGGCCAGCACCGCCGTTCAGCGGGTGGCGCCAAGATCCCGCTGATCGACGACGACGTCTACCCGAACATCGGCGACCGGCTGACCGACGCCGGTGTCTCCTGGAACTGGTACTCCGGTGGGTGGGACGACGCGGAGGCCGGGCACCCGGGACCGCTGTTCCAGTACCACCACCAGCCGTTCAACTACTTCGCCGACTACGCGCCCGGCCAGCCCGGCCGCGCGCACCTGCAGGACGAGAACGACTTCTTCGCGTCGGCCGGAGACGGCGACGCTGCCGACGGTCAGCTTCGTGAAGCCGTACGGTGCGGAGAACGAGCACCCGGGCTACGCCAGCGCCGCCGACGGGAGCGATCACCTGGTCGACCTGATCTAGGCGGTCATGGACGGCCCGCAGGCCGAGGACACCCTGATCGTGGTCACCTACGACGAGTTCGGCGGCCAGTGGGACCACGTCTCGCCCGCCGGGGCAGGGCAACTCGCCGGGCGCCCACGACGCGTTCGGTCCGGGCACCCGGATCCCGGCGCTGCTGCTGTCGAAGTCGTTCCGCCGGTCCGGCGTCGACCACACCGTCCTGCGACACGACCTCGATCATCGCCCCCTCGAGCGGTCGTTCGGGCTCCACCCGGTCGGCATCCGCGACACGAAGGTCAACGACCTCCGCAGGGCCGTCGCCATCGGGCGTGGCCACCACGGCGGGCACCACAGCGGGCACTACGGGGGACGCTAGGTCAGGTGCCCTTCAGCAGCTGCTCGAAGGGCACCGGGTCCTCGAACCCGTCCGCGGACGTGGCGACCGGCAACCGGCCGGCCACCACGTCCGCGAGCTCGGCGGCCGCACGGTCGACCCGCTCGGCGAGCCGACCGTCGGCGGTGTCGCCGAAGTCCTCGCTCGCCGCGAACACCGCGGTCGGGACCGCGATCGCCTTCAGGTGGGCGAACAGCGGCCGCAGCGCGTGCTCCAGCACCAGCGAGTGGCGAGCCGTGCCCGCGGTCGCGGCGAGCACCACCGGGGTCCCGGCGACGGCACCCTGCTCCATCACGTCGAAGAACATCTTGAACAGGCCGCTGTAGGACGCCGCGAAGACCGGGGTCACCACGACCAGCGCGTCGGCACGACGTACGGACTCCAGCGCCGCGGCCAGGTCGCCGGACGGGAAGCCGGTCAGCAGGTTGTCGGCGAGCGCGTGCGCCAGCGGGCGCAGCTCGACCACCTCGACCTCGGCCGGCTCGCCCCGCGCGGCCAGCGAGCGTACGGCGGCCGCGGCGAGCTGGTCGCCCAGCAGCCGGGTCGTCGACGGCACGCCGAGCCCGCCGGAGACGACCACCACCCGGCGGGTCATCGCAGCGACCCCTCGGGCGTGGCCAGCTCGTCACCGGCGGCCGAGGCGGCTGCCTCGGCCACCCGGGCGGCGTGGGTCGGCGCGTCCGGCACGTGCGCGGGCTTCAGGGCGGCGAACTCGCGGCGCAGCACCGGCACGACCTCCTCGCCGAGCAGGTCGAGCTGCTCCAGCACGGTCTTCAGCGGCAGGCCGGCGTGGTCCATGAGGAACAGCTGGCGCTGGTAGTCACCGACGTACTCCCGGAAGCCCAGGGTGCGCTCGATGACCTGCTGCGGCGACCCCACGGTGAGCGGGGTCTGCTGGGTGAAGTCCTCCAGCGAGGGTCCGTGCCCGTAGACCGGGGCGTTGTCGAAGTACGGCCGGAACTCGTCGACCGCGTCCTGGCTGTTCTTCCGCATGAAGACCTGCCCGCCGAGCCCGACGATCGCCTGGTCGGCGGAGCCGTGGCCGTAGTGCTCGAACCGGCGTCGGTAGAGCGCGACCATGGAGGCGGTGTGCGAGGCCGGCCAGAAGATGTGGTTGGCGAAGAAGCCGTCGCCGTAGTACGCCGCCTGCTCGGCGATCTCGGGAGTCCGGATCGAGCCGTGCCAGACGAACGGGGGTACGCCGTCGAGCGGGCGCGGCGTGGCGGTGAAGCCCTGCAGCGGGGTGCGGAACCGGCCCTCCCAGTTGACGACGTCCTCGCGCCAGAGGCGGTGCAGCAGCGCGTAGTTCTCGACCGCGAGCGCCACGCCGTCGCGGATGTCCTTGCCGAACCACGGGTAGACGGGACCGGTGTTGCCGCGGCCCATCATCAGGTCCATCCGGCCCTCGGTGAGGTGCTGGAGGGTGGCGTAGTCCTCGGCGATCCGCACCGGGTCGGTGGTGGTGATCAGCGTCGTCGAGGTGGAGAGGATCAGCCGCTCGGTCTGCGCCGCGATGTAGGCCATCGTGGTGGTCGGCGAGGAGGCCACGAACGGCGGGTTGTGGTGCTGGCCGACGGCGACGACGTCGAGCCCGACCTCCTCCGCCTTCTTGGCGATGGTGACGGTGTTCCGGATCCGCTCGTGCTCGGTCGGCGTGCGACCGGTCGTCGGGTCCTCGGTGACGTCACCGACGGTGAAGATGCCGAACTGCATCGAAGCTCCACTCCTCAAGTCGTTGAAAATGCAATCACCCTGCTCAACGGTAGAGGTCGCGCGGCTATTCCACCACCGGAGCGGCGGTCACCACCACGTTGGAGAGGTACTCCCGCCCGTCCCAGTCCTCGCAGGTCACCAGCACCAGGCGTCCGCGGACCCGCTGGCCGAACAGCTCCTCCGCCCGCCGGGCCAGGGCGCCCTTGCCGTAGATCCGCACCGAGCGGACGGCGTACGTCGTCGTGGCCGTGGTGCCCCGCACGGTGATCCGGTCCCCGCGGGTGAGTCGCTCGAGGTCGTCGAGGGCTCCGCCGCCGGTGTGCACCGTGTGCCCGGTCAGCAGGGCGCTCCCCCGGCGGTCGCCGGGCCGGGCGCCGTCGGCCCACCAGCCCAGGGTGCCGGGATCCGCGGGCGGCACCAGCGTGCCGCCCGCGGTCCGGATGGGTACGACGGGCGCGTCGACCCCCAGGTCCGGGATCGTGATCCCGCGCGGCGCGCCCGCCGTACGTCGAGCCGGGGTGGCGGCCGGTGCGTCCGGTGCCACCTCCGGTGCGGAGGCAGGGCCTCCGCCGGTGGCGCGAGCCGGCCCCGTCGGCACGGGTCCCCGGGTCACCCTCGCGGGCGATCCAGGAACCCGTGCCGACCAGGACCAGCACGACGCCGGCCACGGCCAGCAGGCGGGAGAGGCGACCCGGAGAGGTCGCCCGGCTCACCGGCGGCGGTCGACCGTCGCAGGACGGCGACGACGTGCCACCAGGGCCAGCCCGCCCAGTCCGCCACCGAGGGCGAGCAGGACCAGCGGCGCCGACGACCCGGTCGTGTCGACCGCGCCGGCCAGCCCGGCGTCGACCGAGGTGGGCACGGCGGGCGTGTCGGCGGTCGGCGTGCCGGGTGCGTGCGGACCGGCCGGCGGGAGGGCCGGGTTGGAGGTCAGCGTCGGCGGCGCCGGCGGCGCCTCGGGAGTGCCCGGGTAGGCGGGCTCCGGCGGGGAGACCACCGGCGGGTGCTCCTCGGGCGGGGTCTCGCCCGGGGGCTGCTCCTCCGGCGGCGTCTCGCCCGGCGGCTGCCTCCTCCGGCGGCGTCTCGCCGGCCGCGCACGGCTGGACCCAGAACACCTTGGTCTTGGTGTCGTTGCCCAGCGACCGCGGGGTCGAGACGGTCAGCTTCACGTGGTAGCCCTGCTTCGGGTGCGGCGCACCGTCGAAGGACAGCGTGTAGGCCTCGCGGCCGTCGAGCCCGTCGTTGCCGGCGCCGCGACCGGGGTCGCCGCCGACGAACACCGAGCCGGGGCCGGTGACGTCCGGCCCCGCGCCCCGGGTCGGCGCCTGCATCGCGAAGGAGACCGTCGAGACGACGTCGGCTCCCTCGTCGTAGCCGTACCACTCCACGAGGAAGGTGCAGCCGACGTGCGGGGTGTTGTTCGGGATGGTGTCGATCGAGCCGTACGGCGCGATCTTGACGGTGCCGTTGTTGCCGGCCGGCGATCCGGTGCTGCCCGTCGCGGGCTTGCCGGTGGGCTTGTCCTGGTGTGCGGGTCGACCCGCGGGCCTGCTCGCGGCGTGCTTGCCGGGCTGCTTGCCGGCGTGCGTGCCGGACTGGTTCCTGCGTCCTGGTCGTGTCCGTGCCGGACTGGTGGGTGGTGCTCTGTCCGTGGCCGGTCCCCTGGCCACCTTCGTTGCCGCGCCCGTGCCCCGGGTCGGCGGCGGCAGGAAGTGCCCCCGTCGACCAGGTGGTGGCCGCGACGACCGCGGCCAGTGCGAGCGAACGCCTGACGTGTGTATGCCGAAGCATGATGAATCCCCCAAGGGCGCCGGTCATGATCCGGCGCCGCATCGGTCCCCCCGAGATCCGCAACATGCGGTGCGAACACTGCCTCAACGACCGATATCCGGAATGGTTACGGTGGGCTATTGACTCTGTCCGATCAGCGGACGAATCTGTCGCGTTCGCCCTCGCTCGGAAGGTCCCTCCCCATGCTCTACGTCGCCGTCGCGACGCGCGCCTTCCGCCGCTACGCGACGTACGTCGGGGCGACCCTGGCCGGCATCTTCACCAACAGCGTCTTCGGGGTGATCATCAGCTACGCCTACATCGCCCTGTGGCAGCAGCGCCCCGACGCCGGCGGGTACGACGTCACCGACGCGGTCACCTACGTCTGGCTCGGCCAGGCGCTGCTGATGACCGTGGCGGTGTGGGGCGGCGGGGCCACCGACGACCTCGCGGACCGGATCCGCAGCGGGGACGTGGCGATCGACCTCTACCGCCCGGTGAACCTGCTCGGCTGGTGGCTGGCCTCCGACCTCGGCCGCGCGGCGTACCACCTGCTCACCCGCGGCCTCGCGCCGACGGTGATCGGGGCGTTGCTGTTCGACCTGCGCTTCCCGGCCGACCCGGTGACCTGGCTGGCGTTCGCGGTCTCGCTGCTGCTCGCGGTCCTGGTCAGCTTCGCGATCCGCCTGCTCGTCGCGGCCAGCGGCTTCTGGCTGGTCGACGTCACGGGGCTGCAGTCGCTGGCGGCGGTGTGCGCGATGTTCTTCTCGGGGCTCACCGTGCCGCTCGTCCTCTTCCCCGGCTGGACCCGCGACCTCGCCCTGGCGCTGCCGTGGGCGTCGTACCTCCAGGTCCCGGCCGACGTCTGGCTCGGGCAGCGGGCCGGCACCGACGCGCTCGCCGCGCTGGCGTTCCAGGCCGGCTGGGCGGTGGTGCTGCTGGCCTGCTGCGGCGGCGTCCTGCGGCTGGCCCGGCGCACGGTGGTGGTGCACGGTGGCTGAGACCAGCACCACCGGTGCCCCTCCGGCGATGCACGGCGTCCGGGCCTTCCTCACCCTCGCGGCGATGTGGGTGCGCGTCTCCCTGACCTACCGCACCTCGTTCGCCCTGCTCCTGGTCAGCAGCCTGCTCATCACCGGACTCGACTTCGTGGCGATCCTGGTGATGTTCACCAACGTCGACGTGCTCGGCGGCTTCGGGCTGCCCGAGATCGCCTTCCTGTACGGCGCGACCTCGATGGCGATCGGCCTGGCCGACCTGCGTCGTCGGCAACGTCGAACGGCTCGGCACCCGCATCCGCACCGGCACCCTCGACGCGATGATGGTGCGGCCGGTGTCGCTGTTCGCCCAGGTCTGCGCGGACGAGTTCGCGCTGCGCCGGACCGGCCGCATCATCCAGGCCGTCGCCGTCTTCGGCTGGGCCCTGACGCACGTCGACGTCGACTGGGACCCGGCCCGGGTGCTGATGGTGCCGGTGATGGTCGCCGCCGGCACGGTGATCTTCACGGCCCTGTTCACCCTCGGCGGCGCCATCCAGTTCTGGACCGCCGAGTCCTCCGAGGTCGCCAACGCCTTCACCTACGGCGGCAACACGCTCACCCAGTTCCCGCTGACGATCTTCCCGAAGGAAGCGGTCCGGGCCCTGACGTTCGTGGTGCCGGTCGCCTTCGTGAACTGGTATCCCACGCTGTTCGTGCTCGGGGTCGAGGACCCGTTCGGGTTCCCCGCCGCCCTCCAGCTCTGCTCCCCGCTGGCCGCCCTGGTCCTGGCCGGCCTCGCCGCCCTCGGCTGGCGCGCCGGCGTCCGCCGCTACCGATCGACAGGAAGCTGATGTCCCTCATCGAAGCCCGCGGCCTCTCCCGCACGTTCGTGGTGCGCCGCAAGGCCGGCCGGTTCCGGCGTACGACGGACACGGTCGCCGCCGTGCGCGACCTGACCTTCTCCGTGGAGGCCGGCGAGATGGTCGGCTACATCGGCCCGAACGGCGCCGGGAAGTCGACCACGATCAAGATGCTCACCGGCATCCTCGTGCCGACCGCCGGCGACCTGCGGGTGGCCGGCGTCGAGCCCAGCCGGCACCGGACCGAGCTCGCCCGGCGGATCGGCGTCGTCTTCGGCCAGCGGACCACGCTGTGGTGGGACCTGCCGCTGCGCGACTCGTTCACCCTGCTCCAGAAGATCTACCGCACCGACCCGGCCCGGCACCGGGAGAACCTCGAGGAGTTCCTCGAGCTGCCTCGACCTCGGCGAGCTGCTCGACACCCCGGTGCGGCAGCTCTCGCTCGGCCAGCGGATGCGCGGCGACATCGCGGCGGCGCTGCTGCACGACCCCGAGATCCTCTACCTCGACGAGCCGACGATCGGGCTCGACGTGATCAGCAAGGGGCGGCTGCGCGAGTTCCTCCGCGAGCTCAACGCCGCGCCGCGGCACCACCCTGCTGCTCACCACCCACGACCTCCAGGACATCGAGGCGCTGTGCGACCGGGTGATCGTGATCGACCACGGCACCCGGGTCTTCGACGGGACGCTGGCCGACCTGCACCGCGAGGGCGGCTCGCGGCGGACGCTGGTCGTGGACCTCGTCGACGAGGCCCCGCCGATCACGGTGCCGGGCACCGAGGTGCTGCGGGTCGACGGCCCGCGCCAGTGGCTGGCCTTCCCCGCCGACGTCAGCGCCGCGCCCATCGTCGCGGCCGTCGCGGCGACGTACGACGTGGCCGACCTGTCGCTGCGCGAGCCGGACATCGAGGACGTGATCCGCGAGGTGTACGCCCGCTGAGCGCCGCCGCGGGTTTCCTTTGGACCGTTTCGGTAACGGTGCTGGGGTCGAAGGACTGCCCGGACTGTCTCGAGAAGCCCGGGACGACCGACCTGACCGATCCGTCCAGCCCGCGAGGAGCACCCATGCCCGACCTGCCGACCAGCGACTCACGAGTCGATCACGACCGCCCCGTCCGAGGAGGCCCGGCTCGGGTCCACCACCGACACCGGTGCCCCCGCGCCCAGCGACCGCAACAGCCTCACCCTGGGTGCGGACGGACCGATCCTGCTCCACGACGTGCACTTCCTGAACCAGATGGCGCACTTCAACCGCGAGCGGGTCCCGGAGCGCAACGTGCACGCCAAGGGCTCCGGGGCGTTCGGCGAGTTCGAGACCACCGAGGACGTCTCGGCGTACACGAAGGCCGCGCTGTTCCAGCCCGGCGTGAAGACCGAGATGCTGGCCCGCTTCTCCACCGTGGCCGGCGAGCAGGGCTCCCCCGACACGTGGCGCGACCCACGCGGCTTCGCGCTGAAGTTCTACACGACCGAGGGCAACTACGACCTCGTCGGCAACAACACCCCGGTCTTCTTCATCCGCGACACGATGAAGTTCCCGCACTTCATCCGGTCGCAGAAGCGTCGCGGCGGCTCGGGCCTGCGCGACAACAACATGCAGTGGGACTTCTGGAGCCTCAACCCCGAGTCGGCCCACCAGGTGACCTACCTGATGGGCGACCGCGGCATCCCGAAGTCGTTCCGCCACATGAACGGCTACGGCTCGCACACCTACCTCTGGATCAACGCGGCGGGCGAGAAGCACTGGGTCAAGTACCACTTCCACAGCAACCAGGGCGTCGAGGGCCTCGCCGACGCCGACGCCTCCCGCATCGCCGGCGAGGACGCCGACTTCCACCGTCGCGACCTGTACGACGCGATCGACGGCGGCGAGTTCCCGAGCTGGACGCTGTCGATCCAGGCGATGCCGTACGACGACGCGAAGACCTACCGGTTCAACCCGTTCGACCTCACCAAGGTGTGGCCGCACAGCGACTACCCGCTGATCGAGGTCGGCACGATGACCCTGAACCGCAACCCGGAGAACTTCTTCGCCCAGATCGAGCAGGCGGCGTTCGAGCCCAGCGCGCTCGTGCCGGGCATCGGCTTCTCCCCCGACAAGATGCTGCTCGGCCGGGCGTTCGCCTACTCCGACACCCACCGCCACCGCATCGGCCCGAACTACCAGCAGCTGCCGGTCAACAAGCACCGCGTCGAGAACGCCAACACCTACACCCAGGACGGCGCGATGGCCTACGAGCACCGCGGCGACGACCCGGTCTACGCCCCGAACTCGTTCGGTCGTGGGTACGCCGACGTGGTCGGCGAGGTCGAGGACGGCTGGGAGGCCGACGGCGCGATGATGCGCCAGGCCTACACGCTGCGCCCGGACGACGACGACTTCGGCCAGGCCGGCACGCTGGTCCGCGAGGTGTGGACCGACGAGATCCGCGAGGCCTTCGTCAACACCGTCGCCGGGCACCTGCTCGCCGGTGTGGAGGGCGACGTGCTCGAGCGTGCCTTCCAGTACTGGCACCACGTCGACGCCGACACGGGCAAGCGCATCGAGGAGCTGGTCCGCTCGAAGTCCGAGGGCGACGCCCCCGGCGGCCAGCCCGAGGCCGCGCGGGCGGACGCGAGCGACCCGGTCCGGGAATCCGACACCCACGCCGGGAGCTGATCGGCCGCCTCGAACGGCGCACCGGAGGTGCCAACCGCAGGTCCTGCCACCCAGCCCAGGTCGCCGCCACCCGCTCACCGCTGCGCACGGATCAGGCGGCCACGACCGCGGCGGCCTCCTGCCCGAGGGCGCCGCGGACCACGTCGAGCACGTCACCGACCAGGTGGACGGTGACCGCCTCCCGGACGTCGGCGGGCACGTCGTCGAGGTCCGGCTCGTTGCGCTGCGGCAGGAACACCTCGGTCAGGCCGGCCCGCTGGGCGGCGAGCAGCTTCTGCTTCACGCCGCCGATCGGGAGCACCCGGCCGTTGAGGGTGACCTCGCCGGTCATCCCGACCTCGGAGCGCACCGGTCGCCCGGTCGCCAGCGAGGTCAGCGCGGTCACCATGGTGACGCCGGCCGACGGCCCGTCCTTGGGTACGGCGCCCGCCGGGACGTGCACGTGGATCGCGCGGTCCAGGACGGCCGGGTCGACCCCCAGCTCGGCCGCGTGCGCGCGCACGAAGGTGAGCGCGATCTGTGCCGACTCCTTCATCACGTCGCCCAGCTGGCCGGTCAGGGTGAGGCCGGCCGGCCCGTCGTGCGCGGACGCCTCGATGAAGAGCACGTCACCGCCGAGCCCGGTCACCGCCAGTCCCGTGGCGACGCCGGGCACCGAGGTGCGCTCGTGCGCGTCCGGGGTGAACCGCGGCCGGCCGACCAGGTCCTTGAGGTCCGCCACGTCGACGTCGACGCGCGCCGTGCCGGTCGCAAGACGGGTCGCCGCCTTCCGCAGCGCCTTGGCGAGCAGGCGCTCCATCTGCCGCACGCCCGCCTCGCGGGTGTAGTTGGCCGCGATCTCGCGCAGCGCCGCGTCGGTGACCGTCACCTCGTCGGCGGTGAGCGCGGCCCGCTCGAGCTGCCGGGGCAGCAGGAAGTCGCGGGCGATGGCGACCTTGTCGTCCTCGGTGTAGCCGTCGAGGGTGACCAGCTCCATCCGGTCCAGCAGCGCCTGCGGGATCTGCTCGACGACGTTCGCCGTGGCGATGAACAGCACGTCGGACAGGTCCAGGTCGAGCTCGAGGTAGTGGTCGCGGAACGTGTGGTTCTGCGCCGGGTCGAGCACCTCGAGCAGGGCGGCGGCCGGGTCGCCGCGGTAGTCCGCACCGACCTTGTCGACCTCGTCGAGCAGCACCACCGGGTTCATCGACCCGGCCTCCTTGATCGCCCGGACGATCCGACCCGGCAGCGCGCCGACGTACGTCCGGCGGTGACCGCGGATCTCCGCCTCGTCGCGGACGCCGCCGAGGGCGACGCGGACGAACTTCCGCCCCAGCGCGTGCGCGACCGACTCGCCGAGCGACGTCTTGCCGACGCCCGGGGGGCCGGCCAGCAGGACCACGGCGCCGGAGCCCCGGCCACCGACGACCTGCAGCCCGCGCTCGCGCGGCGGGCGCGGACGGCGAGGTACTCCACGATCCGCTCCTTGACCTCCTCGAGGCCGTGGTGGTCGGCGTCGAGGACGGCGCGGGCCGCGACGACGTCGGTGGAGTCCTCGGTGGTGACGTGCCAGGGCAGCTCGAGCACGGTGTCGAGCCAGGTCCGGATCCACGCGGTCTCGGGGCTCTGGTCGCTGGAGCGCTCGAGCTTGTCGACCTCGCGCAGCAGTGCCGCGCGTACGGCGTCGGGGACGTCCGCGGCCTCCACCCGGGCGCGGTAGTCGTCGGTCCCCTCGGGCTCGCCCTCGCCGAGCTCCTTGCGGATCGCGGCGAGCTGCTGGCGGAGCAGGAACTCGCGCTGGCTCTTCTCCATGCCCTCGCGCACGTCCTCACCGATCTTGTCGGTGAGCTCGGCCTCGGCCAGGTGGTCGCGGGTCCAGCCGATCAGCGCCTCGAGGCGCGACTCCACGTCGGAGTTCTCGAGCAGCTCGCGCTTGCGGTCCGCGGAGAGGTACGGCGCGTAGCCGGCGGCGTCCGCGATCGCGCTGGGGTCGGTCATCTGGTGGACCGAGTCGATCACCTGCCAGGCCTCGCGACGCTGCAGCACGGCGACGACGAGACGCTTGTACTCCTCGGCCAGCTCGCGGGCCCGGTCGCTGACGTGGTCCTCGACGGGCTCGACCTCGACCCAGAGCGCCGCCCCGGGGCCGGTGACGCCGCTGCCGATGCGGCCGCGACCTTCCGCCTTGAGCACGGCGGCGGGGCCGCCACTGCTGAAGCGGCCGACGCGCTCGACGCTGGCGATCACCCCGTGCGAGGCGTAGCGGTCCTCGAGCCGGGGGGCGACCAGGATGCGGCTGTCGCTGCTGGCCCGGGCCGCGTCGACCGCAGCCTGGGAGGACTCGTCCAGCTCGAGCGAGACCACCATGCCCGGGAGCACGACGAGGTCGGGGACGAACAGGACGGGAAGTCGGGTGTCGGACACGGGTGTCTCGCTTTCGGAACCTTGAGTGATGACCACTCAACTTCCGCGGGCCCGGGTGTGTTCCGGTCGAGGCACCGTGTTCGTCGACAGCGAAATCCGGTCCCGTCAGGGCAGCGGTGCCTTCAGGGTCGCGCGGACGGCGTACCGCTCCCCCGCCACGTCGACCTCGAACACCGATGCGTCCAGCCACGCCTGGGTGACCGGGCCGTCCGCGCGGACGTAGGCCAGCCCGACGCACGAGCCGACGGTGGCACCCCAGGCGGCACTGGTCACCTGCCCGGCGGCGACGCCGTCGCGCAGCACCAGCTCGCCGCCCCAGAGCATCGGTCCCGGGTCCTCGACGACGAACGACACCAGCCGGCGCCGCGGCCCGCCGTCCGCCAGCGCCGCGCGGTGGCGTTCGAGCGCCGCGCGCCCCAGGAAGTCCTTGTCACCCCTGAGCGCGGTCGCGAAGACCAGCCCGGCCTCCACCGGCGTGTAGTCCGGGGTCAGCTCCCGCCCGAACGCGCGGTAGCCCTTCTCCAGCCGCAGCGACTCGATCGCGTAGTAGCCCGCGTTCGCCACGCCCAGGTCGGCCCCCTCGGCCAGCAGCAGGTCGTGCACGCCGGCCGCGAACTCCACGGGAACCATCAGCTCCCAGCCCAGCTCGCCGACGTACGTCATCCGGGTGGCCCGGACCGTCGCCATGCCGAGCGGGACCACGCGGCTGGTCGCGAACGCGAAGGCCTCCTCGGTCAGGTCGGCGTCGGTCAGCCGCTCCAGCAGGTCGCGCGAGCGCGGCCCCATCACGCCGATCACGGCGTACGCCGTGGTGACGTCACGGATCCGCGCGTCGCTCCCGTCGGGGAGGTGGGTGCGGATCCAGTCCTGGTCGCGGACGGTCGTCGCCGAGCTGCTGACCAGCAGGAACTCGTCCGCCGCCACCCTGGTCACGGTCAGGTCCGACTCGTAGCAGCCGCGGCGGTCCAGCAACGGCGTGTACACCGCCCGGCCGGGCTCCACGTCGACGTCGTTCGCGCAGACCCACTGCAGCGCCTCGAGCGCCCCCGGCCCGTCGACGACGTACTTCGAGAACGACGTCTGGTCGAACACCGCGACGGCCTCACGGGTGCTGCGCTGCTCGGCGGCCGACCAGTCCAGCCACGGCGGTCTGCCCCAGGAGTACTCCAGCGCCGGGGACGACCCCGCCGGTGCGAAGTAGTTGGGCCGCTCCCAGCCCATCCGGGAGCCGAACGACGCGCCCGCGGCGGCCAGCCGGTCGTGCAGCGGCGAGCAGCGGAACGGCCGCGCGGTCTCCATCTCGCGGTTCGGCCACGGCACGGCGTAGTGCAGGCCGAGCACCTCGGCCACCCGGGCGCGCAGCCAGCGGTTGTTGCCGTTGAAGTCGGCGAAGCGGCGGATGTCGACCGCGACCAGGTCGGTGCGTCGCCTCGCCCTCCACGATCCACTCCGCCAGCGCCCGCCCGGCCCCGCCGGCCGAGGCGATGCCGACGGAGTTGAAGCCGGCGCCGACGAAGTAGCCGCGGAGCCCGGGTGCCTCCCCCATCACGAACTGGTTGTCGGGGGTGAACGACTCGGGCCCGTTGTAGAACTTGCGGATCCCGGTGTCGGCGAGCACCGGCACCCGGCGTACGGCCTCGTCCATCAGCACCGAGAAGTGCTCCCAGTCCTCCTCCAGCAGCCGGAACTCGAAGGGGTACGGCAGGTCGTCGGGCGAGCGCCACGGCTTCGCCTCCGGCTCGAAGCCGCCGACCACCAGGCCACCGGTCTCCTCCTTGAAGTAGGTGTAGCCGTCCGGGTCGCGCATCAGCGGCAGCCCGGGGTGGACGCCCTCCACGGCCTCGGTGACGACGTAGAAGTGCTCGGCCGAGTGCAGCGGCACGGTCACCCCGAGCGGGTCGGCCAGGGCCTTGGCCCACTGCCCGGCGCAGTTGACGACGACCTCGGCCTCCACGTCGCCCTGGTCGGTGCGGACCCCGGTCACCCGCCGACCGGCCGGCCCGTCCGCCACGTCGAACCCCGTCACCCGCACCCGCTCGACGATCCGGGCTCCGCCGGCCCGGGCGCCGCGGGCCAGCGCCATGGTCAGGTCGGTCGGGTTCACCTTGCCGTCGCCGGGCAGCCACAGCGCGCCGAGCAGGTCGTCGACCGCCATCACCGGCCACTTCTCCAGCGCCTCGTCGGGCGACAGCAGCGCGCACTCCATGTCGTACGCCGCCGCGTTGGCCGCCGTACGCCGCAGCTGGACCATGCGGTCCTCGGTACGGGCGACGATGACGCCGCCGACCTGCTGGTAGCCGGTGGCCTGCCCGGTCTCCTCCTCGAGCCGGGCGTAGAGCTCGGCGGAGTACTGCACCAGCCGGGTGCCGCTCTCCGAGGCGCGCAGCGGCCCGACCAGCCCGGCCGCGTGCCACGTCGTACCGCAGGAGAGCGTGCCCTGCTCCAGCAGCAGCACGTCGGTCCAGCCGAGCCGGGTGAGGTGGTAGGCCACGGAGGTGCCGATGACGCCGCCCCCGACGACCACCACCCGGGCGCGGGACGGCAGGTCAGTCGTCACGGACGGCCTCCTCCAGCAGCCGCTCGAACCGCGGCGAGCGGAACGTCGCGGCGGCCTTGTCGAAGCGCTCCTGCCCCCAGGCCAGGAAGTCGAAGTCCAGGCTGCTCGCCGAGGCCTGGATCGCCCCCCACAGCGACCAGCCGTACTCCGAGGTGAGCGCCTGGAGCCGGACCCGGGCCCGCAGGTGCCGCAGCGGCTCGCCGAAGTACGCCGCCACCCACGCGTCGATGCGGTCCTCGTCGAAGTCGCACTCGGTGGCGGTGTTGCCGAGCTCGAAGCAGGCGTCGTTGTTGCCGGAGTACTCGTAGTCGATGAGCCAGATCCGCTCCCCGTCGTCCACGAAGTTCCCGGCCAGCAGGTCGTTGTTGCACGGGACCGTCGGCCCGGCGTGCACCGCCAGCGCACGGCGTACCCGCTCGAAGTCGTCGGCGAAGTCGGCGTACCCCTCGAAGAGGCGGTAGCCCCGCTCGCGGACCGTGCGGAGGTACGTCGCCTGGCGCCGGAACATGTCGAAGTCGCCGGCGAAGCGCGGCCCCGCGTGCAGCCGACGGCAGGCCTGCGCCGCCCGGGTGAGCACGTCGGGATCCCCGAACGAGTCGTTGCCCAGCGTCGTCCCGGTGAGGTAGCCGATCACCAGCACGCCGAGGTCCGGCCGGTAGTCCACCACCGGGGCGCCGACGCCGGCCTCGGCGGCGGCCAGGCTGTTCAGGTGCTCGGCGTCGCGGTCGATGCCCAGCAGCGCGGCGTCGCCCCGGAAGACCCGCACCACGTGGTCGCCCCGCGGCGTGGTGACGTGGAGGTTCTGGTTGGTGAGCCCACCGGGGAGCTCACGGACGGTGCGCGGAAGGCCCTGCAGGACCGGGATCCGGTCCAGCAGGGCCTCCACGTCGGCGGTGAGGGTCACCCGGTCAGTCGTCGAACGCCTGCACGACGGCCTCGTCGATGGTGTGCTTCGGCCCGGTGAACCAGTTCTTCGCCGAGACGTGCCACCAGATCACCAGCAGGAGCAGGGCTCCGAGCGTCACGATCGGTGCGTAGTTGACGAACTTCCACTCGAACTCGTCGCGGAACGGGTTCGCGGCCGGGCGTCGACGGCATCATCAGGTAGACCGACACGATCAGGATCTCCGCGACCGCGATCGGGTTCATCCACTTGTACTTGCTGCCGTTGTTCCACGAGCCGACCTCGAACTTGTCGCCGTGGCGCCAGCGCAGGTAGATCGGGATCGCGAACGCCAGGTAGAGGCCGATCACCGCGATCGACGTGACCGCGTAGAACGCGAGCGGCACCGGGACGCCGTTGACGTCGACCTTGATCAGGGCGGGCAGGGTGAGGATCGCGCTGGCCACCGCGACGAACAGGACCGCGTTCGCCGGGACCCGCAGCGTGGTCAGCTTCGACCAGATCGCCGAGCCCGGGATGGCGCCGTCCCGGCTGAACGCGAACGTCATGCGCGAGGCCGAGGTCATGCACGAGGTGGCGCAGAAGAACTGGGCCGAGGCCGAGATGAACAGCACGAAGGTGGCCCAGTTGGTGCCCAGCGACTCGACGAAGATGCCCGCCACACCGCCGCCGGCCAGGGCGTTGTCCGGCTGCCCGTCCGCGCCGTTCGGGATCGCGAAGACCACGCACAGCAGCAGGATGTAGCCGCCGAGGACGGAGTACAGGATCGACCGCCAGATCCCCTTCGCCGCGGCCTTGGACGCCGACGCGGTCTCCTCCGACAGGTGCGCGGAGGCGTCGAAGCCGGTGATCGTGTACTGCGTCAGCAGGAAGCCGAACGGCACGATCGCGAACCAGAACGCCGAGGCTGGTGGTGCTGCCGTCGCCGTACCCGGAGTTGTTGAACCGCTCCGTGAAGACGTAGCTGAACGACTGGTGCTGGTCGGGGATCAGGATGAGGATCCCGATGATCACCGCGGCACCGGCGACGTGCCACCACACCGAGACGTTGTTCATGACCGCCATCAGGTGGCTGCTGAAGATGTTGAGCACCGACGCCAGGGCCAGCACGATCACGAAGATCACGAACACCCGGGTCAGCGAGTAGTCGGCGGCGTAGGAGTCCGAGAAGGTGCTGATCGTCAGGTCGATGAACGTGGCGCAGCCGTAGGACACACCGGCGGTCACGGCCACCAGGCCGATCAGGTTCAGCCAGCCGGTGAAGAAGCCGGCCGCCGGGCCGCCGAGCTTGGACGCCCACCAGTAGATGCCACCCGAGGTCGGGTACGCCGAGACCAGCTCGCTCATCGTGAAGCCGATGATGAGGATGAAGATGCCGAGGATCGGCCAGGACCACGAGATGGAGATCGGGCCGCCGTTGTTGAAGCCGGCGCCGAAGTTCGTGAAGCATCCCGCCAGGATCGAGATGATCGAGAACGAGATGGCGAAGTTGGAGAAGCCCGACCACGAGCGGTTGAGGTCCTGCGCGTACCCGAGTTTCGCCAGGTGCTTCTCGTCGTCGGTCAGCTCCCGGGGGTGGTGTTCGGCGATGGGTTCGTGTGCTTCGGGCATCAGACACCTTCTCGGAGTGCGGCGCTACGAATGTCTGGAGGCTAGACCCGCGCTAATCCGCTTGTGAATACCTGCGGAGAAATTGGTATGAACCCCGACCATTGACAGCGAGCACCGGTGACTAGACGATGCGAGGGTGATCCCCACCCCCTCTCCCCGGGGCGACGGTGGCGGGCACGACCAGGGTGACGGCAGCCACGACCTCACCCGTGCCGTGCTGCGTCCGGCCCGCGGCTACCACGCCTTCGAGGCGTGCGTGGAGCAGCTGGCCACCACGATCCGGCTGGGGGTCTACCCGCGCGGCACGACGCTGCCGCCGGAGCGCGAGCTCGCCGAGCGGCTGAACGTCTCCCGGTCGACGCTGCGCGAGGCGATGGCGGCCCTGCGCCAGGCCGGACTGGTCGAGACCAGACGGGGCCGCGGCGGCGGCACCGTGGTCACCCTGCGGCCCGGCACCCCGTCGGCCCGCGCCGCGGCCCGGGTCTCCGAGGCGCGGCGCCGGGACTGGCTCGACGCCCTCGACTTCCGCCGCATCGTGGAGCCGGGCGCGGCCCACCTCGCCGCCCTGGCCGACCTCGGCGACGGCGGCCGGGCCCAGCTCGAGCAGGCCCACGCCGACGTCGTGGGGGCCCACAAGCCGGCCGCCCACCGGCAGGCCGACTCCCGCTTCCACCTGACCGTGGCCACGCTGAGCGGCTCGCCCCGGGCGATCGAGGCGGTCACCTCGGTGCAGGGGACGCTGCACGAGATGCTCCTGGCGATCCCGGTGCTCGAGGCCAACATCGCCCACTCCGACCGCCAGCACGCCGCGCTGGTGCGGGCGATCCTGGCCGGCAACGCCGACCGCGCCCGCCGGGTGATGGAGGAGCACTGCGACGACACCGCCGCCCTGCTGCGCGGGCTGCTGGGATGAGCACGACGCCATGACGAGGACCGGACCGGCACGACCGACGTACGACCGACGAGGAGACCACCGTGGCACCCCGCAATGACCGTCACCTGACCCGGGCCGATCTGGTCACCCGCATCGACAGCGGCGAGATCGACACCGTCGTCGTCGCGTTCACCGACATGCAGGGCCGCCTCCAGGGCAAACGCCTGCACGGCGCGCTACTTCGTCGACCACGTGCTCGACCACGGCACCGAGGGCTGCAACTACCTCCTCGCCGTCGACGTCGACATGAACACCGTCGACGGCTACGCCATCTCCTCGTGGGAGAAGGGGTACGGCGACATGGAGTTCGTGCTCGACGAGGACACCTTCCGGGTGCTCACCCACCTGCCGGCCACCGCGATGGTCCAGTGCGACCTCGTCTGGCCCGACCACTCCCCCGTCGTCCAGTCGCCGCGCGCCATCCTGAAGCGGCAGCTCGACCGGGTCGCCGCGCACGGCTGGACGGCCCTGTCCGGCACGGAGCTGGAGTTCATCGCCTTCGACACGACGTACGAGCAGGCCGCCGACTCCGGCTACCGCGACCTGCCGCCGGTCAACCAGTACAACGTCGACTACTCGATCCTCGGCACCACCCGGGTCGAGCCGCTGCTGCGCGACATCCGCAACCACATGTACGCCGCGGGCCTGGAGGTCGAGGGCGCCAAGGGCGAGTGCAACTTCGGCCAGCACGAGATCGGCTTCCTGTACGACGAGGCGCTGGTCACCGCCGACAACCACGCGGTCTACAAGACGGCCGCCAAGGAGATCGCCTCCCAGCACGGCAAGGCGATCACCTTCATGGCGAAGTACAACGAGCGCGAGGGCAGCTCCTGCCACATCCACCTGTCGCTGCGCGGCACCGACGGGTCGCTGGTCTTCTGGGACGCCGAGAAGGGCGAGCGCACGCCGCTCTACGACCAGTTCGTCGCCGGGGTGCTGGCCACGACCGCCGACTTCACGCTGCTCTACGCCCCCAACATCAACTCCTACAAGCGGTTCGCGGACGGGTCGTTCGCGCCGACCACGATCGCCTGGGGCCTGGACAACCGCACCTGCGCGGTCCGGCTGGTCGGGCGCGGCGCCGGCGCCCGGATGGAGAACCGGGTGCCCGGTGCCGACGTGAACCCCTACCTCGCCCTGGCCGCGATGCTCGCCGGCGGCCTGCACGGCATCGAGAACGAGCTGGAGCTCGAGGACGAGCTGGTCGGCAACGCCTACACCTCCGGCCGGGGGAAGGTCCCGCACACGATGCGCGCCGCACGTGACCTGTTCCACGCCTCGGCGGTGGCCCGGGCGGCCCTGGGGGACGACGTCGTGGACCACTACGTCAACATGGCCGACGTCGAGCTGGCGGCGTACGACGCCGCCGTCACCGACTGGGAGCTGCGCCGCGGCTTCGAGCGACTGTAGGGAGGGATCGTGTCCAGCAGCACCTTCACGGTGGTCAACCCGGCCACCGCGACGCCCGTCACCGACGTGCCCCTGGCCGACCTGGCCGACACCGACGCGGCCATCGAGCGGGCCCACGCCGCCTTCCCGGCCTGGCGCGACCTGGCCGCCCGGCGAGCGGGCCACGCTCCTGCGCCGGTTCGCGGCCGTGGTCGACGCGCACATCGACGAGCTGGCCGAGCTCGAGGTCCGCAACGCCGGCCACACCTGGGGCAACGCCCGCTGGGAGGCCGGCAACGTCCGCGACTGCCTCAACTACTACTCCGCCGCCCCGGAGCGCCTGTTCGGGCGGCAGATCCCGGTGGCCGGCGGCGTCGACGTCACCTTCCACGAGCCGCTCGGCGTGGTCGGCATCATCGTCCCCTGGAACTTCCCGATGCCGATCGCGGGCTGGGGCTTCGCGCCGGCGCTGGCGGCCGGCAACACCGTCGTCCTCAAGCCCGCCGAGCTGACCCCGCTCACCGCGATCCGGCTCGGCGAGCTGGCCCTGGAGGCCGGCCTGCCCGAGGACGTCCTCACCGTGATCCCGGGCAAGGGCTCGGTCGTCGGCGAGCGGTTCGTCACCCACCCGCTGGTCCGCAAGGTCTGCTTCACCGGCTCGACCGAGGTCGGCAAGCAGATCATGCGCGGCTGCGCCGACCAGGTGAAGCGGGTGACCCTCGAGCTCGGTGGCAAGAGCGCCAACATCGTGTTCGCCGACGCCGACCTGGCCGCGGCGGCCGCCAGCGCGCCGTACGCCGTCTTCGACAACGCCGGCCAGGACTGCTGCGCCCGCTCGCGGATCCTCGTCGAGCGGTCGGCGTACGACGAGTTCCTGGCGCTGCTGGAGCCGGCGGTGTCCGGGATGCGGGTGCTGGACCCCTCCGACGAGTCCAGCGAGATGGGGCCGCTGATCTCCGCGCAGCAGCGCGACACCGTGCGCGGCTACCTCGACGAGGTGGAGGTCGCGTTCGCCGGGCAGCACGCCCGGCGGCGACGGCTTCTGGGTGCCGCCGAGCGTGGTGCTGACCGAGGACCCGGCGGCGCGCATCTGGCGCGAGGAGGTGTTCGGGCCGGTCGTCGCGGTGATGCCGTTCGACGACGAGGCGCACGCCGTCGAGCTGGCCAACGACACGGAGTACGGCCTGTCCGGGTCGATCTACACCCGCGACCTCGGCCGCGGGCTGCGCGTCGCCCGCGGCGTCGAGGCCGGCAACCTCAGCGTCAACTCGCACTCCTCGGTCCGCTACTGGACGCCGTTCGGCGGCTACAAGCAGTCCGGCCTCGGCCGCGAGCTCGGGCCGGACGCGCCGAACGCGTTCACCGAGGAGAAGAACGTCTTCATCGCCCACTGACTCCCGCCGCTGGTAGAGGAGGTCGCCCTGCGACCGTCTCGCAACCGAGGCACCGAGAAAGGAACCCACATGGCAGGACGCATCCAGGGCAGGGTCGCCGTGGTCACCGGAGGGTGCTCCGGGATCGGGCTGGCGACCGTGCAGCGCTTCGTCGAGGAGGGCGCGAAGGTCGTCATCGGCGACATCGACGAGCGTCGGGGCCACGAGCTGGTGGGCCAGCTCGGCGGCCCCGACGTGGCGACGTACGTCCAGGTCGACGTCACCGACAAGGACCAGGTCGACGCGCTGTTCCGCACGGCGAAGGAGACCTACGGGTCGGTCGACATCGCGTTCAACAACGCGGGCATCTCGCCGCCGGAGGACGACTCGATCCTCGACACCGACCTCGACGCCTGGCGACGGGTGCAGGAGGTGAACCTGACCAGCGTCTACCTGTGCTGCAAGGCGGCGCTGCCCTACATGCTCGAGCAGAAGCGCGGCTCGATCATCAACACCGCGTCGTTCGTGGCGGTGATGGGCGCGGCCACCTCGCAGATCTCCTACTCCGCCTCCAAGGGCGGCGTGCTGTCGATGTCGCGCGAGCTCGGCGTGCAGTTCGCCCGCGAGGGCGTGCGGGTCAACGCGCTCTGCCCGGGCCCGGTGAACACGCCGCTGCTGCAGGAGCTGTTCGCCACGGACCCCGAGCGCGCCGCCCGCCGGCTGGTGCACGTGCCGCTGGGCCGGTTCGCCGAGCCCGTGGAGATGGCGAACGCCGTGCTCTTCCTGGCCTCCGACGAGTCGAGCTTCATCACCGCGAACACGTTCCTCGTCGACGGAGGCATCTCCGGCGCCTACGTCACCCCGCTGTGACCACTCCGCTCATCGGCCTGACCACCTACCGCGAGGAGGCGGCGTGGGGGGTCTGGCAGCAGACGGCGGACGTGCTGCCCCACGCCTACGCGCTGGCGGTCGAGGCCACCGGCGGCATCCCCGTGCTGCTGCCGCCGGTGACGCAGGAGGGCGCCGCCGACGCCCTGGTCGCGCCGCCTCGACGGCCTGGTGATCACCGGCGGTGCGGACGTCGAGCCGCGGCGGTACGGCGCCGATCCGCACCCGCAGACCACCAGCTGGCGTCCGGACCGGGACGCCTGGGAGGTGGCGCTGCTCGACGCGGCGGCGGCCGCCGGCCTCCCGGTGCTCGGCGTCTGCCGCGGCATGCAGCTGATGGCCGTGCACGCCGGCGGGACGCTGCACCAGCACACCCCCGACGTCGTCGACCACGAGGAGCACAGCCCCGGCGGTGACGAGTTCGGCGACATCACCGTGGCCACCCTCGCCGGCACCCGGCTGGCCGGCCTCGTGGGCGACCGGCTCACGGTGCGCTGCCACCACCACCAGTCCGTGGAGACCTCCCCCGGCTTCGCGCCCGCGGCCCGGGCCCACGACGGCACCCTCGAGGCGATGGAGCTGCCCGGCGACCGGTTCTGCGTCGCCGTGCAGTGGCACCCGGAGACCGCGGCGGACGTCGGGCTGCTGGCCGGGCTGGTGCGGGCCGCCTCGGAGTTCGCGACCTCGCGGACCCAGGACGCGCTCCGGCTGACAGAATCGGGGCCATGACCGAGCAGCCGGACATCCTGGGCGCGCCGTACACGGTGGAGACCATCGACCTGCCCGACGACGCCGAGGGGCCGGTGCACGCCACCCTGGTCCGCCGCCGTGCGGAGACCCCGACCAACCGGGCCGTGCTGCACGTGCACGGGTTCGCGGACTACTTCTTCCAGACCGGGTACGCCGACTGGTGGATCGAGCGCGGCTACGACTTCTACGCGATCGACCTGCGCAAGTACGGCCGCTCGCTGGCCGACCACCAGACGCCCAACTACGTCAGCGACCTGCGCGACTACTACCCCGAGATCGACGAGGCGTGGGCCCGGATGACGGGGCGCGACGAGCACGACCACGTGGTCCTCACCGCGCACTCCACCGGCGGGCTGACGCTGCCGCTCTGGGCGGCCGACCGGAAGCCGGCGATCGCGGGGATGGTGCTCAACTCACCGTGGTTCGACATGCAGGGCTCGATCCTGATGCGCACGCTCGGCACGCAGGTGGTCATGCAGGTCGGCGCCCGGCAGCCGATGCGCGAGATCCCGCGCAAGGTCTCCGGCCTCTACGCCCGCAGCCTGCACCGCGACCACGAGGGCGAGTTCGACTTCAACCTCGACTGGAAGCCGGTGCAGAGCTGGCCGGTGTACGCCGGGTGGCTGCGGGCGATCCGCACCGGCCACGCCGAGCTGCACCGCGGCATCGAGGTCGGCTGTCCCGTGCTGGTGCTCACCTCGGGCGCCACCCGCTGGCCGACGGAGATGGGCGACGACGTGCACGGGCACGACATCGTGCTCGAGGTCGAGCACATCCGCCGCTGGGCGCCGTCGGTCGGCCGGCACGTCACGGTGGTCAGCATCGACGGTGCCCGCCACGACGTGGTGCTCTCCCGGGAGCCGGTGCGCTCGCAGGTCTACGACGAGATCGACCGCTGGCTCACGGCGTACGTGCCAACGGTTCCGTGACCGAGCGTCAGTGACCCGGGAAGTCGCCCCGCGACTGGTTGCGCAGGGTGGCGTTCTTCACGCGTCCGTTGAGGCCGGGGTCCGACGCCTTGGCGGTGCCGCGGCTCCGCCCTGCCCACGCGATCAGCGCAAGCGCGACCACGAGCCCGATGATGATCCAGAGAAACATGTCCGCCTCCTGTCCACTCCTGCCAGTGTGCACTCCCGCAGCCCGGGAGGACAGGCCGTGGACGCCTGGTCGAGACACCACACCACCTTGTGACGCGCCTGACCCCGGGCGTAGCCTCGCCGACGTGGGGGAATGACCGCGCAGGACGGTGGTGCGAGGTGCACGGGGTGGACGCGGGCGAGCGAGCGCGAGTGCGGGTGGAGGTGCGCGGCCTGGTCCAGGGGGTCGGGTTCCGTCCGTTCGTGCACGCCCTGGCCCACGAGCTCGGCCTGTCCGGGTACGTCGCGAACACCCCGGACGGCGTCGTCGTCGAGGCGGAGGGCCGGACCGCTGCCGTGGACGACCTCGCCGCGCGGATCCGCACCGACGCCCCCGTCCTGGCGATCGTCGAGGACGTCGTGGCGACGCCCGTGCCGACGCGCGGTGGCACGGAGTTCGAGATCCGGGCGTCGGCGGACGGGGGTGGACGGACGTTCGTCTCCCCGGACGTCGCGACCTGCCCGGACTGCCTGCGGGACCTGACCGACCCGGGTGACCGGCGGCACCGGCACCCGTTCGTGACGTGCACCAACTGCGGCCCGCGGTTCACGATCGTCACCGGCCTTCCCTACGACCGGCCCGCGACGACGATGGCGCGCTTTCCGATGTGCGCCGACTGCGCCGCCGAGTACGCCGACCCCGCGGACCGCCGCTTCCACGCCCAGCCGATCTGCTGCCCCGCCTGCGGCCCGCGGCTCGCGCTGGTCCGCCCCGGGCGCCCGGACCTCCACGGTGAGGAGGCACTGGCCGCGGCCCGCGGCCTGCTGCGCGACGGAGCGGTCGTCGCGGTCAAGGGGCTGGGCGGCTACCACCTCGCCTGCGACGCCGAGCAGCCCGCGGCCGTGGCGCTGCTGCGCCGGCGCAAGCGGCGCGGCGACAAGCCGTTCGCGGTGATGGTCGCCGACTGCGGAGGATGCCGCCCGGGTGGCCCGGGTCGACCCCGACGAGCGGGCCGCGCTGACCGGTCACCACCGCCCGATCGTCCTGCTCGAGCGGCACCGCGGCGCCGGGCCGGACCGCTTCCGGGTGGCCGACGAGGTCGCCCCCGGCAACCCCGACCTCGGGGTGATGCTCGCCTACACCCCTGTCCACCACCTCCTGCTGGGCCTGCCCGGGGACCCGCCCGGCGCGCGCGTGCTCGTGATGACCAGTGGCAACCTGGCGGGCGAGCCGATCGTCACCGACGACGACGAGGCCCGAGACCGGCTCGCACCGCTGGCCGACGCGTGGCTCACCCACGACCGGGCGATCCACGTCCCGTGCGACGACTCCGTGGTCCGCGTCGTCGACGGGGTGGCGCTCCCGGTCCGGCGCTCCCGCGGGTACGCCCCGATGCCGGTGCACCTCCCGTTCCGGGCCTCGCCGGTGCTCGCCGTCGGTGGCGACCTGAAGAACACCTTCTCCCTCGCCGAGGGGCACCGGGCCTGGATGTCCGCGCACGTCGGCGACATGGACGACTACCGCACCCAGCAGACGTTCGGGAGGGCCGAGCGGCACCTCGAGGAGCTGACCGGCGTACGGCCCGAGGCGGTGGTCGCCGACCTCCACCCGGGCTACCGGACGCACCGGTGGGCCACGGACCACGCCGTCGGGCGGCCGGTCACGCTGGTGCAGCACCACCACGCGCACGTCGCCGCGACCATGGCCGACGCCGGGCACGACGGGTCCCGCCGCGTGCTCGGGGTCGCCTTCGACGGCACCGGGTACGGCGACGACGGCGCGGTCTGGGGCGGCGAGTTCCTCCTCGCGGACTACGCGGGCTACGAGCGCGTCGCCCACCTGGGGTACGTCGCCCTCCCCGGCGGCGACGCCGGGGTGCGCAACCCGTGCCGGATGGCGCTGTCCCACCTGCGCAGCGCCGGGATCGCCTGGTCGCGTGAGCACGCCAGTGTCCGGGCCTGCAGCGACGAGGAGCTGCGGCTGCTCGACCACCAGCTGGAGCGCGGCTTCGGCACCGCCCCCACCTCGAGCATGGGCAGGCTCTTCGACGCCGTCGCCTCCCTCGTCGGCGTCTGCCACCGCGTCGGCTACGAGGCGCAGGCAGCGATCGAGCTCGAGGGCCTTGCCCGGTCGGCGCCCGCCAGCGCCGGTGCCTACTCCTTCGGCGCGCCCGACGAGGCGGGTTCCGTCGACTGCGCGCCGCTCCTGCAGGCGATCGTGGCGGACCTGCGGTCGGGCACCGACCCCGCGCGGGTGGCGGCCCGCTTCCACGGCGCCGTGGTGGCGCTGGTGACCGACACCGCCGTGCGGGTGTGCGCCGCGACGCGGCGCCGGGGAGGTCACCCTGTCGGGGGGCGTGTTCGTCAACACCCTGCTGGCCTCCGGCTGCCACCGCTCGCTCACCGGCGCGGGCCTGACCGTGCTCCGGCACCGCATGGTCCCCCCGACGGACGCCGGCCTCGCCCTGGGCCAGGTCGCCGTCCACAACCATCGTTCCCACGCCGCGAACGTCACTGCCCACGAGGCGGCCCTGCCGCCGGAGACGGAGCACTCATGTGTCTAGCCGTGCCTGGGAGGGTCCTGGCCACCTGGGACAAGGACGGGACGCCGATGGCGACCGTCGACTTCGGCGGCGTCACCAAGGAGGTGTGCCTGGCCTACGTGCCGGACACCGTGGTCGGCGACTACGCCATCGTCCACGTCGGGTTCGCCCTGCAGCGGCTGGACGAGGAGTCGGCGTTGGAGACCCTGGCGCTGTTCCGCCAGATGGGTGAGCTGGACGCGGAGTTCGGCGACCACTGGGGGCGCGCGGCGGACCAGGCCGGGCTGCCCCGCCCGGACGGCACGGACGGGACCGGGCCGGGGACCACGGAGCAGGAGGTGACCCGATGAAGTACCTCGACGAGTTCAGCGACCCCGAGCTGGCCAGGCGGCTCCTGGACGACATCCACCGCACCGTGACCCGGCCGTGGGCGATGATGGAGGTCTGCGGCGGCCAGACGCACTCGATCATCCGGCACGGGCTCGACCAGCTCCTCCCCGACGGCATCGAGCTCATCCACGGGCCGGGCTGCCCGGTCTGCGTGACCCCGCTCGAGATGATCGACAAGGCGCTGGAGATCGCGGCCCGGCCCGACGTCATCTTCTGCTCGTTCGGCGACATGCTCCGGGTCCCCGGCAGCGACGGCGACCTGTTCCGGGTCAAGAGCGACGGCGGCGACGTCCGGGTCGTCTACTCCCCCATGGACGCCCTCGGCATCGCCCGGGCGAACCCGGACAAGCAGGTCGTCTTCTTCGGCATCGGCTTCGAGACCACCGCGCCCCCGAACGCGATGACGGTCCACGAGGCGCAGCGCCTCGGCATCGAGAACTTCAGCCTGCTGGTCAGCCACGTGCGGGTGCCACCGGCGATCGAGGCGATCATGACGGCTCCGGTCTGCCGGGTGCAGGCCTTCCTCGCGGCCGGGCACGTCTGCACCGTCATGGGGACCGACGAGTACCCCGCCCTGGCCGAGAAGTACGGCGTACCCATCGTGGTCACCGGCTTCGAGCCGCTCGACATCCTCGAGGGCATCCGCCGGGCCGTGCACCAGCTCGAGGAGGGGCGCCACGAGCTCGAGAACGCCTACCCCCGCGCCGTCCGGCGGGAGGGCAACCCGGTCGCGATCGCGATGCTCGACGACGTGTTCGAGGTGGTCGACCGCTCCTGGCGCGGCATCGGGACGATCCCCGCCAGCGGCTGGAGGCTGGCCCCGGACTACCGCGCGTACGACGCCGAGCACCGGTTCTCGGTCGCCGGCATCGACACCCACGAGTCCACCGTGTGCCGCAGCGGCGAGGTGCTCCAGGGGCTGATCAAGCCGCACGAGTGCGCTGCGTTCGGGACGCTGTGCACCCCGCGCAAGCCCCTCGGCGCCACCATGGTCTCGAGCGAGGGCGCCTGCGCGGCGTACTACCTCTACCGGCGGCTCGGGCCGCCGGCCGGCCCCGGCGCGTCCCCGACCGGGGCGGTGAGCTCCGTTGGCTGAGCAGGTCGCGATCGACGTCGAGGGCTGGACCTGCCCGCTCCCGCTGCGCGACAGCCCGACGATCGTGATGGGGCACGGTGGCGGCGGCGCGATGTCGGCCGAGCTGATCGAGCACCTCTTCCTGCCGGCGTTCGGCGGTGGCCAGCCCGCGGGGCTGGCCGACTCGGCCGTGCTCGACGTCGGTGGCAGCCGGCTCGCGTTCTCCACCGACTCCTTCGTCGTGCGACCGCTGTTCTTCCCCGGCGGGAGCATCGGCGACCTCGCCGTCAACGGCACCGTCAACGACCTCGCGATGAGCGGCGCCACGCCGGCGTACCTCTCCGTGGGCTTCATCCTCGAGGAGGGCACCGACGTCACGCTGGTGGGTGCCGTCGCCGAACGGCTCGGCGCCGCGGCGCGGGCCGCCGGCGTCGACGTGGTCACCGGCGACACCAAGGTCGTCGAGGTCGGGCACGGCGACGGCATCTACATCAACACGGCCGGCATCGGCCTGGTGCCCGACGGCGTGCACATCGGTCCCGAGCGGGCCCGGGTCGGTGACGTCGTCCTCGTCAGCGGCCAGATCGGGCTGCACGGCGTCGCCGTGATGAGCGTGCGCGAGGGCCTGGAGTTCGGCACCGAGGTGCAGAGCGACTGCGCCCCGCTGCACGGCCTGGTCGCCGCGATGCTGGCGGTGACGCCGGACCTGCACGCCCTGCGCGACCCGACCCGCGGCGGGCTGGGCACCTCCCTGAACGAGATCGCCGCGGCCTCCGGCGTCGGCGTCGAGCTCGACGAGGGCCGGATCCCGGTCCCCGACGTGGTCGCCAACGCCTGCGCGTTCCTCGGCCTGGACCCGTTGTACGTCGCCAACGAGGGCAAGCTCGTCGCCTTCGTCCCGCCCGAGCACGCCGAGGACGGTGCTCGAGGCGATGCGGCGCCACCCGCTCGGCGAGCGACGCGGCGGTCATCGGGCACTGCGTCGCCGAGCACCCGGGCATGGTGGTGGCCCGCACCGCCTTCGGCGCGACCCGGGTGGTCGACGTACCCATCGGCGAGCAGCTGCCCCGCATCTGCTGAGGCCGCCGCCCGTCAGCGGACCAGGAAGCTGGCGAGCGCAGCGGCACCGACGACGACGATGAAGGCCCGCAGCCCGGCCGGTGGCAGCCGACGGCCGTACGTCGCCCCGAGCTGGCCACCGACCACCGACCCGGCGGCGATGAGGGCGGCCACGGTCCAGTCGATGTCGACGACGGCGATGAACAGGATCGCGGCGACCCCGTTGACCAGCAGCGCGAGCACGTTCTTGGTGGCGTTCAGGCGCTGCAGGGTCTCGGGCACTCCGATGCCCAGGATCGCCATCAGCAGCACGCCCTGCGCGGCGCCGAAGTAGCCGCCGTACACGCCGGTGAGCAGCACCAGCGGCCACACCCACCAGGCGCCGTGCTCCGAGAGGCCACCGCTCTGCTCGTGCCGGCGGGCCACCCACGCGGAGATGCGCGGCTGGAAGACCACCAGCACGCAGCCGAGCAGGATCAGCACCGGCACGATCGCCGAGAACGCCGACTCGGGCAGCACCAGCAGCAGGACCGCGCCGATCACGCCACCGGTCAGCGACGCGACGGCCAGCCGGAGCACCCGGTCCCGCTGGCCGGAGAGCTCCCGGCGGTAGCCGATCGTCCCGGACAGGGTGCCGGGCACCAGCCCGACGGTGTTGGAGACGTTGGCGGTGACCGGGGGTACGCCGAACGCCAGCAGGGTCGGGAACGTGATCAACGTCCCCGACCCCACCACGGTGTTGATGGTGCCGGCCGCGACCCCGGCGAGCAGGATCGCGACGACCTCGAACCAGGTCACTGCGTGGGAGGCTCCCCTGCGGCGGGCCCGCCGGTCTCGTCCTCCCGGCGCCGGTCAACGGGTCGACCGTGCCGGATCCGATGCGGCCCGCCGCTGCGGCGTCCGCGGCCGCGTCGGCGATGGCGTTGCGTCCCGGGTTGGCGGCGTTGGCGGCCTCGGCGATCGCCGCCTCGACGGCGGCGTTCGTCCTGGACAGCTCGTCGTCGGTGCTCGGGGCGACCGACGCCGGCTCCGAGGAGCCCATGTCGACCCGCGTGCGCGGGCCCTCGACCTCCTTGGGGATGCCGGCCAGGTCGGTCATCGTCGAGCCGAGCCCCTCGAGCGCCTTGCCGATCTCGGAGGGCACGATCCACACCTTGTTGGCGTCGCCCTCGGCGATCTTCGGCATCATCTGGAGGTACTGGTAGGCCAGCAGCGACTGGTCCGGGCGGCCGTCGTGGATGGCCTGGAACACGGTCTGGATGGCCTGTCCCTCACCCTGCGCCTGCAGGATCTTGGACTCCCGGTCCGCCTGCGCGCGCAGGATCTGGGACTCGCGGGCACCCTCGGCGTTGAGGATCGCGGACTGCTTGGAGCCCTCGGCGGTGAGGATCGCGGCCTGCCGCTGGCCCTCGGCGGTGAGGATGACCGCACGCTTCTCGCGGTCGGCCCGCATCTGCTTCTCCATCGAGTCCTTGATCGACGGCGGCGGGTCGATGCCCTTGAGCTCCACCCGGTTGACCCGGATGCCCCACTTGCCGGTGGCCTCGTCCAGCACCCCGCGCAGGCCGGAGTTGATCTGGTCGCGGCTGGTCAGCGTCTCCTCGAGGTCCATGCCACCGACGATGTTGCGCAGCGTGGTCATGGTGAGCTGCTCGATGGCCTGGATGTAGTTGGCGATCTCGTACGTCGCCGCGACCGGGTCGGTGACCTGGAAGTAGATGACCGTGTCGATCGAGACCACCAGGTTGTCCTCGGTGATGACCGGCTGCGGCGGGAACGACACGACCTGCTCGCGAAGGTCGATCATGTAGCGCAGCCTGTCGACGAACGGCACCACGATGTTCAGGCCGGCGGGCAGGGTCGTCTTGTACTTCCCGAACCGCTCGACGATGCCGGCCCGTGCCTGGGGGACGATCCGCACCGTCTTGGCAAGGATCACCACCACCAGCAGGACCACCAGGAGCAGGACGATCAGTGCTGCTGTCATGCGTTCATCTCCTTCGACGAGAATGCGGTGGCGGAGCGATGCCCGCCGGGGTGGTGCGTCGAAACGTGGGTCAGGACTCCAGTCGCGGCACCGGATGGACCAGGGCGGTCGCGCCCTTGATCTGGAGGACGTCGACCGTCTCGCCCGGTTCGATGACCAGCGTGTCGTCGTACGGCTGGGCGCTCCAGATCTCGCCGGCCAGCTTGATCCGGCCGGGCTCCATCGACGTGATCCGCTCGGTGACCAGGCCCTGCTGGCCGACCAGCTTGCCGTGGCCGAGCGCGAGGTCGGGGCCCTGGTGCAGGCGGCGTACGACGCTCGGGCGGACCAGTGTCAGCGCGGCCAGCGCGGCGCCGGCGGCGAGCAGCACCTGCGCGGCGACCGGCAGGCCGAGCAGCGCGGCCAGCATGCCGACACCGGCACCGGCGGCGAGCATGAGCAGGATGAAGTCCATGCTCAGCATCTCGGCGAGGCCGAGCAGGATCGTCAGCATCAGCCACGACTCCCACCGTGGTCCTTCAGCCAGTCCATGCCTTCGACCCTATCCGCTCACCGGTCACGGCGAGGCTGTTCCGGATCCACGTCGGGAACGGTCGCGAGACGCGGTCAGCCGCTGTGCCGGGCGGTGCGGCGGCGGGCGGTCCAGCGGCCGTCCTCGTGCGTCACCTTCAGGCTCATCCCGAAGGTCTCGCTGAGCACCGGCTCGGTCGATCACGTGCTCGATCGGGCCGGCCGCGACCACCCGTCCCTCGCGCAGCAGCAGGGCGTGGGTGAAGCCGGGCGGGATCTCCTCGACGTGGTGGGAGACCAGGACCGTGGCCGGCGAGGTCTCGTCGGCGGCCAGCACCGACAGGGTCGAGACGAGGTCCTCGCGGCCGCCGAGGTCGAGGCCGGCGGCGGGCTCGTCGAGGAGCAGCAGCTCGGGGTCGGTCATCAGGGCCCGGGCGATCTGGACCCGCTTGCGCTCGCCCTCCGACAGGGTGCCGAAGGTGCGGTCGAGCAGGGACCTCGCGCCCACCTCGATCAGCAGGGAGTGCGCGCGCCCGTGGTCGAGGTCGTCGTACTCCTCGCGCCAACGGCCGACCACGCCGTACGACGCGGAGACCACGACGTCGCGGACCACCTCGTGGCGCGGGATGCGCTCGCCGAGCGCGGCGCTGGTCAGGCCGATGCGCGGGCGGAGCTCGAAGACGTCGACCGTGCCGAGCACCTCGCCGAGGATGCCGGCGACCCCGGAGGTGGGGTGGATCTGGGCGGCGGCGACCTGCAGGAGCGTGGTCTTGCCGGCGCCGTTCGGCCCGAGCACCACCCAGCGCTCGTCCTCCTCGACCGTCCACGAGACGGCGTCGAGGAGGGTGGCCTGCCCGCGTCGCACGGTCACCTCGGCGAACTCGAGCACGGCGGTCATGTGCGCACCTTATAGGCTGCGGGGCCATGGCCTCGGCAATGCCCCACGACGCCGCGCGGATGGCGTGGTGGCTCTCCGCGTGGCTGCGCGGCGACGCAGGACCCGACGACGTGCGCGACGCGGTCGTGGGCGACGACGCGGCGCACGACGTGGTCGGGCTGGGGCCCGACGGCGAGGTGCTGCCGCTGGTCCTGGCGCTCGGGTCGGCTCCGCGCGTCCGGCGCCCGCTCGGCGGGGCTGGCCCTGCCCGCCCCGGGGCACCCGGTGGGGCTCGGCGGCCCGCGCGAGTTCAACACCGCCGCGCTCGAGGCGGGCGAGGCCGTCGTGCTCGAGGGCGCCGGGCTGGGCCTGGTCCCCCACCGGGCCGGTGCCGGCGTGGTGTGGCAGGCGCTGCCTGCGGACCGGCGACCGCTCGACGACCTCGGTGAGGGCGACCGGTCGCTGCGGGCCTGCCTGTCGGAGGCGGCGAACCTGCTCGCGGCGCTCGACGTGGCGCGAGTGGCGTCCCGAGGTGGCCGACGAGCTGATGAACCTGCGGCACCGGACGACGTACCTCGCCCCGGCCGGTACGCCGCCGCGCGCGGTCGAGCTGGCCGGCCGGGCCCTCCAGGCGCTCGAGATCGTGGCGCTGGCGACCGAGGACCACGGCGGGGCGGTGACCGCGCTGGAGATGATGCGTCGCGAGGACGCGCTGCGGCCGCTGGACGGGGCCGCCCGGCGCGCGCTGGTCGCCGCCTGCTCCCCCGAGGTCTGGCCGCCGGCCTGAGCCGCACCGATCCCATGGTCAGGACGGCTGGTAGACCCCGAGGACGTTCCCGAACGGGTCGGCGAAGGTGAAGCGCCGACCACCGGGGTAGCCCGTCGGCGGTTCGACGACCGTGCCGCCGGCTGCCTCGACCCCGGTCAGCGAGGCGTCGAGGTCCTCGGAGACCACCAGCAGCAACGCGCCGCCGGGCCCGGGGGTGCCGTGGGTGTTCAGGCCGCCGACCTCGCCCGTGCCGTCGGCGGTGCGGATGCCGGCGTACGTCGGGCCGTAGTCGTTGAACTGCCAGCCGAAGGCCGCTGCGTAGAAGCTCCGCCCGGCGTCGAGGTCGGGCGTGACGAGCTCGACGTACGCGATGGTGTGGTGCGTGCTGTTGTCCATGCGGGCCACGGTACGAACCATCACCGACAAGCGTGCGCGGTCGGGGATAGCCTCGGCACCGACATGACGATCGAGACGATGTCCTTCGCGGACGAGCACGCCGAGCCTCCCAAGACCCTGCTCATCACGCTGACCGGCAAGGACCGGCCCGGCGTGACCTCGGGCATCTTCTCCGCGCTGTCCGCGGCCGGCGTCGAGGTGCTCGACATCGAGCAGATCGTGCTGCGGCGCCGCCTCGTCCTCGGCGTGCTGGTCACCGCGCCGCGGGACTGGAAGAGGCTGCGCGACGCGGTCATCCGCACCGCCGCCGACCTCGGGATGTCCGTCGAGGTCGACCGCGGCTCGGGCGACAACCGCTCCCGCAAGGACGGTCGCAGCCACGTCACCCTGATCGGGGCCCCGCTCAAGGCGTCGGCGATGGCCGCGATGGCCGGCCGCATCGCCGACGCCGGCGCGAACATCGACCGCATCGAGCGGATGGCCCGCTACCCGGTCACCGCCATCGAGCTGCACGTCTCCGGTGTCGACCCGGACAAGCTGCGCGCGGCCCTGGTCGAGGAGGCCGCCCGGCAGGCCGTCGACGTGGCGGTGCAGCCGGCGAACCTGCTGCGCCGCGGCATGCGCCTCATCGTCATGGACGTCGACTCGACCCTGGTCCAGGGCGAGGTCATCGAGATGCTCGCCGCCCATGCCGGGTGTGCCGACGAGGTCGCCCGGGTGACCGAGCAGGCGATGCGCGGCGAGGTCGACTTCGAGGAGTCGCTGCGGGCCCGGGTCGCGCTGCTCGAGGGCGTGGACGCCTCGGTCCTCGACGAGGTGTACGACGAGATCGAGCTCGCGCCGGGCGCCCGGACGATGGTCCGCACGCTGAAGCGGCTCGGCTACCGCTTCGCGATGGTGTCCGGTGGCTTCACCCAGGTGACCGACCGGATCGCCGCCGACCTCGGCTTCGACTTCGCGCACGCCAACGAGCTCGAGATCGTCGACGGCAAGCTGACCGGCCGGATCGTCGGCGACGTCGTCGACCGGGCCGGCAAGGCCGAGGCGTTGCGCCGCTTCGCCGCCGAGGTCGGGCTCTCCGAGGACGCGGTGATCGCGATCGGCGACGGCGCCAACGACCTCGACATGCTCAGCGCCGCGGGGCTGGGCATCGCCTACAACGCCAAGCCGGTCGTCCAGCAGGCCGCGCACACCTCGGTGAACGTGCCGTACCTCGACGCGATCATGTACCTCCTCGGCATCACCCGCGAGGAGATCGTGGCCGCCGACGCCGCTGCCGGCATCGTCACCCCGGCCCCACCCCTCTGACGCCCACCTGTCGCAGACTGACAGCCAGTGGCGCCGACCTGTCGCACACTGACGCCCGGCGCTTGTCAGTCTGCGACGGGTCGGCGAAACCCGGCGTCAGTCTGCGACGGGTCGGCGGATCAGGCGCGGCCGACGTGGAAGCCGGTGACCCGCGCCCCGGCCATCTCCAGCCCGGCCCAGGGGCCGTCCATCTCGAGCACCACGACCGCGGCCGCCGGGAAGCCCTCGGTCATCCCGGCCGACGCCTCCGGGTCGCCCTCGCCGCTGTCGAGCATCTGCGCCAGGTAGGCCATCGTCGGGTTGTGCCCGATCACCAGGACCGTGGTCACCTCGTCCGCGGTCTCCCGGATCAGGTCGAGTGCCGTCTCCGGGCCGGCGGCGTACAGCGCGGCGTCGTACTCCGCGTCGAGGGCGTAGCCGGCGCCCGACGGCGACGGCGTCCCAGGTGCCGCGGGTGCGGGCCGCGGACGACACCAGGCCCGGTCGGGGACGACGCCGGTCGCCGGCCAGCCAGGATCCGGCGGCCTCGGCGTCGGCGGTCCCGCGGTCGGTCAGGACGCGGTCGTGGTCGGTGGCTGCGGAGGGCTCGGCCTTGGCGTGGCGCATGATCACGAGCACGCGGGAGACGGTGGTCACGCGCCCACTCTGGCAGCCGCTAGCCTTGCCTGTCATGCCATCCGAGAGGGAGAACGACCATCCCGGAGAACCGACCCCACCCCCGTGTCCGCGCCCGGCCCTCTGATGATCATCGGCGGTGCCGAGGACAAGCTCCGCCGGCGCTCGGTCCTCCAGCAGTTCGTCGACGCCAGCGGCGGGTCCGCAGGCCCGCATCGCGGTCATCGCGACCGCCTCCTCGCTCGGCCCGGAGATCGTCGAGGTGTACGACGCGCTCTTCCGCAAGCTCGGCGCCGCCGAGGTGGTCTCGGTCCGGCCGGAGAGCCGCGAGGACGCCCACGACCCGGCGTACGTCGGGGCCCTCGACGACGTCACCGGCATCTTCATGACCGGCGGCAACCAGCTCAAGCTGTCCGGCGTGGTCAGCGGTACGCCGTTCGGCCAGGCCATCCACGAGGCCCGCGCCCGCGGTGCCGTGATCGCCGGTACGTCGGCCGGCGCGAGCATCCAGTCCTCGCACATGGTCGCGTTCGGCGTCGGCGGAGCCACCCCCAAGCAGCGGATGACCCAGGTGGCCGCCGGCCTCGGCCTGCTCACCGAGTCGGTCATCGACCAGCACTTCGACCAGCGCAACCGCTACGGGCGGCTGCTGATGATCGTGTCCCAGTCCCCGCAGCTGCTCGGCATGGGCATCGACGAGGACACCGCCGCGATCGTCACCACCGAGGAGGACGGCCACATCATGCGCGTGATCGGCCGCGGCGCGGTCACCGTCTTCGACCCGTCGCGGATCGTCTCCAACGCCCACGAGGCCAAGCGCTCCGCACCGCTGCTCGCCTCCGGCGTCGTGCTGCACGTCCTGCCCGAGGGCTCCGAGTTCAACCTGACCACCCGCACCCTCGTGCCGGTCGCACCAGCGCGTCGACCAGGACGAGGCCCTGGAGATCGTGGAGGCCGGCCGCGACCTGCGCCAGCTGGCCCGCGACATCGCCGCCGGCGACGTCTCGCCGTCGGTGCTCCGCCGCCGCAAGGCCCGCAAGCGTCATGCCGCCGTCCGCGACGAGCTCCCCGCCGACGACGGCACCCTCGACGAACCCACCCCGCAGGACCCGAGCGAACAGGAAGGCGCCTCATGACCGACACCCCCCTCGCCGGCGGCCGCCCCAGCCCCGATCTCGCGATCGTGGAGACGCGGGTCTACCGCGGCGCGAACGTGTGGTCCTACGACAAGTCGATCCACCTGGTGGTGGACCTCGGCTCGCTGGAGCAGTTCCCGACCAACACGATCCCCGGGTTCACCGACAACCTGCTCCAGATGCTCCCGGGCCTGCGCGAGCACTCCTGCTCGCGCGGCCGCCGCGGCGGCTTCGTCGAGCGGCTCAACGAGGGCACCTGGCTCGGCCACGTCGCCGAGCACACCGCGCTCGCGCTGCAGCAGGTCGTCGGCCACGACATCCGCCGCGGCAAGACCCGGCAGGTCAAGGGCCGCCCCGGCCACTACAACGTGATCTTCGGGTACGTCGACGAGCAGGTCGGCCTCGCCGCCGCGCGCCTCGCCGTACGCCTGGTCAACCACCTCGTCGAGGCCGACCCGGCGATCGAGTGGGAGGACGAGCTCGAGGCGTTCATCAAGCGGGCCGAGCGGACCGCGTTCGGTCCCTCCACCCAGGCCATCGTCGACGAGGCCGTCTCGCGGGACATCCCGTGGATCCGGCTCAACCAGCACTCGCTGGTCCAGCTCGGCCAGGGCGTCCACGCGAAGCGGATCCGGGCCACGATGACCTCGGAGACCAGCTCGATCGCCGTCGACATCGCCTCCGACAAGGACCTCACCACCCGCCTGCTCGGCGCGGCCGGCCTGCCGGTGCCCAAGCAGGAGTCGGTGCGTACGGCGGACCAGGCGGTCACCGTCGCGAAGCGGATCGGCTACCCGGTCGTCGTGAAGCCGCTGGACGGCAACCACGGCCGCGGCGTCTGCCTGGACCTCCAGGACGAGGCCGAGGTCCGCGAGGCCTTCGACATCGCCCGCGAGCAGTCGCGGCGCGGCACCGTGATCGTCGAGTCGTTCGTGAACGGCAAGGACTACCGCTGCCTGATCATCGACGGCCGGCTGGCCGCGGTCGCCGAGCGGGTGCCGGCCAGCGTCACCGGTGACGGCACCAGCACCGTCGAGCAGCTCGTCGACACCGCGAACGCCGACCCGCGCCGCGGCGTCGGCCACGAGAAGGTGCTCACCCGGATCAAGGTCGACGGTCCCGCGATCGAGCTGGTGCGGGAGCAGGGCTACGCGATGACCGACGTCCCGCCGGAGGGCGAGATGGTCAAGCTGGCGCTGACCGGCAACATGTCGACCGGCGGCATCTCGATCGACCGCACCTTCGAGGCGCACCCGGAGAACATCGAGATCGCCGAGGAGGCCGCCCGGATGGTCGGCCTCGACATCGCCGGCATCGACTTCATCTGCCCCGACATCACCGAGCCGGTCCGCGAGACCGGCGGCGCGATCTGCGAGGTCAACGCCGCGCCGGGCTTCCGGATGCACACCCACCCGACCATCGGGGAGCCGCAGTTCATCGCCAAGCCGGTGGTGGACATGCTGTTCCCGCCGGGGGCCACCTCGCGGATCCCGATCGTCGCGGTCACCGGCACCAACGGCAAGACGACCACCTCGCGGATGATCTCCCACATCTTCAAGGGCATGGGCCGCAAGGTCGGCATGACCTCGACCGACGGCGTGGTCATCGACGAGCGGCTGCTGATCAAGGCCGACGCGTCCGGCCCGCGCAGCGCCCGGATGGTGCTGCAGAACCCGCGCGTCGACTTCGCGGTCTTCGAGGTGGCCCGTGGCGGCATCCTGCGCGAGGGCCTCGGCTACGAGCGCAACGACGTCGCCGTGGTGCTCAACGTGCAGCCCGACCACCTCGGCCTGCGCGGCATCGACACCGTCGAGCAGCTCGCCGACGTGAAGGCCGTCCTCGTCGAGGCGGTCCCGCGCGACGGGCACGCCGTGCTCAACGCCGACGACCCGCTGGTCCGCGAGATGCGGCGTCGCTGCTCCGGCCAGGTCGTCTGGTTCTCGATGGAGGAGCCGGGCAGCGAGGTGCGCGACATGATCGACGCGCACTGCCGCCGCGGCGGCAAGGCGCTGGTGCTCAACCCGAGCGACCGCGGCGAGATGGTCGTCGTCAAGCACGGCCGGCGCGAGATGCAGCTGGCCTGGACGCACCTGCTGCCGGCGACGTTCGGCGGCCGGGCCCGGATGAACGTCCAGAACACCCTCGCCGCTGCCGCTGCCGCCTTCGCCGCGGGCGCGCCGCTGCACGACATCCGGCAGGGCCTGCGGACGTTCTCGACGAACTACTACCTCTCCCCCGGCCGTCTCAACGAGGTCGAGGTCAACGGCGTCAACGTCATCGTCGACTACTGCCACAACGCCCCGGGCATGCGGATGCTCGGCGACTTCGTGGACCGGGTCGGCGACTCGCTGGAGTCCTCGCACGAGCTGGCCCGTCCCTCGCGCATCGGCGTGATCGCCACCGCCGGCGACCGCCGCGACGAGGACATGCGCGAGCTCGGCCAGATCGCCGCCCAGCACTTCGACGTGGTCGTCGTCCGCGAGGACGTCGCACTGCGCGGGCGCCAGCGCGGGCGACATCGCCGAGCTGGTCGCGGACGGCGTACGCACCGCGATGGCCGACGGGAGCCGGTGCAAGCAGGTCGAGGTGGTGCTCGAGGAGATCGAGGCCGTCCGGCACGCGATGAGCCGCTCCAACCGCGGCGACCTCGTGGTGCTGTGCGTCGACCAGCACCCGGCCGTCATGTCCGAGCTGGAGACCTGGTCCCACCAGGCGCAGGCCGGCTCCGGCACCACCGACGACAAGGCCACCGCCGACCCCGACTACGTCGCGGCGCCCAGCAGCGAGTAACCCCTGACGCCGGAGCCCCCGTCACCCGTGGCGGGGGCTCCGTCCGCCTCGGTGGAGGCGAGCGGGCCGGACAGGCACCCCTGCAGCCGCGGCGCGAGGTCGGCGACGACGGCGTCCGGCGGCAGGCTCGCCAGGGGCTCGACCTGGATCACGTAGCGGGCCATGGCGAGCCCGACGATGTGCATCATCACCAGCGAGGCGCGGTACGCCGCCCGGTCGCCGCCGATCTGCTGGGCCACCGGCTGCAGCAGGTCGGCCGTGATGCGCTCGCGCAGCAGCCGGGTCGCCTCGGGCTCCGAGGTGGCCGCACGCACCAGCGCGAGCATCCGGTTGCGCCCGTCCTCGGACTCCAGCGTCGCGAGGACGAAGGCCGCCAGCCGCTGCCCGGCTTCCTCGGGCGGTCCCTCGACCAGGCGGGCGACGACGGCCTCGGGAGGCGCCGGGAGCTCGGCCGCCTCGGCGAAGAGCCGGACCTTCGACCCGAAGTAGTGCGGCACCAGCGCCGGGTCGACCCCGGCCTCGATGGCGACCTGGCGCATGGAGGTCCGGTCGTAGCCCTGGGTCGCGAACATCCGGCGGGCCGTCGACTCGATGGCTTCGCGGGTGCCGCTCTCCCCCGCACGGCGTCCTCGTCGTGGTGCGCTCGCCATCCATCTCTCCTTAATTCTTGACGTAATGAATTCATTGTGTGCAGAATTACGTCACCAGCCTACTCACACCCCCGTTGGAGTCACCATGTCCCCCTCGAAACCGGAAGGCGCCACACCCGCCCTCACCCCGCGTCGCCGGCGCAGCATCCTCGCCGTCGTCTGCCTCGCCCTGATGATGGTCGTCTCGGCGGTGAGCGGCCTCAACGTGGCCCTGCCCGACCTCGCGGTCGACACCGGCGCCACCCAGACCGAGCTGACCTGGATCGTCGACGCCTACACGCTCGCCTTCGTCGGCCTGCTGCTGCCGCTCGGCGCCGCGGGTGACCGGTTCGGGCGCAAGGGCGTCCTGCTCTTCGGCCTCGTGACGTTCGGCCTCGGCGCCGGTCTCGCCATGACGACCAGCGACCCCTCGACCCTGATCGGGCTGCGTGCCCTGATGGGCATCGGTGCCGCGTCCGTCATGCCGGCCACCCTGTCGGTCATCACCAGCTCCTTCCCGCCCGAGGAGAAGGGCCGCGCCGTGGGCGTCTGGGTCGGCGTGGCCGGCGGCGGTGCCGTCCTCGGCCTGCTCGCCTCCGGCGATGCTGCTGGAGTTCTTCTCGTGGAGCTCGTTCTTCGGCCTCAACGTGACCCTCGCGGTCGTGGCCCTGGCCGGCACGCTGGCCGTCATCCCGTCCTCGCGCGACGAGGCACGCACCGCGGATGGACCCCGTGGGCTCGCTGCTCGCACTGGTCGGGATCGTCGGCACCGTGTTCTCGATCATCGAGGGCCCCGAGCGCGGCTGGTCCGAGCCCCTCACCGTCACCGGGTTCCTGGTCGGCGCCCTGGGCCTCGCCGGCTTCGTCCTGTGGGAGCTGCGGCGTACCGACCCGATGCTCGACCCGCGCCTGTTCCGCCTGCGCGGCTTCAGCGCCGGGTCGATCGCGCTGACCATCCAGTTCTTCGGCAGCTTCGGCTTCTTCTTCGTGATCATGCAGTACCTGCAGTACATCCAGGGCCGGTCGCCGCTGATGGCCGCGGTGTGCCTGCTGCCGCTGCCGATGGTCCTGATCCCGCTCGCCCGCAGGGCCCCGGTCGTCGCGGCCCGGCTCGGCACCCACCGCGTCGTCTCGCTCGGCCTCGTGCTCAGCGCCGCCGGCATGCTGATCCTGTCCCGGCTGTCGATCGACACGCCGTACTGGTTCCTGGCGACGGGCATGGTCGTCTTCGCGGCCGGCATGGGCCTGGCCGGTACGCCGGCCACGACCGCCATCGTCTCCTCGCTCCCGGAGTCGCAGCAGGGCGTGGCGTCGGCGGTCAACGACACCTCGCGCGAGCTCGGCAGCGTGCTCGGCATCGCGATCCTCGGCAGTGCGCTGAACGCGGCGTACCGCGACGGGCTCAGCCCGACGACGGACCAGATGCCGCCGCAGGTCGCGGACGCCGCGGAGTCCTCGATCGCCTTCATCACCCGGGGCGCGGACCAGCTCGCCGCCATGGGTCCGGCCGGCGACCGGTTGGTGCAGGCCGCCCAGCAGTCCTTCGTCGACGCGACCGGGACCGCCTTCCTCATCGCCTCGGGCGTGCTGCTGCTCGGCGCGGTCGCGGTGTGGTTCCGGGCACCCCGCGACGTCGCCCAGCCCGTGGAGGAGCCCGCGGTGGAGGCGGAGGTCATGGAGTCGGAGGCCGAGGAGCTCGCCGGCGTCTAGCGGCTAGTCACCGCGGGCGGCCCGGACCTTGTCACGCAGGGTCTCCGGGTCGTCCGCGGTGCCGTCGTGGGCCTTGATCCAGGCGTAGACGCCCTCGCGGTCCTCGTGGCACATCAGCCCGATCACGTCGCCCGGCTCGGCCATCTCGACCAGCGCGGACAGGCCCTCCACCTCCGTGGGGTACGACGGGACGTCCTCGACGCCGACCCGGGCGGCGCCTGCCCGCATCAGCTCCTCGAGCTCCTCGGTCGTCCGGCCACGGAGGTAGCGCGCCTTGTGCGCGATGACGACGACGTCGGCGTCGCGGGCACCGATCTCGCCCAGCTTGTCGACCAGCTCGTCCTGCCGGTCCCCCACCGCGCCGAGGCCGAGCAGGAGCCGCGCGCCGGGGCGGCGTACGCCGTTCATGATCTCCAGCAGGGCCTCGAGCCCGGCCTCGTTGTGCGCGAGGTCGATGACGACGCTGACCTCGCCGAGGGAGAAGAAGTTCATCCGGCCCGGGTTGTGCTCGGCGTCCGGCCGGAAGGAGCGCAATCCCTCCACGACCACGTCGCGGGGGATGCCGATCGCCAGCGCGGCCGAGGCAGCGGCCAGCGTGTTCTCGACGTTGAAGCGCGACAGTCCGGCCAGGGTCATGGGTACGTCGACCAGCTCGACCAGCGGGTCGGGGTCGCCGTTCCGGACGAGAGCACCGCGACCCAGCCGTCGATGACCGTCGTGGCCCGGCCGCCGCCGTGGCCGAGCACCTCGCGGATGGCCGGCGACTCGGGGTCGCGGGAGAACACCCAGGGCTGCGCCTTGATGGTCTGCCGCATCGCGAAGACCCGCGGGTCGTCGCCGTTGAGCACCGCCCAGCCCGAGGGCCGGGTGATCCGCGGGACCACGCCCTTGACCTCGGCGAGCTGGTCGACGGTGTCGATGCCCTGCATGCCGAGGTGGTCGGCGGAGACGTTGGTGACCACCGAGACGTCGTTGCGGGTCAGGCCGATGCCCTTGAGCAGGATGCCGCCGCGGGCGGTCTCGGTGACCGCGAGCTCGACGTTCTTGTGCGCCAGCACGCGGCCGGCGCCGCTGGGGCCGGAGTAGTCGCCGGCCTCGACGAGCTCGCCGTCGATGTAGATGCCGTCGGTGTTCGACCAGCCGACCAGCTTCCCGCCGGTGCGCGCGATGTGGGCGATCATCCGCGACGTCGTGGTCTTGCCGTTGGTGCCGGTCACGGCCACGACGGGGATGCGCGGCTTGATCGTGGTCGGGGCGGGACCGGGCTCGGTGGCCGCCACGCGCTCCGCGGCGGCACCGACCACGGACTCCACGTCGGCGCCGGGCAGGGCGTCGAGCACCTCGCACACCGCACGGCCGAGGGCCTGGCCCTTGTCCCGGTGCCGCCACGGGAACGCCACCACGAGCTGGTGCGGGTCACTGGTGGGACGCACCCGCACCGCGAGCCGCGCCGTACCCGACTCGGCGGCGATCGCCCGCACCAGACGGGCCACCGCACGGGCCGCGAACCGCTGCCGGAAGCCCGACTCGGCCGCCCCGGGGCGCGCGTTGCGCAGGCCGATGCGCCGCGCGAAGCGGGCGACGGTCTCGTCGGAGGCCGCCGCCAGCGGGCTGATGTCGAGCGTCAGCTTGATCGCGGCTCGGGGGAAGTAGAGGTTCGGGCCCTCCAGGACGCGGAGCTCGATGAGTGAGGTCACGCCCGAACGCTACCGAGTCACGAACCCATGGCGTGGAAGCCCCCGTCGACGTGCACGATCTCGCCGCTGGTGGCCGGGAAGAAGTCCGACAGCAGGGCGACGACGGCCTTCGCCGTGGGGGTGTGGTCGGTCTCGTCCCAGCCGAGCGGGGCGCGCGTGGACCACATCGCCTCGAGGTCCTCGAAGCCCGGGATCGCCTTGGCGGCCAGCGTCTTCAGCGGGCCGGCGGAGACCAGGTTGCAGCGGATGCCCTGCGGCCCGAGGTCGCGGGCGAGGTAGCGCGAGGTGGACTCCAGGCCGGCCTTGGCCACGCCCATCCAGTCGTACGCCGGCCACGCGACGGTGGCGTCGAAGGTCATCCCGACCACCGAGCCGCCCGGGGACATCAGGGGAAGGCAGGCGGTGGCCAGCGACTTCAGGGAGTACGCCGACACCTGGACGGCCTGGGCCACGTCGGGCCAGGGACCGTCGAGGAACTTGCCACCGAGCAGCGTCTCGGGGTTGCCGTAGGCGATGGAGTGCACGACGCCGTCGAGGCCGTCCACGTGCTCGCGGACGGCGTCGGCCAGGCCCGCGAGGTGCTCGTCGTTGGTCACGTCGAGCTCGAGCACCGGCGGCTCGGTCGGCAGCCGCTTGGCGATGCGCCGGGTGATGCCGAGCGCCCTGCCGAAGTTGGAGATCAGCACGGTGGCGCCCTGCTCCTGGGCGACCCGGGCGACCGCGAAGCCGATCGAGCTGTCCATCGTGACCCCGGCCACGAGGATCCGCTTGCCGTCGAGAATGCCCATCGTCAGTGTCCCATCCCTAGTCCGCCGTCCACCGGGATCACGGCCCCGGTGACGTACGCCGCCCCGTCCGAGGCCAGCCAGCTCACCACGGACGCGATCTCGTCCGGGGAGGCGTAGCGGCCCAGGGGGACCTGGTCCTTGATCTTCTGCTGCTGGTCCTCGGTGAGCACCGCGGTCATGTCGGTCTCCACGAAGCCCGGCGCCACGACGTTCGCGGTGATCGAGCGGGAGCCGAGCTCGCGGGCCAGCGACCGGGCCATGCCGACCAGGCCGGCCTTGGAGGCGGCGTAGTTGACCTGACCCGCCGAGCCGAGCAGTCCGACCACCGAGGAGATGAAGATGATCCGGCCCCGGCGCAGCTTCAGCATGCCCTTGGCGGCGCGCTTGACCACCCGGAACGACCCGGTGAGGTTCGTGTCGATGACCGAGGACCAGTCGTCCTCGGACATGCGCAGCACCAGCGTGTCCTTGGTGACGCCGGCGTTGGCGACCAGGATCTCGACCGGTCCGTGCGCCTCCTCGATCTGGGCGAACGCCGCATCGACGGCCGCCTGATCGGTGATGTCGCACCGGACGTCGAGGGCTCCCTCGGGCGCCCCGCCGTTGCGCGTGGTGACGGCGACCTTGTCGCCCTGGGCCAGGAACGCCTCGGCGATGGCGCGGCCGATGCCGCGGTTACCGCCGGTGACGAGAACTGATCTGCTCACGCCCAGTGACGCTAGCGACTACCCGCCGGTATCCGAAAGTGGGTCACTCGTCCTCGAGCCGGAAGCCCACCTTGATGCCGACCTGGAAGTGCTCGACGGCGCCGTCCTTGACCTGTCCACGGACCTGCGTGACCTCGAACCAGTCGAGGTGGCGCAGCGTCTTGCTGGCCCGCGAGATGCCGTTGCGGATGGCCTCGTCGATGCCGTCGGGCGAGGTGCCCACGATCTCGGTGACGCGGTAGGTGCGGTTGGTCATGAAGGACCTCCAGGGCGGTCGAGGGCGGGCTGGTCCCCTGAGACTAGCGACGTAGAGTGGAGCCCATGCCCCACCGGGACCGGCACCACTCCGAGGACGCGGTCCGGATCACCTCCGCGCCTCGCTCGCGGGCGGACGACATCGCCGCCCGGCAGAAGCGCTACATCTTCTCGATGGCCGTCCGCACGGTCTGCTTCGTGAGCGCCATCGTCGTCGGGCCGGGTCCGCTGCGGTGGGTGCTGATCGTCGGCGCGGTCTTCCTCCCGTACGTCGCCGTGGTCATGGCCAACGCCGGGCCGGGCCGCGACAACGAGGCCGAGCTGCGCGCAGGTCGGCGGCGTCGGGCGCGAGCTCCCGACGACGCCCACACCGGGCCCGATCGGCGGTACGACGCCGGGGCGCGACGCCTGATCTGGTTCGTGCGTTCGTCCGGAGGTCGTGCAACAATGAACGAGTGAGCTCAGCCTCCCCCGTCTGAGTTCGCCTTCGATGCCGGACGACTCCCCCCGTGGTCGTCCGGCATCCCCCATTTCGACCCTCCTGCCCCGGGAGCCCCACGCATGTCCGCGACGGCCGAATCCCTGACCTGCTCGGCGAAAGGCTGTCAGGAGGACGCCACCTGGGCGCTGCTCTGGAACAACCCCAAGCTGCACACGCCGGACCGGCGCAAGACCTGGCTGGCGTGCGACGGGCACAAGGAGTCGCTGAGCGACTTCCTCGGCGCCCGGGGCTTCCTCAGGGACGTGGAGCCGGTCGGCTGACCACTGGTCCAGACCGTCGACCTGTCGCAGACTGACAGGTCCAGCGTCAGTCTGCGACGGGTCGGCGACGCTCGGCGCGTCAGTTTGCGACGGGTCGGCGTCAGCCGCCGATGGCGCTCATCGGCCGGGCGGGCTGGAGGAACGACGGGTCGTCGATGCCGTGGCCCGGGCGCTTGCCGGCCACCGCGATGACCCAGCGCTCGGCGAGCTCCTCGTCGGAGGCGCCGGCGCGCAGCGGCGTACGCAGGTCGGACTCCTCGCGCGCGAACAGGCAGTTGCGGACCTGGCCGTCGGCGGTGAGCCGGACCCGGTCGCAGTCGCCGCAGAACGGGCGGGTGACCGATGCGATCACGCCGACGGTGGCCGGGCCGCCGTTGACGCTGAACAGCTCCGCCGGGGCACTCCCCCGCGGCTCGGCCGCCGGGGCGAGGTCGAACTCGCCGTCCAGCGACGCGAAGATCTCGTCGGCGGTGATCATCTTCTCGCGGCTCCAGGCGTGCTGGGCGTCCAGCGGCATCTGCTCGATGAAGCGCAGCTCGAAGCCCTGCTCGATGCACCAGCGCAGGAGCTCGGGCCCCTGGTCGTCGTTGACGCCACGGAGCAGGACGGCGTTGATCTTCACCGGGCCGAGCCCGGCGTCCCGGGCGGCGTACAGGCCCGCGATCACGTCGTGCATCCGGTCGCGGCGGGTGATCTCGGCGAACGTCTCGGCGCCGGATCGTGTCGAGGCTGACGTTCACCCGGTCGAGGCCGGCCTCGGCGAGCGCGTGGGCGTTGCGGGCCAGGCCGAGCGCGTTGGTGGTCAGCGAGATCTCGGGGCGCGGGGAGAGCCCGGCGGTCCGCGCGACGATGTCGACCAGGCCGCGGCGGACCAGCGGCTCGCCGCCGGTGAAGCGGACCTCGCGCACGCCCAGCAGCCGGACCGCGATGTCGGTCAGCCGGACGACCTCGTCGTCGGTGAGGACCGAGTCGTCGGGCAGCCAGTCGAGCCCCTCGGCCGGCATGCAGTAGTTGCAGCGCAGGTTGCAGCGGTCGGTGAGCGAGACGCGCAAGTCGGTGGCCGTCCGGCCCCAGGCGTCGGTGAGTGCGCTCATTCCCCCATCCTAGGGGCGCGGTCCTCATCACGTCGGGGTGTACCGCCGTACCGGGTGCGTGGGACGCCCACATAGCATCGTCGCCGTGAGGTCCCTGTCGTTCCTGGTCAGCCGACGGTGGGTCATCTTCGCGATCACCGTGGCGCTGCTGGCCTACCTCGCGTGGATCCTGGGCGAGTGGCAGTTCCACCGGCTCGCCGACCGCAAGGAGCAGAACGCGATCGTCGAGCGGAACACCGCGGCCGACCCGATGCCGGTCGGCGAGGTGATGAAGGTCGGCGACGACGTGTCCCGGTCCGACGAGTGGCGCGAGGTCACCGCCCGCGGGGAGTACGACGAGGCGAACACCGTCGTGGTCCGCTACCGCACCCGCGACGGTGCCTCCGGCATCGACGTGGTGGTGCCGCTGGTCACCGACGAGGGCCCGGTGCTGCTCGTCGACCGCGGCTGGATGGGCACCGACAACAGCGGCACCTCCCCCGACGACGTACCCCCGCCGCCGCTCGGGCCCGGTCACCGTGACCGGCTGGGTGCGGCAGGACGCGACCGGCGACTCGACGAAGGTGACCGACCGGTCCACCCGCTCCATCTCCAGCAGGGAGATCGGGTCGGCGCTCGGACTCACGACGTACGGCGGCTTCGTCGACCTCGACACCGAGGACCCGGCGCCGGACGACGCGCTCGAGAAGGCCGAGCTGCCCGACCTGTCCAACGGTCCGCACTTCTTCTACGGGCTGCAGTGGTGGTTCTTCGGGCTGCTCGCGGTCGGCGGCTTCTTCTACCTGATGTACGACGAGTGGCGCGGCGGGCCGGGCGCCCAGCGGCTGCGGCGCCAGCGGCGCCACCCGGAGGACGACGCGGACGACGCCGCCCGCGCCTCAGAGCGCCCGGAGCATGCCACCGTCGACCGGAACCATGACGCCGGTGACGAAGGATGACGCCGGCGACATGAGGAAGGCCGCGACCCGGCCGAACTCCTCGGGCTCGCCGTAGCGACCCAGCGGGATCCCGGCGATCGCGCGCTCCCGGGCCGCGTCGGCGTCGCCGGTCGAGGCGTCGAGCTCGGCCACCCGCTCGGTGCCGATCCGGCCGGGCAGCAGCCCGTTGACCCGCACGCCGCGCGGCCCCTGCTCGTCGGCCATCGTCTTGGCCACCATCGCCAGCCCGGGCCGGAGCCCGTTGGAGATGGCCAGGTTGGCCAGCGGGGCGCGCACCGAGGACGACAGCACGAAGGTCACCGACCCGCCGGAGTCGAGCGCGGCGGCGACCTCGCGGGCGACCCGCACCGCGCCGAGGAACACCGACTCGAAGGCGCGGGTCCAGTCCTCGTCGGAGGTGCTCGACACGGTGCCGGTGGGCGGGCCGCCGACGGAGATCAGGATGCCGTCGAGGCGGCCGAAGCTCTCCAGGGCGGCCCGGACCAGGCGCTCCGGGGTGTCGGCCGCCGAGTTGTCCGCGGTCACCGCGACGGCGGACGTCCTCGCCCAGCTCGGCCACGGCCTCGGCCAGGCTCGTCTCGTTGCGGCCCGACAGCACGACCCGTGCGCCGTCGGCGACCAGCTGCTCGGCGGCGGCCCGGCCCAGGCCGCGGGCGCCACCGGTGACGACGTACACACGTTCCCTGAGATCGAGGTCCATGCGGCGATCCTGCCACTCGCCCGCGACCGTGCTCCTTCACCGCCCTCCCGCGACGGCGCGACCTCGGCGATACTGCAGGGGTGATGGACCTCCTCGGCATCGACGACCTGCTCAGCCCCGACGAGCGCGACATCCGCGACGTCGTACGCCGCTTCTGCGACGACCGGATCACGCCGTACGTCGGCACCTGGTTCGACGAGGGGCACGTGCCCGACCCGCGAGGGCTGAGCCAGGAGCTCGGCAAGCTCGGCCTGCTCGGCATGCACCTCGAGGGCTACGGCTGCGCGGGGATGAGCGCGGTCGACTACGGCCTGGCCTGCCTGGAGCTGGAGGCCGCCGACTCCGGCATCCGGTCGCTGGTCTCGGTGCAGGGGTCGCTGGCGATGTACGCGATCTGGAAGCACGGCTCGGAGGAGCAGAAGCAGGAGTGGCTGCCGCGGATGGCGGCCGGCGACGCGATCGGCTGCTTCGGGCTGACCGAGCCGGACCACGGCTCGGACCCGGCGGGCATGCGCACCCGGGCCCGTCGCGACGGAGACGACTGGGTGCTCGACGGCGGCAAGATGTGGATCACCAACGGCTCCATCGCCGACGTGGCCGTCGATCTGGGCCCGCACCGACGACGGGATCCGCGGCTTCGTGGTGCCGACCAACACTCCCGGCTTCTCGGCCCGCGAGATCACGCAGAAGATGTCGCTTGCGCGCCTCGGTGACCGCCGAGCTCGTCCTCGACGGGGTCCGGCTGCCGGCGTCGGCGATGCTGCCGGAGGTGCGCGGCCTGCGCGGCCCGCTCTCCTGCCTCAACGAGGCCAGGTTCGGCATCCTGTGGGGCGCGATGGGCGCCGCCCGGTCCTGCTTCGAGGCGGCCCGCGAGTACGCCGTCACCCGCGAGCAGTTCGGCCGGCCGATCGGCGGCTTCCAGCTCACCCAGGCCAAGCTCGCCGACATGGCGCTGGAGCTCGGCAAGGGCACCCTGCTGGCGCTGCACCTCGGCCGCCGCAAGGACGCGGGCACGCTGACCCCCGACCAGGTGTCCTTCGGCAAGCTGAACAACACCCGCGAGGCGATCGAGATCTGCCGGACCGCGCGCACCATCCTGGGCGCCAACGGCATCTCGCTGGAGTACCCCGTCATCCGGCACATGAACAACCTCGAGTCCGTGCTCACCTACGAGGGCACCGTCGAGATGCACACCCTGGTGCTCGGCAAGGCGATCACCGGCCAGGACGCCTTCCGGTGACCGCCGGGCCCACGGTCCGCGTCCTCACGATCGAGGACCGTCCCGCGTCGGTGGCGCTCAGCGAAGAGGCGTTCGGCGCCTTTCCGGCCGGGGCCATCCCGACGACCTGGCCGCCACCGGGGATGCACATCGTCGGCGCCTTCGAGGACGAGGCCCTGCTCGGCAAGGTGGAGCGGGCGGGAGTACCTCTCCTGGTTCGGCGGGGCCGAGGTGCCGACCTGGGGCCTGGCCGGCGTGGCGGTGACCGCCGAGCACCGCGGCCGGGGGCTGCTGACCGGGTTGGTCGAGGCGACCTTCGCCGAGGCCCGCTCGCGCGGCGCCGCGCTGTCGACGCTGTTCCTGACCTCGGCCGGGATCTACCGCCGGTTCGGCTTCGAGCTGGTCGGGGGCTACGGGAACCTCGAGGTGCCGACCGCGACACTCGGTACCCTCGCCCCGGCGGACGGCATCCGGCTTCGGCGCGCGACCGCCGCGGACGGCCCCGCGATCCACGACGTCTACACCGCCTGGGCCTCGGCCCAGAACGGTCCGCTGACCCGGACCGGCCCCTCGTTCCCGGACGGCCCCGGCGTCGTCGTCGACAGCCACTCGGGGGTCACCCTCGCCCTCGACCCCGACGACACGGTTGTCGGCTTCGTGTCCTGGCAGCGCGGGAGCGGGTACGACGCCCGCGCCCAGATCCGCGTCAACGACCTCGTCGGGCTGACTCCCGACGCCACCCGCGCCCTGCTGCGGGTGCTGGGCAGCTTCGCCAGCGTCACCGGCACGGTCCGGATCCGCACCTCGCGCCCGGACGCGGTCGACCTCGCCCTGCCGGGGATGCCGCCCGAGGTCGCCGGCGCGCAGCACTACATGCTCCGGGTGCTCGACCTGCCCGCCGCGGTCGAGCCGCGCCACTTCGCCCCGATGCTGAACGGTCACGTCGACCTCCGGGTCGAGGGCGACGGGTTCGGCGACCTCGACGGCGGCTGGCGGATCACGCTCGAGGCCGGCACCGCACGCTGCGAGCGGGTTTCGGATGCGGCCGGTCCGGTGCTGACCGTGCGCGGGCTCTCCCTGCTGTACGCCGGGGTCGGGTCGCTGGCGAACCTGCGCCTGGCCGGGCTGGCGTCGGGCGGCGACCCGGATCGCGACGCCGACCTCGACGCGGTGTTCGCCGGCCCGGCGTTCCACATCCGCGACTACTTCTGACCTCACGAAACTGACGCTTACCTCGCGAAGTTTCGTGAGGTAAGCGTCGAGTTTCACTAGGTACCTAGTGAAACCGACACTCACGGCGCAGCGGTCACCGGGAGGTCGTCGATGAACTGCGTCCGGTAGAGGTCGGCGTACAGGCCACCGTCGGCGAGCAGGCTGGCGTGCGTGCCGCGCTGGACGACCCGGCCGTCGTCGACGACGAGGATCTGGTCGGCCTGGCGCACCGTCGACAGCCGGTGCGCGATGACGAGGCTGGTGCGTCCCTCGAGCGCCGCGTCGAGGGCCCGCTGCACGGCGACCTCGGACTCGGAGTCGAGGTGGGCGGTCGCCTCGTCGAGGACCACCACGGCCGGCGCCTTGAGCAGCAGCCGCGCGATCGCCAGTCGCTGCCGCTCGCCGCCCGACAGGCGGTAGCCGCGGTCGCCGACGACCGTGTCCAGCCCCTCGGGCAGGGACCGGACCAGCCGGGCGACCTGCGCCGCCTCGAGCGCGTCCCACACCTGGGTGTCGTCGGCGTCCGGGCGGGCGTAGAGCAGGTTGGCGCGGATCGTGTCGTGGAACATGTGGGCGTCCTGGGTGACGTACCCGACGACGTCCTCGAGGGAGTCCAGCGTCACCTCGCGTACGTCGTGCCCACCGACGCTGACACTGCCCGCGCCCACGTCGTACAGGCGGGAGACCAGGTGCGTGATGGTGGTCTTGCCGGCGCCGGACGGCCCGACGAGCGCGACCATCTGCCCGGGCTCGGCGGTGAAGGTGATGTCGTGCAGGACCTGCCCGGAGTCGCGGCTCTCGGTGCGGGCGACCGACTCCAGCGACGCGAGCGACACCTCGTCCGCGCGCGGGTAGCGGAAGGCGACGTGGTCGAACTCGACCCGCGACGCGGTCGGGGGCAGCGCGACGGCGTCGGGCCGCTCCTGGATCGTGGAGGGCAGGTCGAGCACCTCGAAGACCCGCTCGAAGCTGACCAGCGCCGTCATCACGTCGATCCGGACGTTGGACAGCCCCTGCAGGGGGCCGAGCAGCCGCAGCAGCAGCGTGGCCAGCGCGAGCAGGGTGCCGACGGTGAGCTGGCCCTGGATGGCGAGGTAGCCACCGACGCCGTAGACCAGCGCGGTCGCCAGCGCGGGGACGGTCATCATGACGGTCGCGAACACGCGGGTGATCAGCGCGATCCGGACGCCGAGGTCGCGCACGTTTGCAGCCTTGTCGGCGAAGAGGGCGTCCTCCTCGGGGCGCCGTCCGAAGAGCTTGAGCAGCATCGCGCCACCGACGTTGAACCGCTCGGTCATCACGTTGCCCATGTCGGCGTTGCCGTCCATCTGCTGCCGGGTGAGGCCGGCGAGCTTGCCACTGACCCAGCGGGAGGTGAGGAACAGGATCGGGAACATGAGCAGGCACAGCAGCGTGACCTGCCAGCTCAGCGCCAGCATCGCGATGCCCACGACCAGCACGGAGATGAGGTTGGAGACGGTGCTCGAGAGCGTGGAGGTGAAGGCACGCTGGGCGCCGATCACGTCGTTGTTCAGTCGGGAGACCAGGGCGCCGGTCTGGGTGCGGGTGAAGAACGCCAGCGACTGCCGCTGGACGTGCGCGAAGACCTGCGTGCGCAGGTCGAAGATGAGGCCCTCCCCGATGCGGGAGGAGAAGTAGCCCGCGACCACGGTCAGCAGCCCGCCGAGCAGGGCGACGCCGGCCATCGCCAGCGCCAGCAGGACCACCAGCCGGGTGTTGTCCTGCAGGATGCCGTCGTCGACGATCCGCTGCACCAGCAGCGGCGTCACCACCACGAGGCAGGCGTCGACGACGGTCAGCGCCAGGAACGCGGTGATCAGCCGGCGGTGCGGCCGGGCGAAGGTCAGCACCCGGCGCACCGTGCCGCGGTCGAGCTTGTTGCTCGCGATGCTGCGGTCGGTGCGCAGGTGGCGCCACGCAGGACCCATTCCTGTCATGCCGGACATGCGTGACCCCCTCTCGACTCGGTCTGGTGGGAAACGTCCCCTACCCACTCATTGTTCCGCGGACCACCCACAGGACGGGGTCAGGCCAGCGAGACGAGGTCGGCGTACTCGTCGCTCCACAGGTCCTCGTCGCCGTCGGGCAGCAGCAGCACCCGGTCCGGCTCGAGCGCACGCACCGCACCCTCGTCGTGGGTGACCAGGATGATCGCGCCGGCGTACGTCCGGATCGCCGCGAGCACCTCCTCGCGGGAGGCGGGGTCGAGGTTGTTGGTGGGCTCGTCGAGCAGCAGCACGTTGGCGCTGGAGACGACCAGGCTGGCCAGGGCGAGCCGGGTCTTCTCGCCGCCGGACAGCACCGAGGCCGGCTTGTGCGCGTCGTCACCGGAGAACAGGAACGACCCGAGCACGCTGCGGGCCTCGCTGTCGGTGAGCTGCGGCGCCGCGCTCTGCATGTTCTCCAGGACGGTGCGGCTGGTGTCCAGCGTCTCGTGCTCCTGGGCGTAGTAGCCGATCTTCAACCCGTGGCCGGGCAGCACCCGGCCGGTGTCGGGCTGGTCGACGCCGGCGAGGATCCGCAGCATCGTGGTCTTGCCGGCACCGTTGAGCCCCAGGATGACCACCCGGCTGCCCTTGTCGACGGCGAGGTCGACGTCGGTGAACACCTCGAGCGAGCCGTAGGACTTCGACAGCTCGGCCGCCGTGATCGGCGTCTTGCCGCAGGGCGCGGGGGCCGGGAACTTGATCCGGGCGACCTTGTCGGACTGCCGCTCCCCCTCGAGCCCGGCCATCATCTTCTCGGCCCGCTTCAGCATCGACTGCGCGGCGGATGCCTTGCTGGCCTTGGCGCGCATGCGGTTGGCCTGGTCGGTGAGCGTCTTGGCCTTGGTCTCGGCATTGGCCCGCTCGCGCTTGCGCCGGCGCTCGTCGGTCTCGCGCTGGGCGAGGTAGGCCTTCCAGCCCATGTTGTAGACGTCGATCTCCGCGCGGTTCGCGTCGAGGTGCAGCACCTTGTTCACGATCGTGTCGAGCAGGGCCGTGTCGTGGCTGATCACGATGAGGCCGCCCTTGTGGTTGCGCAGGAAGTCGCGCAGCCACACGATCGAGTCGGCGTCGAGGTGGTTGGTGGGCTCGTCGAGCAGCAGCGTCTCGGCGCCGGAGAACAGGATCCGGGCCAGCTCCACGCGTCGGCGCTGACCGCCGGACAGCGTCTTCAGCGGCTGGGTGAGGATGCGCTCCTCGATGCCGAGGCTCTGCGCGATCTGTGCCGCCTCGGACTCCGCGGCGTACCCGCCGCCCGCGTGCAGCTCGTTGTCGGCCTGGGCGTAACGCTTCATCGCCCGCTCCGCGACGTCCGGGTCCGACGAGGCCATCTCGAGCTCGGCGGTGCGCAGACGGCGTACGACGTCGTCGAGCCCGCGCGCGGAGAGGATGCGGTCGCGGGCGAGGACCTCGGGGTCGCCCGTGCGGGGGTCCTGGGGCAGGTAGCCGACCTCGCCCGTGGTCAGCACCTTGCCCGCCGCGGGCAGCGCCTCACCGGCCAGGATCTTGGTCAGCGTGGTCTTCCCGGCGCCGTTGCGGCCGACCAGACCGACCTTGTCGCCGGCCGCCACCCGGAACGAGACATCGTCCATGAGGAGGCGTGCGCCGGCACGGACCTCGAGGTTCTGGGCAGTGATCATGAGGCTGGTTAGTCTACGGCTCGGAGGGTACGTCGCCCGCATCCGCGAACGGCTCCAGCACGCCCCCAGGAGGGACTCCCATGCGCTTCAACCCCAAGGCACGGCTGGACTCCGGCCAGGTCTCCGACGGGGGCGGCGGTGGCGGGCTCGGTGGCGGCGGCATGCGGCTGCCGATCCCCGGGGGCGCGAAGGCCGGCGGCGGTCTCGGCGGCATCCTGATCATCATCCTGTTCGTCGTGCTCACCCAGTGCCTGGGCGGCGGCGGGCCGAGCGCGGGGGGTCTCGACCCCTCGCAGCTGCAGGACGCCGGCGGCGACACCGGCCGCTACGACTCCTGCCAGACCGGCGAGGACGCCAACAACAGCGCGGACTGCGCCCGGGTCGCCGTGGTCAACTCGATCCAGGACTACTGGGACGGCGAGCTGCCGCAGGCCGCGAACACGTCGTACGAGATGTCGGAGACGCACACGTTCACCGGCCAGACCAGCACCGGGTGCGGCGCCGCGTCGTCGCAGGTCGGGCCGTTCTACTGCCCGGCCGACGACACCGTCTACCTCGACACCGGCTTCTTCGACGAGGTGCTCGAGCAGCAGCTCGGCGGGCCGGACGGCGGCTTCGTCGAGGCGTACGTCATCGGGCACGAGTACGGCCACCACATCCAGGACCTCACCGGCACGATGGGCAAGGTCCGCACCCAGCAGGGGGCGAGCAGCGACGCCGTCCGGCTCGAGCTGCAGGCCGACTGCTACGCCGGCATGTGGGCGCGCAACGCGACCCGCACCGAGGACGCCACCGGACAGGTGCTGATCTCCGAGCTCACCGACGAGGACATCCGGCTCGCCATCGAGGCCGCGGAGTCCGTCGGGGACGACCGGATCCAGAAGAAGACCTCCGGCCGGGTCAACCCCGAGTCGTGGACCCACGGCTCCGCCGAGCAGCGGCAGCGGTGGTTCATGACCGGCTACCAGTCCGGCGACTACGACGCCTGCGACACCTTCTCGGCCTCGACCCTGTAGGTGCTCGCTTCGGCAACGCCCTTGCCGGCATGGCAAACTCGTCGGCATGGACGACCCCGCACTCGCCTCCGTCGGACCCCGCCTCCGGGCGCTGCGCGCCGAGCGTGACCTGACCCTGGCCGAGGTCGCCGAGGCCACCGGCATCTCGACCAGCACGCTGTCCCGGCTCGAGTCCGGGTCGCGAAGGGCGACCCTGGAGCTGCTGCTCCCGCTGGCGCGGACCTACCGGGTCGCCCTCGACGACTTCGTCGACGGTCCCGCCACCGGCGACCCCCGGGTGCACCTCAAGGCGGTCCGGGCCCACGGCCAGACGATCCTGCCGCTGAGCCGGCGCGCCGGAGGGCTGCAGGCCTTCAAGCACGTGATCGACGCCGGCGGCCCCACCGACCCGGACCCGAAGACGCACGAGGGCTACGAGTGGCTCTACGTGCTCGACGGCCGCCTGCGGGTCGTGCTCGGCGAGCACGACGTCGTGCTGACCGCCGGTGAGGCCGCGGAGTTCGACACCCGGGTGCCGCACTGGTTCGGCTCCGCGGACGGCCGACCGGTGGAGTTCCTCAGCCTGTTCGGCCCCCAGGGCGAGCGCGCCCACCTGCGCGCCGCGCCCCGGCGTACGACGTCCGCGGGTCGCTGACCACGCGTTCCTTGCGCTTACCTCGCGAAACTTCGCGAGGTAAGCGTTGGTTTCACTAGGTACCTAGTGAAACCAACACCCCTCAGAGCAGCGCCTCGATCTGCGGGAACTGCCGCTGCAGCGACCGCAGGTACGGCGCCACGCTGGGGTGCTTGAACTTGCCGACGAGGGCACCGGATCCGGCGGCGGCGCGGGCCAGCGCCCACTCGGCCCGGGACAGCGCGGTGAAGACGGCGGTGACCCGGGCCCCGAGCAGCACCTGCTCCGGCGTCGCCACGCCGTCGGGCAGGCCGGCCAGGAAGGCATCGGCCAGCGGCTCGAACTCCTCCCGCGCGCTGAGCGACCAGTAGCCGAGATCGGCGCCGACCGGGCCCGTCCCGAGGGTCGCCCAGTCCAGCGCGATCACCCCGGCCTCGTCGTGGGCGTGGAAGTTGGCCGGGGTCGGGTCCCCGTGCTGGAGCACCTGCGGGAGCGCGTCCAGCGCCTCGAGGTGGGCCGCGCGGCGCCTCCAGAGGTGGTCGGCGACGTCCGCCACCGTGGTGCGGGCCAGCGTCGGCCAGCCGCCGCGCCGCTCGACCATGCGCAGCCGGTCCCGCAGCTGGTGGCGGGCCAGCCACGGCCGATCGGGTACGTCGACCCCGGCGAAGACGGCCAGGGACCGTGCCACGAACAGCCCGGACGGCGGGCGTTCCGGCACCTGCGGCAGCCAGACCGTCACGCCGTCGTCGTCCTCCTCGACCGCGAGTGCGACCGGGCTCCGCAGCCCGGGGGTGGCGTCGACGAGGCCCGACACCGCGACGTCGGCCGGGCGTCGCCACCACGCCACGTGGCGCGGGTCGGAGAGCTCGGCCGGGTCCCCCGGCAGCGGGGCGCCGAGCCGCTTGACCACCCGGTCCCCGGCCAGCCAGACGCCCACCGTGGAGGTGCCGGTGCCGCTGGTCAGCGGTTGCCAGCCCGGCTCGGGGTGCCACATGCGGGTCATCCTGACACGCTCAGTGCACGTCGCGGCGGGCGAAGCTCCACTGCCCGGCCGCGCTCAACGCCCCGGCCAGGGCGAGCAGGACCAGGAACGGGAGCCACCGGAAGTCCTCGGCGGGCACCAGCGCGAGGTGCTCGAACGGCGAGAGGTCCTGCAGCCACTGCGGGATCTGCAGCAGCTCGCCGAAGAGCATCACCACCACGCTGAGCACCAGCCCGAGCCAGGCGGCGCCGGCCGCGCGCGGGCTCAGGCCGTAGAGCAGTCGGGCGAGGCCGGCGAGCACGAGCACCGGGGCGAGGTAGCCCAGGGTGGCGAGGGTGTACTCCCCCGTCTTCGACGTGTCGCCGGTGACCATCGCGTAGCCCAGCCCCAGCCCGAGTCCTGCCGACAGCACCACCGCCACCGTCCCGAGGACGGTCACCGTCACGTGGGCCAGCAGCCAGCGCCGCCGGGTGAGCCCGGTCGCCAGCAACGCCTCGACCAGCCCGTTGTCCTCCTCGCTGCGCGGGACGGAGCGCCGAGGAGACCGCGAACCCCGCCGCGATCAGCGCGAGCATGATGATCGAGGTCGCGTAGAACGCATCGACCAGGGCACCCTGCGCCTGCAGGAACATGTCGCGGGTCGCGCTGCTGGAGTCACCGATCAGGTCGCCGACGTCGTCGCCGATCGAGCCGTAGGCCACCCCGGTCAGCAGCAGCCCGGCCGCCCAGCCGAGGACCGCACCGCGCTGCAGCCGCCAGGCCAGGCCGAGGGCTCCCTGCAGGCCGGGCCCGGCGTGCGCCGGACCCGGCCGGGCCGCGAGGACGCCGGCCCCGAAGTCGCGGCGCAGGAACACGGCGTACCCGATCCAGCAGGTCAGCAGCGTCGCCGCGAGCAGCGGCAGGACCGGCCACCAGCGGAGGCCGGAGAAGGCGTGCATCCCCTGGTACCAGCCGATCGGGGACAGCCACGACAGTGCCTGGTTGCTGACGTCGCCGATGGCGCGCAGGGCGTAGGCGACACCGAGGACGACGCCGACCAGGCCGTACATCGACCGGGTGCTCGAGGTCAGCTGCGCGGCGATCAGGGCGCAGCCGGTGAACACCCAGCCGCAGAGCATGAGCCCGACACCCAGGGCGATCGAGTCGGCGGCCGCGAGCGGGAACGCGATGAGGCTCAGGGCGACACAGACGCCCAGCAGCGCGTTGGCCAGCAGGGTCTCGACCAGCGCTGCGGTCATCGGGGCACGGCGGGAGATGGCGCCCGCCCGGAGCAGCTCGTCGCGACCCGACTCCTCCTCCGCGCGCGTGTGCCGACCGAGCAGGAACATGCTCATCAGCCCGGCGGTGATGGCGCCGAACGCGGTGGACTGCCAGGTGACCTGCCCGCCGATGGTGTTCAGCGCCCGCGCCGGCCCGGTCATGGCCACGAACGCCGCGTTGTTCCCCATGCTCGCCGCGGCGCGGTCGAAGTCGGCCTGGCTGGTGTAGAGCCGGTCGACGCTGACCGCCTGGCTCCAGTAGAGGATCGTCACCGCGAGCGTCCACCAGAACAGCATCCAGCGGTCCCGGCGCAGGAACTGCCGCAGCAGCGGGAGCACGCCGTTCATCGCGACCCGCGACCGATCCGCAGCCGCCGCACCCGGCCGCCGTCCTCCTCCGCGGCGGCGGCGCTGGTCCCGGCCCGCGCCTCGTCCTCGGCGATCTCGTCGCCGTAGTGGCGCAGGAACAGCTCCTCGAGGGTCGGCGGCTGGCTGGTCAGGGACCGCACCCCCGCGGCCCGCAGCACGTCGAGCGCCGCGTCGAGCTCGGCGGTGTCGATGTCGAACGCGGCCCGGTTGCCGTCGACCTGGAGGTCGTGCACGCCGGCCAGTCGCTCCAGCCCGACCGGCGGCGCCGCGAGCTCGGCCCGGATCGCGGTGCGGGTCAGGTGGCGCAGCTCGCCCAGGGTGCCGGTCTCGACGCACACCCCCGACCGGATGATGCTGACCCGGTCGCACAGCCGCTCCACCTCCGCGAGGATGTGGCTGGACAGCAGCACGGTGTTGCCCTGGTCGCGGAACTCGTCGACGCACGTCTGGAACGCCGACTCCATGATCGGGTCCAGGCCGGTGGTCGGTTCGTCGAGGACCAGCAGCTCGACGTCGGAGGCCAGCGCGGCGACCAGGGCGACCTTCTGGCGGTTTCCCTTGGAGTAGCTGCGCCCCCGCTTGGTCGGGTCGAGCTCGAACAGCTCGAGCAGCTCGGCCCGACGGCGTACGTCGATCCCGCCGCGGAGCCGGCCGAGCAGGTCGATGACCTCGCCCCCGGTGAGGTTGGGCCACAGGTTCACCTCGCCGGGGACGTAGGCCAGGCGTCGGTGCAGGGCCGCCGCATCGTGCCAGGGGTCGCCGTCGAGCAGCCGGACCTCCCCGGAGTCGGCCCGCAGCAGGCCGAGCAGGACCCGGATGGTGGTCGACTTGCCCGCGCCGTTGGGACCGAGGAAGCCGTGGATCTCCCCGCGACTGACCTCGAGGTCCAGGCCGTCCAGCGCCCGCGTCGTTCCGAAGTTCTTGACCAGGGCACGGATCTCGATCGGATGCGTCACGGCTCTCACCCTAGTGACGCCGGTGTCCCGTTCAGGCGTTCTCCACGACGAACTCCACGGCCATCGCGTCCTCGACCGCCGCCTCCAGCACCCGCCGCCGCGGATCGGGCACCGGGAGCCAGCGCCCCGCCACCCGTGAGCCCAGCCGCGCGTCGGCGAGCACCGCCTCCACCGCGCCGTGGTCTCCGCCGGTGACCAGCACCGGCGTACCGGCGAGCAGCCGTACGGCGTGGCCGGCGGCCGCCTCGTAGGCCTGCCGCGCCTGGTTGTCGCGGCGGCGGGCGAAGCGCTGCTGGCTCTGCCCGCCGGCCTTGGTGCGGCCCTGCACGTGCCGCTGCCCGACCTTGGAACCGGTGACCGTCTCCCCCGCCAGGCGGGCCACCGCGAACCCACCCTTGCGCACCAGCAGCAGGCCCCAGTCCGCGGGAGCGGCGACGGCCGCCGCCAGCGCCCCCGCCTCGGCCGGACCGTGGTACGCCGTGTCGAACGGCAGCGCGGCGGTGAACGTGGAGCCGTCGGGGGCGGTGCCCGCGAGCCGTCCGTCGGTCACGGCGAGGGCGACCCCGTCGTGGCGGGAGCCGAAGTTGGCCACCCAGCGCTCACACCGGGCCGCGGGCACGAGGACGTGCTGGACGGTCACCCGCGTGACCCTAGGGCATCGGGGTCAGACGGCGCGGGCGACGATCACGGTGGCGACGAGCGTGCCGTCCTCGAGGGCCTTCCGGTTGTTGCCGGCGCGCACCGGCCACTCGGGCCCGAACAGCACGTGCAGCCCGAACGGCGGCGGGCCGTCCTGCGCGCCCGCGGCCATCGCGGTGAAGAAGTCGATGCCGGCCCGGGTCCGGTCCTCCTCGGTCTCCACGCCGAACCCGGCGTCGGTGAGCATGGCGCGGTAGTCCGCGGCGGTGGCCAGGAAGGACGCGCCCTCGTCACCAGCCCAGGGCTCGGGGTACGCCGGCTGGGCGGTGCCGGAGAGCATCTGGTCGTAGATCGCGAACCGTCCACCGGGTTCGAGGACCCGGCGTACCTCCGTGAAGACCCGCGCCTTCTCCGGCATGTTCATGCCGACGTGGATCAGCGTCGCGAGGTCGAAGGAGGCGTCGGGGAACGGCAGCGCGACCGCGTCCGCCGTCCGGAACTCGACCCGGTCCTCGAGGCCGACCCGTGCGGTCAGCTCGGTGGCGAGCTCGGTGAACTCCGGGGTCAGGTCCACCCCGGTCACCCGGCAGCCGTGCTCGGCCGCGGCGACCCGTGCGGGACCGCCGATGCCCGAGCCGACGTCGAGCAGCCGGGCACCCGGCGGCGGGTCCAGCATCGCCAGGAGCGAACGGGTGGCGGCCACGCCGCCGAGGTGGAACTCGTCGACCAGGGACAGGTCGGCCTGCGTCATCGCCTCCGGGTCGATCCCCACCTTCTCGGCCGCACCGAGGATCGCCTCGAGCATCCCCGGTCGCCCGTAGTGGCCGGTCACCTGCGCGTCGGCACTCATCGCCCACCTCCAGCGGCCAACCTACGGCCACGGGTATCGGCGCGCCATGCCCCGGACGGGACGTGCGGCTCAGTCGCCGCGGTAGACGACGCGGAACCGCTCGAGCACCACCGGCATCGAGCCGTCGACCGGACGGTCGTGGGTGGCGACGTCGGTGAAGAACTGCCGGTGCACCTCGCGCCAGTGCGCCAGCGACCGGTCACCCTCGCCCTCGAGCCGGGCGTGCTCCTCGTCCACCTCGTCGAACGACGTCACCTCGACGTCGGTCACCTCGATGAGGGCCCGCGGGTGTCCGGAGCCGTCGAGCAGGATGCTCAGGGTGCCGACCTCGGGCAGCTGCTCGCCCTCGGACTCGTAGTCCCACAAGGCCCCTGCGGTCGCCGTCTTGGTGCCGTCGAGCACCAGCGCCAGCAGGTCGTCGGCCTGCTCGGGGGTGGCCCCGAACGACCAGGCGGGAGGCGGGACGACCTCCAGCGTCGTCGGACCGAAGTACGACGGCGCGCTGTTCAGCCGGGCGCGCACGCGGGCCAGCTCCCAGAAGGCACTGACCTCGTCGTCGCTCACCGGGTGCCGGCGCTCAGACGTTGAAGCCGAGGGCGCGCAGCTGCTCCCGGCCGTCGTCGGTGATCTTGTCCGGGCCCCACGGCGGCATCCAGACCCAGTTGATCGCGACGTCGCCGACCAGGCCCTCGAGCGCCTGGTTGGTCTGGTCCTGGATCACGTCGGTCAGCGGGCACGCCGCCGAGGTCAGCGTCATGTCGATGACGCAGTTCGAGGACTCGTCGACGTGCACGCCGTACACGAGGCCGAGGTCGACCACGTTGATGCCGAGCTCGGGGTCGACGACGTCCTTCATCGCCTCGGTGACGTCGTCGACCGAGACGCTGGAGCCGCCGGTGGTGACCTCGGGAAGATCACCGTGGCGCTGTCCTGAGCCTGTCGAAGGGTCGACGGCCTGGTCGGTGGTCTGCTGATCAGCCATTGCTGGTCTCCTTGGTGTTGTCGTCGTCGGCCACTGCCTGGGCGGTCGCGTCCTTCCACGCCATCCAGCCCAGCAGGGCGCACTTCACGCGGGCGGGGAACTTGGCGACACCGGCGAAGGCGATGCCGTCCTCCAGCACGTCCTCGTCGGGCTCCACCTGGCCGCGGCCCTGCATCAGCGTCAGGAAGGTCTCGTGGACCTTCATCGCCTCGTCGACCTGCTTGCCGATCACGAGGTCGGTCATCACCGAGGCCGAGGCCTGGGAGATCGAGCAGCCCAGGGCGTCGTACGACACGTCCTCGACGACGCCGTCGGCGACGTGCACGCGCAGCGTCACCTCGTCACCGCAGGTGGGGTTGACGTGGTGCACCTCCGCTTCGTACGGGTCCCGGAGGCCCGCATGGTGGGGGTGCTTGTAGTGGTCCAGGATGATCTCCTGGTACAGCGAGTCGAGGTCCATGATTTCGGTCCCTGCGGAAAGAGGAGCGGAGCGAGTCTTTTCGTGGGGTGTTCACTCAGCCCAACTTGAAGTAGGAGCGGGTGTATTCCAGGCCCTCGACGAGGGCGTCGATCTCGGCCGGCGTCGTGTAGAGGTACGACGAGGCGCGGGTCGAGCTCTGCACCCCGAAGCGGGCGTGGGCGGGCTTGGCGCAGTGGTGGCCGGCGCGCACCGCGATGCCGCGGGAGTCGAGCACCTGGGCCACGTCGTGCGGGTGCACGCCCTCGATCTCGAAGGAGATCGCTCCCCCGCGCTGGGCGGCGTCGAGCGGGCCGAGCACGCTCAGGCCGGGCACGGTGGCCAGCCCCTCGAGGGCGTACGCCGTGATCGCCTGCTCGTGGGCGTGGACGTTCTCCATGCCGAGGTGGGAGAGGTACTCCACCGCGGCACCGAGACCCACCGCCTCGACGATCGGCGGGGTGCCGGCCTCGAACTTGTGCGGGATCCCGGCGTACGTCGAGCGCTGCATGGTCACGGTCTCGATCATCTCGCCACCGCCGAGGAACGGCGGCAGCTGGTCGAGCACCTCACGCCGTCCCCACAGCACGCCGATGCCGGTCGGCCCGACGACCTTGTGGCCGGTGAAGGCCAGCAGGTCGGCGCCGGAGGCGACCACGTCGACGGGCAGCTGCGGCGCGGCCTGGGAGGCGTCGACCACCACGATCGCGCCGACCTCGTGGGCCCGGCGGGCGATCTCCGCGACGGGGTTGACGGTGCCCAGCATGTTGGACACCCACGTCAGCGAGACCACCTTGGTGCGCTCGGTGATCAGGTCGTCGATGTTCGAGGTGTCGAGGTGGCCGTCGTCGGTCAGCCCGAACCAGCGCAGCGTCGCACCCGTGCGCTCGGTGAGCAGCTGCCACGGCACGATGTTGGAGTGGTGCTCCATCTCGGTGATGACGACCTCGTCGCCGGCGCCGACCTGCAGCGGGCCGCTCCAGGCGAGGGTGTTCGCGACCAGGTTGAGCGCCTCGGAGGCGTTCTTGGTGAAGATCACCTCGTCCCGCGAGGGGGCGTGGATGAAGGCGGCCACCTTGTCGCGGGCGGACTCGAAGGCCTCGGAGGACTCCGCACCGAGCTGGTGCATCGCCCGTGCGACGTTCGCGTTGTGCCGCTCGAGGTGGTCGACCATCGTGTCGATCACCACCTGCGGCTTCTGCGAGGTGTTGGCGCTGTCGAGGTAGACCAGCGGGAACCCGCCCGCCAGCGTGCGCTGGAGGATCGGGAAGTCCTTGCGGATCAGCTCGAGGTCGGGAAGCAGGCCCGGCAGGTTCATCGCTGATCTCCTCTCGTGCGGTCGGTCCGGGTCAGTGGGACTCAGACTGCGAGCTTCGTGTACTTGTCGTAGCCCTCGGCCTCGAGCTGGTCGGCGAGCTCGGCGCCGCCCTGCTCGGCGATCCTGCCGTTCACGAAGACGTGGACGAAGTCGGGCTGGATGTAGCGCAGGATGCGCGTGTAGTGCGTGATCAGCAGGACGCCGCGGTCGGCCTGCTCGCGGAAGCGGTTGACGCCCTCGTGAGACGACCTTGAGCGCGTCGATGTCGAGGCCGGAGTCGGTCTCGTCGAGCACGGCGACCTTCGGGTTGAGCAGCTCGAGCTGGGCGATCTCGTGGCGCTTCTTCTCACCACCGGAGAAGCCCTCGTTGACCGAGCGCTGCGAGAACGTCGCGTCGAGGTCGAGGTTCTCCAGGGCGGAGTTGACGTCCTTGACCCAGGTGCGCAGCTTGGGGGCCTCGCCGTCGATGGCGGTCTTCGCGGTGCGCAGGAAGTTCGCGACCGAGACGCCGGGCACCTCGACGGGGTACTGCATGGCCAGGAACAGGCCGGCGCGGGCCCGCTCGTCGACGGACATCGCGAGGACGTCCTCGCCGTCGAGGGTCACGGTGCCGCCGGTGACGGTGTACTTCGGGTGTCCGGCGATCGAGTAGGCCAGCGTGCTCTTGCCCGAGCCGTTGGGGCCCATGATCGCGTGCGTCTCGCCGTCCTTGATGGTCAGCGTGACGCCCTTGAGGATCTCCTTGGCCCCGTCCTCGGTGTCGACCGAGACGTGCAGGTCCTTGATCTCCAGCGTGCTCATCTGTTGTGTTCCTTGTCTTCTTGACGTCAGTCGGGTCGTACGCCGTTGAGCGAGATGGTCACGTCGACGTACACGTCGTCGCCCCTCAGCTCCACGGGGAAGATCGCCACCGGCTCGGTCGCCGGCAGGTGGGTGGGCTTGCCGCTGCGCAGGTCGAAGCACGAGCCGTGCAGCCAGCACTCGACGGTGCCGTCGGCCACCTCGCCCTCGGACAGCGCGACGGCGGCGTGCGAGCACTCGTTGCGGATCGCGAAGAACTCCTCACCGTCGCGAGCGATGGCCACCTCGAGGTCGCCCACGAGCACGGCCAGCGCCTCGTCGGCGGCGACCTCGGAGGTGGTGCAGACGCGTTCGAAGGCCATCACTTCGCCTTGAGGACGTTCTTGGCCAGCTCGGCCTCGACGGTGGCGAAGAGCTTCTCCTCGATCTGGGGCACGTCGATCTTGCGGATCAGGTCGTTGAAGAAGCCGTGCACGACGAGGCGGCGGGCCTCGTCCTCGGCGATGCCGCGCGAGCGCAGGTAGAACAGCTGCTCGTCGTCGAAGCGGCCGGTGGCCGAGGCGTGCCCGGCACCCTCGATCTCGCCGGTCTCGATCTCGAGGTTCGGGACCGAGTCGGCCTGGCAGCCGTCGGTGAGCACGAGGTTGCGGTTCTCCTCGTAGGTCTCGATGCCCTCGGCGACCTTGCGGATCAGGACGTTGCCGATCCAGACCGTGTGCGCGCCCTCGCCCTGCAGCGCGCCCTTGTAGACCACGTGGCTCTTGGTGTGCGGCGCGGTGTGGTCGACGAACAGCCGGTGCTCGATGTGCTGTCCCTCGTCGGCGAAGTACAGCCCGAGCATCTCCACCGAGCCGCCGGGACCGGCGTACTCCGCGGTGCTGTCGTGGCGGACCAGGTCGCCACCGAAGCTGACGTCGACGTGCCGGAACGTCGCGTCGCGACCGACCTGCGCGTGGCGGGTGCCGGCGTGGACGGCGTCGTCGGCCCAGTCGTCGACGTTGACCACGGTCAGCTGGGCGCCGTCGCCGACCACGAACTCCGCGATGTCGGCCAGCACGGCCGAGCCGGCGAAGCGGAACACGACGGTCGCCTTGCTGTGCGCCTCGGCGGTCACCACGACGTGCAGCGCGGTGGCCGCCTCGACCGAGGTGCCGGTCAGGTCGATCACGACCGGCTCGTCGAGCACGGTCTCGCGGGGGATCGTCACGGCGTACACCGCGCTCGCACCGTGCCAGGCGCGCGCGGCGATCCGGTCCCGCGGGATGAACCCGCTCGACCCGCGGCGGGCGCTGTCGGTGCCGATCTTCTCGACGACCACACCGGCCGGTGCGTCGTACTCCGCACCCACCGTGGTGGCCGACAGGTCGGCGTCGGTGTGCAGCCCGCGCAGGCGCTTGAGCGGGGTGAACCGCCAGATCTCCTCGCGCCCGGTCGGCACCGCGTGGTCGTCCACCTCGAACGACCCCTCGGGGTGCAGGTGCGACGACACCTTCGCCGTCTCGATCGCCTCGGCCACGGCCGGGGTCTCAGTCACAGTCACTACGTCCGCTTTCCTTCGTGTTCGTCACGTCTGTCGTGGGTGGTGCGCAGGCCGCATGACCGCCGGCTGGTGCCGGAGGCGAGGCGCCGTCGCGCACTCAAGGGGCTTGGCCGCGGCGGCCGCAGCGGCGGGTGACCGAAGGAGTGGCCACCCGGCCGACGCGCCGCCCCCGCGCGATGGGCGTCGCCGCAGGCAGCGGCCGCCCCAAGGCGGGCACGGGGATCACCCCACGGCACCTTCCATCTGCAGCTCGATCAGCCGGTTCAGCTCGAGGGCGTACTCCATCGGCAGCTCCTTCGCGATCGGCTCGACGAAGCCGCGCACGATCATCGCCATCGCCTCGTCCTCGGCCATGCCGCGTGACATCAGGTAGAACAGCTGGTCGTCCGAGACCTTGGAGACCGAGGCCTCGTGACCCATGGAGACGTCGTCCTCGCGGATGTCGACGTACGGGTAGGTGTCGGACCGGCTGATCTGGTCGACCAGGAGCGCGTCGCAGAGCACGTTGGACTTGGAGCCGTGCGCGCCCTCGTTGATCTGGATGAGTCCGCGGTACGACGTGCGCCCGCCGCCACGCGCCACCGACTTGCTCAGGATCGAGCTGGAGGTGTGGGGCGCGGCGTGCACCATCTTGGCGCCCGCGTCCTGGTGCTGGCCCTCGCCGGCGAACGCGATGGACAGGGTCTCGCCCTTGGCGTGCTCGCCCATGAGGTAGACCGCGGGGTACTTCATCGTCACCTTGGAGCCGATGTTGCCGTCGACCCACTCCATGGTGGCGCCGGCCTCGCAGGTCGCGCGCTTGGTCACCAGGTTGTAGACGTTGTTCGACCAGTTCTGGATCGTCGTGTAGCGGCAGCGGCCGCCCTTCTTGACGATGATCTCGACGACCGCGGAGTGCAGCGAGTCGCTGGAGTAGATCGGCGCCGTGCAGCCCTCGACGTAGTGCACGTAGGCGTCCTCGTCGACGATGATCAGGGTGCGCTCGAACTGGCCCATGTTCTCGGTGTTGATCCGGAAGTAGGCCTGCAGCGGGATGTCCACGTGGACGCCCTTGGGCACGTAGATGAACGAGCCGCCGGACCAGACCGCGGTGTTCAGCGCGGCGAACTTGTTGTCCCCGACCGGGATGACCGTGCCGAAGTACTCCTGGAAGAGCTCCGGCTGCTCGCGCAGCGCGGTGTCGGTGTCGAGGAACAGCACGCCCTGGGCCTCGAGGTCCTCGCGGATCGAGTGGTAGACGACCTCGGACTCGTACTGGGCAGCGACACCGGAGACGAGGCGCTGCTTCTCCGCCTCGGGGATGCCGAGCTTGTCGTAGGTGTTCTTGATGTCCTCGGGGAGGTCGTCCCAGGTGGCGGCCTGCTTCTCGGAGGACCGCACGAAGTACTTGATGTTGTCGAAGTCGATCGCCGACAGGTCGGAGCCCCAGGTCGGCATCGGCTTGCGGTGGAAGAGCTTGAGGCCCTTCAGGCGCAGGTCGAGCATCCACTGCGGCTCGCTCTTGAGGGCGGAGATGTTCCGCACCACGTCCTCGCTCAGGCCCCGCTGCGCGTTGGCGCCGACGTCGTTCTTGTCGGACCAGCCGAACTCGTAGCGGCCGATGCCCTGGAGGGAGGGGTTGAGCTCCTCGATGGTGGGCTGGGTGCTCGTCATGCGGAGTCGCCGTCCTTCGTGGTGTCGGGAGTGATGCTCGGGATGCAGGTGGTGCAGACGCCGTCGCCGTGGGCGATGGTGGCCAGGCGCTGGACGTGGCGTCCGAGGACCGCGGAGATCGCCTCGGTCTCGGCCTCGCACAGCTGGGGGAACTCGTGCGCCACGTGGGCGACCGGGCAGTGCTGCTGGCACAGCTGGTCGCCGATCGGGATCTCGCGCACCCCGGCGGCGTACCCGCCACGCGTGAGCACCTCGGCCAGGGCCTGCGCCGGGGACAGCTCGGGGTGGGAGGTGCTGACCTCGGCGTAGTCGGTCTCGATGAACGCGACGCGGCGGCGGGCGAACTCGACGACCGCCTCCTCGCCGTGGGTCTCCTCGAGGTAGCGCAGCGCGTCCACCGCGAGGTGGTCGTACTGGTTCTCGAAGCCGTCGCGTCCGGTCTCGGTCAGCCGGAACACGCGGGCCGGGCGCCCCCGGCCCCGGGTGCCGTAGACCCGCTGCTCGGCGGCCTCCACGCGCCCCTCCTCGACGAGGTGGTCGAGGTGGCGGCGTACGGCGGCGGGCGTCAGGTCGAGGCGGCCGGCCAGGTCGGCGGCCGTGGAGGGGCCGTTCTCGAGGATCGTCCGGACCACGCGGGCGCGCGTGGGAGCGTCCCCCTCGGGGCCTGAGACGGTGGTCCTGGCGAATTGCACAACACCATTGTGACGTTAATACTCTCCGGCCTTCAAGTAAGGCTCCCCTAAGAGCACCTCGACCCGGTGTGGACCAGTACCGGACAAGTCCGACAAATGGGATAACAAGTTGCAAATTTGGGTACACGCTTCGAATTGCGGATCATGGTCTTCCCGGACCGCCAGCCCCACCCTGGATCCGCCGCTCCACGGCGTACCTCAGGAAGGACTACATGCAGCTCCGTGCCATCGTGCACTCGCGAACCACCCTCGTCCTCGGCGTCGCGATCAGCATCCTCGTTCCCGTCATCACCCTCCCCCGGCTCCCCCACGTCAGCCTCTGGCCGATCGTGCTCGGGCTGCTCCCCTGGGTGGTCGGCAAGTATGTCCTCTGCCCGCTGCGGTGGCGGGCCCTGACCAGCAGCGACCTCGGCCGCCCCTGGTTCTTCCGGGCGTACGCCGAGTCGGAGCTGCTCGGCCTGCTGACCCCGGGCCACGTCGGTGCCGACGTCTGGCGCATGCACCGCCTCAGCAAGGCCGGGCTGCGCCGCGGGGACGCGCTCGCGAGCGTCGGCACGGACCGCCTGGTCGGCGCGATCGGGCTGGCCGCGTTCGTCGCCTTCGCCGGCGCAGCGCTCCCGGTGCGGATGCTGGTCACCGCTGGTGGCCTCGCGGTCGCGGCCCTCGTGGTCCTGCTCGTCGTACGCCGGGTCCGCCCCGACCTCATGCCCACCCAGCCCCTGCCGCGGCCCCGCCAGCTGGCGCACGGGCTCGTGCTGTCGGCCGGCTACCAGCTGACCATCGCCGGGCTGCTGCTCGGCACGCTCGCCGCCACCGGCCACACGCTGTCCCCCCTGCAGCTGCTCGGTGCCTTCGGTGCCAGCCAGATCGCCGGCGCGGTCCCCGGGCCCAACGGCGCCAGCCCGCGTGACGGCGCCCTCGTGGTCGCCCTGGTCGCGCTCGGCGTGCCGCTGGCGGCGGCGGCCGCCGCCGTCACGCTCAAGGCAGCCGTGGCCTGGCTCCCCGGCCTCACCCTCGGCGGCGTGAGCCTGGCGCTCACCCGCCGCTCTGCACGGCGTACCGCGCTCGCCGTCGCCTGACCGGCAGCGGTCCAGTGCGCCCGATGGACCCCTGACTCGGGACCTTCGCCACCGTTGCTTGTCGCCCGGGCCCCTGAGGATGGGAGGGAGCTCGCCGCCTCGACGGCGATCCCCGGACGTCCCACAGGGGTAGGACATGACCATCTCCCGCACCACCCGGTTCCTCGCGACCCCGGCGCTGTGGGTGCTGGGCCAGGCGGCCTGGGTCGCGGCGGGCCTCTTCGTCTACTTCCGTGTCCGTGGCCTCACCGAGGGCTCGGCTGGTGTCGCGGTGGCACACGCGCACGACATCGCGGCGCTCGAGGGTGATCTGGGCATCCACATCGAGCCCGCGGTGCAGTCGCCGGTCGAGACGTCGGAGGTGGCCGAGACGCTGGCCAACTGGGTCTACATCTGGGGCCACTGGCCGGTCATCATCGTGACCATGGTCTGGCTCGCGTGGCACCACCGGGACGTCTTCCTGCGGCTGCGCAACGGGATGCTGGTCTCAGGGGGGATCGGCCTGGTGATCTTCGCGACCTATCCGGTGGCGCCGCCCCGGCTGGCCGACCTCGGCCTGGTCGACACCGTCACGCGGAGCTCCGACTCCTACCGGGTGCTTCAGCCCCCGGCGTTCGTGAACCAGTACGCCGCGATGCCGAGCCTGCACTACGGCTGGGACCTGCTGGTGGGCATCGCGATCGTCACGGCGGCCACGACGACGTGGCTGAGGGTCGTGGGCTGGCTGCTGCCGGTGGCGATGGCGTGGGCCGTGGTGGCCACGGCCAACCACTTCGTACTCGACGTCGTCGCCGGGGCCCTGCTCGCGCTGGTCGGCCACGCCGCCGCACTCGGCCTGGAGCGGGTGCGGCTCGGCCGGTCCGGGACCGTGCCGTGACCGTCCTCGCGATCGCCCACCGGGCCGGGAACTCCCTGGCCGGGCTGCACGCGGCCAACGAGCTCGGCGTCGACGTCATCGAGTGCGACGTGCACGAGTTCCGTGGCCGGCTGGAGGTCCGCCACCTGAAGACCGCCGGGCCCCTGCCGTTCCTGTGGGACCGGTGGGAGCTGGCCTCCACGTCGGCGCCGCGGCTCGGGCTGCGCGAGCTGCTGGAGGCCGACCGGCACGGCACGACGTTCATGCTCGACCTCAAGGGGCGCCATGCCGGGGCCGCGCGGTCGGTGGCCCGGCTGCTGCACGACCTCGGCCATGACCGGCCGGTGCTGGCCTGCGGCCGGCACTGGCCCTCGGTGGAGGTGCTGGCCGAGCTCCCCTTCGTGCGGCCGGTGCTCTCCGCGCGCACCCGCACCGAGCTCGGCCGGCTCCGCATCCGGGTCGCCCGTGGCGACCCGATGCATGGTGTCTCGATCCACCGCAGCCTGCTCGACGCGCCGCTGGTCGAGGAGCTGTTGCGGTACGTCGAGGTGGTGATGACGTGGCCGATCAACGACGACACAGCCCTGGCCACCGTCCTGTCGCTGGGCGCCAACGGCGTGATCAGCGACGAGCCGGACCTGCTGGCCGAGCTGGTGCGGTCCCGGGAGTGAGTTCGGCGCGGATCAGTCCTGGGTGCGTCGCTGGAAGGTGCGCAGCGCCAGCGGGGCGACCACCACGGTGATGCCGATCGTCCAGATGATCGTGGTGATGACCGGGTAGTGCAGCGGCAGGGCAGCGCCGTCGGGCGCCGGACCGGCGTTGCCCCAGAGCTCGCGCAGCGCCTGGACCAGGGCAGAGATGGGGTTCCACTCGGCGATCGTGCGCAGCACCGGCGGCATCCCCGCGGTGGGCGCGAAGGTGTTGGCGAGGAAGGTGATCGGGAACATGGTGGTGAACATGAGGCCGTTCACCGCCTCCACCGAGCGCATCGCCGAGCCGACCCAGATGCCGATCCAGATCATCGCGAACCCCCACATCAGCAGCAGGAGGTAGGCGAGGACCGCGTCGGCCACGCCGTTGCGGATGCGCCAGCCGATCAGCAGGCCGGTCAGCGACATCACCACGATGCCGATGCTGGAGTGCATCAGGCTGGAGATGCTGCGACCGACGAGGACCGCCGACGGCTTGATCGGCAGCGAGCGCATCCGGTCGACGATGCCCTTGTCGATGTCGGCGGTGAGCCCGACCGCGACGATGAACGACGCGAACGCCATGGTCTGGCCCATGATCCCGGGGAGCAGCCACTCGCGGTAGCCGCCGGGCGTCCCGGGCACGTCGATGGAGCCTCCGAAGACGAAGGCGAACAGCAGCACGAACATCACCGGCTGGATGGTGACGTCCATCAGCATCTCGGGCATCCGCTTGATGTGGATCAGGTTGCGGCGGACGATCGACAGCGACTGGCGCAGCAGCCCTGTCTCGCGGATCTCTGGACGCTCCAGGGGCGCGGCCACCGCCGCGTCGTGCCGCTGGGCCTCGTCCTGTCGGGCGGTCACGAGACCAGCTCCCCTCGGTCGGTCGGGTCGTCGTCGGCGACGGCATCCTCGGCCCGATGGCCGGTGAGGTGCAGGAAGACGTCGTCCAGGCTCGGGCGCTTGAGCCCGAGGTCGTCGAGCTCGATCGCGCTGTCGGCGAAGACCGACGCGATCCGGGTCATGTCGGCCAGGCCGTTGGCCGGGGCGGTGAGCTGCCGGGCCCCCTCGTCGACGTGCACCTCGGTCACCTGCTCGCGGAGCATCCGCTCGGCGGTCGGGAGGTCGCCCGCGTGGGACACGGTCACCACCAGGGCCGCCCGGCCGGACTGGTCCTTGAGCTGGAGCGGCGTGCCCTCGGCGATGACCCGGCCGCGGTCGATCACCACGATGCTGTCGGCGAGCTGGTCGGCCTCCTCGAGGTACTGAGTGGTGAGCAGCAGCGTGGTGCCCTCCCGGACGAGCTCGCGGAGCACCTCCCACAGCTCGACCCGGCTGCGCGGGTCGAGGCCGGTGGTGGGCTCGTCGAGGAACAGCACCGGTGGCGTCGCGATCAGGCTCACCGCCAGGTCGAGCCGCCGTCGCATGCCGCCGGAATAGGTCTTGACGATCCGGTCCCCCGCATCGGTCAGCGAGAACCGCTCCAGCAGGTCGTCGCCGGCGCGCTTGATGTAGGAGGAGGACAGGCCGTAGAGCGCACCGATGAGGCGGAGGTTCTCCCGGCCGGTGAGCAGCTCGTCGACGGTCGCCGCCTGGCCGGTCAGGCCCATCGAGCGGCGTACGGCGCCGGGGTCGCCGACCACGTCGTGGCCGGCCACGCGGGCGGTGCCGCTGGTGGGCGTGGTGAGCGTCGTCATCATCCGCACCGTCGTCGTCTTGCCGGCTCCGTTGGGGCCCAGCATGCCGAGGACGGTGCCCTCCGGGACGCTGAAGCTGACCCCGTCCACCGCCACGGTGTCCCCGAAGTGCTTCACCAGGTTGTCGGCCTCGATGGCCGGATGTTGACCCATGCCTAGAACCCTATGCCGCGCCACCCACAACCCTCGACCGGATATTCGCAGGGCCCATCGCGACCCCGGTCACACGCCGGGCCGACCACCGGCGACCCGGCGCGGGGACCCGGACCGGGTGATTCCTAGACTGGGGCCGTGCCCGCGTCTCCTGTCCCTGCCGTGGAGATCGAGGATCTCCGGATGCGGTACGCCGACAAGGTCGCGGTCGACGGGCTGTCCCTGACGGTGGACCGCGGGACGATCACGGCCGTGCTCGGCCCCAACGGCGCCGGCAAGACCACCACGCTCGAGACCTGCGAGGGCTTCCGTGCGCCGCAGGAGGGCCGGGTCCGGGTGCTCGGGCTGGACCCCACCCGGCAGCGCCGCGAGCTGCTCCCCCGGATCGGCGTGATGCTGCAGTCCGGCGGTGCGTGGTCCGGCGTCCGCGCGGTGGAGATGCTGCGCCACATCGCCGCCCTGCACGCCCACCCGCTCCCGGTCGAGATGCTGGTCGAGCGGCTCGGCCTCGACGACTGCGGGCGCACGCCGTACCGCCGGCTCTCCGGCGGTCAGCAGCAGCGGCTCGGCCTGGCCATGGCCGTGGTCGGCCGTCCGGAGCTGGTCTTCGTCGACGAGCCCACCGCCGGCATGGACCCGGCCGCCCGGCGTACCACCTGGGAGATGCTCTCCGAGATGCGGGAGGACGGCGTCACGATCGTGCTGACCACCCACTACATGGAGGAGGCCGAGCGGCTCGCCGACCAGGTGCACGTGATCGACCGCGGCCGGGTGGTGGCCAGCGGGTCGCCGTTCGAGCTGACCCGGGCCACCGGCCGCGCCACCATCCGCCTCGTCGTCACCGAGCCGTTCCCGCCGCAGGCCCCCGACTCCCTCCGGGTCGCCCTCGGTGCGGAGACCGAGGTCACCGAGATCAACGACCAGAGCCTGCTCATCTCGGGCCCGGCCGACGCCTCGACGCTGGGCACCGTGTCGGCGTGGTGCGCGGAGCAGGGCGTGCTCCCCGAGTCGCTGAACCTCGGCCAGCGCACCCTGGAGGACGTGTTCCTCGAGATGACCGGACGGGAGTACGCACCGTGACCACGTTCGCCCCCGCGCCCGGCGCCGCGCCGTACCACCGGATGGTGCGCGCCCAGGCCTCGATGGAGGCCCGGCTGCTGCTGCGCAACGGCGAGCAGCTGCTGCTGGCCGTGGTGATCCCCGTCCTGGTCCTGGTCGGCGGCGTGGTGGCAGCCGACCGGGTCGGCCTGGACTTCGCGCACCGGCCCGTCGACGTGCTCACGCCGGGCGTCCTCGCACTGGCGGTGATGTCGACCTCGTTCACCTCGCTGGCCATCACCACCGGCTTCGAGCGGCGCTACGGCCTGCTCAAGCGGCTCGGTGCCTCGCCGCTCCCCCGGACCGGCCTGCTGGCCGGCAAGGTCCTCGCGCTGCTGCTGGTCGAGCTGATGCAGGCGGTGGTGATCGGGGGTACGGCGCTGGCGCTGGGCTGGTCCCCCGGTGGCGGGATCCTCGGGGTCGCCCTGGCGCTGGTCGGCGCGCTGCTCGGCACGGTGGCGTTCGCGTCGCTCGGCCTCGCGCTGGCCGGCACCCTGCGCGCCGAGGCCACCCTGGCCGCGGCCAACCTGGTCTACCTGCTGCTGCTCACCGGCGGCGGCGTGGTGCTGCCCCGGTCGTCGTACGGCGCGGCGGGCGGCCTGCTGCAGCTGCTGCCGTCGGCGGCGCTCGGCGACGTCCTGCGCGCCGCCCTGATCGACGGCTCGGCCGACGCCACCGGGCTGCTCGTCCTGCTCGTGTGGGCCGTCGCCGGCTCCGCCCTCGCCGCGAGGTTCTTCACATGGGAGTGACCGTGTCCGAGACGTCCTGGCTCCCCCGGCAGCTCGCCCGGCGCTCGCCCGGCTGGGTGACCGGCTGCTGCCCTGGCTGATGCCGCTGGCGGTCGCCGACCTCGTCGTGAACGTGCTGATCGTGGTCACCGGGGGCGCCGTCCGGCTCACCGCCTCGGGCCTCGGCTGCCCGACGTGGCCGCGGTGCACCGACACCTCGTACGTCCCGCACGGAGAGCTCGGCGTGCACGGCGCGATCGAGTTCGGCAACCGGATGGTCACCATCCTCGTCACCGCGGTCGCGGTGCTGTGCATCCTGGCCGCGTGGCGCACCGGCGACCGTCTGATCTTCCGGCTGGCGCTCGGCGTCGCGATGATCGTGCCGGCGCAGATCGTGATCGGCGGGATCACCGTGCTCACCGACCTGAACCCGTGGGTGGTGTCGTTCCACCTGCTGGTGTCGATGCTGATCGTGCAGCTGTGCGTGTGGCTGGTCCGCGAGGTTGCGGATTGGTCCCCAACCGCAACGAATCGCGACCTGGACCTGCGGTTCGTGACCAATCAGCGCGTACGCCGCCTCGCCTGGCTGGTGTTCGCCTCGGGCTGGCTGGTGCTCTACCTCGGCACGGTCGTCACCGGCTCGGGTCCGCACGCCGGCGACGAGGACGCCCGGCGTACCGGCCTCGACCCGCAGGTCTTCTCCCACGTGCACGCGGCCTCGGTCTACCTGCTGGTGGCGCTCACCCTCGGCCTGCTGGTGTGGGCGGGGACGCAGGGCACCCCCGGCCTGGTCCGTGCCGCCGGGGCGCTGCTCGCCGTCGAGCTGGTGCAGGGGGCGATCGGGTTCACGCAGTACTTCCTCGACCTGCCGGTGACCCTCGTCGCGCTGCACATGCTGGGCGCCGCGCTCACCGCGGCCGCCCTGGCCTGGGTGGTCCTCGCGTCCCGCGAGAAGGCCGCCGTCGCTCCGGGCGAAACCCTATAAATGTGACGACGGCGGGCCCGCACCCCCGTGCCCGGGCCAACCGTCGTTCATTCCCTCAGACGTCACGGTGGACCATTTGGTTGCCACTCGGCCACAGATTTCCTGCGAACGGCCCGAACGTCGACGGAAATGACCCGAATTGCCCAGTTCTGGACCGGGGGCCGGTCCAGCCCGGGATCAGCGGATCAGCGGGTCCAGCGCGACCGCGACGAACAGCAGCGACAGGTAGAGGTTGGAGCTGTGGAAGAGCCGCATCGGCTTGATCACCGACAGTGAGTCGCTCTTCCTCGCGCGTCCCCACATGCGGTGGGCCTCGACCAGGAAGAACACCCCGAGCAGCACCGCGGCGACGGGGTAGAACCATCCCGTGTCGGCCACCGGCCACAGCAGCAGCGAGGTGGCGACCATGGCCCAGGAGTAGAGCACGATCTGGCGGCCCACCTCCGCGGCCGGCGCCTTCACCGGCAGCATGGGTACGTCGACCCCCGCGTAGTCCTCGCGGTAGCGCAGGGCCAGCGCCCACGTGTGCGGCGGGGTCCAGAAGAACACGACCATGAACAGCACGACCGGCGCCCAGGCCAGCTCGCCGGTGACCGCGGTCCAGCCGATCAGCGCCGGGAAGCAGCCGGCCAGGCCGCCCCAGACGATGTTCTGGGTGGTCCGCCGCTTGAGCACCATCGTGTAGACGAGCACGTAGAACGCGTTGGCCAGCACGGCCAGCGTCGCCGACAGCCAGTTGACCCAGACCGCGAGCACCACGGTCGAGATCACCCCGAGGGTCAGGCCGAAGACCAGGGCCGCCCGGGCCGAGACGATGTGGCGCGGCAGCGCCCGCCGGCGGGTGCGGCGCATCTGCTCGTCGATGTCGCGGTCGTAGACACAGTTGAGGGCCGACGCCGAGCCGGCCGACAGGGTGCCGCCGACGACGGTGGCGACGACCAGGCCGAGCGACGGCACCCCCTGCGCGGCGAAGAACATCACCGGGACGGTGGTCAGCAGGAGCAGCTCGATGACCCGCGGCTTGGTGAGTCCGACGTACGCCGCCACGACGTCGCGGACGCTCGCCCGCGCGGGTCCGGGGTCGCCGACCGTGGAGGTCTCACCGGGGGTGGATCCACCCTGCGCAGAAGGCGGGGCCGGCGGTCCGGCGTACGTCACGGATACCTCGGAACGAGTGGGGTACGGGCAGGGTCGAGTCTATCGCCCCGCATGAGTAGGCTCGGCGGTGCCGTCCGATCGCACCCCGATCCCCCTGCGTGAGGGCGAGCCGAGACCCCGAAGCCTGAGGAGAGGAACCCCTCGTGAGCCCCGAGACCGAGCACGCCCCCCGCCTGGACTGGACCGACGTCGACGACCGTGCCGTCGACACCGTCCGGGTCCTGGCCATGGACGCCGTGCAGAAGGTCGGCAACGGCCACCCCGGCACCGCGATGAGCCTGGCGCCCGCGGCGTACCTCCTGTTCCAGAAGGTGATGCGGCACAACCCGGCCGACCCGGACTGGGCCGGCCGCGACCGCTTCGTGCTCTCGTGCGGGCACTCCAGCCTGACCCTCTACATCCAGCTCTACCTCGGCGGCTGCGGGCTCGAGCTCGACGACCTCAAGGCGCTGCGCACGTGGGGCTCGCAAGACCCCCGGCCACCCGGAGTTCGGCCACACCGCCGGCGTCGAGACCACCACCGGTCCGCTCGGCCAGGGCATCGGCAACGCGGTCGGCATGGCGATGGCGGCCCGCCGCGAGCGCGGCCTGCTCGACCCGAACGCCGCCGAGGGCGCCTCGCCGTTCGACCACCACGTCTACGCGCTGTGCAGCGACGGCGACATCGAGGAGGGCGTGAGCGCCGAGGCCTCGGCCATCGCCGGCGTGCAGGAGCTCGGCAACCTCACCGTGATCTACGACGCCAACCGGATCTCCATCGAGGACGACACCGACATCGCCCTGGGCGAGGACGTCGGCGCCCGCTACGAGGCCTACGGCTGGCACGTGCAGACCGTCGACTGGACCCACGACGAGACCCGGTACGCCGAGGACGTCCCCGCGCTCTACGCGGCGATCCAGAAGGCGAAGGCGGTCACCGACCGGCCCAGCTTCATCGTGCTGCGCACGATCATCGCGTGGCCGGCCCCGAACCTCCAGAACACCGGCAAGAGCCACGGCTCGGCGCTCGGCGCCGACGAGGTGGCCGCCACCAAGAAGGTGCTCGGCTTCGACCCCGAGCAGACCTTCGAGGTTCCGGACGACGTCATCGCCCACACCCGCGAGGCCGTGACCCGCGGCAAGGCGGCGCAGGCCGCGTGGGAGGGCGAGCTCGAGGCCTGGACGAAGAAGAAGTCCGCCGACGTCGCGCTCTACGAGCGGATGCGCACGCGCACCCTGCCCGACGGCTGGGCCGACGCGCTGCCCACCTTCGACGCCGACGCGAAGGGCGTGGCCACCCGCGTCGCCTCCGGCAAGGTCATCAACGCGATCGCGCCGGTGCTGCCCGGAGCTCTGGGGCGGCTCGGCCGACCTCGCCGGCTCCAACAACACCACCATCGAGGGCGTCCCGTCGTTCCTGCCCAAGGACCGCTCGACCAAGATGTTCCCCGGCGACCCGTACGCCGGCCGGGTGCTGCACTTCGGCATCCGCGAGCACGCCATGGGCGCGATCATGAACGGCATCGCCGTCCACGGCGGCACCCGCGTCTTCGGCGGCACGTTCCTGACGTTCTCCGACTACATGCGGCCCGTCGGTGCGGCTCGCCGCGCTGATGGGGCTGCCGGTGACCTACGTCTGGACCCACGACTCCATCGGCCTCGGCGAGGACGGCCCGACCCACCAGCCGATCGAGCACCTCGCCGCGCTGCGCGCGATCCCCGGCCTCGACGTGGTCCGCCCCGGCGACGCCAACGAGACCGCCGCCGCCTGGAAGGCGGTCCTCGAGAACGGCCGACCGCCCGGCCGGCCTGTGCCTGACCCGGCAGAACGTGCCGGTCTTCCCGCGCGGCGACGGACGGCTTCAGCGACACCGAGCAACGTGCACCGCGGTGGCTACGTCCTCCTCGACACCGACGGCGTCCCCGACGTGGTCCTCATCGGCACCGGCTCCGAGGTCCAGCTCGCCGTCGAGGCCCGCGAGCTGCTCGCGGCAGAAGGGCATCGCCGCCCGCGTGGTCTCGATGCCGTGCCGCGAGTGGTTCGACGCCCAGGAGGCGTCGTACCGCGAGACCGTGATCCCGCCGATCGTGAAGGCCCGGGTGTCGGTCGAGGCCGGCATCGCCCAGGGCTGGCGCGAGGTCGTCGGCGACCACGGCCGCATCGTCTCGATCGAGCAGTACGGCGCCTGTGCGGACTACGCCCGCATCTACGCCGAGTACGGCGTCACCGCGGACGCCGTGGCCGCGGCGGCGGAGGACAGCATCGCGGCCGCGGGAGCCTGACCGGGCCACCCGCGCGGCCGCACCACCGACCGACCGACCAGCAGTGGAGGTAAGAATGTCCGAACGTCTCAAGGCCCTGTCCGACGCGGGCGTCTCGATCTGGCTCGACGACCTGTCGCGCGAGCGGCTCGAGACCGGCAACCTCGCCGACCTGATCAAGAACACGCTCGGTGGTCGGCGTGACCACCAACCCGTCGATCTTCGCCGCCGCGCTGAGCGAGGGCGAGCGGTACGACGCGCAGGTGCGCGAGCTCGCCGCGGCCGGCGCCGACGTGGACACAGACCGTGTTCGCGCTGACCACGACCGACGTACGCAACGCCTGCGACGTGCTCAAGGCCGGCCTACGACGCCACCGACGGCGTCGACGGCCGGGTGTCGATCGAGGTCGCCCCCGACCTCGCCTTCGACACCGACGCCACCATCGCGGCCGCGCGGCTGCTGTGGTCCGAGGTCGACCGGCCCAACCTGCTGATCAAGATCCCGGCGACCACCGAGGGCGCCCCGGCGATCACCGACGCGCTCGGCGACGGGATCAGCGTCAACGTCACGCTCATCTTCGGCCTCGACCGCTACCGCGGGCGTCATGGAGGCCTACGTCGCCGGGCTGGAGAAGGCGCACGACAACGGGCCACGACCTCTCCAAGATCCACTCGGTCGCGTCGTTCTTCGTCTCCCGCGTGGACACCGAGATCGACAAGCGGCTCGAGGCGATCGGCTCCGACGAGGCGCTCGCCCTGCGCGGCAAGGCCGGCGTCGCCAACGCCCGGCTGGCCTACCACGCCTTCGAGGAGTTCTTCTCCGGCGAGCGCTGGGAGGCGCTCGAGGCGGCCGGCGCCCGACGCCAGCGACCGCTGTGGGCCTCGACCGGCGTGAAGAACCCGGACTACCGCGACACGATGTACGTCACCGACCTCGTCGTCGCCGACACCGTGAACACGATGCCGGAGAAGACCATGGACGCCTTCGCCGACCACGGCGAGGTCGACGGCGACCAGATCACCACGCACGTACGACGACGCCCGCAGCCCACATGGACGCGCTGGCCGGCGGTCGGCATCGACTACGACGACGTGATCGCGGTCCTCGAGCAAGGAGGGCGTCGACAAGTTCGTCGCCTCCTGGTACGAGCTCCTCGACACCGTCTCCGAGCCAGCTCGAGCAGGCGAAGAGCGCGCGGTGAGCGACGCGCCGGTCGACCCCACCACGACGCAGGCCTGGTCGCGGCTGGCCGAGCTCGCCGACGGCTTCGCCCCGGACCTGCGGGCGTGGTTCGCCGACGACCCGGGTCGTGCCGACCGGCTCACCTTCACCGCCGCCGACCTCCACGTCGACCTGTCGAAGAACCTCGTCGACGACGCCGTGCTGGCCGCGCTGCTCGCCCTCGCCGAGCGAGGTCGGGCTGCCGAGCCGCCGCGACGCGATGTTCGCCGGCGAGCACATCAACGTCACCGAGGACCGGGCGGTGCTGCACACCGCGCTGCGCCGCCCGGCCGGCTCGCCGCTGGAGGTCGACGGCCAGGACGTCGTCGCCGACGTGCACGACGTGCTGCGGCGGGTCTACGACTTCGCCGACCGGGTCCGCTCCGGGGCGTGGACCGGCGTCACCGGCGAGCGGATCCGCACCGTGGTCAACATCGGCATCGGCGGCTCCGACCTCGGTCCGGTGATGGCCTACGAGGCGCTCGCGCCGTACCGCCAGGACGGCCTGGAGTGCCGGTTCATCAGCAACATCGACCCGACCGACGCGCGCGCAGAAGCTGGCCGGCCTCGACCCGGCCACGCACGCTGTTCATCGTGTCCAGCAAGACCTTCGGCACGCTCGAGACCCTCACCAACGCCCGGCTGTGCAAGCAGTGGCTGCTCGACGGGCTGCGCGCGGCGGGCTCGACCGACGACGACGGCGGCGGTCGCGAGGCACTTCGTCGCGGTGTCCACCGCGCTGGACAAGGTGGCCGACTTCGGCATCGACCCCGCCAACGCCTTCGGCTTCTGGGACTGGGTCGGCGGCCGCTACTCCCTCGACTCCGCCATCGGCACCTCGCTCGTGGTCGCGATCGGGCCCGGAGCGCTTCGCCGAGCTGCTCGCCGGGCATGCACGCCATCGACGAGCACTTCCGCACCACCGACCTGGCCGCGCAACGTGCCGGCCCTGATGGGGCTGCTCAACGTCTGGTACGTCAACTTCCTCGACGCCGACACGCACGCCGTGCTGCCCTACGCCCAGCAGCTGCACCGGTTCCCGGCGTACCTCCAGCAGCTGACCATGGAGTCCAACGGCAAGGGCGTCCGCTGGGACGGCTCCCCGGTCACCACCGACACCGGCGAGGTCTTCTGGGGCGAGCCGGGCACCAACGGCCAGCACGCGTTCTACCAGCTGATCCACCAGGGCACCCGGCTGGTGCCGGCCGACTTCATCGCGGTCGCGAACCCGGCGTACCCGCTGCGCGACGGCGACACCGACGTCCACGAGCTGTTCCTGGCCAACTTCTTCGCCCAGACCAAGGCGCTGGCGTTCGGCAAGACCGCCGACGAGGTGCGCGCCGAGGGCACCGCCGAGGCGATCGTCCCGGCCCGGGTGTTCGCCGGCAACCGGCCGACGACGTCGATCATGGCGCCGGCGCTGACCCCGTCGGTGCTCGGCCAGCTGATCGCGCTCTACGAGCACATCACCTTCACCCAGGGCGTCGTCTGGGGCATCGACAGCTTCGACCAGTGGGGCGTCGAGCTCGGCAAGCAGCTGGCCCAGCAGGTCGCGCCGGCCGTCGCCGGCGACACGGACGCGCTGGCCGAGCAGGACGCCGTCGACCCGGGCGCTGATCTCCTACTACCTGGAGCACCGCGACTGATGCCGGCACCGGACGGCTACACCAACCCGCTGCGCGACCCGAGGACCGGCGCCTGCCCCGGATCGCGGGCCCGTGCGGGCTCGTGCTGTTCGGCGTCACCGGCGACCTGTCCCGCAAGAAGGTGATGCCGGCGATCTACGACCTGGCCAACCGGGGGCTGCTGCCGCCCGGGTTCAGCCTGGTCGGGTTCGCCCGGCGGGACTGGGCCGACCAGGACTTCGCCCAGATCGTGCACGACTCGGTCAAGGACGCACGCCCGCACCGAGTTCCGCGAGGAGGTCTGGCGGCAGCTCGCCGAGGGCATCCGCTTCGTGCCGGGCGACTTCTACGACGACCATGCCTTCGGCCAGCTCCGGCGCACCATCGAGGAGCTCGACGAGGAGCGCGGCACCGGCGGCAACCACGCGTTCTACCTCTCGATCCCGCCGAAGTTCTTCGGCGACGTGATCGGCCAGCTCAAGGAGCACGGCCTGGCCGAGCGCAACGGCGACTCGTGGCGACGGGTGGTCGTGGAGAAGCCGTTCGGCCACGACCTGGCCTCCGCCCGCGAGCTGAACGCGATGATCGACGAGGTCTTCCCGACCGGGTCGGTGTTCCGCATCGACCACTACCTCGGCAAGGAGACCGTCCAGAACATCCTGGCCATGCGGTTCGCCAACGAGCTGTTCGAGCCGATCTGGAACGCCCACTACGTCGACCACGTGCAGATCACCATGGCCGAGGACATCGGCATCGGCGGCCGGGCCGGCTACTACGACGGCATCGGCGCCGCCCGCGACGTGATCCAGAACCACCTGCTCCAGCTGCTCGCGCTGATCGCGATCGAGGAGCCGACGTCGTTCGACGCCGACGCCCTGCGGATCGAGAAGCAGAAGGTGCTCGAGGCCGTCACGCTGCCGCCGCGCCTCGACCTCAGCACCGCCCGCGGCCAGTACGCCGCCGGCTGGGCGGGCGGCGAGAAGGTCGGCGGGTTCCTCGACGAGGAGGGCGTCCGGCAAGACCTCCACCACCGAGACGTACGCCGCGGTCAAGCTGCTGGTCGACAACCGCCGCTGGGCCGGGGTGCCGTTCTACCTCCGCACCGGCAAGCGCCTGGGCCGCCGGGTCACCGAGGTGGCCGTGGTCTTCAAGCGGGCACCGCACCTGCCGTTCGGGGCCACCGCGACCGAGGAGCTCACCCACAACGCCCTCGTGGTGCGGGTCCAGCCCGACGAGGGGATGACGATCCGCTTCGGCTCCAAGGTGCCCGGCACCGCGATGGAGATCCGCGACGTGACGATGGACTTCGCGTACGGCGGCTCCTTCACCGAGGCGTCCCCGGAGGCCTACGAGCGGCTCATCCTCGACGTCCTGCTCGGCGACCCGCCGCTGTTCCCGCGGCACGAGGAGGTCGAGCTGTCGTGGAAGATCCTCGACCCGGTGATCGAGCACTGGGCCCGCAAGGGCCGGCCGGACCAGTACGAGTCGGGCACCTGGGGGCCGCTGTCGGCCGACAAGATGCTGGCCCGCGACGGCCGGGCCTGGAGGCGACCGTGAACTCCCCCGCCCGCCGAGGAGCCCACCGATGATCGAGCTGACCGACACCAACGCCTCGGGCATCGCCGCCGAGCTGATCCGGTCGCGGACCCGGGCCGGCTCCCCGGTGATGGGCATGGTGCTGACCCTGGTCATCGTGGTGACCGAGGACCAGGCGCCGGCCGCGATGGAGGCCGCCCAGGCCGCCTCCCACGAGCACCCCGCGCGCGTGATCGGCGTGATCCTCGGCGACGGCCGCGGCACCGCCGCACATCAACGCCCAGGTCGGCACCGGCCAGGGCTGGAGCGGCGAGACCGCGCTGATCCGGCTCAAGGGCGAGGTCGTCCAGCACGCCGAGTCCGTGGTGCTCCCGCTCCTGCTGCCCGACGCACCCGTGGCGGTCTGGTGGCCGTGCCACCCGCCGGACGACCCGGCCGTGCGACCCGCTCGGCATGCTCGGGCCAGCGCCGGATCACCGACGCGGCCGCGGCCACCCACGCCCGGACCAAGGCGATGCAGGTGCAGTGTTCGTCGTACGCCCCGGGCAACACCGACCTCGCCTGGACCCGGCTGACGCGCTGGCGCGCGCTGCTGGCCTCCGCGCTCGACCAGCAGCACCTGACCGTGCAGAAGGCCTCGGTCACCGCGGAGCGGATCAGCCCGAGCGCCGACCTGCTCGTCGCCTGGCTCCAGGACCGGCTGAAGGTGCCGGTGCGCGCGCCGGAACTCCGCCGGGCCGGGGATCACCGAGGTGGTGCTCACCACCGCCGACGGTGACATCACGATCGCGCGACCCGACGGCGGGCTGGCCACGTTCTCCTCGCCGGGCCGTCCCGACCGACCGGTCGCGCTCCCCCGTCGCGCCCTCCCCGAGCTGCTCGGCGAGGAGCTGCGCCGGCTCGACGAGGACGAGGTGTACGCCGCCACCGCGCGCCGGCTGGCCGGACGCGGCTCGGTCCGCAAGGCGACCGCACGCAAGAGCACCGCCCGCAAGAGCACCACCGCCCGTCGTACCGGAGGGACCAAGTGACCGAGCCGACCGTCCGCCGCTTCCCGACCCCCGACGCCCTCGCCGACGCGATGGCGGCCGCCCTGCTCGCTCGACTGGCCCACGCCCAGGCTGCGGGCGAGATCCCCCAGATCGCGCTGACCGGCGGGACGGTCGCCGATCTCCTGCACCACTCGCTCGCCCGGCAGTCCGCGGACTCCGACGTCGACTGGGGCCGCGTGGTCATCTGGTTCGGCGACGAGCGCTTCGTGGCACCGGACTCCCCCGACCGCAACGCCAGGCAGGCCCGCGCCGCGTTCCTGGACCACGTGCCCGTGGACCCGGCCAACGTCCACGAGATGCCCTCGCCCGCCGACGCCGACGACGTCCACGAGGGAGCGGCGGCGTACTCCCTCGACCTCCGGGCACACGGGTCGGGAGCGTTCGAGGTGGTGATGCTCGGGATCGGCCCGGACGGCCACGTGGCCTCGCTGTTCCCCGGGTTCCCGCAGCTCGACGTCGACGACCGGATCGCGGTCGGGGTGACCGACTCACCCAAGCCCCCGCCGGAGCGGATCAGCCTGACCTTCGCGGCGCTCAACCGGAGCAGGGCCGTGTGGTTCGTGGCCTCCGGCGCCGGCAAGGCCGCCGCCGTGGCCAAGGCGCTGGGCGGCGCACCGGTGCACGAGATCCCGGCCACCGGGGTGACCGGGCAGGACGAGACCGTCTGGTTCCTCGACGAGGACGCCGCCTCCGGGCTCTAGCCCGCCACAACGCACGGGTCGGCCCGCCACAACACACGGCTCGGCCCGCCACAACGCACGGGTCGGCGGTCACGGTGGGGTCGGGGACCCGGCGGCGGTGCGGCGGGCGGCGAGCTCCCGCGAGCTGGAGTTCCCCGACGTCATCGCCCACCGGATCATCCCGGTGGAGGCGTGGCCCAGGCCGCGCGAGAGCGTGCGGTCCAGGCGCGGCCGGTACGGCAGCCCCAGCGGCTCGCGGCTCCAGGCGGGCATCAGCCCGATGGCGGCCGTGCGCAGCATGGCGTACGCCGGGCGGGCGGCGAGCGGCAGCGGCGGCCGCCACAGCACGTCGTACACCGCCTCGCGTGCCTCGGGCGTCGCCCGCAGCTCGGGCCGGAAGGACTCCAGCTCCGCACGCAGGGCGGCCTCGGTGCGCGGCGGGTCGACCGCGCCCAGCTTCTCGGCGACCAGCGCCGTCTCGGCGACGTACGCGTCGCGGCCGGCCTGGTCGAGCGGCTCCAGGCCGTAGACCTGGTGGGCGAGCAGGAAGCTGTCGATCTCGGCGGCGTGCACCCAGGCCAGCAGGTGCGGGTCGGAGGCGGAGTACGTCGTGCCGTCGGGCATCGTCCCGGTCACGGTGTCGTGGATGCGCCGGACCAGGTCGACGGCGGCCTGCGCGTCCGGGGCGGCACCGAACGTGGTCACCGCCAGGAAGCGGCTGGTGCGTGCCAGCCGGCCCCACATGTCGCCGCGGTAGCCGGAGTGCTCGGAGACCCCGCGCATCGCCGCCGGGTGCAGCGTCTGCAGGATGACCGCGCGCATGCCGCCGACGAACATCGAGGCGTCGCCGTGCACGCGGGAGATCGCGCTGTCCCGGGGGAACCAGCGCGGCCCGGGAGTTCCGTGGATGCGCTCGCGGTGCACCACCCCGTCGGGACCGGCCACGCGGGCGAAGACGGCATCGCCGACGCGGTCACGCAGGGCACCCATGGTTCCCGACGATAGCCGGGACCCCAAGGCGGGTCAGAAGATGATGTCGCCGGACTTGCGACGCGACCGCAGCAGCTGGATGGCCTCGTCGAGGATGCTCTCGGCCTCGGCGTCGGAGCGGCGCTCCTTCACGTAGGCCAGGTGCGTCTTGTACGGCTCGATCTTCGGTGCCGGGGGCGGGTTCTCGGAGTCGAGGCTGGCCGGCAGCCCGCAGCGCGGGCAGTCCCACGCCTCCGGGATGGTCGCCTCGATCGAGAACGTCACCACCGAGCGGTGGTCGTGCGAACAGAAGTACGTGACGCTCTGTCGCGGAGCAGCCTCTCCACGCTCGGCCTCCCCCATGGGGCCGGCGCCGACACGGCTGCCGCGAATCGCGTTGCCTCCACCAGTTGCCACGGTCGTCCCTCCTCAGATCCCACCGTAGGCCAGCAACAGGCCCAGGGCGATGACACATGCGAACCAGATCAGGCCGATACCCACGGTCAGACGGTCCAGGTTGCGCTCGGCCACGGAGGAACCACCGAGGCTGCTCGAGACGCCGCCACCGAACATGTCGGACAGGCCGCCGCCGCGGCCCTTGTGCAGCAGGACCATCAGGATCAGCAGGCAGCTGGTGATCACGAGCAAGGCAGTGAGGATCAGAGTCACGATCGACAACCCTAACCGAACGTGCCTGCGATCACAGCACCGGCATCTCGTGGAATCGGCAGATGCCGCCGAACTCGTCGGCCTGCAGGCTGGCGCCGCCCACCAGGGCGCCGTCGATGTCCGCCTTCTCCATGATCCCCGCGACGTTGGCAGCCTTCACCGAACCGCCGTAGAGCACGCGTACAGCGGCTCCTGCGGCCTCGCCGTGCACCTCCGTGATGCGTGCCCGGATCGCCGCGCAGACCTCCTGCGCGTCGTCCGGGGTGGCCACCTCGCCGGTGCCGATCGCCCAGACCGGCTCGTAGGCGATGACCAGACCAGCGACCTGCTCGGCGGTCAGTCCGGCCAGCGACCCGTCGAGCTGGGCCAGCGTGTACGGCACGTGCTCGCCGGCCTGCCGGACGTCCAGACCCTCGCCCACACAGACGATCGGGACCATCCCGCCCTTGATCGTCGCGAGCGCCTTGGCGTTCACGACGGCGTCGGACTCGGCGTGGTACTCGCGCCGCTCGGAGTGGCCGACCACGACGTACGAGCAGCCCAGCCGGGCCAGCATCGCCGCGGAGATCTCGCCGGTGTAGGCGCCGCCGTCGTGCTCGGAGACGTCCTGCGCGCCGTACTTGATCGAGAGCCGGTCGCCGTCCACCAGGGTCTGCACCGAGCGGAGGTCGGTGAACGGCGGCACCACCACGACCTCGACCTTCGCGTAGTCGTGCCGCTTGTCCGACAGCGTCCAGGCCAGCTTCTGGACCAGCACCACCGCTTCCTGGTGGTTCAGGTTGGACTTCCAGTTGCCCGCCATGAGCGGGACGCGCTTGTCTGCCATGAGGTTCCTTGTGGTGAAGGGATGTGGGTCAGGACTCGAGGACGGTGATCCCCGGGAGCTCCTTGCCCTCGAGGTACTCCAGGCTGGCCCCGCCGCCGGTCGAGATGTGGCCGAACGCCGCCTCGTCGAAGCCGAGCTTGCGGACCGCCGCGGCGGAGTCGCCGCCGCCGACGACCGAGAGCCCGTCCACCTTCGTCAGCGCCTCGGCCACGGCACGGGTGCCCTCGGCGAACTCCGCGACCTCGAAGACGCCCATCGGGCCGTTCCAGAAGACGGTCTTCGCGTCGGCGAGCTCGGCCGCGAACGCGGCGCCGGACTCCGGACCGATGTCGAGACCGAGGCTGTCGGCCGGGATCTCCGCGGCGGGTACGACGCGGGGCTCGGGCGTGCGGTCACCGGACGGGAAGGCGCTGTCGACGACGATGTCGGTCGGCAGCACGATCTCCACGCCGGACTCCTCGGCCCGCTGGAGGTAGGACCGGCAGGTGTCGAGCTGGTCGTCCTCGAGGAGGCTGGTGCCCACCTCGTGGCCCTGCGCCTTGAGGAAGGTGAACACCATCCCGCCGCCGATCAGCAGCTTGTCCGCCTTGCCGAGCAGGTTGTCGATCACCCCGAGCTTGTCGGAGACCTTCGAGCCGCCGAGCACCACGACGTACGGGCGCGCGGGGTCCACGGTCAGTCGGCGGAGTACGTCGATCTCGGTGGCGACGAGCTGTCCCATGGCGTGCGGGAGCCGCTGCGCGACGTCGTACACCGAGGCCTGCTTGCGGTGGACCACCCCGAAGCCGTCGCTGACGAAGCCGTCGGCGAGGGCGGCGAGCTGGTCGGCGAAGGCACCGCGCTCGGCCTCGTCCTTGCTGGTCTCGCCCGGGTTGAACCGGACGTTCTCCAGCAGCGCGACCTCGCCGTCCGCCAGCCCCTCGACCGTCGACCGGGCGCTCTCCCCCACCGTGTCGGTGGCGAAGGCGACCGGGGTGCCGAGCAGCTCACCGAGCCGCCCGGCGACCGGAGCGAGGGAGTAGCGGTCCTCCGGCGCACCCTTCGGCCGCCCGAGGTGGGCGGTGACGACCACCCGGGCGCCGGCGTCGGCCAGCGCCTTGATGGTCGGCACGCTGGCCCGGATCCGGCCGTCGTCGGTGATGGTGCTGCCGTCCAGCGGCACGTTCAGGTCGGAGCGGACCAGGATCCGCTTGCCCTGCAGGCCTCCGAGGGCCTCGGCCAGTGCGTCGAGTCCCGCCACGGTCAGAGGGTCTCGCCGATGAAGGTGATCAGGTCCACGAGCCGGTTGGAGTAGCCCCACTCGTTGTCGTACCAGCCGACGACCTTGACCTGGTTGCCGATCACCTTGGTCAGCGGGGCGTCGAAGATGCAGGACGCCGGGTCGGTGACGATGTCGGAGGACACGATCGGGTCGGTGGAGTACTTCAGGAAGCCCTTGAGCTCGCCCTCGGACGCCGCCTTGACGATGGCGTTGACCTCGTCGACGGTCGTCTCGCGGCCGGCCTCGAAGGTGAGGTCGGTGGCCGAGCCGGTCGGCACCGGGACGCGCAGGGCGTAGCCGTCGAGCTTGCCCTTGAGCTCGGGCATGACCAGGCCGATCGCCTTCGCCGCACCGGTCGAGGTGGGCACCACGTTGAGGGCGGCGGCGCGGGCGCGACGCGGGTCCTTGTGGATGTTGTCCAGGAGGTTCTGGTCGGAGGTGTAGGCGTGCACCGTGGTCATCAGGCCCTTGACGATGCCGAGGTCGTCGTGGAGCGCCTTGGCCATCGGGGCGAGGCAGTTGGTCGTGCACGACGCGTTGGAGATCACGTGGTGGTTGGCCGGGTCGTAGTCGTGGTGGTTGACACCCATGACCGTGGTGAAGTCCTCGTTCTTCGCGGGCGCGGAGATGATGACCTTCTTGGCGCCGGCGTCGATGTGCGCGTGCGCCTTGGTGGCGTCGGTGAAGAAGCCGGTGGACTCGATCACCACGTCGACACCGAGGTCGCCCCACTTCAGGGCGGCCGGGTCACGCTCGGCGAACGCCGCGATCTCCTGGTCGCCGACCCGGATCGAGGTCTCGGTCGACGTCACGTCGGCGTCGAGACGGCCCAGGATGGTGTCGTACTTGAGCAGGTGGGCGAGCGATGCGTTGTCGGTGAGGTCGTTGACACCCACGATCTCGATGTCGGCACCGGAGGCGCGTACGGCCCGGAAGAAGTTGCGGCCGATTCGGCCGAAGCCGTTGATCCCTACGCGAACAGTCACGGAGTGCTCCTCGAAAGATGACTCGGAAGAATGGCACGGACGGCCCACCCACCCTCCGGGCAGGCCGTGTCACGTCCACGACCCTATCGTCATCGCGCGGAGGCGGGGGAAGGGCGTTTCGTCCTACGTACGGGTAACCATCGACCCGTGCGCTCAGGCTTCCTCGGCGAGCATCTCCGGGGTCAGCGACGCCTCGGTGTCCGGGATGCCGAGCTCCTCGGCCCGCTTGTCGGCCATCGCGAGCAGCCGCCGGATCCGGCCGGCGATCGCGTCCTTGGTCAGCACCGGGTCGTGCAGCTGGCCGAGCTCCTCGAGGGAGGCCTGCTTGTGCTCGAGGCGGAGGTGGCCGGCCATCTTGAGGTGGTCGGGCACGTCGTCGGCGAGGATCTCCAGCGCGCGCTCGACGCGGGCACCCGCCGCGACCGCGGCGCGGGCGGAGCGGCGCAGGTTGGCGTCGTCGAAGTTGGCGAGCCGGTTGGCGGTGGCGCGGACCTCGCGACGCATCCGCCGCTCCTCCCACGCCATCAGGGTCTCGTGGGCGCCGAGCCGGGTGAGCAGCGCGCCGATCGCGTCGCCGTCACGGATCACGACCCGGTCCACGCCGCGGACCTCGCGGGCCTTGGCCTGGATGCCGAGCCGGCGGGCGACGCCGACCAGGGCGAGCGCCGCCTCGGGCCCGGGGCAGGTCACCTCGAGCGAGGAGGAACGGCCGGGCTCGGTCAGCGAACCGTGGGCCAGGAAGGCACCACGCCAGGCGGCGACGGCGTCGCAGCCGCCGCCGGAGACGACCTGCGGGGGCAGTCCTCGGACAGGGCGACCGCGCTGGTCCAGCAGCCCGGTCTGGCGGGCCAGCGCCTCGCCGTCCTTGACCACGCGCAGGACGTAGCGGCTGCCCTTGCGGATCCCGTTGCCCTGCACGACCGCGACCTCGGCCGTGTGGCCGTAGATCTCGGCGATGTCCTTGCGGAGCCGTCGCGCGGCCGCGCCGGTGTCCAGCTCGGCCTCGACCACGATCTTGCCGCTCACGATGTGGAGGCCCCCGGCGAACCGCAGCGTGGTGGAGACCTCGGACTTGCGACAACACGTCTTGGTGGTGTGGGTGCTGGCGAGTTCCGACTTCACCTGTGCCGTCATTGCCATGCGGCCGATCCTGTCACACCCTCCATGATCTCGGCACAGGCTCTGGCAAGCCTGACGGGATCGTGACGCGGACTGCCGTCCGCGGCCGCGACGTCGGCCAGGACCAGCTCGGCACCGCTGCTGGCCACCGCCCCCTTGAGCTCGGCGGAGTCGGGCACCGTGGAGGGGTCCGCCAGCACCGTGTGCACACGGAGATCGGGCGCGTGCTCGAACAACGCGGCGAGGTGGTCCTCCGCGGCGTACCCGCTGGTCTCCCCCGCCTGCTCGGCCAGGTTGAGCACCACGAGGACCCGGGCATCGGTCTCGACCAGTGCCCGGCGCAGCTCGGGGACCATGAGGTGCGGGATCACCGAGGTGTACCAGCTGCCCGGCCCGAGGACGACCCAGTCGGCGGCCCGGACCGCGGCCACCGCCTCCGGGCAGGCGACCGGGTCCACCGGGTCGAGCTGGATGCCGACCAGCCGGCCGGGGGTGGTGGCGACCTGGACCTGCCCGCGGACCAGGTCGACCCGGTCGGGGTGGGCGGGGTCGGCGCCCAGGACCTTGGCCGTGATGTCCATCGGGGTGATCGCCATCGGCAGCACCCGGCCGCTGGCCCCGAGCAGCCGGCCGACCCAGTCGAGGCCGTTGACGTGCTCGCCGAGGAGCTCCCAGAGCGCGACGATGAGGAGGTTGCCGACCGCATGGCCCTGCATGTCGCCGTGCCCGGCGAACCGGTGCTGCAGCACCTCCGCCCAGGTCTGGCCCCAGTCGTCGTCGCCGCACAGCGCGGCCAGCGCCATCCGCAGGTCACCCGGGGGCAGCACCCCGAACTCCTCGCGCAGCCGCCCGGAGCTCCCGCCGTTGTCGGCCACCGTCACCACCGCGGTCAGGTCGTCGACCACCCGGCGCAGGGCCGACAGCGTCGCGGCCAGGCCGTGCCCGCCGCCGAGCGCCACCACCGTGCGGTGGAGCCGCTCGTCCGGCACGGAGGACGGCACGGTCACTCGCGTCCGAGGTCGCGGTGGGCCGCACGGGCGGCGTACCCCCGCTGCTGCAGGCGGGCGGCGATCTCCTCGGTCATCGCGACGCTGCGGTGCTTGCCGCCGGTGCAGCCGATGGCGACGGTCATGAACCGCTTGCCCTCGCGCAGGTAGCCCGCGGCCACCGTCTCGACGACGGGGACGTAGCGGTCGAGGAAGTCGAGGGCGTCCGGCCGGTCCTTGACGTACGTCGCGACCGCCGCGTCACGGCCGTTCAGCTCGCGCAGCTCCGGCACCCAGAACGGGTTCGGCAGGAAGCGCATGTCGGCGACGAAGTCGGCGTCGACGGGGATGCCGTACTTGAAGCCGAAGCTGACCACCGTGATCCGCAGCAGGGTCGAGTCGGGCGACCCGAACGCCTCGGCGACCTTGTCGGTGAGCTGGTGCACGTTGAGGTTGCTGGTGTCGATGATGACGTCGGCGTTGCTGCGCAGGTCGCTGAGCACGATCCGCTCGCGCTCGAGGCCGTCGAGCAGCCGGCCGCCGCCCTGCAGCGGGTGCGGGCGCCGGGCGGCCTCCTGCCGGCGGACCAGGGTGTCGTCGTCGGCCTCGAGGAACAACAGCGTCGTACGCCGTCCGGTCGCGCCCTGGGCCAGGTTGGCCTGCAGGGAGCCGAAGAACGACCCGGAGCGTACGTCGACCACGACCGCGATCGGCTGCTGGACGCCCTTGCTCTCGTCGACGAGCCGGACCACCTCGCGCAGCAGCGTCGGCGGCAGGTTGTCCACGACGTAGAAGCCGAGGTCCTCGAGCTCCTTGGCCGCGGTGCTGCGCCCCGCACCGGTCATGCCGGTGACGACGACGAGCTCCCCGCGCGACCCGTCGTCCTGCTCCGGTGGATGCATCAGTGCTCCTCGATCTCGCCGGTCGTGGTGTTGACGGAGACAGTCTTGCCCTTGTCGTGGGCCACCGCATCCTTGATCGCGGTCGCCGTGCCGGGCCCGATGCCCGGGACCATCGCGATCTCCTCGGCGCGTGGCCGCGCGCAGCTTGCGGAGCGAGCCGAAGTGCTTGATCAGCGTCTTGCGACGCACCTCGCCGAGCCCCGGCACGTCGTCGAGCAGGCTCTCGACCATCGTCTTGGACCGCCGCGAGCGGTGGTGGGTGATCGCGAACCGGTGCGCCTCGTCGCGGATCCGCTGCAGCAGGTAGAGGCCCTCGCTGGAGCGCGGCAGGATCACCGGGTCCTCCTGCGCCGGGCAGCCAGACCTCCTCGAGCCGCTTGGCCAGGCCGCAGACCGGGATGTCGTCGATGCCGAGCTCGTCGAGGGCGCGCTGCGCGGCCGCGACCTGGGGCGGCCCGCCGTCGACGACGACCAGCCCGGGCGCGTAGGCGAACTTCCGGGGCCGCCCGGTCTCGGGGTCGACCAGCATCGGCCCGTCGCTGTCCTCGGCACCGTCGACGACGGCGCCGTTCTTCGCCTGCTCGTCGAGCAGCCTGCGGAAGCGGCGGGTGATCACCTCGTGCATCGACGCCACGTCGTTCTGGCCGTCGACGCCCCTGATCACGAAGCGGCGGTACTCGCTCTTGCGGGCCAGGCCGTCCTCGAAGACCACCATCGAGGCGACCACCTCGGTGCCCTGCAGGTTGGAGATGTCGTAGCACTCGATGCGCAGCGGCACGGCGCCGAGCTCGAGCGCCTCCTGGATCTCCTCGAGCGCCCGGTTGCGGGTGGTCAGGTCGCTGGCCCGCTTGGTCTTGTGCAGCGCCAGCGACTGGAGCGCGTTGCGGGCGACCGTCTCCTGGAGCGTCTTCTTGTCGCCGCGCTGCGGCACCCGGATCGCGACCTTGCCGCCGCGCAGCTCGCCGAGCAGGTCCTCCATCGTGCCCGGCTCGGGCGGCAGCGCCGGCACCAGGATCTCGCGCGGGATCACGTCTCCCCCGGCCTCGCCGGCGTACAGCTGGAGCAGGAAGTTCTCGACCAGGACGTCGGTGTCGCCCTCCTCGACCCGGTCGGCCACCCAGCCCCGCTGGCCGCGGATCCGGCCGCCGCGGACGTAGAAGATCTGCACCGCCACCTCGAGCGGGTCCTCGGCCAGGGCGATGACGTCGGCGTCGGTGCCGTCGCCGAGCACGACCGCCTGCTTCTCCAGCGCCTTGTTGAGCGCCCCGAGGTCGTCGCGCAGCCGGGCCGCCTTCTCGAAGTCCATCGCCTCGCTGGCGGCGTACATCTCCTTCTCGATGCGGCGCACGAACGCGTTGGTCTGGCCGGCCATGAAGTCGCAGAAGTCGTCGACGATCTCGCGGTGCTCCGCGGCGCTGACGTTGCCGACGCAGGGCGCCGAGCACTTGTCGATGTAGCCGAGCAGGCACGGGCGGCCGACCTGGCCGGCGCGCTTGAAGACACCGTTGGTGCACGAGCGCATCGGGAAGACCCGCAGCAGCAGGTCGACGGTCTCGCGGATCGCCCAGGCGTGGCTGTAGGGGCCGAAGTAGCGGGTGCCCTTGCGCTTGGCCCCGCGGCCGACCATCACCCGGGGGAACTCGTCGCCGACGGTCACCGCGAGCCAGGGGTAGGACTTGTCGTCGCGGTACTTCACGTTGAAGCGCGGGTCGAACTCCTTGATCCAGGAGTACTCCAGCTGGAGCGCCTCGACCTCGGTGTTGACCACGGTCCACTCGACGCTGGCCGCGGTGGTGACCATCGAGGCGGTGCGCGGGTGCAGGTTGCCGATGTCCTGGAAGTACGACGAGAGCCGGGCGCGGAGGTTCTTGGCCTTGCCGACGTAGACCACGCGGCGCTGGGCGTCGCGGAACCGGTAGACCCCCGGCTGGGTGGGGATCGACCCGGGCTCGGGGCGGTAGGACAGCGGGTCGGCCACGTGCCCAACCCTACGTGTCGGCGGGGACAGTCCCGACGGCGGCGACACACCCCGCGGAGTCGCATTCCATTAGTCTAGTGAGTTACTTTACTTACATGCGCACGGTGGACGGATACGGACTCGACGCTCACCGCCAGCCCGGAGGCGGCGGCGGCGTACAACCGCGGCGTCGACCGGGTGCTGCGCCTGCGCACCGGCGCGGTCGAGTCCGTGGCCATGTCGATCGCGCTCGACCCCACCTTCGCGCTCGGGCACGCGGCCCTGGCGCTGTTCGGCCACGAGTTCTGTGCCCAGGTCGACATCGCCGCCCGGCTGCGCGACGCCACCCTGCACGCCCGGCGCAGCAGCGTCCGCGAGCGCAGCCACGTGCACGCCGTCGTGCAGCACGTCCGCGGCGACTCGCTCCCGCTGATCGGCCACCTCGAGCGCTACCCGCGCGACGCGCTGCTGCTCTCCACCGCGGTGCCGACGATCGCCTTCGCGGGCGTCACGACGGTCCCCGAGGAGGCGTGGACGATCGTCGAGCGCGCGGCGCCGGCGTACGGCAACGACTGGTGGTACGCCGGGCTGCTGGCGTTCATCCGGCAGGAGCAGGGCCTCTTCGACGAGGCGATGGACCTGTCCTGCACCTCGCTCGCCGAGGCGCCGGACGCCGGCCACTCCGCGCACGCCCGGGCCCACGCGCACTACGAGACCGGCGACCACGCCGCCGGCCTGGCGTGGATGGACGCCTGGGTGCTCGGCGACGGCGCGGCCACCGACAGCCTGAGCCACTTCTCGTGGCACGCCGCCCTGCACGAGCTGTCCACCGGCGACCTCGACGCCGTACGCCGCCGCTACGTCGGCCAGCTCCGGCCCGGAGCACGGGCTCGGCTGCCGGGCCCTGGTCGACACCGGCTCCCTGCTGTGGCGCTGGGCGCTCACGCCCGGGCGCGGACGACGTACCCGCGATGGACGAGGTCGCCCGTGCCGTCGACGACGGCTCGCTGGCGCGGCCGTCCACGCCGTTCCTGGGCATGCACGCCGCGGTCGCGCTGCTCGCGCTCGACGACGCCGCCGGGCTCGGCCGGCTCGCCGACTGGACCGGCGGCGCACCGCGACCGCACCCACGCCGAGGTGGTCGCACCGCTGGCCCGGGCGATGAAGCTGATGGCCGAGGGCCAGTGCTCGGCCGCCGCCGACCGGCTCGCCGAGCTCGGCCCGCAGGTCTGGCGGCTCGGCGGCTCCGACGCCCAGCGCGAGGTCGTCGAGGAGACCCGGATCGCCGCGCTGCTGCGGGCCGGACGGTACGACGAGGCGCGCGAGGTCCTCGACCGGCGGCTCGACCGGCGCCGATGTCGTCGCGACGAGGCGTGGCGGGCGCAGTGCGCGGAGCCCGTCACCGCCTGAGGCATCGCCGCCCGCGGTCAGGCCCGGACGATCCTCCGGCCGACGACCCTGATCGCGACCGGGCTCAGCCCGGTGGGCGCCGGACCCCGGGTGACGTCGCCGGTGGCGGCGTCGTACTGGCTGCCGTGCGCGGCGCACGTGATCGTGTTGTCCACGACGCTGCCCACCGTCTCCCCCTCGTGCGTGCACACCGCGGAGTACGCCGCGAAGGTCCCCCGCGCCGGCTGGGTGACGACGATCCGCTCCTCGGTCAGCACGATGCCGCCACCGACCGGGACCTCGTCGGTGGTGGCCAGCGCCGGGCGTTGTGGGCTTCGTCGACGCGGACGCGGAGGCGGACGACGACTCGGACGGGGACCGGGTCGGGCTCGGGGAGCCGCTGGGCGTTGCCTCGCCGCCGGCGTCACCGCCCGCGGGGCTGTCGTCCCCTCCCCCGCAGCCGGCCAGCACCGCGGCGACTCCGAGGGCTGACATCCCCTGGAAGAGGATGCGGCGCGACGGGCGCGGCTGGGTCACGCCGGCTCCACGCTGGTGACCAGGCACTTCTGGTGGGTGCAGATCGCCGAGAAGGCCTTGAAGTCACCCGGGTCCGGCTGGGTCACCACGACCTGCTGGTCGGGGAAGATCTTGCCGCCGCCCTCGGGGATGTCGGACTTGGCGGCGATCACCTCGCCGTCCACCTCCACGTCCGCGCCCTTCACCGCGACGGGGGCCTCGGCGAGCGGCTGGGTCGCGGGACCGTTGACCACCGAGCCGTCGACCGCGGAGAACCTGCTGCCGTGGCAGCTGCAGTCGATCGTCGGGCCGGAGGACTTCCCGGTCGAACCGCCGCTGTCGCTCGGGCTGCTGTTGCTGCAGGCCGCCAGGGCGGGCAGGCCGACGCCGACCAGTGCGGCTCCGGCCAGGGCGTTGCGTCGCGAGATGGGTTCCACGGGATCGGCTCCTCGGGTCGACCTGGGTGTCGTCGTCGAACCTACCCAGCACCCGAAGGCCGGACCATGTACGCCGCGTTGGACGTTGGTACTAGTACCTGCAGGGGTTCAGCGCTTCGCGGCGGCCCTTCCTGGTAGCCGTCTTCTTCGCGGTCGCCTTCTTCGCAGCCGTCTTCTTCGCGGGCGCCTTCCTGGCAGCCTCCCGCGGGTCCGGCTTGGGCGCGACCATCCGGGTCGGCTGCCGCGCCTCCTTGCCGTCGAGCAGCGGGGCCAGGAACCGGCCGGTGTGGCTGTCGGGGTGCGCGGCGACGTCCTCGGGGGTGCCGGTGGCCACGACGTACCCGCCGCGCGAGCCGCCCTCCGGCCCCATGTCGACCAGCCAGTCGGCGGTCTTGATGACGTCGAGGTTGTGCTCGATCACCAGCACCGTGTTGCCGGAGTCGACCAGCCGGCCGAGCACCAGCAGCAGCTTGCGGATGTCCTCGAAGTGCAGGCCGGTGGTCGGCTCGTCGAGGACGTAGACGGTGCGGCCGGTGGACCGCTTCTGCAGCTCGGAGGAGAGCTTCACCCGCTGGGCCTCGCCGCCGGACAGGGTGGTCGCCGGCTGGCCGAGGCGGACGTAGCCCAGGCCGACCTCGCAGAGCGTCTTCATGTGCCGGGAGATCGCGGGCACCGCGGCGAAGAACTCCGCGGCCTCCTCGATCGGCATGTCGAGCACCTCGGCGATGGTCTTGCCCTTGTAGTGCACCTCGAGCGTCTCGCGGTTGTAGCGCGCGCCGTGGCAGACCTCGCACGGGACGTAGACGTCCGGGCAGGAAGTTCATCTCGATCTTGATCGTGCCGTCGCCGGCGCACGCCTCGCAGCGGCCGCCCTTGACGTTGAACGAGAACCGCCCCTGGAGGTAGCCCCGCATCTTGGCCTCCTGGGTGGAGGCGAAGAGCTTGCGGATGTGGTCGAAGACGCCGGTGTACGTCGCCGGGTTGCTCCGCGGGGTGCGGCCGATCGGCGACTGGTCGACGTGGATGACCTTGTCGACGTGCTCGGTGCCGCTGATCTTGCGGTGCCGGCCGGGGACCGTGCGGGCGTTGTAGATCTGCTTGGCCAGCGAGGTGTAGAGGATGTCGTTGACCAGCGTCGACTTGCCCGATCCGGAGACACCGGTGACGGCGACGAACAGCCCCAGCGGGAACGAGACGTCGACGTCCTGGAGGTTGTGCTCGCGGGCACCGTGCACGGTGAGCTCGCGGCCCTTGGTGCGCGGGCGGCGTACCTCGGGGACCGGGATCTCGCGGCGGCCGGAGAGGTAGGCACCGGTCGAGGAGTCCCCGTGGTTCAGCAGGTCGTCGACCGTGCCGGACACCACGACCTGGCCGCCGTGCTCGCCGGCACCGGGCCCGATGTCGACCACCCAGTCGGCGGCCCGGATGGTGTCCTCGTCGTGCTCGACGACGATCAGGGTGTTGCCGAGGTCGCGCAGCCGGACCAGCGTCTCGATGAGCCGCTGGTTGTCGCGCTGGTGGAGGCCGATCGACGGCTCGTCGAGGACGTAGAGGACGCCGACCAGGCCGGCACCGATCTGGGTGGCCAGCCGGATCCGCTGCGCCTCGCCGCCGGACAGCGACCCGGAGGGCCGGTCGAGGGTGAGGTAGTCGAGGCCGACGTCGAGCAGGAAGTTGAGCCGCTCCTGGATCTCCTTGAGCACCCGCTCGCCGATCTGGCGCTCGCGCACCGACAGGTCGAGGGTGCGCAGGTGCTCCGCGGTCTCGTTGATCGGCAGCGCGCAGACCTCGGCGATGTTCTTGCCGCCGTTCTCGCGGCTGCCGAGGGTGACCGCCATCGACACCGGCTTGAGCCGGCTGCCCTCGCAGGCCGGGCACGGCACCTCGCGCATGAAGCCCTCGAAGCGGTCGCGGCTGGTGTCGGACTCGGCCTCGCGGTGGCGGCGCTCGATGTAGGGGCGGACGCCTTCGTAGGCGGCGTAGTAGGAGCGCTCGCGGCCGTAGCGGTTCTTGCTGCGCACGTGGACCTTGGTCGGGTGCCCGTCGAGGATGATCGTGCGCAGCCGCGCGGGGATGTCCTCCCACGGGGTGTTCAGGTCGAAGCCGAGCTCGTCGCCCAGCGCACCGAGCAGCCGGATGAAGTAGTCGGCGACGTGGGCGCCGCTCCACGGCTGGATGACGCCCTCGCCGAGGGTGGCCTGCGGGTCGGCGATGACCAGCTCGGGGTCGACCTCCATCCGGGTGCCGAGGCCGTGGCAGACCGTGCAGGCACCGAAGGGCGAGTTGAACGAGAACGACCGGCGGCTCGAGGTCGTCGGTGTCGAGCGCGTGGTCGTTGGGGCACGACATCTTCTCGGAGAACTTCGCCTCGCGGTCGGGTGCCTTCGCGTCGCGGTCGACGAAGTCGACCAGCACCAGTCCCCCGGCCAGGCCGAGCGCGGTCTCGACCGAGTCGGTCAGCCGGCGCTTGGAGGACTCCTTGATCGCCAGCCGGTCGACGACGACCTCGATGGTGTGCTTCTTCTGCTTGTTGAGCGTCGGCGGGTCGTCGAGCTGGTGGATCTCGCCGTTGACGCGCGCGCGGGAGAAGCCCTGGGACTGCAGCGAGCGGAAGAGCTCGACGTACTCGCCCTTGCGGCCGCGGATGACCGGGGCCAGCACCTGGAAGCGGGTGCCCTCCTCGTTGGTCATCAGCCGGTCGACGATCTGCTGCGGGGTCTGGCGCTCGATCGGCGAGCCGCAGACCGGGCAGTGCGGCCGGCCGGCCCGGGCGTAGAGCAGGCGGAGGTAGTCGTAGACCTCGGTGATCGTGCCGACCGTCGACCGGGGGTTCTTCGAGGTCGACTTCTGGTCGATCGACACCGCCGGGCGAGAGGCCCTCGATGAAGTCGACGTCGGGCTTGTCCATCTGCCCGAGGAACTGCCGGGCGTACGCCGAGAGCGACTCGACGTACCGGCGCTGGCCCTCGGCGAAGATCGTGTCGAAGGCCAGGCTGGACTTGCCGGAGCCGGAGAGCCCGGTGAAGACGATGAGGGCATCGCGCGGGAGGTCGAGCGAGACGTCCTTGAGGTTGTGCTCGCGGGCGCCGCGGATGATCAGCTGGTCGGCCATGAGGTGTGTGGGATTCCCGTCTGGATTCCGTGGTCGGGGCGTACTCGTCGTAGGTACCACATCCTACCGACAGTTCGAACACGTGTTCGCACGACCCGCGGATTGACGGGCGTGGTTGGCTGGCCCCATGACCGAGCCGACCACCCGTCCCGCCGCTCCGCTGGCCGAGGTGTACGACGCAACCACACGGTACCTGCAGCACCTCGACGCGCTCACGCCGGAACAGCTGGCGGGACCGAGCGCGCTCCCCGGCTGGACCCGGGCGCACGTCGTGGCCCACCTCGCGCTGCACGCGCGGGGCACCACCCGGGCGATGACCGGGCTGCTCCGGGGCGAGCGGCTGCCGGTCTACGACAGCCAGGAGTCACGGGACGCCGACATCGAGGCCACCGCCGCCCGGCCGTCCGAGGAGCTGCGCGAGCTGACCTTCGACGCGTGCGACCGCTGGAAGGACGCCGCGGAGTCGGTCACCGACCCCGACGCGCTCATGGAGCGCACACCGGGCCAGCGGCCGTTCACCGCGTACGACGGCGTCTTCATGCGGTGGCGGGAGGTCGAGATCCACCACGCGGACCTCGACAGCGGGTACACCGCGGCCGACTGGCCGGCCGCGTTCACGACGTACCTCCTCGGCGTGCTGGTCGCGGACCGCGGCGCGGACCACGACCTCACCCTGCGTACGCCGTCCGGCGACGTCGCGGTCGGCGCCGGCGGCCCGGTCGTGGCGGGCTCCGAGGCCGACCTCGCCTGGTGGCTGCTGGGGCGGGGCTCGGGTGAGGGACTGTCGGGCGACCTCCCTACGCTGGGCGCATGGCGATGACCTACACCGGCGACGTGAAGCCCGGCGGCTCCCCCGAGACCCGGGAGCTGACCCACCTGACCATCACGAAGCTCGCGGTCGACAGGAAGATGTCGAACAACTGCTACCTCCTCACGTGCCGCTGCCACGGGCGAGTCGGTGCTGATCGACGCCGCCGACGACGCCGCCACCCTGCTGCGGCTGTGCGACGCCACCCTCGAGGGCGTGATCACCACCCACCAGCACTGGGACCACCACCGCGGCCTGGCCGAGGTGGTCGAGGCGACCGGCGCGACGACGTACGCCGGGGACCCCGACGCCGACGCGATCACCGAGCAGACCGGGGTGGCCGTGGACGCCCGGCTCCGCGACGGCGACCGGATCCCGGTCGGCGACCAGGTGCTCGAGGTCGATCGCGATCGCCGGGCACACGCCGGGCTCGGTGGCGCTGCTGTACGACGACCCCGACGGGGTGCCGCACCTGTTCACGGGAGACTCGCTGTTCCCCGGCGGTGTCGGCGCGACGTTCGGCGACGCCGAGGCCTTCCGCACGCTCATCGGCGAGGTCGAGACCAAGGTGTTCGGCCGGCTGCCCGACGACACGCTGTTCTACCCCGGGCACGGCAACGACGGCCGGCTCGGCGACGAGCGGCCGCACCTCGCGGAGTGGCGCGAGCGCGGCTGGTAGGCCGATCGGTTGGTCGAACGTTCGATCAACCGGCTGGCTGCTCACCAGGCGCGGCGCCGTCGTCTGGACATGGCAGGCGGGTCATTGCCCACGCACGACCGCGTGGCTAGCGTCGAGAGCGGGTGACCAGGACGTCGATCCGTACCCTCGGGCGGCACCGGTGGCGTCACCCCGGCCACCCATCGACACCGATGGGAGACAGTCATGGCGTACGGAATCATCCACCACTTCGCGGGTGGCACGAAGGCCCAGTACGACGCGTCGATCGCGGCGGTCCACCCGGCCGCTGACAAGCTGCCCGACGGCCAGATCTTCCATGCCGCCGGCCCGGCACCGGGCGGCTGGACGATCATGGCCGTGCACGACTCGCGGGAGAGCTGGGAGCGGTTCCGGGACGAGACCCTGCTCCCGCGGATGCAGGCAGGGATCGACGGCGGGTTCGCGAACCCTCCCGAGGAGACGGCGATCGACCTGGACACCGTCCTCCCCTGAGGCTCCTCCGGCCGATCAGGCGTAGCGGAACATCCAGGAGAAGTGCTTGGTGTACTTCCAGACGGTGTCCCGGTTCGCCGTACGCAGGATGACGTCGTCGACCTTCATCGCCCACGGGCTCCAGTTGTGCGACCCGGTCCAGGCGAAGGCGGCGTCGTCGTTGCCGCCGTACCCTCCGCGCACGATGAGCAGCTTCTGGTGGGTCTTCACGCCCGTGTGCCGTGAGGTGGCCAGGGCGACGCCGGCGTCCTCGAGCTTCTGGCGGATCGTGCTGCCGAACGCCTCGCCGTAGAACACCTTCACGATGCAGCCCTGCCCGGCGAGGGTGACGATCCGGTTGGCGATGTTGTTGCCGCGGGGGCCGTACCACGCGTGCGCCGAGATGAGGAGGCGCGTGCGCTTCCCGGTGCCCGGGTCACAGACCACCGGGGCCAGCGCCTTCATGGCGGGGTCGCCGTAGACCTTGCTGTCCTGCGGGCGTGATCAGGGCCAGCGACTTCCCGGAGGCGACGGCCATGCGCGGGTCGGCGACCGGCTTGTCCCACTTCAGCTGGGCGAACCAGTGCCGGAAGGTGTCGTAGACGGCGCGGTTGCCGCGGACCGTGACCAGGTCGCTCCACTGCTTCTCGGCGTTGGTGCTGGTCAGGTTGTTCGACCCGACCATGGTGATCCACTGCGCACTGCCGGACCGGCGGAACATGTACACCTTGGCGTGCATCTCGCCGCTGGTGCTGCGGCAGCTCTTGTCGCAGAACACCGCGAACGAGCCCCGCGAGGGGTTCTTGCCGAGCGCCCGCTGCAGCTTGCGCTCGCGCGTCGTAGATCGTGTGGTTGTCGAAGACCAGCTTCACGTGGACGCCGCGGCGGTGCGCCTTGATGAGGTTGTCGGCGGTGCGGCCGTCGGAGAACGAGAAGACCGCGATCCGGATCACCGACCCGGACGCGGGCACTGTTGATCGCGCGGTTGATGTGCGTGAACAGGCGGTACTGCTCGGCGCGGGTGCCGATCGGCTTGTTGAACAGGACCCCGGCCTTGCGGCGTGTAGTTGTCGGGCGGCGCGGGGGCCGCGGCGGGCGCGGGGGCCGGCGCCGCCTGCGTGGGTACGGCGGCCACCAGTCCGGCCGTCGTGACCGCGAGCGCGGCGGCGAGCAGGCCGACCCGGCGTACGGCGCGGTGCTGGATGTGCGGGCGGTGGACGGGTTGGCGCGTCGTTCCCGGGATCTTCGACACGGTGCGGCTCCTTCGCGGATGCCCGCACGGGGGGCGTGTCGGGCGCAACAGATGTCACATGCACCTCACATGTCACACGACTCCCACGACCTGTGCAAGTGCCTCCGGAACAACTACAACGCTGTGATTCGCGCTCGGGTGGTGCGCCGGGTCAGGGATCGACCAGCCGGCCGACCCCGTTGGTGAGCCGGACGACGTAGAACCCGGAGTTCGCGTCGGTGTACCAGACCGACCGGCGCCGGACGTCCCAGGCCGGCTGCGGACATCGCGTAGGCACCCTCGGCGTTCGGGAACGAGACCTTGGTCCCCGGCATCAGCGGCCGGTTGAAGTAGCCGACCTCCTTCGGGTTCCGCACGTCGCGGATGTCGAAGAGCCGCAGCCCGGACAGGATCATCGAGCAGCCGGCGATGTCGGGGTTCGTCCGTCGCGGCATCGAGCAGTAGTGCGCGGCGTACCCCTGGGCCGGGAACGCCGCCCCGGGGTCGTCCTTCTGCGCGCCCCGGCGGGCGGCGGGCTGGTGCACCCTGAGGCGGATGTTCGAGACCACGCGCGGGTGCCGCGGGTCGTCGATGTTGATGATCCGGGCGGCGCCGACGGGCGAGGCCACCGGGTCGGTCAGCCCGGAGAACGAGAAGAGGTCGGTGAACTCGTCGACCTCGAGCAGGTAGCGGTGGCCGTTGCGGGTGAACGGCTCGGCGACCTGCGGGATCGACAGCTCGCGCCAGGTCAGGTCCGAGAGGACGGTCACCTGCGGGTGGGGCTTGCGGTCCTGCACCTGGCTCACGTCGAGGATGCGCAGCCCTCCCCCGGTGATGCCGGTGGGGCCGGGCGACCCGAGGTTGGCGGCGTACAGCTGGCGGCCGTCGGCCGAGAGCCGCATGCCGTGGTACTGCACGCCGAGCTGGGTGTAGACCGGCTTCGGCAGGCGGGGGTCGCTGACATCGAGGGCGACCAGCGAGGTGACCGTGCTGCTGCTCCAGAACGTCTTCCCGTCCGGCGACCAGCCGGACTCGTGGCCGAGGAGGCCGGACGGCGTCGTGGAGAGCAGCTGGGGGTGCCGGCAGTCGGTGCGTACGTCGTAGATGTCGAGGATCCCGGGGTACGTCGCCGCGGTGCCGAGCACGCCGGCCAGCAGGCCGCGGCGCGGGTTGAGCAGCAACGTCTCGTGCGGGCTCTGCATGGCCGGGGTGACCAGGTTCGCGGTCTGCCGCGGGTGGGCCGGGTCGTTCATGTCGAGCACGATCACACCGGTGCCGCTGGCCGCGTTGGCGACCGCGTCGCGCGGGAAGAGCAGCGTCGAGTCGTAGAACGCGCAGGTGTTGCCGCGGGCGTCGGTGTAGCGCTGCACCTTGAAGCCGCCGGAGCTGCCGTGGTGGCTGACCTGCCGGGCGTTGCACTGGTAGCCGCGGGCCGCGCGCCCGCTGTCGTAGTCGGCCTGCGGCACTCGGCCCTGGGCCGCAGTCTCGGGCCGGGCACCGGGTCCGCAGTCGGCCTTCGGGACCGGCGCCGGGAAGGAGTACGTCGACCCCATGCTCGACGCTGCGGTCAGGCCGGCGACCAGGCCGGCCACCACGGCGACGGGCCGCGACCAGGCGGCGTGCGGCGCGACGACGGGACGGGGTGGGGTCTGCGGGCACGGTGCTCTCCTCGTCGACGGGTGCTCTGGACGGCTCAACGGGCGAGGTTCGAAAAGGACACGCCGGGCCGGCGCGGCCCTAGGCTGCCCGCATGACCGCGATCCGGCTGGTGCCCTTCGGCGACGAGCACCACGACGGCTTCGTCGCGATGCTTGCCGACCCGGACGTCACCCGGTTCACACCGCTGCCGTACCCGGTACCGCCGGGCTTCGTGAAGGTCTGGCGCAAGCGGTACGACGACCACCGGCCGCGGCGTGAGAACTTCGCGATCGAGGACGACGACGGCCGGTTCCTCGGCATCGCCGTCGCCCCCGAGATCGACCTCGAGGCCCGCACCGCCGAGCTCGGGTACGCCGTCGTGCCCGAGGCACGCGGCTGCGGCGTCGGGGTCGCCGCGCTGCGCCAGCTGACCGACTGGGCGCTCGGGCTGGGGATGCGACGCATCTTCGTGCTGATCTCGGTGGACAACGCGGCGTCGAAGAAGGTCGCCCGCCGGGCCGGCTTCCGGTTCGAGGGCGTGCTGCGTTCGGCGTACGTCAAGCCCGGGGTGTGGGCCGACACCGAGAGCTGGTCCTACGTCCCGACCGGCGAGTGACGCCACAACCCACGGCTCAGCGCACCACAACGCACGGCTCGGCGCACCACAACGCACGGCTCGGCGCACCACAACGCACGGCTCGGCGGGGAGGGGGCTGCCCTACGCTGGTCCCCGGAGCCCCGTGACGGGAGACGCACGTGACGCAGCAGCCGCAGGCCGTCGGCCTCAGCGATCGTGAGGCGGTCTCGGACGCGATCGAGCGCGAGGGCGTGGCCCTCGGGCGCCGGCTGGCCGAGGTGGCCCTCGGCCGGGCGCGCACGCCGGTCCCCGGGCTGGAATGGACCGTGGCGGAGACCGCCGCGCACGTGCTCACGGTCGTCCGCCGCGGGCTCGGCGACCGGCGCCGCAGCGACACCCCGGCGGGCACCGCGGAGGTCAACGCCGTCGCGCTGGGCGAGCTGACCGTCCGCGACCCCAAGACGATCGGCATGGAGATCGCCCGCGACAGTGCCGTCGTCGCCCGGCGGGTGCTCCCCCAGGTCATGGACGTCGACGCCCTCATCCCGTTCCACGCCGGCATGCGGGTGCGCGCGCTCGACGCGTTCGGGGTGATGCTCGCCGAGCTGGTGGTCCACGGGCACGACATCGCCACCGCACTGGACGCCCGGCCCGAGACACCGCCGGAGCACGCGATCCTGGCGCTGCGGGCCGCGCTCGCGGTATCCCCCGGGTGGCTGGATCCCGCCCAGCGGCAAGGCCCGCCGCGGCGCTTCCTCCTGGACGTGGCCGGGATCCCCCACATGATCGAGGCGGTCATCTCCACCGAGGGGCTCGAGGTCCACCTGTGCCCGGACGACAGCAGGGAGCAGGCGCGCTCCGGCGTACGCCTCGAGCCGCTGGCCGCGCTGCTCGCCCTGGCTCACCGGGTCGAGGCCGACGACCCCGACCTGCGGGAGCTCGCGGCGGCGCTGCTGCCGCTCTGAACGGGGCTACAGGTCGCGCTGGTAGGCCACGGCCCGGCCCATGACGCGGTAGCCGAGCACCTCGTTGACGCCGATCATGTGGTCGTTCGAGGCGGCGTTCCACGTCTCGATCGAGGTGACCTGCGGCTCCGTGTCGGCCAGCCAGTCCAGCATGTCGGCCTTCAGGAGCAGGCCCAGCCGATGCCCGCGGTGGGCGCGCAGCACGGAGGTGTCGTGCTGCTCGGCGAGGTGCGGCCGCTCGCCGTCGACCGCGACGACCGTGTGGCCGGCCAGCTCCCCGGTCCCCCGGTGCCGCGCGAACACCCGGTGCAGCCGCTGGCCACGCTGGAGCTGGGCGTCCTCGTAGTCGCGCACCCGCTGCGCGGTGAACACCTCGTCCTCGATCTCGAGGTCGTCGAGGGGTGCGTCGTTGATCGCCGCCGTCATCGCCGCGATCGCGTCGAGCTCGTCGTCCGGGCTGGCGCCGAGGCGGCGGACCAGCTCGTAGTCGGCGGCGTACGGCGCCGCCTCGTCCCGCAGCGCGGCGAGGGCGGAGCGGTCGGTCTGCTGGGGGTACTGCCGGCGGCATACCTCGACGGTCTTCGGGGCGAACCCGTGCCGCAGCGCGAAGCCCTCGGCCGCGGCCGACTCCCACCCGTCGATCCCGGCGCTGGTGCGGCCCTCGGCCCGGGCCCGGTCCAGCAGCGCGCCGAGGACGGAGGACCCGTGCCCCCGGCGGCGTGCCTCGGGCAGGACCTCCACCCGCAACCAGGCGAGGTGCTGGTTGTCCCAGGCGGTGGTGTCGTACGACCCCGTGCCGACGAGCTCGCCGTCGGCGTAGGCCAGGTGGACGTCGGACGGCTCCTTCTCCCAGCCGAACCGGAGGAGTCCACTCGCCTCGTGCACGGTCAGCTCGTGGCGCCAGGGCGAGTCCGCCTCACGGACCCGGTTGCACAGGTCGACGTACGCCTTCACGGCGACGTCGTCGCCGGGGTCGACCCGCCGGAGCTCCATGGGACCAGCGTGAACCTCCGGCGCCCGTGGCGCACCTGGGTTTCTGCGGGCCTACGGCTCGCGGGTGTGGTGCGGGTGCCCGTGGGTACGCCGCTCCTCCTTCAGCGCCGCCTCCGCCAGGTGGCGCCGGCCCCCGGTCAGCTCCTCGCGGACGGAGCGCTCCGCCTCGCGGACGGCGGACCAGTACGTGTCGTCGTACTCCTCCATGATCTGGAAGGTCCAGCGCCCCTCGATCACGTTGCGGCCCACGATCTCGTGCTGGAGGCGGTCGGCGATCTCGCCGTGCCCGGCCGCGCGCAGCTGGTCCACCGCGTCGCCGATCTTGAAGTCGGCCTCACCGGTGAGCTGGTGGAAGGAGTAGAGGTGGCCACGGGCCCGCTCCACCGTCTCCAGCGCCTCGGTCAGCCGCCCGACCGCCTCGATCGTCCTGTCGTCCGGCTTCTCACCCATGCCGTCACCCTAGGACCGTCCCCAAGCGTCCCGGTCCAGCGATGACCTTCGCCCCTGCGGTCGCGGCACCGCGGCGCAGGAGCATGGAGGTGGGACCGATGCCGACCCGGAGGTGTGTCATGCGAACGTTGCGAATGCTTCTCCCGGCCCTGCTCGTGGGGCTGGTCCTGCCCGTCACCGTGAGTGCCCCCGCGGCCCCGGTGCCACCGACGCCGACCCTGGTCGGGATCCGGGCCGCACACCACCCCGGCTACGACCGGATCGTCTTCGACTTCCGCAACGGACTGCCGGCCAGCGTGCGCGTCCGGTTCGTCGACCAGCTGGTCGGCGACCCGTCCGGGCTGCCGGTCCGCATCTCCGGCCGCGGGATCGTGCAGGTCGTCTTCACGCCGGCCAGGGCACACGATGCCAGTGGCCCCACCGCGCCGGCGCGCACGCAGTACGCACTGCCGAACATCATGACCGCGGTGCAGGCCGGGGACTTCGAGGGCTACACGACGTACGGCATCGGGCTGGCCAAGAAGACCTCCTTCCACATGTTCACGCTGCGTGACCCGGCTCGGGTGGTCATCGACGTGCGGGCGGCGTTCCGCACCGTGCAGCGCCCGGTCTGGTTCTTCGACGTCGACAACTTCGTCGCCAACCACCGGCCGTTCTTCCGCTCGGTGCAGCGTCCGGTCCCGGCCACCGCGCCCGGCGTCGGCGTGCTCGACCGGCTGTTCGCCGGTCCGCTCCCCGGCGAGCGGGCCAACGGGCTGCGCCTGCTCCGCTCCGGCGCGACCGGGTTCACCCGGCTGAGCATCGCCGACCAGGTCGCGCGGGTGCACCTCACCGGGGCCTGCTCCAGTGGCGGCTCCACGGTGACCGTGGCCGGCGAGATCATGCCGACGCTGCGCGCGTTCGACTGCGGTCCGCTGGGTCAAGATCTACGACCAGGACGGGCAGACGGAGCAGCCGACGGGTCACTCCGACTCGATCCCCACCTGCCTCGAGCCGTGAGCCTGCGGTCCCTCGTCCTGGACGAGGGACCGGGGTCGGCTCAGGGGTGAACCGGGGGCCTTCCCCGATGCGGCCAGAACCCCTCGCCCAGCAGGGTGAGGGCATGATCACGGCCCACGCGCTCACCAAGAGCTTCGGCACCACGACCGCCGTCGACGGGATCGACTTCACCGTCGAGCCCGGCCGGGTCACCGGCTTCCTCGGTCCCAACGGTGCCGGCAAGTCCACCACGATGCGGATGATCCTCGGCCTCGACCGCCCCACGCGCCGGCAGCGTCACCGTCAACGGCCACCGGTACGCCGACTCGGCCGCGCCGCTGCGCGAGGTCGGCGCGCTGCTCGAGGCCCGGGCGATCCACCCCGGCCGCTCCGCCCGCGACCACCTGCGCTGGCTGGCCGCGAGCAACGGCATCCCGACCGGCCGCGTCGACGAGGTGCTCGACCTGGTCGGGCTCGACGGCGGTCGCCGGCCAGCGCGTCGGCAAGTTCTCCCTCGGCATGGGCCAGCGGCTCGGCATCGCCGTCGCGCTGCTCGGCGACCCGCCGGTCGTCGTCCTCGACGAGCCGGTCAACGGGCTCGACCCGAGGGCATCCGCTGGGTCCGCACCCTGCCCGGCAGCTCGCCGCCGAGGGCCGCACGGTGTTCGTGTCCAGCCACCTGATGTCGCGAGATGGCGCTGACCGCCGACCACCTGATCGTCATCGGGCGCGGCCGGCTCCTCGCCGACTGCTCGATGGACGAGTTCATCGCCGAGCACGCCACGTCGTACGTCCGGGTGCGCGCCCGCAGCGCCGGCGAGGTCGCCGACCTGCTCGCCGGCCGGGGCTCGACGTCGACCGTCACCACCGGCGACGAGCTGCACGTGACCGGCCTGGACGCCGCCGCCGTCGGCGAGCTGGTCGGCGACGCGCGGGCTGGTGCTGCACGAGCTGACCCTGGTCCGCTCGTCGCTGGAGGACGCGTTCATGACCCTGACCGCCGACAGCGTGGAGTACCCGCCACGCCCCACCTGGCCACCCCCGAAGGAGTATGACCCCGCGTCGGCACCGCAGTCGCCCCCGACACCGCTCCCCCGTCGCTCAGGTCCGGGCGGCCCCGGCTTCGGCGCCGTCCTGCGCGCCGAGTGGATCAAGTTCTGAACGGTCCGCTCGACCTGGTGGACCCCCGTCGCCCTGGTCGTGCTCGGCGCCGGCCTGACCACGCTGATGTGCTGGGGCTAGCGCCGACTGGCTGGCCTCGCCGAGGCCGACGAGTCGCCCGGCTCGTTCGTCACCTGGGGGATGATGATCGCCCAGGTGACCGCCGTCGTGCTCGGCAGCCCTCGTCGTCACCAGCGAGTACGGCACCGGGCATGATCCGAACGACGATCGCCGCAGTGCCCCGGCGCGGCGCGGTGCTGGCCGCCAAGGCGATCACCCTCGCGGCGGTCCTGTTCGTCGTCGGGACCGGCACCGCCCTGCTGGGGTACGTCGGCGGCAACCACTTCCTCGACCGCGAGGGCATCGGGATGGCCCTCGAGGGCGACGTGCTGCGGGCGATGTACGGCAGCGGCCTCTACCTGGCCGGCCTGGGACTGCTCGCGGTGGCCGCCGGCTTCCTGCTACGCCACACCGCGGCGGTGATCTCCATCGTGATCGCGCTGGTCTTCGTGGTCGGCAACATGGTGGTGCTCGTCCCCGGTGACCTCGGCCTGTGGCTGGAGCGGCTGATGCCCGGTAACGCGGGCGGCGTGATCGCCTCACCGGTGCCGTTCAACCCGAACCTGCTCGGTGCCTGGGAGTCGCTGGCGATCTTCGGGGCCGAAGTGGGCGGGCTGCTGCTGGCTGCCTGGCTGGTGCTGCGCCGCCGGGACGCCTGAGCGTCCGGCCCGCCTCAGGCGGCGCCGGCCTCGGCGACCTCCCGGCGCGGGCGCCCGCGGCCACGCTTGAACGGGACGATCTCGCCCTGCACCAGGATCTGGCCGCCCCACACGCCGTGGCGCTCACCGCGCTCGAGCGCGCCCGCGAGGCACTCCTCACGGATCGGGCAGCGGCGCACAGGCGCTGGGCCTCGACCAGGGCGTGGCTCTGCTCGGCGAAGAACAGCTCCGGGCGGGTCTGGCATGGCAGGACGGACAACGTCTCTCTCCCCTCGTTGGAACCCTCAGCATGGTGATCTGAGGTAGCCGCAGACATCGGGAGATTGCCTTAGATTCCCAGCCGGTCCCGCGTGGGATTCGTCATACCGATGGCTCCGCCGCGGCTGCTAGGTTCCGGCCCATGACCGGCTCATCGCGCAGTGCCAAGGACTTCTTCGCCCCCCTCGCGGTGGGCGCCCCCGCCCCGCTCCGGGAGATCCCGGCCCGGCCCTCCCGCGCCATCCACTTCTTCGACCCCTCGAACGAGAAGATGGCGGCCAAGGTGCCGGCGATGGTCGGCACCGTCGACGTGCTCCTGGGCAACCTCGAGGACGCGATCAAGGCCGACAACAAGGTGGCCGCGCGCGAGGGCCTGGTGCGGATCGCCCGAGACGACGGACTTCGGACCCACCCAGCTGTGGACCCGGATCAACTCCCTCGACTCCCCCTGGGTGCTCGACGACCTCACCACGCTGGTGCCCGCCATCGGCGACAAGCTCGACGTGATCATGGTGCCGAAGGTGCAGGGTGCCGAGGACATCCAGTACGTCGACCGGCTGCTCGCCCAGCTCGAGGCCAAGGCCGGCCTGCAGCGGCCGATCCTGGTGCACGCGATCCTGGAGACCGCCCGCGGTGTCGCCAACGTCGAGGAGATCTGCGGTGCCTCCCCGCGCATGCAGGGGCTCTCCCTCGGCCCGGCCGACCTCGCCGCCGACCGCCGGATGAAGACCACCCGCGTCGGCGGCGGGCACCCCGGCTACCTCGTGCGCCAGGACCCGCCCACCACCGAGCTCGGCGTCGCCGACGTCGACGCGACCCGGGCGACGTACCAGCAGGACCTGTGGCACTACACCATCGCCCGGATGGTCGACGCGTGCGCGATGCACGGGATCTACCCCTACTACGGCCCGTTCGGCGACATCGCCGACGTGGTCGCCTGCGAGGACCAGTTCCGCAACGCGTTCCTGCTCGGCTGCGTCGGCACGTGGAGCCTGCACCCCACGCAGATCGCCATCGCCAACCGGGTCTTCAGCCCGTCGGTCGAGGACATCACCCACGCCCGCCGCGTGGTCGCCGCGATGGGCGACGGCACCGGCGCGGTGATGCTCGACGGCAAGATGGAGGACGACGCCTCGCTCAAGCAGTGCCTCGTGCTGGTCGAGCTGGCCGAGCAGCTGGCCGCGATCGACCCCGAGCTCAAGAAGCAGTACGACGCGATCGAGGTGTCCTCGTGACCGATTTCCGCCCCCGCCGCTCGGTCCTCTACATGCCCTCCTCCAACGAGCGGGCACTGGAGAAGGCGAAGTCGATCCCCTGCGACGGCCTGATCCTCGACCTCGAGGACGCCGTCGCCCCCGACGCCAAGCCGGCCGCCCGCGACGCCGCCTGCGCCGCCGCCGCGTCCGGTGAGTACGGCGCCCGCGAGGTGACCATCCGGGTCAACGGGATGGACACCGCGTGGCACGACGACGACATCGCCGCCGCGAGCGCCGCCGGGCCCGACGCGATCGTCGTCCCCAAGGTCGGCTCGGCCGACGAGGTCCGCACCCTGGTCGCCGCCATGGAGGCCGCCGGCGCGCCGGAGCACACGAGCGCTGTGGGCGATGGTCGAGACCCCGCGCGCGATGTTCAACGCGCTGGAGATCGCCGGCGCCTCCGACCGGCTGAGCGTGCTCGTCATGGGCACCAACGACCTGGTCAAGGAGCTGTACGCCGAGCACGTGCCCGGCCGGGCACCGCTGCTGGCCTCGCTGTCCCTGGCGCTGCTCGCGGCCCGGGCCACCGGGAACCGCGATCCTCGACGGCGTCTACAACGACGTGAAGGACACCGACGGGTTCCTCGCCGAGTGCCGCCAGGGCCGCGAGATGGGCTTCGACGGCAAGACCCTGATCCACCCGGGGCAGGTCGCGGGCGCCAACGAGGCCTTCGCGCCGTCCGAGCAGGCCGTCGCCGACGCCCGCGGGATCCTCGAGGCCTGGGAGGCGCCGGGACTCCGGCGTGGTCACCTACAACGGCCGGATGATCGAGAACCTGCACGTGGAGTCCGCGCGCCGCACGCTGTCCATCGACGAGGCGATCCGGGCGCTCGCCACGGACTGATCGCCTTGGCCGCGGGCTAACCTGCCCAGATGGCTTCCAATCTCGGCTGCGTCGGCATGGACATCGACGGGCACGACGACCTCGGGGCCCTGATCAACCGGGTGATGCCGGCCGCGGCGTCGATGGGCGACGCCGGCGGGGTCACCGCCTGGCGCTGGACCGACGCCTCCGGTGCCCGCCTCACCTTCGGCATCAAGGACCACGCGCTGGAGGACCTGGTGCCGTCGTACGCCGGGGAGCCCGGCGTACGCCTCTCCGGGATGACGCTGATCGGCCCGGAGATCGTGTCGGCGGACGTCCTGGACGCCGACGGCGAGCTGACCACCCGGCTGGCCTGTGACCTGGAGCAGTGGCGGTCGCTGGGCAGCGAGCCCGCCGCCGGGACTGCCTGCGGTGACCGCCCTCGGTGTCGCCGTGTCCGTGCACGACGACGAGGCGGCGTACCAGTCCTCCCCGCAGAGCCTGCTCGACCCGGACGGAGCCGACCACGAGCGGCCGCTGCGGATGGCGACCGAGTCGTTCGTGTCGTACGGCCTGTTCGCGGTCGGCGAGGAGGCCGACGCCCATGCCCGCCTCTCGGGCGTGGTGCTCTCGTCCGCGACGCTGGTCAACGGCTGCACCGGGACAGGACTTCCACGTCGCCCGGGTCGGCTGCCTGGGCATGGAGATCGACGTGTGCGTGCCGGCCCCCGAGCACCCCGCCGGGCTGTGGCCGGGCAACGTGGTGGTCGGCACCTGCTACCTGGTGGCCTCGGTCGACGCGCTGTGGCCGGGCTCCGAGCCGGTGCCGGTGCCGGGATCGGCGGAGGAGAAGCGCCGGCGGCGCTGGTTCGGCCGCTGACGTCACGCACGACGTCATACGTCGCGGGCGCCCGAGCAGCCACCCGTATGACGTCACGCGCGCCGGGCGGGTCAGCGGGCGGCGCGCAGGAACCGCTCGAGGATCGGCCCGGCGGTCTGCGATCCCGACTCCCCCACCTCGACGAACACCGCGACGGCCAGGTCGCCCTGGGTGGCGATCATCCACGTGTGGGTGGGCAGCGGGTCGCCGGTGCCGAACTCGGCGGTGCCGGTCTTGGCGCCGACCGGCGGCCCGGGCAGGCCGGCCAGGAAGGTGGCGCTGCCCTCGGTGACGACCGCACGCATCATGTCCTTCAGGGCGGCCGCCTCGGACGCGGTGAGCGGCGCCTTCGGCGTCGCCGGCTCCGTCTCCTGGTCCGGCAGCAGCCGCGGGCACCACCACCTCGCCGCGGACCACGGACGCCGCCACCGCGGCCATCGCCATCGGGGAGGCGAGCACCCTGCCCTGCCCGATGAGGGAGGCGGCCTTGTCGGTCTCCGAGGCCGGCTTCGGGACCTGGCCGAAGTACGCCGGGAAGCCGAGGTCGTGGTCGACGCCGAGGCCGAGCGCGCGCGGCCGCCTCGGTGAGGTCGGTCGGCCCGAGCCTGTCGTACTGCGAGATCAGCGCCGTGTTGCACGAGTTGGCGACCGCCGTGCGCAGCGGGATGTCGCCGAGCCCGCTGGGCGGGTAGTCGTCGTAGTTCTTGAACGTCTTGCCGTCGACCACCAGCGTCGGCGTGCACGGCACCCGGTCGGTCGGCTTCACCCCGGCCCGGAGCAGGGCCAGCGCGGTCACCACCTTCATGGTGGAGCCGGGGGCGTACTGCCCGAACGTCGCGGTGTTGTAGCCGTCGGAGCCGACCCCGCTGGCCGCGGCCAGGATGTCGCCGGTCGAGGGCCGCAGCGCCACCACCGCGCTGGCCGGCTTCACGCCACCGAGCGCCGCCTCCGCCTCGGTCTGCAGCCGCGGCACCAGCGTCGTGCGCAGCGGCTCGCCGTTGACCTCGTCGCTGGAGAACAGCTCGCGCTCGTCCGTGCCACCGGTCGCGGACACCACGACGCCCGGCGTACCGCCCAGCTGGTCGTCGTACCTCGCCTGCAGCCCGGAGAGGCCGACCTCGTCGCCGGGCTGGACGGCGCCGTCGGACTTCTTGACGATCTCGGCGGTGGCCGGGCCGACCCGGCCGAGGATGGGCGCGGCGAACTCACGGGTGGGCGCCAGCGGCATCTCGCCGCCGAGCGCGACCGCCCCCTTGATCGAGCCGAGCGCGCCGCGGTCCACCTGGCCGGCGTCGGACTCGCGGAGGACCAGCGCCTCGACGAACGCCTTCTCCCCGGCGTTCCGGACCAGCTTGGCGTACGGCGCCGGGGCGATGTCGAGCAGCCCGGCGAGCGCCCGCGCGGAGGCCACCGCCCGGGCGCCGGCCACCTTGGTCTTGTCGATGCCGAAGCGCACCACCGAGCGCATGGTCACCAGTGGCGCGCCACCGGCGCCGAGGATGTCGCCCCGGCGGGGCTGCAGCGTGGTCGCGTCGAGCGACTCACCCTCCTCCAGCGACGGCTCGACCAGGGCGGGCGACCAGGTCGACCTGCCAGGCGTCGCCGTCGCCGGGAGAGGTCGGCCTCGGTCTCGTAGGTCCACTGCTCCCCCGGCGTCTCCCAGGTCCACGTCAGCGTGGCCGTCGCGCTGTCGCCGTCGACGGCGACGTCCCCGGCTGCGACCTTCGCGGGCAGGTCCGCGGCGCTGCCGAGGACCGCGTCCAGCTCCTTCTGGCCGCCGCCCTCGATCGGCAGGTCCCCGAGGTCGCGGTCGGTCAGCGCCGTCGCGAGGTCGTCGGTGAGCCTGCTCGGCGCCGTCGGTGTCCTCGCCCGCGGTGCACGCGGGCAGGGTGGCCAGCAGCAGCCCGCCGGCCACGAGGACGGGGATGCGGGTGCGGACGGGCGGGAGGGTACGGCGCGGCAACGGTGCTCCTCCGAGACAGGGGCGGACGTGTCCGCCCATCCTGCCGCACCGGGTCAACGGCTTTGTCAGCCGCGCGGCGCCCGGTAGGCCTGGCTGCTCGGCTGCCCGGGCACGAAGCCGAGGGCCTGGTAGAGCCGGCTCGGCGCCTCGCCGGCGTCGGCCAGGATCACCCAGGTGCGGCACCCCCGGTCCGCGGCCCAGGCCGATGCCTCACCGAGCAGGTGCGAGGTCAGTCCCCGCCGGCGGTGCGGCCGCCTTCGTGATCACGTCCTGGTAGCGCGCCACCCCCTCGCCGCAGTCGAGGATGCCCTGGTCCGCGGCCAGCTCGTCGCCGGCGAACGCCCCCAGCCAGACCGCGTTCCCGGTGCCGACCAGGCGTCGCCGGGCCGCCGTGGACCCCAGCTCGTACGCCGTACGCCCCGGTTCGGCACGCTGCTCGGCGGTCAGGTCGCCGACGCGCAGCCCCAGCGACTGCTCCCAGTCGTCGTCGGTGGTGAGCGGACGGACGGCGTACCCGGCGGGCAGCGGCCGGCGCTCCAGCGGCGCGTCGCGGACCAGCACGTCCTCGTGCTCGACCTGCATCCCCACCGCCTCCCAGGCCGCGGGGTCGGGGTCGGCGACCAGGCCGACCGCCCGGTGCGCGGCGTCGGGGAAGCAGGTGGCGAAGACCGCCTCCCAGCGCGCGGCGTCGTCCACGGCGGCGGGGTCGGTGACCAGCACGAAGTTGCCCCAGTGGTACGCCGGGTTCGCGGGCGTGCGCACCACGAGGTGGTCGGCGTGCTCCTCGACCGCGGAGCCGGTCGCGGTGAGGACGGCCAGGTCGGTGTGCCAGCTGAGCGGGAGGAGGTCCACGGGTCCGAGCGTAGGCCGGTCAGTCGCGGTCGAGGCCGGCGTACCGCCCCTCGGCGAAGAGCAGCGGCTCGGTGAGGTCGGTGGTGGCCAGGCCGACCACCCGGCCGAGGACGACGTGGTGGTCCCCGCCGTCGTGGACGGCGTGGACCTCGCACTCGACGTGGCCGAGCACGCCGTCGAGCAGCGGCGCACCGGTGACCGGCGCCGGCGACCAGCCGACCCCGTCGAACTTGTCGACGCCACGGCTGGCCATCGCGTCGGAGACCTCGACCTGGTCGCGGGCCAGCAGGTTGACGCAGAACGTGCCGGCCCGCTCGATCAGCGGCCACGCCCGCGAGGTGCGGGCCGGGCAGAACAGCACCAGCGGCGGGTCGAGCGAGACGCTGGAGAAGGACTGGCAGGTCAGCCCGACCGGACTGCCGTCGCTGATCGCGGTCACCACGGTGACCCCGGTGGCGAACCGGCCCAGGGTGTCGCGGAACCGGCGCGGCCGCCTCGGGGTCGTGGACCTGGGTGTCCTCGCCGGGGCGGAACTGGAAGCCGAAGTCACCCTGCCAGGAGTCGACGATCCACTGGCTGGGCCACGTCTCGGAGGCGTCGTGGGTCACTGCGGGTGGCCGCCCGGGATCGGTGCCGCGGGGTCGTACGGCGTCCGGGTGAGGATGAAGGTGGCCAGGTCGAGGTGGTTGACCGTGCCGTCGTCGTTGCGGACGATCCTCAGCTCCTCGCCGTGCATGTAGCCGCTGGTGCCGACGATCCGACCGTCACGCACCTGGTGGCGGTACGCCTCGACCCCGCCGCGGCGAGTGACCAGGGCGTCGCCCTCCCAGGCGATGGTGATGACCGAGGTGCCCCAGTGCCAGAGCCCGAGCGCGTCGCGGACCTCGTCGGGCACCGACGTCGACGGCTTCCACGCCGGGGGCAGCGTCGGCTCGGACGCCTCGAGCTCCTCGAGCAGGCCGACGGCGACGGCACCGGCGGGCATGCCGGCCGTGGCGTTGGCGAAGGCGACCACGCCGGTACGGCGCTTGAGGTCGACGAAGCAGGTGGCGATGAAGCCGGGCATCGAGCCGGTGTGGCCGACCAGCATCCCGGAGCCGCCGCGGAAGAGCTGGAAGCCCAGCGCGTGCTGGGAGTCCAGGCCGCCGACCAGCGAGCCGGACTGCGGGACGTAGGCCCGCTCCAGCGCCTCCTTCGGCAGCACGTCGGGGTGTCCGTCGATCAGGAACCGGCAGTACGTCGCGAGGTCGCCGACCGTGCTCCACATCTGGCCGGCCGGGGCCATCGCGCCGGTGTCGGGGTGCGGCTCGTCGATCACCTCGCCGGAGAACGGGTGCACGCTCGTGCCCTGGGCGTGCACGCCGGAGTACTGGTAGGACGTGCGGTCCATCCCCAGCGGGGCGAGGATCCGCGACTCCACCGACTCCCACCAGGTGGCCCCGCGGAGCCGGGCGATCACCTCGCCGAGGATGCCGTAGCCGAGGTTCGTGTAGTGGAACTGCTCGCCGGCCCCGAGCGCGGCGTCCGAGCCGTCGTTGGCCGCGGCGAGGTCCGCGAACGAGCCGCCCGCCGAGCGCTCCCACCAGGGGCCGTTGGGCTCGGCCTGCAGCCCGGCGTTGTGGGCCAGCAGCGACCGCACGGTGCGGTCGCCGTACCCGAGGGGGCCGAGCACCGAGGAGACCGGGTCGTCGAGGGACAGCGCGCCCTCCTCGACCAGCTGGAGGACGAGCACCGCGGTGAAGGTCTTGGTGATGGAGCCGATCTTGTACTGCGTGTCGGTCACCTCGCCGGGCACCTCGCCGTACCCGCCGGACCACACCAGCGCACCGTCACGGACGACGCCGGCCACCATCGAGGGCAGCCGGCCGTCGACCTGCCAGCGGCCGACCCGGGCCAGCAGCCGGCGGGCGGTCACGTCGGCGACCCGGTCCGGCGGGGTGCTCACGGGGGTGCTCATGCGGGGTCCCCGCGGAAGCGCGAGCGAAGCGAGTGGTTTCGTGGGGTGTTCACGCGAAGGCCTCCGGGGGCGGGCAGGCGCAGACCAGGTTGCGGTCGCCGTACGCCTGGTCGATCCGGGCGACCGGCGGCCAGTACTTGTCGGGGTCCACGCCGGTCGGGAAGACCGCGACCTCACGCGAGTAGGCACGATCCCAGTCGCCCACCAGCGCCCGCGAGGTGTGCGGGGCACCGCGCAGCGGCGAGCTCTCGGGGGTGTACTCCCCCGCGGCCACCTGGGCGATCTCGGCGCGGATCGCGATCATCGCGTCGCAGAACCGGTCGATCTCGCCGAGGTCCTCGGACTCCGTCGGCTCGACCATCAGCGTGCCGGCCACCGGGAACGACATCGTCGGCGCGTGGAAGCCGTAGTCGATGAGCCGCTTGGCCACGTCGTCGACGCTGACGCCGGTGTCCTTGGTCAGGCCCCGCAGGTCGAGGATGCACTCGTGGGCGACCAGCCCGCCGTGGCCCTTGTAGAGCACCGGGTAGTGCTCGCCGAGCCGGGCGGCGACGTAGTTGGCGGCGAGCACCGCCACCGCGGTGGCGCGGGTGAGGCCGGCGCCGCCCATCAGCCGGATGTAGGCCCACGAGATCGGCAGGATGCCCGCCGAGCCGTACGGCGCCGCGCTGATCGGGCCGATGCCCGCGCGCTTCTCCGCGACCGGGTGCAGCGAGTGCGACGGGAGGTACGGCGCCAGGTGGGCGCGCACCGCGACCGGGCCGACGCCGGGACCGCCACCGCCGTGCGGGATGCAGAACGTCTTGTGCAGGTTGAGGTGCGACACGTCGCCGCCGAACTCCCCCGGCTTGGCGAAGCCGAGCAGGGCGTTGAGGTTGGCGCCGTCGACGTACACCTGGCCGCCGTGCTCGTGCACGATCCGGCACAGCTCGGTGATCGAGTCCTCGTAGGCGCCGTGCGTCGACGGGTAGGTCACCATGATCGCGGCCAGGTCGTCGGCGTGCGCCTCGCACTGGGCGCGCAGGTCGTCGAGGTCGACCGAGCCGTCCGCGTCGGCCTTGACCACGACCACGCGCATGCCGGCCATCACCGCGGACGCGGCGTTGGTGCCGTGCGCCGACGACGGGATCAGGCAGACGTCGCGGCCGGTGTCGCCGTTGGCGTGGTGGTAGCCGCGGATCGCCAGCAGGCCGGCCAGCTCGCCCTGCGAGCCGGCGTTCGGCTGGATCGAGACCCGGTCGTAGCCGGTGACCTCGGCCAGCCAGCCCTCGAGGTCGCCGATCAGGCGGTGGTAGCCCGCGGCGTCCTCCGCCGGGGCGAACGGGTGCAGGTCGGCGAAGCCGGGCAGGCTGACCGGCTCCATCTCGGTGGTGGCGTTGAGCTTCATCGTGCAGGAGCCCAGCGGGATCATGCCGCGGTCCAGCGCGTAGTCACGGGCCGAGAGCCGGCGCAGGTAGCGCAGCATCTGCGTCTCGCTGTGGTGCGCGGAGAACACCTCGTGGGTGAGGTACGGCGTGGTGCGGCGCAGCGCCTCCGGCAGGCTGTCGGCGACCGTCTGGTCGATCGCGTCGATGTCGGCGCCGCCGTCCGCGGAGGTGGTCGAGACGCCGAAGGCGCGCAGCAGGCTGGTCAGCGTGGACCGGGTGGTGGTCTCCGAGGTGGACAGCCCGACCCGGTCCGCGTCGACCAGGCGCAGGTGCAGGCCGAGGCCGCGCGCCGACGGCGACCACGTCGGCCGCCCGGCCGGGGACCCGGACGGTGAGGGTGTCGAAGAACTCCGCGTGCTCGACGTCGACGCCGGCATCGGTCAGCGCGCGGGCCAGCACCGCGGCGTACCGGTGTGCCCGGGTCGCGATCGCCTTGATGCCCTCGGGGCCGTGGTAGACGGCGTACATCGAGGCGACCACGGCCAGCAGGACCTGCGCGGTGCAGATGTTGGAGGTCGCCTTGTCGCGGCGGATGTGCTGCTCACGGGTCTGCAGCGCCAGCCGGTACGCCGGGCGTCCCTCGGCGTCGACCGAGACGCCGACCAGGCGGCCGGGGAGGTGGCGCTCGAGGCCGGCGGAGACGGCCATGAAACCGGCGTGCGGGCCGCCGTAGAACAGCGGTACGCCGAAGCGCTGCGAGGAGCCGACCACGACGTCGGCGCCGAGCTCGCCGGGCGACTCCAGCAGGGCCAGGGCGAGCAGGTCGGCGGCGACGACGGCGAGGGCGTTGCGCTCGTGGGCGGCCTCGATGACCGGGCGCGGGTCGAGCACACGGCCGGAGGCGCCGGGGTACTGCACGAGGACGCCGGAGAGCTCGCCGTCGGGCAGGCCCTGCGGCCAGGTCCGCGACGACCACCTCGATGCCCATCGCCTGGGCCCGGGTGCGGACCACCTCGATGGTCTGCGGCAGCGCGTCGGCGTCCACGACGAACGGGCCGGACGCCTTGCGGTTCGCGCGGCGTACCAGCGTCATCGCCTCGGCGGCGGCGGTGCCCTCGTCGAGCAGCGAGGAGTTCGCGGTGGGCAGCCCGGTGAGGTCGCCGACCATGGTCTGGAAGTTGATCAGCGCCTCGAGGCGGCCCTGCGAGATCTCCGGCTGGTACGGCGTGTAGGCGGTGTACCAGCTCGGGTCCTCGAGCACGTTGCGCCGGATCACCGGGGGCGTGATCGTGCCGTGGTAGCCGAGCCCGATCATCGCCTCGGCCGGCCGGTTGGAGGCGGCCAGCTCGCGCAGCTCGCGGGCGGCGGCCGCCTCGGTGACCGGACGCGGGAGGTGGAGCTCCTCGGCACTGCGGATGCCCTGCGGGACCGCGGCGGCCATCAGGTCGTCCAGGGAGCCGAAGCCCAGGGTCGCGAGCATCTTCTCGACATCGGCGGATCCGGGTCCGATGTGGCGGCTGGCGAAGCCGGGGGTGCTGTCGAGCTCGGACAGGCTGCGGTGGTCGGTCACGGGGGCTCCTCGAATGGGTCGTCCGGGTCGCCTCCCCCTCTGTCACGCCCCGCGCACGGGTCAGCTCCAGAGTTGCCAGCCCGCACGGTCCTGGGCGCCTGAGAGGTTCCGGGGAGGGGTTGCCCCTTCGGCGCTCCGCTCCGTCCCGAGACGCTGCTGTGCAGGGACCCGGACCGGGCGAAGACTCTCCCGTGCGGGATTGGTCAGCGGAGCCGAATCTACCACCGGACAACAGAACGGCCCGCCACCCGTGAGGGTGGCGGGCCGTTCCGGAGGAGGTGGGAGCCGGCGCTCAGCCGATCTTGCGGGCCGCGCGCCGCGCGGCGAGCTCGTCGGCGGCGGAGGTCGTCGCCGCTGCGTCGTCCGCGGTGCGCTCGCTGGGCAGCTCGGCGAGCGAGCCCTCGATCTCGCGCCAGACGCCGCCGATGGCGATGCCGAACACGCCCTGGCCGCCCTGGAGCAGGTCGATGACCTCGTCGTTGCTGGTGCACTCGTAGACCGAGGCGCCGTCCGACATGAGGGTGACGCGGGTCAGGTCGTCGGTGCCGCGCTGGCGGAGGTGCTGCACCGCGGTGCGGATCTGCTGCAGCGAGATGCCGGCGTCGAGCAGGCGCTTGATGACCTTGAGGATCAGGATGTCGCGGAAGGAGTAGAGCCGCTGGCTGCCGGAGCCGGACGCACCGCGCACGGTGGGCTCGACCAGGCCGGTGCGGGCCCAGTAGTCGAGCTGGCGGTAGGTGATGCCGGCGGCGTTGCACGCGGTCGGACCGCGGTAGCCGGTGTCACTGGGCAGCGGCGAGACGTCGTCGGTGAACAGCAGACCCTGCTCATCGGCCATCTCCGCGGCGATCTCCACGGACTCGCGGTCGACCTGCTGGTCGGCCGGGCCGGTTTCGTTGACTCCCACAGCGTTCCTCCGTTGCTACTCCGTTGGCCGTAACTCCCGGGGAAAAGGCCGTGCGGTCGAGGTCAACCACAACGGTGGAGTTACAACAGAGACAGTTCAAGGTAAGCCTCGGGATGAGGGTTGGCAACGCTGGCGGCGGCGTGTCGCAACCCTCAACCTCCACTTGAGGGTGAGGCTTTCGCTTCCCTCAGTGGCTCTCGAAGTCCTCGGGGGTCACGTGGTCGAGGAACTCGCGGAACTTCTCCACCTCGTCCTCCTGCTCCTCGGGCACGGCCAGGCCGGCCGTCTCGAGGACCTCCTCGTCGCAGACGATCTTGGTCCCCGTGCGCAGCGCCAGGGCGATCGAGTCCGACGGCCGGGCGCTGACCTCGACGCCGGAGCCGAAGACCAGCACGGCGTAGAAGACGCCGTCCTTCATGTCGGTGATCCGGACCTCGACCAGCTCGTTGCCGGTCTCCTCGACGATGCTCTTCATCAGGTCGTGCGTGAGCGGACGCGGGGGTACGACGCCCTGCTGGGCGAAGGCGATCGCCGTGGCCTCGACCGCACCGATCCAGATCGGGAGGTACCGCTCCCCCGTCACCTCCCGGAGCAGGACGATCGGGTTGTTCGACGGCATCTCCACCCGCACTCCGATGACATCCACTTCGCGCATGCGTCCACAGTACTCCCGGACCATGGCACCTCCGAGGGCCTGGTGCGGTCGCATGGACCAGCGGCGGAGGAGGACGGGCGTGCGGCGTACCGGGGCTCAGCGTGCGGCGCGCAGGCCGACCTTGACCAGCGTCGCGTGCAGCTTCACCGACAACGCCGCGATCTCCGCGACCGTCTCCTCGGCACGGGCCTTCGCGGAGGCGTCGCGGCCGAACTTCTGCGGGGCGACGACCTGCTCGACGAGCCCGACCTCGCGGTCGGCGGCGGTCTTGAAGGCGCGCAGGTGGCGCGGCTCGAAGCCGTAGCCGGCCAGCTCGAGCGCTGCGGTCGCGATCACCAGGTCGTCGGCGCCGTAGTGGCCGCTGCGGGTGGCCTTCACCAGGCCGTAGGTCTCGAGCTGGCCGAGCAGCTCGTCGGCGATCCCGGCGGTCTTGAGGAGCTCCTTGCGCGAGAGGCGCAGGTCGCTGTTGCTCGCGAACGACTCCGCGCTCGGCATCCCGTCGCTGGCCAGCGCCACCTTGGGCACGGTCGGCACGACCGAGTCGATCGGCGGCGGCTCGAGGCCCCGGTCGATGGCGTCGAGGTGCTCCCCGATCACCTTGAGCGGGAGGTAGTGGTCGCGCTGCATGGTGAGGATGTAGCGCAGCCGGTCGACGTCGTCGGAGGAGAACTTGCGGTACCCGGCCGGTGTGCGCTCGGGGTGGATCAGCCCCTTGTCCTCGAGGAAGCGGATCTTCGGGATCGAGATCCCGGGAAGTCGGGCCGGAGCTGGCCCAGCACCTCACCGATGTTCAGTCGTGCGCGGGACGAGGCCGCAGACGACGCCACGGTCAACCTCCCTGGGCTGCGTGGCTGGCGAAGAAGACGAGGCGGTACTTGCCGATCTGCACCTCGTCGCCGTCCTGCAGGGTGACCTCGTCGATCCGGTCGCGGTTGACGTAGGTGCCGTTGAGGCTGCCGACGTCGGAGACGGTGAAGGCGGCCCCGGCCCGGCGGAACTCCGCGTGCCGGCGCGACACCGTCACGTCGTCGAGGAAGATCTCGCTCTCGGGGTGGCGGCCCGCGGTGACCACGTCGGTGTCGAGCAGGAACCGCGCCCCGGCGCTCGGACCGCGCTGGACGATCAGCAGGGCATGGCCGGCGGGCAGGGCGTCGACGGCTGCGGAGTCGGCGTGGTTGAGGTTGCGCTCGTCCGCCTCCACCTTCTCCGGGGCACCGAAGGTGATGGTGGCGGTGGACTCGACGGCCGGCTCGCCCCGGTCGCCCGCGGGGGCGCCGGGTGCGTCACCCGCGATGCGGGTGCCGCACTGGGAGCAGAACCGAGCGTCGTCGGGATTCTGCTTGCCACAGTTGGTGCAGTACGGCATGTGCGACCTCCAGACGACGTGAACCCTCAACCAGAAACCCTCAACCGCTGGTCGAGGTTGACGGTTCCCAACCTATCAGCCCCCGCCTGAGCGGCGGCGCGGATCGGTCCTGGCCGGTCAGTCCTGCAGCGACGACTCGTAGGACGCAGCGTCCATCAGCCCGTCGACGTCGGCGGCGTTCGCCGGGACGACCTCGAACAGCCAGCCGCCGCCGTACGGGTCGGAGTTGACCAGCTCGGGGGTGGCGTCGAGCGCGTCGTTGCGGGCCACGACCTCGCCGGTGACGGGTGCGTAGACGTCGCTGACCGACTTGGTCGACTCCAGCTCGCCGACCGTGCTGCCGGCGGTGACGGAGTCCCCCACCTCGGGGAGCGAGACGTAGACGATGTCGCCGAGGGCGTCCTGGGCGAAGTGCGTGATGCCGATGCGCACCGACCCCTCGGCCTCACCGGGGCTCCGGACCCACTCGTGCTCGCTGGTGTACTTCAGTTCCTCGGGGTACACGGTCACTCCTCGTGGATCGGGCCGGTCATCGGTGTTGGAGGCAGGCTACTCGTCGCGGGGCTCGGCGTACTGCGGGGGATCGTCGGGCACGACCGACTGGATCTGCACCTCGTCGAGCTGCTTGGTGGTGATGGTGCCGCCCTCGTCCTCGACCTGCTCGAGCGGCCCGGTGGCGAAGTCGAGGGCACCGGCGAGGGTGCTCGGCTCGCCGATCACGTCGAGGACGTACGGCGCCTCGATGACCTGGCCGTCGATCGCGATGCCCTCGGGCGTCTCGGTCACCGAGGTCTGGGCGACGACCCGGATCCGGTCGTTGAACTCCATCGCCTCGGCGTCCGCCGCGCGGAGCTCCTGGATGATGTCGAGGATCGTCTCGTCCTGGATCTCGCCCCGGTCGTCGGTGATGGTGATCCGGACGCCCGGGCCCACGGTCGGGACGGTGCCGGCCAGGATGCTCAGCGTCGCGGACTCCTGGCGGGCCTGGTCGAGGGCTGCCTGGCGGCTCGTCGTCGAGGTCTGCAGGTCCTCGCGGGTACGTCGCAGCCGGTCGATCTCGTCCTCCGCGCGCTGGGAGGTGCCGGCCAGGCCGTCGAGCACGCGGATGAGGTCGGACTGGCGCAGCGAGCCGTACTGGTCGTCACGCTCGTTGGACTGCACCTGGGTCATCGCCGCGAAGCCGACGGTGGCCAGCAGCACCCCGACCACGACCTGGCCGCGGGACGGCCTGGTCGTGAGGGCGCCCCACAGGCGCTCGCGCCCGGTCGCCGGCGCCGCCGGCTCCTGCTGGGGGGCGGTGTCCGCCGGCTCCTGCTGGGGGGCGGTGTCCGCCGGCGCCTGTTGGGGGGCGGTGTCCGGCGGGGTCTCGGTGGGCTCGGGCTGCGAGTCCTGGCGCAGGTCAGGCATGGAAGATGTGCCGCCTGATCATGGCCACGTTGGAGAAGATCCGGATGCCGAGCACCACGATGACGCCGGTCGAAAGCTGCGCGCCGACGCCGAGCTTGTCGCCGAGGAAGACGATGGCCGCCGCGATCACCACGTTGCTGAAGAAGGAGACGACGAAGACCTTGTCGTCGAAGATGCCGTCGAGGAAGGCGCGCAGGGCGCCGAAGACGGCGTCGAGCGCGGCCACGACCGCGATCGGGAGGTAGGGCTCGAGGCCCAGCGGGACGTCCGGCTGGAAGATCAGGCCGAGGACGATGCCGACCAGCAGTCCGAGAGCGGCGATCACTGTCCTACCTCCTTGTCTGGTCCCCCGGGCGCCTGTTCGGCCGAACGGAGCTGGGGGGTGGTGCTGCCCGGGAGCGAGAGGTTGTCGGCGTTCTTCATCGAGAACTGGATGCCGAAGCTGGCCTGCAGGTTGTACCACGCGAGGCCCGCGGAGTTCTCCGCGAACCGCGCCTGGAGCTTGTCCTGGTCCCCGATGACCAGCACCGTGTACGGCGCCTTGATCGGCCGCGACCTGATGTGGATCGCCTTGCTGACGTTGCGGATCGGCGAGACGTTGGTGAGCCGGTAGCCGTTGACGGAGATCGCCTCGGCACCGGCCGCCCACATGCCGTCGACCAGGGTGGCGAGGTCGGCGTCGCGCACCCGCCCGTCCTTGCTGCCGTCCGCGGAGTCGTCGACCATGATCCGGACGCCGTCCCCGGTGACCGGGCGGAAGCCGGTGGTCGCGCCCAGCACGTCGGCGCGGTTGCTCGCGGACCGCTCGTCGCCCGCGAGGTCGTCGAGGGAGCTGCCGAGCCGGGTGTTCTCGGCGCGCAGCGAGCTGATCGTCTGCTCCCGGCCACTGATCTCGTCGCGCCGGCTGTTGATCTGCTTGACCAGCTCCTCGCGCCCCCGCTCGGTGGTCGCGGCGTCGCGCGAGGTCTGGACGGCCGCGGTCACGATCAGCAGGCCGAACAGCGCGACCACGGCGATGGCCGGTCCGCGCAGCGACTTCGGGCGTACGCCGGTCGCGGCACGCTGCGCGGCGACGTGCCGGTAGTCCTCGTCCAGTGCCTGGCGGCCGAGCACGGTGAGGAGGGGCAGCGTGACGTGCTCGGGAAGGGGCTCACGATCGTCCATCGACCGCCGGGGCCCTTCGCTCGACGTCGCCGAGCAGCTTGCGGACCTGCCAGGCGTAGAGCACGCCGGCCCACCAGTAGAGCCCGATCCCCCAGAACGCGAACGCCCAGCCGAAGACCTGGGCCAGCTCGGCAACCGTGCCCTCGCCGTCACCGAGCAGCAGCAGTGGGAAGGCGTAGAGCAGGTTCGCGGTGGCGGCCTTGCCGAGGAAGTGGACCGGCAGCGCGCTGTAGCCGCGGGTGCGCAGGAACGGCACCAGGCCCCACAGCAGCGCGTCGCGCAGCGGCAGCAGCAGGCCCACCCACAACGGGATGATGTCGCGCAGCACGAGGCCGACCACGACCGCGAGGATGTAGAGCCGGTCGGCGACGGGGTCGAGGATCTCCCCCAACGTCGAGCGCTGGTCGAGCTTGCGCGCGAGGTAGCCGTCGAGCCAGTCGGTGACGCCCGCCACCATGAGCAGGATCAGCGCCCAGCCGTCCCACTCGGGGCCGAGCACGAGCCACAGGAAGACGGGGACGCCCGCCAGCCGGACCATGCTCAGCAGGTTGGGCAGGGTCCAGACCTTCGTGCGCTGTGACTCGTCCTGCACGTCTGTCTGACCATCTCTCACGCGGGGGCTCGGCGGCGTACTCACCTTAGCCGCCGGACCCCGAGGGTACGGCGCAACCTCGCGTCACCCGACCGCGTCGTCGAGGTGTGCTGCGTCACGGATCTCCCCCACCAGCTCCTCGAGCACGTCCTCGAGGGTGGCCAGGCCGAGGGTCTCGCCCTCGTCGCCCACGACGCGGGCCATGTGGGCACCCTTGCGCTGGAGCATCTCGAGCGCCTCGTGCAGCGGATCGGTGGCGCGCACGCTGGCGAACGGGTGGATCCACTTCTCGCGGATCGGGCGCTCGCGTCGCTCCGGGTCGGTCTCGAGCACGTCCTTGATGTGGAGGTAGCCCTCCGGCTCGCCGTCCTCGTCGACGACGGGGAACCGTGAGTAGCCCGTGGCCGCGCAGACGTCCTCGACGTCCGCGGCGGTGGCGCCCCGCGGGAGCGTGGCCAGGGTGTCCATCGGCAGCAGGACGTCCTGGACGGTCCGCTCGGTGAAGCCCAGGGCCCCGGCGAGGCGGTCGTACTCGCTGTCCTCGAGCAGGCCCTCGCCGCGGGACTCCTCGACCAGCGCGGCGACCTCCTCACGGGTGAACGTCGAGGACACCTCGTCCCTCGGCTCCACGCGGAGCAGGCGCAGGGTCCCGTTGGCGACCGCGTTGAGCGCCCTGATGACCGGCCGGAGCACGGTCACGATCGCCATCATCGGCGGCCCGAGCAGGATCGCCGCGCGGTCGGGACCGGCCAGCGCGATGTTCTTCGGCACCATCTCGCCGAGCACCACGTGCAGGTAGACCACGATCAGCAGCGCCACCACGAACGAGACCGGGTGGAGCAGCTCGGTCGGGACGTGGAGCGTGTCCAACAGCGGCTCGAGCAGGTGGGCCACGGCCGGCTCGCCGACCGCACCGAGGCCGACCGAGCAGATCGTGATGCCGAGCTGGGCGCCGGCCATCACCAGGCTGACGTTCTCCATCGCGCGCAGCGTCGTCCGCGCCATCTTGGAGCCGGCCCGGGCCTGGGGCTCGATCTGGGTACGGCGTGCGGAGACGAGCGCGAACTCGGCGCCGACGAAGAACGCGTTGAAGGCCAGCAGCGCGATGGCCACGAAGACGGCGGTGACGTCACTCATGACTCGTCCTCGCCGGCGTCCGTGCGGATCGAGAGACGCACCCGGTCGACCCGCAGGCCGTCCATGTGCTCGACGCGGAGTACGGCGACCTGGGGCGGCAGCTCGTCGTCCTCGTCGTCGAGCTGGGTCGGCAGCGGCACCTCGGCCACGTCGCCGGCCAGCGGGATCCGGCCGAGCTGGCGCAGCACCAGGCCGGCCAGCGTGTCGTAGTCCTCGTGCTCGGGGAGGTCGATGCCGGTGAGGTCCTCGATCTCGTCCGGCCGGAGCAGGCCGGACAGCGACCAGGACCCGTCGCGGCGCTGGCGCGCGCGGGCGCTCAGCCGGTCGTGCTCGTCGGAGATGTCGCCGACGATCTCCTCCACCACGTCCTCGAGCGTCACGATCCCGGCCTGGCCGCCGTACTCGTCGAGGACCACGGCCATCTGGAAGCCGTCGCGGCGCAGCAGCGCCAGCAGCGGGTCGAGACGCAGGGAGTCGGGCACCACGATCGGCTTGACCATGATGTGCTTGATGCGGGTGGTGGCCCGCTCGTGCACCGGCAGCGCGACCGCGTGCTTGACGTGCACGGTGCCGACGACGTTCTCGGCATCGTCCAGCACCGGGAACCGCGAGTGGCCCGTGCTGCGGGCGAGGTCGATGACCATGCTGGCGCGGTCGGTCATGTCCACGCTGGTGGTGCGCACCCGGGGCGTCATGATCTCGGCGGCGGTGCGGCTGCCGAACTCCACGGACCGCTCCATCAGCTCGGCGGTGTCGGGGTCGAGAGTGCCCTGGTCGGCCGAGCGGGAGATCAGCGACGCGAGCTCGGTGGAGTTGCGGGCAGAGCGGAGCTCCTCCTGCGGCTCGATGCCGAGGCGGCGTACCAACGCGTTGGCCGAGCCGTTGAGGCCGCGGATGAGCGGCTTGTTGACGGCCGTGAACCCGCGCTGGAGCCGCTGGGTGGCACGGGCGGTCTGGAGCGGCCGGGCGATCGCGAAGTTCTTCGGGACCAGCTCACCGAAGATCATGGTGAGCGCCGTCGAGAGGGTCAGGGCGATGCCGATCGCGACCGGGTGCACCGCACCCTCGGGAAGCCCCGCCGCCGCGAGCGGGTCACGGATCAGCCCGGCGATGGCCGGCTCGGCGAGGAAACCGATGGCCAGGTTGGTGACGGTGATGCCGACCTGGGCGCCCGAGAGCTGGGTGGACAGGCTCTTGAGGGCGTGCTGGACGCCGAGCGAGGCGCGGTCACCGGTGGCGGCGGCCTTGTCGACCTGCGAGCGGTCGACGGTCACGAGGGCGAACTCCGCGGCGACGAACACGCCACAGGCGAGGATCAGCAGGAGCGAGATCCCGAGCAGGATCCATTCGGTCATGTGCGCTCTCCACGGCGGGTGGAGAGCATCGGACTATGCGGGCCGTCCATGGCGGTGCGCGGAGTCGCTTTCTCTCGGGTGCGGTGAAGGATCAGCCTACCGGCCGCGACCCCAACCGTTGAATGCCCGACGGCGGCCGCTGTCACCCAGCCCGGGTGATGCCACGCACCCACGGCGGATCCACGCTCGGGGAGTGAGCGATGCTGACGCCCCCCTCCCGGACGGTGAGCCCGCACCGGGACCGCACGGCGTACGTGAGGCGCTGAGCTCGGTGCACGCCGCCTGGAAACGTCTGCCCCGCAAGCGGAGGAGGCAGGCGTGGGCCGCGACCGTGGTCGTCGTCGTGCTGGTGCTGGCGGCGCTGAGGTACATGGCCGGCACCGAGCCTCGGGTCACGGTCGTCAACGAGGAGCATCCCGGCTACACGTACTTCCTGGTGTTCCTGCTGATCGCGCTGGACGCCGTGATGCCCATCTTTCCCGGCGAGACGACGCTCAACGCGGCCTCGACCGCGGCCGCGAACGGGAACCTCGACCTGCTGCCGATCATCGTCATGGGCGCGCTGGGCGCGATCGTCGGCGACTCGTCGCTGTTCTGGATCGCCCGGAGGTACTCCCACCACATCGAGCCGCAGCTCGCCCGCGCCAAGGCGAACAGCAGCGTGCGCACCGCCCTCGACTACATGGACAAGAGCGCGCCGGTCCTCATCATCGGCGGGCGCTACGTGCCCGGCATGCGCTTCGTCGTGAACGCCACCATGGGACTCTCCGAGATGCCCTACCGCCGCTTCCTCCCGTGGTCCGTGATCAGCGGCGTGGTCTGGAGCGTCTACACCTGCATCCTCGCCTACGAGATCGGACTCGCGCTCGGCGAGTTCCCCCTGGCCTCCTTCGTCATCTCCGGGCTGGTGACGACGGTGGCGATCACCGTCATCTTCTTCACCCTCCGCCACCAGCGGCGGCGCAGGGCCGCGGCGGAGGGACCGGGCTGATCCGCCTGCGCGCCGGCTTCCGGCGCGTCCGTGCTGCGCACCTTGGGCCCGCGGGGCACGCTGGTTCCGTGACCGATGTCGACGTACCCGGCAGGACCTCGCGGTCCCGCCTCCAGAAGCTCCTGGCCGTCACCGCGGCGGTGCTCGTGCTCCTCGCCGTGCTGTTCGGGCTGGCGACGACCCTCGACCGGGTCGGCGAGCACCAGCGGGTGCTCTACCGGGACGTGCTGACCATGGCCCGGCTGCAGTACGACCAGGTCCGGCTGCACGGCAAGGCCGTGCCCGTCCACGTCGAGGGCGGCGAGTCCGTCACCATCGACGGGCACCGATTCACCACCTCCCCCGGGGTCCGGGTGCGTGCGAAGAGGACCGACGACGGCTACTGCGTCCGCGGGTGGAACGACCACGGGGACGTCACCGCGTGGGTGTGCGGCAACGGCGACAAGGAGCCGCCGGCGCTCGGGGCCCTGGCCCGCCTCGACTGACGGGCCCACGGATCGGCTGTCGTCGAACGTCACCAGCGCGGCGTCGGGCGGCGCACTGCCGGCACTGGAACAATCGCGGCCATGGACGACATGGACTGCGACAACTGCGGAGCCCGGATGCGCTGGGAGACCTCCCACTCGCGGTGCGACCGGTGCGGCTACATCCGGCCGTGCTGCGAAGGTGCCCCGGTGACGTCGAGCTGCGTCGCCCCGCGCACGAACTGACGCACCTGACACTGACACGGTCCCGTCAGGGCGCGGCGACGAAGGTTCAGACGCCCGATCAGACGTTGCGGCGGTACTGCCCGCCCACCTCGAAGAACGCCTCGGTGACCTGCTGCAGCGAGCACACCCGCGCGGCGTCCATGAGGACCGCGAAGACGTTCTCACCGGAGACCGCCGCCTGCTTGAGGCGGGCGAGCGCGGCGTCGGCCTCGGAGCGGTGCGCGGCCTGGAAGTCGCGCACCCGCCGGAGCTGGGACTCCTTCTCGGTCTCGGTGGCCCGGGCCAGCTCGATGTGGTCGGGCGTGCCGTCGCCGGCGTCCCTCTTGCGGAACGTGTTCACGCCGATGATCGGCAGCGACCCGTCGTGCTTGCGCTGCTCGTAGAGCATCGACTCGTCCTGGATCCGGCCCCGCTGGTAGCCGGTCTCCATCGCGCCGAGCACGCCTCCGCGCTCGTTGATCCGGTCGAACTCGGCGAGGACGGCGGCCTCGACGAGGTCGGTGAGCTCCTCGATGACGAACGAGCCCTGGAGCGGGTTCTCGTTCATCGCCAGCCCCCACTCGCGGTTGATGATCATCTGGATCGCCAGCGCGCGGCGTACCGACTCCTCCGACGGCGTGGTCACCGCCTCGTCGTAGGCGTTGGTGTGCAGGGAGTTGGCGTTGTCGTAGATCGCGATCAGTGCCTGGAGCGTGGTGCGGATGTCGTTGAAGTCCATCTCCTGCGCGTGCAGCGACCGGCCGCTCGTCTGGACGTGGTACTTCAGCTTCTGCGAGCGCTCGTTCGCGCCGTACTTCTCCTTCATCGCGACCGCCCAGATCCGGCGGGCGACGCGGCCGATGACGGAGTACTCCGGGTCCATGCCGTTGGAGAAGAAGAAGGACAGGTTCGGGGCGAAGTCGTCGATGTCCATGCCACGGGCGAGGTACGCCTCGACGTAGGTGAACCCGTTCGCGAGGGTGAACGCCAGCTGGCTGATCGGGTTCGCCCCGGCCTCGGCGATGTGGTAGCCGGAGATCGACACCGAGTAGAAGTTGCGCACCCGCTGCTGGATGAACCACTCCTGGATGTCGGCCATCATCCGCAGCGAGAACTCCGTGGAGAACAGGCAGGTGTTCTGGCCCTGGTCCTCCTTGAGGATGTCGGCCTGGACGGTGCCGCGCACGTTCGCGAGGGCGTACGCCGCCAGGTCGGCGCGCTCGTCCGCGGACGGGGTGCGGCCGTGCTCGGCAGTGAACTTCTCGACCTGCTGGTCGATCACGGTGTTGAGGAAGAACGCGAGCACGGTCGGTGCCGGGCCGTTGATGGTCATCGAGACCGACGTCGACGGCGAGACGAGGTCGAACCCGTCGTAGAGCACCTTCATGTCGTCGAGCGTGGCGACCGAGACGCCGGAGGTGCCGACCTTGCCGTAGACGTCGGGGCGCGGGTCGGGGTCGCGCCCGTAGAGCGTCACCGAGTCGAACGCCGTCGAGAGCCGCTTGGCGTCACCGTCGGCGGAGAGGATCTTGAAGCGCCGGTTCGTGCGGGCCGGGTCGCCCTCGCCGGCGAACATGCGCGCCGGGTCCTCCCCGTCGCGCTTGAACGGGAAGACGCCCGCGGTGAAGGGGAAGAAGCCGGGGAGGTTCTCCCGACGCCAGAAGCGCACGAGCTCGCCGTGGTCGGTGAAACGCGGGAGCGAGACGCGCCGGATCTTGTTGCCCGACAGGGACTCGCGGGTCAGCGACGTGTGGATCTCCTTGTCGCGGACCACGACGACCTGCTCGTCGCCGGAGTAGGCCTCGACGACCGCGGGCCAGCCGGCGATCTGGTCGGCGAGCTCGTGCGGCACGCCCTTGCGGGCCTGCTCGAGGAGCCCGTCGACGCCGGGGTTCTCGTCCTCGCCGAGCTCGGCGCGGACGGCCTCGACGCGCTGCAGCCGGCGGGCGGCCTCGGCCAGCTGCTCGGTGCGGGCGTGGTAGCCGCGGACGGTCTCGGTGATCTCGGCGAGGTAGCGCACCCGGTTGGTGGGCACGACCTGCGCGATGCCGCTGGAGTGGCGTACGTCGACGTGCGCGAGCGTGCCCTCCTCGACGTGCAGGCCCGCCTCGGCGAGGGTGCCGCGCAGGTGCTGGTAGAGCGCGGTGACGCCGTCGTCGTTGAAGGTGGCCGCGCTGGTGCCGAAGACCGGCATGTCCTGGGGCTTCTTGCCGAAGGCCTCGCGGTTGCGGACCAGCTGGCGGCCGACGTCGCGCAGGGCGTCCATCGCGCCACGGCGCTCGAACTTGTTGATCGCCACCACCTCGGCGAAGTCGAGCATGTCGATCTTCTCCAGCTGGGAGGCGGCACCGAACTCCGGCGTCATGACGTACATCGCCGTGTCGACGTACGGCAGGATCCCGGCGTCGCCCTGGCCGATGCCCGGGGTCTCCACGACGACGAGGTCGAAGCCGGCCGCCTTGGCCACCGTGATCACGTCGGCCAGGCCGTCGGGGAGCTCGTGGCTGCCGCGGGTGGCCATGCTGCGGAAGGTGACCCGCTCGCCGTCGAGGGCGTTCATCCGGATCCGGTCGCCGAGCAGGGCGCCGCCCCCGCGGCGCCGGGTCGGGTCGACGGCGATCACGGCGATACGGAGCTTGTCCTGCTGGTCGACGCGGAAGCGCCGGACCAGCTCGTCGGTCAGCGAGGACTTGCCGGAGCCGCCGGTGCCGGTGATGCCGAGCACGGGGACCACCCGCTGGGCGGCCGCCTGCTCGAGCCGGGACCGCAGGTCGTCGGAGAGGCGTCCGGACTCGGCGCCGGTCATCGCCCGGGCCACGGCCAGCCGGTCACCGGAGACGACCGCGTCGGCGCTCGCCTCGTGCTGCGCCCAGAGGTCCACGTCGCAGTCGCGGATCATCGTGTTGATCATGCCCACCAGGCCGAGCTTCTGGCCGTCCTCGGGGCTGAAGATGGTGACGCCGGACTTCCGCAGGCGCTCGATCTCGTCGTGGACGATCACGCCGCCCCCGCCGCCGTACACCTTGACGTGGCCGGCCCCGCGCTCGCGCAGCGACTCCACGAGGTACTCGAAGTACTCCACGTGGCCGCCCTGGTACGACGACACCGCGACGCCCTGCACGTCCTCCTCGACGGCGGCATCGACCACCTCCTGCACGCTGCGGTTGTGGCCGAGGTGGATCACCTCTGCGCCCTGGCTCTGCAGGATCCGGCGCATGATGTTGATCGAGGCGTCGTGCCCGTCGAAGAGGCTCGACGCGGTGACGAAGCGCACGCGGGTGCTCGGGGTGGTGGAGGTCGCTCACGGGTCTCCCTCGGATCGTCGCCCGCGGGGGTCCGGCGATTTAGTAGGACGTCCTACTAATCACTGTACGGCGCCAGCCCGATGCCGCGCAAAAGCGACTCCCGGGCGCCGACCAGGGACGGGCCGTACCACGTGAGCAGGCGGCCGCTGAGCAGCGCGGTCCGGGTCGCGAAGGACTCGGGACCGTCGTCGGCGGTGAAGACGTAGGGCTCGTCCGGGAGCAGCACCACGTCGGGGCGCCGCGCCTCGATCTCCTCCGGCGTGGTGGCCGGGTAGCGGTCGGCGTCGCCGGCGAAGACGTTGGCCACGCCGAGCAGCCGGAGCAGGTCCCCGGTGAAGGTGTCCCGGCCGACCACCATCCACGGGTCGCGCCAGATCGCGACCGCGGCACTCCCCCGGGCCGCGTCCTCCGCGGTCCACTCCGACCGGGCCGCGGCCAGCCAGTCCGGCTCCACGCCGAGGACCCCGGCGAACAGCCGGTCCAGGGAGTCCAGCGCCTGCGCCACCGTCTCGGTGACCGTCACCCACACGGGCACGCCCCGCTCGCGCAGGCGGCGTACGTCGAGCTCGCGGTTCTCCTCCCGGTTGGCCACCACGAGGTCCGGCACCAGCGCGGCGATGGCAGCAACGTCGGGGTTCTTGGTGCCGCGCACCCGGGCCACGTCGAGGTCCGCCGGGTGGGTGCACCAGTCGGTGGCGCCGACCAGGCGGTCCGGGACCGTGACGGCCAGGGACTCGGTGATGGAGGGGACCAGCGAGACGACGCGGCGAGGCACCCCCGCGAGCGGGACCGGGTGGCCGAGGTCGTCGCGCAGGTCGGTCATGCCCGCGAGGCTAGCCTCCGCGTCAGCAGGCGGATCCCCGGCTGGGCGGTGACCCCGTGGGCCAGCACGCTGACCAGGACGGTGAGACTGATCGCGGCCCCCACATCCTTCTCCCCCTCACCGGAGAGCGCCTCGGCGGCCAGCAGACCGAACACGACCGTGGCCAGCCCGCGCGGCCCGAACCAGCCGAGGAACAGCACGGTCGGCCGCCCCAGGCCGGTGCCGATGAGCGCCAGGGCCACCGGCAGCATCCGGCACACGGTCAGCGCCAGCACGCACACGAACACCACGGTGCCCACGGTCGCGTCGAGCACGAACGGCAGCCAGGAGCGTGCCGAAGAGGAGAACCAGACCAGCGCGGACGATCACCTCGCCCCATCTGCGCGTCGAAGCTCCATCACCGAGTCCCGGCTGCGGCCGGGGAAGACGGCCCCGAAGGCGAGGCCGCCGACGAACGCTCCGATGAAACCCGTTGCCGTCGAAGTAGGACCGCGAGCCGCGTAGGTCGAGCAGCGCCAGCGACAGGACGACGATGCCGCGGGCGATCTCCAGGGCGCTATTGAGCCCCCGGCGGTCGGCGCAAAAGGCGCAGGAGCAGCCCGGGACGCCCCGGCGCCGAGCACGACGCCGGCCGCGACCCCGACGAGGATGTCCACGGCCGACGAGAAAATCCACGCGGGGTGATCCCGCGTGGTTCGCCGTCTCCCCGGCCGCGGTGGCGATGCAGAACAGCACGACCGGCGTCGCCAGCCCGTCGTTGAGTCCGCTCTCCACGCTGAGCGAGCGGCGTACCCGCTCCGGGACGGAGGGGTCCGCGGTCACCGCCTCCCCCAGCGCCGCGTCCGTGGGCGCCACCGCCGCCGCCACGACGGCCGCCTCCCACACGTCGAGACCCGGGAGGAGCACCTGCGCCGCGAGCACCCCGAGCACCACGCACAGGGGCAGCCCGATGCCCAGCAGCCGCGCCGGGATGCTGGCGTCGTGCCGCAGCGCCGGCAGGTTCACGCCGGCCGCTCCGGAGAAGAGCACCAGCGCGAGGGTGAGCTCGGCCAGGATGCGCACGGACTCCCCGTCCAGCTCCAGGGACACCAGGGTGAACACGCCGTTGGCCAGCCCCAGCCCGAGCACCACGAACGTGATCGGCGGCGTGATGTTCCACCGCTCGAGGCGGC
>CAVRMH010000034.1:0-304057 GCA_963721775.1 uncultured Actinomycetota bacterium | reverse complement strand
CACGCCCATCCCATCCAGAGCTTCGTGGGAACCACTGGCGGCTCCTTCACCGCGCCTGACCACGAGTACCCGTCGTACCTCGAGCTGCGGCTGACGGTCACCGACTCCGGCGGGCTCAGCGACACGAAGACGGTCAGGCTCGATCCGCGCACGGTGTCGCTCACCTTCCAGACGACGCCCGGCGGGCTGTCCCTGGTCGTGAACGCCACCGCGTCCAAGACGTCCTTCTCTCGCACCGTGATCGTGGGGTCGACCAACACGATCAGTGCGCCCACGCCCCAGAACAAGGGCGCGAAGGCCTACCGATTCGTCTCCTGGTCCGACGGTGGTGCCCAGACCCACACCGTCGTCGCCCCCGCCACCGCCACGACGTACAGCGCGCGCTACCGCTGACGCGTGTGGTGCAGCTGCCCACCCGAACAGTCCTACGTGCCGTGCCATCTGCGTTCAGGATGCCTTCAGCGGCAGCGCCCTACGTTCGGAAGAGACGCCATCGCCCGGGTGGCTCGAGGGAAGGCAGCAGCATGAGGCTCTCTGCAGTCACGCTGGCGGCGCTGCTCGTTGCGAGCGGCAGCCTGGCACCCAGCGCAGTCGGACAGTTCAGGAGCGCGGACAGCTCAGCCGATCAACCGGAGGCAGCGCGGGTGGTCCGCCTGGAGGACGCACGTCTGAAGTTCGAGATCAACTCGACCGATCGGGACGGCGGCGTCCAGGTGTTCATCGACGCCGAGGAATGGACGACGATGTCGATCTTCGACCCGCAGGGCACGCAGATCTTCTCGACCGAGACCGGAGGCAGGCTGGCCAGGTTCGGCGGTTCGGAGCTCTTCCTCGAGAGCGGGGAGCCGCCGTTCTCCGAGCTTCCCCTCAGCAAGCTGCTGAAGCAGTGGCCGGCCGGCGTCTACACGTTCCGCGGGACGGGCGCGGACGGGCAGGTGTTCCGGGGCTCGGCGCGGCTGACGCACCGCCTTCCGGCCGGGCCGACGCTGGTGTCGCCGGTCGAGCGCTCGGCGCCGCAGGAGCCGCGGGACACGGTGATGCGCTGGCGGCGGGTCCCGGCACCGGAGGGCAGCCGGATCATCGGGTACCAGGTGCTGGTGGAGCGTGAGACCGAGCTCAAGGCGCTCCCGGTCGTGACCCTCGACGTGATGATGCCGCCGACCGCCACGAGCCTTCGCGTGCCGCCGGGCTTCCTCCGCCCGAACACGGAGTACTCGTGGGAGGTGCTCGCCATCGAGAGGAGCGGCAACCAGACGCTGTCGTCCTCGACGTTCACGACGTCCGGGTGACGCGGGGGCGTTCGCGGTGCTCGGTCACCCGTCGACGTCGTCTGCGAGCCCTGCCAGACTCGACGGGTGGCGGAGGGTACGGCGGGGGCGTACGCCGACGAGTCGGTGTCCAGGGTTGCCGGTGACGCCCGGGCGCGGTTGGAGTTCCTGCGCGGGCTGTACAAGGTCCCGGCGGAGGTGGACCGCGGCTACCTCCCGTTCCGTCGAGCGGCGTCGGCGTTCATGGGATGGCAGCTCCGGCGGGGGCTGCTGAACCCGACCTCCGGGCCCACCCCGGGCAGCCCGTGGTGGCGCGCGGTCAACGACGCGCTGCTGCGCGACACCTGCGAGGCCTCCGCACTCGCCTTCGGGCGCCCGGGTGACCCCCGCACCCCGGGGTCGCCGCGACCCTCGACTTCATCCGACGACCTACGGCCCGGACCTGGTACCGCGCCCACAACGTGACCATCGCCTCGGCCTATCTGGCCCACGAGGACCTGGCCCGCGACGAGGGGCGCGTCGAGCGGTTCTTCATCAACCTCGTGCTGATGCGGGTGCTCTTCGCGCACGCCCTGGTGGCTGCGCCACGTCTGTCGCTGGGCTGGCTGGCACCCTGCGGTCGGCTGCTCGGCGACCCCCGGGTCGGCATGACCGGCATCTTCGTGTCCCTCTCGCGCGTGCTCCCCGATCGCTACCCGCTGGAGGGCGACCTGGAAGCGTTGGTCGCCGCCGAGCACAGCCTCGGCCACCTGCTGGATGTCGGCATGATCGTGCCCAGGCTCGACCAGCTCTACGACTGGTCCGCCAGTGAGCTCGGACTCCCGTCACTGAGGGCGCTGGTCGCCGGCGAGGGACCGACTCCGGCGTACGCGTGGGACCCGCGGGACGCGGCAGTCTGGCACCCCGACCCGTCCCTTCTCGCCCGAGCGGCACAGCGCGTACTGCCGGCGTCCCGACCGTCCAGGCCAACGCGCTGACGCTGACTATGCCTTGCTGGGCGCGAAGCGGATGGATTCGGCCATGTGGCGGAGCTCGGCCCTGATCTTCGCGGATGTGCGGGGGTAGTACTCGGCCACGATCAGCATGCGAACCCCGCCGACGTCCATCACCCAGATGTCCCACCGGTTGTCCGGGCCCTGGAGATAGGGCGAGGGTTCCCAGGGACGCCACTCCTCCGTGCAGTCACTGAGGTCCGGAGGTCCGATCAAGGTGAAGAACTCGCCGCGTACTTTCCGAGCCTGACTGGCTTCGGTTCGGTGACGTTGAGCAGGGGGTGGGCAACGACCGCGTCGACGAAGTCGTCGACTGTCGGCCCGACCTCGATGTCAGGGATCTGGTGTGACACGGACGAGCAGGGCTGGGAGTTCAACGCTGCCCAGTAGTTGGTCCAGCCCATGACGAGTGCCGCCCCGTCGGGCGCTCCGGAGCCCGCCGGTATCGACGGCTCGATGAGGTGGAACTCGGTGGCGGCGTTCCAGCCCGCCGGCACGGTCACCAGGACGTCCGGCAGCTCGGGGTTCGACTTCGCGGGGCAACCCAACTTCGGATCGCAGGTGCTGAGAACGACGTACCGATAACGACCTGGCGTGACGGGGCCGTCCTCGAGGAGCGCGACACCTGGCCGTGCCGCGGGGGTGGACGACGGAGTGGACTCTCTTGAATTGCTGTCGTTCGGCGCCTGTCCCTGCCCCGAGCACGCGGTCAGCACCAGCAGGGTGGCACCGAGCAGGGTTACGGGGCCTGCGGCGCCGATCTTTGCGCGCATCACTCCTTGTCCGTTCCCTCGAGCCAGGCTGCGTCGGGGGCGAAGTCCCAGGCGGTGACGTGTCCGTCCACGTCGGTTGCCGAGGCGTAGGCGTAGTAGTGGATCGGCCCGCGGAAGTCGCAAGGCTGTCCGTGGGTCAGGAAGAAGAAGGCGACGTACTCACTCGCCTCGTCGGGGAGGGCGAAGTCGATCGGGAGCCCGTAAGGCCCGCCGACCTGCTCCTTGGTGAGGCCGGTGCGGAGGTTCGTCACCCAGACCCGGTAGTCCCCGTAGCCGTGCACCTGTCGCGCGTCGTCGTTGATGCCGATCTGACAGTCCGCGACGCGGTCGCCGTCGGTGTCCACCACGATGCCGTACTCGACGACGCCGTCGGCCGGGCCTATCTCTGTCGACCCCGGCCACCTCTCGGCGAGGCTGATCCGCCACTCGCCGGTAATCGCGTGGCCGCCGACCGGGAAGCGTGCCTCGGAGGCAACGTATCGGATGTCGACGAGGCCGACCTCGGCGTCGCTTGCATCGTCGACCCAACCGAGCCCTTCGCTGCCGAGCCCGAGGTGGGACCCGACCTCGGTTCGCTCGGGGGTCACCAGTGGCCAGGACTTGCCATCGCGGACCGCGGCCAGCCAGCCCGGCTCGGGCGTGACGCTCTCGGTCGGGGTAGGACTCGGCATCTCGGTAGGGGTAGGAAGATCGTGGCGACGACGGTCGCGACTGCGAGAGCCGCGCCGCCGGCGATCAGCCCCTTGGTGCGGCGGACGCGCCTGCGCCCTCGGCGTACGTCGTCCTCGATGGCCACGGGCGGCACATCGATGTGGTCGTGGTAGTCCAGGAGGCGGGCCAAGGTGTCGGACTCGCTGGTCATCGTTCGTCTCCTTCCACGAGTGCGGGCCGGAAGTCCGGCGCGAGGGTGGTGCGAAGTGCGGCGATCGCGTCGGCGTTCTGGCTCTTGACGGTTCCGGGACTGATGCGGAGCTCCGCGGCGGTCTCCTCGATGGTGAGGTTCCAGATGTGGCGCAGCACGATCACGCGGCGCTGGCCCGCTGGGAGGGAGAAGAGTGCGGTCTGGATGGCGTCGGCGTCCTCCACCGGGAAGCCCGGTTGGAGGGCGACCTCGCGCGGCTCCGAAGCGGACTCTCGGCGCCAGGGTCTGCGTCGGTCGCTGTAGTGCGCGTTGACGATGATCCGGCGGACGTAGCCGTCGACGTTGTGCACCCGGGAGACTCGGTCCCATGCGGCGTAGAGCCGCGCGAGCGCGTCCTGCACGACGTCTTCAGCACGGTGCGGGTCACCGCAAAGCAGGCATGCCGTGCGGTACAACTGCGGCCGGCGCGTGGCGACGTACTCGCTGAAGTCTGCGGTGGTGCTCATGGAGCCCCCTTTCGGACCCCTAACGCACCAGCATGGCCGAACTGTTGGGTCGGCGTGGCAGCTTTCTGATCGTCACGGCCCGCACAAGCAACGAGGGCCCCGAAGGATTCTCCGGGGCCCTCAGCGTTCGATCAAACTCGAGTAAGTTGATCGAACAGTGTTCTAGATGTCGTAGTAGAGCTCGAACTCGCCCCCCGAAGGTGGTTGTCGTTGGCTGTTTGAGCAAGTGCTCCCTGACCTGTGGATACGTCGAGTGAGGGTGTTGGCAAGCGGTGGCTGTTTACGAACGTCCTGCGGACTATCTGCGGACTGGCGACCTGGAAGATCGGAGGAGGTCGCTCCAGATCTGTAGTAACTTCCGGATCCTTCGGATAGAGGGTTCTCCTGCGCGAATGGCACGTCCTTACTGATACTCGTCGCGTGAACGGGGACACAGGCGCCGCAAGCCGCGACCACAGGACCGAACGGCAAGAACAGGCCATAGCCGAGATGCTGGCTGCTCACGAGCGAGAGCAGACCGAGTCCATCTCATCAATGCCCGCGCGTGCACTGCCGCCCGCAGGCTGGTATCCACATCCGACCATGGTGGCGACACGTCGCTACTGGGATGGCACCGCTTGGACAGATCACATTGCTCCCGCCGATTCAACTATGGAGGCGGACGCGGGTTCCACTGACGGCACCAACTCCGTGCTGATCGGTAGCGGATACGTCCTGGCCGTGATCTTCCCGCTAGCTGGATTCATCATTGGCTGTGTGCTGCTCACCAGGCGACCGGGCCATGGCGTGGCGCTGATGTTGATCTCGATGGTGAGCTTCCTCGTCTGGTACGACTACCTGACTCAACCGCAGGTCGTCGTGACCGACTACGGGCAGTACTGATGCCCCCAACCGAAAACCCGTCCGCGGATCGTGCCGAGCGTTACCGGCTGGCGTGGTTGTCTGCGCGGCGTCGTGCGGGCGAAGCCGTGTATGACGCGGATGTGTGGCGGCGGCTCGCGAAAGGACAAGACCCCGTGATTGAGGACGACGAATGAGCTTGGGCTGACGTCCCGCCCGCAATGGCCCCATTGGCCTATTCACTGCCCGCTCTGGAGCGGCTAGCGTCATCGGCGCGGGGCTTCGAGCAAGTCCCGATGTGCACCGAACGGGGGAACGAAAGCTGCGTCGTCACGGCCGTTGTGCAGGGGCGACGCAGCTTCTCCATTTGAGGAGCCGATAGGACCGCGGGCCATTCTGGCCAGGTCCTAGCTCGGGCCGGCGTCGCCTCGGCTTGGTCCCCCCGTTCGCCGGGGCGGCGCCCCTACTGACGCAACGCCCGCTAACGAGGCCGGGTGTTCTACCGGCCGCGGTCAGGTTCCGGATCTGCCGTCCGTGCCGCGCTGGAACCTCTCGTGTTCGTAGCTGGCCGAGGTCGCGTCGGAGGCGAGACCCTTCTTGGCGCGTCCGCTTGTCCACCACGCCAGCGCGACACCGGCGACGATCACAATGCCTACGATTACCCACCAGACCATGGCTACCTCCCGGCGCTGCGCGCTCGATGATCTTCGAGGATAGAACCGGGGCTCTTCCGGCGACCAGGGCTGTCGGTGTCGACGCTCACCATGAGCTCATGCCCCGACACATCGTTCACAAGCCCGCCGACCGGCCGGAGTGCGAGGCGCTGGTTGACGGCCACTGGGTACCTGCCGAAGTCCGCATGTGGGTCCAGCACGATGACGGCACCTGGACGGCCGACGTCGGGTACTCGATCGCCCCGGCCGAGAACCGCATCGGCACGTTCCCGGCGGACCTGCTGCGCACACTGGGCGGCACTTCGCCTAGGCCCCAGTGATCCTTTGCTGGGGTTCCGCTAGGAACCTGTCCGGGCGATTGCCTGTCCGGCTGCAAGAGTCCTACCGTCGAAGGAGGGGAGGGAGCTCCGGCGCTCGGGGCGCTGGAGCGTCGTCTCGGGTCCAATCCCCCCACATGGTCACCGGGACGTTCCCCGAACCGCCGCCTTGCCCCCTGCCCCGAGCCGTGGGGCGAGGCGGTCCAACGGCGACCGGGCCAGGCTGTCCTGGCAGTGCGCTCCACGCCGGCTTGTGAAGGCGCGTCCCAGCAGCCGCTGCTCCGCATCCGACACGCACATCGCTAAGCACAGAATTGGGGTGCGATGTGCGAACCGGGGTAGGGACTTTTGGCATATTTCCCGCTCAGTCTCGAGCCAGCTACTTCCCTGGCGCGGGCCCGTCCATTCAGGACCGAGCCAATGCAACGGGGGAAGGGCTGCGTCGCCCCGGACACGTTCCGGGGGACGCAGCCTCTCCGCGTCGAGGGCACGCTGAACTGACCCTCGACAAAGCCGAAGACTGGTGAAACCGTTGTCTCGGAGTAGAAATGTCCCACCCGATCCCCGTGGGTTCGCGTGCTGCCAGCCAAGCCGGAAGGTCCGCTGCCGTCACGGATGCTGCCCCTCGAGTTCCCCCCGATTCGACGGGGCTGTCTCACATCCGTGTCGATGGGGCCGCCCGCCCCCACCCCCGTTCAGGGCGGGCGGCCCGTCCGAGAGTCCTCCCGTGCCACCGGGATGTGGACTGAGCATGATTCGTCGGCGAACCGCACACAAGCCCTCGGGAGCACCCCTGTTCAGCAGGTCTTGCCGTTGGCTGCTCGCGCCGCGGCGCGGTAGGCGTGCACCTCGTCGTTCCCCTGCTGCCAGCTCTGCAGCCACAGGCTGGTGGCCTGCTGGGCGGTCATCTCTCCTTTACGGAGCATTTCCATGTGGTGCACGTGATTCCGCCATGTCCCAAGAGAGACGGTGGCCAGCCGAAGGGCCTCGTTCCGGGCCGACACTGCGCGGTAGCAGTCGCGACGTTCCGGGAGAAGACCTGCCCCCGAGCTGCTGGGTTCCGGGCAGCGTGCGCTGCGCTGTTGAAAGCCATCGAGCGCGGAATCGAAGCCCTTCAGTTTCGTGGCGGCGCCGACGCGGGTCTGGTTCCAGAACTGCGTGGCCTGGTTGAGCGTGATCGCCCCCGTCACGAGTTTGTTCATGGCACCGATGTGCACTTCCCACTGGTCGAGGGAGGCCGACGCCGCCCGGAGGGGGGCACTCTGCGCCGCAAACACTTCTCGGCACCGCTCTAGCTCGGTCGAGGTCTCATCGGCGTTCGCAGGCCCATCTGTGGCTGGCGAGTTGGAGTGGAGTGCCGCGGGTCTGGACCCTTCATGATCCGGCGGCGGGTCGTCACCTGAACCTGGGCCGGCTACTCCCAGCCACACGAAGGCAACTAGCAACGCGCCGGCCAAGGCCCCGGCCACGGCGCCGACGATGAACGCCCAGCGTGGATTTCCCGCCGGGTCTTCGCCGTAGTTGTCCCTGTTGTATTCGTAGATTGGCATGGCGACAGTCCCCTTCTGTCTTGCCCCTCCCGCTTCGGTTCTGGTACCCCCGTCTGCTTGGTTCATGCTCTGGCAACGACTGCGCACCAAGTTGCCTTCGATGCCGGCGTTCGCGTGTTGAACACTGCGACGCCGCCCGGGGAGAGCCGGGCGGCGCCCTCCAGCGGCTTCCCCGTCAGATCGAAACGGCGCCTGCTGGAGCCCCCAGTGCAGCCCGAGCCATGCGGACTGGTCTGTGCCCCACGCGGGTCCGACGCATGCACCACTCCGGGGCGACAACGCCAAAGTCCCAGACCCGTACAGAAGGACAACAGCAGCACCTTTAGGCGCTACAAGGGGGGAGGGGAGGGGTCCCCGGGTGCGGGCCCAACTTGGCTCGAGACGCTCGCATGCCCACGCTCCTGGCCGATACGCGGGCGCCGTGGGAGCGCGTCAGGGGTCCCTCAGGGGGTGCCCCGATGGTCAATCGGAGGCCGTTGAAGAACGCTGGTGATATGGGATCCTTGAGCGCGCCAGACGCCGCCGCGGACTCGATAGCGGTTGAGCTGCCGCGTCGCCCCGTGCTGACGTTCTGGCTGGTCGCGGTCGCGCTGGAGGTCGTACTGGGCGTCGCATTCCTGCTGACCGGTGCCGATGGGGCTATCGACAAGGGCCTGACCAAGGCCGGGATTGACTTTAGCTCCGACCTTCTCACCGCCGTCCGCGTTGTGGTCGTGTATCCAGCCGCACTCCTTGGCGTCACGCTGGCGCTCGCTCAGGTGGCCGCGCCCGACCTCGCCGTCCTCATCGTTGCGCGCATCCATGGAGGGCGCAGGCTGCTGCGCGTTGTCGGCAGCAGGTTCCGTCCATGGTCGAACGAGGTGGGGGCGCGCAGGGGCATCCGGATCTGGATCACCGTTGTCGGCGTCTTCTCGGCCTGCAATGTCCTCAGCGGGCTGCTGCACCAAGCCTTCATGCCACACGACTTCACCTGGCACTTCTCGTGGAGCATGCTCGCGCTGCTGCCCGTGGCCATGTTCCTCGACGCCGGAGCGCTGTTGGAGGAGAACGGCTGGCGCGGCTTCGCGCTACCCGTCCTGCTTCGGACCCGGGGACCCTTGGTCGCCTCCCTGATCGTGGGCTTGGCCTGGGCCTCATGGCACTTCCCGGTGAAGTACGACGCCTTCCTCGACTTCGGCCTCTGGGGCGGGTTGGCCTATCTCAGCGCCTTCACCATCAAGATCGTAGCGATGTCCGTGGTCATCACGTTCTTCTGGGCACGCGCCGGTCAAGCGACGATGCTGGCAATCGCGATGCACGGTCTCTCGAATGACGTGGCGCGTGTCGGCGGGCTGGTCGACGGGACTACGTGGCAGTCCTCCGCAGCCAGCGAACTCAACCTTGCGGTGCCCTTCATCATCCTTGGACTTGTGATGGTCCCCTACGCCAACCGGAAGGGCTGGGGTGACCTGACCCCATTAGACAGCGAATGAGCGCACTCACATGCCGCCCTCCGCGACGCTCGCGTGGCGGTGATGGCCGGGCGCGCGAAATGTCTGAACTATCCTCGGGTTACGCAGGCCTCACACGCGGTCCGCTAGGACGCCGCTGAGGGGTCCCCCCGCCCTCCTCCACGGCCCTGCATCGCGAGAACGCAGTGCGTTGTGCGCTTCGGCGGCGGTCATCACGGCCTGTCACCTTCTGACCTCGGCCTCGGCTTGTCCAAGCGAACCTGACACCTCTGTGTGTGCGAAAGTGCTGTTCGAGGGCATCACGCAGGGGCGGAAGGGCGGCAGGATGACACCCGTGGCCCGCGGGCTCCTGGAGCGGCTGGAGGAAGACTGATGGCCAGCATCAAGAAGCGCGACAACGGCAAGTGGCTGGCACGCTACCGCGACGAGGCCGGCAAGGAGCACGCGCGCCACTTCACCCGCAGGACAGACGCGCAGAACTGGCTGGACGAGCAGACAGCCAAGCTCGTCTCTGGGATGCACGTCGCACCCCGGCAGGCGCGGACGACCGTAGGGAGTGGTGTGACACCTGGCTCGAGGGCTACCGCGGAAACCGCGCATCGACGTGCCTTCGGCCGCGAGCTGCGCAAGCCAGGTGCGGCAAGCCGAGGTTCACATCGCCCGGATCCGCGCGGCCTTCGGGACGATGCCGCTCGGCGCCGTCCGTCCCGTCGGACATGGACCTCCGCCGCGGCTGAGGGCCTGTCGATTCCTACGTCTACGCACTCCATGCACGGCTCGCGCTCAGTTCTCGCGACGCCGTGCATGACGGCCTGGTGCCGAAGTCGCCGTGCTCGCGCCGCACGTCACCAGGGGCGGCGCAAGCAAGGCCTACGTGGCGACGACTGAGCAGGTCTGGGCGCTTCACGACGCAATGCCGGAGCACCTGCGCACGGCCGTGCTACTGGGCGCCTTCGTCGGGCCTCCGGCTCGCCGAGGCGTGCGGCCTCCGGGTGCTCGACGTGGACTTCATGCGCGGTGTCGTGTCGCCGGCGCGTGCAGTACTCCGGCGGACCCGCTCAAGAGCGAGACATCGCTGACCGCCGTTCCGTATCCCGCAGAGCCTTGCGCTCGACGCTCTCGGCGCACGTGGCGCAGTGGTCTGGCGGAGACCGTGCTGGCGAACGAGTGGGGGCAGCCAGCTCGCGCCCGTGGACTCTCGAGCGGGCCATCCGCGCCGCTCGGGCCAAGGTCCCCGGGCTTGCCGCCGACGTTCCGCTACCACGACCTGCGGCACTACTTCGCCTCGCTCCTGATCGCCAGCGGAGCAGACGTGAAGGTCGTCCAGGCGCGGCTGCGGCACGCGATCGCGCCAAGACGACCCTCGACACCTACGGCCACCTGTGGCCGGACTCTGACGACAGCACACGAGCCGCCATCGATGTGGTGATGGCGGCTCGTGCGGACTATCTGCGGACTGCGGGAGGAGGCTGAACCTAACGCCGCAGGTCAGAGGGCTAGTCGGGCTCTAGATGTCGTAGTAGAGCTCGAACTCGTGCGGGTGCGGGCGCTGCTGCACCGGCAGGATCTCGTTCGTGCGCTTGTAGTCGATCCACGTCTCGATCAGGTCCGGGGTGAACACGTTGCCCTCGGTGAGGAACTCGTGGTCGGCCTCGAGCGAGTCGAGGACGGAGTCCAGCGAGGTCGGGACCTGGTCGATCTCGGCCATCTCGTCCGGCGGCAGCTCGTAGATGTCCTTGTCCACCGGCGTGCGGCGGCTCGATCTTGTTCTTGATGCCGTCGAGGCCGGCCAGCAGCAGCGCCGAGAAGGCGAGGTACGGGTTGGCCGACGGGTCGGGGCAGCGGAACTCGATGCGCTTGGCCTTCGGGTTCGCGCCGGTGATCGGGATGCGCACGCAGGCCGAGCGGTTGCGCTGGCTGTAGACCAGGATGATCGGGGCCTCGAAGCCCGGCACCAGGCGGTGGTAGGAGTTCACCGTCGGGTTGGTGAACGCCAGCAGCGACGGGGCGTGCTTGAGGATGCCGCCGATGTAGTAGCGCGCCATGTCGGACAGGCCGGCGTACCCGGTCTCGTCGTAGAACAGCGGCTCGCCGTCGTTCCAGATCGACTGGTGGCAGTGCATGCCCGAGCCGTTGTCGCCGAAGATCGGCTTCGGCATGAAGGTCGCGGTCTTGTCGTTGCGCCAGGCGACGTTCTTGACGATGTACTTGAACTTCATCACGTCGTCGGCGGCCTTGAGCAGCTCGTCGAACTTGTAGTTGATCTCGGCCTGGCCGGCGGTGCCGACCTCGTGGTGGGCACGCTCGACCTGGAGGCCGGACTTCTCCAGCTCGATGACCATCTCGTCGCGCAGCTCGCCGAAGTGGTCGTACGGCGCCACCGGGAAGTAGCCGCCCTTGTACTTCACCTTGTAGCCGCGGTTGTTGTCCTCGGAGCCGGTGTTCCAGGCGCCGGCCTCGGAGTCGATGTGGTAGAAGCCCGCGTTCGGTCGTGGTCTCGAAGCGGACCGAGTCGAAGACGTAGAACTCCGCCTCGGGGGCGAAGTAGGCCTTGTCGCCGATGCCGGTGCTGGCGAGGTAGGCCATCGCCTTGCGCGCGATGTTGCGCGGGTCGCGGGAGTAGGCCTCACCGGTGAGCGGGTCGTGGATGAAGAAGTTGACGACCAGCGTCTTCGCCGTGCGGAACGGGTCGAGGTACGCCGTGGTCGGGTCCGGGAACAACGACATGTCCGACTCGTGGATGGCCTGGAAGCCACGGATCGAGGAGCCGTCGAAGTTCAGGCCGTCGTCGAAGACGGACTGGTCGAACGAGGAGACAGGGACCGTGAAGTGCTGCATCACGCCGGGCAGGTCGCAGAAGCGGACGTCGACCATCTCGACGCCCTCGTCCTTGATGTACTTCAGCAGCTCGTCGCTGTTTGCGAACATTCGTCCTCCTTGGCCGTGACGGAGGACGTCCCGACCTGAGTCTGTGCGAGATGAGGGCCGGGTGCGACGTTGCATCCGGACCCCTGCAACGTAGTCAGGGGCAGTTTCTTGACCGTATCCGGTTTGTTTCGGCGATGTAACAGATGGCCGGTGCTCGATTTCGCCGGGGCCGCGGGCTAGGGTTCGGCCGTGCCTGAGCCTTCCCTTCGCCACCGCCTCGTGGGCCCGCCGGATCCTCGCGCTGTTCGTCGACTGGACCGCCTCGACGCTGGTCGTGCTGCTGGTCATGGGGCCGGCCGGCTGGAGCGAGAGCCGCTGGTCGGGCTTCTACACGATGGGCGTGTACGCCGTGGAGGCCGCGGTGCTGACCACGCTCGCGGGCGGCTCGTTCGGCCAGCTCGCCACCCGGCTCCGGGTGATCCGGCTCGACGGCACCGGCCGTCCGCCGAACCTGCTGCTGGCGCTGGCCCGCTCGGTGATGATCTGCCTGGTCATCCCGCCGCTGGTCTTCCGCCCGGACGGGCGCGGGCTGCACGACATGGTGCTGGGCACCGCCACCGCGACGGTGGACGAGCTGCGCCGGCTCTCGGCACCCCGCTAGGGCGCACCCGGGCCGAGGGGCCGGGGAGGACCGGTCAGCGACCCTTCAGGTTGCCCCGGTGGCCCTTCATGCTGGTCGGCACCGGACCCTTGGGCAGCGGGATGTTCGAGCGGTTCGCGTCGAGCGCCTTGATCCGGTAGAGCAGGTCGGTCATCTCGGCCGGCTTGAGCCCCTTGCCGAGCTTCTTCACGTGGCGCACCAGCTGGGGGAGCGGCACCTGGCCCTCGCCGCGGCCGCAGACGACCTCGTGGATCGGCGTGTCGGCGGCCACCCGCTCGTGCTTGCGGCGCTCGTTGACGAGCAGCTGCTTGACCCGGGCGGGGGAGCTGCCCTCGCCGACGAGGACGATGCCGGGAGGGCCGACGACGCGGTGCACGACGTCCTGCTGCTTGGTGAAGCCGATCGCGGGGTCGACCTTCCAGCCGCGGCGCAGCATGTTGAGCGCGGCCGCGGCGGAGCCGGGCTGGCCCTCCATCTGGGAGTACGCCGCCCGCTCGGAGCGGCGGCCGAAGACGATCATCATCGCCAGGAAGCCGAGCAGGATCCCGCCGGCGATGCCCCAGATGAGGCCGGGGCCGGGCAGGAAGAAGAACAGGCCGAAGCCGACGGCGGCACCGACGACGAAGGAGAGCAGCAGCCACAGCGGCAGCCGGGTGTCCGACTTCTTCGCCATGCGGTAGGTCTGGACGATCTGCTGGCGCCGGCTCATCTTGTCCGGATCAACGGGGGTCGACATGCGTGTGCCTTCTCGGGTCAGGAGCGGTTGTCCAGGGCCTGACGGTACAGGCGACCGGCTCGGTACGACGAACGGACCAGCGGACCGGAGAGGACGCCGGAGAACCCGATCTCCTCGGCCTCGGCCGCGAGCTCGACGAACTCCTCCGGCTTGACCCACCGCTCGACCGGGTGGTGGCGCAGGCGAGGGGCGGAGGTACTGCGTGATCGTGATCAGCTCGGTGCCGGCGGCGTGGAGGTCCTTCAGCGCCTGCGAGACCTCCTCGCGGGTCTCGCCCATGCCGAGGATCAGGTTGGACTTGGTGACCAGGCCGAACGTCGCGGGCCTGGGTCAGCACGTCGAGCGAGCGCTCGTAGCGGAAGGCCGGGCGGATCCGCTTGAAGATGCGCGGCACCGTCTCGACGTTGTGCGCGAGCACCTCGGGACGGCGACTCGAACACCTCGCGCGAGCAGGTCGGGCTTGCCGTTGAAGTCGGGGATGAGGTTCTCGACGCCCGTGTCGGGGTTGAGCTCGTGGATCGCGCGCACGGTCTCGGCGTACAGCCAGGCGCCGCCGTCCTCGAGGTCGTCGCGGGCGACGCCGGTGATGGTGGCGTAGCGCAGCTGCATCTTCTGCACCGACTCGGCGACCCGGCGGGGCTCGTCGCGGTCGAGCGGCTGCGGCTTGCCGGTGTCGATCTGGCAGAAGTCGCAGCGGCGGGTGCACTGGTCGCCGCCGATGAGGAACGTCGCCTCGCGGTCCTCCCAGCACTCGAAGATGTTGGGGCAGCCGGCCTCCTGGCACACCGTGTGCAGGCCCTCGGACTTCACGAGGTTCTGCAGGGCGGTGTACTCCGGACCCATCTTCGCCCGCGTCTTGATCCACTCGGGCTTGCGCTCGATCGGGGTCTCCGCGTTGCGGACCTCGAGGCGCAGCAGCTTGCGTCCGTCGGGGGCGGTGGGGGCTTGGGTCACGAGCGTCACTGTACGCCGCGGGGTGCGGCCGCCCAATTCGGGTGACGGGCGTCCGAGGCCCCTGCGGGCAGGCGATCAGGGCACGTCGCGGCGCTGGAAGGACCACACCGAGAGGGCCGCCGCGACCAGCAGCAGGACACCGAGGTACGTCGCCCCGGCGGCCAGCCCGAGGTGCGCCATACCACCCCCGCACTGGACCATCCCGTCGCCTGTCTGGACGCAGCTGTCGCTGCCGTCGTAGTAGTAGTAGCCGTTGAAGAGGTACGCCGCGATGTTGGTCGGGACCAGCCAGCGGACGGAGGCGTTGCCGAGCACCGCGGCGACGACCGCCTGGCCCACCGACGGCGACGGCGAACATGATGCCGAGCGTCGCGACGGTGCTCCGGAAGAACATCGTCAGCGCGTAGCCGCCCACGCCGGCCCCGGCGATGAGCAGCGTGGCCCGCAGCGAGGAGTCGCGGATCAGCTCCCACTCGTGGCCGGTGCCCTGCACGTCGCGCGGCGCCGGCGAGCAGCCAGACCGCGCCCCAGAAGGCGGCCAGCACCACCGCGCCGACCACGAGCCCGGTGAGGAACGACCGCCCCCGCCTTGGCGCCCCACACCCGGCGGCCGCCGCGGCTCGAACAGCAGCTGGTTGCTCATCGACCCGCTGTTCCAGTCGTGCCCGGCGAACGTCGTGCCGATCAGCATCACCAGGGCGACGAGGATGCTGATCACGCCCAGGCCGGTGCCCTCGCGCTCCTGGCCGACGTCGAGCGGCTGGCGGTAGAGGTAGTTCTCGTAGCTCTCCTCGCCGAAGCCGAAGACCTCCGGGCACGTCGTGGCGGGGTCGTCGCCCGGCGGGATCCCGAAGTCTCGCGGGTTCGCGATGCAGTCCTTGATCTGCTCGCGCGTTCATCTCGGCGTTCCGGGCCACCATCTCCTTGGCCTCGCGGATCTCCGCGTCCGAGACCGGGCGGGTGTTCCAGGCCAGCCCGACCCAGAGCAGGGCGGGCAGCACGACGCTGGCGGCCAGCAGGATGACCACGGCGCGGCGCCAGCGCAGCCGGGTGAGCTCGACGGTGAGCAGCCTCATCGGACGGCCTCCTTCGCGCCGAGGTCCTGGCCGTGGCCGAGCGGTCGACTCCTCGGTCAGCTGCGAGGAAGACCGACTCGAGGTCGGCGCGCACGGGCACCAGCTCGGCGAGGTAGACCCCGCCGTCGGCGAGCGTCCTGGTGATCGCCTCGGGTGGCCCGGGGGTGTCGACCACGAGGACCGGGCCCTCGACGCGGACGCCGTGCCCGGCCGACTCCAGCAGCCGCGCCCCGGCGGCCGGGTCGGCGACCACGACGCGGTACGTCGTACTGGTGCCGATCAGCTCCTCCACGCGGCCCGAGGCGAGCATCCGGCCGTGGCCGATGATCGTCGCGGAGTCACACACCTGCTGCACCTCGGCGAGGATGTGGGAGCTGAGCAGCACGGTGACGCCGCGCGCGCCGAGGTCGCGGATGGTCTCGCGGATCTCGCGGATGCCGGCCGGGTCGAGGCCGTTGGTCGGCTCGTCGAGGATCAGCAGCTGCGGCTGCTTGAGCAGGGTGGCCGCGATCGCCAGTCGCTGCTTCATGCCGAGCGAGTAGGACTTGTAGCGGTCTCCGTCGCGGCCGCGCAGCGACACCGTCTCGAGCGCCTCGTCGACGCGGCTCGCGGGCTCCCCGATCGAGCCGGCCAGCAGCAGGAGGTTCTGGCGGCCGGTGAACATCGGCGAGAACTTCGGGGACTCGACCACGGCGCCGATCTGCGGCATCACGTCGGGCAGGTGCCGGGGCACCGTCCCGGCCGAAGAGCCGCATCGTGCCGCGGGTCGGGCGGGAGAGCCCGAGCAGCATCCGGATCGTGGTGGTCTTGCCGGAGCCGTTGGGCCCGAGGAAGCCGTGCACCCCGCCGGCGGGCACCGCCAGGTCGAGGTCGCGCACGGCGACGCGGACCGCTCCGTTGCGGGTGCGGAACGTCTTGTTCAGCCCCTGCGTCTCGATGACCAGATCGCTCACGTGCATCCCCCGAGCTCCCGCGCCGCGGTCCCTCCCCGACGTCGGATGATCGTGGCAGGTACGCCGGGGCGCGCGGCGGAGCCGCGCCGGGGATGCCGAGCGTGCGCGGGGCGACGGGTCAGGCGGGCCGCGGGCGCACCAGCGCGATCCGCGGCGGCTCCGGCCGGGGCTCGTAGTCGGCGGTGGGGTTGTAGTCGCCCCAGGCCAGCAGGTCGGCGAGGTGCTCCTCCACCGAGGGCAGCACGTCGTGCACGGTGACGTCGCGGCCGAGCTCGGTGGTCAGCGAGGTGACGCCGGCGTCCGCGATGCCGCAGGGCACGAAGCGGTCGTACCACCCGAGGTCGACGTCGCAGTTCAGGGCGAAGCCGTGCATCGCCACGCCCCGGCTGACCCGGAGCCCGATCGCGGCGATCTTGCGCTCGGGACCGCGCTCGTCGGCCTGCAGCCAGACGCCGCTGCGGCCGGGCACCCGGGCAGTGGTGACGCCGAAGTCGGCGCAGACCGCGATCAGCGCCTCCTCGATGCGGCGTACGTAGTCGACGACCTTGACGTGGTCGGGCAGCCGGACGATCGGGTAGCCCACGAGCTGTCCGGGGCCGTGGAAGGTGATCTTGCCGCCGCGGTCGACGTCGATGACCGGGGCGCCGCCGGGGTCGGCCGGGCGCTCGTGCGGGTCGGTGCGCTTGCCGGCGGTGAACACCGGCGGGTGCTCGAGCAGGAGGACGGTGTCGGGCGGCGCCGTCGACGACCGCGGCGTGCACCTCGCGCTGGAGGTCCCACGCGGCGAGGTAGTCGAGGGCGTCGTCACCGAGGCCGGCGATGCGGAAGTCGAGAGCCACGGCGACGACCCTACTCCGGCCGCCGGAGGGGCCTGTGGACGACCGGATGCGACCGTCGGCGCCGCGGCGCACAGTGGAGGGCATGACCGTACGTCGCTCGCTCCTGGTGGCCGTGTTCGCCGTCGGTGCCCTCGCCGTGGTGGCCGGCAGCCTGTGGCAGGTGCTCGGTCGGGCAGGCCCGGGGCCGTCGCCCGCGCCGGCCGCGGCGGTCCCGGTCACCCGGACCGCCGCCACGATCCCGGAGCGGGCCGGGCCGGAGCGCCGGGTGCTGGCCCGGTGGGACGCCCGGCGGTCGGCGGCCTGGGCGCGGGGGAGCGTGGCCGACCTGCGCGCGCTCTACCTGCCGGGCAGCGCGGCCGGGCGGGCGCGACGTCGCGGCGCTGCGGCGCTACGCGGCGCGCGGCCTCCAGGTCGAGGGGATGCGGATGCAGGTGCTGGCCTGGTCGGTGGTGGCGGCCGGGCCGCGCCGGGTGGTGCTGCGGGTGACCGACCGGCTGGTCGGCGGGGTGGCGGTGCGTCCGGACGGCACGGCGCTCGCCCGGCTGCCGGTCGACCGGCCCTCGGAGCGGACGCTCACCCTGGTCCGGCGTGGGGGGAGGTGGCTGATGGCCACGGTGCGGTGACTCGGTCGTGCGGGCACGCGGTCAGTCGCTGAGCGCCGCGGCGATCACGTCGCGGGCGTCCTCGTCGCGGAAGGTGTGTCCGGCGTCCAGCAGCGCGGCCGGCGTCGACCGGACCGAGCCGAGCAGCTCGTTGGAGAGTCGGCCGGCGGCCCGCTCGAGCACGAACCTCGGTGCCGCCAGCCGGGCCCGGCGACCGACCGCCGTGGCCAGCGCGTCGGTGAACTCGCCGTTGGTCGGGGTGTCGGGGCAGCACACGTTGAACGGCCCGCTCGCGGTGTCGCTCTCGGCCAGGAACACGACCGCGTCCAGCCAGTCGCGCAGCGAGATGATCGGCATGTACTGCCGGCCGTCGCCGAGCCGCGCGCCCAGGCCGAGCTGGAAGGTCGGCAGCAGCTGCTTGAGCGGCGGGTTCGACCGGTCGATGATCGGCGCGGTGCGCAGCACGCAGAGCCGGGCCCCGGCCGTCGCGGCCGGGGCGGTGGCCGCCTGCCAGTCGCGGGTCAGCGCGGTCAGGAACGCGTCGCCGCGCGACGTCGGTGGTCTCGTCGACCACCTCGTCGCCGTGGTCGCCGTAGTAGCCGATGCCGCTGCCGGCGAGGAACGCCGGCCGCGACTCCGCCCGCGCCACCGCGTCGGCCAGCACCGCGGTCGTGGTGACCCGGCTCGCCGCGCATGCCGTCGGCCCACTTCTTCGAGTGCGGGTTGCCGGCCGTCGGGGTGCCGGCCAGGTTCACCACCACGTCGGCGGCCTCGATGACGGCCTGGTCGATCTGGCCGGCGTACGGGTCCCAGCGGGACTCGCCGGCCCCGGCCGGGCGGCGTACCAGCGGGGTCACGTCGTGGCCGCGACCGCGCAGCGCGGTGGACAGGTGGGACCCGAGGAACCCCGAGGCGCCGGCGATCACGATCTGCATGGCGTCACTCTGTCATGCAGACCAAGGCCGACACGCCGACACAACATGTGGGTCCGACATCGAGGTGCCACCCCTACATATGCTGCTCGGGCAGCTGGTTCGAGCCGCCTGGTGCGGATCGAGGCAAGAGGGAACCCGGTGTGAGTCCGGGACTGCCCCGCAGCGGTGAGTGGGAACGACAGCCGTCACGAAGCACTGGAGGCCTTCCGCGAGGGAGGCGTCTGGGAAGCGACGGCCAGTAGGGGTCGAGCGGCACCGGGAGGTGCCGGGAGACGTGCCCGCGAGTCCGAAGACCTGCCAGCGCACCGCACCCGCCGGGTGCGGTGGTCCGACGCCGCGAGGGACGGCCGACGGCTCCCGAGGGTCCTGCGTCTTCCGGACCCTGCTGCGTCGTCTCCTCGTGTCGTGCGGACCGGTCCCGACCGGACTCGCGAGGAGAGAGACATGACGGTCACCGCAGCACCACCCAGCACATCTCCGGCCGCACCCGCACGGCGTACGACGATGCAGGTGCGCAAGCGCAACGGCGACACCGAGGACGTCGACGTCAACAAGATCGTGCGCGCCGTCGAGCGCGTCGCCACCGACCTCGACGAGGTCGACCCGATGCGGGTGGCCACCCGCACCATCAGCGGCCTGTACGACGGCGCCACCACCGCCGAGCTCGACCGGCTCTCGATCCAGACCGCCGCGGAGATGATCGGCGAGGAGCCGGCGTACTCCCGGCTGGCGGCGCGGCTGCTGGCCGGGTACGTCGACAAGGAGGTCCGCAACCAGGGCGTGGCGTCGTTCAGCCAGGCGGTCGCGCTCGGCCACGCCGAGGGCCTGATCGGCGACGAGACGGCCGCGTTCGTCAAGGACAACGCCCGCAAGCTCGACTTCGCGGTCGACGCCGGCGCCGACCGCCGGTTCGAGTACTTCGGGCTGCGCACGGTCTACGACCGGTACCTGCTGCGCCACCCGAGCACCCGGCTGGTCATCGAGACCCCGCAGTACTTCCTGCTCCGGGTGGCCTGCGGGCTGGCGCAGTCGCCGGGGGAGGCGATCTCGTTCTACCGGCTGATGTCGTCGCTGGCCTACCTGCCGAGCAGCCCCACCCTGTTCAACTCCGGCACCCGGCACACCCAGATGTCCTCGTGCTACCTCGTCGACAGCCCGCGCGACGACCTGGACTCGATCTACGACCGCTACCAGCAGGTGGCCCGGCTCTCGAAGTTCGCCGGCGGCATCGGGCTCGCCTTCTCCCGGGTGCGCTCGCGGGGCGCGCTGATCCGCGGCACCAACGGGCAGTCGAACGGCATCGTGCCGTTCCTGCGCACGCTGGACGCCTCGGTCGCGGCGGTCAACCAGGGCGGACGCCGCAAGGGTGCCGCGTGCGTCTACCTCGAGCCGTGGCACCCCGACGTCGAGGAGTTCCTCGAGCTGCGCGACAACACCGGCGAGGACGCGCGGCGTACCCACAACCTCAACCTGGCCAACTGGGTGCCCGACGAGTTCATGCGCCGGGTGGAGGCCGACGAGACGTGGTCGCTGATCGACCCCGACCAGGTCCCCGAGCTGCCGGACCTGTGGGGCGAGGCGTTCGACGAGGCCTACCGCCGGGCCGAGGCCGAGGGCCGCTACGTGCGGCAGGTCCGGGCCCGTGAGCTCTACGCCAAGATGATGCGCACGCTCGCCCAGACCGGGAACGGCTGGATGACCTTCAAGGACGCCGCCAACCGCACCTGCAACCAGACCGGCGACGAGCCGGGCGGCCCGGTGGTGCACCTGTCCAACCTGTGCACCGAGATCATCGAGGTCTCCTCCGACGACGAGACCGCGGTGTGCAACCTCGGCTCGATCAACCTCGCCCAGCACCTCCGGCGGACGGCGGTCGACTGGGAGAAGCTCCGCGCGACGGTCCGCACGGCGGTGCCGCTGCTCGACCGGGTGATCGACATCAACTACTACCCGAGCGAGCAGGCGGCGGCGTCCAACCCGCGCTGGCGTCCGGTCGGGCTCGGGCTGATGGGCCTCCAGGACGTGTTCTTCGCGCTCGGGCTGCCCTTCGACTCCGCCGAGGCGCGCGAGCTGTCCACCCGGATCTCGGAGGAGATCTACCTGACCGCGCTCGAGGTCTCCTGCACGCTGGCCGAGCGGTACGGCGCCCACCCGGCGTACTCCCTGACCCGGGCGGCCGGCGGGGTCCTCCAGCCGGACCTGTGGGGCGTGACGCCGACCCAGACCGAGCGCTGGGCGGCGCTGCGCGAGCGGGTCGCCGAGCACGGGCTGCGCAACGCGCTGCTGGTGGCGATCGCGCCGACCGCGACCATCGCCTCGATCGCCGGCTGCTACGAGTGCATCGAGCCGCAGGTCTCCAACCTGTTCAAGCGCGAGACGCTGTCGGGGGAGTTCCTCCAGGTCAACACCGCGCTGGTCCGCGAGCTCAAGGCCCGGGGCCTGTGGACCGCCGAGGTGCGCGAGGCGATCAAGCGCGCCGAGGGCTCGGTCCAGGGTGTCGAGCAGCTGCCGGCCGAGGTGCGCACGCTGTTCCGGACCGCGTGGGAGCTGCCGCAGCGGGGGTTGATCGACATGGCGGCCGAGCGGTCGCCGTACATCGACCAGAGCCAGTCGCTCAACCTCTTCATCGCCGGGCCGTCGATCGGGAAGCTCTCGTCGATGTACCTGCACGCCTGGAAGTCCGGGCTGAAGACGACGTACTACCTGCGCTCGCGACCGGCCACCCGCATCCAGCAGGCGACCGTCTCCGTCGCCGACCCCCGTCCGTCGGTGGTCGAGGAGGCCCGCCAGGGCCGTCTCGACACCACCTCGAGCGACGAGCGAGGCCCTGGCCTGCTCGCTCGAGAACCCCGAGAACTGCGAGGCCTGCCAGTGACCACGACCGACCCCACTCCCGCCACCGACACCAGCCGGACCCGGATGCTGCTCGACCCGGGGATGAACCTCACCCTGCGGCCGATGCGGTACCCGCACTTCTACGAGCGCTACCGCGACGCCATCAAGAACACCTGGACCGTCGAGGAGGTGGACCTGCACTCCGACCTCAAGGACCTGCAGCGGCTCACCGACGCCGAGCGGCACCTGGTCTCGCGGCTGGTGGCGTTCTTCGCGACCGGCGACACGATCGTCGCGAACAACCTGGTGCTCAACCTCTACCAGCACGTGAACTCGCCCGAGGGTCGGCTCTACCTCTCCCGGCAGCTGTTCGAGGAGGCGGTGCACGTGCAGTTCTACCTGACCCTGCTCGACACCTACGTCCCCGACGAGAAGGAGCGGCACGAGGCCTTCGCGGCGGTCGACAACATCCCGTCGATCAAGCACAAGGCGGACTTCTGCTTCCGGTGGATCGACTCGGTCTTCGAGCTCGACGCGCTGGAGACCCGGGAGCACCGGCGGGCGTTCCTGCTCAACCTGATCTGCTTCGCCGCGGTGATCGAGGGGCTGTTCTTCTACGGGGCGTTCGCCTACGTCTACTTCCTGCGCTCCCGCGGCCTGCTCAACGGGCTGGCCTCGGGGACGAACTGGGTGTTCCGCGACGAGTCGATGCACATGGCGTTCGCCTTCGACGTGGTCGACACCGTCCGGGAGGAGGAGCCCGACCTGTTCGACGACGAGCTGGCCGCCGAGATCCGGCAGATGCTGAGGGAGGGCGTCGACGCCGAGGCGCAGTTCGCCGAGGACCTGCTCGGCCAGGGCGTCGCCGGGCTGTCGTCGGCCGACATGCGGTCCTACCTCGAGCACGTCGCCGACCGGCGGATGCTGCGCCTCGGGCTGGAGCCGATCTACGGGTCACCGAACCCGCTGGCGTTCATGGAGCTGCAGGACGTGCAGGAGCTCTCGAACTTCTTCGAGCGCCGGGTCTCGGCGTACCAGATGGGCGTGAGCGGGTCGGTGTCGTTCGACGACGACTTCTGACCGCTGGTCGAGGAGGTCGCTCTGCGACCGTCTCGAAACCAAATGCCGACGGCCCGGGACCAGCAGGTCCCGGGCCGTCGTGCGTGGTGCGTGGGTCAGACGTCGAACTGGCCGCCCTCGAGGCGCTGCTTGACCTCGGCCAGGAAGCGGGCCGCGTCGGCGCCGTCCACCAGGCGGTGGTCGTACGTCAGCGCGAGGTAGACCATGTGGCGCACCGCGATCGTCTCGCCGAGGTTCGGGTCGTCGATCACGACCGGTCGCTTGACGACCGCTCCGGTGCCGAGGATGGCGACCTGCGGCTGGTTGATGATCGGGGTGTCGAACAGCGCGCCGCGGCTGCCGGTGTTGGTGATCGTGAAGGTGCCGCCGGACAGGTCGTCCGGGCTGATCTTGTTCGTGCGGGTGCGCTCGGCGACGTCCGCGATCTTGCGGGCCAGGCCGGCGATCGGACAGGTCGCCGGCGTCCTTGATCACCGGGGTGAGCAGGCCCTCGTCGGTGTCGACCGCGATGGCGAGGTTCTCGCGGTCGTAGTAGGTCACCTCGCCCGTTCTCGGTGTCGATCGCGGCGTTGAGCGTACGGGTGCTGCTTGAGCGCGTCGATCGCAGCCTTCGCGAAGAACGGCAGGAAGGTCAGCTTGACGCCCTCGCGCGCCGGAAGTCGGCCTTGACCGAGTCGCGCAGCCGCGCGATCGCGGTCACGTCGACCTCGACCACCGTGGTCAGCTGGGCGCCGACCTGGAGCGACTCGACCATGCGGGTGGCGATGACCTTGCGCAGCCGGCTCATCTTCTCGGTCGTGCCGCGCAGCGGCGACGGCGTCCGCGGCGCAGCCGGCGGCAGGGGCCGCCGGAGCGCTCGCCGCGGGAGCGGCGGCCGGGGCCGGCGCCTCCTTGGCCTTGGCGGCGTCGAGGACGTCCTGCTTGCGGATCCGGCCGCCGACACCGGTGCCGGTCACCGTGCCGAGGTCGACGCCGTGCTGGGTGGCGAGCTTGCGGACCAGCGGGGTGACGTACGTCGCGTCGCCGTCGCCGCCCGCGGGAGCGGCCGGTCGCTGCGGCCGGTGCTGCGGGGGCCTCGGCGCGGGCGCGGGCGCCGCGGGCTGGGCCGCGGGTGCGGGCTCCGGCTCGGGCTGCTTCTGCTCGGGCTCCGGGGCCGGCTCGGGCTCGGGCTCCGGCTCGGCGGCCTGCTCCTGCTGCGGTGCGGCCTGCTCCTCCTGCGCGGGGGCGGCGCTGCCGTCGCCCACGACGGCCAGCTCGGCGCCCACCTCGACGGTCTCGTCCTCGGCGACCTTGATCTCGAGGAGCGTGCCGGCGACGGGGGAGGGGATCTCGGTGTCGACCTTGTCGGTGGAGACCTCGAGCAGCGGCTCGTCGACGGCCACGTCGTCGCCGACCTGCTTGAGCCAGCGGGTGACGGTGCCCTCGGTGACGGACTCGCCGAGCGCCGGCAGCGTGACCGACGTACCGCCGCCACCGGCGGGCTTGGTCTCGGCAGCGGGCTTCTCGGCCTCCTCGCCCGCGGGGGCGGGCTCCTGCGCGGCGGCGGGCTCCTCGGCCTTCGCCTGCTCGGGCTCCTCGGCGGGCTCCTCCGCCGGGGCCTGCTCCTGCTCCTCGCCGCCGGACTGGTCCTGCGACTCGCCGCCGCCGGTGGACTCGCCCTCGTCGCCGAGGATGGCCAGCACGGCGCCGACCTCGACGGTGTCGTCCTCGTTCGCCTTGATCTCGAGCAGGGTGCCCGCGACCGGCGAGGGGATCTCGGTGTCGACCTTGTCGGTGGAGACCTCGAGCAGCGGCTCGTCGACCGCGACGCTGTCACCGACCTGCTTGAGCCAGCGGGTGACGGTGCCTTCGGTGACGGATTCGCCGAGGGCCGGCAGGGTGACTTCGGTGGCCATGAGTGTCCTTCGTTGTCGTGACTGTCAGGAGTGGGCGTGCAGCGGCTTGCCGGCGAGGGCCAGGTGTGCCTCGCCGAGTGCTTCGTTCTGGGTCGGGTGGGCGTGGACGAGGGGCGCCACGTCCTCGGCGTACCCCTCCCAGTTGTAGATCAGCTGGGCTTCGCCGATGAGCTCGCCGACGCGCGCGCCGACCATGTGGACGCCGACGACCGGGCCGTCCTTCTTGCGGACCAGCTTCACGAAGCCCTGGGTCTTGAGGATCTGGCTCTTGCCGTTGCCGCCGAGGTCGTAGGTGAGCGTCTCGACCTCGCCGTGGATCTCGCGGGCCTTGTCCTCGTTGAGGCCGACCGAGGCGACCTCGGGGTCGGAGTAGGTGACCCGGGGGATGCCGGCCTCGTCGATCACCTGCGGCGTCGAGGCCGGCGATCTCCTCGGCGACGAACACGCCCTGCTGGAAGCCGCGGTGGGCCAGCTGCAGCCCCGGGACGATGTCGCCCACGGCGTACACGCCCTCGACGTTGGTCCGGCAGCGCTCGTCGGTCTTCACGAAGCCACGGTCCATCTCGACGCCGGCCTCGGCGTACCCCAGGCCGTCGGTGGACGGGCCGCGGCCGACCGCGACCAGCAGCATCTCGGCCTCGAGGACGGTGCCGCCCTGGACGGTCACGCGTACGCCGGAGTCGGTGGTCTCGACCGACTCGAACGGCGTACCGGTGTGGAAGGCGATCTTGCGCTTGCGGAAGGCCCGCTCGAGGACCTTGGAGATGGCCGCGTCCTCGGCCGCCACGAGCCGGGGGAGCGCCTCGACGATGGTGACCTCGGCGCCGAACGAGCGCCACACGCTGGCGAACTCGCAGCCGATGACGCCGCCGCCGAGCACGATCACCGAGGCGGGGACCCGGTCGAGCTCGAGGGCGTGCTCGGAGGTGAGCACCTTCTCGCCGTCGACCTCGAGGCCGGGCAGCGACTTGCTGTAGGAGCCGGAGGCGAGGACGACGTGCTTGCCGGTGTACGTCGTGCCGGCGACCTCGACGGTGTTCGGGCCGGTCAGCCGGCCCTCGCCCTCGACGACGGTGATGTCGCGGGACTTGATGAGGCCGGTGAGTCCCTTGAAGAGGCGGGAGACCACGCCGTCCTTGTAGGAGTTCACGCCGGCCATGTCGATGCCGTCGAGCGTGGCGCGGACGCCGAACTGCTCGGACTCGCGGGCGGAGTCGGCGACCTCGGCCGCGTGCAGCAGCGCCTTGGTCGGGATGCACCCCACGTGGAGGCAGGTGCCGCCGACCTTGCCCTTCTCGACCAGGGCGACCGACAACCCGAGCTGGGCGGCCCGGAGTGCGCAGGCGTACCCGCCCGACCCGGCGCCCAGGATCACGATGTCGAACTCGTTGCCGGCCTGCGACGTCGTCGCCTCGGTCACGCTCACCCTCCCGATCGCTGAAAGAACCGACGCCCATCTTTGCACTAACTCTCCCGCTGTCCACACCGCCCTTGCGTCACACTGGAGGCATGGGTTTGTTCGACCGATTCCGACAGCGCTCCGGTGTCCGTCCTCCTCGCGGCAACCGCGACCGCACCGGCTCGACCACGGTGCGTGCCTCCGATGCAGCCGACGAGCAGCACCTGCGCGAGTTCGTGACCACACGGCGCGGGGTGGAGGGCTTCGTCGAGCCCCGGACGGCGGTCAGCGACGTCACGCTGCTGCTCGTCGCGCACGACGGGGAGTGGACCCGGCGGCGGGTCCCGTCGGTGCAGTGGGCCCACTCGTTCGCGAACAGGTTCCAGGTGCCGTCGTACGACGCCGCGGTGGTGGGTATCCCGCAGCGCATGCGCGACTACAACCGGCGCATGAAGAACCAATAACCCCGCCGAACCGTGCGTTGTGGCGGGCCGAGCCGTGCGTTGTGGCGGGGCGAACCGTGTGTTGTGGCGCGACGTGACAGGCTGCGGGGATGGAGTCCAAGCCCCGGGTGGCCCTGCTCATCGATGCCGACAACGCGCCCGCGTCCAAGATCGACCTCATCCTCAACGAGCTCTCGAGCTTCGGTGAGACGAACGTGCGGCGGGCGTACGGCAACTGGACCAGCGGACACCTGAAGCAGTGGTCGGAGACCCTGCACGCCAAGGCGATCAAGCCGATCCAGCAGTACGACTACACCAAGGGCAAGAACGCCTCGGACATGGCGATGGTCGTCGATGCGATGGCGCTGCTCTACACCGACCGCCCCGACGCGTTCGCGATCGTGTCGAGCGACGCCGACTTCACTCCGCTGGTGATGCACCTGCGCGAGAAGGGCGCCGCGGTCTACGGATTCGGCGAGCAGAAGGCGCCGCCGCCGTTCGTCAGTGCGTGCTCGCGGTTCCTCTACCTCGACCAGCTGGCGGTGCCCGACGAGGAACGACGAGGACGAGACCGAGGAGGTCTCGCCGTCCCGCGGGACGCTGCGGGTGCCGACCGCCAAGCTCAAGCAGGACGCCGCCCTGGTCACCCTGCTGCGCAACGCCGTGCAGAGCGCCAAGGACGAGTCCGGCTGGGCGCGGATCGGGTTGGTCGGCAACCACATCGCGAACCAGTCGTCGTTCGACTCACGCAACTACGGGTATGCCTCGCTGAGCAAGCTGCTCAAGGCGGTGGACCTGTTCGAGATGCGCGACGAGGGGACGCCGACCGTGGCGGTGCGCGACAAGCGGAAGGGCAAGGCCACCCGCGGCTGAGCCTGCTGCGGGCGCATCGGGTGGCGCTGGGCGGGCCTGTCAGAACTCCGCAATTGCAGGGTTCTGACACGAATCCGCGCGCGAAACGTGTCACAACCCCGCAATTGCGGACTTGTGACACGAATCCGCGCCCGAAACATGTCACAACCCTGCAATTGCGGAGTTACGACAGCGCCCCGGACAGCCCCCACGCTCGCGCGACCCGCTCAGGCCAGCGAGGCGACGTACTCCACGATCGTCGCGACCCCGAACCCGGTCCCGCCGTTCGGCGTGTACCCGTGCACGTTGCCCGGGTTGAACCCCGGTCCGGCGATGTCGATGTGCCCCCACGGGATCCCGTCGACGAACTCGCGCAGGAACGCACCGGCGTACAACCCGCCGCCCCAGCGCACCCAGTCGTGCTGCATCAGGTCGGCGACCTTGCTGCTCTTGATCCGCTCGTTCATCTCCTCGGGGATCGGCATCGGCCACACCGACTCGCCCGCGGTGGCGGCCGCCGTACGCAGTGCCTCGACGATCTCGTCGGAGCCCATCAGCGCCGCGACCCGCTCGCCGAGCGCGACCACCATGTGGCCGGTCAGGGTGGCGATGTCGAGGATGACGTCGGGCTCGTCCTCGGTGGCCATCACCAGGGCGTCGGCCATGATCAGCCGGCCCTCGGCGTCGGTGTTGGTCATCTCGACGGTGGTGCCGCCGCGCATGGTGAGTACGTCGCCGGGGCGCATCGCGGCGCCGGAGATCATGTTCTCCGCCATCGGGGCGTACGTCGTGACCGCGACCGGGAGCCCGAGTCGGGCGATGAGGAGCGTGGCCTGGACGGCGGCAGCCGCGCCGGCCATGTCCTCCTTCATGTGCAGCATCGAGGCCGGCGGCTTGATGGTGTAGCCGCCGGAGTCGTAGGTGATGCCCTTGCCGACGATCGCCACGTGCGTGGTCGCGCCCTCGGGCGCCCAGGTCAGCTTGACCATGCGCGGCGGCGTCGCCGAGCTGCCGCCGACGGCGAGGATGCCGCCGCAGCCGTCCTCGGCGAGCTGCTTCTCGTCCCACACCTGGATGCCGACCTGCGGGAGCGCCGCGCCCCTTGGTGACCTCCTTGTGCAGCGCCACGATCGCGTCGGCCATGGTCGGCGGGTTGAGGTCGTTGGCGGGCAGGTTCACCCACTCGCGGGTGGCGTTCACCGCGGCGGCGAGCAGCTGGGCCCGTTCGAACGCGGCGGTCGCCTCGCCCTGCCGGGCGATCGGGCTGAGCACGACCACGTCGGCCGGCTCCGTCGACTCGGTGCGGGTGTCCTTCTTGTACGTGTCGAAGGTGTAGGCGCCGAGCACGAGCCCCTCGGTCACCGCACGCACCAGCTCCGGGGTGTCGGCCGGCAGCGCGACCGCCACCGAGGCGGCGTTCGACACCGACCGGGCTGCGACGCCGGCGCCGCGGCGTACGGCCTCGGGGGTCAGCCTGGCCTCCTCGCCGAGGCCGACCAGGACCAGCAGTGGCGAGGCGATGGTGCCGGCGGTCGGGATCTTCGCGGTCTCGCCGGCCTTGCCGGTGAAGCCGAGGGTCGCCAGCAGCGGCCGGAGCTTGCGGCCGTAGGCGTCGGCCACGTCCTCCGCTGCGGCGACCAGCGACGGTCCCTTCTTCGAGGTCACGACCCCGACGACGACGGCGTCGGCTCGGGTCTTGGCGGGGCTGGCGCTGCGGAGGGTGTACGACGTCACGCAGGCACTCTAGACGGACGCACCGGTGACCATGGGCGCGGCGGGCGCTGCGATAGGTTCACCGACATGGACAGCGCAGACCTGCTCACCTCCCCGCTGCACGACCGGCACGTCGCCCTGGGCGCGAAGTTCGCGGAGTTCGGCGGTTGGTCGATGCCCCTGGAGTACTCCACCGGCGTCGTCAAGGAGCACACCGCCGTGCGCGAGGCGGTCGGCATCTTCGACGTCAGCCACCTCGGCAAGGCCATGGTCACCGGGCCGGGCGCCGCGGCGTACGTCAACGCGACCCTGACCAACGACCTCGGCCGCATCCGCCCGGGCAAGGCGCAGTACACGCTCTGCTGCGACGACGCGACCGGCGGCATCGTCGACGACCTCATCGCCTACCTCCAGGACGACGAGCACGTGCTGCTCGTCCCCAACGCCGCGAACACCGCCGAGGTCGTACGCCGCCTCCGCGCGCAGGCCCCGGAGGGCGTCGAGATCACCGACCACCACACGGCGTACGCCGTCCTCGCCGTGCAGGGCACCAAGTCCGACGAGGTGCTGGCGAAGGTCGGGCTGCCGGTCGGGCACGAGTACATGTCGTTCGAGGAGGCGGAGTTCGCCGGCAGCGGCGTCGTGGTCTGCCGCACCGGCTACACCGGCGAGCGCGGCTACGAGCTGATCGCGAAGAACGAGGTGGCCGGCGAGCTGTGGGACCGGCTGGTCGCTGCGGGCGAGGAGTACGGCCTGCTGCCCTGCGGGCTCGGCGCCCGCGACACGCTGCGCACCGAGATGGGCTACCCGCTGCACGGGCAGGACATCACCCTCGACACCACGCCCAACCAGGGGCGCCTCGGCTGGGCGGTCGGCTGGAAGAAGCCCGCCTTCTGGGGGCGCGACGTACTCCTGGCCGAGAAGGAGAGGGGCGTCGAGCGGCTGCTGCGCGGACTGGTCGCGGTCGGCCGCGGCATTCCGCGCCCCGGCATGTCGGTGACGCTGGTCGCCGACGTACCCCTCTGCGACGTCACCTCCGGCACGTTCTCGCCGACCCTGCGCAAGGGCATCGGCCTGGCGCTGGTGCCGACGATCGTCGAGGAGGGCGCCGAGGTCGGCGTCGACGTCCGCGGGCGTCGCGAGATCTTCACGGTCGTCAAGCCGCCGTTCCTCGACCCCAGCGTCAAGGAGTCCTGAACCACGACGCACGGTTCGGCCCGCCACGACGCACGGTTCGGCCCGCCACAACGCACGGTTCGGCCCGCCACAACGCACGGCTCGGCCCGCCACAACGCACGGCTCGGCGGGGTGGGGGTCAGAGGGAGAGGGCGGCGAGGACCAGGGCGAGGGTGAAGGTCACCTCGACCGCGGCGCCGTAGACGTCGCCGGTCACGCCGCCGAAGCGCCGCCGCGCGTGCCATGCGAGGCCGAGGCCCGGCGAGCGGGGCCAGGGCCGGAAGCAGCACCGGCAGGAGGCCGACGTCGTCCGTGCCGGGCAGCGAGCCGGAGGAGAGCAGCAGCGCCCCGCCGACCGCCACGGCCAGGCCGGCCAGCAGCGACAGCACCGCGGGCCCGACCGGCACCGCGCCGGCGAAACCCCGGCCCAGGCCGTCGCGCCGGGCCGCCGGGAAGGCGGGGGTGCAGAGGAGCGGGAGTACGCCGCGGCTCGCGACGAGCGCGACCAGCAGCACGGCCGGGCCGGCTTCCGCTGCGAGGCAGACGGCCAGCGCCGCCACCTGGGCCAGCAGGGCGAGCACCAGGCTGACCACCCCGAACGGCCCGATGTCGGACTGCCGCATCACCGCCAGCGCGGCCTCCCCACGGCGTCCGGAGCCGAGCCCGTCGGCGGTGTCCGCCAAGCCGTCGAGGTGCAGCCCGCGGGTGAGCACGGCGAGCAGCGCGACGAGCAGCGTCGCCAACAGCCCCGGGGGCGCGTCGAGGAGGGCCAGCGGCACCAGGGGGACGGCGAGCACCAGCCCGCCGACCGGGGCAAGCAGCATCGCGCGCCCCGACGTACGACGGTCCACCGTCGCTGGCGCCGGGACCGGGAGCACGGTGAGCGTGCCGAGCATCAGGAACAGTGCGTTCACAGCCGGACCACGCGGCCGGCCACGCACCACAGGACGTCCTCGCAGGCCTCGGCGACGCGGAGGTTCAGCACGCCCATCTCGTCGCGGAAGCGGCGACCGGACGCGGTCTCGGGGACGATGCCCTGGCCGACCTCGTTGGTCACGAGCACGACGTCGCGTGCCGCGCCGGCGACCGCTGCCACCAGCGCGTCGACGTCGGCGTGCACGGCGTCGCGGGCCGTGGACGCCCAGGCGTCCTCGGACCAGCCGCCGTGCAGGTCGATGACCCGGGTCAGCCAGAGGGTGAGGCAGTCCACCAGCAGCGGCCCGCCGGGGGAGCCGAGCGGCCCGACCAGGTCCAGGGTCTCGACGGTGGCCCACGACGCCGGCCGCCGCGACCGGTGCAGCGCCACCCGCGCGGTCCACTCCCGGTCGTGCCCGGCGGGGTAGGCGGTGGCGACGTACGTGACGTCGTCCGCGGAGGCGAGGAGCCCCTCGGCGGCACGCGACTTCCCCGACCGCGCCCCGCCGATGACCAGCGTCCTCACCGGGCCTCCGCCGAGGTCGACTCCGGCGCGATGGAGGGCGCGATGGAGGGATCGACGGAGGGCGCCGGCACGAACGTCGGCGCCGCCTCGAAGTTCGCCAGCCGCGAGACCCGCCGCAGCGCCCGCAGCAGCGGGGCCCCGGCGAACAGCACCAGGAGGAACGTGAAGATCCCCCGAGCGAAGTCCCAGATCATCGAGGTGATCAGGTAGTACCGCGCGTAGTTGGCGAGGTTCTCCGCCGTTCCGGCCCCGGACTCGAACGCTCTGCCCCTCGCCGTACACGCCGAACGGCCAGAACCACAGGTTCATCAGGGCGCCGTAGACCAGGCCGAGCACGAAGCCGAGCGAGGCCAGCACGACCACCTCGGTGCGCCCGCGCATCCGCGGCAGGCAGCCGGAGAGGAACCCGACCCAGCCGGCGGCCATCATCTGGAACGGCAGCCACGGACCGACACCACCGGTGAGCAGGGCGCCGACGAACAGCGACAGGCAGCCGAGGACGAACCCGAACCCGCGGCCGAAGACCCGCCCGCCGAGGATGATGATCGCGAAGCTCGGCTCGAGCCCGGCCACGCCCGGGGACAACGCCCGCAGCGCACCGCCGACCGAGGCCAGCATCCCGAGCAGGGCGATCGCCTTGGCGTCGATCCCCCCGGCGTTGAGCTCGGCGAGCACGATCGCGGCCAGCAGCGGCAGCACCAGCACGAAGACCCAGGGCGCGTCGGAGCCGTGGGCGCTGGCCTCGCTGCCGCCGGACGGGTCGAGCACGAACGGCCAGCCGAAGGCGGCCAGCGTCACCAGCGAGGCCAGCGCCAGCGCCAGGGAGGCACCGGTGTGCAGCCGGATCGCGCGTACGTCGTTCATGGGGTGCCGGCCGGTTCGGCGAGGGCGGCGGCCACGTCCGCGGCGGTGAGCCACGGCTGCGGGGCCATGATCTTGGCGACCTGGGGCGCGAAGGCGGGGGAGGAGACGACGACGTCGGTGGCGGCGCCGTCGGCGACCACCTCCCCGTCGGCGAGCACCAGCACCCGGGTGGCCACCTCGGCCACCATCTCCACGTCGTGGGTCGCGAGCACCACGCCGTGGCCGGAGCCGGCCAGCTCGCGCAGGATCTCGACCAGCCGGCGCTTGGCGAGGTAGTCCAGGCCGCGGGTCGGCTCGTCGAGCAGGACCAGCTTGCGGCGCGGCGGCCAGCACGATCGCCAACGCGAGCGAGAGCTTCTGGCCCTCGGACAGGTCGCGCGGGTGGTGGTCGTCCTCGATGCCCGGGGCGAGCCGGTCGAGCAGCCCGCGGGTGGTTCCCGAGGCGACGCCCGCGTCCCGGTCCGCGGTGGCGCACTCGGCCGCGACGGACCCGGCGTACAACAGGTCCGAGGGAACCTGCGGGACCAGGCCGACCTCGGCCGCGGTCACGGACCCGGACGTCGGCTTGTGCAGGCCCACCAGCGATCGGAGCAGCGTCGACTTCCCGGCGCCGTTGCGGCCCATCACCGCGACGACCTCGCCGGAGCGGACGGTCAGGTTGACGCCCTGCAGGACGGGGCGGCGCGGGTAGCCCGCGACCAGGTTGCGGGTCGCGGCGACCTCGCCGTTGAGGGCGTGCGCCCGGTGCTCCGGAGGGAGTACGGCGTCGAGCCGGGCGCGCAGCTCGACGGAGCGGCGGCGGGCGTCGCGCACGGTGAGCGGCAGCGGCGACCAGCCGGCGGCGCGACCGAGCTCGACCACCGGCGGGGCGATCGGCGTCGTGGCCAGCATCGCGGCCGGGTCACCGGACTCGGTCGGCGCGGAGCCGCCGGGCACGTGCACGATCCGGTCCACGAACTGCACCACCCGCTCGAGCCGGTGCTCGGCCAGCACCACGGTCAGCCCGAGGTCGTGCACCAGCCGCTGCAGCGTGGCCAGCACCTCCTCGGCGGCGACCGGGTCGAGCGCGGAGGTGGGCTCGTCGAGGACGAGGATCCGGGGGTGGGTGGTCAGCACCGAGCCGATCGCGACGCGCTGCTGCTGCCCGGCGGAGAGCTGGGTGAGCGGTCGGTGGCGCAGCGGCGCGAGGCCGAGCAGGTCGAGGGTCTCCTCGACGCGCTTGCGCATCACCTCCGGCGGCAGGCCGAGCGACTCCATGCCGTAGGCCAGCTCGTCCTCGACGTTGTCGGTGACGAAGCCGGCCAGCGGGTCCTGCCCGACGAAGCCGACCACGTCGGCGAGGTCGCGGGGCCGGTGGGTGGCGGTGTCGCGGCCGTCGACGACGACCCGGCCGGCCAGCGTGCCCGCCGGAGAAGTGCGGGACCAGGCCGTTCAGGGCGCGCAGCAGGGTGGACTTCCCGCTGCCGGTGCGGCCCATGACCAGCACCATCTCGCCCTCGGGGATGTTCAGGTGCACCCCGGAGAGGGCGGGCAGGTCGGCACCGGCGTACGTCACGCTGACGCGGTCGAGCTCGATCATGCGGCCACCTCCTCACGGGCCGGGGAGGCCTCCATCATGGGCCTCGGCAGGGGCGGCGCGAGCACCGCGGGCAGCAGGCCGACCAGGATGCCGAGGCAGGCGACGACCGGCACCGGCGGGATGTCCGTCGGCGAGGCCATCACCAGCAGGGTCGGGTCGGTGCGGACCTGCCAGAACATCGCCGCCGCGGGGACGATCCCGCAGGCCACGACGAGCAGCTCGGGGACCGCCCACGGGTCGGGCCGGTAGCGGCTGCGGCCGGTACGCCGACCGCCGAGCAGCATCGCCCCGGCGACCAGGAGCAGCCCGACCAGCAGGGACGGCAGCCCCAGCCAGCTGTCGGAAGTGCCGCCGAGCAGGCCGTAGAGCCCGAGGCAGACCCCGAGCATCCCGGCCACCACCAGCGTCGACGTGGCACGGCGGGCACGCGGGTCCGCGACCGTCGTACGCCCGTAGCCGCGCGAGTCCATCGCGGCGGCCAGGTCGACCGAGCGCTCGAGCGCCCCCTCGACGATCGGCATCGCCAGCCGGCCGAACCGGCGGACCCGGCCCACGTTGCCGCCGCGCAGCCGGGCCGCGTCGCGGACCCGGCGCGCGTCGGTGACCAGCTGCGGGGCGAACGTCAGCGCGATCACGCAGGCGATCCCGATCTCGTAGAGCGCCGCCGGCACGTAGCGCAGCAGCTGGCGGGCGCTGCCCAGCGCGTTCGCCGCGCCGATGCAGCAGAAGATCGTCGCCAGCTGGAGCGCGACGTAGAACGCGCTGAGCAGCGCCTCGAGAGTGACCTCGCCGCCGAGCTTCACCCCGGCGGCCTCCGGCAGCGCGATCTCCGGCAGCGTGAACAGCACGGTCAGCCCCTGCGCGTGGCCGGAGAACAGCACCTGGAACACCAGGTGGATCCCGATCACCAGCAGGGCCAGCCGGAAGAACAGGCTGTACGACGCCGCCCACGGCGTCTCGCCCTTCCGGGCCTGCACGACGAACCAGGTGACCGCGATGATCAGGACCAGCGGCACCGGGTTCATCGTCCGGCTGGCGGCCGCGGCCAGGCCGAGCGCCCACAGCCACCAGGCCCCCGGATGGAGGACCCGGGGGTGGGTGATGCGGTGGACGGGGCGCACGGCCGGCTCGGTCCGGTCCGGCCGTCAGGCCGACGCGCGGTTGCGGCGCTGCAGGAGCAGGCCACCCCCGACGATCACGACGACGAGGAGCGCGATGCCGATGAGCAGCGGGGCGTTGCTGTCGTCGTCCGAGTCGCTCGTCGAGGCGGCGGAGGTGTCGGAGTCGGCGGAGTCCGTGGAGCCGTCGTCGAGGCCGGTGAAGGTCACCGCCGCGCCGTCGGCCGGCGTGCCGGTCTTCGCCTTCACGTCGGCGCAGCCGGTGGCGGGGTAACCGCTGATACCGCACAGCAACGGGCCGAACGACGACTTCTGGGTGCGCAGGTCCGGGGCCACCGACTGCAGCGTCTGGAGGCCGTTGGCCTTGGTCGCGACGACGGCACAGAGGGCCTCGGGCTCGGGCGGGGTGGTGCCGGACTCGGCGTCCTCCTCGACCCCGTAGTCGATCAGCACGGCGACGCGCTTCTGGCCGGACTCGGCGGTCTTGTCGCCGCACACGGCGTCGAAGCTGACCACGGACAGGTCGGCGCGGGGGAGGTTCGGCTTCTCGTAGTTGGCGGGCGCGGCGAAGCGGTAGCCCTCGATGTCGCCGTCCTTCGGCGTGGCGCCGGCCGGGCCGGTCTGCTGGGCGACGAACGCGTCGTCCTTGACCGTGAAGTAGGCCCAGTAGCGGTAGACGTCGGCCGGTGCGGCCCCGGAGGCCTGGGCCGAGGGCGACGTACCGACGGTGACGAAGCCTGCGAGGAGCAGGGCGAGGAGGGAGATCAGCGTCGGACGGGCGACGCGGTGCTGCGTGTGCATGGGCGGATGCCCTTCTTGTTCGGTGCGGTACACAGGCGGGGACCGGACCGGAAGACGCAGCAGTCCGGCTCCGTTCCGTAGACCTCGACGGTTGTGTGGAGCCGCATTCCCCCTCCGGCGTTCCGGCTCGCCCCTCCGCTGCTGCGGTGAGGCCTACGGTTGCGGGTCAGCGCCGGCTTCGGACCGGCTTCCCCGGAGTGGGATGTGGTGGTACGTCGCGCAATCTGCCACCGCGCCTGCGTTTCGTCAAAGCCCGGCGACGTTAGTCTCGACACATGGCAATGCTTCCCGACGAGCCTCCGACCTTCCGGCCCTCCAGCGCGCAGCCGCGGCGCGTGGCACTGGCGGCTGCAGAACTCCGCCGGCGAGGAGGTGTCGGTCGGGGGCGAGCTGGGCTCGGCGACGTTCTCCAGCCAGGCCGACGCCGAGTCCTGGGTGGGGGAGTTCTACGCCGAGCTCGCCGAGCAGGGCGTCGACTCGGTGACCCTGGTCGAGGTCGACCGGGTGGTCTACGGGCCGATGTCCCTGCACCCGTCCTGACCGAGGATGTCGCCCACCTTGGCTTAGTCGTGTAATCGGATAAACTTTTCACCATGACGAGCCCGGGAGCCCACGTCGACGGCGCGCTCCGCCCGCCCGACTTCTTCCTCATCGGTGCACCGAAGGCCGGCACCAGTGCCCTGCACGCCGCGCTGGCCCAGCATCCGGGCCTGTTCCTGTCGCCGGTGAAGGAGCCGAAGTACTACATGTGCGGCGACTCCCCGCCGCCGGCGTACAAGGGTCCCGGCGACGCGCACTCCAACCAGGAGTGGATCTGGCAGCGCGAGCGCTACCTCTCCCTCTTCGCCGGAGCGCCCGAGGGCACGCTGCGCGGCGAGAGCACGCCGTTCTACCTCTACAACCGTGACGCGCGCCGCCGGATCGCCGCCGACGCGCCCGCCGCGAAGCTGATCGCCGTCCTGCGCGACCCCGTCGACCGGGCCTACTCCAACTGGATGCACCTCTGGATGGACGGGCTGGAGCCGCGGGCCGACATCGTCGAGGCGGTCCGCCGCGAGCCCGAGCGGGTCGACGACGGCTGGGCGCCGTTCTGGCACTACCAGGGCCTCGGGATGTACGGCCGCCAGGTCGCCGACCTGTTCGACCACGTGCCCCGCGAGCAGGTGCTGCTGCTGCGCTACCGCGAGCTGGTCGACTCCCCGTCGGACAGCCTGGACCGGGTGTTCCGGTTCCTCGGCGTCGACTCCCACCAGGTCGAGACGATCCCGAAGGACAACGCCCGGGTGTTCGTCCAGGACGGACCCCGTGCCCGGGCCATCGGCCCGGTGATCCGGGCGGGCGCGGCGGTCGGCCAGTTCCTCCCGCCGGAGGTGTGGCGCAAGGTCAGCAAGCCGCTGATCGCCCAGCTGCACAAGGGCGGCGACCCGTCCCGGCCCCGGCTCACGCCCGAGCAGCGCGCGGCCCTGCTCGAGCCGCACCTGCCCGACATCGAGCTGCTCGAGCGGGTGACGGGGGAGTCGTTCGCCGACTGGAAGGGCTACCGCGACGGCGGGTCGTTCGAGAGCCGGCGCAGCAACGGGCACCGCCCTGCCACCGACGGCGCCGGGGACCGGGGCGCGGTCACGCCGGGCTGAGGCTGGTGACCAGGTCGTGCGCCCCGTCGGGCCGCGCGACCTCGAAGTAGAACCGGGTGCGTCCGTCGTCGAGCCGGACCGCGGTGGCGTAGCGCAGCGCGCCGTCCGAGTGCGGCGACCGCGCGACCGGGCCTGTCGGGATCGGCCACCAGGGTGCCGTCGAGGTCGCCCCGGGCCAGGCCGGTGACCTCGTGCCAGTTGTCCTCGGCGCGCGCCCGGCCGTCGTACAGCACGGTCAGCGGCGCGAGCGACAGGACGGCGGTGACCCGGGCGCCGCGGGAGTCCCAGGCGCCCTCGCGGGGGAGCAGCACGGTGCCCCGCCGGGTCCAGACGAGGCCGTCGGCGGAGGTGGAGTACGCCGTGCGCATGCGGTCCTCGTGGCCGACCTCGGTCAGCGGGTGCTCGGTGGTCCACATGTGCCAGCGGCCGTCCTCGACCACGATGACCGGGTCCTTGACCGCGACGGTGTCGTCGCCGGCCGCGACCACGGTGCGGGTGCCGGTCGGGAAGCCGGCCGGGGTGTCGGCGTCGATCGCCTCGATCCACCAGTGCTTGGAGCCCGGCGTCGCGCAGCTGACGTAGAGCCGCCAGCCGCCGTCCGGGCGGCGCAGCACGACCGGGCGCTCGAAGGACTCGGCACCGAAGTCGTCGCGCCAGACCTCGCTGACGGTCTCGAACCGCACGCCGTCGGCGCTGCGCGCGACCACCGTGGAGACGCCGCGGCCCTCGGCGATCGGACGGCGCACCCGGTAGGCCAGCCACACCTCGCCGTCGACCAGCGTCGCGCTGGCGGCGCCGGCCCAGTTGCCGGGACCGGGAGCGGGCGCGGGTACGACGACCTCGGCGGAGGCGACGTCGGGCAGGGGGAGCAGGTCGACGGTCATGCGCATAAGTCTACCGACTCACTGGGATTTGCAGGGCGAGCAGGGCGGCCAGCGTGGCGCGACCGTGCTCCGCGTCGGCCTCCGGGGTGCCTCCGCGGGGGAACCCGGGGCGCTCCGGCGCAGGCTCCTCGCCCGGGAGCACCACCCGGTGCCCGGCGTCGCGGTGGAACACGTACGTCGTCTCGCGCCCGGCGGCCCGGCGGCGCCGGACGATCTCCTCGGCGAACTCCGCGGACGGCCAGACCCGGTCGTCGCCCCCGGCGGAGACCAGCACGTCGGCGTCGATCGCCTCGACCGGGATCGCGTACGCCGTCGGGTCGGCGCAGGCGGTCAGGCTGGCCTCGTGCACGCTGCGTGCGTCCGGGAAGTCGCCGCCGGCCGTCTGGTCGACGTACGCCACGCCGGGGAGGGGCTCGTCCTGCCAGGTCCACTTGGCGTCGCGGACCGGCCGGTCGGTCGGCGTCGAGGTCGGCGGTCTCCCAGACGACCGAGGTCGGGGCGAGGGCGGCCACCACGGCGACCCGCGGGTCGCGCAGGGCCAGCAGCAGTGCTGCCTCCGCGCCGAACGAGGTGCCGAGCACGCCGATCCGCGGAGCCACGGCTGCCAGGCGGTCGAGGTGGGGGAGCAGCGATCTCCAGCGGCACCCGGCGCGGGGTCGCCGGCAGGCCCGGCGCCCCGAACCAGGGCACGGCCAGGGCCGCGATCCCGTGGGCCGCCAGCACCCGGGCGCGCTGCTCCTCGACGCGGCCGGACGAGCCGGACAGGACCAGGAGGGCCAGGTCGGGCGCGGCGTCCGACCCGTCAGGAAGACACAGCCGGGTCTCGTCGTTGTGCATCGCGACATCGAACCATGTCCCTACGCTGAGGACATGACGACAGGGGCTCGATGCGGAGCGGCGGGCACGCACCTCGCCCATCACCATCGCGGTCGTCGCCTGGGTCGTGGTCGTCGCGTTCGAGGTGCTGCGGCTTCCGACGTTCGGCTCCTTCTACCCGCTCGACCTCCTGGTCCGGGGGGTGCTGTGGGCGACGGTGGCCCTCGCGACGGCACTGCTTGCCTGGCGCGCCGGCTGGACCCGCGGCGATCCCCGTGACCGTGCTGGTCGTGGTCGCGGTGCTCGCCGGCTTCAACTGGTCGGTGCTGGCCCCACGGGCCTGGTTCGAGACGCACCGGCCCCTCTACGACCTGACCACGAACGACGCGGTGGGCGGCGGCTACTACGGCACCTCGCTGGGCTGGCTCCGACCGCTGACCGTCTCGGGCAACGCCTCACGCACCGAGACCGGCCTGTTCTACCCGCAGTGGATCGGCATCCCCGACGACGCGGGCGGCTACCTCTGGTCGCCGTCGGCGTCACCCGCCGGGGTCGACCTGTACGGCACGATCTGCATCGACCCGGTCGACCTCGGCGACGGCTGGTGGCTGTGCTGACCGGACCGGTCGCGGCCGTGTCCGGCACGGCTCGGTTGCCCGTCACCGACGTCGTCGCGAAGTAGGCTGCGACCGTGCAGGCCTACCTCGATCTCCTCCAGCGGATCCTCGACGACGGCGCGGAGAAGGGCGACCGCACCGGCACCGGCACCCGCTCCGTGTTCGGCCACCAGATGCGGTTCGACCTGTCCGCCGGGTTCCCGCTGGTGACCACGAAGAAGATCCACACCCGCAGCGTGTTCGGCGAGCTGCTGTGGTTCCTCCGCGGCGACACCAACGTGAAGTGGCTGCAGGACCGCGGCATCACGATCTGGGACGAGTGGGCCGACGCGGACGGCGACCTGGGGCCGGTCTACGGCTACCAGTGGCGGTCCTGGCCGACCCCGGACGGCCGGCACGTCGACCAGATCGCGCAGGTCGTCGAGCAGATCCGCCGCGACCCGGACTCCCGCCGCCACATCGTCTCGGCCTGGAACGTCGCCGACATCCCGCAGATGGCGCTGGCGCCGTGCCACACGATGTTCCAGTTCTACGTGGCCGACGGGAAGCTGTCCTGCCAGCTCTACCAGCGCAGCGCCGACGTCTTCCTCGGCGTCCCGTTCAACATCGCGTCCTACGCCCTGCTGACCCACATGGTCGCCCAGGTGACCGGGCTCGGGGTCGGTGACTTCGTGCACACGCTCGGTGACGCGCACCTCTACGTGAACCACCTCGACCAGGCCCGGCTGCAGCTCACCCGCGAGCCCCGCGCCCTCCCGACGCTGCGCCTCGACCCGACGGTCACCGAGCTCGACGCCTTCGAGCTCGAGCACATCGTCGTCGAGGGCTACGACCCGCACCCCGGGATCAAGGCCCCGATCGCGGTATGAGCACCCCACGACGCCACTCGCTGCGCTCGCGCCGCCGCAGGGACCCCGCATGAAGCGAGTCATCCAGGTCGCGGCGGTCGCCGAGAACGGCGTCATCGGCCACGAGGGCGACATCCCGTGGAGCATCCCGGAGGACCTGAAGCACTTCCGTGCCGTCACGCGTGACAACACCGTGGTGATGGGGCGACGTACCTTCGAGTCGATCGGGCACCCGCTGCCCTACCGCACCAACGTCGTGGTCACCCGCGACCGGGACTGGTCCTACGACGGGGTGTTCGTCGCGCACGACATCGACGAGGCGATCGCGCTCGCCCAGGACTTCGACGGTGACGTGATGGTGATCGGCGGGGCGCAGGTGTACGCCGCCGCGATGGACCGCGCCACCGACCAGGTCCTCACCGAGGTGCACCAGTCCCCGCACGGCGACACGACGTACCCCGACTGGGACCGGACGCAGTGGCGCGAGACGCGGCGCGAGGCGCACGACGGCTTCGACTTCGTCTGGTGGGAACGGGCCTGACCGATGTCGGGCACCCAGGAGCTCCCGGCGCCCGTCCGGCGGCGCCGCCGGTCCGCCACCGTCCTGCTCCTCGTCTCGGCGGCGGCCGGCATCACCGGTGGGGTGCTGACCGCGGTCGCGACGTCCGGTGACGAGTCCGGGCCCCCGGGCACCGGGAGGAGGGCGCCGTCGAGCGCACCGGCGTCGGGCGTGACCTGCTGGGACGACAGCCCGGCGGCATCGGCCGACGGCTGCCCGCGACCGACCGGCCGGGCAGGGCTCGCCTCGGTGTTCCCGTCGCTCGACGAGGACTGTGTCCGCAAGGACACCGTGGTCGCGGGCAAGGCCGAGGTCTACGAGTGCGCGTACGACGACCACCTCGTGCGCTACACGCGCTGGATCCGCGGCGTCGACCGCACGGCGTACTACGACGAGGCCAACCCCGGCGCCGCCCGCGACCCGTGGGAGATCGCGGGGGAGCAGGCCGGGCTGCAGTGGACGTCGTTCTCCGCCGACGCGGACGAGAACCGCCGCTACCAGTGGTCGGCCAGCTACGCCTACGCGCCGTACTCGGTCAGCGTGGAGGCGGCCTCCGACGCGACGCGCGACGCCGCGAAGGCCGACGTGGAGGCGCGTCCGCCGGACGAGATCGGGCTCAGCTGATCGAGGCCAGCTGCTCGACGACCTCGGCGTCGATCATCGCGGCGTCGGCGATCTCCAGCACCGGGTGCACGTCGAAGTCGAACCATGGGCTGAACATCGCCGCGTCGTGGGCGATCAGGCGCGGGTCCTCGGTCTCGACGACCGCGAAGCCGCCCTGTCCGTCGACGCGGCCCAGGAACTCCTTGAAGTCGGCTCCCTCCGAGGGAGTCCACTTGCCGAACACCTGCAGGGACCGGGACAGGCTCTCCTCAGTCGTGTTGGCGCGTGGCGTCCAGGTGATGACGTACTTCATCGCAGCCTCCTCGAGGCGGTGTCGTGGGTGGATTCCCTCGACGCTATGCCCGGGGTCCCGGCCTGGCCATGGCGTCTTCGGGCGAGCCCGAACGCGACCGGCTGCCGGGGTGCTGGCCGAAAGTCCGCAATTGCAGCCGTTTGACATGTTTTCGGCGCAGAAACATGTCAAACGGCTGCAATTGCGGAGTTACGACCCGCCACCCGCGCGGAGGGTGGCCGCGGACTCCTCGGCCCACGCCAGCATCGCCCGCTCGTTGGCGATGCCGGCGTTCAGCGCGATCCGGTCCACGACCCGCCGCCGGTCGGCGGGGTCCGGCGCGGGGCCGAGCCGCGACTCGTACTCCGCGAGTCGCTCGCGGTGGCCCGCGGCCAGCTCGTCGAGGTACGCCGCGGCGTCGTCCGGCTCGAGCAGCCACAGGCTGAACACCCGCAGGATCAGCTCGTCGCGGGGCTGACGGGCCGGGGGACTGCGCAGCCAGTCGCGCAGTGCGGCCTGCCCGGCCGCGGTGACCGCGTAGCTCTGCCGGCCGCGGGGGCCGGTCTCGTGCGGCTCGACGAGCCCCTCGGCCTGCAGCTTGCCCAGCTCGGTGTAGACCGCGCCCTGGCTGGCCCACCAGACGAAGTTCAGGGTCTTGTCGAACCGCTTGACCAGGTCGTAGCCGGAGCCGGGCTCGAGCCCGAGCGAGCCGAGGATGGCGTAGCGCAGGGCCATGGCGCTCCCTTCGGTGAGACCGGATCGTGACCGTGCCTTGCTTGACCGTACACCACTGACATGTCATAACTGAACGGTCAGCATTCAACGATCGTGGGGGACACGATGACACCCATGCTGCCGAGCGCACGGCTCTCCGTGTCGCTCGCCGAGATCGCCGCCTTCATCGCGCTCGTGGAGCACGGCGGGTTCACGGTCGCGGCCCGTGCCATGCACCTGTCCCAACCCGGGTTCAGCGGCCGGATCAGCCGGCTCGAGCGCGCGCTCGGTGTCCGCCTCGTCGACCGCGGCGTACGCCGTCTCACGCTCACCGCCGAGGGCCGGGCCTTCCTGCCCCGCGCCCGCGACATCCTCACCTCGTACGCAGCCGTGGCAGGAGAGTCCCGCAGCGGGCGCTAGCCTGACCCCATGACCACCGATGCACCCTTCGGTCGCGTTCTCACCGCGATGGCCACCGCGTTCCACGACGACGGCTCGGTCGACCTCGACGGCACCGCGCGCATCGCCGCGCACCTCGTCGACCACGGCCACGACGGCGTCGTCGTGTCCGGCACGACGGGGGAGTCGCCGACCACCAGCGTCGCCGAGGACGGCGACATCCTGCGCGCCGTCAAGGACGCGGTCGGCGACCGGGCCTCCGTCGTCGCGGGCGTCGGCACCAACGCGACCGCCCACTCCGTGGAGCTGGCGCAGCAGGCGGAGAAGATCGGCGCCGACGGCCTGCTGCTCGTCACGCCGTACTACAACAAGCCCAGCCAGCCCGGCGTCCTGCACCACTTCGGGCAGGTGGTCCGGGCCAGCGACGTGCCGGTGATGCTGTACGACGTGCCCGGGCGCACCGGCACCACCATCGCGATGGAGACCTACCGCGCGCGCCAGGGAGTGGGACACCGTCGTGGCGGTCAAGGACGCGGTGGGCGACTTCGCCCGCGGCGTCCGGCTGACCCAGCTCGGCTACGCGGTCTACTCCGGCGACGACGTCGAGCACCCTCGGCTGGCTCGCGCACGGCGGCTGCGGTGTCGTGTCCGTCGCTCGGCCACGTGGCCGGTGACCAGATCCGCGCCATGATGGACGCCTGGTTCGCCGGCGACGCCGCGGGCGCCCTCGAGACCTACACGCGGATGCTCCCCGCGATCGACGCCGTCATGGGCGTCGCCAACTACGGAGCCACCACCGCCAAGGCAGCGCTCCAGCTGCTCGGCGTGCTCGACAACCGGAACGTGCGCAGCCCGCTCGTTCCGCTGGACGACGACGAGGTCGAGGCGCTGCGCGCCGGGCTCGTCGCGTCCGGCCTCCTCTGACGACCTCCTCAAGCAGGGAGCACCACCGTGAGCCACCCCCATCCCGAGCTCTCCACGCCCGGACCGCTGCCGGACGGCGCCCTCCGCGTCACCCCGCTCGGCGGCCTCGGCGAGGTCGGGCGCAACATGACCGTCTTCGAGTACGGCGGCCGGTTGCTCGTCGTCGACTGCGGGGTCCTCTTCCCGGAGGAGAACCACCCCGGCGTCGACCTGATCCTCCCCGACTTCGAGCCCATCCGGGACCGCCTCGACGACATCGAGGCACTGGTCCTGACCCACGGGCACGAGGACCACATCGGCGCCACGCCGTACCTCCTCCGCGAGCGCCAGGACATCCCGCTGGTCGGTTCCGAGCTGACCCTGGCCCTGCTCTCGAGCAAGCTGCGCGAGCACCGGCTCAAGGAGACCGTGCACCACGTGGTCAGCGAGGGGGACCGGATCGCGTTCGGCCCGTTCGACCTCGAGTTCGTCGCGGTCAACCACTCGATCCCCGACGCGCTCGCGGTCGCGATCCGCACCGGGGCCGGGCTGGTGCTGCACACCGGCGACTTCAAGATGGACCAGCTCCCGCTCGACGGCCGGATCACCGACCTGCGCGCGTTCGCCCGGCTCGGCGAGGAGGGCGTGGACCTGTTCATGACCGACTCGACCAACGCCGAGGTGCCCGGCTTCACGACCTCCGAGAAGAACATCGCACCCGTCCTCGACCGGGTCTTCCACCAGAGCAACCAGCGCCTCATCGTGGCCTGCTTCGCCTCCCACGTGCACCGGGTCCAGCAGGTGCTCGACGCCGCGGTGGCGCACGACCGCAAGGTGGCCTACGTCGGCCGCTCGATGGTGCGCAACATGGCCATCGCCAAGGAGCTCGGCTACCTCACCGTGCCGGCCGGGGTCCTGGTCGACGCCAAGGAGCTGGCCGACCTGCCGCCGGAGAAGCAGGTGCTGATCTCGACCGGGTCGCAGGGCGAGCCGCTCAGCGCACTCAGCCGGATCGCCCAGCGCAACCACAACTTCGTGCACATCGAGGAGGGCGACACCGTCGTCCTGGCCAGCTCGCTGATCCCCGGCAACGAGAACGCCGTCTACCGCGTGATCAACGGCCTCGCCCGCTGGGGCGCCAACGTCGTGCACAAGGGCAACGCCCTGGTCCACGTCAGCGGGCACGCCAGCGCCGGCGAGCTGCTCTACTGCTACAACATCGTCAAGCCCCGCAACGTGCTGCCGATCCACGGCGAGATCCGGCACATGCAGGCCAACGCGGCGCTCGCGCGCGAGACCGGCGTACTCCCCGAGCGCGTCGTGGTCGCCGAGGACGGCGTGGTCGTGGACCTCGTCGACGGCAAGGCGCAGGTGGCCGGCAAGGTCAACGTCGGCTACGTCTTCGTCGACGGCTCGTCGGTCGGCGACATCACCGAGTCCGACCTCAAGGACCGCCGCATCCTGGGCGAGGAGGGCTTCATCTCGGTGATCGTGGTGATCGACTCGGTCACCGGCAAGGTCGCCGGCGGGCCCGAGATCCACGCCCGCGGCTTCGCCGAGGACGACTCGGTCTTCGACGAGATCAAGCCGGCCATCGTGGACGCCCTCGACAAGCTGCTCGCCGAGCGCGTCGACGACAACCACCAGCTCCAGCAGGCGATCCGCCGGGTGATCGGTCGCTGGGTGTCGAACACCCACCGCCGCCGGCCGATGATCATCCCGGTGGTCATCGAGGCCTGAGCTCCGCTGCCGGCTGGTCCGCGTCGAGGCGCAGCACCCGGTCCATCCGCTCCAGCCCGATCCGGCCGTGGGTGATCCACACGATGCTGCGCCCGCTGCCGTCGGCCAGCACCTGCTCGGTGACCGCCTGTGCGGTCAGCCGAGTCGAGGTGGGCCGTGGGTTCGTCCAGCACGAGGACGGCGTGGTCGCCGAGCAGCGCCCGGGCGATCGCCAGGCGGGCGCGCTCCCCGCCGGACACGTCCGCATGTCCCTCGCCGACGAAGGTGTCCATCCCGTCGGGGAGCCCGGCCACCCATGACCCGAGGCGGGCGGCGTCGAGCGCGCGACGTACGTCGTCGTCGGTGGCGTCGGGCCGGGCCAGGCGCACGTTCTCCAGCAGGGTCGAGGCGAAGACGTACGGGTCGTCGTCGACCAGCGTCACCACTCCGCGCACGTCGTGGGTGGCCAGCTCGCGCAGGTCGCACCCGTTGAGCGACAGCGTGCCGGCGTCGGGGTCGAGGAAGCGCACCAGCAGGGCCGCGACCGTGGACTTGCCGCTGCCCGAGGGGCCGACCAGGCCCACCCGGGCGCCGGGAGCGAGGTCGAGGTCGAGGCCGCGCAGGACCGGCGCGCCGCCCCAGCCGGCGTCGACGCCACGGACCGCCAGGTGCGGTGAGCCCGGGGGTACGGCGTCGGGGTCGGCCGGCTCGACGACGGCCGGGGGCGCGGCGACCAGCGCGTCGAGACGGGCCCGGGCGGCGCGGGTGCGGACCGCGGTGGCGCCGGCGTCGGGCAGGGGGACCAGCGCGTCGAGCAGGGCAATCGGGAGCAGCACCAGCAGTGCGAGGAGGGCCGGGGAGACCGCCCCGGTGGGGACCACCGCGGCCACGGCGACCACGCCCAGGCCGCAGGCCAGCCGCACGAGGAGTCGTCCCGCCGCCACCGCGCGGGCCGACCGGGTGGCGGCCCCGACCAGCAGCGCGCCGGCGTCGTCGGCGGCGGCCAGCTCGACCGGGACCCGTTGCCACAGCACGTGCTGGCGGACCGCGCCGAGGTAGCCCTCGACCCGGCTGGACAGGGCGGCGCGGGCCGCGACGTACGACTCCTCCGCGGCCGCGACACCGTGCCGGGCCAGCAGCCCGCCGAGGGCGCCGAGGAGGCAGACGACGGCCACCGCGACGCCGGCGGCGGGCGCGAGCAACGCGGCGAACGCGGCCGCGCCGGCGCCGACCAGCGCGGCCGTCCAGGCCGGCTGGCGCACCCGCAGCCGCTCGTCGACCAGGGAGTCGACGTCGTCGACGACCGAGGTCAGCACGTCGCCGCGACGCCGCCCGAGGCGTCCGGGCACCAGCGGCACCAGCGCGTCGTACACCCCGGCCCGGCGCTCGGCGAGCAGGCGCAGCGCGGTGTCGTGGGACACGATCCGTTCGGCGTACCGCAGGGCCGGGCGGGCCAGTCCGAAGAGGCGTACGCCGACGATGGCGACCATGAGGTAGAGCACCGGGGGGTGCTCGGAGGCGCGGGTGATGAGCCAGGCCGCGGTCGCGGTGAGCGCCACGCCGCACCCGACCGAGGCGGCGCCGAGGAGGGTCCCGGTGCGCACGCCCCAGCGTGAGGGCCGCTCGGGCGCAGGCTCGGTCGTCGTCAGCGGCTCGCCGCGCCCGGTGACGGCGACTGGGTGGCGGTGACCGGGACGGGCACCGCGGCCGGGACGGCCTCGTCGGGACCGGACACCGGGGTCAGCCGGATCTCGTGGTCGGCGGCAGCGACCACGGCCGGCCGGTGCGCGACCACCAGCACCACCGAGCGCCGGGCCAGCCAGACCAGGGTCTCGAGCAGCACCCGCTCGGTCTCGTCGTCGAGGTGGGCGGTGGGCTCGTCGAGCAGCACGAAGGGGCGGTCGGCCACGACGACCCGGGCCAGGGCCAACCGGGCACGCTGCCCGGCGGACCAGCCGGAGCCGTCCTCCCCGAGCACGGTGTCCAGGCCGTCGGGCGAGGTCGCCACCAGGTCGCCCGAGCCCGACCCGCTCCAGCGCCGCCCAGACGTCGGCGTCGGAGGCGTCGGACCGGCCGACGCGCACGTTGTCGGCGACGGTGCCGGCCAGCAGCCAGGGCCGTTGCGGCGACCAGGCGACCTGGCGACGCCAGGACTCGGGGTCGGCGGTCAGCAGGTCCGCGTCGCCGACCCGGATCGCGCCGGCGCCGACCGCGCCGTTGGCGCGTCCGAGCTCGCCGAGCAGCGTGGCCAGCAGCGTCGACTTGCCGCACCCGGACGGCCCGGTGATCGCGGTCAGGCCGGGGGCGGGGACGTCGGCGGCCAGCAGCGACAGGGCCGGCGTCTCGCGCGCCGGGCCAGGTCACCGAGAGCCCGCGCACGGTCACGGGGCAGCGGGCCGGCGGCCGGCAGCGGTGCGCCGCGTCGCGACGGGCTGGTCGTCGAGGACCTCGATCGCGGTCTCGAACGCCGCGGTGCCCTCGGCCGCGGCGTGGAACTCCGCGCCCATGCGGCGCAGCGGCCAGTAGGCCTCCGGAGCCAGCAGCAGCACGATCATCGCGGTGCGGAAGTCGAGGGTGCCCGCGGCCAGGCGCAGGCCGACGCACACCGCGACCAGAGCCACCGACAGCGTGGCCACCAGCTCCAGCACCGCGGAGGAGGCGAAGGCCAGCCGCAGCGTGTCCACGGTCGCCCGGCGGTAGCGCTCGGTGATCCGGCGGATCGTCGCACCCTGCGCGGTCGCCCGCCGGTGCACGACCAGCGTGGGCAGCCCGCGCACCACGTCGAGGAAGTGCCCGGACAGGGCGGCCAGCTGGCGCCACTGGCGGTCGGCGCGGTCGCGGGTGCCGAGCCCGATCAGGATCGCGAACACCGGCACCAGCGGCAGGGTCAGCGCGACCACCAGGCCGCTGAGCCAGTCCAGCCAGAAGATCGCGACCAGGGTCGTGACCGGCAGCACCGCGGCCAGCACCACCGACGGCAGGTAGCGGGTGAGGTACGGCTCGATCGCGCCCAGCCCGCGGGTCGCGAGCAGCGTCAGCGCCGCCGGTACGGCGCCGCGACAGCGACAGCGGATCGGCCAGGGCGGCGGCGGCGAGCAGCTTGCGGCGCAGTGCCACCGAGACCCGTCCGGCCGCGGCGGCGGTCGCGGTGTCCACGGCGTACGCCGCGAGCGCGCCGCGCGACCACGATCCCGGCCAGCCACGCGGCCGGCGCGTGCCAGGCCGTGCCGCCGGGGTCCTCGGTCAGCCGGACGACCAGCGTGCCGAGGGCGAACGCCTGGGCGACCGTCAGCAGGCCGCCGACGGCACCCGCGACGAGCGCGACCGCCAGCGGCCCCCGGGCCGGCGCAGGTGCGGCCGGAGCCGGGGGTCGAGCGGACGCATCAGCGGGCGGCGAGCTCGGCGGTCGGGATGTGGTGCGTCCCGATGCGCTTGCGGAACACCCAGTAGGTCCAGGCCTGGTAGCCGCAGCACGATCGGGGTGAAGATCACCGCGACCCAGGTCATCACCTTCAGCGTGTACGCCGTCGCGGCCGCGTTCGTCGTCGTCAGCGAGACCCCGTCGGACAGCGTCGTGGGCATCACGTCGGGGAAGAGCGCGACGAACAGCCCGGCGACCGCCAGCCCGATCGCGACGAAGGTGCCGATGAAGCCCCAGCCCTCACGGCCCAGGTGGGCGAAGTAGATCCCGCCCACCAGGCTGCCGGCGGCCAGCACGAACAGCAGCGCGGAGTAGACCGTGCCGGTGTCGGCCTGGGTCCACACCAGGAAGACCACGGCGAGCAGCGCGGCGACCAGGCCGATCTTGACCGCCAGCGCGCGGGCCCGGTGCCGGAGGTCGCCGTCGGTCTTCAGCGCCACGAACATCGCGCCGTGCGTGAGGAACAGGGTCAGCGTGACCAGCCCGCCGAGCAGGCCGTACGGGTTGAGCAGCGTGAAGATCGTGCCGGTGAACTCCTTGTCGGCGTCGATCGGCACGCCGTGGACGATGTTGGCGAACGCCACGCCCCAGAGCACCGCCGGCACCGCCGAGCCGATGATCAGAGCCAGGTCCCAGCGCGCCTTCCACGAGGCCTCGTCCCGGTGGTGGCGGTACTCGAACGCGAGGCCGCGGACGATCAGCCCGACCAGGATCAGCAGCAGGGGCAGGTAGAACCCGCTGAACAGCGTGGCGTACCACTCCGGGAACGCGGCGAACGTCGCGCCGCCGGCGACCAGGACCCAGACCTCGTTGCCGTCCCAGACCGGGCCGATGGTGTTGATCATGACCCGGCGCTCGGTCTCGTCCCGCGCCAGGACGGGCAGCAGCATGCCGACGCCGAAGTCGAACCCCTCGAGGGTGAAGTAGCCGATCCAGAGGACAGCGATCAGGATGAACCAGACGGTGGTGAGCTCCATGGCGCGCTCCTCAGTAGGCGAAGGTCAGGGGGCGGTCGTCGTCCTGCGGGCCCTGCCGCGAGCGGGTCCGGCGGCTCGACGAACGGGTCGGCTCCCTTGCGGATGTACTTCACGAGGAGCCCGAACTCGATCACGGCGAGGACGGCGTACAGGATCGTCAGCACCAGCAGGGACGTGGCCGCCTCGAACGTGCTGACGCTGGGGGAGACGCCGTTCTGCGTGGTCATCAGGCCGAAGACCACCCACGGCTGGCGGCCCATCTCGGTGAAGATCCAGCCGAAGGAGTTCGCGAACACCGCGGCGAACGGGAGGCTCAGCGCGAGCACGCCCACCCACCTGTTCGTCGGGGTGCGCCCGCGACGCGTCAGCCACAGGATGAGGGCCGCGCCCGCGGCCACGAAGAAGCCGAGGCCCATCATGAACCGGAAGGACCAGTAGGTCACCGGGATGACCGGCACGTAGTCGCCGGCGTGGTAGTACTTCGCCCCCGGGTCCTGGCCGTACTTCTGCTGGTACTCCTCGCGCAGGTCGTTGATGCCCTGCACCTCGCCGTCCCACGAGCCGGTGGCCAGGAAGGACAGCAGGTTCGGCACCTTGATCGCGAACTTCTCGCTGGTGCCGTCCGGGGTACCGATGGTGAAGATGGAGAAGTCGGCCGGCTGCTCGGTGTCGTAGAGCGCCTCGGCGGCGGCCATCTTCATCGGCTGCACGTCGGTCATCACCTTGCCCTGGAAGTCACCCGAGATGGCGACCCCGAGGCCCGAGACCAGTGCGACCACCGCGCCGATGCGGATGGCCTTGCGGTAGAGCTGCTGGTCCGCCGCGTGCTCCTTGCGGAGGTAGAGCCAGCCCGCGACACCGACCAGGAAGGCGCCGGCCGTCATGTACGCCGACAGCACGACGTGCGGGAATGTCACCAGCTGCACCTTGTTGAACATGACCGCCCAGAAGTCGGTCAGCTCGGCGCGGCCGCTGTCGGGGTTGTAGCGGTATCCGACCGGGTGCTGCATCCACGAGTTGGCGGCCAGGATGAACCACGACGAGAACAGCGTCCCGATGTGCACCAGCCACATCGTGCCCGCGTGCAGGCCGCGGGGGAGCTTGTCCCAGCCGAAGATCCACAGGCCGAGGAACGTCGACTCGAGGAAGAACGCGAGCAGGCCCTCGACCGCGAGCGGGGCACCGAAGATGTCGCCGACGAAGCGGGAGTAGTCCGACCAGTTCATGCCGAACTGGAACTCCTGCACGATGCCGGTGACCACGCCGATCGCGAAGTTGATCAGGAAGAGCTTGCCGAAGAACTTGGTGAGCCGGAGGTACTCCTGCTTGCCGGTGCGCACCCAGGCCGTCTCGAGCCCGGCGATCACCGCGCTGAGCCCGATCGTCAGCGGGACGAAGAAGAAGTGGTAGACCGTGATGATGCCGAACTGCCAACGTGCGATGTCGAGGACGTCCACCGTCTGCTCCTCCGGGACCTGGGCGAGGCGAAGCGGAGGCGGAGTGCCCCCGGCATCGTCACGCTAGTCACTCGCGTACGTCGGTCAAGAGGGTCCGTCGTCAATGGCTGGAGGGACCAACGTCCTCCGAGCCGTCAACGGGCGATGGGCCGGGTGGACGGCAGACGTCAGCGCCAGCGTCCTGTAGCCGGCCTGCCTGCCGGTCACCCTCACCGAGATCCGCTTGCCCGCGTGCCGCGCCTTGGGCGTGAAGGTCCGGCCCGTGGCGCCGACGATCGCGCGACCGTTGGCGTACCAGCGGTAGGAGAACGTGGTGCCGGCCGTCCAGGTGCCGCGGACGGCGGTCAGCCTGCGCCCCACCTTGCGGGTGCCCGAGATGGTCGGCCGGGTGCCGCTCAGCGTGCCGATCGCGATGGCAGGCGGACGGCGTGGACTGCGGCGACAGGGTCAGGCTGCTGTAGTCGAGCGTCGCGCCGACCCTGACGACGATGTGTCGGCCGTACGTGCGCCGGGGAGCCTGAGCCTCGGGACCGGAGGTGTTGGCGAGGGTGAGGAGCCGGTCCTCGCCGCACGACGTACCAGCGGTACTGCTCGATCGTGGTCCCGGCCGGCCAGGTCCCCGGGGCCGCGGTGACCACCTTGCCGACCGTGAAGTCGCCGCCGAGGCTCGGCGTCGGCGGGTCGGCGATCGGACCGGTGTTGTAGTCGGCCGGGTGGACGTCGATGGTCGGCTCGGACACCGCGGTGGTGGAGCAGCCGTCGCGGCTCGCCGTCACCTCGATCTTCACGGGCTTGCCCGCGTCCTCCCCCCCGATCGGGTAGACCAGGCCGTGGTAGGGACCCCCGCCGTCGTCGGGGTTCCCCTCCACGACGACGCCACCGACGTACCACGTCACCAGGACGAGGGCCGGCGTCGGGTCCCAGCTCCCGGGGTGAGCGGTCAGGTCGTCCCCGACCCGGACCAGCCCGGTGATGGTGGGTGTCGGGACCGTGGTGAAGCAGTCCGCGGCGAAGCTGGTGGGTGTCGTGGTGGCGGCGAGGGACGCGGCGACCACCGAGATGGCCGTCGCCGCCCCGAGCCGCAGGCGGCGGCTGTTCATCTTAGGGACGCTACGCGCGGTCGACGCCCCTGCCTGCCCCGGGATCTCAAGACCGCCCGGACGGTGGATCCGTCGATGGCCCGGACGTGCCCCGGGACGGCCCGAGGCCCCCGCCGGACGGATCCGGCGAGGGCCTCGGGTGCTGCTGGTCGTGCTGGGTGCTACTTGACGATCCTGACCGTGAAGGTGTCCGAGCTCGGCTTGACCATCGTCGAGCCGAGGTACTTCGCGGTGAAGGTACGGGTACCCACCGGGAAGTCCTTCGTGATCCAGATCTTGACGGTGCCGTACGAGTTCAGCGTGCCGCTGCCGACGCGCTTGCCTCCCGTCCAGATCTGCACCGTGCCCGTGGGCGTCGTGCCGGTCGCGGTCACCTTGGTGGTGGCCACGATCGTGCGGGTGCGCTTGACCGGGTTCGGGGCGCCGGTCGAGACCGTCTTCGAGGCGATGTCCGCCTTGCAGATGACGATCTTGACGTTGTCGACGTACCAGCCGTCGACGCCGCCGCAACCGTCACGGCCCATGGCGAACCGCAGCTTGCACGGTGTCGCCCGGGATGGCCCCGGCCGCGGCCAGGTCCACCTGCGAGGTGCCCCAGCTGCCGAACGGCGTGCCCGGGTCGGTGCCGGTGAAGCCGTCCTGGCCCTCCAGCGGGTTGGTGCTGCCCTCGGCCGCGGTGGCCAGCTTGCCCGGCGCGTTGAAGGTGTACGCCGCTGCCTCGATGGGCGCGAAGTCGCCGCCGTTGACGCTCAGCTGCACGTTGCCACCGTCGTAGCCGGCCTCGGTCGCGATGTAGTGCTCGAACGACATGCGCGGCGCCGACGTCGCCGGCCGGGATCGTGATGTCCCCGCTGGTCATGTAGTTGGCGCTCGACGCGTCGGTCGCCTCGCCGGAGCAGTCGCCCGCGTCCGGGTCCGGACCCTTGGCCACCGTCGCGGTGTGGTCGCCGCGGTACTCGTCCGTGGCCACCCAGTCGAACGTCGGGCCGCCGTACGGGTTCTCACCCGTCAGCGTCCAGTCGCCCAGGCCGGTCTCGAAGTCCTCGGTGAAGACGGTCTCCGGGTAGAACGCGCTGCCGCAGAGGGCCGGAGTGCCCTGCTCCAGCTGCGGCTTCCAGCCACACTGGTCGGTCGGGTCCTTGCGGAGCTCGACCGCCTTGGCCATCGTTGCTGACCTGGGCGCAGTCGGTCGACGTGATCTTGTCGAACAGCACGGCTGCGCGCCGTCCTGCGCGGTGCTCAGCTTGTTGATGGCCTTGCCGGTGAGGTCCGTGCAGGACGACTCGAGCGAGTTGGCGTGGTCGACGAAGTTGCTGACCGGGGTCTGGTACTCGGTCATCGCCTTGTAGTAGATCGCCGCGGCCTTGTCGAGCCCGATGCCGTCGACGGTGACGCCGTTGAACGTGCCGCCGTCGACGAGCAGGGCGTAGCCGTGGTTGACCACGCCGGAGTTGCTGTGGACGCCGCCGTTGTCCTCGGAGTCGCAGACGTACTCGGCGTCCGAGACCTTGCCCGGGTCGCCGTAGCAGGTGGGGTTCCACATGTCGCGGATCGCGCCGCCGAAGGCGTCGGACTTCTCGCCCATGAGCCAGCGGTAGGAGTCGGCCTTGGTGTCGGTGTCGGAGTCGCGGACCGTCATGTTGACGGCCGAGCCGGCCGACTTGATCTTGGTCGCCGTCGCGCCTTGGTGACCATGAGGCCGTAGAGGTCGGACACGCCCGCGATCGAGATCGGCGGACGGCCGGCGACGCTGTCGCCGACGACGATGCCGGTCGCGCCGGCGTCCTCGGCGTTGGCGATCTTGGCCGCGAAGGTGCACACGCCACGGTCGACGTAGGCCCACTTGCCGGCGATGTCGGCGGCGTTGGTGAACGCCGAGCAACAGCCGTTGGTGCGCGCTGCCGTCGCGCCGCGTCGTCCTCGGCCGACCACGACGTCGGCGGTGGTGCCGGCCTTGTCGAAGACCGGTCCGAAGGACGCGGCGGCGGCCGCCTCGCACGGGCCGGCGATCGGCGCCGGGGAGTTGATCGTCGCGCTGATGCCACCGCGGGTGTACTTCGAGCACTGGCCGACCGGGCGCTTCTTGCTGAGGTCGCCCTCGTCCTCGTCGAGGCGGCCGTTGATCAGGTCGACGGTCTCGCCCCAGATGTCGGAGTAGCCCTCGTTGAGCGCACCGGACTGCCACTGGTAGATCAGGCCGTGGGTGTACTCGGTGTAGGCGTGGCCCCACTCGTGCGCCACGACGTCGTCGGAGGAGACGCCGTCGCAGTAGTTGGTGGTCGGGCCGTTCCAGTTGGCGTTCGGGCAGGCGATGGCGCGGGTCGTTGTTGACCGTCCGCATCACGTGGCCCGGCGCCGTCGTAGGAGTCGCGACCGAAGGCGTTCTTGAAGAACCAGTACGCGTCACCGGTGGAGCGGACCATGCTCTCCTGGTCCTCGTTGAGGGTGCCCGGGAGCGCGTCGCCCTCCTCCCACACCAGCGTGAGGTTGCGCTGCGGCGTCGGCCTCGTAGAGCTCGCGGTCGAGGGCGTCGTCGACCACCGAGTAGCGGTTGACGATCTTGCCGGTGGTCGCGGAGACGAACACCATGTCGCGGATGTTCTTCTTGTTGGTGACCTCGACCTGGTAGACCATCTCGGTCTTGCCGCCCTTGAGGCCCTGGGTCAGGCCGTGGCGGTAGACCTCGAGCGTGGACGAGGCGGCCTGGACACCGGTGGTGTCGGCCTTGCCGTCGGTGCCCGGGGGCTGCGCCTTGACGAGGCGGACGGCGCGCTGGCCGGCCTCGTCGGAGCTGATCTTGGTGGAGGTGGACAGGTCACCGGTGGGCACGAGCTCGCCGTTGACCGCGGTCAGGGCACCCTCGTCGTCGAAGTGGGCCCGCAGCAGCGAGCCGAAGACCGGGACACCCTTGTACTTCTGGGTGAAGGTCACGACGCTGCCGTGGCTCGTCTTCAGGACGTCGTCCTGCACGAGCTGGTCGCGGCTGGCGCCGAAGGCCTGGCGAGAACTTGTCGAGGTAGGCGTCCGCCTTGGCGGCCGGGGCCGCCTGCGTGGTCGGGAGCAGGTCGCCGTTGAGGCCGGCCTTCACGAACCCGACGCGGCCGGTGGCCTCTTCGGTGGAGAAGGTGACCGAACCGTCGGCCGAGTCCTTCATTCGCTGGATCACCGAGCGGTTGTCGACCGACGGTGCTGATGGTGCTGCTTGCGCAGTGAGCCCTGGTGTAGCGGCTAGTCCCGCGCCCAAGACGGCTAGGCAGATGCCCTGCCTGAGGAACTTCACGGTGGTGCCCTCCAGTATTTTTCCATGCTCGCGCCAAGGGTGGGTGCGCGAGTCGTGCGTCACACTAAGTTGTGGGGCCCAAGCGGTCTAGAGAACGCATCATTCTTTTCTGGTCACGAATTGACGACGGTTCTTCCTCCCACCCGTGCGGGTGTACGCCGAGCCGGATCGGCCCCTCGACAGGCCCGGACGGGACGCACGGCGACACGCACCGTGTGGTCCCTGTGACAGGTGTGACGATCGCCTAGAGTCCTGAGCATGGCGACCCGTACGTCTTCCCCGCCGGGGTCGCGGAGCAAGAGCACGCCCAGGAGCACGCTCGTCCCGGGCTGGTTCGAGCACCCGATCCCGGAGTACCGGCAGCCAGGCCAAGCGAAAGCCGACGACGTCGAAGCGCAAGCCCACCCGGGGCTCGCGTCCGGCCCCTCGAGCCGTCCGCAACGGACCTGGTCCACTGGCGCGACTCTTCGCTGCCCTCGGCAGGGGAGTGGCGGCCGTCTGGCTGGGCATCGCCCATGCCCTCGGCGCGACCGCCCGCTCGATCGGGCACACCGCACGGGACCTCGACCCCGAGCACCGGCGTGACGGCGCCGGCCTGTTCCTCTTCGGCCTCGCCGTGGTCGCGGCCGCCGCCGTCTGGTGGCAGCTGCCCGGCTCGGTCATGGACGCCACCCGCACCGTCGTGGCCGGCTCGGTCGGCAAGGTCGGCTGGTTCGTGCCGCTGCTGCTGGTGTACGTCGGGTGGCGCAACCTGCGCGACCCCGAGCACAACGGCCCCGCGGGTCGCCAGGTCATCGGCTGGGCCGCCCTCGCGTTCGGCGTGCTCGGCATCGTGCACATCGCCAACGGCAGCCCGCGCCCCGAGCTCGGCGACAGCGAGAACCTCCAGCAGGCCGGGGGAGCGATCGGCTTCGTCGTCTCCAGCCTGCTGCTCGACCTGCTCCGCACGCCGTACGTCGTGGTGCCGCTGCTGGCGCTGCTCTCGATCTTCGGCATCCTCGTGATCACCGCGACCCCGGTCTACCAGGTGCCGGCCCGGCTGGCCGAGACCCGCGACCGGATGCTCGGCCGCAGCCGCCCCGAGGACGAGACCGACGACCTGCCGACCCAGCCGGTGCGCGCCCGTGGCCGCAAGCGCCTCGACGAGGACATCGACCCCGAGCTCGGCGACCCGGCGTACGACACCCCGGTCCTCGAGGATCGCGAGGTCAGCAAGCGCCGCAAGAAGAAGGACGCGCTCGACGTGGCGCTCGAGGGCGACGCCGACCCCACCGCAGAGAAGGTGGAGAAGGGCGACCTCGAGCCGCCGCCGCACACCCCGCTGCCCGCAGCGCGTGGAGCAGCTCGCGCTGTCCGGCGACATCACCTACACGCTGCCGAGCAACGAGGTGCTCAAGCCCGGCTCGGTGCACAAGGCCCGCTCCAAGGCCAGCGACGACGTCGTCGGCCGGCTGACGCAGGTGCTCGAGGAGTTCGGCATCGACGCGCAGGTCACCGGCTACACGCGCGGCCCGACCGTCACCCGCTACGAGGTCGAGCTCGGCCCCGCGGTGAAGGTCGAGAAGGTCACCCAGCTGAGCAAGAACATCGCGTACGCCGTCGCCTCGGCCGACGTGCGCATCCTCAGCCCGATCCCCGGCAAGTCCGCGATCGGCATCGAGATCCCCAACGTGGACAAGGAGATCGTCTCCCTGGGCGACGTCCTGCGCAGCAACACCGCGCGCAGCGACCACCACCCGATGGTCTGCGGCCTGGGCAAGGACGTCGAGGGCGGCTTCGTGGTCGCGAACCTCGCGAAGATGCCGCACCTGCTGGTGGCCGGCGCGACCGGCTCCGGCAAGTCGTCGTTCATCAACTCGATGATCACCTCGATCCTGATGCGCTCCACGCCCGACGAGGTGCGGATGATCATGGTCGACCCGAAGCGGGTCGAGCTGAACGCCTACGAAGGCATCCCGCACCTGATCACGCCGATCATCACCAACCCCAAGAAGGCCGCCGAGGCGCTGGCCTGGGTCGTGCGCGAGATGGACATGCGCTACGACGACCTGGCCAACTTCGGCTTCCGGCACGTCGACGACTTCAACAAGGCCGTCCGCGCGGGGAAGGTGCAGGTGCCCCCGGGCAGCGAGCGCGAGCTCACGCCGTACCCCTATCTCTGCGTGATCGTCGACGAGCTCGCCGACCTGATGATGGTCGCGCCGCGCGACGTCGAGGACGCGATCGTCCGGATCACCCAGCTGGCGCGTGCCGCCGGCATCCACCTGGTGCTGGCCACCCAGCGCCCGTCGGTCGACGTGGTCACCGGCCTGATCAAGGCCAACGTGCCGTCGCGGCTCGCGTTCGCGACGTCGTCGCTGGCCGACAGCCGGGTCATCCTCGACCAGCCGGGCGCCGAGAAGCTGGTCGGCCAGGGTGACGGGCTGTTCCTGCCGATGGGCGCCAGCAAGCCGGTGCGTGTCCAGGGCTCCTGGGTCACCGAGGCCGAGATCCACCAGGTCGTCGCGCACGTGAAGGCGCAGCTGGAGCCGACGTACCGCGAGGACGTCACCGTCGCGCCGCAGAGCAAGCGCGAGCTCGACGACGACATCGGCGACGACATGGAGCTGGTCATCCAGGCCGTGGAGCTCGTCGTCTCCACGCAGTTCGGGTCGACGTCGATGCTGCAGCGCAAGCTGCGGGTCGGCTTCGCCAAGGCAGGACGGCTGATGGACATCCTGGAGAGCCGGGGAGTGGTCGGGCCCAGCGAGGGCTCGAAGGCGCGGGACGTCCTGGTCAAGCCGGACGAGATCGACGGGGTCATCGCGACGTTGCAGGGGGAGATGTGAACGCAGCAGAACGCTACGAGAACGAGATCTACGACGAGTCGACGGGCAGCGTGCTGAGCGCGGCGCCCGACGTCGTCGAGGTCCGCCGCAACGCCGGCGTGGCCGCGCTCGTGGGGGCGCTCGCCTCCGCGGTCGCGATCGCCTACCTGGCCCGCGCCGCACAGACCGGTGCGGTGCTCGACTGGGTCCTGTTCGGCGTGATGGCGGTGCTCGGCGGCACCCACCTGCACGCCTTCCTCGACGCCCGCACGCCGCTGCTGCTGGCCGACTCCCAGGGTGTCCGGCTCCGGCTGGGCCGCGCCTGGCACGGCCTGCCGTGGGGCGCGCTGGCCACCGTGGAGCACACGCCGCGCCGTGGCATCGTCCGCGACGGCCGCCTGGTGCTGGTGCCGCACAACACCGACCGCGTGCTGGCCGAGCTGGACCGCTCCGGTCGCCGGCAGAGCCGGGTCAGCGAGCGGCTGTACGGCGCCCCGCTGGCGCTGCCGCTCGGACTGTCGACGCGGGTGAGCGGTCCCGACACCGACCTGACCACCGCGCTGCGCCGGCTCGCCGGTGACGCCACCCGGGTGCTGGAGCCGGTCGCGGAGCCGGTCGAGAGCTGGCCGAGAGGCCGTGGCGGCCCCCGAGGCCGCACCCGTCGAGGCGACCCCGGTCCAGGCGGCCTCGGTCGCGGCGGCCTCGGTCGAGGCGCCGCGCGACGACGCGCCGTTCGACCAGGACGACGACCTGCACGAGCACGACGAGCACGCCCCGCTCCTGCACGACCCGCGTCCCGGCCTCGCGGCACTGATCGCCCGGCTGGCCGCGCCCTTCCAGCGGCGTACCGACGAGGAGCCCGAGCCGGCTGCCCTGGACACCGAAGAGACCCAGCCGATCGCGATCCCGGTCGTCGCCAGCGCCACGCCGCAGCCGCTGCGGGAGCCGCGCGCTGGCCGCCGCTCGGAGGTCCGTGCCGAGGTGCCCGAGCAGGACGAGGAGACCCACGGACGCGAGCTGCACCGTCCCGGCAGCGTGACGCTGGTCGAGGACACCCAGGTCTGGGGTGACCGGGTCCGCCCGATCGCCCAGGCCGGCGACGCCGTGGACCCGCTGGTGATCGACGACTTCGAGGTCGAGCCCGCGGCCGACCCGGTGATCGGTCCGGAGCTGGCCGCCGGCCGGACCCGCCTCGGCCTCACCGTCGACCAGCTGGCCGAGCGCACCCGCATCCGGCCGCACGTGATCGAGTCGATCGAGGTCGACGACTTCGCCCCCTGCGGCGGCGACTTCTACGCCCGCGGCCACCTGCGCACGCTGGCGCGCGTCCTCGGCGTCGACGCCGCGCCGCTGCTGACGACGTACGACGAGCGGTACGCCGACGCCCCGATCAACCCGCGCCGGGTCTTCGAGGCCGAGCTGGCCACCGGTGCCGGCGGCAGCATCCGCTCCACCAAGGGCGGCCCGAACTGGTCGATCCTGATCGCGGTGATGATGACCCTGGTCCTGGCCTGGTCGATCGCCCGCCTGGTGATGGACAGCCCCGCCATGCTGCAGAACCCGTCGCCGTCGCTGCTCAACGGCTCCGACGGGCCGTCGCAGCCGGCCACCGGCACCCCGCCGCGGGTGACGCTCAAGGTGACCGCGACGGGCAACACGCACCTGAAGATCAAGAACGGTGCCGGCAAGGTCGTCTTCGACGCCGACGTGCCGTACGGCGAGATCCACCGCATCGACGTCCGCCCGCCGGTGGTCGTCTCCGCCTCCGACGCCGGGGCGATCGACGTGCAGATCAACGGCAACAAGCGCGGCACCCTCGGCAAGGACGGCCAGCCCGGCAAGAAGACCTACCGGGTGAACGCCGACTGACCTCCCACCCCGCCGAACCGTGCGTTGTGGCGGCCCGAGCCGTGCGTTGTGGCGGCTCGGGCCGTGCGCTGGCGTGACAGTGGTCACCGGGCAGGCGAGCGGAATGACGCGCACGCCCCCGGAAGCGGCATACTCGGAGCGCGATGACGACGACTCCCACCACTCCCGCCGACGGACTGCTCTCCGTGGCCATGGTCACCCTCGGCTGCGCCCGCAACGAGGTCGACTCCGAGGAGCTCGCCGGACGGCTCGAGTCCGACGGCTTCCGGCTGGTCGACGACCCCGCCGACGCCGACACGGTCGTGGTGAACACCTGCGGCTTCGTCGAGGCCGCCAAGAAGGACTCCGTCGACACGCTGCTCGAGGCCGCCGACCTGAAGGCGACCGGTCGCCCGCAGGCCGTCGTGGCCGTGGGCTGCCTCGCCGAGCGCTACGGCAAGGACCTCGCCGCCTCGCTCCCCGAGGCCGACGCCGTGCTCGGCTTCGACGACTACCCGGACATCGCCGCGCGGCTCCGGTCGATCGTGGCGGGGGAGACCCACCACCCGCACACCCCCCAGGACCGCCGGCGGCTGCTGCCGCTCTCGCCGGTCGACCGGGACGCCAGCCCGATCAGCGTGCCCGGCCACGGCGGGCCTCCGAGACGCAGCCGAGATCGGCGTCGGCGCCCCCGCCACCGGTCCCCGCTCCGTGCGCCGCCGGCTCGAGGGCGGGCCCGATGGCGCCGCTCAAGCTGGCCAGCGGCTGCGACCGGCGCTGCTCGTTCTGCGCGATCCCCAGCTTCCGCGGCTCGTTCGTCAGCCGCCGGCCCAGCGACGTCCTCCAGGAGGCGCAGTGGCTGGCCACCCAGGGCGTCCACGAGCTGTTCCTGGTCAGCGAGAACTCCACGTCCTACGGCAAGGACCTCGGCGACCTGCGGCTGCTCGAGACGCTGCTGCCCGAGCTCACCGCCATCGACGGCGTCGACTGGGTGCGCGTCTCCTACCTCCAGCCGGCCGAGACGCGACCCGGCCTGATCGAGGCGATCGCGACGACGCCCGGCGTCGTGCCGTACTTCGACCTCTCCTTCCAGCACGCCTCCGCGTCGGTGCTCCGCCGGATGCGCCGCTTCGGCGACCCCGAGAGCTTCCTCGACCTGCTCGCCCGGATCCGTGGGCTCGCCCCCGAGGCGGGCGTGCGCTCCAACGTGATCGTCGGCTTCCCCGGCGAGACCGAGGACGACCTGCAGACCCTGTGCGACTTCCTCGAGGCCGCGCGCATGGACGTCACCGGCGTGTTCGGCTACTCCGACGAGGACGGCACCGAGGCCGCGTCGTACGACGGGAAGCTGGACGAGGACGAGGTCCGCGAGCGCACCGAGCACGTGACCGCCCTGGTCGAGGAGCTCAACGCCCAGCGGGCCGAGGAGCGGATCGGCGAGGGCGTCGACGTACTCGTCGAGTCCGTCGAGGGCGAGCACCGCCGAGGGCCGGGCCGCCCACCAGGGGCCCGAGGTCGACGGCACCACGACGCTGACCACCGTGCCGGAGGGTACGGCGGCCGGCGACCTGGTCCGGGCGACCGTGACCGGCACCGACGGGGTGGACCTGATCGCGACCACGGAGGTAGCCCGATGACCGAGCCGGCGCAGCAGACCAACTGGAACCTCCCCAACGCCCTGACCACCCTGCGCATCGTGATGGTGCCGTTCTTCGGCTACGCGCTGCTCCAGGACGGCGGCGACTCGATCACGTGGCGTCTCATCGCCTTCGCGCTGTTCGTGGCCGCGATGATCACCGACAAGATCGACGGCGACATCGCCCGCGCGCGCAACCTCGTCACCGACTTCGGCAAGATCGCCGACCCCATCGCCGACAAGGCGATCACCGGCATGGCCTTCATCGGGCTCTCGATCGTCGGCGACATCTGGTGGTGGGTGACGATCATCGTGCTGCTGCGCGAGTGGAGCGTCACGCTGCTGCGCCTCTCGGTCCTCAAGGACGTGGTGATCCCGGCCGCGCAGAGCGGCAAGATCAAGACCACCCTGCAGGCCGTCGCGCTCGCGACGCTGTGCCTGCCGCTGCGCCAGGTCGACGGCGCGCTCGACGTCGTCGGCGAGATCCTGTTCTACGTCGCCCAGGTGCTGCTGGCCGGCGCCGTGGCCATGACGATGTGGTCCGGCTACGAGTTCTTCCGCGACGTACGCCGCCAGCGCGGGGCCCGCAACACGGCCTGAGCCCACCCCCAGGGGTGACGTTTTCCGGACGTGCTGTGGCCGGGTGGTAACCATCCGGCCAATTTTTCCGGCCGACATGTCGGAAGTCTGGTCATTTGTCAGACCTCTCGTGCAGGATGCAACCTCCGACCACCGGCGTTCCCGCCGGCTTCCTCCTGGTCGGGCCATCGTGCACGTTCCCTGGGAGACCCATGTTCCGCGACATGCGACCGCGCTCACGCGCGTTGATTGCAGCAACAACACTCGGATTGATCGCATCGCCGCTCGCCCTCACCACCAGCGCCTCGGCCAACCCTGCCGGCGACGGGCTGGTCATCAGCGAGGTCTACCTCAACGGTGGTTCGGCCGGCGCGACGTACACCAACAAGTACGTCGAGATCTACAACCCGACCGCCGCGCCGATCAACCTGACCGGGATGTCGGTCCAGTACCGCTCCGGCACCGGCACCGGCAGCGCCGCACGCGCGATCGCGCTGACCGGCACGGTCGCCGGCGGGCGACTACTACGTGCTCTCCGGCGGCACGAACGGCGCCAACGGTGCCGCGGTCCCGAACGTCGACCAGACGAGCGCATCAACCCGGGCGGCGGCGCCGGCACGCTGTTCCTCGCGACCGGCACCGCCGCCATCAACCCCACGAGCACCCCGGCCTCCGTGGTCGACCTCGTCGGCTGGGGCACCACGACCGCGTCCGAGGGCACGTCGGCCTCGCGCGGCCAGCGTGAGCACCAGCCTCCAGCGCCAGAAGGTCGGCAGCGTCGAGAACAAGGACACCGACGTCAACAGCGCCGACTTCTCCGCGCTGGCGCCGTCCCCGGGCACCGCCTACACGCCCCCGCCGCCGGCCGATCGAGTTCACCGGCACGATCGCCCAGATCCAGGGCACCGACGCCGCGGCCTCGCCGCACGCCGGTGACATCGCCACCACCACGCGGCGTCGTCACCGCGACGTACCCGACCGGCGGCTTCAACGGCTTCTTCCTGCAGACCGACGGCACCGGCGGCGCGACCGACGCCACGCCGGGCGCCTCCGACGCGATCTTCGTCTTCGGCAGCGCCGCGATGGCCGCCAACCCGGTCGTCGGCGAGTACCTCCAGGTCGTCGGCACCGGTCAGCGAGTTCGCCGGCCTCACCGAGATCACGCCGGCCGCCGATGGCGTGACCCGCCCCGGTGGCGCGTTCGACCGGTGGTCGCGCAGACCAGCCTCCCGGGCTCGGCCTGCGCCCTGGGCTCCTGCCCGACCGCGAGCGAGCTCCCGCGCCCGCGAGGCGCACGAGAGCGAGCTCCTCGCGCCGACCGACCGGTACGTCGTCACCGAACACCTACAGCACCAACCCAACGGCTTCATCGAGATCGGCCTGGCCACCGCCGACAAGCCGCTGGTCGCCCCGACCGAGGTCGTGGACGCCCAGACCGGCAACGTGGCCGAGCGCACGGCGTACAACAACGCCCACGCGATCGTCCTCGACGACGGCGCCAGCCTGAACTACACGGTGGGCGCCAAGGACACGGCGATGCCGTGGATCACCAAGGACCACGCGGTCCGCGTCGGCGCCGCTGCCGACTTCACCGGCAACGTCGTCCTCGACTACCGCAACAGCGCCTACAAGCTGCAGCCGACCTCGCAGGTCACCGGCCTCGGTGCGGACACGATCACCTTCGAGCAGACCCGGGCCGGCAACGCCGCCCCGGCGAACGTCGGCGGTGACCTCAAGCTCGGCACCTTCAACGTGCTGAACTACTTCAACACCACGGGCCAGGACTACAACGCCGCGCACCCGGGTGCCTGCACGTTCTTCAACGACCGCGCCGGCAACCCCGTCACGGTCAACACCTGCACCCCGACGGTCCGCGCGGCGCCGCGCGCACCGAGGACTTCGAGCGGCAGCAGGCCAAGATCGTCAACGCGATCAACACCATGGACGCCGACATCGTGTCCCTGGAGGAGATCGAGAACTCCGTGGCGCTCGGCGAGGCCGACCGCGACGACGCGATGTCCAGCCTGGTCACCGCGCTGAACACCGCCGCCGGCTCCACCCGCTGGGCCTACGCCCCGTCCCCGGCCGCAGCCGACCTGCCGGACCTGGCCGAGCAGGACGTCATCCGCACCGCGTTCATCTACAACCCGTCGACCGTCGAGCTCGTGGGCGCGTCGAAGGTGCTCGTCGGCTCCGCGGCCTTCAGCAACGCCCGTGAGCCGCTGGCCCAGGCGTTCAAGGCCAAGAACGGCGCGGACGCCAACGCGTTCGGCGTGATCGTCAACCACTTCAAGTCCAAGGGCTCCGGCACCGACGACGGCACCGGGCAGGGCAACGCCAACCCGGACCGCGTCGCGCAGGCCAACGCCCTGGTGACGTTCGCCGAACCAGTTCACGGCCGACCGGGGCATCGAGAAGCTGTTCCTGACCGGTGACTTCAACGCCTACAGCGAGGAGGACCCGATCCAGGTCCTCGAGGCTGCCGGCTACACCAACCTGGAGTCGAACACCGCGGGCGAGGAGAGCTACAGCTTCAGCGGCCTGTCCGGGTCCCTCGACCACGTCATGGCCAACGAGGCTGCCGCCCCGGGCGTCACCGGCGTGGACATCTGGGACATCAACGCCAGCGAGTCCATCGCCTACCAGTACGGCCGCTACAACTACAACGCGACCGACTTCTGGGACCAGACGTTGCCGTTCGGCGCCTCCGACCACAACCCGGAGATCGTCGGCATCGACGTGACCCCGGCCCCGGTCGACGTGCAGATCCTCGGCACGAACGACTTCCACGGTCGGATCCTCAACAACACCACCAACGGTGAGGCCGGCGCCGCCGTCCTCTCCGGTGCGGTCAAGCAGCTGCGCGCGCAGAACCCGAACACCGTGTTCGCCGCCGCCGGTGACCTCATCGGCGCCTCGACGTTCGAGTCCTTCATCCAGAAGGACAAGCCGACGATCGACGCGCTCAACGAGGCCGGGCTCGAGGTGTCGGCTGCCGGCAACCACGAGTTCGACGCCGGCTACGACGACCTGGTCAACCGGGTCATGAAGCCGCTACGACGCCACCACCAACCCGTACGGCGGCGCGGAGTGGCAGTACATCGCGGCCAACGTGCGCAAGAAGAGCGACAACTCGCACGCCCTGCCGGACACCTGGATGAAGACCGTCGGCGGAGTGCAGGTCGGCTTCGTGGGTGCGGTCACCGAGGACCTGCCCTCGCTGGTCAGCCCCGACGGCATCGCTGACATCAAGGTGACCGACATCGTCGACGAGGCCAACACCTCGGCCGACAAGCTCAAGGCCGACGGCGCCGACGTCATCGTGCTGCTGGTCCACGAGGGTGCGGCGACCACGTCGTACGCGTCGGCGACCGACCCGAACTCGGCCTTCGGTCAGATCGTCAACGGTGTCGACGGTGACATCGACGCGATCGTGTCGGGTCACACGCACCTGTCGTACAACCACGCGGTCCCGGTCCAGGCCTGGATCGACGAGGGTCGTCCGGTCACCACCCGTCCGGTGGTCTCGGCCGGTCAGTACGGCACGTTCCTCGACAAGATCGTGTTCACCGTCGACCCGGCCACCGGTGACGTGCTGGCGAAGACCCAGGACACCCTGGCGCTGCACAGACCGGACGGCCACGACGGCGAACTACCCGGTCGACGCGGCCACCAAGGCCATCGTGGACGACGCGGTGGCCCAGGCCGGCGTGCTCGGTGCGCAGGTCCTCGGCAAGATCGACGGCCCGTTCAACCGCGCCAAGCTGGCCAACGGCACCACGGAGAACCGCGGTGGCGAGTCCACCCTGGGCAACCTGGTGGCCGAGGTCCAGCGCTGGGCGACCGAGTCGGAGACGGCCGGTGCCGCGCAGATCGCCTTCATGAACCCGGGCGGCCTCCGCGCGGACATGGTGGGCGTCGGCACGGGTGCGTACCCGCGTGACCTGAACTACCGGCAGGCCGCGGAGGTGCAGCCGTTCGCGAACACGCTGGTCAACCTCAAGATGACCGGTGCGCAGATCAAGAAGGTCCTCGAGCAGCAGTGGCAGCGCGACGCCAGCGGCAACGTCCCGACGCGTCCGTTCCTCCGGCTGGGCACCTCGAAGGGCTTCCGCTTCACCTACGACCCGAACCTCGCCGAGGGCTCGCGCATCACCGGGATGTGGCTCAACGGGACGCAGATCGACCTGTCCCAGACCTACTCGGTGACCGCGAACTCGTTCCTGGCCTCCGGAGGCGACAACTTCTGGGAGTTCGGCAACGTCACCAACAAGCGGGACACCGGCAAGTCCGACCTCACCGCCATGGTCGACTACATGGCCGAGTTCGCGGACACCGCTCCGCTGGCGGTGGACTACAAGCAGCACGCGGTCGGCGTGAAGTTCCCGGCCGGCGCCCCGGCGTCGTACAAGGCCGGCGACCACGTGCTGTTCGACCTGTCCTCGCTGGCGTTCTCGACGGCGGCGGACACGAAGGACAGCCAGGTGAAGGTGTCGCTCGGTGACACCGACCTGGGGACCTTCCCGGTCGACAACACCATCGGCACGGCGGTCTTCGACGAGTACGGCACGGCCTCGGTCGACGTCGTCCTCCCGGCCGGTACGCCGGGTGGCGGCGCGGTCCTGACCGTCACCGGTCTCACCACGGGCACCACCGTGACGGTCCCGCTCGCCACCAGACCGCCACGACCGTGGCCGGCACGGCGGACGACATGGTCTACGGCACCGACGGCAGCGTGACCGTCACCGTGACCCCGTCCGGTGCCACCGGTGAGGTCACCCTGCTCGACGGCACCACCGAGATCGGCCACGCCACCCTCTCGGGCGGCACCGCCGAGATCACCATCCCCGGCACCGCGCTGGAGGTGGGTTCGCACGACCTGACGGTGGAGTACGCCGGGGACGCGACGCACCTGCCCTCCACGGACACGGTGACCGTGGACGTCGAGAAGGCCCAGCCGACGGTGACCGTGACGGCGAACCCGTCCACGGTCAAGGTCAAGAAGGGCACGTCGCGACTGGACGTCACCGTGGCGGCGGCCGGGTTCACCCCCGGCGGCTTCGCGGCGGCGTACTACAACGGCGAGCTGCTCGCCTACGCGCCGGTCACCGGTGGCAAGGTCTCGCTGACGGTCGGCCCGTTCGACACGATCGGTGCCAAGTCCATCCAGGTGCGGTACTACGGCGACAGCCACACGCTGTCCGCCGACAAGACCGCCACGGTGACCGTGCAGAAGGCGACGCCGAAGATCTCGGTGACGCACTCGCCGTCGACGGTGAAGGTGGACAAGACCCGCGCCACGCTCAAGGTCGACGTCTCCGCTCCGGAGATCGAGGGCAAGGGCAAGGTCACGGTCACGGTCGGTGGCAAGGTCGTCGCGACCCGCTACCTGACCGACGGCACGGTCTCGGTCCTGCTGCCGAAGTTCACCAGCACCGGGTCGAAGACCGTCAAGGTCGACTACGCCGGCTCCGGCCTCATCCTGGCCGGGTCGACGACCCACACGATCAAGGTCGTCCGCTGACGTCCTGATCCGCACGCCGGCCGGCGCCCGGGGAGAGATCCCCGGGCGCCGGTCCGCATTTCCCGGCAGGTCCGGCGCAGCGAGACGGCCGAGGGCGCCGGGTCAGTCGAGCCGGGCCAGCCGGAGCGCCGCCTGCACCAGGGTCAGGTGGCTGAACGCCTGCGGGAAGTTGCCGGCCATCCGCTGCCGGACCGGGTCGTACTCCTCGGCCAGCAGGCCGACGTCGTTGACCAGCCCCACCAGCCGGTCGAACAGCGCGTGCGCATCGTCCCGGCGGCCGGCGGCGGCGTACGCCGAGACCAGCCAGAACGAGCAGGCCAGGAACGGGTGCTCGTCGCCGGGGACGCCGTCGACCCCGGTCTCGGTGCGGTAGCGCAGGAGGAAGCCGTCGCGGAGCAGGTCCTCCTCGATGGCCGCGATGGTGCCGAGCATGCGCGGGTCGTCGCCGTCGACGAAGCCCACCAGGGGCAGGACCAGCAGCGAGGCGTCCACCTCGCGGGTGTCGTAGTGCTGGGTGAAGGTGTTGCGCTCCGCGTCGTAGCCGCGGTCGAGGATCTCGGCGCGCACCGCGTCCCGGACCTCGCGCCACCGCTCCAGCGGTGCCTCCAGGCCGAAGTCCTCGGCGGCCCGCACCCCGCGGTCGAAGGCCGCCCACACCATCACCCGCGAGTGGGTGAAGTGCCGGCGCGGGCCCCGGATCTCCCAGATGCCGTTGTCGGGCTGCTGCCAGTTCTTGGCGAGGTCGTCGACGAGGACGCGTCTGCAGCCGCCAGGCGTCGCTCGTCCGCGGACAGACCCGCCCGGCGGCCGGCGTCCAGGGCGACCATCACCTCGCCGAGCACGTCCATCTGGCGCTGGTCCACCGCGGCGTTGCCGATCCGGACCGGCCGGGACTCCTCGTAGCCGGGCAGGTGGTCGAGCACCGACTCGGGCAGCCGTCGGGCGCCGTCGACGGTGTACATCACCTGCAGGTCCTCGGGGTCGCCCGCGACGGCCCGCAGCAGCCAGTTGCGCCAGCAGGGCGGCCTCGTCGGTGTAGCCGGCAGTCCACCAGCGACTCCAGGGTCAGCGCCGCGTCGCGCAGCCAGCAGTAGCGGTAGTCCCAGTTGCGCTCGCCGCCGAAGTCCTCGGGCAACGACGTGGTGGGCGCCGCGACGATGCCGCCGGTCACCTCGTGGGTGAGCAGCCGCAGGGTGACCAGCGAGCGGAGCACCACGTCGGGATGGGGTACGTCGACCCGGCAGCGCGACGCCCACGCCTCGGCGAGGTCGAGGGTCTGGGCGATGTGGTCGTCGTGCCGCGGCCCCGGTGCCACCTCGCGGTGGGAGGGGATCCAGGTCGTGGAGAAGCTGAGGCAGTCGTCCTGCTCCACGGTGAACTCGTCGGCGTGCTGGTGGTCGATCGCCTTGGGCAGCCGGGGCCCGCGCAGCACCAGCTTGTCGGGGCCCGCGGTGGCGACGATGACCTCCTCGCCGCCCACCTGCTGGCGGCGCACCCACGGCCGGATCTCGCCGTAGTCGCCGCGGACGACCCAGCGGTGCATCATCTCGACGCTGCCCCGGACACCCGTGATCCGGCGCAGCAGGTCGGCCCGGCCGTCCTGCACCGGCATCAGGTCGAGCAGCTGGACGACCCCGGTGTCGGTGGTGAACGTGGTCTCCAGCACCGCCGAGTGCCCGACGTACCGGCGGGAGACCCGGTAGGGGCCGGTCGGGACAGATCTGCCAGTGCCCGTGCTCCTCGGTGCCCAGGATCGCGGCGAAGCACGCGGGGGAGTCGAAGCGGGGCAGGCACAGCCAGTCCACCGAGCCGTTCGTGCCGACGAGCGCGGCCGTGTGCCGGTCGCCGAGGAGGGCGTAGTCCTCGATCGGTTGCGCCATGACGCCACGCTAGCGGGCGGGGCCAGCGGACCGGTCAGGCCGCGGGCAGCTCGAGCACGAAGTGTCCGCCCGGCCCGGGACCGACCGACACCTCGCCGCCGTGGCGTCGGGCGACCGTGCGCGCGATGGCCAGGCCGAGGCCGCTGCCGCCGTCGTCGCGCGACCGGGCCGCGTCCCCGCGGTGGAACCGCTCGAAGACCCGTTCGGCGTCCTCGCCGGCGACGCCCGGGCCGTCGTCGCGCACCTCGAGCCGCACCACTCCGTCGTGGACGGCCACGGCCACGTGCACGGCGGTGACGGCGTGCCGGGCGGCGTTGTCGAGCAGGTTGCGCACCAGCCGGCGCAGCTCCGCGCGGTCGCCGCGCACCGGTGCGGCCGACACCCCGGCGGTGTCGAGGAGTACGCCGGTCGCCGGACGCAGCCGGGCCACCTCCTCGAGGACGAGGTCGTCGAGGTCGAGCGGCACCAGCGCCGGTGGGGGAGCGCCGGCGTCGTCCGTGGCGAGGAAGAGCAGGTCGTGGACCAGCCCCTCCATCTCCGCGTTCCCCGCCAGCAGGTCGCGGGCGAGGCCCTCGACCTCGGTGTCCACGGGCGCGGCCAGGGCGACCTCGAGGCGGGCCCGCTGCGCGGCCAGCGGGCTCTGGAGGTCGTGGGACGCATCGGCGACGAAGGTCCGCTGGCGGGTGCTGGACGCCTCGAGGCGCGCGAGCATCCGGTTCATCGTGGCGGCCAGCCGTCCCACCTCGTCGTCGGTCCGGGTGGCCGGCACCCGCCGGTGCAGCTCGGCGTCGGTGATCGAGTCCACCTCGGTCCGGATGGCGTCCACCTGGCGCAGCGCGCGGCCCAGCAGCAGCCAGGTGGCGAGCCCGAGCAGCAACGTCGTGGCCGGCACCCCGATCAGCAGGGCGCGCGACAGCGTGCGGCTGGCCTCGTGCACCGCCTCCTCGCTGGTGCCGACGAACACCGTGACGGGTCCGTCGGGACCCTCGGCGCGGGCGGCCCAGACCCGGTAGCGCTCGGTCTCGGCGTCGTCCGGCGCGTCGAGCTCGAGGCGGACCTCGTCGGACGCGGGGTCGACGGACGCGATCGGTCCGGCGTCGGGGATGTTGGCGGAGCGGGCCACGACACGTCCCGAGCCGTCCACCGCCTGGGCGACGCCGTCGTCCCCGACGTCGGTCAGCGTGGTCGGCAGGGTGCCGCCTTCCACCTGGTCGGTCAGCTCGTGGAGCCGGGCCCGGTCCACCTGGTCGTTGCTCGCGGTGAGCCGCGCCTGCAGGGTCAGCACCAGGAGCAGGGCACCGGCGGTCAGCGTGAGCCCGGTGACCGCGACCACGAGCAGGGTGGTCCGGGTGCGCAGGGTCCCGCCCATCTCAGCCACCGCCCATGTCAGCCACCCGCCGGGTCGAGCCGGTAGCCGACCAGCCGGACGGTCTGGAGGCTGGTGCGCCCGAACGGTACGTCGACCCGCAGCCGCAGCTGCCGGACGTAGACCTCCACGATGTTGGGGTCGCCGTCGTACGCGAAGTCCCAGACGTGCTCGAGGATCATCGCCTTGGACAGCACCTCGCCGGGGCGTCGCATCAGGAACTCGAGCAGCGAGAACTGCCGCGGGGTCAGCTCCACGGGGCAGTCGCCGCGCCAGACCCGGTGCGCCGCCGGGTCGAGCCGCAGGTCGCCGACCTCCAGCACCACCGGGCGGGCCCGCCGTCCGCGCCGCAGCAGCGCGCGGAGCCGGGCCACGAGCACGACGTACGAGAACGGCTTGGCGAGGAAGTCGTCGGCCCCGGCGTCGAGGGCACGCGCCTCCTCCTCGGGCAGCGAGCGCGCGGTGAGCATGAGGATGGGCGTCCAGTTCCCGGCCTCGCGGAGGCGGGAGCACAGCACGTCGCCGGCGAGCTTCGGCAGCATCACGTCGAGGACGAGGGCGTCGTACTCGTTCTCCCCGGCCAGCCACTCGCCCTCGGCGCCGTCGAGGGCGACGTCGACGGCGTACCCCTCGGCCTCCAGCCCGCGGCGGACGGCCCGGGCGACCTGCACGTCGTCCTCGACCAGCAGGATGCGCATGCGTTCATGCTGGCACGGCTGGGCTGAAGCCGCGCTGAACGCGGGCTGAAGCGGTGCCCGTCCTTCAGGCTGGCTTCAGCGGGGCGGGCGGAGGATGGTCGCGACACTCAGTACCCAGGCATCAGTCCAGAGGAGCGAGAAACCATGAGGAAGCGCACTGTGGCCACCGCCGCCGGGCTCGGGCTCGCCGCGGCGGTCGTCGCCGGCGGCGTCGCCGTGGCCGGCAACGAGGCCGGCGAGGACGGCAGTAACGACGTCACCCAGCAGCAGGCGGACGACGCCACGCGGGCCGCGCTCGAGGCCACGGACGGCGGCACGGCCAACAGCGTGGAGAGGGACTCGGAGAACGGCGCGACCTGGGAGGTCGAGGTGACCGAGCCCGACGGCGACACGGTCGACGTACGCCTCGACGAGCACTACGACGTCGTGGTGATCGAGGGCGACCACGAGGACGCCGACGGCAGCTGACGCACCCGGGGGCGCCTACGATCGCGGGATGACCTCGAACGGCACGGACCTCGACGACCTGGCCGCCCGCCTGCTCGACCGGCTGCGCGACGCGGGGCTCACCCTGGCCACCGCGGAGTCGCTGACCGGGGGCATGCTCGGCGCCACCATCACCGCGATCCCCGGCTCCTCCGACGTGTACGTCGGCGGGGTGGTGTCCTACGCGATCGAGGTGAAGACCGCCGTCCTCTCGGTGCCGGAGGCGGTGATCGCGGACCACGGCGTGGTGTCGTCGGAGTGCGCGGCCGCGATGGCGGAGGGGGTGCGTGCCCTCACCGGTGCCGACGTCGCCCTGGCCACGACCGGCGTGGCCGGTCCCGGCGACCAGGACGGCATCCCGGCGGGCACGGTGTGGGTGGCGGCTGCCACGATGGAGTCGACCGCGACGGACCTGCTCGAGCTCACCGGCGACCGCGCCGCGGTGCGGCGTGGCGCCTGCGGTGGGGCGCTGGAGCTGGCCCTGAAATTTCAGCCCTTGGCGTAGTCGACCGCGGGAAGAAACGGTCAACAGGTAGCGTTGCCCCCGAACCGGAGAAAGGACAGGCCATGGTGCTCTTCCGTCGAATGCTCGGCGACGTGCTCCGCACCCACCGGATGCGGCGTGGTCTGACCCTGCGCGAGGTGTCCGCGGAGGCGCGGGTGAGCCTCGGCTACATCTCCGAGATCGAGCGCGGCCAGAAGGAGGCCTCCTCCGAGCTGCTCGCCTCGTTGTGCGCGGCCCTGGACCTCCCGCTCTCCGACGTGCTGCGCGACGTCAGCGACGCGGTCGCCCTCGAGGAGGCCGCCCTGGAGCTGGCCGCCACCCCGATCGCGGTGGCCTCGTCCCGCCGCGGCGACGTCGTCGCCGTCCGCCGCCTGACCTCGCCACTCAGCGCAGCCGCCGCGCCCGGTCGGTGCCGGGCGTGCCGATCATCTCGGGGTGCAGGATGCCGGCCAGCACCTCCACGCCGTCGACCAGCCGCGGTCCCGGACGTGCGTACGCCGCGTTCGCGTCGACCGCCCACACCGGGACGTCCGGCGGGAGCACCCCGGCGTCGATCACCTCCTGCGCGAGCCCGGCGGACCCGTCGAGGTCGTAGCCGCACGGTGCGCACACGACGACCTCCGGCTGCGCCTGCGGCCACCGCGTCCCACGTGGTGCGGAACGACTTCTCACCCGCCGTGCCCAGCACCGGCGTACCCCCGGCCAGGTCGACCATCTCGGGCACCCAGTGGCCGGGCGCGAACGGCGGGTCGGTCCACTCGAGGACCAGGGTGCGGGGTCGCCGGCCGTCCAGTGCCACGTTGCGCACGACCTCGGCCAGGCGCTTGCCGAGACGGGTCACCAGCGTGGCGGGCCCGATCCTCACGGCCGGTGGCCTGTCCGATCCGGTGGATCGACTCGAGGACCTCGGCGAGCGTGTGCGGGTCGACGGTGAGCACGTCCGCCGTGCAGCCCAGGTGGGCCAGCGCGTCGTCGACCGCCGCGACGTCGACCGCGCAGACCGCGCACAGGTCCTGGGTGACGACCAGGTCGGCGTCCAGCCCGCGCAGGGCACCCTCGTCGAGGTGGTAGAGGTCCTCGCCCTCGTGCAGCGCCCGGGCGACGAAGGCGTCGATCCCGGCCGGAGGCAGGCCCTCGGGCAGCGCACTGGTGGACACGATGGTCCGGGTCCGGGCCTCGGCCGGGGTGTCGCACTCGAACGTCACGCCGACGACGTCGTCACCGGCGCCGAGGTCGAAGAGGATCTCGGTGGTCGAGGGCAGCAGCGAGACGATACGCATGCGCGAAGCCTGCCACGTCGGGTGCCCCGCCACCGAACCGCGGTCGAGGCGGCACGACGGGGATTGAGGAGACCTGCGGCGGCGAGCTTCGAGACCTTCGGCCCGGTACGCGGGAGTTCGCCCGCGACGAAGACTGAGGACGTGGAGACGGCCATCTCGATCTCCGGCCTGGTCAAGCGGTTCGGCGAGGTCACCGCGCTCGACGGCCTGGACATGGAGGTGCGGGCCGGTGAGGTGCACGGGTTCCTCGGCCCCAACGGTGCCGGCAAGTCGACGACCATCCGGGTGCTGCTCGGCCTGCTCCGGCCCGACGCCGGGACGGTCCGGCTCCTCGACGGGGATCCCTGGCGTGCAGGCGGTGGCGCTGCACAAGCGGCTCTCCTACGTGCCCGGCGAGGTGTCGCTGTGGCCGAACCTGACCGGGGGAGAGGTGATCGACCTGCTCGGCCGGATGCGCGGCGGCATCGACGAGCACCGCCGCGCCGAGCTGCTCCAGCGCTTCGAGCTCGACCCGTCCAAGCGGTGCCGCAACTACAGCAAGGGCAACCGGCAGAAGGTCGCCCTGGTGGCCGCGCTCTGTGCCGACGTGGAGCTGCTGCTCCTCGACGAGCCCACCGCCGGGCTGGACCCGATCATGGAGGCCGAGTTCAAGGAGGTGGTGCTCGAGGAGGTCGACCGCGGCCGCACCATCCTGCTGTCGAGCCACATCCTGGCCGAGGTGGAGTCGCTCTGCGACCGCGTCACGATCATCCGTGCCGGGCGCGCCGTCTCCTCGGGCAGCCTCGCCGAGCTGCAAGGACTGACCCGGACGACGGTGGTGGCCCGGCTCGCCCGGGCGGGCGACGTACGCGACCTCCCCGGGCTGGACCTGGTCGCCGCGCGGGACGGGGAGATCCGGGCCGAGGTGGAGACGGCGCGGCTCAGCGAGGTGATGGGGGTCCTGGCCGAGCGGGGCATCGAGTCGCTGGTGGTCCATCCCCCCACCCTCGAGGAGCTCTTCCTGCGCCACTACGACGAACCGGGTGGCCTGACCCATCGCGGTGCCGACGGTGCGGGCGGCCCGGCATGAACGCCGCGGACGGCTTCGCCGGCACCGGGTCCCTGATCCGGCTGGCACTGCGCCGTGACCGGATCCGCATCCCGGTCTGGGTGGTCGGCATCGTGGTCACGGTCTACCTCTCCGCGGCAGCCGAGCGCGGTCTCTACGACACGCAGGCCCAGATCGACGCGTACGCCGACGTCGTCGGCTCGTCGCCGGCGACCGTCGCCATGGCCGGCCCCGTCGTCGGCCTGCACACGTTGGCGGGCATCGTGATGTACGAGACGTACCTGACGGTGATCGCCGCGGTCAGCATCATGGCGGTGCTCATGGTGTCGCGCCACACCCGTGCCGAGGAGGAGTCCGGGCGGACCGAGCTGGTCCGGGCCACCGAGGTCGGGCGCTACGCCAGCGCGGCGTCCGCGCTGGTCGTCACGGGCGGCACCTGCGTCCTCGTCGGCCTGGGGATGGCGCTGACCCTGCCGAGCACACCGCTGGGCACCGAGAGCTCGGTGGTGTACGGCGCGGCGATGACGGCGCTCGGACTCGTGATGGCAGCGGTCACGCTCTGCTTCGCCCAGCTGTTCGTGCACGCCCGGTCGGCCTCCGGTGCCGGGCTGGCCGCCTTCCTGCTCTTCTACGTGATCCGTGCCGTCGGCGACGTCCGGGCCGACTGGTCCGTGTGGCTCAGCCCGATCGGCTGGGTCCAGGCCACGCACATCCCGACCGAGAACCGCCTGTGGCCGCTGGCGTTGCCGATGCTCCTGACCGTGGTGCTGATCGGGGTGGCGGTCCTGCTCGCCGACCGGCGGGACTTCGGCGGCGGCATGCTCCCGACCAGGGAGGGGCCGACCCGCGCGGCCAGGTCACTGCGCAGCCCGGCCGGCGTGGCCTGGCGCCTGCAGCGTGGTGCGCTGCTCGCCTGGGCGGTGGCCCTCGCGGCCACCGGGGTCATGGTCGGCACCCTGGGCACCTCGATGCAGGGGATGATCAAGGACAACCCCGACCTCGCGGCGTACCTCGCCGTGGTCGAGGGCGGCTCGATCATCGACGCCTACCAGGCCACGTTCGTGCTGGTCATGACCCTGGCCGTGGGCGGCTTCGCGGTCTGGTCGGCCGGACGGGTGGAGCCGGAGGAGGGCGACGGCCGCCTGGAGCTGGTGCTCGCGGGACCGCTGGCCCGCACCCGGTCGCTGTTCGAGGACCTGCTGGTCACGCTGGTCTGCGTCACCGTCCTGCTGCTCGTCTCGGGAGTCAGTGCCGGCCTGGCCTACGCCGTGGTGGCCGACGACGTCGACCAGGGCCTCCGGGTCTCGTTCGCGCCGCTGGTCTACGTCCCGGCCGATCCTCGTCCTCGTCGGCGTGGTGGTGCTGACCTACGGGTGGGTGCCGCGCTGGACGTGGGTGGGCTGGCTGGTCCTCGCGTTCGAGGCCGTGATCGGCTGGCTCGGGCGGGCTGCTCGAGCCGCCGTCCTGGATGGTCGAGCTCTCGATCTTCGACCGGGTGCCGAGGTACCCGCTGGAGCCGCTGAGCTGGGCGCCGCTCCTGCTGCTCTCGGCGGCCGGGCTCGCCCTGGTGGCGACCGGGTGGGCCGGCTTCCGGCGCCGCGACATCGGCTGAGGCCGGTGGCGTCACCCGGGCTGGCAGGCCGGGCACCAGTACGTCGCCCGCTCGCGCCCGGGTTCTCCGGTCATCGCCACCCGGATGCGGGTGCCGCAGCGGAGGCAGGCCTGCCGGTCGCGGCGGTAGACCCAGTTCTGCTTCCCCCGGCGCAGGTCGCCGGTGGTGGCCTGCTCGACGCGTTCCTTGTTGGCCTGCAGCAGCGCGGCCGCGCGGGTGACCAGCCGGTCGAGGTCCCGCACCGCGGCGACCGGTGACCGCGGGTGGGTGCCGGCGAGGAAGCACAGCTCGTTGGCGTAGAGGTTGCCGATGCCGGCCAGGTTGCGCTGGTCGAGCAGCGCCTCGACCAGCGGTCGGTCGGGCGCCGCGAGCAGGCGGCGTACGGCCTCGGCGGGGTCCCAGTCGGGGCCGAGCAGGTCGGGCCCGAGGTGCCCGACGGCGGAGTCCTCGTCGTCGCGGGCCAGCAGCTCGACGATGCCGAGGGCGAAGCCGACCGCGTGCCAGTCGGCGGTGCGCAGCACCACGCGGGCCTCGTGGGCCGGCCGCCGCCACCGTGAGGTCGGCCGGTAGAGGTGCCAGGACCCCTCCATCTTGAGGTGGGTGTGCAGCGTGTGGTCGTCGCCGATGCGGGTGAGCAGGTGCTTGCCCCGGGCCAGAGTCTGCCGGACGACCCGGTCGGACAGGTCCACCGTGGCCAGCTCCGGCACCCGGAAGTCGGTGGCGTCGAGGATGGCGCCGCTCAGCGCCCGGTCGAGCGACTGCGCGGTCCGCCAGACGGTGTCGCCCTCAGGCACGGATCCGCAGTCCGCGGGGCGTGGTGACGAAGCCGGCGTCGGCGAGCGCCTGCCGCAACGGGGAGCCGGTGTCGCCGCGGCCGAGCAGCTGCTCGCCGTCGGCCTTTTCGACGGTCAGTCGGCCGAGCGCTCCGCGGCGTACGGCGTCGGCCAGCGCGGCACAGGCGGGGCCGAGGCGCAGGGGCTCGTCGGTGAACGTGAGCAGGGTGCGTCCGCCGCGCTCGACGTAGAGCGTGAGGGCGCCGTCGACCAGCACCACCATCGCCCCGGCCTTGCGCCCGGGGCGGTGCCCGGCGCCGGCCTTGCCGGTGCCCTCGGTGTCGTCGGCGGCCGTCGGTCGGTCGGGCCAGGCCAGGGCGGCGCCGTACGGGTTGGCCGGGTCGGTGGCGGCCAGCGCCACGGCGTCCGGCTTGGCGCCCGGGGCGACCTCGGTGAAGGTGCGCAACCGGTCGATCGCACCGGCGGTGCCGAACTGGGCGGCGCCGAGCCCGGACACGAAGTAGCCGCGGCGGCAGCGACCGGACTCCTCGAAGGCCGAGAGCACCTTGTAGACCGCGGCGAACCCGCCGTCGACGCGTTCGCTGCCGACCGCGCCGCGGGTGACCACGCCGTGGCGCTCGAGCAGCGCCTCGGCGGTCGCGTGCGCCCGCCGCGTCGGGTCGTCGTCGCGCTCGGGCAGCAGGGACCAGCGGCCGGAGGTCTCGGCGGGGCCCCCGCGCGCCGGCATGCCCGGGCGGGTGCGGGCGGCCCGGGCCCGCGGCGGCGGGCGACGGCTGCGGTGGGTGGTCGAGCCGGACCGGGTCAGCGCGCGCAGGGGCGCGAGCGTGTCGTTGCTGATCCGCCCGGACCACACCAGCTCCCACAGGGCAGCCGAGAGTGCCCGGTCGTCGGTGGAGCCGATCGCGGTCGCCAGCTGCCGGAAGAACCAGGCGCCGCCCGGGGCCAGGGCCTCCATCACCGAGATGTGCAGCGGCGACAGGTCGATCTCACCCGGGTCGGGCAGGGTCAGCGGCGCCTGGTCGGCCAGGTGCAGGCTCACCCAGCCGTCCGCGCCCGGCAGGCTGCCGTGGCCGGCCCAGGTCACCTCTCCGGACGCGGTCAGCTCGTCGAGCATGGCCGGCTCGTAGTCGCTGACCCGCGCCGCCAGCACCAGCGGCTCCAGGGCGGAGGCCGGCACCGGACAGCCGGCCAGCTGCTCGACGGCCGAGACCACACCGTCCAGGCCACGCAGGGCCGAACGGCGCCCGCGCCCGGTCGTACCCTCCGGGACGACGTGCTGCCACGGCGGCAGGAACCGGCCCAGCACCTCGGGCTCGACCGGCTCGACCTCCTTGCGCAGCCGGGCGAGCGACCGGCGGCGCAGCTTGCGGAGCACCTCGGCGTCGCACCACTCGCTGCCCGAGCCCGCCGGCCGGAACTCGCCCTCGAGCACCCGACCCGAGGCGGCCAGTCGCTGCAGGGTCTGCCGGGCCACCGCCGCACCGAGCCCGAACGCCTCGGCGACGTCGGCGGTGGTGAACGGCCCGTGGGTGCGGGCGAAGCGGGAGACCAGGTCGCCGAGCGGGTCCTCGACGGGGTCGGTGAACGCCTCGGGGGTGCCGGCCGGCACCGGCACGCCGAGAGCGTCGCGCAGCCGGGCGACGTCCTCGACCGTGGTCCAGTGGGCGGTGCCCGCGACGCGGACCTCCACCACCCGGCGTACGTCGGCCAGGGCGGTGAGCCAGCCGGAGACGTCGGCGTCGGGGACCGAGCGCGCGGCCACCTGGTCGGTGGTGAGCGGGCCGAGCATCCGGAGCAGGTCGGCCACGCCCTCGGCGTCCCGGGCCCGCCGGTCGGGGGCCAGCCGCTGGAGCTCGGCCTCGACCTCGGTGAGCACCTCGGGGTCGAGCAGCTCGCGCAGCTCGGCGCGGCCGAGCAGCTCCGCGAGCAGTCCCTGGTCGAGCTGGAGGGCGGCCGCCCGGCGCTCGGCGATCGGGGAGTCGCCCTCGTAGACGAACTGGGCGACGTACCCGAAGAGCAGGCTCCGGGCGTACGGCGACGGCTGCTGCGTGGTCACGTCGACGACCCGGACCTCGCGGCGGTCCATCCGCTTCATCAGACCGACCAGCGCGGGCACGTCGTAGACGTCCTGGACGACCTCGCGGACCGCCTCGAGCACGATCGGGAAGGAGGGGTACTTCGCGGCGACCTCGAGCAGCTGCGCCGAGCGCTGCCGCTGCTGCCACAGCGGGGAACGGCGCCCGGGGTCGCGGCGGGGGAGCAGCAGCGCGCGGGCGGCGCACTCGCGGAACCGGCTGGCGAACAGCGCGGACCCGCCGACCTCGCCGGTGACGATCTCCTCGATCTCCTCGGCGTCGAAGACCACCACGTCGCCGCCGGGCGGGTCCTGGTCGGCGTCGGGGATGCGCAGCACGATGCCGTCGTCGGAGGCGACCGCGCCGGCCTCGACGCCGTACCGCTCCCGGAGGCGGGTGTTGATCGCCAGCGCCCAGGGGGCGTGCACCGGCGTGCCGTAGGGGGAGTGCACGACCAGGCGCCAGTCGCCGAGCTCGTCGTGGAACCGCTCGACGACGATGGTGCGGTCGCTGGGCAGGATGTCGGTCGCCTCGCGCTGCTCGGTGAGGTAGGTGACGAGGTTGTCGGCCGCCCACTCGTCGAGGCCGTTGGCCCGGGCCCGGGCGCTCGCCTCGTCGGGCTTCATCGCGGCCAGCTCGCGGGTGAACGCGCCGACGGCCTCGCCGAGCTCGGCCGGACGGCCCAGGCTGTCGCCCTTCCAGAACGGCAGCCGGCCGGGCACGCCCGGCGCCGGCGTGACCAGCACCCGGTCGTGGGTGATGTCCTCGATCCGCCAGCTGGTCGCGCCGAGCGCGAACACGTCGCCGACGCGGGACTCGTAGACCATCTCCTCGTCGAGCTCGCCGACCCGCTTTCCCGGCCCACTGCGTTGATCAGAGGGGGCGCCGACCAGGAACACCCCGAACAGTCCGCGGTCGGGGATGGTGCCGCCGCTGGTCACGGCCAGCCGCTGCGCCCCGGGCCGGCCGGTCAGCTCGCCGGTGACCCGGTCCCACACCACGCGCGGGCGCAGCTCGGCGAAGTCGTCGGAGGGGTAGCGGCCGCTGAGCAGGTCGAGGGTCGCGTCGTACGCCGCGCGGGGCAGGCCGGTGAACGGCGCGCTGCGCCGGACGAGGTCGTAGAGGGCGTCGACGTCCCAGGTGTCGAGCGCGGTCGCGGCCACCACCTGCTGGGCGAGCACGTCGAGCGGGTTGGCCGGCACCGACAGCGACTCGATGGCGCCGCTGCGCATGCGCTCGACGGCGACCGCGGTCTGCGCCAGGTCGCCGCGGTGCTTGGGGAACAGGACGCCGCGGGAGACCTCGCCGACCTGGTGGCCGGCCCGGCCGACCCGCTGCAGGGCGCTGGCCACGCTCGGCGGGGACTCGATCTGGATGACCAGGTCGACCGCGCCCATGTCGATGCCGAGCTCGAGGCTGCTGGTGGCGACCACGGCCGGGAGCCGGCCGCGCTTGAGGTCGTCCTCGATGAGCGCGCGCTGCTCCTTGCTGACCGAGCCGTGGTGGGCGCGGGCGATCACCGGCGGGGCGCCCTCGCTGAGGCCGGACTGGGCCATGATCTGGGCGGGGAGGCCGGGCCGGGCTGCGGCGCCGGGGCGGACGGCCGGCCGCGGCGTCAGGTTCGCCGGGCGCGAGCGCCGCGGCGCGGTCGGCGGCGATCTCGTTGAGCCGGGCGGTGAGGCGCTCGGCGAGACGGCGGGAGTTGGCGAACACGATGGTCGAGCGGTGCTCGGCGATGAGGTCGGCGACGCGCTCCTCGACGTGGGGCCAGATCGAGGAGCGCCGCGGGCCGCCGGAGGCGGACCCTCGAGGTCGTCCTCGAGCGGCTGGCCGAGCTCGGTCATGTCCTCGACCGGGACCACGACCGTGAGGTCCCACCGCTTCTCCGAGGGGGGCGCGACGATCTCGACGGGGGCCTGGCCGCCGAGGAAGCGGGCGACCTCCTCGAGCGGCCGCACGGTGGCCGACAGGCCGATCCGCTGGGCGGGCTTCGCGAGCAGCTCGTCGAGCCGCTCCAGCGACACGGCCAGGTGGGCACCGCGCTTGGTGCCGGCGACCGCGTGCACCTCGTCGACGATCACGGTCTCGACCCCGCGGAGCGACTCGCGTGCCTGGGAGGTGAGCATCAGGAACAGCGACTCGGGCGTGGTGATCATGATGTCCGGCGGCGCGGTCGAGAGGCGTCGACGGTCGGCGGCCGAGGTGTCGCCCGAGCGCACGCCCACGGCGACGTCGGGGACCGGCGTACCGAGCCGGTCGCCGGTGTGCCGGATCCCGGCGAGCGGCGCCCGGAGGTTGCGCTCCACGTCGACGGCGAGCGCCTTCAGGGGCGAGACGTAGAGCACCCGGCAGCGGTGCCTGCGGTCCTCCGGCGGTGGGGTGCTGACCAGCCGGTCGATCGACCACAGGAAGGCCGAGAGCGTCTTGCCGGAGCCGGTGGGAGCGACGACGAGGGCGTGCCGGCCGGCCCGGATCGCGGACCACGCGCCGACCTGCGCGGGCGTCGGCTCGGCGAAGGCGGCAGCGAACCACGCACGCGTGGGCTCACTGAACTGCTCGAGCGGATCGGTCACCCGACCATCCTGCCCGACGCCACCGACAACGCTCGCGGGACGGGACCGGCAGCACCCTCACCCGGCGTACGACGCAGGGGTTTGGCCGCGAGGACGCCGGGGCATTGGTGGGGGACCACCATCGGGAAGGGACCTGTTGCATGGGCATCGAGGTCGTGATCGAGAACCTGGAGAGCGGCGCCAAGTCGTTGCGCACTGTCGTCGAACCGCTCGCCGGCTACGACTTCAAGGCGACCAACGCCACCGGGGCCGCCTTCGGGCACGTCGAGCTCGCGGAGTGGTTCGTGGTCGCAACCGACCACTGCGACAGCGAGGGCCAGACGATGCACGACATGGCGACCGACCTCGCCGACAGGCTGCAGGCCGCCGCCACGCTCTACCGCACCACCGACCAGCAGCTCGCCGACCGGCAGCTGATCGAGCTCGACTGGGACGTGCCCCAGTGACCGCGCCGGCGTCCAAGGAGCTCGGCGAGTCCGAGAACCCCAAGGAGCTCGTGCCCGGCAACGTCGAGCAGATCGAGGCCAACGTGACCCGCCTCGACAAGGAGCACAAGCGGATCAGCGGCCTCTTCGACTCGCTCAAGGCGGTCCGGGTGCCGGACTGGAGCGGGGTCGCCCAGCAGGCCTGGGAGGTCCTGTACGACGCCGAGGTCGACCGCTGGAAGAAGTACCTCAAGCACCTCGACGAGACCCGCGGCGCCATCAAGGCCTACTCCGGCTCGGTGACCACGGCGCAGAGCAAGGCGCAGGACGCGATCGACAAGTGGAAGGAGGGGGAGGCGGCGACGAAGCAAGCGGTGACCGACTACAACAACGCGGTCGACAACTACAACAAGCACGCCTGCGACCCCGTCCCCGTCAACGGGCCGCCGGTCATCCGGCAGGCGCCCCCCGGTCCGTTCGTCGACCCGGGGCAGCCGATCCGCGACGAGGCGCAGGAGATCCTGAACGGCGCGCGCGACGGCCTCGCCGACGCCGGCGACGACGCCGTCTCCACGCTGCAGAACGTCGACGGTGCCAAGACCGACGCGCAGTACGACTGGTTCGGCTGGGACCACGAGTTCGAGGGGCCGAGCGTGAAGTGGCCCTGGGAGAAGGAGGGGAAGACCGGCGAGCGGGAGTTCGGCCACAAGCCGGGGGAGAGCCCCTTCGAGATCAGCCTCGGCTCCGGCTCCCTGCGCGGCTGGATCTTCAACTCCGACGGCTCGTGGGAGGACTACTTCGGCCCCCTGCACACGAACGCCGAGTACAGCGCCCTGGTGGGCGGCGAGGCCAACTACCACGGCAAGATCGACGCGACCGGCGTGCACGGTGGCGGCGAGCTCTTCGCCGGAGGCAAGATCAAGGGCGGCGTCAGCGGCGACGTCGGGGGAGTCGGCGGCGGCTTCGACGTCGAGGGCTGGGCCGGCGGCGGTGCCGCGGCCGACCTCGACGTCGGCTACGACGACGGCAAGTTCACCATCGGGGGCCACGGCGGGCTGGCGTGGGGCCTCGGTGGCAAGGTGGGTGGTCACGTCACCATCGACGTACCCGAGGTCCTCGACACCGGGGGCGACATCATCGACTCGATCGGAGGCTGGCTCCCGTGAGTGCCACGCTGCCCATTCCCGTCCAGTTCGAGCTGCCGGGCCCCGCCTGGTCGCCGATCGACCCGGACGCTGCCGGCATCGTCAACGCCGCGTTCGCGGCCGCCCGTACGCCGATCTCGGGCGACTACACGCCGACGCTGGTGATCAGCGGCGACGAGCGGTACGACGACGCGACGCTGCTCGAGATCGCCGACGAGTCCGCGCAGGTGCTGCGCAACGAGACGCCGCACCTGCGGCTGCTCGACCGCCAGGAGGTCGGCTCGGAGCAGGCTCCCGCCGTCACCCAGTTCATCGGCATCGGGATCGAGCTCGACGGTGAGCCGCTGGACCTGGTCCAGGCGCAGGTGCTCACCGCGCTGCTCGACGTCGACGACCCGCGCAAGCGCGTCGTGGTGATCTACAAGGTGACCTGCCTGTCGACCGACTGGTCGCAGGTCGGGCGGGAGTTCCAGGACTTCATGCGGAGCGTGCGCCCCGCCCCGGACCAGCCCCGGCCCGACCGGCCCGCCTGAGCTCGTCAGGCGGGCCGGTCGGCTACCTCCCAGTCGGCTCGTTCAGCGACCGCCGCTGAGGCGGACGGTCTGCTCGGTGTAGCCGTCGGTGCAGTCGAGGACGCCGCAGGCGAAGCTGAAGGCCACGGTGAGCGCCTTCCCGCCGGCGAACTTGCCGTTGTCCGGGATCACGTCGGCCGTCCACGTGTGCGGCGCACCGTCGCAGGTCCCCTCGGAGTAGATGTCGAAGCTGCCCCGGATGGTGAAGCGACCGACGGGCTGGCTGACGTCACCGAAGATGTCGATGGAGTCCGCGTCGGAGCAGCTGTAGGTGCCGCTGAGGTGCGCGACGCCCGTGCGCGTGCTGACGGTTCCCCGGGGGTCGACCGTGACGTCCACCGTCGGCGCGGGAGGCGCCGTGCTGAACGCGATGCTCAGGCTGCCGCCGTTCCCGGTGCCGTCCTCCTGGTCGTCGAAGGCCAGGACGTAGTAGGTCGTGCCGGAGTCCGCGGTGAAGCCCACGGTCCCGGCTCCGCAGGTGACCAGCTCGAGGTTCCCGGGAGTACCGGTGGCCACGATGACGCCGGCGGAGTAGTCGGACGCCGAGACGTCCACGACCACCCCGGTACCGGTGCCGGCGATGGTGTACCAGACGCTGGCGTCGGTGGCGGGGGCTCCGCAGTCCGCGTTGGCCTGGGTGTCCTGGGCGTCCGTGGTGGCCTGGGACGTGTCGAGCTGTCTGGCTGAAGCCGACCGTCGCGGTCGTCGCGCCGGAGCTCGTGTCGTTGGTGGGTGCGGCTGCCCAGGCCGGCGATGCCATCAGGCCCGAGGCGATGACCAGCGCTGCTGCCGAGAAGTGCCGTCTGGTGAACATGGGGCCCCCTTGGATATGGGTGCAGGCGCACCCGTTGCGCCTGCTCCGTCCAACGTGGCGGCGCGGGGAGGACCGGAACCAGAGGCAAAGGGCCCGAGGGCCCGTCAGAACCAGCCGAGGACGTACGCCACCGGGAACAGCACGGCCATGGCGACCAGCACGGCGATCGCAAACCACAGGGCGTACTTCGCCGAGGCCGGCATGTGCTCCGTCAGACCCAGCTCCTTGGCCGCCCGCTTGACGAGCTTGCGGCCCTCCTGCGAGGAGAACGTGTAGTCGACGACGGTCTCGAGCCGTGCCTTCTCGGTGACCGCGATGGTCTTCTGGAAGCTGAACTCGTACCGCCGTCCCACGAAGCGCTCCAGGGTGGCGCCGAGCCGCGGGGTGCCGGCCTCCCACTCGAGGGTGCGGCTGTCGTCGGTGACCCTGTACGTCGTCCCGTCGACCTCGACGTGGTGCACGAAGGTCCGCTCCAGCCCGACCTTGCGGTACAGCTCGAACCACCGTGCGTCGACGATGTCGATGCCCACGTCGAAGCCGCGGTCGGTGGCTGTCACGACGTACGGCGTGCCCTCGGCGTTCCTCGTGACCTGGTCCCGGAACCTGTCTGCGATGTCGCTCATGGGGACGGAGTCTGTCATCGCGGTTCCTGCTGCTCGAACGGCACCTCGGCAAGGGTGTCGGCGGCAGGTTCGGCGATAACCCGGTGGAGTTGTCGGCGACCATTTGTAGGGTCACAGGGTGACCGACTCCATGATCCATGCCGAGGGACTGCGCAAGGCGTTCGGCGACTTCGAGGCGGTCCGCGGGATCGACGTCGACGTACGCCGCGGCGAGGCGTTCGGCTTTCTCGGGCCCAACGGGGCCGGCAAGTCCTCGACCATGCGGATGATCGCGGCGGTCTCGCCGGTGAGCGGCGGCAGCCTGCGCATCCTGGGCATGGACCCGGCGACCGACGGGCCGGCGATCCGGGCCCGGATCGGGGTGTGCCCGCAGGAGGACACGCTCGACACCGAGCTGACCGTGCGCGACAACCTGTTCGTCTACGGCCGCTACTTCGGGATCCCGCGTGGCGAGGTCAACGCGCGCACCGACGAGCTGCTGGAGTTCGTCCAGCTCACCGAGAAGGCGAAGGCCAAGGTCGAGGACCTCTCCGGTGGCATGAAGCGCCGGCTGACCATCGCCCGCTCGCTGATCAACCGGCCCGACATGCTGCTGCTCGACGAGCCGACCACCGGTCTCGACCCGCAGGCCCGGCACGTGCTGTGGGACCGACTGTTCCGGCTCAAGCGGCAGGGCGTGACGCTGGTGCTCACGACCCACTACATGGACGAGGCCGAGCAGCTCTGCGACCGGCTCGTGGTGATGGACAAGGGCGTCATCGCGGCCGAGGGGTCGCCGCTCGACCTCATCCGCCAGCACTCCACCCGCGAGGTGGCCGAGCTCCGCTTCGGGGTGGGCGAGCACGACGCGCTCGCCCAGAAGGTCGAGGACCTCGGCGAGCGGGTCGAGGTGCTGCCCGACCGGCTGCTCGTCTACAGCGACGACGGCGAGGAGGTCATCGCCAAGGTGCACGAGCGGGGCCTGGAGCCGGTCGCGGTGCTGGTCCGCCGCTCCACCCTGGAGGACGTCTTCCTGCGCCTGACCGGCCGGACGCTGGTGGACTGATGGCGACCACCTCCGTCCCCGCCGCTCCGCCGCCGCGTCCGGCGCCCGAGCCGCTGGGAGCTCGCGACGCGGCAGACCGACTACTGGCTCACCGTCTACCGCCGCACCTGGCGCGGCAGCGTGATCACCTCGTTCGTGACCCCGCTGCTCTACGTCCTGTCGATGGGCGTGCTGCTCGGCGGCTTCATCGAGGCCGACCCGGCGACCCTCGAGGGAGCCACGACGTACCTCGCCTTCGTCGCGCCCGGGCTGGTCGCCGCCCACACCATGCAGCTGGTGGTCGGCGAGACGACCTACCCCGTGATGGGCATGGTCAAGTGGCAGCGGATCGCCTTCGGGATGACCGCGACGCCGCTCGACGCCCGTGACGTGGTCAACGCCCACCTCGGCTTCCTGGTGGCCCGGGTGGTGCTCGTGGACGCCGTGTTCCTCGCCGTGCTCGCGCCGTTCGGGGTCTTCGCCTCGGTGCCGGGCGCGGTCGGGGCGTTCCTCGCGCAGATCCTGATCGGGCTGGCCTTCGCCACCCCGGTCTACGCCCTCAGTGCCGGGCTCAAGGACGAGTCGGCGTTCGCGCTGGTGTTCCGGCTGGGCGTGATCCCGATGTTCCTGTTCTCCGGCGCGTTCTTCCCGATCTCCAACCTGTCGCCGCCGCTGGAGTTCGTGGCCCGGCTGACCCCGCTGTGGCACGGCGTCGACCTGACCCGGATGCTCACCCTCGGCACGCTCGAGGTCCCGCAGGCGCTGGTGCACGTGGCCTACCTGCTGGCCTGCGCCGGGGCCGGCTACTGGTGGGCCTGCCGCCGGCTGGGGCGGAGGCTGTCGTCGTGACCGAGCTCCACCACCACGACCAGCGGGCCGAGCCGCTCGCCCCGCTCGGGGCCACGCGGATCATGCTCTACCGCAACTACCTCAGCTACCGCTCCGCCTGGTACATCTTCCTCTCCGGCTTCCTCGAGCCGGTCTTCTACCTGTTCTCCATCGGGGTCGGCGTCGGCAAGCTGATCGAGTCCTTCGAGTTCCACGGCGAGACCATCGGGTACGCCGCGTTCGTGGCGCCCGGCGATGCTGGCCACCTCGGCGATGAACGGCGCGGTGCTCGACAGCACCTTCAACTTCTTCTTCAAGCTGAAGTTCACCAAGCTCTTCGACCAGATCCTGGCCACCCCGATGTCGACCGCGCGACGTCGCCGTCGGCGAGCTGGCCTGGTGCCTGCTGCGCGGCGGCATCTACTCCTTCGGCTTCCTCGGCGTGATGGCGGGGATGGGGCTGATCGAGTCCTGGTGGGCGGTGCTGGCGCTGCCGGCCGTCGCTGCTGATCGGCTTCGCGTTCGCGGGCGCCGTGCCTGGCACTCACGACGTACATGCGCAGCTGGCAGGACTTCGAGTACGTCTCGCTCGCGACGATCCCGATGTTCCTGTTCTCGGCGACGTTCTTCCCGGTGACCGCCTTCCCGGGGGTGCTCCGGTGGGTGGTGGAGGTGACGCCGCTCTACCGCGGGGTCGTGCTGTGCCGCGAGCTGACCACCGGCGTGCTGTCGTGGGGGTCGGCGGTCTCGGTCGTCTACCTGCTGGTGATGGGCACGCTCGGCCTGCTGCTGGCCCGGCGCCGCCTCGACGCGCTGCTGCTCACCTGACGCACCTCGGGTCAGCGGGGCTCGAACACCGCGGCGTACGCCGCGTCGAGCCGGTCGGTGTCGAGCGCGGTGACCACCCGGACCGGCCCGTCGCCGGTGCGGTGCAGGCGTCCCCGGTCGGAGCTGACGTCCGCGGTCCACCCGCCCGTCGCGTGACTCGCGGGCCGCGGCCGGGGTGGTGAAGACGCCGGCGGTGGCCAGGTCCCAGTACGCCGGGCTCTCCACCGACGTGCCCACGCCCAGGCCGCCGACGACCGGGGCGTCCATGCCGCGCGGCGGGCCCGGCGGCACCGGGTCGTCGGGGACCACGGTGACCGGGACCGGGCCGGCCAGCACCGCCGCGAAGGCGGCCGGGTCGGCGGCCGCGTTCCACTCGCCGACGCCCTGCCCGGGGTCCTGCCCGTCGCCGTCGACCACGCCGGCCATCGAGGTGATCCCGGCGATCCGGCGGTACGCCGCCGGGTGGTCGCGCCGCACGGCCGCGACCTCCGTCAACGGGGCCAGCGCGACGACGTGCAGGCCCGTCGACGGTCGGCAGCCTGACGACGCCAGCCAGGCGGACGCGGACTCGCGCACCGGGACGAGGTCCTGCGGGGCGAGGTGCGGCAGCCCGCTGTCGGCGAGCACACCACGGCCCCAGTCCGCGGGGAACGGCACGGCGTGCGGTCCGCGCGGCTCGGCGCCGCAGGCGACCGGCACCGACGGTGCGTCGAGCGCGGCGAACAGGTCGGCGAGGAGCCGCAGCCCGCCCGGGCAGGTGACCATGCCGGTCGTCGGGACGGTGATGCCGACGACGCGGACCGCGGGGTGGCGGAGCAGGTAGGCGATCGCCACCAGGTCGTCCGGGGCGAGGTCGGAGTCGACCACCACCGGCGTGGCGTCGGCCCGCTTCGCGGCCGGCGGCGGCCAGCGGACCGCCGTGGCGCGCCTCGCCGTCGTTGTCGAAGGCCGCGGTGCACCCCGAGGTCAGGAGCACCACCCCGAGCAGGGCCGCGAGCGACGCTCCTCATGACGGGATCACGGCGTACTGGAGGATGACGCCGGCGCCGGCCAGCAGCACGCCGCCGACGAGCAGCGTCGCCCGCGGGCGCCGCGGGACGGCGACGGCGAGGAACAGGCAGGCCAGGCCGAGCAGCCAGAGGTCGTGCCCCGCGGCCAGTGATGCGGAGACGAGCTCGCGGGCCCAGTGGTCCTGGTACTGGCCCGGCGCCGAGAGCAGCCAGGTGGACGGGAAGGCCTGCGGGTCGGCGATGCGATCGGGCCGACCGGGATCGAGACCGGCTGGATCTGGATGATCGAGTACGGCGTCACGTGGCGGGACATGAACGCCCACGAGACCATCACGAACGGGAACCAGCCGACGAACAGCAGCAGCGTCGACGTGGCGCGGTGCCGCAGGCGGCGCCCCGCGGCGGCACCCACCGCGACGGCCAGCACGGCCAGGGTCGGCGCCTGCAGGATCTCGGCCAGGGTGAAGTGGGCGTGCAGCGTGCGGCCCGGCTCGTCGCCCAGATCGAGGCCGCCGTGCCAGCGCGCGAGGCCGGCACCGACCGCGGTCAGCGCCGTGACCAGGCCGACCAGCGCCAGGGCGCCGGCCAGCCGTCCCGCGGTCCGCAGCCCCTCGCCGACCGGGGCCTCGGCGGCGACGCCCATCCGCTCCCGGTGGAAGCTGCCGGCGACGACGATCGAGATGCACACCAGGAGCGGGCCGACCATGATCGGCGCCGCCGTGTAGCGGGCTCCGGACCAGTCGTCGGGCGTCGACATCATGGCCCAGGCGAAGGTCACGACGAGGGCGACCCCGAGCCACAGCACCGGGGCGCGGAGCATCCGGCGCGCCTCGCTGCGGGCGAGGGCCGCGACGACGGGTCGCTCGGTGGCCGGGCCGGACGGGCGGGCCGGCCGGGTCTCGGGCAGGACGGCGGTCACCGGTGCCTCCCCAGCACGATCGCGACGGCCGCGGCGGTCACGACGTACGCCGGGTCGGTGCGCCACCAGGCCGCGGCGTCGCCGACCACGCCCAGGGCGCCCGCGAACAGCTCGGCGGACGCGGTCCACAGCAGCGGCACCGCGGCGGCGACCGAGACGCCCCGGTCGTCGGGCAGCCAGGTGGCGACGGCGACGCCGGTGGCGGTCAGTGCGAGGACCGGGCCGAGGGCGGTCCCGTCGCCGGGGGCGGTGGCGGTGACGAGGAGCCAGAGCGGCAGCGCCACCGCCGCGACCAGGCCGAGCCGCAGCACGCGGCGTACGCCGAGGGACGTGGGGGTGGCGGCGAGCAGCGGGGCCGCCGGGTCGCGGAGAGCGAAGACCAGCGTGGCCGCCATCGCCCCGGCACCCAGCCAGAGCAGCGGCGGGGCCACCTCGTCGGCGAGCCGGAAGAGCCCGGCCGCGAGCAGGAGCACGGCCCCGACCGCCAGCACCGGCGTCCAGGCGAGGGCGCGGGCGGTGGGGACCGCCGCCTGGCGCAGCACCGCGCGGCGTACGGCCTGGCTCATCGCGGGCCCCGGTCCGAGCAGGCCAGCAGGAGGTACCCGTCGTCGAGGCGTCGGGGGTACGGCGTCCGCGCCCGACGGCGGCTCGCCGAGGTGCCGCCACGTGCCCTCGGCGGTCATCCAGCTGCGCAGCGCGCGCTGGTCCGGTACGTCGTCCTCCCAGACCCGCCCGGCCGCGGAGTCGCGGAGCTCGGCCGGGGTGCCGGTGAACAGGACGCGACCGGTGCGCATGACCACGACCCGCTGGCACAGCGCGGCGACCTCGGTGGTGTTGTGCGTGGACAGCACGACGGTGCCGCGGCGGGCGCCGCGCGGCCAGCAGCGAGCGGAGCTCGAGGCGCTGCTCGGGGTCGAGCCCGGTGGCCGGCTCGTCGAGGACCAGCAGCTCGGGGTCGCCGAGCAGGGCCGCGGCCAGGGCGACGCGCTGGCGCATGCCGCCGGACAGGGAGCGGATCTTGCGGTGCATCCGGTCGGCCAGGCCGACCGCCTCCAGGACCCGGGTGGCCTCGCGCCGGCCGCCAGTCGCGGTCGGTGTGCTCCTTGAGCACCGCGACGTAGTCGACCAGCTCCAGCGGTGTGAACGACGGGTACAGCGCCGGCGACTGCGGCAGGTAGCCGAGCCGCCGCCGGATCTCGAGCCGCTCGCCGGCGACGGCAGGGTCGCGGCCGAGCAGCGAGATCCGGCCGCGGTCGGGCGCGAGCACGGTGGCCAGCATCCGCAGCAGGGTCGTCTTCCCGGCACCGTTGGGCCCGAGCAGTCCGACGACGCCGCTGCCGACGGCGAGGTCGAGGTCGTCGACGGCGCGGAGCCGGCCGTAGGCCTTGGTGAGACCGGCGACCTCGACGGTGTGGTCGAGCCCGGTGACGGCGGACGAGGGTCATGCGGACCTCCGGTAGGCGACCGACTCCCGGCGGGAGACGGTGAGGGCGAGGGCGACGGCGGCGACGCCGAGGGCGAGCAGCTGGACGGAGGGGCCGGACACGGTCGCGGCGACGGCGTCGGCCGACGCGCGGCGGGTGGCCGAGGGAGCGGCCACGGCGACCGCCCAGGCCGCGCCGAGCACGCCGGCGACGAGCGCGGGGTCGACCCGGGTGGTGCCGGCGAGCAGGACCAGCGTCGACAGGGCGAGGCCCGGCAGCAGCCAGCCGACGGCGACGTGCAGCGGCAGCCCGAACAGCAGGGCCGCCGCGATGCCGACGGGGGCGGCGCCGATCGCGACCAGCAGGGCCCGGCCGGACACGATCCGCAGCCCGGCGACGGGGGCGGCCAGTGCCATCTCCCCGACCGGGTCGGAGTCCTGGCGGTAGGCCACCACGACCGCGATCGTCGGGGCGATCGGCGCCAGCGCGAGCATCAGGGTGGGCAGGCCGGGACCGCCGTGGGTGACGAACGCCGGGACCAGGGGCAGCGCGAGCACCAGCAGGGCGGCGGCCAGCCAGGCAGTGCGCAGGGGACGGCTCGAGATGCCGAGCCGGGCCAGGGGCGAGGCGGCCGGCCGGTCGACGACCGCGGCCAGGTCGGCCCAGCGACGCTCGGTCTCGGGGCCGGGCGTGCCGGGGGTGCCGGGCGTGCCGGGGGTCGCGAGCGTCCCGGCCAGCACGGCGCGGCAGTCGGCGCAGCGCAGCAGGTGGGTCTCGACCGACGCCGCCAGCAGCGGGTCGCCCTCGCCGGCCGCGTAGGCGGCCAGGTCGGTGGGGTTCGCGTGCCAGGTGTTCACAGCAGTGCCTCCCGGAGCTCGGTACGGGCCCGGCTCATCCGGCTCTTGACGGTGCCGCTCGGGATGCCGAGCAGCGTGGCGGCCTCGCGGGTGGTGAGGCCGTCGATGACGGTGGCCTGGACGACGGCGCGCAGCTCGGGGGAGAGCCGGTGCAGGGCGACCCCGACGTCGCTGTACTCCACGCGGGCCAGCACCTGCTCCTCGGCCGAGACGGCGTCGCCGCCGCGCAGCCGGCTCAGCCGCTCGATCACGTTGGCCCGCGGCCGCAGGTGGTGCAGCAGCGAGCGGATCGCGATGCCCCACAGCCAGGCGGCGACCTCGCCGTCCCCGCGCCACGACGGCTTGCGCCACACGGCCACGAAGGTGTCCTGGATCGCCTCGTCGACGATCGCGCGGTCGGCGCAGCGGCGGGACAGCCGCGCCGCCAGCCACGGCTCGTGGCGCACGAACAGCTCGCGCAGCGCCCCGCGGTCGGACTCGCGGAGGGCAGCGACCAGCTCGGCGTCGCTCGCCGACGCGAGCCGCTGCGGGTCCGGGTTCGCCTCCATCACACCCCCTGTGGCACCGAGGGGCCCGATCGGTTCACATCATCGTCCGGTTCGGACCGGGTGAACCGATTTCGGGCGATCGGGCCACAACCTCGTGACGGCCCATCGCGGTCCGTCCGAGAGGAGAACGACATGCGCACGAACTGGATCGGTGCCCTCGTGGGTGCCGGGTTGCTGGTCACGACGCCGGCGGTCGCGGTCGCCGGGCGCACCCTGGTCGACCACGGGCACGGCGCGACGGTGGCCCACGACCCGGCGTACGCCGCCGTGAAGACGCAGGTCCACGCCTGGTCCCGCGACGGCGCAGACCCGCTTCCGGCTGATGGTGACCGGGCTGCCGCCGAACACCGCGCTGGGCGCCCACGTGCACACCGGGCACTGCGGGCTGGACCCGCTGGCCTCCGGTGGCCACTACCAGCACCCGGGCACCACCGGCCCGCTGTCCGGATCGCGAGGTGTGGTTCGACCTGGTCTCCGACGACCAGGGCCGCGCGGTCTCCGAGACCACCCGTCCGTGGACGATCGCCGCAGGGACGGCCGGGTCCGTGGTCATCCACGCGGCGCCGACCAACCCGGCCACCGGTGCGGCGGGTCCCCGCCTCGTGTGCACGGACGTGCCGTTCGGTGAGGACGGCCCCACGGCGTCGGTCAGCGGGGAGACGGCCAGTCCCCGGAGCGACTGACGCCTCAGCCGAGCATCTTCTGGAACCAGAGCACGTCGATCCACCGGTCGAACTTGTAGCCCACCTCGCGGAAGGTGCCGATCGCCTCGAACCCGCAGGACCGGTGCAGGGCCACGCTCGGCGCATTCGGCAGCGCCACGCCGGCGAGCGCCGTGTGCATCCCTGCCTCGGTCAGCCGGGCCAGGAGGTCGTCGTACAGCAGCCGGCCCAGGCCCCGGCCGGTCGCGTCGTCCGCGAGGTAGACCGAGGTCTCGCGGGACGCGCCGTACGCCGCCTTGGCGCGGTACTCCGTCGACCACGCGGAGCCGAGCACGCGGCCGTCGTCGACCGCGACGACCACGTGGTCGCCGGGGTGGGTGGAGGCGAGCCGGTGGAGCCAGACGCCGGCCGGCACCGGCTCGGTGTGGAACGTCGAGTGGCTGCCGAGCGTGTGCGGGTCGTAGACCGCCTGCAGGCCGGGTACGTCGTCCGGGGTCGCGCTGCGGATCTCCATGGTGCCAGTCTGCCAAGCCGGGTCGCCCACGGACGGTGGCGCGCGCCGGGGTGGGTGACGGCTGGTTCAATGGCCCGCGTGCCCATCGAACCCGACACCAAGGACTGGACCTGGGTGCTGCGCGAGCGCTGTCCCGACTGCGGCTTCGTCGCCTCCGCGGTGGAGCCCGGCGAGCTGCCGGCCCTGATCCGCGACACCGTGCCCGGCTTCCTGCTCGCGCTGGCGGGCGAGGACTGCGCGGGTCCGTCCGGCCGACAACGTGTGGTCCCCGCTGGAGTACTCCTGCCACGTCCGGGACGTGCACGTGCTCTTCGACCGGCGGCTGCGGCTCATCCTCGACGAGGACGACCCGCAGTTCGCCAACTGGGACCAGGACGAGACCGCGGTCGCCGAGGACTACTCCGCCCAGGACCCGCAGGTGGTCGGCCCGAGCCTGGCGCTGGCCGCCGAGGCCGTGGCGGCGACGTACGCCGGGATCGCGGGGGAGCGGTGGGACCGCACCGGACGACGCAGCGACGGCTCGGTGTTCACCGCGGCCACCCTGGGCGCCTACCACCTCCACGACGTCGTGCACCATCTCCACGACATCGGTCAGGACCCGCGGTCCACGACGGTCGCGTCGTACGACGTGGCGGCGGCCGACTACCGCGACGGCACGGTCACGATGCCCGACTCGGTGCGACGCGTGCTCGACCACTTCGCCGCGACGCTCGGTGCCGGCGCCCGCGTGCTCGAGATCGGCAGCGGCCCCGGGCGGGACGCCGCCGCGCTCGAGGAGGCCGGGCTCCGGGTACGCCGCACCGACATCAGCCGCGGCTTCGTGGCGCTGCTGCGCGAGGCGGGCTACTCCGCCGACCTGGTCGACCCGCTCACCGACGACCTCACCGACCCCGCCGACCCCACGCCGTACGACGGGGTGTGGGCCAACGCCTGCCTGCTCCACGTGGCGCGGCCCGACCTGCCCACGGTGCTGGCGCGGCTGGCCACCGCGACCCGGCCCGGGCGGGCTGCTGCACGTGTCGCTCAAGGAGGGCGACGGCGCGCGCTGGTCGACGCACGGCAACGTCACCGGGCCGCGCTACTTCACCTTCTGGCGCGAGGAGCCGCTGCGCGCGGTGCTCGACGGTGCCGGGTGGGACGTGCTCGACCTGGTGCACCAGACCGGGCTCCGCGGCGAGTCCTGGCTCGACGTGGTGGCGGAGCGGCGGCCATGAGGCACACCGAGTTCTGGGCACGGCTCGACGCCGCCCTCGGCCGCGACTACTCCCGGTCCTGGGCCGACCAGTTCGTCATCACCGAGCTCGGCCGCACGACCCACGAGGCGCTGGACGCGGGGATCCCGCCCAAGGAGGTCTGGGCCGCGGTGTGGCGGGTGCTGGAGCTGCCCGACCGGGACCGCTGACCGAACGACTGCGAGGTCCAGGTCGGATCGGATCGGCCGCGCCCTTGCCGTGGAGGTGGTGGCGTGGGCCGTCGCGTGGCAGCACGGGTCGGGTCTGCCCGACCACGACGCGGAGGCCGCCCGGCTGGTACGGCGCTTGAACCGGGAGCTGGGAGATCGCTTCCGGATCGTCTTCCAGCCGTGACTCTCCGGAGCCGAGGTGTGAGCCCTCATCGGGGGCGGGCGCTCGCGTGCGCACTGGTACTCGCCGCCGCCGTGCTCACCGGCTGCGGTGACGACCACCCGACCACCTCCGACGGCCCGCCCATTGGGGCCCCCGCGACCGAGCACGAACCAGGTGCGGGCGACGAGGTCAGTTGACCTCGCTGCGTCGCTCGAGAAGGACCGTGTCGCGCCACACGCCGTCGAGCTGGGCGATGCGGGTCCGCACCGCCAGGGTGCGGTAGCCGGCGGAGTGGTGCAGGGCCAGGCTGGCTCGGTTCTCGGGGAAGATGGAGGTCTGCAGGGTCCACAGCCCGCCCGCGTCGGCCTCGTTGACCTGTGTGTAGAGCAGCGCCTTCCCGACGCCGCGGCCGCGCATCGCCTCGGTGACGTAGACCGAGGACTCCCCGACGCCGGCGTAGCAGGCCCGCGTCGACACTGCCGTGATGGCGGTCCAGCCGACGACCGTGCCATCCACCTCGGCCACCCAGGCGTGCCCGGGCAGCCACCGCTCCCGGAGGTCCTCGGCAGTGGGGACGACGGTCTCGAAGGTGGCGTTGCGGGTGGCCAGCCCTTCGGCGTAGATGTCCAGCACGACCGGCATGTCGTCGATCTCGGTACGCCGGACGGTGACGTCGGTCGGCAGGTCGGTGGGGCAGCACGGCTGGGTGGCCAGGGCGCCCATGACGACGTCGGCGGCGTGGGGGAGGCCGGTGCAGCAGGACCGGTTGACCGAGACCACGCTGCTGGTGCCCACCTTGTCCACGACCAGGAACCCGACCTCGCTGAGCTTGCGGACGTGGTGGGAGCAGGTGGACTGGCTGATGCCGAGCTGCACCGCGAGCTCGCCCACCTTGATGGAGCCGGTCGGGGCGCTGGCCACCGCGTGCAGGAGCCGCACCCGGGTGGGGTCGGACAGGCTCGCGAACCACTCCGCGTAGGTCTCGGCCGTGCCGGGAGTCAGCTGCACCAGGGGCGGGCCGGATGTCTGGGTCGCGTCGCGGGTGTCCACGGAGTCCAGTGTCGTCACCACCTCAGCCTATCATCGACGAACTTCGATGAAAGCCTTGCGTTGTCTCCGTGTGGCCGGTACCGTCGACCTCGACACATACATCGATGAACGTCGATGAATTCGTGCACGCCGAACTGTCAGGCCATCGCAGAAGGAGACCCATGTCCCACCCCGTCGTCATCATCGGAGCCGGCCCCACCGGCCTCGCCGCCGCAGCCCACGCCCAGTCCCGCGGGCTGACCACCGTGGTCCTCGAGGTCGGAGCCGCCGCCGGCGCCGCGGTGCGCGAGTGGGGCCACGTGCGCCTCTTCTCGCCGTGGGCCGAGCTGGTCGACCCGGCCGCGGAGAAGCTCCTCGCCGACGTCGGGTGGCAACCCCCGCGCCCCACCGCCTACCCCACCGGCGCCGAGTGGGTCGAGGGGTACCTGCAGCCGCTCGCCGACGCCCTGGATGCCACCGGGGAGGTGACCGTCTCCTACGGCCACCGCGTCACCGGTGTGGCCCGCAGCGGGCGTGACCTGCTGGTCGACGCCGGCCGCGACTCCGAGCCGTTCGTCGTCCACGTCACCGGCCCCGGCGGACCGCAGCGGCTGCTGGCCTCCGCCGTCATCGACGCCTCCGGCACCTGGGGCACCCCGAACCCGCTCGGCACCGACGGCTACCCCGCCCTCGGCGAGGCCGAGCACGCCGACCGCATGAGCTACGCCATCCCGGACCTCACCGACCCGGCCGTTGCCGCCCGGTACGCCGGCAAGCACGTGGCCGTTGCCGGCACCGGAGCCTCGGCCCAGAACACCCTGCTCGGTCTCGCCCGCCTGGCCGACATGCACCCCGGTACCCGGATCTCGTGGCTGGTGCGCCGCGCCGAGCTCGGCAACTCCCTCGGCGGCGGCGACGACGACCAGCTCGCTGAGCGCGGCGCCCTGGGCAAGCAGGCCCGCCAGGTCGCCGAGACCGGCCTGGTCTCGATGCGGACCAGCTTCCGCACCATCGCTGTCCACGACGGCGACGACGGCCGGCTTCGGCTGGAGTCCCAGGACGGCCAGGTCGTCGACGACGTCGACGAGGTCGTCGTGGTGACTGGGTTCCGGCCCGACCTCTCGTTCCTGTCCGAAGTGCGGCTGGACCTGGACTCTGTGCGTCCAGGCCCCGCGACAGCTGGCGCCGCTCATCGATCCTCGATTCCACAGCTGTGGTTCGGTCGAGCCTCATGGTGCGCGGGAGCTCGAGCAGCCCGAGAAGGGCTTCTTCCTGGCCGGGCATGAAGTCCTACGGCCGCGCCCCGTCGTTCCTGACGCTGACCGGGTTCGAGCAGACCCGCAGCATCGTGGCCGCCATCGCCGGCGACCACGAGGCTGCCGCTCGCGTGGAGCTGGTGCTGCCCGAGACCGGCGTCTGCGGGGGTTCCGGAGACTTCGACGGCGACGCGTGCGACATCACGTCCGCCACCGCGGACGGCGGGCTGCTGACCTCAGCTGTGGGCACCGACAGGTGATGGACCTGTCCGGGCCATCAGGGTGTGGTGGGTCGTGGCCACGGCCCAGAGCGTGACCATCACGGCCATCAGCACGGCCAAGGTCGTGCTCCCGGCCGACCACAACATCAGGACACCGGCGACGAACGCGACCAGGCCGAGGAGCGACGAGGCCACCAGGTACGCCCTGCTGCCGTGCAGCAGCTGGTCGAAGCCCGGGACCACCGCGGTCGCCGAGGCCGCGAAGCCGAGCCCGAGGATCGCGACCCCGGTCGCTCGCGTGCCACTCATCCCCGGAAGCGTCATGTCGGCGAGCCACAACACGTACAGCACCGCTGCTGCGGCCACCAGACCGGTTGCGATGACATCTCGTCTCGGAATGCGCATCATGTCTGCTGCCCTCTTTCTTCCGCCCTACCTCGAAGCGCCCCGGCCGTGCCCACTCTGGGGGTCAGGCCGAGGACGCCTCGTCCGGGGGCGCCGCGCAACCAGCGCCGCGCTACCGGGTCTTGTGCAGCTCGCGCTGGATGTCTTCCTCGGTGACGTCGCGCCGGTAGGCGTTCCACCCGTCGAGCATCAGGAGGACACCCCAGCCGGCGAGCACCCAGCCGGGCCAGAAGTAGCCGAACCCCGCAATCGCCCAGATCCCGATGAGGAAGGCGTTGATCACGAGGTAGCCGACCACGTCGCCGCGGAACTTCCGCTTCCGGAGTGCACGGGCTCGAGCCTGCTCGTACTCGGATCCTGTCTGTGTCATGTCGCCACCTCCTCTCGTACACACTTCTCCATGTTCAGTTTCGCGCTGCGGCGGTGCGCCGGCCAGTCGCGTTGGTCCCGTCCGGTGGTGACCTCGGTCCCCCTGAGGACCGCCCCGACCAGGAGTACCGTGACGGCCATGGGAGGGCAGGTGTGCACGCGGCGGCCGGCGAAGCCGTGCCGGGTGCCCGCCTACGACTGCTGCGACGAGGACGACGCAGCGAACTGAGGTCCGTGGCGCCGCCTTGCGGCGCCGACGCTCAGTCCTGCCCACTCGTCCTTCCATCGGAGCACCACCATGTCCACTCACACCTCCTCGCTGCGCGCGCCCGCGGCGCGGCCTGCGGTCGCGGCCCTGGTCGCCGCGGCGGCCTGCTGGGGCACCGGCACCGTCGTGTCCAAGCAGGTCGTCGACGACGTCGCACCCCTGACCCTTCTCCCGGCTCAGCTGGCCGCCAGCTGCATCTTCCTGCTCGTCGTCGCCCTGGTCCGCCGCGAGCCCTTCGCCTGGACGCCGCCCGTGCGTCGGCTCGCCGCCCTCGGCGTGCTCAACCCGGGCATCGCCTACGCCCTGGGCCTGATCGGGCTGACCACCATCACCGCCAGCATGTCGGTCCTGCTGTGGGCGCTCGAACCGGTCGTCATCATGCTGCTCGCCGCGCTCGTGCTCCGCGAGCACATCCCCCTCGCGCTCGCCGCCGCGGTCGCCGTGGCCATCGCCGGGGTGCTGCTGGTCGTGTACCAGCCCGGCGCGACCGGCGACTCGGTCGGCATCACCCTCACCCTGGTCTCCATCGGGTTCTGTGCCCTGTACTCCGTGCTGACCCGGCGCCTGCTGCTCGACGACTCCTCGCTGAACGTCGTGCTCGCCCAGCAGGCGGCCGCGCTCGTGTTCGCGGTCGCGCTGGCCACGGTCGTCGAGCTGGCGGGCGGTTCCGGCTGGGACGTGGGCGGCCACGGTGCCGGCGCCTGGTCGAGCGCCGCGGCCTCCGGTGTCTTGTACTACGGCGCCGGGTTCTGGTTCTTCGTCACCGGCCTGCGCCGGGTGCCTGCCTCGGTAGCCGGGTCGTTCCTGCCGCTCATCCCGGTCTTCGGCCTCGCAGCCGGCTACCTGGTCGGGCGAGCGGCTCGAGCCGCGGCAGTGGGTCGGCGCGGTCGTGATCGTGGCCGCCACCACCGCCATTGCGGTCCGTCAGCGCGTCGCGTCCGCGGCCGAACCGGTCGCACGCGCCTGACACCTGCACGCCCACCCGGCCCACCGGGGCGGACGATGTCGGCGCGCCCCTCCCGACCACCTGGCTGGCACAGTGTCCGCGTGAGCACACCGAACGCAGACGTGGCCGTCATCGGCGGAAGCGGCTTCTACACCTTCCTCGAGAACCCTGAGGAGATCGTCGTCGAGACGCCGTACGGCGCACCGACCGCGCCGCTGGCGCTGGGCACCGTGGCCGGACGCCGGGTGGCGTTCCTGCCGCGGCACGGCGCCGGGCACGCGTACCCGCCGCACCGGATCAACTACCGCGCCAACCTCTGGGCGCTGCGCAGCGTCGGCGTACGCCAGGTGCTCGCGCCCTGTGCCGTCGGCGGCCTGCTGCCGTCGGTGGCGCCCGGCGACCTGGTGGTGCCCGACCAGCTGGTCGACCGCACGTCGGGCCGGGCCGGGTCGTACGTCGAGTCCGGGGCCGTGCACCTTCCCTTCGCGGATCCCTACTGCGGTCGACTGCGGTCACGACTGGTCGCCGAGGACGGGGTCGACGACGGCGGCACCATGGTCGTCGTCGAGGGGCCGCGGTTCTCCACCCGCGCCGAGTCGCAGCACTACGCCGCGCAGGGCTGGTCGCTGATCAACATGACCGGCGCCCCCGAGGCCCAGCTCGCCCGCGAGCAGCAGCTCTGCTACGCCACCCTCGCGCTGGTCACCGACATGGACGCCGGGGTCGAGGAGGGCGAGGGCGTCGGCCAGGCCGAGGTGTTCGCGATGTTCGAGCGCAACACCGAGCGGGTCAAGGACCTCCTCCGCGGCGTGATCGGCGACCTGCCCGACCCCGACGGCTGCACCTGCGCCACCTGGGCCGACGGCATCGACCTCACCTACGAGCTCGCATGAGGGTCCTGCTCACCGGGTCGGCCGGCTTCATCGGGTCCGAGATCGACCGCCAGCTCACCGCCGCCGGCGACGAGGTCGTGCGCGTCGACGTACTCCTCCCGCAGGCGCACGCCGACGGACCCACGCCCGCGGACACGCACCGGCTCGACGTCCGCGACGTCGCGACGTGGGCGCACCTGCTCGACGGCGTCGACGTGGTCTGCCACCAGAGCGCGCTGGTCGGGGCGGGGGTCCGGGTGGCCGACCTGCCGGCGTACGCCGCGCACAACGACCTGGCCACTGCCGCGCTGCTGGCCACGATGACCGAGGCCGGCGTCGACCGACTGGTGCTGGCCTCGTCGATGGTCGTCTACGGCGAGGGCCGCTACGCCTGCCCGGAGCACGGCCACCGGCAGCCGGTGCCACGCGCGGTCGCGGCCCTGGAGGCCGGGGAGTTCGACACCACCTGTCCCGACTGCGGTCGCCCGCTGGACTGGGAGCTGGTCGACGAGGACGCCCGGCTCGACCCGCGCAGCAGCTACGCCGCCAGCAAGGTCGCACAGGAGCACTACACCGCCGCGTGGGCGCGGCAGGCAGGGCGCGGCGGCGGTCGCGCTGCGCTACCACAACGTCTACGGGCCGGGGATGCCGAAGGACACGCCGTACTCCGGCGTCGCCGCGATGTTCCGCTCGTCGCTCGAGCGCGGCGAGTCGCCGCGGGTGTTCGAGGACGGCGCGCAGATGCGCGACTTCGTGCACGTCGCCGACGTGGCCCGGGCCAACGTGCTGGCCCTGCGGGCGGTCGCCGCACTGCCGGCCGGCGCGTTCGCGGCGTACAACGTGTGCTCCGGCAACCCGGTCTCGATCGGTGAGGTCGCCGCCCTCGTCGCCCGCGGCCACGGCGGGGGACTGGAGCCCGAGGTCACCGGCGAGTTCCGGGCCGGCGACGTCCGCCACGTCGTCGCCTCCCCGGAGCGGGCGCGGACCGGCCTCGGCTTCGCCGCGGAGATCACGCCCGAGGAGGGCCTGCCCGCGTTCGCGACCGCGCCCCTGCGTGGCTGAGGCCTACCAGTCCGGCCTGAGCAGGTGCTGGACGACCAGCGGCCGCGACCACCTGGACCACGATCCCCGCCCGGCGCCAGCGCACCGGCAGCAGCGCGCACGACAGCAGCAGCCACGGGGCGAACGGCAGCCAGATCCGCTCCACCTCGGCCTTGCTCATCCGGCTGAGGTCGGCCACGGCGACGGTCGCGGCGGCGGCACCGACCAGCGCCAGCACGACACGTGCCGACGCGTCGCCGGCCAGGCTCCGCGCCGAGGCCGCAGCGCGGGCGAGGCCGGCGCCCAGCATCGGTCCGGCGGAGAACAGCAGCGCGGCCAGGTTGCCCCACATCCAGTACGCCGCCGGCCGGTTGCGGGCCACCCCGTCCCAGTAGCGGTCGTGCAGCACGCCGATCGCCTCCCACCACGAGAAGCCGTACGCCGCGAAGACCAGCACGACCGCCAGCGCGGCCAGCGCGGCAGGCAGCAACGGCTTCCACGAGCGGCCGAGCCACAGCACCGTGAGCGCGAGGATCCCCAGCAGGGGCAGGCCGTAGGACAGCATCACGCACCAACCCAGCAGCAGGCCGGCCACGACCGACCACACCAGGCTGCGGCGTACGCACGCGACCGCGAGCGCGGCCAGCCCCCAGGCGGCGAACGCCGCGAACATCCCGTCGGCGGACACGCACTGCCAGATCGCGGCCGGCCCGACCACGAGGAACGGCGCCGCCCGGCGGGCCATCTCCTCCGCGCCGAGGGCCCGCAGCGTGACCAGCACGGCCACCGCGGTGCTGGCCGCGAACAGCGTCACCACGATCCCGGCGGCGAACCCACCGCCCAGCCCGAGCCGGGCGAGCACCACGAAGAACGTCAGCGCGCCCGGCGGGTGCCCGGCCAGGTGCGGCGGCCAGCGCTGGTCCCCGGCGGAGAACGGGATCCGGTCGACGTACGTCGCCAGGGTCGCGGGCAGGTCGTCGATGACCCGCGCGGTGCGGAGGTACTCGTACTTCGACTCGAGGACGACCCCGATCCCGTCCCGGCCGTCGACGAGGGCGAGTGCCAGCATCCACGCCAGCCCGACGCCGTACGCCGCGAGCAGCAGCCGCGGCCACGAGAGGGAGGCCGCCAGCGGCACGGCCCGCCACGCGGCGAGCAGGCCGAGCGCCACCGCCGGCAGCGTCCCGGCGCCGACCCGGGGCATCCACTCGGCGTGCAGCGGGGGGAACGAGCGGACGTGCACGTTCCAGCCGGCGAGCTCCGGGCACCAGCATCGCCGCCGCCATCAGCACCAGCGCCACCACCAGCCCGGCGGCCTCGGCGTACGCCCGACCGGTGCGCGGCGGGGCGGACGCGGGAGCCGGGGCGGACATGCCGTGAGCCTAGGCGGACGGCGCGCGGCTGCCCGGTCCGCGCACGGCGACGTCAGGGGTTCGTAAGGGTTGGACGGCCCACTGGCTTCCTCCGCTTCCTACGGTGGAGGACATGGCATCCACCTGCGACCTCGTGCTCCCGTGCAAGGACGAGGCCCGCGCGCTCGAGGGGCTGCTGCCGCGCATCCCGGCCCCCTGGTCCGTGATCGTGGTCGACAACGGCTCGACCGACGACACCGCGGAGGTCGCCCGCGCGCTCGGCGCCCGGGTGGTGACGGAGGAGAGCCCGGGGTACGGCGCCGCCGTGCACGCCGGGGTGATGGCCTCCCGGGCGGAGTTCCTGGCGGTGATGGACGGCGACTCCTCCTTCGACCCGGCCGACCTCGCGCCCCTGCTGGCGGCGGTGCAGGACGGGGACGCGGACATGGCGGTGGGCCGCCGGCGTCCGGTCCGGCGCGGGGTCTGGCCGTGGCACGCGCGGGCCGGGAACGCGTTCGTGGTCGCGCTGATGCGCCGCCGGATCGGGCTGTCGGTGCACGACATCGCGCCGTTGCGGGTGTGCCGGCGCCAGGCCCTGGTCGACCTCGACGTCCGGGACCGGCGCTTCGGCTACCCCGTCGAGCTGCTGGCGAAGGCGACCGCGGCCGGCTGGCGGCTGCGCGAGCTCGACGTGGCCTACCACCCGCGCGCCGCCGGCACCCGGTCCAAGGTCTCCGGCTCGATCCGCGGCACCGCCCGCACCGCCCGTGACTTCTACCGGGTCCTGGCATGAGCACCCCACGCCAATGCTCGCTGCGCTCCGCTTGCCGCAGGGACCCCGCATGAATCCCCGTGCGCTGGTGCTGGCGAAGGCCCCGGTCGCCGGCCGGGTGAAGACCCGGCTCGGCGCCGACGTCGGGATGGCGTACGCCGCCGACCTGGCCGCCGCCGCCCTCCTCGACACCCTGCTCGCGTGCACCGCGGCGTTCGGTCCCGGGTCCTGCCGGCTGGCGCTGGCCGGCGACCTCACCGGGGCGGTGCGCGCCGACGAGCTGCACGCGGCGCTCGGCGGCTGGACGGTCGTGCCCCAGCGCGGCGGCGACTTCGCCGAGCGCCTGGTCAACGCCCACCTCGACGCCGCCGAGCACGACGGCGCCGTCGTCCAGATCGGCATGGACACCCCGCAGGTCACCGCCGAGGAGCTCACCGCCGTCGCGGACGGGCTGGCCCACCACGAGGCCGTGCTGGGCCACGCCCCCGACGGTGGCTGGTGGGTGCTCGGCCTGCGCCGCCCGGCCGACGCGGCGGCCCTGCGCGGCGTACCCATGTCCACCCCGACGACCGGCCGCGACACGCACGCGGCCCTGGTCGCCGGTGGGCTGAGCGTGGGCGAGGCGGCCCCGCTCCGCGACGTCGACACGGTCGCGGACGCCCACGCGGTGGCCGGCGCCGCGCCGCACGGGCACTTCGCGGCCGCCTGGGCCGCCCGCCCGGAGGACGTCGGAGGCCGGCCGTGACGTTGTCGACCCCGCTCGCGCTGCACCGGTGGGACCGTCCCGTGGACGCCTCCGACCGGGCGGTGCTCGCGCACTGCATCGGGCCGACCCTCGACGTCGGCTGCGGGCCCGGCCGGATGAGCGCCCACCTCGCCGAGCAGGGCCGGGCCGTGCTCGGGGTGGATCTCGTGCACGGCGCCGTGGTCAAGGCCCGCGAGCGCGGCGCCCAGGCGCTGCACCGCGACATCTTCGACCCGCTGCCCGGCGAGGGACGGTGGGGGACCGCGCTGCTCGCCGACGGCAACATCGGCATCGGCGGCAACCCGGCCGCTGCTGCTGCGACGCATGGCCGCCGTGATCGCCGACGACGGCCGCATCGTCACCGACCTGGCGCCTCCCGGCGAGGGCGTGCGCACCGGGTGGGTGCACCTGGTCAGCGACGGCGTGTCCAGCGACGCCCTTCCGCTGGGCGTGGGTCGCCGTCGACGAGGTCGCCCCGCTGGCGATGCACGCCGGGCTGGTCGTCACCTCCCAGCACGAGCACGACGGCCGCTGGTTCGCGGTCCTGGAGAAGGCGGCGTGATGCGCGCGCCGGACGAGAACAGCTTCACCTCCCGGCTGCGCAGTCCGGCGGTCGCGGCCCGGGTCGGGCTGTGGCTCGGCATCTGCTTCGGCATCGCGTTCCTGACCGGACTGGTCAGCCACTACGCCCAGGCGCCCGACCAGCCGGTCCCGTTCCCGACGAGGCCCGTGTGGGCCTACCGGGTCACGCAGGGGCTGCACGTGATCAGCGGTACGGCGGCGGTGCCGCTGTTCCTGGTCAAGCTCTGGACCGTCTTCCCGCGGCTGTTCAGCCGGCCGCCGCGCGACGTACGGCTCCTCGTCCTGCACGCGCTCGAGCGGCTGAGCATCGCGGTGCTGGTCGCGGCGGCGATCTTCCAGCTCGCCACCGGGCTGCTCAACTCCGCGCAGTGGTACCCGTGGGCGTTCAGCTTCCGGGCCACCCACTACGCCGTCGGCTGGGTCGCGATCGGGGCGCTGGTCGTGCACGTCGCCGTGAAGCTGCCGGTGATCCGCGCCGCGTTCGGCGACGACCTCGAGTCCGGGGCGCTGGACCGGCCGTCCACCGCGCCCGCCTCGCGCGGGCCTGACCCGCCGCGGGCTGCTGCGCACGACCTGGCTCGCCTCCGGGGTCGCCGTGCTGGCCACCGCCGGCAGCACCGTCCCCTGGCTGCGCACGGTCTCCGTCCTCGGCGTCCGGTCCGGCGACGGGCCGGCCGGCATCCCGATCAACAAGTCCGCCCGGGCTGCCGGCGTCACCGCCCTCGCGACCAGTGCCGCGGTCCGGCTGACCGTGGCGTACGGCGACCGGTCGGTCGAGCTGACCCCGGCCGAGCTGACCGCGATGTCCGACACCGACGCCGACGCTGCCGATCGCCTGCGTCGAGGGCTGGAGCGCCAGCGGCACCTGGACCGGCGTGCGCGTGCGCGACCTCCTCGACCTGGTCGGCGCGCCCGCGGGCAGCGACGTACGCGTCGAGTCGCTGCAGCAGCGCGGCCCCTTCCGCGTGACGACGCTGCCCGGGAACTTCGCCGACGACCCGCTCACCCTCCTCGCGACCGGGCTGGACGGTGAGCCGCTGGCCCTGGACCACGGCTACCCGTGCCGGCTGATCGCGCCGAACCGCCCCGGCGTGCTGCAGACCAAGTGGGTCACCCGGCTGGAGGTGGTCGCATGATCCGCGCTCGCGCTGGGTGCGCTCGGCGTCGCCGCGGCGTCGTACGGCGGGTGGCTGCTCCACGACCGCGGCTGGGACAACTTCGTCGCCGCCGCGACCTGGCTGGTGGTCGGCGTGGTGCTCCACGACGGCCTGCTGGCGCCGCTGACGATCCTGGTCTGCCTGGTGGCCACCCGGCTGCTGCCGGCACCGGCCCGGGGTCCGGCCGCCGCCGGGCTGGTCGTGCTGGGGTCGGTGACGCTGCTGGCGGTCCCGGTGCTCGGCCGCTTCGGTGCCCGCCCGGACAACCCGACGCTGCTCGACCGGAACTACGCTGCCGGATGGGTGGTGCTCGCGGCGCTCACCGTCGCCGGCGTCCTGCTGGCGACGTACGCCGCGGCCCGACGTACCCGAAGGAGGACCGGTGGCCCGGGTGCTCGTGGTTGACGACGACCCCACCGTGCGCGAGGTGGTCGTGTCCTACCTGCGCGCCCACCGGCACGAGGTCGACGAGGCCGCCGACGGCGAGACCGCGCTGCGCGCCCACCGCGCGCACCCGGCCGACCTGGTGGTGCTGGACCTGATGCTGCCCGGGATCGACGGGCTCGAGACCTGCCGACGGCTGCGCGAGACCGGCGACGTACCGATCATCATGCTGACCGCGCTGGGCGGCGAGGCCGACCGCGTGGTCGGCCTCGAGCGCGGCGCCGACGACTACGTCACCAAGCCGTTCAGCCCGCGCGAGCTGGTGCTGCGCGTCGACTCGGTGCTGCGCCGGGCGGGGGAGTCCGCCAGCCCGGCGACCGGCACCCTCGAGCGACGGCGACCTCGTGGTCGACCTCGACCGGCACGAGGTGACGAGCGCCGGCCGGCTGCTCGCGCTGACCGGCCGCGAGTTCGACCTGCTCGCCTTCCTGCTCCAGCACCCGGGCGTGGCGTTCACCCGCGACGAGCTGCTGCAGCAGGTGTGGGGCTGGAGCTTCGGCGACCAGTCCACGGTGACCGTGCACGTACGCCGCCTGCGGGAGAAGATCGAGGCCGACCCCACCCGGCCGGTCCGTCTGGTCACCGTCTGGGGCGTGGGCTACCGCTGGGAGGCCGCGTGACCGACGACCAGATCAGCATCGTGCTCGTCACCGCCGCCTGGTCGGGCGCGGTCGGGCTGGTGGGCCTCGGGGTGGCCTGGTTCGTACGCCGCCGCTCGCTGCGCATGCTCACCGCCGTGGTGGCGCTGGTGGCGGTGCTCGCCGTGGTCGCCGGCACCGTCGGCACGTCCCGCGCGATGTTCCTCTCCGACCACGACTTCGGGGTCGTGCTGCTGGTCCAGCTGGTCGCCGGGCTGGTCGGCCTGGCCGTCGCCCTGGTGGTCGCCGCCGCGTTCGGGCGCTGGTCGCGCGCGCTCCAGGACGAGGCGCGCCGGTTCGGCGACAGCGGGCGCTTCGAGTCCGGGGGAGTGCTGCCGGCCGAGCTGCGCGGCCTCGCCGACGAGCTGGAGCTGACCAGCACCCGGCTCGCCGAGTCCCGGGCGCGGGAGGCGCGGCTCGAGGAGTCCCGGCGCGAGCTGGTCTCGTGGGTCTCCCACGACCTGCGCAGCCCGCTGGCGGCGATGCGCGCGATGACCGAGGCCCTCGAGGACGGCCTGGCCGAGGACCCCGAGCGCTACCACCGCCAGATCCGCGCCGAGGTCGACCGGATGGTGCGGATGGTCGACGACCTCTTCGAGCTCTCCCGGATCCACGCCGGGGTGCTCCGCCTGAGCCTGCAGCCGGTGGCCGTCGGGGACATCGTCAGCGAGGCCATCGCCGCCGCGGACCCGCTCGCCCGCGCGCGCGGCGTACGTCTCGGGGGGCGGGTGGACGACGGCCTGCAGGTGACCGCCGACCCGGCCGGGCTGTCGCGGGTGGTCTCCAACCTGGTGCTGAACGCCGTCCGGCACACCCCGGCCGACGGCGTCGTCGAGGTGCACGGGCGGGCGTCGGGAGAGGGCGTCGAGCTCTCGGTCCACGACGCGTGCGGCGGCATCGCCGAGGAGGACATCGAGCGGGTCTTCGACGTGGCCTGGCAGGGCTCGACCGCGCGGACGCCGGTGGCCGACGAGCCGGGGTGGACCGGGGGCTCCGGGGCGGGCCTCGGCCTGGCCATCGTCAAGGGGATCGTCGAAGCGCACCGGGGCGACGTGGCGGTCGCGAACGCCGACCCGGGGTGCCGTTTCGTGGTCCGGCTGCCGGCCTGATCCGGCCCACTCCGGGGGTACGCCGGGCGCGTGACGCGCGGGCGTGTCGGTGTCGTGATCGAACACCTGTTCGTACTAGTGTGGGCGCACAAGGTGATGCGCTGGTCGACGTTATCCCCAGGCGGTCCGGCACCGGATCGAACTTGTCGGTGATCCCGTCTAGCGTCCACGCCAACACAGACGTGCACGACACAGACCCACTCATCCAAGGGACGGAAACCATGGCCGGAGACCGCGAGAAGTCGCTCGACGCAGCACTCGCCAACATCGAGAAGCAGTTCGGCAAGGGATCGGTGATGCGTCTGGGTGACGACACCCGGGCCCCGCTCGAAGTGATCCCGACCGGAGCGATCGCGCTCGACGTCGCCCTCGGCCTCGGCGGCCTGCCGCGCGGCCGCGTCGTCGAGATCTACGGGCCGGAGTCCTCCGGCAAGACGACCGTCGCCCTGCACGCGGTGGCCAACGCCCAGCGGGCCGGCGGCATCGTGGCGTTCATCGACGCCGAGCACGCCCTCGACCCGGAGTACGCCAAGAACCTCGGCGTCGACACCGACGCCCTGCTCGTCTCCCAGCCCGACTCCGGTGAGCAGGCGCTCGAGATCGCCGACATGCTGATCCGCTCCGGCGCGCTCGACCTGATCGTCATCGACTCCGTGGCGGCGCTGGTGCCCCGTGCCGAGATCGAGGGCGAGATGGGCGACAGCCACGTCGGCCTGCAGGCCCGGCTGATGAGCCAGGCGCTGCGCAAGATGACCGGTGCGCTCAACAACTCCAACACCACGATGATCTTCATCAACCAGCTCCGCGAGAAGATCGGCGTCATGTTCGGCTCGCCCGAGACCACGACCGGTGGCCGGGCGCTGAAGTTCTACTCCTCGGTGCGCCTCGACGTGCGCCGGATCGAGACGCTCAAGGACGGCCAGGAGATGGTCGGCAACCGGACCCGCGTCAAGGTCGTCAAGAACAAGGTCGCGCCGCCGTTCAAGCAGGCCGAGTTCGACATCATGTACGGCAAGGGCATCAGCCGCGAGGGTGGCCTCATCGACGTCGGCGTCGAGGCGGGCCTCGTCCGCAAGGCCGGCGCCTGGTACACCTACGAGGGCGACCAGCTCGGCCAGGGCAAGGAGAACGCCCGCTCGTTCCTCAAGGACAACCCCGACCTGGCCAACGAGCTGGAGAAGAAGATCCTCGAGAAGCTCGGCGTCGGGCCGACCGTCGACGCGCCGGCCGAGGCGCCGGCGGAGCCGACCAACATCACGTTCTGAGCATGGCCGACCCCCGCACGAGCGAGCAGCCCTGGCGGGGGGACGTCTCCGACGGGGTGGCCGCATGGACCCGTGCGGCCACCCCGTCGGCACGTCCCACGGCGGAGCACCCCGCAGGCCCGGGCGACGGCACGGCCGCTGACCCGGACGACCTCGGCCCGGAGCCGGACCACGAGTCGGTGGCCCGCAAGATCCTGCTCGACCAGCTGACCGGTTCGGCCCGCAGCCGCAAGGAGCTGGCCGACAAGCTCGCGAAGACGAAGTGTCCCCGAGGACCTCGCCGAGCGCCTGCTCGACCGGTTCGAGGAGGTCGGCCTGGTCGACGACGAGGCCTTCGCCCGCGCCTGGATCGCCTCCCGCCGCTCAGTCAACTCCGGGGGAGGCAAGGGACTGGCCAGGCGGGCCCTGGCCCAGGAGCTGCGCCGCAAGGGCATCGACGACCTCGTCGCCCGCGAGGCCCTCGACGAGATCGACCCCGACGACGAGGAGGCGGCAGCCCGGGCGCTGGTGCGCCGCAAGCTGCGTTCGATGTCGCGGCTGGAGCCGGCCGTCGCCACCCGGCGGCTGGTCGGGATGCTCGGCCGCAAGGGCTATCCGCCCGGCGTGGCCTTCGCGGTCGTCCGGGACGAGCTCGGAGCCGCCGAGGACGAGATGTCCGAGGAGGGACCGTCCGGCGACGGGGACGGGCCGGCGTTCGACGGCTGAGCCCGTGTCAGGATGGCGCCCGTGAGCGATGAGCACGAGGTGCTGACCTACGAGGCCTTCGGCACCGCGTGCCGGGAGCTCGCCCAGGCCGTGGCCGACGACGGCTACCGCCCCGACATGATCCTGGCGATCGCCCGCGGCGGGCTCGGCCTCGGGATGGGCCTGGGCTACGCGCTGGGGGTGAAGAACCTCTCGGTCGTCAACGTCGAGTTCTACACCGGCATCGACCAGCGGCTCGACGTACCCATCATGCTGCCGCCGACGCCGGCGGCGGTCGACCTGTCGGGCCTGCGGATCCTCATCGCCGACGACGTCGCCGACACCGGACGCACCCTCGAGATCGTCCACGAGTTCTGCGCCGACCACGTCGCGGAGGCCAGGACCGCGGTGATCTACGAGAAGCCGCAGTCGGTCATCAAGCCCGACTACGTCTGGCGCCGGACCGAGGCGTGGATCGACTTCCCGTGGTCCGTGCTCCCGCCGGTCGTCGCCGACGGCGGCCTCGGGCACTGACGCCTCAGGGTGCGGTCGTCACCGGTCTCCGCGTCGCCTCCGTGTCGAGGTCGCGGAGGTACGCCGCGAACCCGCCGGGTGCCCGGCCGGAACGCCTGCCCGAGGTCGTCACCCGGTGCAGGTCCGTGGCCCGCACCCGGAGCCCGAGCGACTGTGCTCGGTGGACGAACGCGACGTCCTCCTGGCGCCGGGCAGCGGGGAAGCCCCCGACCCGGTCGTAGGCGGCCAGGCTGAAGCCGAGGTTGGCGCCATGGACGTGGCCATGCCCCTCGCGGAGGTCGTGACGCGACCGCCACCGCCGCACGGTGGGGAGGTCGAGGTCGACCGGGTCCGGCTCGACCGTGCCCACCACGACGTCGACGCCGTCGCGCGCCAGGGCCACCTGGGTGGTCAGCCAGTGCCGGGGCACGCGCGAGTCGGCATCGGTCATCGCCATCCAGTGCAGGCCCGGTCCGGCGCAGGACAGCGTCCGCGCGCTGCGCACCGCGGCATTGCGGGCACGACCGACGCTGCGGGCGAGCACCTCCACGCCACGGCTGTGCGGGTGCCCGGCGACCACCGACGCGGAGTCGTCGGTGCACGAGTCCAGGGCGATCACGACGTCCACGGGCACCGCGTTCGCCGTGGCGGCGTACTCCTCGATCGCCGTGGCGATGGAGGCCAGGCAGCCGCCGAGCCGCGCTGCCTCGTTGCGGGCCGGCACCACCACGCTCAGGCCGGTGAGACGTGGCGTGCTCACCGTCCGGTCCCGTCCCAGACCTCGAGCAGGAAGTCGCGCTCGGCGTGGTGCAGGGCGGGACGGCCGAGGACGTCACGGAGTGCCCGATGCACCGACGCGCCGTCCAGGGGCCACCCGACGATCGGGTGCAGCCAATGACAGGCCACGACCACACCGGCCGGTGCCGTCAGGGACGGGAGCGCGGCGACGGTGGCCCGCAGCTGCCCGGGGCTGAGGAAGTAGCCCACCTCCGAGAGGACGACCAGGTCGAACGGCCCAGGCGGGAGCTCCTCGGGCACGGTCCGCCGCTCGATGCGCACGTGGGCGAGGCCGGCCAGGCGTTCCCGGGCCCGCGCCACGGCGGCGGCGCTGACGTCGAGCGCTGTGACCTCGGTGCACCGGGTGGCCAGGCCCGCGGTGAGCGCGCCCACCGAGCACCCGACCTCGAGCCCGGCGGAGTAGTGCGGGTGCGGAAGCGACGCGAGCAGCACCGAACGCTTGCGGCGCTCGTACCAGCTGTCGTCGACCTGCCACGGGTCGGCCGACTGCTCGTGCAGCGCATCGAACGGGGTGGCCGGCGGACCACCCTCCGCGACGAAGAAGGTCTCGTCGGTTCCCGAGAAGTGCGCGAGCATCTCCGGGGTCACGACGGGGGAGTCACGCGGGTCCGTGGAGAGTGGGAGGACCTGGGTCGCGTGTGCGGCGACCGCGGCGGCCTTTCGCTGCCGCTCGTCGGCCGTGAGCTCGAGGCGGACGGCGCGCGGCCAGGGCAGGTCCGCGGGGCCGAGCTGGTGCCAGGCCCAGACGGGGTACTCCAGCAGGAGACCGTCCGTCCGGTACGCCGCCTGACGCGCGGCGCGGCCAGCGGCCCGGTGGTCCGGGTGCGGGTCCTCCCGCCACGGGGCGAGCACGGTGTGGTGCGTCCCGTCGCCGACCAGCTCGACGAGCCGGGCAACGAGGTCGTCCTCATGAGCGGCGAGGTCGCCGTCGGGAAGCCCGAGGTGGTGGAGCCGGATCCCGGAGCCGAGACGTGCCACGGCGGCTTCGGCCTCGCGCCGGCGGAGGGCGGCCAGGTCGTGTGGTGCGAGGGTGGGGGAGCCGGGATGCGAACCCTCGCCGTCGGTGGCCACCACGACCTCGACCCGCCAGCCCAGGCCGGCCAGCCGGGCGATGGCCCCGCCGGCGCCGAGGCTCTCGTCATCGGGGTGCGCGGCCAGCACGACCGCGGTGGCCGGGCCCTCCGCCGGGCTCCAGACCGGGGCCTCCTGCCAGCCACGGCACGCCTCCCAGGCGGATCGGGGAGTGCCTGGCGCGCGGTGGTCGAACCCGGCCGTCACCACGGAGCACCGTCGGAGCGGGTGAGCAGCTGTCGTCCGAGTGCGGCCTGGTCCCGCTCCGCGTGCTCCTGGCGGAGGTAGAGCTGGAGATCAGCCACGCGGGCCGCGTGCTCCGGCTCGCTGACGAGAGGTCCGGGGCCGAGCGCGTGGTGTGCCCGGTCGAGCACCTCCTCGGCTGCGCGGCGGACCACCTGGCGCACCCGCAGGGCGAGGAGCGCGCCGTCGGGGCCCGTCGCCCGGCCGTCGTCCACCCGCCCCGCCGCGTCGCCGAGCAGCGTGGCAGCGGCGACGAGGACGGCGTCGACGGCGCCGAGGTGCGTGAGCCCGACCTGGTCCGGGTCGCGTCGTCCGGCCTCGGCGACCATGCGGCGGGCGACGCCGACCGCGCCGCCGCACCAGATCGCGGCGACGCCGATCCCGCCCCACGCGAAGCCGGGACGTGTGAGGTACCACCCGTCCTCCCCGATGGGCACCGCGGGCGCGTGGTCCATCTCGACCGGGCTGCTGGTGACCGCGGGCAAGCCGCGGGCCACCCAGGGATCGTCGGTCACCCGGACCTCCGGCCCGGCCAGGCGTACGGCGAAGAGTCGCCGCGTCTCCTCGCCGGTCCAGGCGGTGACCAGGGCGTGGGAGAGGACACCCGCCAGGGAGCACCAGGGCTTGGTGCCGGTCAGCGTCCAGCCCGCCGCGTCGTACGCCGCCTCGAGCCGGCCCGCGGGTCCTTCCGCGGCGAACACGCCCCAGGTGCTGTCGCCGTCCACGCCGAGCGGCCCGAGGCCGGCACCTCCGGCGGAATCCGCTCCCGCCTGGTCGAGGATCGCCAACGCGTCGAGGTGGGGCTCCAGGGTGCGGGCCACGGTCAGGTCGACGGCGGCCACGCCGGCCAGCGTCGACCAGAGGCCGGCCGTGTGGCCGGCGCCGGGCAGCGGCAGGCGCCGGCCGAGGTCACCAGCCAGCGCCAGCGTCGCCACCGGATCACCGGCCGCCCCCCGGGCGGACGCGAGCACGTCGTCGGGGGTGCGATCGGTCGCCGGGGTGCCCGGCAACCTCACGTCGGCGTCCCGGGGAACAGGCGTGGTCATGGGTCTCTCTCGACGAGGGGACGACCTGCGGTCGACACGGCGTACGGCGGGACCGGGACGTACCCACGGACGGTGGCCGCACACCCACCCCTGGGGAGGGTGTGGCCGCGCGTCCAGGGCGGGTCGTGCCCGCTAGCCTGAGGCGATGGTGACGCACGTGAGCACCCCGGTCGTGGTCCATCTGGGCTCCCGGGAGCTGGCCGGCAAGGCGCGCGACGGCGAGTCGTGGGCCGCGGCCGCCCGGCGCGTCGCCGCCTCGGTCACCGGCGAGCCGGTCGCACGTGACCTGTCCGGGGAGACCAAGCACTTCATGATCGACCACGACGTCACCACCGTCCTGCGTCCGATGGCCCGCGGCGACCTGCCGCTGGTCACGAAGTGGCGCCAGTCCGCGCACGTGCACCGGTGGTGGCAGTCCGACGGGGAGCCGACCGCGGAGAGGGTCGCCGCGCAGTACGGCCCCGACATCGACGGGATGACGCCGACCAGGATCTGGGTCGCCGAGGTCAACGGCCGCTCGATCGGCTTCCTGCAGGACTACCGGCTCTCCGACTACCCGGAGTACGCCCTGCTCACCCCCGACCCCACTGCGATCGGCGTCGACTACGCGATCGGCGACGAGCAGTGGGTCGGGCGCGGTTACGGCACCCGCATGCTCTGGGCCTGGGTGGTCCGCACCCGGCACCGCTTCGCCGACGCCTCGTCGTACTTCTCCGCCCCCGACCACCGCAACGTCGCCTCGCTGCGGATGCTCGAGAAGGCCGGCTTCGTCCAGGGCACCTGGTTCGACGAGCCGCAGGCCGACGGCAGCGTCGACACCGTGGTGGGCTGCACCTTCGACGTGGCCCGGGTGCTGGGCTGAGCCCCTAAGGTTCTGGTCATGGCCACCACCCCCTCCTTCGCCGAGCACCTCCGCCTCGCCCCCGGTCCGGTCGACCTCCGCGCGATGGCCACCGACGGCAAGCCCGGCTTCGACGACGACAAGGCCGCCGGGGAGGCCGCCCTCGACGCGATCGGGCCCGAGCTCGCCGACCTGCAGGAACGGCTCTTCGCCGAGCGCAGCGCCGGGTCCGGGCGGCGGGTGCTGCTGGTCCTCCAGGGCATGGACACCTCCGGCAAGGGCGGCGTGCTGCGGCACACCGTCGGCCTGGTCGACCCGCAGGGCGTGAAGATCACCAGCTTCAAGGCGCCCACCGACGAGGAGCGGGCCCACGACTTCCTGTGGCGCATCCGCCGGGCCCTGCCGGACGCCGGCTACATCGGCGTCTTCGACCGCTCACACTACGAGGACGTCCTCATCGCACGGGTCCGCTCGCTGGCGCCGCAGAAGGAGATCGAGGAGCGCTACGACCTGATCAACGAGTTCGAGCGCGAGCTGGTCGCCGACGGCACCACCATCCTCAAGTGCATGCTGCACATCTCCGCCGACGAGCAGAAGTCCCGCCTGCTGGCCCGGCTCGACGACCCCACCAAGCACTGGAAGTTCAACCCCGGCGACATCGACGAGCGCGCCGAGTGGCCGGCGTACCGCGAGGCCTACGAGATCGCCCTCGAGCGCACCAGCAGCGACGTCGCCCCGTGGTACGTCGTGCCGTCCGACCGCAAGTGGTACCGCAACCTCGCCATCGGCGAGCTGCTGCTCCAGACCCTGCGCGGGATGGCCCCGCAGTGGCCGGTGGCCGACTTCGACGTCGCCGAGCAGAAGCAGCGCCTCGTCGACGAGGGCCCGCTGGGATGAGCGCCTCGACCGAGACGGACGGCCGGGTGATCCCGACCGTGGCCGTCACCCGGTACGTCGCGCCGCTGCGCGAGGGTGGCTCGCTGCCCGGGATCGTGGAGGCCGACGACCTCGGCACGTACGTCTGCAAGTTCCGCGGCGCCGGCCAGGGGCTGCGGGTGCTGGTGGCCGAGGTGATCGTGAGCGGCCTGGCCCGCCGGATCGGGCTGCAGACGCCGGCCCTGGTGGCGCTGGAGCTCGCCGCCGAGATCGCGCGCTACGAGGCGGACGAGGAGGTCCAGGACCTGCTCAAGGCCAGCGTCGGGCTGAACCTCGGCATCGACTTCCTGCCCGGCTCCTTCGGTTTCGACGGCGAGCTGCCCACCCGGGACGACGTCGGCGCGCGGGTGCTGTGGCTGGACGCGTTCACCGCCAACGTCGACCGGACCTGGCGCAACCCCAACCTGCTGCTCTGGCACGGCGACGTCTGGGTGATCGACCACGGCGCGTCGCTGTACTTCCACCACGCCTGGGGCGGCGGCCCCACCGACCCGGCCCGCTTCGCCGCACAGCCCTGGGACGCCACCGACCACGTGCTGGGCCGGTACGCCGACGGGCTGGCCGCGGTCGACGTCGAGGTCTCCGCACGCCTGGACGAGGGCGTGTTCGAGGAGATCCTGGCGGAGGTGCCGGACGCGTGGCTCGAGCCGGTTCCCGGGGCGGAGTCGGCCGACGCGCTGCGGGCGGCGTACGTCGCCTTCCTGACCGCGCGGCTCGGCACCCGGCAGTGGCTGCCCGGGGGTGGCGCATGAGCGAGCAGAGCCCCCGACTGCCCTACCAGTACGTCGTGCTCCGCTGCGTGCCGCGCGTGGACCGCGAGGAGTTCCTCAACGTCGGCGTGGTGCTCTACTGCCAGGCCGCCGACTTCCTCGAGGTCGCCTGGCGGGCCGAGCCCGACCGGCTGCGCGCCCTCGACCCGCGGATCGACGTCGACCAGGTGTGTGCCGGGCTGGAGTTCGTCGCCGCCGTCTGCGCGGGGCACGAGCACGGGGGAGCGGCCGGTCAGCCGATCGGCACCCGCTTCGGGTTCCTCAAGGCGCCGCGGTCGACCGTGCTGCAGCCCGGGCCGGTGCACGGCGGGCTCACCACCGACCCGGCCCGCGAGCTCGACCGGCTGCTCACCACCCTCGTCGCCTGACGCCGACCTGTCGCAGACTGACGGCGGTGCGTGTCAGTCTGCGACAGGTCGGCGACAGGGCATCAGACGGGGACGAGCTCGACGGCTCCGACGGCGTACCGCGCCAGGATCGTGCGGGCCAGCTCCGGGTGCGCACCCAGCGGCGCGGACACGGCGACGGCACCGGCCTCGAGGGACAGCTCGGCCGCGCGGTCCGGCAGGAAGCCGGGCGCGAGGAAGAGCGAGGCGACCGCGATGTGGCGGCGGCCCTCGTTGCGGAACGCCCGGACCGCCTCGCCGGCGGCCGGCGGTGCGGCCGAGGCGAAGGCCGCCTTGACCGGGAGCTTGTGCCGCGTGCCCCAGACCCGGGCCAGCCGGTTGACGGCCTGGTTCGCGAGCGGGTCGCTGGAGCCGGCCGCGGCCAGCACCAGGGCGTCGAGCTCGCGGACCCGGGCCTCCTTGAGGGCCTCCCGCATGCGCAGGTCGAGCACCTCGAGGAACGCCGGCTCGAGGCCGAGCACCCGGGTCGCGCGGATCTGGACGTTCTCGTGCTTGGCCATCTGCTCGGCCACCGCGGAGGGTACGTCGACCTTCGCGTGGTAGGCCTCGGTGAGCAGCAGCGGGACGACCACGATCTCGTCGTGCCCGGCGCGGACCAGCTTGGAGACCACGGTGGCGAACGACGGCTTGGAGAGCTCGAGGAACGCCGGCTCGATGCGGAGGTCCGGGCGCATGGCGCGGACCTCGTCGACGAGCGCGGTGATGGTGGCCGCGGAACGCGGGTCGCGGCTTCCGTGGGCCAGGGCGATGAGTGCCGGTGCAGCCATCAGACCGGACTCCCTTCTCGGGTGGTGATGAGAACGACGCCGTTGTCGCAGGTGGTCGAGCGTGCAGTGAACGTCATGAGTGGATCCCGCACTCGGTCTTGTTGCTGCCGGCCCAGCGCCCGCTGCGCGGGTCCTCGCCGGGGGCGACCCGCCGGGTGCACGGCCAGCAGCCGATGGACGGGTAGCCGTCCTGGACGAGCGGGTTCACCAGGACGCCGTTCTCGGTGATGTAGCGCTCGACGTCCTCGTCGGACCACCGGGCGATGGGGGAGACCTTGACCTTCCCCTTCTTGGCGTCCCAGCCGATGACCGGCGCGATCACGCGGTTGTGCGTCTCGGCCCGGCGCAGGCCGGTGGCCCACGCGTCGTACCCCGCGAGCGACTCGGCCAGCGGCTGCACCTTGCGGAGCTTGCAGCACAGGTCGGGGTCGGTCTTGTAGAGGTCCTTGCCGTACGTCGCGTCCTGCTCGGCGACGGTCTGCTTCGGGGTGATGGTGAGCAGGTTGACCGGCAGCGTGGCCTCGACCGCGTCGCGGGTGCCGATGGTCTCGACGAAGTGGTAGCCGGTGTCGAGGAACACCACGTCGATGCCGGGCGCCACCGTGGAGGCGAGGTGGGCGAGCACGGCGTCACCCATCGACGAGGTGATGCAGAAGCGCTCGCCGAAGGTCGCGACCGCCCACTCGATGATGTCCTCGGCCGGGGCGAGCTCGAGCTCCGCGCCGACGTGCGACACGAGCTCGCGCAGCTCCTCGGGCGAACGGTCCTCGGTGTGGGTGCCCCGGAACGCGCGGGCGGCGTTGGTGGTTGCCGTGCTCATGTCGTGGCTCCCTGCGGTCGGATGAGGCCGAGCATCTTCACCGTGAAGGCCCGCAGGCAGGAGCGGCACTCCCAGCTGCCGTGCACGTCGTCGTGCGGCCAGAGGTTCTCGTCCCCGCAGAACGGGCAGTGGAAGGGGACGGCGCGCGTGTTCGCGGACATCAGACGACCTCCAGCGCCTTCTCGCCGCGCAGCAGCTCCTCGTCGGCGCGGACGACCCAGGTCGCGAACGACTCGCCGTCCTCGCGGTCGGCGAGATAGCCGTGCACGACCGCAGTGATGTAGTCGTCGAGCCCGGCGCTGGTCACCTTGTGCGCCCGCAGCTTGCGGCCGAAGTTGGCCTGCAGCCCGGTGGCGCCGCCCAGGTGGACCTGGAAGCCCTCGACCTGGTTGCCGTCGGCGTCGAGGACCAGCTGGCCCTTGAGCCCGATGTCGGCGACCTGGGTGCGGGCGCAGGCGTTCGGGCAGCCGTTGACGTTGACCGTGATCGGCGCGTCCAGGTCGGGGAACCGGCGCTCGAGCTCGGCGACCAGGTCGCGGGCGCGGTTCTTGGTGTCGACGATGGCCAGCTTGCAGAACTCGATGCCGGTGCAGGCCATCGTGTTGCGGCGCCAGTTCGAGGGGCGCGCCGACAGGCCGATGTCGTCGAGCCTCGCGAGCAGCGGGTCGACCTTGTCGCCGTCGACGCCGATCAGCACGATCTTCTGGTACGGCGTGAGGCGGGCGCCCGCGACGCCGTACTCCTCGATCAGGTCCGCGAGCCGCACCAGCAGCGTGCCGGAGATCCGGCCGGCGGTCGGCGCGATGCCGACGTAGAACTTGCCGTCCTTCTGCTCGTGCACGCCGATGTGGTCGCGGTGGCCGACCGGCGAGGGCGGGGAGGGGTTGGAGACCAGCGCCCGGTGGAGGTACTCGGTCTCGAGGATCTCGCGGAACTTCTCCACGCCCCAGTCGGCGACGAGGAACTTCAGGCGGGCCCGCGAGCGCAGCCGGCGGTAGCCGTAGTCGCGGAAGATCGACGCCACGCCCTCCCAGGCGTCGGCCACCTCGTCGAGGGGGATCCAGACGCCGAGCTTCTGGGCGAGCATCGGGTTCGTCGACAGGCCGCCGCCGACCCAGAGGTCGAAGCCCGGACCGTGCTCGGGGTGGACGGTGCCGACGAACGAGACGTCGTTGGTCTCCGGGGAGACGTCGTGGCTCGGGTGGCCGGTCAGCGCGGTCTTGAACTTGCGCGGCAGGTTCGAGAAGTCCGGGTTGCCGATGAAGCGCTCGAAGATCTCCTCGAGCGCGGCGGTGCCGTCGATGATCTCGTCCTTGGCCACGCCGGCGACGGGGGAGCCGAGGAACGGCCGGGGCGAGTCGCCGCAGGCCTCGATCGAGCTGAGGCCGGCGTCGTCGAGGCGCTCCCAGATCTGCGGGACGTCCTCGATGCGGATCCAGTGGTACTGGATGTTCTCGCGGTCGGTGACGTCGGCGGTGTCCCGGGCGAAGTCCTGGCCGATGGTGCCCAGCGCGCGCACCGCGGCGGCGGGCAGCAGCCGGCCGTCGGAGCGGACCCGCAGCATGAAGTACTCGTCGTCGAGCTCCTCCTCCTCGAGCATCGCCGTCTTGCCACCGTCGAAGCCGGGGGCACGCTGGGTGTAGAGGCCCATCCAGCGGAACCGGCCGCGCAGGTCGGCCGGGTCGATGGAGGCGAAGCCGCGCTGGGAGTAGATGTTGAGGATGCGGGCCCGCACGTTGAGCGGGTTGTCGTCCTTCTTGGACTGCTCGTTCTTGTTCAGCGGCTCCATGTAGCCGAGAGCCCACTGGCCCTCACCGCGCTTGGGGCGGGGGCGGGGCGTGCGGGGGGAGCGGTGCTGGTGCCCGGAGTCGGGTCCGTCATCGGGATTGGTCCTTCGGCGCTGAGTGGCCGCGCGCATCGTTGAGCGCGGGAGGGAGATCTGGCGGCGGAGTTCAGCAGGGCCAACACATCATGCTGCGGGTGCGCCCGAGGTCCACGTGGCGGCGTACCACGAGGTGAGCGGTCGTTGCAGCACTGATCATGGCCATGAGTCTCAGGGGGCGGACGTGCTTCCCACAAGCGCGAATCTCATGCAGTGAGATGAGAATCCACGATGTGGACATTCGCTGAGCGTGCCGACCGGGGCGGAGGGTCCCGACGTGCCCCAGGTCACGCGCCGGACCCGGGTGGGTCACTAGTCTGTCCGCCATGACCGACCTGTCTGCCGCCACCAGCTCCGCGTACCGCCAGGCCCTGGAGGTCATCGCCTCCGTCGAGCCCCGGATCGCGGAGGCCACCCGCCAGGAGCTGGCCGACCAGCGGTCGTCGCTCAAGCTCATCGCGAGCGAGAACTACGCGTCCCCCGCGGTGCTGCTCACCATGGGCACCTGGTTCAGCGACAAGTACGCCGAGGGCACCATCGGGCACCGGTTCTACGCCGGCTGCCAGAACGTCGACACCGTCGAGGCGCTGGCCGCCGAGCACGCCCGCGAGCTCTTCGGGGCGCCGTACGCCTATGCCCAGCCGCACTCCGGCATCGACGCCAACCTGGTCGCCTTCTGGTCGATCCTGGCGCACCGGATCGAGTCCCCGGCGCTGGAGAAGCTCGGCGCCAAGAACGTCAACGAGCTCACCGACGCCGACTGGGAGACGCTGCGCCACGAGCTCGGCAACCAGCGGCTGCTGGGCATGTCCCTCGACGCCGGCGGTCACCTCACCCACGGCTTCCGGCCCAACATCAGCGGCAAGATGTTCCACCAGCAGCAGTACGGCACCGACCCGGAGACCGGGCTGCTCGACTACGACGTGGTGCGCGCGAAGGCGCGCGAGTTCCAGCCGCTGGTGCTGGTGGCCGGCTACTCCGCGTACCCCCGTCGGGTGAACTTCGCCAAGATGCGCGAGATCGCCGACGAGGTGGGCGCGACCCTGATGGTCGACATGGCGCACTTCGCCGGCCTGGTCGCGGGCAAGGTCTTCACCGGCGACGAGGACCCGGTGCCGTTCGCGCACATCACCACGACCACCACCCACAAGTCGCTGCGCGGCCCGCGCGGTGGCCTGGTGCTGGCCACCGAGGAGTACGCCCCCTCGGTCGACCGCGGCTGCCCGATGGTGCTCGGCGGCCCGCTCTCGCACGTGATGGCCGCCAAGGCGGTCGCGCTGGCCGAGGCCCGGCAGCCGGAGTTCCGGACCTACGCCCAGAACATCGCCGACAACGCGAAGTCGCTCGCCGAGGGCTTCACCAAGCGCGGCGCCCGGCTGGTCACCGGCGGCACCGACAACCACATCGTGCTGCTCGACACCACGTCGTTCGGCCTCACCGGCCGCCAGGCCGAGGGCGCGCTGCTCGACGCGGGCGTGGTCACCAACCGCAACTCGATCCCGGCCGACCCCAACGGCGCGTGGTACACCTCCGGCATCCGCTTCGGTACGCCGGCGCTCACCACCCGCGGCTTCGGCCACGACGAGTTCGACAAGGTCGCCGAGCTGGTCGTCGACGTGCTGAAGAACACCGAGGCCGGCACCACCAAGGCAGGCGGCCCGTCGAAGGCGTCGTACACGCTGGCCGACGGCGTCGCCGACCGCACCCACGCCGCCTCCGCCGAGATGCTGGACGCGAACCCGCTGTACCCGGGCCTCGAGCTCTGAGGGATGTCGGTTTCACTAGGTACCTAGTGAAACCACCGCTTACCTCGCGAAGTTTCGCGAGGTAAGCGCAAGGAACGCGTGGTCAGCGGTCCTCGCCGGGCGGATAGGCGAACCATTGTCCGACCTGTCCCGACTCCCGGATCTGCTGGAGGATCAGCTCGTCCTCGATGCCGCCCCGGACGACGGGCAGCTCCTCGCGCATCGACGCGACGAAGTGAGCGTCCGACGACCAGGACGTACGGCTCGTCGGCATACCGGGGACCGAGCGTGTCGTCGAGGTCGAGCATGAAGTCCGGATGGCCCCCGTTGTCGACGACGTACTCCTCGAGCCGTTCCGGGGTGATGAGGAACCAGAACCGGTCGGGGTCGTCGGGGTCCCTCGGAGCGATCTCCAGCCGCCCCGGAGCGACCTTCCGCACGTCACCATGGCTGCCGAGCACGTCCAGGAACGTCGCGCCACAGCTCCTCCCGCGCCGGCAGCGCGGCGCGCACGGCGTCCCGATCGATCGTCGGGGCGCGGGCGCAGCGCCTGGTCGACGAGTTCTTGAGCCGCCACCCTCGTCGCCGTGGCGATCTTCGGTGCGTACGCCGCGGGGTCGGCGTACCGGCTCAGGTCCCGCCACTCCCGTCCGAAGGGAAGCCGGAGGGTGCCGGTCTGGGGCACGTCGCGGTAGCGCGGCTCGTCCGGCGCGGCCATTCCGAAGGTCACCTCGAGCTCCGGCCACGGCCCGTCGTCGACGGCGTGAAGACTCTCCACCCACACGTCGCGGCCGAAGCCGTCGTCGGCGATGCCGGTCGATCGACGGACCGGGCGTCGCGATACGGCGCTCGTCCGTCACGTCGTAAGACTCATAGGCCTCGTCGGGCTCGTCCGGGACCGTCGGGAACCGCGTGAACCGTGGGTCGAGGTTGACCCGGAACTGCCGCATCCCCGCCAGCGCGAACGCGCCGAAGTAGGCGAGCGCCGCCAGCACGCCGGTGCCGACCGCCTCGGACGTGCCCCACGGCCCGACCAGCAGGCCGACCAGGCCACCGGCCACGATCGTGTTGACCGTGACGATGAAGAACGTCGCGCTGGCCAGCACCTGCCCGGCCTTGCGCACCGGTCCCATCGTGTAGGTCAGCCCGACGCCGTCGAGGTCGTCGGTGGTGCCGGCCACGAGGTAGTCGGCCACGCCCGGGTCGAGGTCGACGTACGCCCGGCGGAGCCGGTTCATCCCGCGGACCAGGAAGAAGTCCTCCTGGCTGGCGTTGTTGACGCGGAGGGCGGTCAGGGTGCCGGTCGACGAGCACCGCCGAGCCGAGGCCGAGGGCGAGCCAGCGGAAGTCGGAGCCGTAGCCCATCTCCTGCACGGCCAGGGCCAGGACCACCAGCACCGCGGAGGCGAACGTGAACTGCGCGGTGATCCGCCCCATCACCTCGCTCCACGTCTGGCTGCGGGTGGCCAGCAGGCTCCAGTGCTCGGTCGCGAGCATCTGCGCGCGGACCGCGGGGTTGAACGAGGTCTCGTCGTCCATGGGTCGAGGTTCCCACAGGAGTGTGACCGGTGTTACGTTCCAGACTTCGTCCGCGTCTGAGTCTCGGGAGCCCTCAATGCGCCGTACCCCCCGTTCCGTTGCCCTGCTGGGTGCTGCGCTGATGGTGGGGGCCCTGTCCCCGCTCGCGGCGACACAAGCCCAGGCCGACCCCGACGGAGGAGGTCAGCAGGCGTCCGCCGGGCACTCCCTGCGCGGCCCGGTCACCGACGAGAACTTCTACTTCGTCATGGCCGACCGGTTCCGCAACGGCGACGCCGGCAACGACACCGGCGGGCTCGGCGACGACACGATGGTCTCCGGCTTCGACCCCACCGACAAGGGGTTCTACAACGGCGGTGACCTCAAGGGCATCCTCGACCAGCTCGACTACATCCAGGGCCTCGGCACCGACTCGATCTGGCTGACCCCCAGCTTCAAGAACAAGGCGGTCCAGCCCGAGGACGGCCCGTCGGCCGGCTACCACGGCTACTGGATCACCGACTTCACCCAGATCGACCCGCACCTCGGCACCAACGAGGACCTCGCGACGCTCATCGACGCCGCCCACGCGCGCGGGATGAAGGTCTACTTCGACATCATCACCAACCACACCGCGGACGTGATCGGCTACGAGGAGGGCGCGCGCACGGCGTACGTCCCCAAGGACACCGAGCCGTACCGCACCGCCTCCGGCCAGGTCTTCGACGACCGTGACTACGCGGGCACGAACACCTTCCCCGAGCTCGACCCGACGACGTCCTTCCCCTACACGCCGGTGCTCGACGCGAACGAGAAGGACCTGAAGGTCCCGGCCTGGCTCAACGACACCACGCTCTACCACAACCGCGGGAACACGACGTTCACCGACGAGGACAGCCAGTACGGCGACTTCTTCGGGCTCGACGACCTCTTCACCGAGAACCCGAAGGTCGTCGACGGGTTCATCGACATCTACCGCACCTGGGTCAAGGACTTCGGCGTCGACGGCTTCCGGATCGACACCATGAAGCACGTCGACGACGCGTTCTGGCAGAAGTTCGCGCCGGGGATCGTCGACTACGCGAAGGCCAACGGCAAGCCGGACTTCTTCATGTTCGGCGAGGTCGCGCTCGACGGCAGCGGTGCGGCGGCGAAGAGCTTCACCTCGCACTACACGACGCACGACGACGTCCAGGCGATCCTCGACTTCCCGTTCCAGGACGCGGCCCGCGGCTTCGCCTCCAAGGGCAACGGCAACACCGCCCTGCGCACGTTCTTCGAGAACGACGACTGGTACACCGACGCCGACTCCAACGTCTACGAGCTGCCGACGTTCCTCGGCAACCACGACATGGGCCGGATCGGCTACTTCCTCAACGCCGACAACAAGGGCGCGAGCGACCAGGAGCTCGTCGAGCGCGACCGGCTCGCCCACGAGCTGATGTACTTCTCGCGCGGCAACCCGATCGTCTACTACGGCGACGAGCAGGGCTTCACCGGCAGCGGCGGCGACCAGGTCGCGCGCCAGACGATGTTCGCGAGCAAGGTCCCGGAGTACCTCGACGACGACCTGCTCGGCACCACCCGCACGCACGCGCAGGACAACTTCCAGACCGACCACCCGCTCTACCGGGACATCAGCGACCTCGCGAAGCTGACCGCCGCGCACCCCGCACTGCGCGACGGCGCGCACCAGATGCGCTACGCCTCCGACGGCCCCGGCATCGTGGCGTTCTCGCGCACCGACCGCACCGAGCAGCGGGAGTACGTCGTCGCGCTCAACAACAGCGAGTCGCCCCAGACCGCGGCGATCCCGACGTACACCCCGGGCATGCGCTTCTCGAAGGTGTACGGCGACGCCGCCGCGACCGCCGCGGCGGGCACGGACGCGAAGCTGACGGTGACCGTGCCGCCGCTGTCGTCGGTCGTCTACCGCGCCGACGGCCGGCTGGCCCGGTCGCAGCACGCGCCGGCGATCTCGCTGGCCGCGCCCGTGCCGGCGCCCGAGTCGCGCGGCCGGATGCACGTGCGCGCCGACGTCGCGGAGCACGTCGTTCAACGAGGTGACCTTCCAGGTCCGCACCGGCCAGCGGCGGGTGGCGCTCGATCGGCACGGACGACACCGCGCCGTACCAGGTCTTCCACGACACCTCGACGCTGCGCACCGGCACCCGGCTGCAGTACCGCGCGGTCGTGCTCGACAACGCCGGGCACTCCCGGCCGAGCGGCGTGCGCACGGCCAGCGTGCCGTCGCCGAGCATCAGGATCGGTACGCCGAAGGACGGCGGCACCGTCGCGAACATCGACCCGGTGACCGTCAAGGCGTACGTCGACCCCGAGCGGCCGACGCAGTCGGTGCGCTTCGAGCGACGGGTCGGCGACGGCGCCTGGACGGTGCTCGGCACCGACACCTCCTCGCCCGACTACGTCTGGACCGACGACGTCGAGGACCTCCCGCTGGGCACCACGGTGAGCTACCGGGCCGTGCTGCTCGAGCCGGGCTCGCCCACGGTGACCAGCGCGCCGGTCACCGTGACCACGGCATTGCCGAAGCCGTCCGTCGGCAGCGTCACCGTCGCGGGCAGCCTGCAGAGCGAGATCGGATGCGCCGCGGACTGGAACCCCGCCTGCCAGGAGAGCCACCTCGCCTTCGACACCAGCGACGGGAAGTGGCACGGCACCTGGACGCTGCCCGAGGGCAGCTACGAGTGGAAGGTCGCGATCAACGACTCGTGGACCCTCAACTACGGGGCCGGCGGCGCGGCCGGTGGTGGCAACCTGACGCTGGCCGTGCCGGCCGGCGGCGGGACAGTACACCTTCACCTGGGACCAGGTGACCCACATCCCCTCGGTGGAGAAGGTGGGCTGACCCCTCTCAGGCGTGGACGAGGACGGCCATCCGGTCGTCCGCGGGCGCCCGGTCATGGGGGACTGCGTCGCGGGGCACCCAGTTCGAGGGCGCCGGGTCTGCGGTCGACGCGTCCTCGGGGGCCGACGCCTCAGAGGCCGGGGTCACGTCGACCGGCGGCTCCTCGTCCTCGACCACGACCGGGGCGTAGGCGACCGCGCTGATCGCGCCCATGCGCACCAGCACCTGTCCCGCCGGAGAGTCGAGGACGACCCCGTGTCCGTCGGAGTCGACGGGCGTGCCGTCGATCCAGTTCCCCTCGACCAGGACGCGCACGGGCACGCCCGCGTCCTGGGCACGCGACAACAGTGTGCCGACGGTGAAGATGGTGCTGGTCATGCGCATCGGATCCCCCTGGTGTTCCTAGGTCCCGACGGTACGTCGGGCGGGGGTGGTGCGTGGGGAACGACTGTCGGCCGATCGGTCAGACTTTCCTGGCCCGGATCAGTAGCCGCCCGGCCCCGCCGAGGCGACGAACGCGTCCGACTCGCGGGGATGGGGCACGCCGGAGCCCGGCAGCCGGTCGTAGGCCACCGCGGTGATCGCCTCGACCCGGACGAGGTACTGCCCGTCCTCCGGGGTCTCCAGGATCACGCCGTGCCCGTCGCAGACCAGCGGTGTGCCCGCGATCCAGTTGCCCTCCACCAGCACCCGCACCCGGGTTCCCGAGGACTCCGCGCGCGAGAGCAGGGTGCCCACCGTGAAGACGGTGCTCGATGACGCCATGACTGCCCTCCCCGGCCGTAGGCCGTGACCGTACGACGCGCCGGGCCGGGCGCGCCGGGACTTCGGGCAAAGACTGGGGTCGACCCCAGTCACAGCACTCCCCGGTAGACCTCCAGCGTCTGCTCGGCGATGGCGGGCCAGCCGAACGCCTCCTGCGCCCGCACCCGACCGGCCTTGCCGTACGCCGCGGCGCGGTCGGCGTCGCTGGTCGCCTCGACCAGGGCGGCGGCCAGGTCGGCGACGTACTTCTCGGGGTCCAGCGGAGTGCCGGTGCCGTCCGTGGCCTGGTCGATCGGGACCAGCCACCCGGTCTCGCCGTGCACCACGACCTCGGGGATGCCGCCGGTGGCGCGTGGCGACGACCGCGGTCTCGCAGGCCATCGCCTCGAGGTTCACGATCCCCAGCGGCTCGTAGATCGACGGGCAGGCGAACACCGTGGCGGCGCTGAGCAGGGCGACCACGTCGGCGCGGGGGAGCATCTCGGGGATCCAGACCACGCCGCTGCGCGTGGTGGCCAGGGTGTCGACGAGCCCGCGCACCTCGGCCTCGATCTCCGGGGTGTCCGGGGCGCCGGCGCAGAGCACCAGCTGCACCTCGGGCGGCAGCTGCGCGGCGGCCCGCAGGAAGCAGCGGCAGCCCCTTCTGCCGGGTGATCCGGCCGACGAAGATCACGCTCGGCCGGTCGGGGTCGACGCCCAGCTCGCGGACCCGGTCCGGCGCGGCGACCGGTGACCACAGGTCGGTGTCGATGCCGTTGTGGACCACGTGCACCCGGGCCGGGTCGACGTCGGGGTAGCTGCGCAGCACGTCCTCGCGCATCGCCGCGCTCACCGCGATGACCGCGGCGGCGGCGTCGTACGCCGTCTTCTCGATCCAGCTCGACACGGCGTAGCCGCCGCCCAGCTGCTCGGCCTTCCACGGCCGCATCGGCTCCAGCGAGTGCGCACTCACCACGTGGGGCACTCCGTGCAGCAGGGAGGCGAGGTGGCCGCCCATGTTGGCGTACCACGTGTGGGAGTGGACGAGGTCGGTCCCGGCGCAGGGTCCGGCCATCGCCAGGTCGACCCCGAGCGTGCGGATCGCCCCGTTGGCGCCGGCCAGCTCGGCGAGCTCGGCGTACGACGCGGTGCCGGCCTCGTCGCGCGGCGCGCCGAAGGCGTGGACGCGGGCGTCGACGTCCTCGCGGGCACGCAGGGCCCGGACCAGCTCCGCGACGTGCACCCCCGCTCCGCCGTAGATCTCCGGTGGGTACTCCTTGCTGAGGATGTCGACGCGCATGTGGTGAAACTACTCGCCCGCGGCCGATCTGGCGCCTGTCCGGACGAGGTCCCGAGATGAGGCTGCCCAATCGGGCCCAACGTGGCTATGTTCGGTGCATGTCTCCCACCAGCGGCCGCAAGAACGTCCTCGCGATCGTGCTGGCGGGAGGTGAGGGCAAGCGGCTCATGCCGCTGACCGCGGACCGGGCCAAACCGGCCGTGCCCTTCGGGGGCATCTACCGCCTCATCGACTTCGCGCTCTCGAACGTCGTGAACTCCGGCTACCTCAAGGTGGTCGTGCTGACGCAGTACAAGTCGCACAGCCTCGACCGTCACATCACCACGACCTGGCGCATGTCGACGCTGCTGGGCAACTACGTCACCCCGGTGCCCGCGCAGCAGCGCGTCGGCAAGCGGTGGTACCTCGGCAGCGCGGACGCGATCTACCAGTCGCTCAACCTGCTCACCGACGAGAAGCCCGACATCGTGGTCGTGGTCGGCGCGGACCACGTCTACCGCATGGACTTCTCCCAGATGGTGGACGACCACGTCGCCTCCGGGGCCGGCTGCACCGTCGCCGCCATCCGCCAGCCGATCTCGCTGGCCGACCAGTTCGGGGTCATCGACGTCGACCCGGCGTCGCCGTCGGCGATCCGGGCGTTCCTCGAGAAGCCGACGGACCCGGTGGGTCTCCCGGACGCGCCCCACGAGGTGCTCGCCTCGATGGGCAACTACGTCTTCACCGCCGACGCCCTGCGCGACGCGGTCACCCGCGACGCGGAGCGGGAGAAGTCCAAGCACGACATGGGTGGCGACATCGTGCCGTGGTTCGTGGACCGCAGCGAGTCCGCGGTCTACGACTACCGCGACAACGACGTTGCCGGATCGACCGACCGTGACCGTGACTACTGGCGGGACGTCGGGACGATGCGGTCCTACTACGACGCCCACATGGACCTGGTCTCGCCGCTGCCGGAGTTCAACCTCTACAACAACGCGTGGCCGATCTACACCGACCACGGCCCGAACCCGCCGGCCAAGCTGGTCGAGGGCGCGGACGGCGCGCACCCCACGGCGTTCAACTCGGTCCTCTCGCCGGGCGTGGTCGTCACCGGCGGGTCGGTGCGCAAGTCGGTCCTCTCGCCGGCGGTGCGGGTCGAAGCGGGCGCCGAGGTGTCCGACTCGGTGCTGCTCCCCGGCGTTCGTATCGGTGCCGGGGCCGTGGTGCGCAACGCGATCCTCGACAAGAACGTCGTAGTCCCGCCCGGCGTGCAGATCGGCGTGGACCCGGAGGCCGATCGTGCGGCCGGGTTCGTGGTCGACGACGGAATCACGGTGCTGGCGAAGGAGCAGAAGGTCAAGGGCTGACTGCTCACCGCCAGCGGTACTCCACCTCGGGCCGCCCGCTGCCGCCGTACCGCGGCGACCGCTCGACCAGGCCCTCGTCGGCGAGGTGCTCGAGGTAGCGCCGGGCGGTCACCCGCGACGCGCCGATCGGCTCGGCCACCTCGGTCGCGGACAGCGCCGCGGTCGCCGAGCGCAGCGTGGCGGTGACCTGGCGCAGCGACTCCGCGCTCATCCCCTTGGGCAGCTCGACCGGCGCCCTGCCGCAGGGCGCCGAAGACGCGGTCGACCTCGTCCTGGACGACCTCGTCGGTGGTGGCGTCGAGCCGGTCGCGGTACGCCGCGTACTGCTCGAGCTTGGTGCGGAACGTCGCCCAGGTGAACGGCTTGAGCAGGTAGAGCACCACGCCCTGCGCGACCGCGTGCCGCACCACGTCCGCGTCGCGGGCCGAGGTCACCGCGATCACGTCGCACGAGGTGGCCGGCCGCCCGGAGCCGCTGCAGCAGGCCGAGCCCGTGGCCGTCGGGCAGGTGCATGTCGAGCAGGATCAGGTCGACGTCGCGGTCGCCGTTCAGGTGCCGCACGGCGTCCGCGGCCGAGCGCGCCACCCCGGCGACCTCGAAGCCCTCGACCCGGCCGACGTACGCCGCGTGGGCCTCCGCCGCGGTCGCCTCGTCCTCGACGACGAGCACCCGGACGCGTCATGGCGTGGCCCCCGGTGCGGGCGCCGAGGGTGACGGTGAACTCGGCGCCGCCGTACGCCGAGGTCCCCAGCTGCACGGTGCCGCCGTGGCGGCGGGCCACCTGCGCGACCAGGGCCAGGCCGAGCCCGCGACCCGGCGCGCCTCGTCGTCCAGGCCTTGGTCGACCACCCGCGCTCGAGCACCTGTCGCGCCGGCGTCGGGCGGCAGCCCCGGGCCGCTGTCCCCGACGGTGATCGCGAACCGGTCGCCGACCGGCGTCGATGCGGACCTCGACCCGCCGGTCCGGTCGGCCGACTGACCGCGTCCATCGCGTTGTCGACGAGGTTGCCCGACCACGGTCACCAGGTCGCGGGGCTCGACGTCGGGGGTCTCACCGGTCACCTCGCCGACGACGGTGAGCTCGATGCCGCGCTCGGCGGCCTCGGCGGTCTTGCCGAGCAGCAGCGCCGCCAGCACCGGGTCGTCGACGGCGCCGACGACCCGGTCGGTGAGCAGCTGGGCGACCTGGAGCTCCTCGGTGGCGAAGTCGACGGCCTCCTCGGTGCGGCCCATCTCGATCAGCGACACCACCGTGTGCAGCCGGTTGGCGGCCTCGTGGTTCTGCGAGCGCAGCGACTCGGTCAGCCCGCGCACCACGTCGAGCTCGCCGGTGACCGCCTGCAGGTCGGTGTGGTCGCGCAGCGTGACCACGGCGCCGACCTCGCGTCCGGCCCAGGACGCGGGGGAGGAGCTGACCACGAGCACGTGGTCCTCGGTGAGGTAGATGTCGTCGGACTCGGCGGTGTCGCCGACCGCGGCACCGACCAGCCCGGGCGGCAGGCCGAGGTCGTGGATGGAGCGGCCGACGACGTCGTCGGGCAGGCGCAGCAGCCGCCGCGCCTCGTCGTTGACCAGCTGCACGCGGTCCCGGTCGTCGAGCAGCAAGCAGGCCCTCGCGGACGGCGTGCAGCACCGCCGAGTAGTACTCGTACATCCGGGTGATCTCGGCCTCGCCCATGCCGTGGGTCTGCCGGCGCAGCCGCCGGCTGATCAGCCAGGCGCCGGCCAGGCCCGACGGCGAGCACGGCGGCGGCACTGATCCCGATCGGCACCAGCGCGTGCGCCAGGTCGCCGGTCGATCCGGTCCAGGGTGATGCCGACCGAGACCAGGGCGACGACCCTGCCGCCGTCGAACACCGGCACCACGGCCCGCATCGACGGCCCCAGCGTGCCGGCGTACTCCTGGGTGAAGACGTGACCCTGCGGTGCGCCGCCGAGGTCGCCGACGAACGGCTTCCCGAGCTGGGTCGGGTCGGGGTGGGAGTAGCGCGTCCGGTCGAGGGCCATCACGACCACGAAGTCAACGTCGGTGTCGACGCGCACCGTCCTCGGCGTACGGCTGGAGGGTGCGGCTCGGGTCGGGCTGCCGCAGCCCGTTGCGCACGGCGGGGGAGTCGGCGACGGCCAGCGCCACCGCGACGGCCGCGATCGCTGGCGTTGGTGCGGGCGTCGCTCCGGGCGTCGTACGCCGCCAGTCCGAGCGCGACGAGCACCAGGACGACGACCACCAGGATCTGGAGGGTGAGCACCTGCCGGGCGACGGACCGCTCGCGGGGCGAGCCCGCACGATCGGCGCCGCCGGACCTGACCATGGGGCGCATTGTGCCGCACCGCGCGTGAACTCAACGAACACAACGGTGACCGCCGTCACATGTCTCGTGACGATGTGGGAAACGAGCCGGGAGTCCACCCGGACCCACGCAGGAGGAACCATGACCGTCACGACCGGAGGGGCCGGCACACCCGGCCGGAATGCCGGGGCAGCCCCGACGTACGCCCCGCACGCAAGGACCGGACCCACTACCTCTACATCGCGGTGATCGTCGCCGTGGGCCTCGGCATCGCCGTCGGGCTGATCGCCCCGGACTTCGCCGTCGAGCTCAAGCCGCTCGGCGACGCCTTCGTCGCGCTGATCAAGATGATGATCCAGCCGGTGATCTTCTGCACGATCGTGCTCGGCGTCGGCTCGGTGCGCAGCGCCGCCCGCGTCGGCAAGGTGGGCGGGCTCGCGCTCGGCTACTTCATCGTGATGTCGACCTTCGCCCTGGCCATCGGCCTGGTCGTCGGCAACCTGCTGCACCCGGGTGAGGGGCTCCGCCTCAACGACGAGATCGCCTCCGCCGGCGCGGCCCAGGCCGCCGAGGGCCACGGCAGCACCACCGAGTTCCTGCTCGGCATCATCCCGACCTCGATGCTCTCCTCGCTGACCTCCGGCGAGGTGCTGCAGACCCTGCTGGTCGCCCTGCTGGTCGGCTTCGCCCTGCAGGCGATGGGCCGCGGCGGCGAGCCGATCCTGCGCGGCATCGGCCACGCTCCAGCGCCTGGTCTTCCGGGTGCTCGCGATGATCATGTGGGTGGCTCCCGTGGGTGCCTTCGGTGCGATGGCCGCGGTGGTCGGTGCCACCGGCGTGGACGCGCTGAAGAGCCTGGCCGTGCTGATGTTCGGCTTCTACGTCACCTGCATCCTCTTCGTCTTCGTGGTGCTCGGGACGCTGCTCCGGGTGGCCACCGGCGTGAACATCTTCTCGCTGCTGAAGTACCTCGCCCGCGAGTACCTCCTGATCGTCTCGACGTCCTCGTCCGAGTCCGCGCTGCCCCGGCTGATCGCCAAGATGGAGCACGCCGGCGTCGACAAGGCGACCGTGGGCGTCGTGGTCCCGACCGGCTACTCGTTCAACCTCGACGGCACCGCGATCTACCTGACGATGGCCTCGCTGTTCATCGCCGAGGCGATGGGCGACCCGCTGTCGCTGGGTGAGCAGATCTCCCTGCTGCTGTTCATGATGGTGGCCTCCAAGGGCGCCGCCGGCGTCACCGGCGCCGGCATGGCCACCCTGGCCGGCGGGCTCAGCTCGCACCGGCCCGAGCTGGTCGACGGCGTCGGCCTGATCGTCGGCATCGACCGGTTCATGTCCGAGGCCCGGGCGCTGACCAACTTCTCCGGCAACGCGGTCGCGACGGTGCTGGTGGCCACCTGGACCGGTGGCGATCGACCGGGAGCGGCTGGACGCGGTGCTCGCCGGCGACGACCCGTTCGACGAGACGACGATGGTCGACTACGACGACCACCCGGGCGACCGGGAGGACGAGCCCCTGTCACTGGCGGCCCAGCCCTGATCACCGGCTGATCGCCTGACCCGGCTACCGGCCAGAACTCCCGGCCCCTGCCACCTCCTCCGTGGGTGGCGGGGGCCGGGTGCGTCCGGGTCAGGCGGTGGCGTCGACCAGGTCGAGGCTGAACCGTGCGATCGCGGCGCGCTCGGCGGCCAGCGCCATCCGCTCGGGAGTGGGCGGGCCGTCGAGCAGCTCGAAGGGCAGCGTCGAGTAGCCGGTGAAGACCAGCAGCTGCAGCGCGTGCGCCCGGCGTACGACGTCCGCGGGGACGTCGCAGCCCTCGTCACGCAGCCCGGCGACGTACGCCGCGAGGCAGGCCTCCTCCAGCTCGGGCAGGTCGGCCGGCCGAGCGCTTGCCGAGCTGGACGTCGCCGACCAGCAGCTGGGCGAGGTCGAAGCCGATCGGCTCCTCGCCCCAGAAGCCGTAGTCGATGAGCACGAACCCGTCCCCGTCCGGCCGGACGAGCAGGTTGTTGGGGCAGGCGTCGCCGTGCGCGGTCGCGAAGGGCAGCGCCGACAGCTCGGCGACGTACTCCGCGGCCCGGTCGGCGGCCTCGAGGATCCGTGCGCGGAGCTCGTCGTCGAAGGTGGCGGCGACGAGCGGGTGCCGCCAGATGTCCTCGTCGCGCAGCATCGGGAGCACCTGCACGCTCAGCCGTCCGTGGAGGTAGTCGCGGACGTGGAAGTCGTGGCGGCCGACTCCGGCCAGCTCGGCGACCTCGGGGCTGGCCGCCAGCCGCCCGAGCAGGCGGGCCGCACGTGCGTAGCGGGCGACGTCCCAGGTCACCGGCGCCACCGGCACCTCCTCCAGCCAGACGGCGCCCGCCTTCTCGTCGATGTCGACGACGCCGACCGCGCGGGGCATGCGTCAGCCCGGCCGGCAGGCGGTCGCCGAGGTCCGACCGGTAGGCCAGCGGCTCGGTGCGCCAGGGCACGGAGCGCTCGGCCTCGGCCCGGTAGTGGGCGGGCACGAACTGCGAAGAACGGCGAGCGGCTCCAGGACTGGACGTGCTTGACGAACATCCGGAACGGCAGCGCGCCGTTGCCGGCGGTGACGTGCGCCGTGCACCCAGTAGCGGCCGGCCGTCGTGATCGCGTCCAGGTCGTAGGCGACGACCTCGGCGCGGGAGTCGAGCAGCGTCGTGCGGTCCGGGTCGATGCCGAGCAGGTCGGCGGCCATCGCGGCGAGCGCGTCGTCGCTGACGTCGGCGGGGCCGAGGACGGTGCGGTCGTGCATGGCGGCTCCCGGAGGCAGGTGATCACCTCAAAGGTAAGGAACCCTTACCATCGGGTCAAGCGGATATCCGGCGGACCCGATCAGACCAGGGGAGTGGTCCGCTCGACGATGCTCCTGAAGTCGGAGCCCGGGAGCGTGCCGAAGGTGCCGTTGTACGTCGTGCCCAGCCGGGTGGCGCAGAACGCGTCCGCGACCTCCGGAGGCGCGAACCGCACCAGCAGCGAGCCCTGCAGGCAGGCCGCCATCTGGCCGGCCAGCCGGCGGGCGCCGACCTCGAGCGAGGACGCGTCGCCGAGCAGGGCCAGCGTCGTGTCGACCGCGGCGTCGAGCCGCGGGTCGGCGCCGTGCGCCAGGCCGACCTCGGTGATCCAGGCCTGCAGCACCTCGGGCTCGCGGCCCAGGGCGCGCAGCACGTCGAGGGCGTTGACGTTGCCCGGAGCCCTCCCAGATGGAGTTCAGCGGCGACTCGCGGAACAGCAGCGGCAGGCCGGACTCCTCGACGTAGCCGTTCCCGCCCAGGCACTCCAGCGCCTCGGCCACCATGAACGGCGTCCGCTTGCACACCCAGAACTTCGCCAGCGGCAGCGCGATCCGGCGCAGCGCCGCCTCGTGCGGGTCGCCGGCCCGGTCGACGGCGGCGGCCAGCCGGAGGGCGAGCGCGGTGGCCGCCTCCGACTCGACGGCGAGGTCGGCGACGACGTTCTGCATGAGCGGCTTGTCGGCCAGCCGCGACCCGAACGCCGAGCGGTGGGCCACGTGCCACGAGGCCTCGGCCAGGGCGTGCCGCATCAGCGACGCCGAGCCGAGCACGCAGTCCAGTCGGGTGGCGGCCACCATCTCGATGATCGTGCGGACGCCGCGGCCCTCGTCGCCCAGGCGCTGCGCCCAGGTGCCGTCGAGCTCGAGCTCGGAGGAGGCGTTGGAGCGGTTGCCGAGCTTGTCCTTGAGGCGGACGACGTCGATCCGGTTGCGGGTGCCGTCCGGCAGCACGCGCGGCACCACGAAGCAGGTGACCCCGCCCGGCGCCTGGGCCAGCACCAGGAACACGTCGTTCATCGGCGCCGAGGTGAACCACTTGTGGCCGTGCAGGGTGTACTCGCCGTCCACGCCGGTGGCGCGCGCCTCGGTGACGTTGGCCCGGACGTCGGAGCCGCCCTGCTTCTCGGTCATCCCCATCCCGGCCAGCGCGCCGCGCTTCGTCGAGGCCGCGCGGACGCCCGGGTCGTACGACGTCGAGGCCAGCAGCGGGGTCCACTCCTTGGCGATCGCCTCGTCGGCCCGCAGCGCCGGAACGGCGGCGTACGTCATCGAGATCGGGCACCCGTGGCCCGGCTCGGTCTGCGACCACGCGAAGAAGCCGGCCGCCCGGCGTACGTGCGCGTGCGGCGCACCGCCGTCGTGCTGCTCCCAGGGCGCCGCCTGCAGGCCGTGGCCGACCGCGCGCTCCATGAGCCAGTGCCACGACGGGTGGAACTCCACCTCGTCGACGCGGGTGCCGTAGCGGTCGTAGGTGACGAGCTCGGGATGGTGGCGGTTGGCCAGCATGCCGTGCTCGCGGGCCTCCTCGGTGCCGGCCTCGGCGCCCAGGGCGGCGAGGTCCTCGACGACCGACGGGTCGGCGTGACGGGTGACCGCCTCGACCAGGGCGGCGTCCGAGGTGACCACGTTGTGACCAACCAGAAGGGGCGCCTGGTTGCGGCTTGCGCGGATGTCAGCGTCCATGTCGTTACCGTAGAGCCATGTCCGCCACGATCGAGCAGGACGGGCTCCCTCGGAGGTTGGCCCGCCTGCTCTGGCGACTCGTGGTGACCACGACCTCCACGTGCATGCGCTACCGGGTCACCGGGCTGGCCGCGGAGGCGGCGTTCTTCGCCGTGCTCTCCATGCCACCGCTGATCTTCGCGCTGGCCGGCGCGATCGGCTACGTCAGCAAGCGGTTCTCCGCGGCCCAGGTCGACGAGCTGCGGCAGGCGGTCGTCGAGGTCTCCAGCCGCGCGATGACCGACAGTGCGGTGAACAAGATCATCCTGCCGACCTTCGACGACGTCGTGGGCGGCGGCCGCTTCGACGTCATCTCGATCGGTTTCATCCTCGCGCTGTGGTCCGGCTCGCGGGCGCTGAACGTCTTCGTCGACACCATCACGATCATGCACGGGCTCGGCGGGCACCGCGGGATCGTCAAGACCCGCGCCCTGTCGTTCGCGCTGTACGTCCTGGGCCTGGTCATCGGCGCCATCACGCTGCCGCTGGTGATCGCCGGCCCGACACTGGTACGCCGGATCCTGCCGGACCGCGCAGACACGCTCAACGACTTCTACTGGCCGATCGTCATCGTGCTCTGCATCTGCTTCCTCGCGACGCTCTACCACGTGTCGGTGCCGGTGCGGACGCTCTGGCGCTACAACCTCCCCGGTGCGACGTTCAGCCTGGTCTGCTGGGTCCTCGGCTCCTACCTCCTGCGCTGGTTCCTCACCGCGACCGCCGCCGACTCCAAGTCGATCTACGGGCCGCTGGCGGCGCCGATCGCGGTGCTGCTGTGGCTCTACATCGTGTCCCTCGCCGTGCTCATCGGCGCGGCCGTCAACGCCGCCTGCGACACGATCTTCCCGCAGAGCTCGACCCAGAGTGCCCGCTCCGAGCTGATGCGGCGGCTCAGCGGCGTACTCCCGGGACGCCTGGGGCAGCGCGCCGCCGACAAGGCAGAGGAGGACGCGGCCGAGGTCGCCGTACGCGCCGAGGACGTCCGGCACCACACGCCGAGCCCGCACTCCCGGAGGTGCGTCCCGAGGGGCCGGCGTCGGCCGCGCGAACCCGACGATCAGGCGCTGACGCGCGGCGGAGCCGGTGGCCCACGGCCCGGCGCCGCGCCCGGCGGAGGGGTCGCGGAACGCCGAACGTTCCGTGCCAGACTGAGCCACGTGGCGAACCTGAACCTCCCGACCCCGATCGTCATCGCGGGTGCCGGGCTCTGCCTCCTCGGCGGCTACCTCCTCGGTGTCGTCGCCGGCCCCGACACCCCGGACCGTGCCACCGGCACCGTGGAGAGCTACGACGCCGGCACCAACCACCTGTGCCTCAGCGGCGACGCCGTCGCCGACCAGGACGGCGCCGAGGACGGCGAGCTGTGCGGCACCTGGCAGCGTGCGGCGGGCTCGGCCCGGCCGCACGAGGGTGACTCGTTCCGGTTCGTGTCCAAGGTCTCCAAGCAGAAGTCCTCGCCCGACCAGGTGCTCATCTTCGGCGAAGTCGAAGACTGACGCCGTGGCAGACCGGATCCACCGCCAGCAGCTCGGCCGCGTCGCGCTGCCCGCTGCCGCACGCTCGCCCTGGTGGGAGCTGACCCGCCGCCTGCTGATGGCCGTGGGCATCCTGGTCGGCACCGTGCTGCTCGTGTACGTCGACCGCGACGGCTACTGGGACAACAACGACCCGAACGGCGAGGTCGGGATGGTCGACTCGATCTACTACACGACCGTCACCCTGAGCACGACCGGGTACGGCGACATCGCGCCGTACACCGACCGAGCGCGGCTGATCAACGCATTCGTCATCACCCCGCTGAGGATCGCTTTCCTGGTCCTGCTGATCGGTACCACTCTCGAGGTGCTCGCCTCGCAGGGTCGAGAGATGTTCCGGGTCTCCCGGTGGAGGAAGAAGATGACTGACCACATCGTCGTGATCGGCTACGGCACCAAGGGCCGGGCCGCGGCCGACACCCTGGTGCAGAACGGCTACGACCGCGAGTCGATCGTGGTGGTCGACCCCAGCACGAGCGCGCTCGAGGACGCGCAGGGCGACGGCCTGGCGGTCGTGGTGGGCGACGCCACCCGGCGCGAGGTGCTCCGCCGGGCCGGGGTGGACCGGGCCAGCCAGGTCATCATCACCACCGACCGCGACGACTCGACGGTGCTGGCGACGCTCACCGTGCGCCAGCTCAACCCGAGCGCCTACATCGTGGCCGCGGTGCGCGAGCAGGACAACGTGCCGCTGGTCCGCCAGAGCGGTGCCGAGTCGGTGATCACCTCCAGCGACGCCGTCGGCCGGCTGCTCGGCCTCTCCTCGCTGTCGCCGACGCTGGGGGAGGTGATGGAGGACCTGATGACCTACGGCACCGGCCTCGAGGTCGCCGAGCGCGACCTGCTCGTCTCGGAGGTCGGCCGGCAGCCGCAGGCGCTGCCGGACCAGGTCATCGCCGTGGTCCGCGACGAGAAGGTCTACCGGTACTTCGACCCGGTCGTCACCCAGCTCGCCCGGGGGGACCGGCTGATCGTGGTCCGTCCCGCCAAGGAGCTCCCGTGGGCGCCGCGCCCCGGCACGCACGACGAGGCCACCTCGACCGAGGACGAGGGCTGAGCCTCCGGTCCGGGCCCACGCCCACCGCGCGGCTCTGAGCGCGGGACGGCGCGGAACCCGAGCCGGAGGGGTGCGCCGCCCCGCTCACTGGGGGCCTGGCGGGGCGGCGCGACTCGCCGTACGGGCCGGACGCAGCGTTCGATCATGGTGGGGACCATGTGCGCCGACCACCGGGTGGGGGACCCGAGGCGAGTACTCAGCAACGGTAGCGCTGTCGGCAAGCCTTGGGGAGCACTTATGTCCATTTCGTGATCCGTCGGACGAGGCGTCTGCGCAATACGAACACCTGTTCGAATTCGTGAGAAGATCGCGGTGTGGCGGGCGGGATGAACAAGCGTGGCGGTGGCGGGGTGCCGATGGCCGAACGGGTGCGCCTCACCCAGGGCGACGGCTGTCCCGCGCGGCACTGCTGGGTGTCCGACGCCGCCGACCGGACCGGTGTGAAACGCCCCGGCCTGCTGCTCGAGTGGCGCCAGGGCCGGGGAGGCTGGGAGGGGCGGGTCGTGTACGCCGTCCGGCTGCGCGCCGACGGGTGGGCCTCGGTCGAGGAGTGGGTGTCCGCCTCCCTGCTCAGCGAGCCCTGAGGGCAAGCTCCGGGATTCCACCGAGCCAGAGAAGGGTGGCGGGCACGGCCAGCATCGCTGGCATGGCGATCCCGACCGCGCGGTCCCGCGGTGCGTCGTCCTGATCCCTGCGACGAGGCGAGCCCGATCCGGCCCGCGGTCGCCGGCACCCACATCAGCCACCACCGCCAGGCGGGCAGGTCCCAGTACGCCGTGAAGCAGGTGACGGCGTTGTACACCGCGCCGAAGCCGACGGTGCGCAGCACCCCGGCTGCGGCGCTCGGTTCGCCGTCCCACCCGCCAGCCCCAGGCGACGAGGGCGGCAACGGTGGGCACGCTCACCGCAGCGATCGCAGGGCCACGGTCACGGTCAGTTCCGGCACGGCCACAACCTAGTGGAAACGGGCACAGCACAACGCCGCTCACCCTCAGCAGAAAGGGTGAGCGGCGCGGGTCGATTCTAGAGAGCGGACGAGCAGGAGAACAGGAGGATCCGGGCATTCGACCCAGGTCAGGCCTGCGTGGCCTCGGTGCCTGCAGCCAGGTTCCGCGCGAGCGCGGCGTGGTCGGCCTCGTTCAGGTCGGCGTACGTCTCGGCGAAGTCGGCGACCGCGTGGTCGAACGCGTCGGACTTGCCGAGGTACGCCGCGATGGCGAAGCGGTCACCCGAGCGCGCGTGTGCCCGGGCCAGCGTCCAGCCGCACAGCCCGGCGTACACCGCCATCCCGTGCGGCACCATCTGCTCGACGTCGGCGGAGAACTTCCAGTCGCGCAGCTGGCGGATGTAGAAGTCGCGCTGGACGCCGTCCAGGCCGGTGGTGCGCTGCCAGCCCAGGAAGATGTCGCTGGTGGCCTGCATGAGGTGCTGCCCGGCGACGACCCGCTCGCCCTGGTTCGTCGTACTCGCTCTGGCCGCAGTAGTCGGCCAGCACCGACGCCTGGGCCTCCTTGGCCTGGAGGAACAGCGGCTCCTCGTCCCCGGCCTCCAGGAGCATGACCCAGGCGCGGGTGCCCACGCTTCCGACGCCGACGACCTTCCGGGCGAGCTGGACCAGCGTGAACTGGTGCACGAGGTGTCGGCGGTCGGACTGGAGGGTCTGGGCGTAGCTGGTCAGGAGGTCGCCGAGCGCGGCGTACAGCGCGTCGCGACTCGACGTCGGTGAACAGGTCCTCGATCGGCACGATCAGGGGCGGGTCGGCGATGATGCGGCGCTCGCCGTCCACCACCGTGGTCAGCTTTTCGAGCGCCTGCATGCTGTCGCGGGTGCGTGGCCTTGGCGAGCGCCTTCTCGGTGAGCTTGCGGCTCCGCTTGGCCGAGCTGGGACTTGAACGTGGCGCAGCGCCTCGTCGAGGTCGAGGTGGGCGTACCAGACGTCGAGGATCGGCATCTGGGCGAAGTCGCGCATCGCGGTCCGGTAGCCCCGGACGCCGGCGAGGACGGCGGTACGTCGCTCGGCGTCGGAGTAGCCGTTGTCGCGACCGGCCACGGCCAGGCTCGCCGCCAGTCGCTTGACGTCCCACTCGAACGGGCCGGGGAGGGTCTCGTCGAAGTCGTTGAGGTCGAACACGAGCTTGCGTTCGGGGGAGGCGAAGGCGCCGAAGTTGGACAGGTGCGCGTCGCCGCACAGCTGCACCCGGAGGCCGGAGGTCGGCGTACCGGCCAGGTCGGCGGCCATCGGCAGCGCGGCGCCGCGGAAGTAGGTGAACGGTGACACCAGCATGCGTTCGTGCCGGATCGGCACCAGCTCGGGCACCCGCGACGCGGCCTGCCCGAGCACCAGGCCCACCGGGTCGCGGTCGGGGGCGGGTGTGAACGCGCCGTGCGACTCCAGGGGCGCCGTCGTGCGGGCCGCCTTGCCCTGGGCCCGTCGCTCGGCCGGGGTGGCGTGCGTCGTGGTCATCGCTACCGCGTCCTCCTCCATCCCGGACCGACTCCGGTCCGACCGGTTCGACGCTAGTGCGGTGGTTTCCGGGCGGCACAGGGCCCAAGGTCCCGGCGCGCGACCGACGACAACCGCACCGTGGGGGAGCCGATGAAGCAGAAAGGCCCCGCTCCCATGGTGGGGGAGGCAGGGCCTGGAACTGTCGTGCTGGTGGGCGATACTGGGTTTGAACCAGTGACCTCTTCCGTGTCAAGGAAGCGCGCTACCACTGCGCCAATCGCCCGAGCTATGGAGTTGTGGGGTTGTGGAGGTGGGTACGGGATTTGAACCCGTGTACACGGATTTGCAGTCCGTTGCCTCGCCTCTCGGCCAACCCACCGTGGAGGCCCACCCGACGATCATCGGTATGGGAGAGACCTCTCCGAGCGGACGACGAGGCTCGAACTCGCGACCTCAACCTTGGCAAGGTTGCGCTCTACCAACTGAGCTACGTCCGCTTGCTTCCGCTCCGGGGAACGGGTGCGAGAGAACAGTAGCCGAACCGTTGGGGGAGGCAAAATCCGGGGTTGACCACGCGTGTTCCGGCCCGGGAATGACTACCGTGGGGCCATGCGCGCCTGGGTGAACGGACAGCTTCTCGACGACCCGAACGGCCCCGCCATCGCGGTGGCCGACCACGGGTTCACGGTGGGGGACGGGGTGTTCGAGGCGGTCAAGGTCGTCGACGGCGTGCCGTTCGCGCTGACCCGCCACCTGCAGCGGATGTCCCGCAACGCCACCGCGCTCGGGCTGCCCGAGCTCGACCACGAGGCCGTACGCCGGGGGGTCGCCGCCACGCTGGAGGGCCAGGACCTGCCGCTCGGCCGGATCCGGATCACCTACACCGACGGCGTCGCCCCGCTCGGCTCCGGCCGTGGCCAGAACCCGCCGACCCTCGTGGTCGTCGCCGCGCCGATGGCGGCGTACGACCCCACGACCGCGGTCGTCGTCGTGCCGTGGACCCGCAACGAGCACGGCGCGCTGGCCGGCCTCAAGACCACGTCGTACGCCGAGAACGTCATCGCGCTGGCGTACGCCGCCGAGCGCGGCGCGACCGAGGCCGTCTTCGCCAACACCGCCGGCCACCTGTGCGAGGGGACCGGGGCCAACGTGTTCTACGTCATCGACGGCGAGCTGCGTACGCCGACGCTCGCGGCCGGCTGCCTGGCCGGAGTCACCCGGGCACTGGTCCTCGAGTGGTTCGGCGGCCGCGAGGTCGACGAGCCGATCGAGGTGCTGGAGCGGGCCAGCGAGATCTTCCTGGCCTCGACCACCCGTGACGTCCAGGGCGTGCACACCTGCGACGGCCGCGCGTACCCCGCCCCCGGGCCCGTGACCCAGGAGGCCGCGGCCGTGTGGGCACGCAAGGAGAAGGAGCACCCCGACCCGTGAGCGGCGTCGCGGCCGGCCCGGGACGCAGACGACCCCGGCCCTGACGGACCGGGGTCGACGTGGTGGTGCGCAGTCGGTGGGTTCAGACGGCCAGGAGCTGGCCGATGAGCTCGTCGATGTCGACGAGGGTGCCTTCGGTGCCGCTCGGCACCATGGCGAGGGAGCGGTTCACGAACGCGGTGACCTCGAGAGCAGGGGCCTGGACGAGCAGCTCACCGTCGGGGGAGCGGAGCTCGATGATGACCTCGGCGCGGCCGGTGGCGCTGACGCACGGCCACACGTGCACGTCGCCCTCACCGGCCGGAGCGGTCAGACCACGGGCGAGCAGGTCCCGAGCAAACGTCCACACGACGTCCCCCCCGGTCGTCCGGAACGTCACGGTGACGGCGTACGGGTCGGTCGGGTGGTAGCCCAGCGCGGCCTCAAGCGTCATCGACTGACCGGCGGCGTCGACGCAGTCCATGGCGATGTCCTGCGTGATGCCCGCCGAGAACCTGTGGTCGTACTTGTTCATGATCGTTTCCCTCCCAGATACCCACGTTGCAAGTGAGACGGGGCGTGACAGGAGGCATGACGCGGGAACGGAAACAAAATCCAAGAATTGGTAAAAACTCGTGTGGCGGGTTGACAACCTGCGGAATCCGTAGGTGATCTGGTGATCGGGGAGGGATTTCGTAGCGCTCCGGGGCGATTCGGAGGGGCCCGAAAGCATGCGCTAGAGTTCCCGGCGCACCACACGGGCGATTGGCGCAGTGGTAGCGCGCTTCGTTCACACCGAAGAGGTCACTGGTTCGAACCCAGTATCGCCCACCAGCACGTCTCCCAGGCCGAGCCTCGTCACTCGAGGCGGAACGACGTCCGACCGCGCACCTGCCGTCGAGCTCGTCGGAGCACCGGGCCTTGCGCCGATCCGGACGAGCCGTGGTCGTCAGCGAGCCAGACGTCGTCGAAGGTCGGATCGGCAACCGGATCCCCGAGCGTGGCGACGGCCTCGTCGCGCGAGCCGACGCCGAGCTTGGCGTAGATCGAGGCCACGTGGGTCTTGATGGTGGCTCGGCTGACGTACAGGTGCTGGGCGATCTCACGCAGGGTCCGATGGGTCGCCAGCTGGCGAAGCACCCGCTTCTCGGCCGGGCTCAGCAACGCGACCGACGGATCCACGACGGTCATGCGCTCACGGAGGGTGTCCGACCGGTCGGGCAGGGAGCCCGGATCGTGGAGTCGTTGACAGGCGATGCGCACGTGCGTCAGGAGCGCATCCGCCGTGGCATCGTCGCCGAGCCGGTGGGCGGCCTGGGCGCACCGCAGGGACAGCTCGGCCTGCAGGTGGGGGATCGCACGAGCTATCGGCATCGCCTCCTGCGCCTCGGCGATCGCAGCGGCACCGGCCGCGCTTTCCCCGGTGTGGGCGGCGATGGTGGCGCGGGCGGTCAGCATGGGCAGGCGATGGATCGCGAGATCCTCGACCTGGAGAGCCTCTGCCATCCCGACGTCGCGCTCGGCTCGGCTCCAGTCGCCGGTGTCGGCTTCGGCCAGGGCGACCAGCCCGAGAGCCCACGCCCGGTAGTGGACCTGGTGTGGATGCGGCTTGCTCTCCGTGAGCACCAGCGTCTGGTTGAAGGCCGTGATCGCGTCGTCCGTGTGACCGAGGAGCAGATGGGCCAGGCCGGCGTAGCAGTAGCCGTCGAGGAGGTTCCTGCTACGCGCCGGGAGCTCCGAGGCGACGAACGCGAGCGCGTCCTCGAGCATCTGCGCGGCGTCCTGCGGGCCGAGTGCCGCCCGCAAGAGGTGCGCGGCCGCACGGAGCGAGGTCGCGCCGTCGGAGGCCGGCGGGTCGAGGTCGCCTCGCTCCGCCGCAGCCAGGTACCGATACGCACGCTCGGCGTCGCCGAGGTGTCCGGTGATCCACGCGGCGGCGATGGCGAGCTGCGGATCGGACACGATGTCGTCCTCCGCGCAGCGGTCCAACCAGCGCAGGAGGGTGGCGCTCCGGCCCGAGCCGAGGTACTCGTCCCAGGACCGGAGCAGGACTCGCCCCGCCCGAGCCAGGTCGTGCCCCCGTCGGGCGTACTCGAAGGCTTCGGCGGGGTCGCCGTGGTGCTCGTGCCAGGCGGCGGCCCGGGCGAGCAGCTCATCGGTGTCGGGCTCGCCCCGACGCTCCCGCTCCGCTCGGAGCAGGTCCCGGAAGAGATGGTGGTACCGGAACCATTGCCGGCGGTCGTCGAGAGGGACGACGAACAGGTTCGCCTCCGCGAGCTCGCCGAGCAGCCGGGCACCGTCGTCCCGATCTGTCATGGCACCGCACAGCGGGCCGGTGAGGCGGTCGACGACAGAGGTGGCGAGCAGGAACTGGCGCACGTCCTCACGTTGGAGATCGAGAACCTCTTCCCGGAAGTACTCCTCGATGGCGGGGTGCACATGCCTGGGGCACGGGCGGACCGGCGCGATCCGACCTCGAGCGGGACATCGAGGCCATGGCGAGTCCTGCGCCCCACCCCTCGGTGAGGAGGCGGAGCTCGTTGCTCTCCTCGTCGTCGAGGTCGAGCCCCGTCGCGGCCAAGAGCTGGCGGGTCTCCGTGTCATCGAACGCAAGCTCCGTCGTGCCGACCTCGTGAAGGTCCCCAGCGGCGCGAATCCGGGCCAGGCCGACCGGGGGGATCTCCCGGGAGACGAGCATCAGCTGGCTTCCCTGGGGAACCGCGTTGGCCAGTCCCCTGAGCACGGCAACAGCAGGCGCGTCCTCGATCACCTGAGCATCGTCCAGCGCGAGCAGAGTCGGTCCCCGGCGGGGCAGGTCGTCGAGGAACCTGGGGAGGAGTCTCTCCTCGAGGGGCGGGTCGGGGGTCTTCAGGTCGTGCTCGAGGGCGGAATCGACAGGGTCGAGTCCTTCCAGGGCCTTCGTCAGCCTGAGCAGGAACTGCACCGGGTCGTTGTCCGAGTCGCGGAGCCGGAGCCAGGCCACCGGCCGGTCGTCACTGCGGCACCACTCGGCGGCGAACGTGGACTTGCCGTAGCCCGCGGGCGCTCGGACGACGACCACCCGCCGCTCCCGCTCGGATGCCTGGTCGCGGACCAACCTGGGACGGGGGATCTGCCTGGTAGCGGCCCGCCGGTGGGGGAAACCGCCCTGCGCCGTGCACGCCACTCGTGCGGGCGAGACGTTTCGTCCGGCCTCGTCATGCGCCCCTCCTCCCTCACAGGGTCCACCGATAACTCCCTCACCACCACCCGCGCTCCCGCCCGCGAGGCAAGACCACCCGAGTCGGGTGAGACCACCTCCGGAGACGGCCGTGAGACCACGCCGTGAGACCGGGCTGGTCGGCCAGCTGGTCCAGTCCGCGTCCCGCATCGGCCGTCCTGGCCGATGCGGGCGAGGCCACGACAGTGCTGCAGTGGCTGGAAGGGTCGGTTCCCCGTCCCCGCCGGAGAGGAAGGACGCGATCGTGGCGACCCCGGCGAGCCTGAACGTGATCGTCGCCGCCTACGACTCGCTCGAGGCCGGCTCCAGCTGACTGGGTCGAACTGGAGAGCGGAGCGTCGGCCGGGACGCCGCTCATCGACGCCGTACTCATCGAGCGGTCAGACCATCGGGTGATGGTGGTTCATCGGTGGCTGAGGCAGGGCTGGGGGCAAGGGGCGGTCGCGAGCGCAGTCGTGGGACGGCTGTCGCCGTCAGCCCTCCTCGACGGCGCGATCGCCGGCGGAGTCGGCGCACGAGTCCTGAACTTCGTGTCGAACGGGCTGTCGCGCGACGCGGTGAACGAGCTCGGCTGCGTGCTGGACTCCGGCATGTTCGTCACGGTGGCGGTGGTCGAGAGAGGTCCGGGAGCACGCCCCGGCGAGCTGTGGGTCCCGGGCGCAGAGCCTCGCCAGCCTGCCGCTGCGGGGAACCGCAGTCGACCTGCGTCGGGCGCTCACGGCCGACGAGTCCGACGGGTGACGGCGGCCCCGTGCAGATCAGCCACTGTGGCTGATGCCCCGTCCGGCGCACCGACGAGGATCGTGACGATGACCGCCGGTCAGTCGACACTGTCGGCTGGCAGGTGCCCAACGGGAGGCTGGTGGCGATGTCGTGACCGCGACCCTCGACGGACTTCGTCGTCATCGCCGCCGTGGACCCGGTGCCGTGGGCGCGGGCGCAGATGGCGTTCACCCTCGCCTTCCACATCATCCTGGTGCCGCTCGGCGTCTCGTGGGCGTTCATGACCCTCGTCGCCAACTACCGGGCGATCAAGCATCGACGACGACGACGCTCTGCTCCTGGCGCAGCGGTGGTCGAAGTACATGGCGGTGACGTTCGCCGTCGGCGCGGTCAGCGGGACCGTGCTGAGCTTCGAGTTCGGCCTGCTCTGGCCGCGATTCATGGGCCAGTGGGGCGAGGCCTTCGGGGTGCCGTTCGCCTTCGAGGGCGTGTTCTTCTTCACCGAGGCGATCTTCCTGACGATCTACATCTTCGGATGGCGTCGGCTGAAGCCGTGGACGCACTTCTGGACCGGTGTCCCGATCGTCCTGGCCGGGATCTTCGGCAGCGCCTCGGTGGTTGCGGCGAACGCCTGGATGAACGCGCCCTCCGGGTTCAAGCTCGACTCGAACGGCGACGTGGTCGAGGTGGACCCCGTCCAGGTGATCTTCAACGACTCGATGCCCCTGCAAGCGGCCCACATGCTGGTGGCTGCCTACATGGTGGGCGGGTTCCTCGTCGCGTCGGTCTACGCAGCGGGGATGCTGCGCGGACGGCGCGACCGGTATCACCGCGCTCGGCTTCGTGATCGCGTTCAGCGTCGCGGCCATCGCGACCCCCGTCCAGATGGGCGTCGGGGACGCGCATGGCCCGATGGGTCTACAACAACCAGCCGGTCAAGTTCGCGGCCATCGAGCTGGTGCCCGAGACCGCGAGCGACGTCCCCGAGACGCTGCTGGGCCACCTGAACGGCGACGGCACGGTGAGCGGTGGTATCGAGATCCCCGGGACTGGCCTCATGGTTGTCCGACCCCAGCACGGGCAAGTCGACGATCGTGCAGGGTCTGGACACGGTTCCGGAGGACGAGCGGCCGACGATCCAGCAGACCAACACGGTCCATCTCGCCTGGGACGTCATGGTCGGCATCGGGACCCTGCTGTTCCTGCTCTCGGTCTGGTACGCCGTGAGCTGGGCCGTCCGGCGCCGGATGCCCTCCAGCAGGTTGTTCCTCTGGGCTGCGGCGAGCTCCGGTGTTCTCTCGGTCCTCGCCATGGAGGCGGGCTGGGTGGTGACCGAGGTCGGGCGCCAGCCCTGGATCGTCTACAAGTACACCAAGGTCGAGGACGCAGCCACCGGCAACACCGGCGTGTGGATCACCTTTGTCGGGGTCGTGGTCCTCTACGTCGCCGTCGGCCTGACCTTGATCCTCGTCCTGCGCTCGATGAGCAGGCGGTTCCGCCGCGCCGGTGGGCTCGTCGAGCACGAGGGCCCGTACGGACCGAGTTCGCCGCAGGATCCTCCGGCATCGGTCGACGCGGGAGAGGCGGCGCGCCGATGAGCACCGCCGTCGCCGTCGTCCTCGTCCTCGCCGTGGTGACGTACGCCGTGTTCGGGGGTGCCGACTTCGGCGCTGGATTCTGGGACCTCACCGCCGGTGGACCGGAGCGAGGCGAACGCCCGCGCCGGGTCATCGAGCAGGCCGTCGGCCCGGTCTGGGAGGCCAACCACGTCTGGTTGATCTTCATCTTCGTCGTGCTGTGGACGTCGTTCCCCGAGGCGTACGCGTCCATCACGCTGACGCTGTTCGTCCCGCTCACGCTTGCGGCACTCGGGATCGTCCTGCGTGGCGCCAGCTTCGCCTTCCGGAAGGCAGTCGTCACGCTTCGTCTCCGGCGCATCTTCGGTGCCGCCTACGCCTCGTCCTCGGTGCTCGTGCCGTACTGCATGGGGGCCATCGCCGGCGGCATCGCGTCGGGCCGCGTGCCTGCGGGCGGCAGGGCGGGAGATCCGGTCGACAGCTGGATCAACCCGACATCGATCGTGGCGGGCGTCCTCGGCGTGGCGGTGGCGGCCTACCTGGCTGCCGTCTACCTCGTCTGGGACGCGCGACGCATGGGCGAGACGGACATGGTGGCCTACTTCCGATTCCGGGCGATCGTCGGCGCGGTCGCGGTCGGCGTCATCGGGGTCGTCAGCCTCTTCGTGATCCACAGCGACGCGACGTACCTCTTCGACGGCCTCACGTCCACTGCGGCGCCACTGGTCATCCTCAGTGCCGTCGCCGGCCTCGGCGCGTTGGCGCTGCTGGCCCGCGACGCCGCGCGAGGCGCCCGGGTGCTCGCCGTCACGGCGGTCGCCGGCCTCGTCGTCTCCTGGTCGGTGGCGCAGTGGCCGTACCTGCTTCCGGAGAGCCTCGAGGTCTCCGCTGCGGCGGCACCGTCGGGAACGCTCGGGGCAGTGCTGGTTGCCGTCGCACTCGCCGCGGTCGTGGTGCTGCCGGCGTTCGTCCTGCTCTACGTCCTGGACCAGCGGAACCTTCTGCCGGAAGAAGGTGCTGACGATGCCGCTGGGCGGCCGTTGGACCGACCTGTGTGATGACACCCCCCAACCGACCCTCTTCTACTCACCGCGAATGTGAAGGAGCACCGACCATGAGCCTCTCGACGTCACCATTTCCACCGATCGCCGACTACGCGTTCCTGTCCAACTGCCACACCGGAGCGCTGATAGCTCCCGACGGCTCGGTCGACTGGCTGTGCGTCCCTGCGTTCGACTCGCCGAGCGTGTTCGGGAACCTCCTCGACCGCGAGGCGGGCTCGTTCCGATTCGGTCCGTTCGGCATCAACCAACCCACGGCCCGGACATACGTGCCGGGCACCAACGTCATGACGACCACCTGGCACACGCCTGGTGGCTGGTTGCTGGTCCACGACGCCCTGACGATGGGGCCGCGCCAGGGGCCAGACGCGGTCACCCCGCACACCAGACCGCCTGCTGACGACGACGCCGAACACGTGTTCGTCCGCACGGTCGAGTGCCTCGAAGGCGCGGTCGAGATCGAGCTGGTCTGCGAGCCCGCCTTCGACTACGGCCGTGAACCCGCCGAGTGGACACTGGTTGACGACGCCGGCCACACCGCCGACGCGTCCGGGGCCGGGCAGACCGTCCGGCTGAGCACCGATCTGTCCCTCGGCATCGAGGGCAGCTCTGCCCGAGCCCGGCACACGCTGACGAAGGGCCAGCGAGCATTTGCCGCACTGTCGTGGGCCGACGGCCTCGCCTCCCCGAGCGACGTCCTGGAGGCCGCCGACCGCATCGAGGTGACGGTGCGGTTCTGGCGCAGCTGGCTCGGCAAGGCCCGCATCCCTGACCACCCGTTGCGGCACCCACTCGAGAGATCGGCACTGACGGTCAAGGGCCTGACCTACATGCCGACGGGCGCCACTGTCGCAGCCCTGACGACGTCGCTGCCGGAGACGCCTGGCGGCGAGCGCAACTGGGACTACCGCTTCTGCTGGATGCGCGACAGCACCTTCACGCTGCAGGCGCTGCACTACCTCAACCTCGACTGGGAGGCCGACGAGTTCATGCAGTACGTCGCCGACCTGGAGCCGAACGAGGACGGCAGCCTGCAGATCATGTACGGCGTCGACGGCCGTCGCGACCTCACGGAGACGACCCGAGACGAACTGTCGGGCTACGAGGGAGCCCGCCCGGTGCGCATCGGCAACGGGGCCTTCGACCAGCGCCAGAACGATGTGTTCGGTGCCGTGCTCGACTCCATCCTGCTGCACACCAGTCGGGGCAAGCACCTGCCCACGGCGCCTGTGGCCGCTCGTGCTGTCGCAGGCGGACTGTGCCAAGGCTGCCTGGCGCGAACCTGACCAGGGCATCTGGGAGGCGCGCGGAAAGCCACAGCACTACGTGTCGTCGAAGCTGATGGGCTGGGTCGCGATGGATCGGGCCGCCAAGCTGGCGGCGATCCGTGGCGATGCGGATCGCGAGCGGGAGTGGGGTGAGGTGGCCGAGGAGATCCGAGCGGACATCCTCGCGAACGGAGTCAGCGACCGCGGAGTGCTGCGTCAGCACTACGACACCGACGCCCTCGATGCATCCACGCTGCTGGCGCCGCTCCTGGGTTTTCTCCCCGGTGACGACGAGCGGATGCGCAACACCGTCAAGGCCATCTCCGAGGAGCTCACCGAGCACGGATTCGTGCTGCGCTATCGGACCGACGAGACCGACGACGGGCTGTCCGGCAAGGAGGGCACCTTCCTGATCTGCTCCTTCTGGCTGGTGTCCGCGCTGTCCGTCGTGGGGGAGAGGCGGCAGGCGAGGGATCTGATGGAACGACTGCTGCGGATCGTCTCGCCGCTGGGTCTCTACGCCGAGGAGTTCGAGGTCGGCACGTCCCGTCACCTCGGCAACATGCCGCAGGCGTTCTCGCACCTGGCTCTCATCGAGGCTGCTGGACGGATCATCCTGGCTGACTTCCGCGAGGAGATGTCGCTGTGACCAGGTGTCGTTTCGAGCGGGTCGGTCGTCATGGCTGACAAGGTCCTGGTGCTCGGCGGTGGGCTCGCCGGCGTCGCATGCGCTCACACGCTGGGTGACGAGGGCGTCGAGGTGACGCTCGTGGACCGCAACGACTATCACCAGTTCCAGCCGTTGCTCTACCAGGTGGCCACGTCCCAGCTGCCCGCTGAGGACATCGCCCGCCCGCATCGGACGATCTTCAAGGAGCATCCCACCGTCGAGGTCGTGAACGCGGAGGTCGCGTCGGCAACATTGTCCGAACGCAGCCTGCGGCTGTCCGACGGGCGAACGCTCACGGGATCGCACGTGGTGATGGCGGCCGGCGCCCGCCCGAACTTCTTCGGGGTGCCCGGCGCGGCGGAGCATGCGTTCCCGCTGTACTCGGTCGCCGACGCCGAGCGGCTTCGTCGACACCTCCAGCAACTCCTGGAGGAGGCAACGACCGCATCGGAGGCCGATGCAGGCAGGCTCAACGTCGTCGTGGTCGGCGGCGGTCCCACCGGCGTCGAGACGGCCGGAGCGCTGTCCGAGCTGATGGACGCCCTGCACGTCGACCGGGCGGATCGAGCGCCCGGGCCAGATCACCATCGTCGATCGCGGGGAGGCACTGCTCGGCGGGTTCTCGGACAAGGCTCACGACTATGCCCTCAAGGAGCTGACCCGTGGGGGCGCCGTCGCCCTGCTGGGCGTGGGCGTCACCGCAGTGCACCCGGATCGCGTCGAGTTCGACGACGGCAGCACCGTCGCGGCAAGAACAGTCGTATGGGGCGGGGGAGAATCGGCCTCCGAGGTGGCGCAGGGAGCCGGTCCTACCCCCGGCCGCGGCGGACGTCTGGACGTGCTTCCAGACCTGACCGTCGAGGGCTACCCGGGGGTCTACGCCGTCGGCGATGTCGCGAACATCCCTTCGGGAAACGGCAACTCGCTTCCGCAGCTGGGATCGGTCGCGCAGCAGTCCGGACGGTGGGCCGCCGAGAACATCCTGCGTGAGCGACACGGCCTGGCCACCGAGCCGTTCGTGTACAAGGACAAGGGCATCATGGCGATGATCGGCCGCAACGCCGCCGTCGCGCAGGTCGGCAAGCACCGACACACGGTCGAGGGCCCCATCGCATTCGCCGCCTGGCTCGGCGTCCACGCGCTGCTGTTGAGCGGCGCACACAGCAAGACCGATGCCTTCATGACCTGGGCGTGGGACTACTTCGACCGTGACCACGCCGCCACGGTCGCGGCCTCGTCCACGGCACGCCGTATCGCCTGGGGCGACGACGACGAAGACGTCCCCCACATCGACGTCGCGGCACCGGGCCGAGAGTCACTTCCTGAGGAGGAAGCCATGTCCGACCAGTACGACGTGATCATCGTGGGCTCGGGAGCGGGCGGGGGCACGCTCGCACACCGGCTCGCACCCTCCGGGAAACGGGTCCTGGTGCTCGAGCGCGGCGACTGGCTGCCGCGCGAGGCGGAGAACTGGGACGCCGAAGCGGTGTTCGTCGACAATCGTTACGTCTCCGCGGACACGTGGCACGACAAGGGCGGCAAGGCGTTCCAGCCCCAGGTGCACTACTTCGTGGGCGGAGCGACCAAGTTCTACGGCGCTGCCCTGTATCGGCTGCGAGAACGCGACTTCGGCGAGCTCAGGCACCACGGCGGGATCTCCCCGGCGTGGCCGATCGACTACTCCGTGCTGGAGCCGTACTACACCGAGGCCGAACAGCTGTACCAGGTGCACGGAGCCCGCGGAGAGGACCCCACCGAGCCGCCGGCGTCGGCGCCGTACCCCTTCCCTCCGGTCTCGCACGAGCCGCGCATCCAGCGCCTTTTCGACGACATGGTGACCGCTGGTCTGCATCCGTTCCATGCCCCGTGCGGCATCATGCTCGACGAGGCCGAGCCGGCCTTCAGTGCATGCGTCAGGTGCGCCACCTGCGACGGCTTCCCGTGCCTGGTGCACGCCAAGTCCGACGCGGACGTCGTGGCGATGAGGCCGGCCCTGCAGCACGACAACGTCACGCTCGTCCGGAACGCACATGTGCGACGCCTGGAGACCGACTCGTCGGGCCGCTCCGTCAGCACGGTTGTCGCGGACGTCGACGGGACGGAGGAGCGTTTCGACGGCGCCGTCGTGGTCGTCTCCGCCGGTGCGGTCAACTCTGCGAAGCTGCTGCTCGGCCAGCGCCACCGACCGACACCCGAACGGTCTCGGCCAACGGCTCGGACCAGGTCGGGCGCAACTACGTCTTCCACAACAGCCGGGCCTTCCTTGCCGTCTCGACCGAGAAGAACGACACCCGTTTCCAGAAGACCCTCGGCATGAACGACTACTACTTCGGCGACGACGACTTCGAGTACCCGATGGGGAACCTGCAGATGGTCGGCAAGTCGTCGGCGCCCATGTATCGAGGGGAGAAGCCCGTCGAGGCCGGGCTGGCCCCGACGTTCCTCCTCGGCGACGTCGCCGAGCATGCCGTCGACTTCTGGCTGTCGGTCGAGGATCTTCCCGACCCGGACAACCGCGTCACCCTCGACGGCGACGGCAACGTCGTCCTGAGCTACACGCCCAACAACCAGGAGCCCATGGAGCAGCTCTACCGCCGGGTCAAGAAGCACCTCAGCCACCTGGGCATGCACCCCCACCACCTGATCCCCCGCGACGTCTACATGAAGAACGACATACCGGTGGCCGGCTGCGCCCACCAGGCCGGGACGGTGCGCTTCGGGAACGACCCGGCGACGTCGGTGCTCGACACCGACTGCAAGGCGCACGAGGTCGACAACCTCTACGTGGTCGACACCAGCTTCTTCCCGAGCATCGGGGCGGTCAATCCGGCGCTCACGGCGATGGCCAATGCGTTGCGTGTCGGCGACCACCTGCTCGCCCGGCTCGGCTGAGCCGGGTGCTGTCAACGAGAGCGCGCCGATGACCATCGACGAAGTGCCGCATGGCGGGCCACCGTCCGGTGACCAGTACGTCATCACCCAGGGGGGCTCACAGGCACAGGTCACCCGTGTCGGCGCCACCCTGCGCAGCTACACCGTCGACGGAGACGACGTGATCGACGGCTTCGGGCTGGACGAACGTGCCACGGACGGGCGTGGCCAGGTGCTCGCTCCCTGGCCCAACCGACTGACGGACGGCCGCTACGTGTACGGCGGCCACGACTGCCAGGCGCCCCTCAACGAGCCGAGCCGGCACGACGCCATCCACGGGCTGGTGCGGTGGCTGGACTGGGCCCCGGTGGCACATGACCCAGCGTCCGTCACCCTGGCCTGCGCGCTCCGGCCGCAACCGGGGTACGAGTGGCAGCTCGACCTCGAGATCACGTATGCCCTGGACGGCGAAGGGCTCACCGTGACCGTGCGGGCGGTCAACAGTGACGTGGAGCGGGCGCCGTTCGGCGTCGGCTTCCATCCGTACCTCACCGTCGGGGCCGCATCGATCGACGGGCTCGACCTGAGCGTGCCGGCAACCCGCTACCTCGACCCGCACGGTCCCGGCGCGACCGGCGATGGTACCGGTCGACCGGTGACGCCGAGCTGGACTTCACCCGAGCCGCGTCCGCTCGGAGCGACGGAGCTGGACGCGGCCTACGGTGAGCTCACGCGGGGGACGACGGTCGTGCGGTGGCGCGGCTGAGCGACCCGCTCTGCGGCCGTTCCGTCGAGCTGTGGGTCGACGAGGGGTACCGGTACCTGATGGTCTACACGGCGGACGACGTGGGCCAGCAGGCGCGGCGTCGAACCGCGGTGGCCGTGGAGCCGATGACGTGTCCGCCCGACGCGTTCCGTTCCGGCGTCGACCTGATCGAGCTCGACCCCGATGAGAGCTGGCAGGGCAGCTGGGGCCTGCGACCAGGACGGCCGGCACCCCGTTGACGTCTGGCCGCCGGCACTCTGTGAGGACGATCAGGTCCAGGGAGCCTGCCAGCCACCGACGTCGGCGACCAGGGCATCGGCGGCTTCGGGACCCCACGAGCCCGGCGCGTACGCGTGCGCGGGCGGCGGTGCGTCCAGCAGGGGCTGCATGACCCGCCAGGCCTCCTCGACGGCGTCCTGCCGGGTGAAGCGGGTGGACAGGCCGAGCATGGCCGCGTGGAGCAGCACCTCGTACGGCGTCGGCCCTTCTCCGCCTGCTGCGGAGAACTCGACGTCGAGGTCGACGCTCTCCGGTCCGGGCATGTCCGCTCGACGCGCGTCTGCGGTGATCCTCACGCCGGTGGACGGGTCCATCCTGATCACCAGCTGGTCAGGCTTGGGTGCCCGGTCGCCGACGAAACCGAACCCCAGCCGTGGCGGGCGCTTGAACACCAGCCGAAGCTCGGTCTGGGTCACCGGCAGGCGCTTTCCGGTGCGGATGAAGAAGGGAGTGCCCGACCAGCGCCAGTTGTCGATGTCGAGGCGGAGCGCGGCGTACGTCTCGGTGGTCGAGTCGTCGGCGACGCCGTCGATGGACCGATAGCCGTCGTACTGGCCACGGACGTAGTTGGCTGGATCGGCGCTGGGCATCGCCCGGAACACGGAGACCTGGGCGTCCTTGATCACGTCGAGGCCCGAGGGTGCCTCCATCGCGGCCACCGACACCACCTGCATCAGGTGGTTGACGACGACGTCGCGCAGGGCTCCGACGGGATCGTAGAAGTGCCCGCGGTCCTCGACCCCGAAGTCCTCCGCCATGGTGATCTGCACGCACTCGAGGTAGTTGCGGTTCCACACCGGCTCGAGCATGGTGTTGGCGAACCGCATGTACAGGACCTCCTCCAGGCCCATCTTCCCCAGGTAGTGGTCGATCCGGTACAGCTGTGACTCGTCGATGTACTGGTGCAGCTCGGCGGCCAGCGCGCGAGCCGACTCGAGGTCGTGGCCGAACGGCTTCTCCACGACGACGCGGGCCTGAGCCGTCAGCCCGGCCTCGGTGAGCTTCCCGACGACGGTCCCGAAGAGGAAGGGCGGGATCTCGAGGTAGAAGACGGGGCAGTCCTTCGCCTTGATCGCGGCGGCGACGCGTTGGTAGGTGTCGGCGTCGGTGAAGTCACCACTCACGTAGGACAGCCGCGCCACGAACCGCTGGAACACGGACTCGTCGATCTGCTGGCCCGTTCCCTCGATCGACTCCCGGGCACGCTCGACGAGGCGACTCACGTCCCAGTCGTCGACGGCGACGCCGACGATCGGACAGGTGAGCAGCCCGCGCGCCTCGAGCCGGTACAGCGATCGGAACGTCATCACCTTGGCGAGGTCGCCGGTGATTCCGAAGACCACGAGGACGTCAGCCGCCCGTGCTTCCTGATTGCCCATGGTGTCCTCCCAGCCTCGATCCCACGCGTCGCGGGAGCGGCCACACCTAGTGACGATGGCACACCGATCAGCTCCTCACCTCGGCCACTCTGGGCGACTGATGACTCGGTGACCGTTCGACAGTCGTGGGGATCGCCGGTCGAGGTGGTGCCCGCTCAGACGGCCCAGCTCACCGGGAACGTCGACAGCCACGCGAACGCCCCGAGCAGGACGACGCACCCGGCACCGGTCATCACCCACCGCAGCCGTCGGTTGGTGAGCCGCGTGCTCATGCCCGCGAAGAACAGGACGACCGCGTAGAGCACGACGGTCAGCACGTAGTTGCTGGAGCGCTGGATGTCCCTGCGCACCTGCGCCGCCGCTGCCTCTCCGGCGGCGTCGAGCCGTTGGGAGTCCTGGCGCGCCGCGAGCTGGTACTCGTCCATCGCGAACGGGGTCGGCGGGGCCGCCGGGTTCGTGAACGGGTCGGTGGCGATCCACGCGTCGTACGCCGGGCGGAACTCGTCGCGGAAACGGTCCACGTAGAAGGCGGCGACCTTCTCCTCGCCCCGGCGCTCCGCGTCGGCCCAGGCGATGAACGTCGCGACGTCGACCTGGGTCTGCGCCTGGGCCAGGCCCTGCGCCCGCGCGGCCTCGATCCGGATGGCGCTCGTGCGCCCGGCCGCAGCGGCCTGCTCCCCGTTCCAGCGGGTCGCCTGGTAGCTGCTCCACGACGTGGCGAGGGCGGCCACCACCAGCAGCACCGTGACCACCAGCTCCTGCCAGCCCCGCCCGTCCGTCGGGCGGCGGGTCAGCGCGGGTTTCCACGACCGTCACACGGGGGTGTGACCTCGATGCCGACGAGCTTCGCCTGGGTGTCGATCAGGCGCGATGGTCCGCTCCATCGCCACGGGCTTCAGCCGTCCGACCCCGTTGCCGTGGGGATGGTTGAAGAACACCAGGAGCATCATCAGGAGCGTGATCACCACGGTCACGCTGCCCATGAGCATGCCCTGGGTCGCCGTGCCGCTCGGCGCGGTCCGCGAAGAAGAGCATGTAGGCGAAGATCACCCCGGCGATGACCAGCAGGACCACCCACAGCGGCGAGGGAATGATGCCCTCGGCACCGTGGACCCGGGCGATCCGCGCCTGCTCGCGGTCGGAGGTCTGATCCATCCACCGGTCGTACGCCGACTGCTCGGTCGCCGTGGTCGGCTTGACCCGGGAGATCGTCTTGAACATCGCGGCACCCCAGGGGTTGACCCGGTCGCCCAGGGTTCCCTGCGGCCATCGCTTCCCACTCGGGCCCGGCCACGGACCGGGCGTAGCAGGTCAGCTCGCCGGTGAGCTCCTCGGCCGAGCCGGGGAGGAACTGCGCCGTCTGCACCTGCTGGGCCACGATCGTCGCCTCGGTCTCCGCGCCCGAACGCGAGTCGTCGTAGGACTGGAAGGCCAGGAAGATGATGAAGCCGAGGAGCACGGAGAAGCCGGTGGCGAGCACGCCGAAGACGCCCGAGGCCCGGTCACCGTCGGAGAAGTAGCTCCCCTCGGGCGCGCGGCGGCGTACCAGCAGCATCGACGCGGTGGTGAGGGCGGTGACGAGGACGAGGATGCCGAGGCCGAGCAGCAAGTTCATCCGTCCTCCGCTCCTCGGAACGAGGCCGGCTCCCCGCTGGGGAACCGGCCTCGTGCGGCGTCAGGATCAGGCCAGGGCCTTGGCCTTCAGCGACTCGTACTCCGCCTGGGTGATGGTCCCGGCGTCGAGAAGGGCCTTCGCCCTGCCGATCTCCTCCGCGGACGAGCCCCCCGGAACCGGCCACCGACTGGATGTAGGCGGCCTGGCTCTCCTGCGCGTGGCGCATGGTCTCCATGTGGCGCTCCGCCATGCCGTCGCCGCGGGCGATCAGGTAGACCAACGCGGTGATGAAGGGGAAGAAGATCAGGCAGATGATCCAGACGCCCTTCATGACCCCGCTCACCGTCCGGTCACGGAACAGGTCGGTGACGATCTGGAACAACACCATGAGGTAGGCGAAGAACAGGAAGGAGAGGCACAAGAACCAGAAGAAGTCCCAGAAGCTGTCCACGAGGGATCCTTTCGACATCGTTCGAGAGTGCTCGCCGCGGCCGGAGCCCGCGCACGTCACCCATATTCTGCGACGACGCTATTGATCCGCGCCCCACAGCGGCTCACCCGCACCGGGTGAGCCTCCCGCCTCACGCCTCCGGGGTGTCGTAGAGCAGGCGGCGTACGGCGCCGCGTGACACGAGGAGGGCGACGACGAGCAGCGTCACCGGCACGAAGCCGCCCAGGCTCACGGAGTCGCCGAAGACGAGGTCCACCAGCTCCAGGACGACGAGCTTGCTGCCGGCGGCGACGACCCACAGGGAGAGGGCAGCCACGAGCCTGGTCCGCGGCGTCGTCGCGGCACGGAGCCGGACCAGGATCCGGTTCTTGAGCAGGATCACGAGCTCCAGGGCGACCTTCAGAAGGGCAGCGGTCAGCAGCGACAGGGTGAAGCCCTCGCTGATGACCGAGGGGACGTACTCGATGGCGAGGTTGAGGACCACGACGTAGACGAAGAGGTCGACCACGTCGCCGGGGCGGGCGCGCATCCATCGGCGTACCGCACCCCTCGGTGAGGCCGAGGTGGACTCGGGCGCCGTTCAGAGCAGGCCGGTCCGGCGGGCCTCGGCGACCGCGCCCCGCCTCGAGGTGACGCCGAGCTTGCGGTAGACGCTGCGCAGGTGCGTCTTCACCGTGTTGATCGACACGAAGAGCGAGTCGGCGATCTCGTCGACGGTGCGCAGGTTCGGCAGCTCACGGAGTACGTCGAGCTCGCGGGCGGTCAGGGTGACTCCCGTCGTCACCGGGCCGGAGGCCTGCGCCAGCACGCGTTCGACGAGGTCCTCGTGCCGCCCCCAGCGCCCGCGCTCGGCCCGCATCAGCGCCAGCACCCGGTCGCCCGCGCCGAGGACCGGCCGCGCCGCCTGCAGCCGGTCGGCGAGGTCGAGCGCCGCACGCAGGGCGTTCACCGCCGCGAACGGGTCCTCCATCTTCAGTGCCAGGGAGGCGTCGACGAGGTGGGCGTGCACCGTGCTCATGGGGGCCACTGTGGGCACCTTTCCCTGAACCACGGGGCGGAGCAGGTCACGGGCCCGGGTCGGGTGGCCGTTGGCCTCCTCCAGCATCGCGCCGACGAGCAGGAACTCCCCGCACTCCCCGAGCCGCTCGTGGACCCGGACCAGCACGTCCTGCACCCGCGCCGTCCGGTGCAGCTGGAGGCTGTACTGCGCGTCCGCGATCGCGGCGTACGCCACCAGGCTCGGCGTCGCCTCCTTGCCGTCGTAGCGCTCCCAGATCGAGTGGAACCGGTCCGCGTCGGGGGCGCCCTCGCTCGCCTCGAACGTCGCGGCCAGGTGCAGGCCACGGGCCGAGAGCACGATCGTGGGGTCGGCCGCCGGGTCCAGCATGGCCACGCCCCGCGCGGCGTGCGCCCGGAAGTGCGAGATGTCGAGCGACTGCCGGTACGCCCACGCGCGCAGGGTGTGCGTGTAGGCGATCCGGGGCGAGGCCATCCAGCCGTGGCGCTCGGCGAGGGCCAGCGCCTCGTCCAGAGGGGCCACCATCGCCCGGAAGTCCGACCGCGCGGACGCCACCGAGGCCAGCAGGGTCAGGCAGTCGATGAGGGCGGCACTGCGGTCGAGGCCGCGGGCCAGCTCGACACCCACCGTGAGCTCTGCCTCGGCGTCGGCCAGGTCGCCGCGCCAGAGCAGCGCCGAGCCCCGCTGCACCGCCAGCAGGATGCGCAGGTCCGGGGTGGTGGTGACGACCTCGTCGTTCAGCACCTCGCCCGTGGAGGGCAACCCCTTGCGCCGACGTAGGTGGACATCGACGGCGCGGCGAGCGGCGCGCAGGTCCCGGTCGTGCGGATGGGCCTCGCCCGCGTCCTGGAGCTGGGCGGCCGCCTCGTTGACCAGCCCGACGTCGAGCAGCGCGGCGGCGCGCATCACGTGGGTCCAGGGCAGGCGCGCGTCCTGACTCAGGCCGGGGCTCGACAGCGCGGTCACCAGCACCTCGGCCTCGCCGGCGTTGATCAGCGGGGCCCCCGTGTCCTTGACGACCTCGTCCAGGAACGCCGGGTCGTGCGTCGCGATCGCGTGCTGCAGGGCCGACGTACGGTGCGTCCGCTCCATGAACCAGCAGGCGGCTTCGCGGTGCGCCATGCGCTCGCGGTCGCGGTCACGCCGGACCAGCTCGCCGTGCAGGTAGGCGCGGAGGATCGGGTGGAAGCGGTACCACGGCTCCTCCTCGTGCGTATGCCAGGTCCGGGTGACCAGGCCCGACCGCCGTGCCACGCCCTCCAGCAGGGCGCCCGCGTCCGGCAGCCCGGTGAGGCGGACCGCGAGGTCGAGCGGCAACGAGTCGGGCACCGAGGAGAGCAGGAGCGTCTCCTGGACCTCCTCGCTCTGCCTCCGGAACATCTCCTGGAAGAGGTAGTCGGCCAGCGCGCCGTCCTCGGTGACGCGGAAGTCGAGCGACCCGGTGGTGCGCACCGCCAGCCCCATCAGGTGCGACATCGCGGGCCAGCCCTCGGTGCGCTCCCAGATCGCCTGCTGCTGCTCCGCGGTCAGGTCCGGCCAGGCGGCGGCCACCTCCGCCGGCGTGAAGGCGAGGTCGCCGGCGCGCAGCTGGGTGACCCGGCCGGTCAGCACGGCACCGAGCAGGGCCTGCATCGGCGGGTCCGAGCGGCTGGACAGCACCAGGCAGAGGCCGGGTGGACGGCGCTCCACGAAGCTGTTGAGATCCGCCACCACCCCCTGGTCGCCGACCTCGTGCAGGTTGTCGAGCACCAGCACCACCGGGTTCCCGGCGAGCGCGTCGGCGACCTCGGTCAGGAATTCCACGTTGCCGCTGGTGCGCGGGGGAGCCAGGTCGTGCAGCTGCTCGGCCAGCAGCGCGTCGGCCGCGGACAGGGCACTGAGGACGGCCGACCACAACCGGTACGGCGTCGTGTCCGCGGTGTCCAGGCTGCACCAGGCGACCGCGTCGCCCATGCGTCCGCGTTCGACCGCCCAGTCGGAGACCAGCGTGGTCTTGCCGAAGCCCGCCGGGGCGGTGACTCTCACGATGTCCGTCGGGGAGGTCGGGTCCACCAGCTCGTCGAGCCGCTCGTAGAGCCGGGGCCGGGGCACCGACGGGACGAGAGCGGACGGTGGTGCCACCTTCGCCGCGCTGACGCGTGCGCGCGTGACTGTCATGGAGCCTCCTTGCCAGCGAGCCTAGGAAAGACGCTCGGCGGCAGGCAGGACCGAAAGACCCATATCCGGTGTCCATCCGGGCGGTGGTCTAGTCGGGCAAACGCCTCATCTCGAGCACGGTGAGGTCGAGCTGGCCGAACCGGTCCAGGAGGCCGTGCAGGTGCGAGGCGTCCTCGACGAGACCGAACATGACGGTGCCGCCAACCGGCCCGGGAACGGCCTCGAGGTCGGGAAACGCAGCAAGGACCTCGTCCGAGACCACCTCGGCCAGGACGAACTCGTAGCGGACCCGATCCTGGCCCGACGTACTTGGGTGCACGCCCCCAGCGTTGGCGATCGCCGGTCACCTCGCCTCATCCGTGACAGGTGACCATGCGTCGGATCGCGTGTTCGCCTGCTGCGGGTGATCCGGTGCCCGTCGTCGCGGAGCATCGTCGGCACGCGCCCCCGAGCCGCGGCCAGGTGGCGACCGAGGAGGCAGGCAGGTGGCTGGCGAGGACGACCCCGACACGGACGGGGCGGGCGGCGACGGGTCGCTGCGCCGCGGCGTACGGCCTGGGGTCCCGGCCCGGTTCCGCGGCCTGGTCCGGCGCGAGACCGTGGGCCACGACCTCAACGCGGGCATGGTGCTGGGTGTCGAGAGCGTGCCGGACGGCCTGGCCAGCGGACTGCTGGCGGGCGTCAACCCGCTCGCCGGCCTCTACGCCTATCTCTTCGGCCTGGCCGGTGCCGCACTGTTCACCAGCAGCGCCTTCCTGGCGGTGCAGGCCACCGGTGCGATGGCCCTGGTCGTCTCCGACGTCGACCTGGCCTCACGCGCGGACCCGGAACGCGCGCTGTTCACGCTGAGCGTCCTCACCGGCCTGGTCATGGTCGCGGCAGGGCTGCTCGGCGCCGGCTCGCTGCTGCGGTTCGTGCCGACCGCGGTGATGACCGGGTTCGTCACGGCGGTCGGCATCAACATCGTGCTCGGCCAGCTCGGCAACTTCACCGGGTACGCCGCGGCCGGCGCCAACCGCATCACCCGCACCCTCGACCTGCTGCTGCACCCGGGGCGGATCGAGCTGCCGACCCTGCTGGTGGGCGTGGTCACCCTCGTTGGGATCGTCGTCCTGCAGCACACCTGGTTGCAGTCGTTCGGCTTGGTCGTGGCGGTCGCGCTGGGATCGCTGCTGGCCGCGTGGCCGCGCCTGGACCCGCCGGTGGCGCTGGTCAGCGACCTGGCCGACGTCCCGCGCTCGCTCCCCGCACCGGTGCTGCCCGCTCTGGGGGACGTGGCCTTCCTGCTGGTGCCGGCGATGTCGCTGGCCTTCGTCGGCCTGGTGCAGGGAGCGGCCGTGGCGGCCGCGGTCCCGCGCCCGGGCAACCGGCCGGTCGACGTACGCGGTGACTTCGTCGGGCAGGGCGCCGGCAACATCGTGGCCGGCATCTTCCAGGGGATGCCCGTCGGCGGGTCGATGTCGGCGTCCTCGCTCGTGGTCACGGCCGGCGCGCGGACCCGGCTGTCCCTGCTCATCGCCGCCGGGGTCATGGCCGTCGTCGTGCTGCTGCTGGCCGATGTCGTCGGGCTGGTGGCCATGCCCGCGCTCGCGGCGCTGCTGATCACCGTGGGCGTCGCCGCGATCAAGCCGTCCCGCGTGCGCTCGGTGGTCAGGACCGGCCCGCTGCAGACGACGGTCATGGCGGTGACGCTGGTCCTGACGCTGGTGATCCCGCTGCAGTACGCCGTGCTGATGGGCGTCGGGTTCGCCATCGTGATGTACGTCGGCGAGCAGTCCAACAAGGTGAGCGTGCGCCGGCTGGTCATCACGGAGGACGGACGCACCCGCGAGGAGGCACCCCCGGAGGCGGTGCTCGGCCACGAGGTGGTGGTGCTCCAGCCCTACGGCAGCCTGTTCTTCGCCAGCGCCCCCGTCTTCCGTGACCAGCTGCCCGTCGTGACGCAGGGCAGCACCGGCTCGGTCGTGGTGGTCCGGCTGCGCGGGGTCGACCAGCTCGGGCTGTCCCTGATCGAGGTGCTCGACCGCTATGCCCGCCAGCTCGCGGAGCACGGGTCGTCCCTGAAGCTGGTGGTCGGCAACACCCGCGTCCGGGCCCAGCTCGAGCACGAGGGGCTGCTCGACCTGCTCGGCGCGGACAACGTCTACCTCGGCACCGAGTGGCTCGGCGAGACGGTGCGCCGTGCGTACGACGACGCCGTGCGCGAGGTCGCGCGCCGGCAGCAGGAGTGAGGAGGCCTCAGTCCTCCGTGGCCGGGCCGAGGTTCACAGCGCGCCCCCGACATGCCCTCACCCGGAGGGGGTGAGTCGCGAGGCACGGCTGCGGACCTAGCGTGACGGAGTAGGCAGCGCGGATGCGCGAGGCGCCGATGGAGGAGGACGCGATGTCCGGGCTGGGACGCACTGTCGGGACGATCTTCCTCGTGCTGGGGGTGCTCCTGATCCCGGTCTCCATCACCGGCTGGTGGGTGCAGGCGACGCTGACGAACACCGACCGGTACGTCGAGACGGTGGCGCCGCTGGCGACGGATCCGGAGGTCGTCGCGGCCGTCGAGGACCGGATCGTCGAGCAGGTGATGATCCAGCTGGACAAGCAACGGGTGGTCGACGCCGCTGCCGAGGCGCTGGTCCGCGAGGGTCTGCCCGAGCGCGTCACCGCGCTGCTGCCGCTGCTCTCCGCCACGCTGCGGGACCGGGCCGAGCAGGCGGTCACGAGGGTGGTCCACAAGCTGGTGACCAGCCCGGCCTTCGCCGACGCGTGGGAGGCGGCCAACAGGAGTGCCCACGAACAGCTGCTCTCCGTGCTCAAGGGCGACCAGAGCGGAGTGCTGACCACGTCCGGCAACACGATCAGCATCCAGCTGGCCACGCTGACCGGCACCATCCGCGGGGCGCTGGTCGACGCCGGCCTGGGCTTCGCCGAGAACCTCCCGACGCTGAACGCGTCGTTCCCGCTGGCCCGGGTCGACGACCTCGAGAAGGCCCAGACCGGCTACACGGTCCTCGACAAGGGCGGCTCGCTGCTGCCCTGGGTGACCCTGGCCCTGCTGGTGGGCGGGGTGGCGCTGGTGCGCAACCGGCGGCGTGCCGTGGTCCTGGTGGCCGCCGGGGGAGTGGTCTCCCTCATCCTGCTCGCGCTCGGGCTCAGCGTCGCCAAGACCGCCCTGCTCGACGGCTTGCCGGGGGCTCCGCCCCACCCGGGCGCCGAGGCAGCCCTGCCGATCGTGTTCGAGTCGCTCCGGCACCTGGTCCGGTGGACCGGCGTGCTCCTGCTGGTCGCGGCCGTCGTCGCCGTCGTGACCGGTCCGTCCTCCGGTGCCGTGGCCCTGCGCCAGGGCGTCGTGCGCGGATGGACGGTGTCCAGCGAGGCGGCCCGGGGATGGCGCTGGACCACACCGGTCGCGGGCGGCGTCGCCGCGCTCGCCGTCCTCGTGCTGCTGGTCGGGCAGGACCGCGGGGTCTGGTACTCCCTGCTGCTCGTCGTGATCGCGCTCGGCGGCGGCGCCGTCGCCGCGGTCGTGGGTCGGGAGCACGCCGACGGGACGACGTAGGGTCGCTCCGTGAAGGTTCCCCGGGTCACCCGCGAGGAGGTCCTCGCGCACCCGACGTTCCTGCGGCTCCGGGCCACCCGGCCGGGCCAGCTGGCCACCTCGCTCTACGAGATCAACCTGCGCGACCGTGCGCTCACCCTGGCCGGCCAGGCCTTCATCGCCCTCGTCCCGCTGCTGATCCTCCTGGCCACCGCGGCCAGCGGCTCCGACGGCGTGGCCCTTGCGGACTACCTGATCGACAAGTTCCACCTGACCGGTGGCTCCGCCGACGCGGTCACCCTGCTGTTCGAGCGGCCACCCGACTCCAGGAGCGGCCTCTCGCTCATCGGCCTGGTCATCCTGCTGGTCTCCTTCAGCAGCTTCGCCCGGTCGATGCAGCGCACCTACGAAGTGGCCTGGGAGCCTCCCTGCACGTGGCTTCCGACGCAGCCTGCGCGGGGTCGCCGGCTCCGCGTTCCTGCTCGCCACCTTCGTGCTCCTCGCGATGATCACGGCCCGGGTGGACTCCCTGCCCGGAGGCCGGCTCCTGGTGCTGGTCGTCGACCTGGCGTGCTCGATCCCGGCGTGGATGCTGATCTCCGCGGCTCATGCTCGGTGCCCGGGTCCCCTGGCGCCGGCTGGCACCCGGGGCGGTGGTGAGTGCGGTCGCCCAGGTCCTGGTCGGGTGGGGAGGCAGCCTCTGGGTGCCGCACCTCATCGAGCGCAACGCCGGCCGGTACGGCGTGATCGGCGTCGCCGTGGCCCTGATCTCCTGGCTCGTCGTGCTGGCGTTCCTGCTGGTCGCCAGCGCCGTCATCGGGGCGCAGTTCGGGCGGTGGCTGAGCCCGGGGCCGATCCAGGGCGAGGAGGACACCGAGGCGGCTGGCGGGCCGTACGCCCTGCTCAGTCCGGCAGACGCCGCATCTCCACGACCGACAGGCCCAGGGTCTGGAACCGGTCCAGCAGCCCACTGAGGTGCGCGGTGCCCTCGATCGGGCCGAACAGCACGGTCCCCCCGATCGGCCCGGGCCGGGCGGTGAGCTCGGGGAACATGGCCAGCACGGTGTCCGAGAGCCTGCCCTCGAGCAGGAACTCGTACCTCACCACCGCCGGTCGATGGGGCCGCGCCGTCATGGGTCCATGGTCGCCGGGCCACACCGGCCTCGCGTCATCCGTGACAGGTGAGAGCCCGCGCGCAGCGGTGCGGTCCGGACCGGTCACTGCAGGGCCGCCGTGAGACGCATGACGTTGTCGACGTACCGCTTCCGCTTCGGACGCTGCTCCCACTCCTCCATCGTCAGCAGACGGGAAATGGCGCGGTAGCCGTCCTCGACCTCACGCATCTGGCGCATCACGTCGTCCCCGACGAACATCACCGAGATCTCGTAGTTCAGCGCGAACGACCGCATGTCCATGTTGCTCGAGCCGAGCACGACCACGTCGTCGTCGATCGAGAAGTGCTTCGAGTGCAGGACCAGGGGAGCGGGGTAGAGCCAGATCTTCACGCCCGCCTGGAGCAGCGCCCGGTAGTAGGAGCACTGGGCGTGGTGGACCATGAACTGGTCGCCGGCCTCGCCGACGAACAGCTCGACGTCCACGCCACGCTCGGCCGCCGTGGTCACGGCGTACAGCAGCGACTCGTCGGGGACGAAGTAGGGACTGGTCAGCGAGACGCGGCGGGTGGCGTTGTAGATCAGGGTCGTGAACGCCCGCAGGTTGTTCTCGGCCACCACGCCGGGACCGCTGGGGATGACCTGGCCGATCGCCACGTCCGGCCCGATGTCCGGCGCGGGGATCTCCGCGGGGATGATCTCGCCCTCGAGCAGCTCGCCGGTCTCGGTGTACCAGTCGGTGGCGAACACGGCACCGAGCGACGGAACGAGCTCACCCTCGATGCGGGAGGTGAGCTCGACCCACTTCCGCCCCATCTTGTGGTTCTTCTCGCTGTGGTAGCCCGGCTCGATCATGTTCTGGGACCCGCGAAGCCGACCAACCCGTCGATCTCGAGGATCTTGCGGTGGTTGCGCAGGTCGGGGCGGCGGACGTTCCCCTTGAGGATCTCGAACGGCAGCATCGGGCGCCAGTCGATGTCGGCGGCGTCCAGCTTCTCGAGCATCTCGTCGTAGCCGGACAGTCCCCGCGACCCGATGTGGTCGAACAGCAGGCGCACCGTGACCCCGCGCTTGCGGGCGGCCGCCAGCGCGGTGAAGAACGCGTCCGTCGTCTCGTCCCAGGCGGTGATGTAGAAGGCGACGTGCACCCAGTGCTGGGCCGCTTCCACCGCGGCGGTCATCGCCGCCAGCGACTCGTCGTAGTCGGCGTACAACGTGATGCCGTGGGCCTGCCGCGCCGGGAAGGCCCCCAGCTTCCGGTTGAGGTGCAGGACCGTGGGGAGGTACGCCGGAGCCGTGTCGGGCAGGTCCGGCGAGTGGAGGTCCACGGTGCGTTGGCGGACCAGGTCGAGGGCGGAGGCCTGTCGGTCCTTCCGCATCTTGCCGACGCTGGTCGTGCCGAAGAGCAGGAAGATCGAGAAGCCGATGACCGGCTGCACCAGGATCAGGATCAGCCAGGCCATGCCCGAGGACGGGCGGCGGTTCTCCGGGATCACCCCGAGCGCCAGCAGACGGAGACCCAGGGGGATCGCGAAGACCAGGAACGCGGCGACGGCCGCGAGGATCGGGAAGTCGCCGCCGGCGAGCAGGAGGTGGGGTCCCGACAGATCGCTGGCCATGGGCCCGAGTATCGCGGTGCTGCGGGCCCCGGTCCTTCACCCGACGCGGGTGACGCCCGCACCGCGGTCGGGCCCGAGGCAGCCCAGGGCGAGGCCGGGGTCAGCGCAGGTTCTCGGGGAGCAGCACCCGGCACTCGTCGCCCTGGCAGCGGCGTGCCTTGGCCAGCACCTCGTGGAGCTCGGCCACCAGCGCCTTCTTGTCCGGGTCCATCGCCATGTTGACGTACTCGTTCGGGTCCTTCAGCACGTCGTACAGCTCGACCGTGGCGCCGGGGTTGTCGTCCCCGGGCTCGACCAGCCACTCGGTGTAGAGGTAGCGCCCGGTCCGGATGCCGGTGGTCTTCGCCCGCAGCATCTTCCGGGTGTGGGCGCCGACCTTCTGCTGCTGGAGCAGCTTGATCTGGACCGCGTCGGTCGGCTTGGTCTCGGTCAGCACGACCCGGCTCCAGGTGCTGCCCGCGGACTCGTCGCCGAGCCGGGCGATGTCGACCATCGAGTGCCCGTCCACCGACGACGTGGGCCGCGCGTCGCCGAGGTCGGAGAACGTCTCGGCGTAGTCGATCGAGAGGAACGGGATCGGTGCGGACCTCGCCCTGGGGGATGCCCGGGCCGCGCATGACGACCGGCACCCGCAGCGAGGGCTCGTAGGGAAGGATCTTGCCCTGGCGCTCGCCCTGCTCCCCGAGGAAGTAGCCGTTGTCGCTGGTGAAGACCACGACCGTGTTGCGCAGCTGGCCCGTGTCCTTGAGCTGCTTCATGATCTTCCCGATCGACTCGTCGACGAGGTAGATCGACTCCGCCCGCTGCCGGGTCGCCTCCAGCATCTGCGCCTTCATGTCGGCGTTCGGCGGGGACTTGGTGATGCGCGTGGGCTTGTCGCTGCGGTCGGGGTCGAGCCAGTCGGCGCCGGGTGCCTTCTTGATGTACTTGTCGAACGCGCCCCAGATCCGCTTCGGCCGGGCCGGGGTGACCATGTAGTCCGGGTCGTCCTCCTCGGCGGGTGCGCCGTGGTGCGGTGCGGTGTAGGAGACGTAGCTGAACCAGGGCTTGTCCTGCGCCGCGTTCGCCGTCAGCTGGTCGCGGGCGATCTGGGTGTACGCCGTGGTCTGGTAGGTGCCCTTGAGCGAGACGTACCCGTTGCAGTTGTCGTTCAGGGTGGTGTCGAAGTAGCGGTAGGTGCCGCCGTCGTTGGGGTCCTCGGGTGGGAGGCCGCCGTCGATCGAGCCTCGCCACAGGTCCCAGCCCGGCGGGCAGTACTGCGTGGACTTGCCGGTCTTCTGGCCCGGTTCCGGCTCGGTGCCGTAGCCGTTGAGGTACTTCCCGAGGTACGTCGTGTAGTAGCCGGCCTTCTGCAGCCACACCGGGAACGTCGACTTGTCGCGCAGCGCGCTGAAGCCCCACGGCGGCTCGTGCGACCAGACCCCGTGGTTGTGGGGGTACTGGCCGGTGACGACGGAGGACCGGGCCGGGCAGCACAGCGGGAAGCTGGCGAAGCCGTTGTTGAACGTGACGCCCTGGTCGCCGATCAGCTTCTGGACGTTCGGCATCCACTTGAGCTCGTCGGTGCGCATGTCGTCGACCATGATCATCAGCACGTTGGGCTTGCGGGTGCGGGCGGCCGACGTCTCCACCGGGTCGCCGCCGTCGACGCTCACGGTGGCGTCGACCGTGGCCGTGTCGCCCTTCAGGCAGCCACGCCGGAAGTCCAGCCGGGTGAGCAGCGACGAGGGCTCGGCGGTCACCTCGGGGGCGCACGGCCCGGTCAGGTCCTTGCCCCGCTCGAGGGTGGTCGTGGTGCCCCCGACGACGACCTTCATCGACTTCGTCCAGGGACGGCGTGCGGTGCGGGCCGAGACGCTCACCGTCGGGCCGCTGTTGTCGACGTACACGCGCAGCCGGCCGGGCTCGTCCGCTCCCGACCCGACGGGGTCCGCCGGCAGGCTGACCTTGGCGTCGCCCGAGCCGGACCCGTCGTCCTCGAGGGTCTTGGCCAGCGCGACGGAGCCGCCGGCGACCAGGACCACCAGCGCGAGCGCGATGACCCAGGTTCGTTTGTTCTTCAGCATCTGTTCCTCGGGACGACGAAACCGGGGAGCGGTCTGCGCCCGGGCACGGATACGATCGTAAGTCCCACGTCCCAACCCCCCGAGGAGTGCCCCCGTGTCCGAGATCCAGGTCACCATCGTCGCCGCCGACACCAAGGCAGAGCGCACGGTGACGACCGGCACCCGGGCCTGGGAGCTGTTCGCCGACGTTCCCGAGGTGATCGCCGCCCGCGTGGACGGCGAGCTGCGCGACCTCGCGCACGAGCTCGCCGACGGCGCGGCCGTGGAGGGCGTGGCTCATCGACTCCGCCGACGGGCGCGACATCCTGCGGCACTCGACCGCCCACGTGCTCGCGCAGGCCGTGCAGGACCTGTTCCCCGACGCCAAGCTGGGCATCGGGCCGCCGATCGAGAACGGCTTCTACTACGACTTCGACGTCGAGACCCCGTTCGTCCCCGACGACCTCGCGAAGATCGAGACCCGGATGCGCAAGATCATCAAGGAGGGCCAGAAGTTCTCCCGCCGTCCGGTCTCCGACGCCGAGGCGATCGACGAGCTCGCCGACGAGCCCTACAAGCTCGAGCTGATCGGTCTCAAGGGCGGTGCGGGGGACGTCTCCGACGCCGCCGAAGGGGCCGGGGTCGAGGTGGGCGGCGCCGAGCTGACCATCTACGACAACCTCGACCGCAAGGGCGAGCTCGTCTGGAAGGACCTCTGCCGCGGTCCGCACCTGCCCACCACCAAGCGCATCCCGGCGTTCAAGCTCATGCGCTCCGCCGCGGCGTACTGGCGCGGCGACGAGAAGAACAAGCAGCTCCAGCGCATCTACGGCACCGCCTGGGAGACCAAGGAGGAGCTCGAGGCGCACCTGCACCGGATCGAGGAGGCCGAGCGCCGCGACCACCGCAAGCTCGGCCGCGAGCTGGACCTCTACTCCTTCCCCGACGAGATCGGCTCCGGCCTGGTCGTCTTCCACCCCAAGGGTGGGGTGATCAAGCGGGAGATGGAGGACTACGTCCGCCGCCGGCACATCGAGGAGGGCTTCGAGTACGTCGGCACCCCGCACATCTCCAAGGAGGGGCTGTTCCACACCTCCGGGCACCTGCCGTACTACGCGGAGGGCATGTTCCCCCCGATGGAGATGGAGGGCGCCGAGTACCGCCTCAAGGCGATGAACTGCCCGATGCACAACCTGATCTATCGCTCCCGCGGGCGCTCCTACCGCGAGCTGCCGCTGCGGCTGTTCGAGTTCGGTGGCGTCTACCGCAACGAGAAGTCCGGCGTCGTCCACGGCCTCACCCGCGTGCGGGGCATGACGCAGGACGACTCGCACTCCTACGTCACCCGCGAGCAGGCGCCGGCCGAGATCAAGCACCTGCTGGACTTCTGCCTGGGCCTGTTCCGCGACTTCGGCCTCGACGACTACTACCTCGAGCTGTCCACCCGCGACGACTCCAGGCCCGACAAGTTCGTCGGCTCGGACGAGGAGTGGGCCGAGGCGACCGCGGTGCTGGAGAAGGTCGCCATCGAGTCCGGCCTCGAGCTGGTGCCGGACCCGGGTGGTGCGGCGTACTACGGCCCGAAGATCTCCGTCCAGGCGCGCGACGCGATCGGTCGCACCTGGCAGATGTCGACCATCCAGTACGACTTCAACCAGCCGCGCGGGTTCGAGCTCGAGTACGTCGCCCCCGACGGCTCGCGCCAGCGTCCGGTGATGATCCACTCGGCCAAGTTCGGCTCGATCGAGCGGTTCATCGGCGTGCTCGTCGAGCACTACGCGGGTGCCTTCCCGCCCTGGCTCGCGCCGGTGCAGGTGCAGGCGATCCCGATCGCTGAGCGGCACAACGACTACCTCTTCGACGTGGCGAAGCGGATGAAGGCGGCCGGCCTGCGGGCCGAGGTCGACGACTCCGACGACCGCATGCAGAAGAAGATCCGCAACGCGCAGCTCCAGAAGGTGCCGTTCATGATGATCGCCGGTGACGACGACATGGAGGCCGGTGCCGTGTCCTTCCGCTACCGCGACGGTCGCCAGGACAACGGCGTACCGGTCGACGAGGCGATCGCACGGGTCGCCGAGGCGGTCGCCTCGCGGGCGCAGGTCTGATGCCGGGCGGCCGAGACTACGACGGGCTGGAGCACCACCACGGCGACCGAGCCGGTGACCCAGGACGGCATCGGCTGGCCCGACCAGCTCGACCGCCTGTGGACCCCCCACCGGATGGCCTACATCCGGGGGGAGAGCAAGCCGGCCGACGAGTCGTCGGGGGAGTGCCCCTTCTGCCGGGTCCCGCGCCTGCCGGACGAGGACGGCCTGGTCGTGCACCGCGGCGACCTCGCCTACGTGGTCCTCAACCTCTACCCCTACTCCCCGGGACACCTGATGATCTGTCCCTTCCGCCACGTGGCCGACTACACCGACACGACCGACGACGAGGCGGCGGAGATGGCCGTGCTGACGAAGCGGGCGATGACGGTCCTGCGGTCGGTGTCCGGCGCGAAGGGCTTCAACCTCGGCATGAACCAGGGCGCGATCGCGGGTGCCGGCATCTCCGCCCACCTGCACCAGCACGTCGTCCCGCGGTGGCCCGGCGACCAGAACTTCATGCCGATCATCGGGCGCACCAAGACGCTGCCCGAGCTGCTCACCGACACCCGGGCCCTGCTCGCCGACGCCTGGACCGGCTGACCCGCCCGGCTCGATCGGCACCGGTCGCGCGGTCTCGACCACCGCAGCGGTGACCTCCGCTTCTGATTGCCCCCGCCGTCGGACGGGAGGAACGTGGACGGGTGCGGCGGCGCCGCCGGGGCGTCGCCTCCGACCCCCGAGGAGGCTTCGAGATGTTTGCTCGCTCCACCACGATCCAGGGTGCCCCGGACGCCGTCGACCGTGGCATCACCTACATCCGGGACGAGGTCATGCCGACCTCACGGCCATGGACGGCTGTGTCGGTATGTCGTTGCTCGTCGACCGTGAGTCAGGTCGCTGCATCGCCACCAGTGCCTGGCGCGACGAGGCCGTCGATGAAGGCCACCGCGGAGGCGCTGGCGTCGCTCCGCGAGCGGGGCGGCGAGATCCTCGGCGGCAGCCCGCAGGTCGAGGAGTGGGAGGTGGCCGTGATGCACCGCGACCACGCGTCGGCCGACGGCGCCTGCTGCCGGGTCACCTGGGCCCGCCCGCGGGACATGGACGCGACCATCGAGATGTGGCGCACCCGGTTGCTGGGGCGGTTCGAGCAGATGGCGGGATTCTGCAGCGCGAGCCTGCTCGTGGACCGGGCCCGGGGCATCACCTGCGGCACCGTCACCTACGACTCGCAGGGCGCGGTGATGGCCTCGCGTGAAGGGGCCCGCGAGATCCGCGACATGGTGGCCCGCGAGATGGGTGTCGAGTTCCTCGACGTCGCCGAGTTCGACCTGGCCCTGGCCCACCTGCGGCTGCCGGAGCTGGTCTGAGAGCCGTCAGAGCCGGTCGAGCACCATCCCCTGGGCGGCGCGGTAGCGCTCGCGCAGCCCGGGGGTCTCCGGCGCCTCGTGGGTGGTGCCGGGCGGATCGGGCCAGTCCGGGACCGTGCCGGTCAGCACCCACGCCGCCTGGACGGCGGCACCGCGGGCGACGTACTCCCCGGGCTCGGGCACCACGACCGGCCGGCCGAGCACCCGCGGGGCGATGTCGCGTACGGCGGGCGAGGCGGCGGCGCCTCCGGTGAGGACGACCCGGTCGACGCGGGCGCCCTGGGCGACCAGCGCGTCGATCCCGTCGGCGAGCCCGCACAGCAACCCCTCGACGGTGGCCCGGGCGACCCCGGTCGCGCGTCCACGACGCCGGGACCAGCCCGTGCAGGGACGCCGTGGCCCGCGGCAGGTCGGGGGTCCGCTCGCCGACGAAGTAGGGCACCAGCACCGCCCCGCCGGCCCCGGCGGGCGCGGCCAGCGCGAGGTCGGAGAGCCCGGCGTGGTCGACCCCGAGCAGGGCCGCGGTGGAGTCGAGGACCTGGGCGGCGTTCAGGGTGGCGACCAGTGGCAGGAACCGGCCGGTGGCGTCGGCGAAGGACGGCCACCGCTCCGGTGACGTCGGCGGACGGCACGTCGGAGACGGCGCAGACCACCCCGGAGGTGCCGATCGAGACGACGGCGTCGCCGGGGCGGGTACGCAGCCCGAGCGCCGACGCCGCGTTGTCCCCGGCGCCCGGGCCGAGCAGCAGCCCGTCCGGGGCCCGGCCGACGGGTTCGTCGGGCCCGAGCACACGGGGGACCACCGCGTCGTGCCCGAGCGCCCGGAGCAGCAGGTCCGGGCGGTACTCGTCGTCGGCGGGCGACCAGTAGCCGGTGCCACTGGCGTCGGAGCGGTCGGTGGCCAGCTCGTCGAGCGCGCCGGTCGCCCCGAGTCGCCAGGTGAGCCAGTCGTGCGGCAGGCAGACGGCCGCCACGCGGGCGGCCGCCTCCGGCTCGTGCTCGGCCAGCCAGCGCAGCTTGGTGACCGTCAGCGAGGCGACGGGGACGGTGCCGATCGCGTCGGTCCACGCCGCCGGTCCACCGAGCTCGTCGGTCAGGGCGGTCGCGGCGTCCGCGCTGCGGGTGTCGTTCCACAGCAGCGCAGGACGTACGACGCGGCCCCGGTCGTCGAGGCAGACCATGCCGTGCTGCTGTCCGCCCACGGACAGAGCGGCGACGTCGTCGAGCCCGCCGGCCGCCGCGATCGCGGCCTCCAACGCGGTCCACCACGCCTGCGGGTCGACCTCGGTGCCGTCGGGGTGCACGGCGCGCCCCTGGCGGACCGTGCGTCCGGTCTCGGCGTCGACCACCACGACCTTGCACGCCTGGGTCGAGGAGTCGACGCCGGCGACCAGCGCCATGCCTCAGCCCCGGACGCCGTACAGGTGCTCGAGCGCGAGCTGGTCGAGCCGCTCGAAGCCCATCCCGCGCCGGGCGGCCTCCTCCGGGTCGAACGACTCCTTGCGCAGGTCGCCGACCGACTCGTCCGGGCCCAGGGTGGGCTCGGCGAGCTGGTCGACGCGGGCGTCGGCCAGCGCCTTCTGGACCTCGGGGTCGGCCCGGAACGCACGGACCTTCTCGCGCAGGATCAGGTAGTTGCGCATGCACGCCTCGGCGGAGACCCAGACGCCGTCCATGTCCTCGGTGCGCGGGGGCTTGTAGTCGAAGTGGCGCGGGCCCTCGTAGCCGCCGTTCTCCACGATGTCGACGGTCCAGAAGGCGCCGCGGGCGTTGCCGGCACCGAAGCGCAGGTCCTGGTCGAAGCGCGGGCCGGTCTGCCCGTTGAGGTCGATGTGGAACAGCTTGCCGTGCCAGAGCGCCTGGGCCAGGCCGTGGGCGTAGTTCAGCGAGGCCATCTCCTCGTGGCCGACCTCCGGGTTCACCCCGACCAGCTCGGAGTGGTCGAGCTCGTTGATGAACGAGAGCGCGTGCCCGATCGTGGGCAGCAGGATGTCGCCGCGGGGCTCGTTGGGCTTCGGCTCGATCGCGAAGCGCATGTCGTAGCCCTGGCTCACGGAGTACGCCGCCATCACGTCGAACGCCTCGGCGTACCGGTCGAGCGCGGTGCGGACGTCCTTGGCGGCACCCGACTCGGCGCCCTCCCGGCCGCCCCAGGCGACGAAGATGTGCGCCCCGAGCTCGGCGGCCAGGTCGATGTTGTCGAGCGCCTTGCGCAGGGCGAAGCGGCGTACGTCGCGGTCGTTGTTGGTGAACGCGCCGTCCCGGAAGACGGGGTGGGAGAAGAGGTTGGTGGTGACCATGGGCACCACCAGTCCGGTCTCCTCCAGCGCCCGGCGCAGGGGAGCGAGGTGCTGCTGCTTCTCGCCGGCGTCGGCCCCGAAGGGGAACACGTCGTTGTCGTGGAACGTGATGCCGTAGGCACCGAGGTCCGAGAGCCGGTGCACCGAGTCGGCGGGCGGCACCGGCTCGCGGATCGCGCCGCCGAAGACGTCGACGCCCTGCCAGCCCACCGTCCACAGGCCGAACGTGAACTTGTCCTCGCGTGTGGGGCCGAGCCCTGCCCAGTCGGTCATGTCGTGCTCCCTCGGGGGTGCGGTTTCGTTCCATGACCCAACAAAGAAGGCCCATTTGACCCCTTGTGCTGCGACTGGAGCATCAGTATGTTGTGACCGACAACATACACCGTGATGTGAGTCACATCGCAAGCCCCAAATCCACGGAGGACAGCATGGGCATCAGGTTGGGTACGAGGCGCCTCGTCGCGCTCGCCGCGGTCGGAGTGCTCGGCGCACTTTCCCTTACCGCATGTGGCAGCGACTCGAACGACAGCGGCGGGGACAGCGGCGGAGATGCCGCCAAGAAGGTGGGTGTGATCCTTCCGGACGCGGTCACCTCGCCGCGCTGGGAGGCCAACGACCGTCCGAGCCTGAAGAAGGCGTTCGACGACGCGGGCATCGAGTCGATCATCACGAACGCCGACGGTGACGTGGCCAAGTTCGGCAACACCTGCGACTCCATGATCAACGAGGGCGTCTCCGTCCTGATGATCGTCAACCTGGACTCCGAGTCGGGTGGCGCCTGCCTGAAGAAGGCCAAGGACGCCGGAATCCAGAGCATCGACTACGACCGGCTCACCCTCGGTGGCGGCGCGTCGTACTACGTGTCGTTCGACAACGTCAAGGTCGGCGAGCTCATGGGCCAGGGGCTCACCAAGTGCCTCGACGACATGAAGAAGTCCAAGGCCAACATCGTCTACATCAACGGCAAGCCCACCGACAACAACGCCGCGCTCTTCAAGTCCGGCTACGCCGGGAACCTGCAGCCGAAGATCGACGCGGGCGACTACAAGCTCGTCGGCGACCAGACCGGAGAGTGGGACGCCACCATCGCGGGCACCGCGTTCGAGCAGATCTACGCCAAGAACAACGGCAACGTCGACGGCGTGGTCTCGGCCAACGACACCATGGCCGGCGGCATCATCGCCCGGCTCAAGGCCAACGGGCTCGCCGGCAAGGTCCCGGTCACGGGTCAGGACGCCAGCGTCGAGGGCCTGCAGCGGCTGCTCAACGACACGCAGTGCATGACGGTCTACAAGGACACCAACCTCGAGGCCAAGGCCGCGTCTGACCTCGCCATCGCGCTGATCAACGGGGACCAGGAGAAGGCGGACAGCATGGCCTCCGGCAAGGTCAAGGACACCGAGCTCGGCGTGGACGTCCCGTCCGTGCTGGCCGAGCCCGAGCTGATCTACAAGGACGGCGTCGCCAAGGTGATCTCCGACGGCTTCCAGACCAAGGAAGCCGTCTGCACCGGGGCTTTCGCCCAGCTCTGCACCGAGAACGGCGTCCAGTGACGCCGGCCTGACCATGTCGTGGGGTGGGCCCGCTCTGCCGGGCCCGCCCCACGGTCCCGTTCCACCCGATCCGCGTCAGCACCGACCAAGGAGTCCTCGTGTCCGCGACCGCTGAGGAAACGCCCGCCAGCACGCCCACCACGGCGCCGCTGCTCTCCCTGAGGGGCATCAACAAGAGCTTCGGAGCCGTGCACGTGCTCCAAGGCGTCGACCTCGACGTCACCCCCGGGCGCGTGACCGCGCTCGTCGGCGACAACGGCGCCGGCAAGAGCACCCTCATCAAGGGGATCGCCGGCATCCACGCCTTCGACGCCGGCGACTACACCTTCGAGGGGAAGCCGGTCCACGTCCACGGCCCCCGGGACGCGAACGCCCTCGGCATCGAGGTCGTCTACCAGGACCTCGCACTGTGCGACAACCTCGACGTCGTCCACAACATGTTCCTCGGCCGCGAGAGCACGAAGACCGGGCTGCTCGACGAGTACGCCATGGAGGCCAAGGCCCGGGAGACCCTCGACGGCCTGTCCGTGCGGACCCTCAAGTCCGTCCGCACCCAGGTCGCCTCGCTCTCGGGTGGTCAGCGGCAGACCGTCGCCATCGCCCGTGCGGTGCTGTGGAACTCCCGCATCGTGATCCTCGACGAGCCGACCGCCGCCCTGGGCGTCGCCCAGACCGAGCAGGTCCTCAAGCTCGTCCGGCGGCTCGCCGACCGCGGCCTCGGTGTGATCCTCATCAGCCACAACCTCAACGACGTCTTCCAGGTCGCCGACGACATCGCGGTGCTCTACCTGGGGCAGATGGCGGCGCAGCTGCACACCAAGGACACCACGAGCAGCGAGGTGATCGAGCTGATCACCACCGGCCGCTCCAGCGGTTCCAACGGCACCAACGGAGGCACCCGATGACCACCACGACGGCGGCTCCCGACCCCGACCTCGCCCCGGAGCCGGAGGAGGAGGAGAAGGTCACGCTCGGCAGTATCTTCCGCGACTACGTCACCAAGGTCCGCAGCGGCGACGTGGGCTCGCTCCCCGCCGTACTCGGGCTGGTCGTTCTGGTCATCGTGTTCACCTCGCTGCGCGGGGATACGTTCACCAACCAGTTCAACTTCGCGAACCTCTTCAACCAGTCGGCCGGCGTCATGGTCATCGCGATGGGCCTGGTGTTCGTGCTGCTGCTCGGCGAGATCGACCTGTCGGCCGGCTTCACCGCCGGCACCGCGGCGGCGGTCCTCGGCATCGTGGCGACGAACCACGGCTGGCCGTGGCCCCTGGCGATCGCCACCTGCATCCTGACCGGCACGTTCATCGGGCTCTGCATCGGGTTGCTTGTCTCCCGGCTCGGGATCCCGTCGTTCGTGGTCACCCTGGCTGCGTTCCTGGGCCTTCAGGGCGTGATGCTGCTGATCATCGGCGAGGGCGGCACCATCCCCTACCGCAACGACAAGCTCCTCGCCCTGATGAACAAGAACCTGCCGATCTGGCTGGGCTGGACGCTCGCCGTACTACTGATCCTGGGCTACGCCCTGGTGACGTTCCGTCGGATGACCGCGCGCAAGAAGGCCGGACTGTCCAGCGAGCCGATGCTGCTGTGGGGGCTGAAGACCGGCGGCCTCGTCGCGATCGTCCTCTGGGTGACGTACTACCTGAGCCTGGAGCGGTCGCGGAACCCCGCCCTGATCTCGCTCAAGGGCGTGCCGATCGTGGTGGTCATCCTGGTAACCCTGCTCATCGTGCTGACCTTCCTGCTCTCGCGCACCGCCTGGGGTCGCCACGTGTACGCCGTCGGCGGCAACGCCGAGGCCGCCCGTCGCTCCGGCATCAACGTCAAGTGGGTCCAGCTGTCCTGCTTCATGATGTGTTCCTCGCTGGCCGCGGTCGCGGGCATGCTCATCGCCAGTCGCGACAACTCGGTGTCCCCGTCGACCGGTGGCTCCCTGACGCTGCTGTTCGCCGTGGGCGCCGCCGTCATCGGTGGCACCAGCCTCTTCGGCGGCAAGGGCCGGATCATGGACGCCGTGCTCGGTGGCCTGGTGATCGCGGTGATCAACAACGGCATGCTCCAGCTCGACCAGCCGTCGGGACGGGTCTACATCGTGACCGGCCTGGTGCTGCTGCTGGCCGCCAGCGTCGACGCGATCAGCCGTCGCAAGGCGCGGGCTTCCGGACGGGTCTGACCGAGGTGCCTGCGAGTCTTGCGGGCGGACAGGAGCAGCTCCGGCGCAACAACATGAGCCGGCTGCTCACCCGCGTGCACGTGTCCGGTCCGACCAGCCGGGCCGCCCTCACGAGGGAGACCGGCCTGAACCGCAGCACGATCGGCGACCTCGCCGGCGAGCTGGAGGAGCTCGGGCTGGTCACCCAGGGCGACCCGGTGGTGGCCGGGCGCTCCGGGCGGCCGTCTCCCCTGGTGGTCCCGCGTCGCGAGAACGCCGTCGTGGCGGTCGACCTCGGGGTCGACCGGATCGCGGTCGCACTCGTCGGCCTGGGCGGGGACGTGCTCGAACGCCGGGAGCGCAGGCACGCGCGCGGCGAGCACGACGTACAGCACGTCGTGGAGTCGCTGGTGCAGATGGTCGAGGACGTCCTGGCCGGTCGCCCGGAGATCCGCTGCCTCGGGCTCGGCGCCTCGGTGCCCGGCGCGATCCGGGCCCGCGACGGGATGGTGCGCTTCGCCCCGAACCTGGGCTGGGTCGACGAGCCCTTCACCGACCTGCTCGGCGCGCGGCTCGACATGCCGGTCACCACCGGCAACGACGCCAACCTCGGTGCGCTCGCCGAGCACGTCCGGGGCGCCGCGGTCGGGTTCTCCGAGGTGGCCTACCTCAGCGGATCGGTCGGCATCGGTGGCGGCTTCCTCGTCAACGGCGAGCCGATGGGCGGGGCCCACGGGTACGCCGGCGAGATCGGCCACCTGCTCGTCGACAGCAACGGGCCGGCCTGCCGCTGCGGCAACATCGGCTGCTGGGAGATGAAGATCGGTGAGAACCAGATCCTCACCCAGTCCGGTCGGCTGCCCGGCGGTGGCCCGCGGGCCGTGGCCGAGGTGATCGCCGCCGCGGCCGCGGGCGAGGAGCGCGCCGCCACCGTGCTGGCCAACGTCGCCGAGTGGGTCGGCGTCGGCCTGCGCGGCCTGATCAACATCTTCAACCCCGAGGTCGTCGTGCTGGGTGGGTCGCTGGCCGAGGTGTGGGAGGCCGAGCTCGACCACATCAACGAGGTGCTCGACCGGACCCGGCTGATCTCGCCGCACGGCGAGGTGCTGATCCGGCCCGCGGCCCTGGGCCAGGACTCCTCGCTGCTCGGCGCCGCCGAGATGGCCTTCGCGCCGCTGCTGGCCGATCCCCAGGGCGTCCTCTCGTCCGACCGGTACGCCCTGGCCCGCTGACCCGGCTCAGGCCACCGGGTGCGGGTGCTCCGCGGACCGTCCCTGGAACCGCAGGATCGCCGGGTTGACGATCCTGCCGGAGCGGATCTCGATGGCCCGGTGGATGGTCTCGTCCTGGTCCCAGTACTCCTCGCCGCCGAGGACGACCGGCAGGAACGGGAGCAGCGCCTCGCTGTTCTCCCACGTCGCCGAGTTCCAGAGGTACGACGGACTGTGGTCGACCGCGTAGTACGCCACGTGGTGGCCCACCTCGAACATCGGCTCCTCGAACGTCGTGGGCCGGGCCCACTCGAACCCCATGCCCTCGTCGCAGGAGACGTCGACGACCAGGGTGCCCGGGCGGAGCGTGGGCAGGTCGTCGTTGCGGAGGAACGTCAGCGGGGCGTCGGTGTCCTGCAGCGTGCAGTTGACGAGGATGTCGCTCTGCGCCAGGAACGGCGCGAGCGGCACCCGCCCGCGCTCGGTGATGACGTGGCTGAGGTGCGGCGCCTCGGTGTCGTGGTCGAACTGCAGGATGCGCACCGAGTGGATCGGTGAGCCCACCGCCGCCACGCCACGGTTGGTGAGCACCCGGACCTCGTGCACCCCGTGGGCGTTGAGCGCGGTGACCGCGCCGCGGGCGGTGGCCCCGAAGCCGATCACCACGGCCTTGAGCCGGCGGCCGTAGTCACCGGTGGTGCCGACCAGCTGCAGCGCGTGCAGCACCGAGCAGTAGCCGGCCAGCTCGTTGTTCTTGTGGAAGACGTGCACGCCCACCGCGCCGTCCGCGGTCCAGTGGTTCATCGTCTCGAACGCGATCAGGGTCAGCCCGCGGTCGATGGCCAGCTGGGTGAGCACCGGGTCCTGCACGCAGTGCGGCCAGCCCCACAGGACCTGGCCCTCGTGCATGGCGGCGACGTCGGAGTGCTGCGGCTTGGGCAGCAGCACGACGTCCGAGTCGGCCAGGATCTCCTCGCGGCTGGCGAAGCCGGCGACCAGGTCGGCCAGCTCGCTCGTCCGCACGGCCGAAGCCCTCGGCGTACCCGTGCTCGAGCGTGATCCGTCGGCGGAGGTCCTCCGGGATGCGGGCCAGGTGGTCGGGGTGCAGGGGGAGTCGTCGCTCGTTCTCCTTGGCGGAGGTGCCGACGACGCCCAGGCTCAGCGGGAGGGCCGGGGTCACCGCTTCTTCGCCGGGTGCGTGTCGATCATCGGGGCCGGGTCGTTCTTGGCCCGCTTCTCGGCCCGTTTCTCCTTGATGGACTTGCCCGACTTCTTGGACATTCCCTGGCGTGGTGACTTGTCGCTCATGGCGAGCTCCCTGATCGGAAGCCTGGATGGCTCCGTAGCCGCCACGGTACGCCTGTCGGGCACACGCCGACGGGCAGGTAGCCTGCTCCCGCCATGCTTGATCGTTTCCGCGCCTTCTGGACGAAGGTCATCTCCCCGGTCGCCCGCCTCCTGATCCGCCTCGGCGTCAGCGCCGACGCCGTCACGGTGGTCGGGACCCTCGGCGTGTCCGCCGGCGCCCTGGTCTTCTTCCCGCAGGGCAGAGCTGCTGACCGGCGTGCTGGTGATCACCGCGTTCGTGTTCAGCGACCTGATCGACGGGCACATGGCCCGGCTGACCGGCAAGACCAACAAGTTCGGGGCGTTCCTCGACTCCACCCTCGACCGGGTCGCGGACGGCGCCATCTTCGCCGGCGTCGCACTGTTCTACGCCGGACCGGGCGACAGCGACCTCTACCTCGTGCTGTCGCTGGTCTGCCTGGTGATGGGTGCCGTCACGTCCTACGCCCGGGCCCGCGCGGAGGGGCTGGGCTACCAGGCCAAGGTCGGCATCGCGGAACGGGCCGACCGGCTGGTCGCGATCCTGGTCGCGACCGGTCTCACCGGGCATCTTCGACCTGCCGATCCTCATGGAGGTCACGCTCTGGGCCCTGGCCGTGGCCAGCACGATCACCGTGGTCCAGCGCATCTGGGTGGTGCGCCAGCAGGCGTACGCCGACGTACCCCCGGCCTGACCGACGACCACCCGGACCGATTCACGCCCGGCCGTCCGGGCGCCGTACGATTTGTCCCATGGCTGAGCAGACCCCCGAGACCCCCACCACCGGCACCGCGACCGTCAAGCGCGGGATGGCCGAGATGCTCAAGGGCGGCGTGATCATGGACGTCGTCACCGCCGAGCAGGCGAAGATCGCCGAGGACGCCGGAGCGGTGGCCGTGATGGCCCTCGAGCGCGTCCCGGCCGACATCCGCGCCCAGGGCGGGGTGTCGCGGATGAGCGACCCGGACATGATCGACGGCATCATCGAGGCGGTCTCGATCCCGGTGATGGCCAAGGCCCGGATCGGGCACTTCGCCGAGGCGCAGGTGCTGCAGTCCCTCGGGGTGGACTACATCGACGAGTCCGAGGTGCTCACCCCGGCCGACTACGCCAACCACATCGACAAGTGGGCCTTCACCGTCCCCTTCGTGTGCGGGGCCACCAACCTGGGTGAGGCGCTGCGCCGGATCACCGAGGGCGCGGCGATGATCCGCTCCAAGGGCGAGGCCGGCACCGGTGACGTCTCCAACGCGGTCACCCACATGCGCACCATCCGCCGCGAGATCCGCCGCCTCGGGGCGCTGGAGGGCGACGAGCTGTTCGTGGCCGCCAAGGAGCTGCAGGCGCCGTACGAGCTGGTCAAGGAGGTCGCCGAGGCCGGCAAGCTCCCGGTGGTGCTGTTCACCGCCGGTGGCATCGCCACCCCGGCCGACGCCGCGATGATGATGCAGCTCGGTGCCGAGGGCGTCTTCGTGGGCTCGGGCATCTTCAAGTCCGGCAACCCCGCCGAGCGGGCCGAGGCGATCGTCAAGGCCACCACCTTCTACGACGACCCCGACGTCATCGCCAAGGTCTCCCGCGGCCTCGGTGAGGCCATGGTCGGCATCAACGTCGAGGACATCCCCCAGCCCCACCGCCTCGCCGAGCGCGGCTGGTGACCCTGCTCCTCGTGAGCGCACCCCGTCGGGCGTCGTCCGGCGGGGTGCTTCACGTCCGGGCCCAGACCGACACGTGGCGTCGGCTCGCGGCCGTGAACGGCTCGCCGTTCCACCCGCCGTGCCGGCTCGACCAGTCGCAGGCCGGCGAGCCGGGCCATCAGGTCGAGCTCGCTGGGCCAGGCGTAGCGGCACACGATCGGGCTCACCCGGACACCGCCGTCGGCGAAGGTCACGTGCGACTCGTCGAGGACCTGCGCGACCGGGTCGTGCCGCCCCACGTCCAGCGTGACCCGGTCGACCTCGATGCGCTCCGCGTCGACGTACTGGTCGTCGCGCAGCCGGTGGAGGTACGCCGGCACGAACGCCTCGACCAGGAAGACACCGTCGTCGGTGAGGTGGTCGGCGACGTTCGCGAAGCAGCGCACCTGGTCGTCCTGGGTGAGCAGGTTGAACAGCGTGTTGAAGACGAGGTAGACGAGCCGGTAGCGCCCGGTCACCGGCACGTCGGCGAAGTCGCCCAGGGTGACGTCGAGGAGTCGCCCCGCCGGGCTTGGCGCGGAGCCGGTCGACCATCGCCTCCGAGATCTCGATCCCGTCGACGCGGAGCCCGGTCGCGGCCAGCGGCAGCGCCACCCGTCCGGTGCCGATCGCCAGCTCGAGGACCGGGCCGTCGCCGGCCAGCCGGGCCAGGCAGGCGACCGTCTCCTCCTCGTCCCCGCGCGGTGCGTCGTCGTAGCGTCGCGGCCACCGCGGGGCCGAACGCTGCCAGCGGGTCGAATCCCTTCATGGGCTCCAGCCAGCCAGAGCCGGCCCGGGGCGGCAACCGGTTATCGCCCCGGCGGTCGGGGCACCCGCCGGCGCCTCCCTAGGATTGAGCCGTGTCCACCCCCACCATCGGCGTCTTCGCCCTCCAGGGCGACGTGCGCGAGCACCGGGCCATGCTCGAGGCCTCCGGCGTCACCACGGTCGCCGTGCGCCGTCCCGGCGAGCTGGCCGGCCTCGACGGCATCGTGCTGCCCGGCGGGGAGTCGACCACGATGTACAAGCTGGCCCGCACCTTCGAGCTGTTCGAGCCGCTGCGCGCCGCGATCCGCGACGGGCTCCCGGCGTTCGGCACCTGCGCCGGGATGATCATGCTGGCCGACCACATCGAGGGCGGGATCGTGGGCCAGGAGACGATCGGCGGCCTCGACGTCGTCGTACGCCGCAACGCGTTCGGTCGGCAGGTCGACTCGTTCGAGGAGGTCGTGACCTTCGAGCCCTCGTGGTCCGCGGCCTTCGACTTCCCGGCCACGTTCATCCGCGCGCCCTGGGTCGAGAAGGTCGGGGACGGCGTCGAGATCGTCGCCCGGGCCCGGCTCGCCGACGGCGGGGTTAGGATCGTCGCCGTCCGGCGTGGTGGCCTGCTCGCCACGTCGTTCCACCCGGAGATCACCGGCGACCGCCGGATCCACGACCTGTTCGTGGACCTGGTCCGTCGCGGCTGAGCCCCGTACAGCATCCGAGACACGGAAGAGAGCGCATGTCCGGCCACTCGAAATGGGCGACCACCAAGCACAAGAAGGCGGTCATCGACGCCCGCCGCGGCAAGATGTTCGCCAAGCTGATCAAGAACATCGAGGTCGCGGCCCGCATGGGTGGCGGTGACCCCACCGGCAACCCGACGCTGTACGACGCCATCCAGAAGGCGAAGAAGTCCTCGGTCCCCAACGACAACATCGACCGCGCGGTCAAGCGCGGGTCGGGTGCCGAGGCGGGCGGCGCCGACTACACCACGATCATGTACGAAGGCTACGGACCCTCCGGCGTCGCGATGCTCATCGAGTGCCTCACCGACAACAAGAACCGTGCCGCGATGGAGGTCCGCACCGCGATGACCCGCAACGGCGGCTCGCTCGCCGACCCGGGCTCGGTGTCCTTCCTCTTCCACCGCAAGGGCGTGGTGCTGGTCCCGGCCGAGCAGGAGGGCAAGACCGTCAGCGAGGACGACGTGCTGGAGGCGACCCTCGAGGCCGGTGCCGAGGACGTCAACGACCTGGGGGAGTCCTTCGAGGTCATCTCCGAGGCGACCGACCTGGTCGAGGTGCGCACGGCGCTCCAGGCCGCCGGCGTCGACTACGACTCCGCGGACGCCTCGTTCCTGCCCGACATGCAGGTCGAGCTGGACAAGGACGCGGCGGGCAAGGTGTTCCGGCTGATCGAGGCCCTCGAGGACCTCGACGACGTGCAGAACGTCTACGCCAACTTCGACGTCTCCGACGAGGTCATGGCCGAGCTCGACGCCTGAGCCCGGCCGTGCGTGTCGTACGCCGATCGCTCCGGCCCGCCGCGTTAGCGTTCTGTCCGAACAGGTGTTCGGACAGAACGGCGACGGCGGAAGGCTTCTCCATGCGCGTGCTCGGGATCGACCCCGGCCTGACCCGGTGCGGCCTGGGCGTGGTCGAGGGCACCCCGGGCCGTCCGCTGAGCCTGGTCGGCGTCGGCGTCGTCCGCACCGCCGCCGACCAGCCGATCGCGCAGCGACTGGTCGCCATCGAGGCGGGGATCGAGGAGTGGCTCGACCGGCACCGGCCGGACGCGGTCGCCGTCGAGCGGGTCTTCGCCCAGCACAACCTCCGCACCGTCATGGGGACCGCCCAGGCCAGCGGCATCGCGCTGCTCGTCGCGGCCCGTCGCGGGCTGCCGGTCGCCCTGCACACCCCGAGCGAGGTCAAGGCCGCGGTCTCCGGCAGCGGCCGGGCCGACAAGGCCCAGGTCGGGGCGATGGTGACCCGGCTGCTGCGGCTCACCGAGACACCCAAGCCGGCCGACGCCGCCGACGCGCTGGCGCTGGCCATCACCCACATCTGGCGCGGCGGTGCCCAGGCCCGCATCGACGCCGCCCTCGCGAAGGCAGGCAGGTCATGATCGCGTTCGTCCGCGGCACCGTCGCCGGTGTCACCCTCAACAGCGCCGTGCTCGAGGTGGGGGGAGTGGGGCTCGAGCTCATGTGCACCCCCAACACGCTGGCCACCCTGCGCACCGGGCACGAGACGACCCTGCCGACCAGCATGGTGGTCCGCGAGGAGTCGCTGACGCTGTTCGGCTTCCTCGACGACGACGAGAAGTCCTGCTTCGAGCTGCTCCAGACCGCCTCCGGCGTCGGCCCCAAGCTGGCCCAGGCGATGCTCGCCGTGCTCGCCCCCGACGACCTGCGGGCCGCGGTGGCCGCCGAGGACGTCAAGACGCTGACCCGGGTGCCCGGCATCGGGCAGAAGGGCGCGCAGCGGATCATCCTCGAGCTCCGCGACCGGCTCGGTGCCCCGGTCGGCACGGCCGCGACGCGCACCGGCGTACCCTCCTCGGTCGCGCCGTGGCGCGACCAGGTCCAGCAGGGGCTCGTCGGCCTCGGCTGGTCGGCGAAGGAGGCCGACCGGGCCGTCGACGAGGTCGCGGACCAGGCCGGAGCCACCCCCGACGTCGGGAGCCCTGCTGCGGGCCGCCCTGCTGACGCTGCGGAAGGCCTGACGTGGAGCACCTCGAGGCCGCGGAGGAGGCCTACCTGGCCCGGCTCACCGACCGCCGACGCCGACATCGACGAGCGGGCCGTGGAGGCAGCCCTGCGGCCCCGCAGCCTGGCCGAGGTCATCGGCCAGCAGCGCGTGCGCGAGCAGCTCGGCCTGGTCCTCGACGCCGCGAAGGCGCGCGGCCGCGCCCCCGACCACGTGCTGCTCTCCGGTCCGCCCGGGCTGGGCAAGACCACGCTCGCGATGATCATCGCCGGCGAGCTCGGCACCCCGCTCCGGCTCACCAGCGGCCCGGCGATCACCCACGCCGGTGACCTCGCCGCGATCCTGTCCGGGCTCAGCGAGGGCGACGTGCTCTTCGTCGACGAGATCCACCGGATGTCGCGCGCCGCCGAGGAGATGCTCTACCTCGCGATGGAGGACTTCCGCGTCGACGTCGTCATCGGCAAGGGCCCCGGCGCGACCGCGATCCCGCTCGAGATCCCGCCGTTCACGATGGTCGGCGCGACCACCCGGGCCGGGCTGCTCCCGGGTCCGCTGCGCGACCGGTTCGGCTTCACCGCCCACCTGGAGTACTACGAGGCCCACGAGCTTGACCGGATCGTGCACCGCAGCGCCGGGCTCCTCGACGTACACCTCACCTCCGAGGGCTCGGCCGAGATCGCGGGGCGGTCCCGCGGCACGCCGCGGATCGCCAACCGGCTGCTGCGCCGGGTCCGCGACTACGCGCAGGTCCGCGCCGACGGCACCGTCTCGCTCGACGTGGCCCGCCGTGCCCTGGAGCTCTACGAGGTCGACGAGCAGGGTCTGGACCGCCTCGACCGGGGCGTCCTCGACGTGCTCTGCCGCCGGTTCGGCGGTGGTCCGGTCGGCCTCTCGACGCTGGCCGTGGCCGTGGGGGAGGAGCGCGAGACCGTCGAGGAGGTGGCCGAGCCCTTCCTGGTCCGCAACGGCTTCCTGGCGCGTACGCCGCGCGGGCGGGTCGCCACCGCGGCGGCCTGGCGGCACCTCGGTCTCGAGGTTCCGCACGGCACGACCGGGGATGCCACGCTGTTCGGTGAGTGAAGGACGTACACTTCACCGTTGGTCGCCCGGCCGAGGCTCCGGGCGGCGTCCGTCGCACCACCTTGAGAGGTCGTTTTCGTGGAGGCCCTGGCGTCCCTGTTGCCCATCGTGGGCATCTTCCTGATCTTCTGGCTCCTGATCATCCGGCCGGCCCAGCGCCGGCAGAAGAAGTTGCAGGGCGTCCAGCGTGAGCTGGCCGTCGGCGACCGGGTGATCACCGGTGCCGGCTTCTTCGGCACGGTGGTCCGTGTCGAGGACGACCGGCTCGGCCTCGAGATCGCCGAGGGCGTCGTGATGACGGTGGCCCGGCAGGCCGTCGTCGGCACCGTCGACGACACCGTCGACGACGACCTCGCGGCGACCACCCCGTCGCCCACCGATTCGTCGGCCGCCCGAGCCGTCCGTCCCCGAGGCATCCGTCCCCGAGGCCACCACCACGGTGGACCCCGAGGCGCCCAGCACGCACAAGGAGCAGTAGACCGGTGGCAAAGAAGTCGGCCCGTCCGGGCCGCACACTGACCGTCTTCGGCCTGTGCCTGGTGGTGCTCTTCGGCCTCGTCGCACTGATCGGGACCTGGAAGCCTGCCCTCGGTCTGGACCTGCAGGGCGGACAGCGGATCACGCTGCGTGCCAAGGACAGCAACGTCCCGCAGAGCCAGCTGAAGGAAGCGGCGAAGATCATCAACAGCCGCGTCAACGGGTCCGGCGTCGCCGAGGCCGACGTGACCACCCAGGGCAACACGAACATCGTGGTCGAGATCCCGGGTGCCTCCAACCAGGGGCTCGTCGACGTCGTCCAGCGCCAGGCCCAGCTGCGCTTCCGGCTGGTCGCCTGCACCAGCCAGAACCCCGGCCCGTGCGCCGCGTCCACCGGCAGCGGCACCTCACTGCCGGGCGTGACCACCCCCAACCGGCCGGCGCCCCAGGGGCTGACGAAGACCGCGCCGGACACCAAGCCCAAGAAGGCGTCCGCGACGCAGTCACCCAGCGCCACGCCGTCGACCTCGCCGAGCGCCACCCCGTCCACCCCGGCGGACGCCACCGCCGGCACGTCGGTCTCCGACGCGCTGAAGTGGATGGACAACCCCGGTCCGGCGTGGGTGAAGGCCTACAACGACGGCGTCCTGCCCGCTGGCCAAGGCCCCGGTCGACAGTCCTGACGCGCCGCTGGTCACCTGTGACAAGGACGGCATCAAGTACCTCCTCTCCGTCCCGGTCGTCGAGGGCACCGAGCTGAGCAAGGCCAACGCCGGCCAGCAGCAGAACGCCCTCGACTGGGAGGTCGCGCTCGACCTCAAGGACGCCGGCACCAAGGCGTTCGGCCAGGTGTCCCAGGCACTGGTCGGCACCCAGAAGCAGTTCGCGATCGTCCTCGACGGCACCGTCATCTCCGCCCCGACCATGCAGGGCGTGATCACCGACGGCCGGGCCAGCATCACGGGCAACTTCAAGCAGAGCGAGGCCCAGGACCTCGCCACCAGCCTGAAGTACGGCGCCCTCCCGGTCGCGTTCGAGAAGAACCCGAAGAACGACACCATCGGACCCTCGCTCGCCGGCAACCAGCTCTCCGCCGGCATCTGGGCCGGTGTCGTCGGCCTGCTGCTGGTGATGCTCTACTGCCTGCTCTACTACCGCGGCCTCGGCCTGGTCGTCGTCGCGTCGCTGCTCGTGGCCGGCGTGCTGACCTACGGCCTGGTGCTGCTGCTGAGCGAAGGGGCCGGGTTCACGCTCTCCCTGCCCGGCATCGCGGGCCTGATCGTCGCGGTCGGCATCACCGCCGACTCGTTCATCGTCTACTTCGAACGCATCCGTGACGAGATGCGCGACGGGAAATCGATGCGGGTGGCGGTCGAGTCCGGGTGGGTCCGGGCGCGGAACACCTGCCTGGCCGCCGACACGGTGAGCCTGATGGCCGCGGTCGTGCTCTACATCTTCGCGATCGACGAGGTGCGCGGCTTCGCGTTCACCCTGGGCCTGAGCACCCTGGTCGACCTGGTGGTGTTCTTCTGGTTCACCAAGCCGATGGTCTCCTGGCTGGCCCGGTTCCGTTTCTTCAACCAAGGGCACAGGCTCTCCGGCCTCGACGCGGAGAACCTCGGGATCGACGCACTGCCCGGCGTCCGCATGGCTGGAGGCACCCGATGAGCAAGCTGTCCCGTCTGGGCAACGCCCTCTACGAGGGCGACGTCTCCATCGACTTCGTCAGCCCGCGCCGGCGTCGGGTCTGGTACAGCATCTCGCTGCTGATCGTCATCGTCGCCTCCCTCGGGCTCTACTTCCGGGGGCTCAACCTCGGCATCGAGTTCGAGGGCGGCTCGGAGTACCGCGTCAACCTGCCGGCCGACCAGGTCAACCAGGACACCGCCGACGCGCTCCGTGAGGCGGTCGGTGCGCTGGGCATCAAGGACGCCGAGCAGCCGGTGGTCACCACCTCCGGCAACGAGGCCGTGCTGGTGCAGACCGAGTCGCTCTCCACCGCCGAGTCGAAGCAGGTCTCCGACGCGATCCTCGCGGAGACCGGCGCCACCCAGGCGGACCTCTCCCAGAGCAACATCGGCGCCAGCTGGGGACGCGACATCCTGCAACGCGCGATCATCGGCCTGCTCGTGTTCCTCGCCCTCGTGGTGATGTTCATCTGGGGCTACTTCCGCGAGTGGAAGATGTCGGTGGCCGCGATCGTCGCGCTCGCCCACGACCTCCTGATCACGGTCGGCATCTACGCCCTGTCCGGGTTCGAGGTGTCGCCGGCGACCGTCACCGGCATCCTGACCATCCTCGGCTTCTCGCTCTACGACACGGTCGTGGTCTTCGACAAGGTCCGCGAGAACACCAAGAACCTCCGCAGCAGGCACACGACGTACGCCCGGGCGGCCAACCTGGCGGTCAACCAGACCCTGGTGCGCTCGATCAACACCTCGATCGTGGCCCTGCTCCCGGTCGCGGCGATCCTGTACGCCGGTGTGGTCCAGCTCGGCTCCGGGTCCCTCAAGGACCTCGCGCTCGCCCTGTTCGTCGGCATGGCGGCCGGCCCCTACTCCTCGATCTTCATCGCCACCCCGCTCGTGGTGCAGCTGAAGGGGAACGAGAAGGAGGTCCAGGCGGCCGAGAAGCGGGCGGCGCAGCGGGCCGCGAAGGCCGACAAGTACGCCGCGGTCCCGGTCTTCACCGAGGACATGCCGATGGCCGACGAGCCGGGCTCCGGACGCGAGCCGGCCCGTACGTCCGGCAGCGCCCCGGCGCCGGCGCCCAGCCGCCCCGCCGCCACCGGGTCCGGCCGCACGGTGCCCGAGCCGCACCGTCCGGTGGGCCAGAGCGGCTCGGCCAAGCGGCAGCAGCCGCAGCGGCAGACGCGCTCGAAGCGAGGCAAGAAGTGAAGGTCGACGAGGCCCTGACCACGCTGGTCATCGACGTCCCCGACTACCCCGAGCCGGGCGTGGTCTTCAAGGACATCACCCCGCTGCTCGCCGACCACGACGCGTTCACGACCGTGGTCCGGGCCCTGGCCGAGGCCGGTCGCGACGAGGACGGCAACGTCGTGGTGGACAAGGTGGTCGGCATGGAGGCCCGCGGGTTCATCCTCGCCGCGCCGGTCGCGCTGGCCCTCGGCGCCGGGTTCGTCCCGGTCCGCAAGGCCGGCAAGCTGCCCCGCGCGACGCACGCGGTGTCCTACTCGCTCGAGTACGGCGAGGCGACGCTGGAGATCCACGAGGACGCTGTCGGGGCGGGGGAGCGGGTGCTGCTCGTCGACGACGTGCTCGCCACCGGCGGCACCGCCGACGCCACGCGCCGCCTGGTCGAGGCCTGCGGCGCCACCGTGCACGGCCTGGCGGTCCTGCTGGAGCTCACCTTCCTGCCCGGCCGGGCGACGATCGGTGACCTTTCGCTGACCGCGCTGGGCGAGGTCTGACCTCCGCGCCCCTAGACTGGGGAAATGACCGAGGACCTGCCCGCCGCTCCCGCGGAGCCGGTGCGCAGCGCCGAGCCGGCCACCCCGATGGGCCCGCCGTCGGGGCGCCGGATGCGCGCGCGCCTGGCCCGCATCGGCGCGCGCCCCCAGGGCGGCAACCCGGTCCTCGAGCCGCTGTTCCGGTCGGTCCGGGCCAACCACCCCAAGGCCGACCTGGCGCTGCTCGAGCGCGCCTACCAGACCGCCGAGCGCATGCACGGCGCCCAGATGCGCAAGAGCGGCGACCCCTACATCACCCACCCGCTCGCGGTCACCACCATCCTCGCCGACATCGGCATGACCGAGCCGACGCTGGTCGCCGCGCTGCTGCACGACACGGTCGAGGACACGCCGTACACCCTCGACGAGCTGCGCACCGACTTCGGTGACGAGGTCGCGCGGCTCGTCGACGGCGTCACCAAGCTCGACAAGGTGAAGTACGGCGACTCCGCGCAGGCCGAGACCATCCGCAAGATGATCGTCGCGATGTCGCGCGACATCCGGGTGCTGGTCATCAAGCTCGCCGACCGGCTGCACAACATGCGCACGCTGCGCTACGTCAAGCAGACGACCCAGGAGCGCAAGGCCCGCGAGACCCTCGACATCTACGCGCCGCTGGCCCACCGGCTCGGCATGAACACCCTCAAGTGGGAGCTCGAGGACCTCGCGTTCGCCACCCTGCACCCCAAGATCTACGACGAGATCGTGCGGATGGTCGCCGAGCGGGCGCCCTCGCGCGACCAGTTCCTCGCCGAGGTGATCGCCCAGGTCGAGGCCGACCTCAAGGAGGCCAAGCTCAAGGCGACGGTCACCGGCCGGCCCAAGCACTACTACTCGATCTACCAGAAGATGATCGTCGGCGGCCGCGAGTTCTCCGACATCTACGACCTGGTCGGCATCCGCATCCTGGTCGAGGACGACCGCGACTGCTACACCGCGCTCGGCGTGCTGCACTCCCGGTGGAACCCCGTGCTGGGGCGCTTCAAGGACTACGTCGCGATGCCGAAGTTCAACATGTACCAGTCCCTCCACACGACCGTGATCGGCCCGCAGGGCAAGCCGGTCGAGCTCCAGATCCGCACCTACGCCATGCACCGCCGCGCCGAGTACGGCGTCGCCGCGCACTGGAAGTACAAGGAGGACGGCCGCAACGGCGTCGACACCGACCGGTCCGGCGACCTCGACGACATGACCTGGGTGCGGCAGCTGCTGGACTGGCAGAACGAGGTCGAGGACCCGGGCGAGTTCCTGGAGTCGCTGCGCTTCGAGATCAACCGGGCCGAGGTCTACGTCTTCACCCCGCGCGGCGACGTGATCGCGCTGCCGACCGGCTCCACCCCCGTCGACTTCGCGTACGCCGTGCACACCGAGGTCGGCCACCACACCATCGGGTCCCGGGTCAACGGCCGCCTGGTCCCGCTGGAGTCCACCCTCGACAACGGCGACGTGGTCGAGGTGTTCACCTCCAAGGCGCCCAACGCCGGCCCGTCCCGCGACTGGCTCACCTTCGTGAAGTCGCCGCGGGCGCGCTCCAAGATCCGGCACTGGTTCACCAAGGAGCGCCGCGAGGAGGCGATCGAGCAGGGCAAGGAGCAGATCGCCAAGCTCATGCGCAAGGAGGGGCTGCCCCTCAAGCGGCTGCTCTCCCACGAGTCGCTCTCCATCGTCGCCGCGCAGCTCAAGCTCGCCGACGTCAGCGCGCTGTACGCCGCCGTGGGCGAGGGCAACCTCGGCGCCCAGGCCGTCGTACGCCGGGTCATCGACCTGCACGGCGGCGACGAGGGGGCCGCGGAGGACCTCGCCGAGGGCGTCACCATCACCGGGCGGCGGCGCAGCAGCCGGATCGCCGCCGGCGACGACGTCGGTGTCGTGGTCAAGGGCGCCGACGACCTGTGGGTGAAGCTGGCCAAGTGCTGCACCCCGGTGCCGCCCGACGACATCCTCGGCTTCGTCACCAAGGGCGGCGGCGTCTCGGTGCACCGCACGGACTGCACGAACGCCACCGCGCTCAAGGGCCAGCCCGAGCGACTGGTCGAGGTCGACTGGGCGCCGACGTCGCAGTCGACGTTCCTGGTCAACATCCAGGTCGAGGCGCTCGACCGGGCCCGGCTGCTCTCGGACATCACGATGGTGCTCTCCGACGTGCACGTGAACATCCTCAGCGCCACGCTGAGCACCAGCCGCGACCGGGTGGCCAGGAGCCGCTTCACGTTCGAGATGGCCGACGCGACGCACCTCGACAACGTGCTGCGCGCGGTGCGCTCGGTGCCCGGCGTCTTCGACGCCTACCGCGTCACGACCTGACGAGGCCGGACCGACGGCCCGCTCAGCCGAACTCGGCGGCCGCCTTCCGCGCCATCTCCAGGAACTGCCGCCGCGAGGCGAGGTTGTCCTCGAGGTCGGCGACCTTCTTCGTGTCGCCGTTCGCCCGGGCCTTCTCCAGGTCGGCCTCGATGTCGCCGATCGCGGCCTCGAGCTTGCCGACCATGTCGTCGGCCCGCGCCGACTTCTCCGGGTCGGACTTGGCCCACTGCTCGTCCTCGACGCCGCGGATGGCCTGCTCGACCTTGCGGATCCGGGCCTCGAGCTCCTTCATCCGGTCGCGGGGGACCTTGCCGGCCGCGTCCCAGCGGTCGGCGATGTCGCGGAAGGCCCGCTTGGCGGCCTCGAGGTCGGTCACCGGCAGCAGCGCCTCGGCCTCGACCAGCAGCGCCTCCTTGACCTCGGCGTTGGCGGCGAACTCCTTGTCCTGCTCGGCGTTCGCCGCGTCCCGGGCACCGAAGAAGGTGTCCTGGGCGCCCCGGAACCGCTTCCAGAGCGCGTCGTCGACCTCGCGGGGAGCCGGCCCGGCGGCCTTCCACTCGCGCATCAGGTCGCGGTAGCGGCCGGCGGTGGGACCCCAGTCGGTGGAGGTGGCCAGGCCCTCGGCCTCGGTGGCCAGGCGCTCCTTGACGACGCGGGCGGCGTCCCGCTTCTCGTGCTGCTCGGCGAAGTGCGCCTTGCGGCGCCGGGTGTACGTCGTCCGGGCGGTCGAGAAGCGGCGCCACAGGGCGTCGTCGGAGGCCCGGTCCAGCCGGGGGAGCGCCTTCCACTCCTCGAGCAGGTCGCGCAGCCGGTTGGCGCCGTTGCGCCAGTCGTTGCAGTCGGCCAGCTTCTCGGCCTCGGCGACGATGCCCTCCTTGCGCTGCCGCGACTCGGCGACCTTGGCCGCCCGCTCGGCCTTGCGCTCCTCGCGCTGGGCCTCGATCACCGGGCCGAGCGCGTCGAGCCGGGCCACCAGGGCGTCGAGGTCGCCGACCGCGTGGGCGTCGACGACCTGGTCGCGGACGGTCTTGACGGACCGCCCGCCTCGTCGGGGCCAGCGCGCCGGACCTGATCCGCTGCTCGAGCAGCTCGACCTCGAAGGCGAGGGCGTCGTAGCGGTCGGTGAAGAACTTCAGCGCCTCCTCGGGGGTGCCCTCGGCGTACTGTCCGACCGACCGTCTCACCGTCGGCGGTACGGACGAAGACGGTGCCGTCCTCGGCGACCCGACCCCACGGGAGCCCCTGCTGTGCGCTCATGGTCGCCCATCGTAGTCAAGCCGATCACGGCCTCGGTAGGCTCTACCCCGGTCAGCCGCCACCCACCCCCGTTCCGAGAGGCTGTTCCGTGTTGATCGCCGGCTTCCCCGCAGGACCGTGGGGCACCAACTGCTACGTCGTCGCCACCGGGCCGGGCAGCGAGTGCGTGGTGATCGATCCCGGCAAGGACGCCGCCGCCGGCGTCGACCAGGTGGTCCGCGAGCACCGCCTCAAGCCGGTCGCGGTGCTGGTCACCCACGGCCACGTCGACCACATGTGGTGCGTCGCCCCGGTCGCCGGGCGCCTACGACGCCACGGCCTGGATCCACCCGGCCGACCGGCACCTGCTCACCGACCCGATGGCCGGCATGTCGCCGGAGACGACCTCGATGCTGCTCGGCGGCCACTACGAGTTCGTCGAGCCGGACGACGTCGCAGGAGCTGTCCGACGGCCGCACCCTCGAGCTGGCCGGCCTCGAGCTTCGTCGTCGACCACACCCCCGGCCACACCGAGGGCTCGGTGACCTTCCGGACGCCGTACGCCGAGCAGGACATCTCCGAGGTGATGTTCTCCGGCGACCTGCTCTTCGCCGGCTCCATCGGCCGCACCGACCTGCCCGGCGGCGACCACCCCACGATGCTGCGCAGCCTGAGCGACAAGGTGCTGCCGCTGGCCGACGACATCGTGGTGCTGCCCGGCCACGGCGAGCAGACGTCGATCGGCCGCGAGCGCGCCACCAACCCCTACCTGCTCGACCTGGCCGACCCGACGACCGGCAGCACCCGCCGGTCACCCGAGGACTGTGAACCATGAGCAAGCCCACGCCCGCTGAGCGGGTTCCCCGAGCTGCTGCCCGCCCAGCGGTACGTCGAGCAGAGGTCATCGCCACCCTGCTCCGCACCTTCGAGCTGCACGGGTTCGCCGGGATCGAGACCCGCGCCGTCGAGCCGCTCGACCAGCTGCTGCGCAAGGGCGACACCTCCAAGGAGGTCTACGTCCTCCGCCGGCTCCAGGACGCCGACGCGGGCGGCGACTCCGGCATCGGGCTGCACTTCGACCTGACCGTGCCGTTCGCCCGCTACGTGCTCGAGAACGCCGGCAAGCTGGAGTTCCCGTTCCGCCGCTACCAGGTCCAGAAGGCGTGGCGCGGCGAGCGGCCGCAGGAGGGCCGCTTCCGCGAGTTCACCCAGGCCGACATCGACATCGTCGGCCGCGACGTGCTGCCGTTCCACCACGACGTCGAGGTCACCCGCGTCATGCTCGACGCGCTCGGCCGGCTCGCCTTCCTGCCCGGCTTCCGGCTCCAGGTCAACAACCGCAAGCTCATCCAGGGCTTCTACGCCGGCATCGGCGCCCCCGACGTCGACGAGGTCATGCGCCTGGTCGACAAGCTCGACAAGCTCGCCCCCGACCAGGTCCGGACGATGCTGGTCGACGAGGCCGGCCTCACCGGGACGCAGGCCGACCAGTGCCTGGCGCTGGCCACGATCCGCTCGACGGACGACTCGTTCGTCGCAGCAGGTGCGGGCGCTCGGCGTCAGCCACGACCTGCTCGACGAGGGCCTCGACGAGCTCGCCGCGCTGGTGCGCGGCTGCGCGTCGCTGGTCACCGACCGGGTCCGCATCGACGCCGACCTGTCGATCGCCCGCGGCCTGGACTACTACACCGGCACCGTCTTCGAGACCCGCCTGGACGGCTACGAGTCGCTCGGCTCGATCTGCTCCGGCGGCCGCTACGACGCGCTCGCCAGCGACGGCCGCACGACGTACCCCGGTGTCGGCATCTCGCTCGGCGTGAGCCGGCTGCTGGTGCCGCTGGTCCAGCGCGGCCTCGTCGGCGCCGACCGTTCGGTGCCGAGCGCGGTGCTGGTCGCGCTGGTCGACGAGGAGTCGCGGCCGGCGAGCGACGCGATCGCCACCGCCCTGCGCGAGCGCGGCATCCCCTGCGAGGTCGCGGCCTCGGCGCAGAAGTTCGGCAAGCAGATCCGGTACGCCGAGCGGCGGGGCATCCCGTACGTCTGGTTCACCACCGCCGACGGCGGCCACGAGGTCAAGGACATCCGCACGGGGGAGCAGGTGAGCGCCGACCCGGCCACCTGGACCCCACCCACCGAGGACCTGCGCCCGCAGGTGATCTCGAGGCAGGCGCACGACGCCTCCCTCGACCCGAGCCACACCAAGGAGAAGTGAGACCGTGATCCGCACCCATGACGCCGGAGCCCTGCGCGCCGGAGACGTCGGCCAGACCGTCACCCTCGCCGGGTGGGTGGCCCGCCGCCGCGATCACGGGGGAGTGGCGTTCATCGACCTGCGCGAGGCCAGCGGCGTCGTGCAGGTCGTGATCCGCGACGAGGAGGTCGCGCACCACCTGCGCAGCGAGTACTGCCTCAAGGTCACCGGCGAGGTCGGCCTGCGGCCCGAGGGCAACGCCAACCCCAACCTGCCCTCGGGCGAGATCGAGGTCGTCGCCACCGACGTCGAGGTGCTCAGCGCGTCCGCCCCGCTGCCCTTCCCGATCGACGACGCCGCGTCACACTCGGGTGGCGACGTCGGCGAGGAGGCCCGCCTCAAGCACCGCTACCTCGACCTGCGTCGCACCGGTCCGGCCGCCGCCCTGCGCCTGCGCAGCCAGGTCAACAAGGCGGCCCGCGACGTGCCTCGACGACCACGGCTTCGTCGAGATCGAGACCCCGACCCTCACCCGGTCGACCCCCGAGGGCGCCCGTGACTTCCTGGTGCCGGCCCGGCTCCAGCCCGGCAGCTGGTACGCCCTGCCGCAGAGCCCCCAGCTGTTCAAGCAGCTGCTGATGGTGGCCGGCATGGAGCGCTACTTCCAGATCGCCCGCTGCTACCGCGACGAGGACTTCCGCGCCGACCGCCAGCCGGAGTTCACCCAGCTCGACCTCGAGATGAGCTTCGTCGACCAGGACGACGTGCTCGCGGTGACCGAGGAGATCCTGGTCGCGCTGTGGAAGCTGATCGGCCACGACGTGCCGACGCCGCTGCCGCGGATGACGTACGCCGAGTCGATGGCCCGCTACGGCTCCGACAAGCCGGACCTGCGCCTGGACCTCGAGCTGGTCGAGTGCACCGACTTCTTCAAGGACACCCCGTTCCGCGTCTTCCAGGCGCCGTACGTCGGTGCCGTCGTGATGCCCGGGGGAGCGAGCCAGCCCCGCAAGCAGCTCGACGCCTGGCAGGAGTGGGCCAAGCAGCGCGGCGCCCGCGGCCTGGCCTACGTCCTGGTCCAGGAGGACGGCGAGCTGACCGGCCCGGTCGCCAAGAACATCACCGACGAGGAGAAGGCCGGCATCGCCGCCCACGTCGGGGCGAAGCCCGGCGACTGCATCTTCTTCGCCGCCGGCCCGGTCAAGAGCAGCCGGGCGCTGCTCGGTGCCGCGCGCCTCGAGATCGGCCGCCGGTGCGACCTCATCGACGAGGACGCCTGGAGCTTCCTCTGGATCGTCGACGCGCCCCTGTTCGAGCCGACGGCCGACGCCACCGCCTCGGGCGACGTCGCCCTCGGCTACAGCGCCTGGACCGCGGTGCACCACGCGTTCACCGCGCCCCAGGACGTCGACACCTTCGACACCGATCCGGGCAACGCGCTCGCCTGGGCCTACGACATCGTCTGCAACGGCAACGAGATCGGCGGCGGGTCGATCCGTATCCACCGCGAGGACGTCCAGAAGCGCGTCTTCGCGATCATGGGCATCGACGAGGACGAGGCCCAGGAGAAGTTCGGCTTCCTCCTCGACGCCTTCAAGTACGGCGCCCCGCCGCACGGCGGCATCGCGTTCGGCTGGGACCGGATCTGCGCGCTGCTCTCCCGCAGCGAGTCGATCCGCGACGTGATCGCGTTCCCGAAGAGCGGGGGCGGCTTCGACCCGCTCACCGCCGCTCCGGCGCCGATCAGCCCCGAACAGCGCAAGGAAGCCGGTGTGGACGCCCGTCCGCCGAAGGATCTCCCGCCGGGCGCCTGAGCGCCCCTCCGGGCTGTCGAGGTGTCTAGTCGCACCCTGACAGCCCCCTGACAGCGCGCTTAAGGTGTTCTGAGGACCAGCCTGTCGTGTCCAGATCGTTACGCACAGGTGATCGTCGGTGCGCTCCGCGTCACATAGAGTCACCGACGGCGCAGGGACACCTGTGCCGGCACGGTCCGAGATCCACAGCGGCAACGAGGTGACGATGACAGCCCCGGCTTCCGAGCTCCAGAGCCACACCACGGCTCCCGTCGGAGACGACCACGACGACGACCGGAGCACAGAAGATCGCTGGGCGTTCGCCGACCCAGCTGGCGATGGCCCGGTTCCGCAAGGACAAGCTCTCGATGGCTGCCTTCATCATCGTGTGCTTCTACATCCTGCTCGCGGTGCTCGCGCCCTTCCTCGTGAAGTTCGGCGTGCTCGACCCGCTGTCGTTCAACCAGGACCTCCTCGACGCCAACGCCGGCGGCACGCCGATCGGCAAGTTCGGCGGCATCTCGGCCGACCACTGGCTCGGCGTCGAGCCCGGCACCGGCCGCGACGTCCTCGCCCGCATGGTCTACGGCATCACCTGGTCGCTGTTCATCGCCCTGTCCGCCACCTTCGTGGCGATGTCGATCGGCACCGTGCTCGGCATCATCGGCGGCTTCGCCGGTGGCTTCACCGACTCCGTCATCGGCCGGGCGATCGACCTGACCCTCTCGTTCCCCAGCACGATGATGCTGCTGGCCCTCTCCGGCGTGGCCGTCGCGTTCCTCACCGACACGCTGCACGTCCCCGGCGGTGACGTCGCCAACGCGGTCTACGTCATCCTCGTGCTCGGCCTGTTCGGCTGGCCCGGCATCGCCCGCATCGTGCGCGGCCAGGTGCTCTCGATCCGCGAGCGCGAGTTCGTGGACGCGGCCCGGCTCCTCGGCGCCTCGCGGTACCGGATCTACTTCAAGGAGATCCTGCCGAACCTCTGGGCCCCGCTGCTGGTCTACTTCACCCTGATGATGCCGGCGTTCGTCTCCGCGGAGGCGGCGCTGAGCTACCTCGGCGTCGGCGTCAAGCCCCCGACGCCCACCCTCGGCAACATCCTGACCGACTCGATCAACTACTCGTACGCCGACTTCACGTTCTTCTTCCTGCCGGCGTTCCTGATCATGATCATCGTCGTCAGCTTCAACCTGCTCGGTGACGGTCTGCGCGATGCGCTGGACCCCAAGACTCACCGCTGACAGACACCACACCCCCACGAATTTCGGCAACACAGCGTTGCCGAATGTTGCCGCCGCCCACGGCGCGTGACACACAGAAGGAGAACAAATGGCCATCAATCGAAAGCCGATCGTCGCGGTAGCGGCGGCGGCCGCCGTCACGGTGTCCCTGGCTGCATGTGGTGGAGGATCCACTGGCGGCAGCAGCAGCAAGGACGAGGCGACCAAGGGTGGGACGCTCTACTACCTGACCCGCACCTCTGCCGAGCACATGGACCCGCACCGCATCTACGTCGGTCGTGACATCTCGAACCTGAACCGGCTCGTCTACCGCGGTCTGGTGACGTTCCCGATCACCGACGACCCGGACGAGGCGAACAAGCCGGTCGCCGACATCGCGACCGACACCGGCACGCCCAGCGAGGACGCCAAGTCCTGGGAGTTCACCATCCGCGATGGTGTGAAGTGGGAGGACGGCAAGCCCGTCACCTGCGAGGACTTCAAGTACGGCATCTCGCGCACCTTCGCGACCGACGTCATCACCGGTGGCCCGAACTACATCCTGTCCTACCTCGACGTCCCGGTGGCCGCCAGCGGCCTGCCGGAGTACAACGGCCCCTACAAGGGCAAGGGGCAGGCCGACTACGACAAGGCGGTGACCTGCGACGGCTCGAAGCTGACGCTGAAGTTCCGCAAGCCGTGGCCGGACTTCAACCTGGCTGCCGCGTCGCTGCGTGCCTTCGACCCCTACCGCGAGGACAAGGACCAGGGCGAGAAGTCGAACTACCAGATCTTCTCCAACGGCCCCTACAAGCTCGAGGGCAAGTGGGACGCCACCCAGGGCGGCACCTTCGTGCGCAACGACCAGTACGACCCCGCGTCGGACGAGTCGGAGCACGCGCCAGGCCAACCCGGACAAGATCGTCTACACCCAGGGTCTCGAGAACGAGGTCATCTACGACCGGCTGATCGCCGACTCCGGTGACGACCAGTACGCCATCACGGACCGTCGCGTCCCGCCGGCCTACTACTCGCAGATCACCGGCGCGGTGGCCGACCGCTCCTCGCTGGTCGACTCGCCGTTCGTCGACTACGTGCTGCCGAACTTCAACAAGATGAAGAACCTGAAGGTTCGCCAGGCGCTCATGCTGTCGACCGACGTCACCGGCTGGATCACCGCCCTCGGTGGCGACAAGGCCGGCGTCCCGGCCAAGTCGATCATCAACCCGGGCCTGATCGGGTACCAGGACAACCCGAACTTCAACGCTCCGCCGGAGGGTGACCCCGAGGCCGCCAAGGCGCTGCTGCGAGGAGTCGGGCGAGAAGCTGCCCTACCCGATCAAGTTCACCTACGCCGGTGGTACCCCCACCAGCGACAAGTCGGCGGCCGCCCTGGCCGAGGGCTGGAAGAAGGCCGGCTTCAAGGTCACCCTCGACCCGCTGACCGACACCTACTACACCATCATCCAGAAGCCGTCGGCTGACTTCGACGTCACCTGGGGTGGTTGGGGTGCTGACTGGCCGTCCATCGCGACCGTCATCCCGCCGCTGTTCGACAGCCGCATCAACCTGACCGAGAACTCCAACGGCCAGGACTACGGCAACTACAAGAGCGACGCGGTGAACAAGATGATCGACGAGGCCGCTCTCATGAGCGACGTCGACGAGCAGGCCGCGAAGTACATCGAGATCGACGACCAGCTCGGCAAGGACGTCGCCTACATCCCGCTGGACCTCACGAAGTTCTACTTCCTGCGGGGCTCGAAGATCACCGGCTACGTCAACAACCCGGCCACGGCCGGTTACCCGGACCTCGGCGCGATCGGTGTGGAGAACTGATCGCACGCTGCGGATTCGCGTGAGTCGGGTGGCTCGCCTCTGGTGAGCCACCCGGCATCGGGGTGGGGAGTAATGTGCTCCCCACCCCGACTCTCGCGGCCAGACGAAAGCCAGGCCGCCCTGCTTCTCCCATATCCGTCATCGAAGGGGCCTGACCGCCCCATGAGGTGGTACTACCCGTGACCGCGTACATCGTGCGCAGACTCTTCACCGGCATCATCATGTTGATCGTGATGAGCATGGTGACGTTCCTGCTCTTCTTCTCCTCCCCGGTCAACCCGGAGGACTTCGCCTGTGGCAAGAACTGCTCGCCCGCCCAGAAGGAGCAGACCGCGCAAGGCGCTCGGCTACGCCGACCCCGTGACGACCCAGTGGGTGGACTTCGCCAAGGGCTTCTTCATGGGCCGCGACTTCCCGAACGACGAGGAGCTGCGCGCGGCCGCGCCCGAGCAGGTCGTGCACTGCTCCGCCCCCTGCCTGGGCTACTCGCAGTCGACCAACGCGACGGTCACGTCCAAGATCAAGGAGGCCTGGCCGGTCTCCGTCTCGCTCGCCATCTTCGCCTTCATCATGTGGATGGCCGGCGGCATCCTGTTCGGCGTCATCGCGGCGTTGAAACGGGGTACCATCATCGACCGTGGCATCGTGGCGATCTCGCTGGTCTTCTACGCGTTCCCCACCTTCTTCATCGGCCTCTTCCTCTACCGCTTCCTGGCGATCAAGTGGCAGATCTTCAAGATCCCGGAGTACACCTCGATCGCCGAGGGTGGCGTGTTCGCCTGGATGAGCGGGCTGATGCTGCCCGCGTTCACCCTGTCCCTGGTCTTCATGGCCGGCTACATCCGGATGACGCGTGCGTTCGTGCTGGAGTCGATGGGTGAGGACTACCTCCGCACCGCGAAGGCGAAGGGCCTGGCCCCGCGCAAGGTGCTGGTCAAGCACAGCATGCGCGCCGCCCTGACCCCGCTGGTGACGATGGCCGGTCTGGACCTCGCCGGCCTCCTCGGTGGCGCGATCATCACCGAGCAGGTCTTCAACTACCCGGGCCTCGGCAAGCTGGCGATCGTGTCCGTCCGTGACTACGACCTGCCCCTGGTCGTCGGCATCGTGCTGGTGCTCGCCGCCGTGGTGATCTTCGCCAACCTGATCGTCGACCTGCTGTACGCCGTCATCGACCCGCGCGTCCGAGTCGGCTGAGGAGAAAAGAACAGATGACTTCACAGCCCCTGCTGTCCGTCAAGGACCTCAAGGTCCACTTCCCGACCTCCGACGGTGTGGTCAAGGCGACCGACGGGCTCAGCTTCGACGTCGACTCGGGCAAGACCCTCGGCATCGTGGGTGAGTCCGGCTCCGGCAAGTCGGTGTCCAGCTCGGCCATCCTCGGCCTGCACCGCGGCACCAACGGCCAGGTCTCCGGCGAGATCATCCTCAACGGGACCGACCTGCTCACGATCAGCGACGAGCAGATGCGCCGCAAGCGGGGCAAGGAGGTCGCGATGATCTTCCAGGACCCCCTGTCTGCGATGCACCCGTACTACACGGTGGGCAACCAGATCATGGAGGCCTACATGGTGCACAACGACGTCACCAAGCGGGACGCCAAGAAGCGTGCCGTGGAGATGCTCGACCGGGTCGGCATCCCGCAGCCGGACCGTCGGGTCAACGACTACCCGCACCAGTTCTCCGGCGGCATGCGCCAGCGCGCGATGATCGCGATGGGCCTGATCAACAACCCGGGCCTGCTGATCGCGGACGAGCCGACCACCGCGCTGGACGTGACCGTCCAGGCGCAGATCCTCGACCTGCTCCAGGACCTGCAGCGCGAGTTCAACTCCGCGATCATCATCATCACCCACGACCTCGGCGTCATCGCCGAGATGGCCGACGACGTCCTGGTGATGTACGCCGGCCGCGGGGTCGAGTACGGCCCGTGCAAGGAGATCCTCACGCACCCGGAGATGCCCTACACCTGGGGCCTGCTCTCGAGCGTCGCCGGAGGTCACCGGTGACCCGGAGGCCCGGCTGATCCCGATCCCGGGCCTGCCGCCGAGCCTGCTGAACCCGCCCGCCGGGCTGTGCCTTCCACCCGCGCTGCCCGCACAAGGACAAGGTGCCCGGGGACCTCTGCAAGACCGAGATGCCCGAGCTGGTCGAGGGGACCCGCGGCCCGGGCCACACCAAGCGGTGCCACCTGGTCGACCCCGAGTCGATCTACCTGACCGAGATCCTGCCCGAGATCGCCCCCGACCTGGTCGACGAGATCGTGAACATGGACGACAATGTCGCTGACGACGACGCCGGTACCGGCCTGTTCAGCGGCACCGAGGAGAAGACGAGCTGATGTCCGACCAGACGACGATCCACGACGCGGACATCGCGCAGGACTCCGAGTACGCCGCCTCGCGCAAGGCCGGCGGGGACGGGCGCGACGCGATCCTCGAGGTCGAGAACCTCCGGATGTACTTCCCCGTGAAGTCCTCCGGCATCATCCGGCGTACGGTCGGGCACGTCCAGGCCGTCGACGGGGTCACCTTCCAGGTGCCCAAGGGCGGTGCGCTCGGCCTGGTCGGCGAGTCCGGCTGCGGCAAGTCGACCACCGGACGCCTCATCACCCGGCTCTACGAGCCGACGGGCGGGCAGATCCGGTTCGAGGGCCGGGACATCGCGAAGCTCTCGGCGCGCCAGCTCAAGCCGCTGCGCCGCGACATCCAGATGATCTTCCAGGACCCGTACACCTCGCTGAACCCGCGGCACACCGTGGGCGCGATCGTGGGTGCGCCGCTGGCGATCCACAACATCGTGCCCAAGAAGAAGATCCTGCCGCGCGTGCAGGAGCTGCTCGAGGTCGTCGGCCTCAACCCGGAGCACTACAACCGGTACCCCAACGAGTTCTCCGGCGGCCAGCGCCAGCGCATCGGCATCGCCCGGGCGCTGACCCTGAACCCCAAGCTCCTGGTCGCCGACGAGCCGGTCTCCGCGCTCGACGTGTCGATCCAGGCGCAGGTGGTCAACCTGCTCCAGGACCTGCAGCGCGAGTTCGACATCTCGTTCCTGTTCATCGCGCACGACCTCGCCGTGGTCCGCCACTTCTGCCCCGAGGTCGCGGTGATGTACCTCGGCAAGATCGTGGAGATCGCGGACCGCGAGACGCTCTACAACACGCCGTACCACCCCTACACCCAGGCGCTGCTGTCCGCGGTGCCGGACGTGAAGCAGGCCGCCATCGGCGGTCGGCGCGAGCGGATCCGGCTCGAGGGCGACGTGCCCAGCCCGATCAACCCGCCGTCGGGCTGCCGCTTCCGGACCCGCTGCCCGCTGGCGCAGGAGATCTGCGCGAAGCAGGAGCCGCCGCTGCTGCAGATCGGCCGCCGGCACAAGGTCGCCTGCCACTTCGCGGGCGAGCTCGGCCAGCACCCGGTCAAGCCGGTCACCGCGCGTCTGCTCGGGGTCGACGACCAGGGCAACCCGGACCCGGGCGTCGAGCCGGACCCGGACGCCGTGGAGACCCCGGGCTTCAAGGACACCTGGTACGACCTCAAGGGCGGTCGGGCCAACACCACGGTCTGACCACTCGGTGAGCGACGACGGTCTCTTCGAGGCACCGACCTCGGCACGACCCCCCGGAGCGGGCTCCGGGGGGTCGTTGCACGCCCACACGCACGCCTCGGCCCCGCTGGCGGTGCGGATGCGCCCGCGCACCCTCGACGAGCTGGTCGGCCAGCGCCAGCTGCGCGAGGCGGGCTCGCCGCTGCGCCAGCTGATCGAGGGCGACCAGTCGATGTCGCTGCTCCTGTGGGGCCCGCCCGGCACCGGCAAGACGACCATCGCCTCGATCCTGTCGCTGCAGACCGACCGCCGCTTCGTGGAGGTCTCGGCCGTGGTCGCGGGCGTCAAGGAGGTGCGGGCGGCCATCGACGCCGCCCGGGCCGCCCTGGTCGCACGACGGGACCGAGACGGTGCTGTTCGTCGACGAGGTGCACCGGTTCACCAAGGCCCAGCAGGACGCCCTGCTGCCGGGCGTGGAGAACCGCTGGGTGACGCTGGTCGCGGCCACCACCGAGAACCCGTTCTTCTCGGTGATCTCCCCGCTGCTGTCCCGGTCGCTGCTGCTCCGGCTCGAGACCCTGACCGACGACGACGTGCGCTCCGTGATGAGCCAGGCCCTGGCCGACGAGCGCGGGCTGGCCGGGACGTTCACCCTCACCGACGACGCCGGCCGACCACCTGGTCCGGCTGGCCGGGGGAGACGCCCGGCGGTCGCTCACCTACCTCGAGGCGGCCGCCGGGGCCGCCCAGAGCAAGGGCTGCGACCGAGATCGACCTGGCCACCGCCGAGACCGCGGTCGACCAGGCGGCGGTGCGCTACGACCGGCAGGGCGACCAGCACTACGACGTGACCTCGGCGTTCATCAAGTCGGTGCGCGGCTCCGACGCCGACGCGGCGCTGCACTACCTCGCGCGGATGATGGAGGCGGGGGAGGACCCCCGCTTCATCGCCCGCCGGCTGGTCATCCTGGCCAGCGAGGACATCGGCCTGGCCGACCCGACCGCGCTGACCACGGCCGTGGCGGCCGCCCAGGCGGTCCAGCTGATCGGGATGCCGGAGGCCCGGCTCAACCTCGCCCAGGCGACCATCGCGCTGGCCGTCGCCCCGAAGTCCAACGCCGTCATCAAGGCGATCGACGCCGCCAGCGCCGACGTACGCGCGGGCAAGATCGGGCCGGTGCCGCCGCACCTGCGCGACGCCCACTACGCCGGGCGCGAAGAAGGTCGGCCACGGGTCGACGTACACCTACTCCCACGACGAGCCGTTCGGCATCGCCGAGCAGCAGTACGCCCCGGACGTGGTCGCCGACGCGCGGTACTACCAACCGACGTCCCTCGGCGCGGAATCCGCGATCAAGGAACGCTGGGAACGGGTGCGGCGGCTCATCAGGGGTGCGCGATAGGGTCGGGCACTGTGATCGGTGAGGACCTCCTGCTGCCCGTGGCGCTGGCCGCGCTCGCGGTCGTCGCCCTGCTGGCGCTGGCCGTCGCGCTCGCCGTGGTGCGCAGCGCCCGTCGCGACCGTGCCCGCGTGGAGGCGGCCCTCGAGGACGCCCGGCGCGAGGCCGAGGAGCTGCGTCGCCGGGTCGACGACCTCGGACGGCGTCCGGAGCCCCGGGCGACCGGCGAGTTCGTGATCACCGACGTCGGGACGCCCGCCGCCCACGCCGGCTCGCTGGCCGACGACGCCGCAGGGCTCCCGGTCGACACCCGCATCGACGGCCGGCTGTTCGCCGACATCGTGCTGCGCGAGACCGTGGTCAAGGCCGCCTCGCTGGGGTACGGCGTCCGCCGCGCGCTGGCCCCGGAGACCCGCAACCGGATCCGGTTCGAGATGAAGCGCGAGGTCAAGCGGTCGCGGCGCCAGCGCCGCGCCGAGCTCAAGGAGTTCCGCCGCGCCCGCAACGCCCGTGACCGGGAGCAGGAGGTCGCCTGATGGCCCGGACCTTCTGGTTCGCGGCCGGTGCGGGCGCCGCCGTCTACGCGATGAACCGCGCCCGCCGCGTCCGCGAGGCCCTCACCGCCGACGGCCTGCGCGACCGCGCCAGCGGCCTGGCGCTCGGTGCCCGGCTCTTCCGCGACGAGGTCGCCCAGGGCCGGGTCGAGAAGGAAACCGAGTTGCGCGAGCGGCTCGGCCTGGTCCCTGATGGGACACCCCAGCTGGAAGCATCCGGCCGGCACCGCGCGGTGACCGGACCGGACAACGAGGAAGGCAGCACCTGATGGACACCGCCGACATCCGGCGTCGTTTCGTCGGCCACTTCGAGGCCGCCGGTCACACCCCGGTGCCCTCGGCACCGCTGCTGCTCGACGACCCGAACCTGCTGTTCGTCAACGCCGGCATGGTGCCGTTCAAGCCCTACTTCCTCGGCCAGGAGACCCCGCCGTACCCCGGGCGACCAGCGTGCAGAAGTGCGTGCGCACCCCCGACATCGAGGACGTCGGCAAGACCACCCGGCACGGCACCTTCTTCGAGATGTGCGGCAACTTCTCCTTCGGCGACTACTTCAAGGAAGGCGCCATCGAGCTGGCCTGGGACCTGGTCACCAAGCCGCTCGCCGACGGCGGCTACGGGCTCGAGGAGAGCCGGCTGTGGCCCTCGGTGCTGGCCGGGGACGACGAGGCGCTGCGTCTCTGGATGAAGGTCACCGGGCTGCCCTCCGAGCGGATCGTCAAGCTCGGGCCCAAGGAGAACTACTGGTCCATGGGCGTGCCCGGGCCCGGCGGCCCGTGCTCGGAGATCCTCTACGACCGCGGCCCCGCCTACGGGCCGGAGGGCGAGTTCGAGACCACCACGCGGACCTCGATGCCCGAGAAGCTCGAGGACCGCTACCTCGAGATCTGGAACCTCGTCTTCATGCAGGACGAGCTCAGCGCGGTGCGGTCCAAGGAGGACTTCGACATCGCCGGCCCGCTGCCGAAGCGCAACATCGACACCGGCATGGGGCTCGAGCGGGTCGCCTACCTGCTCCAGGGCGTCGAGAACATGTACGAGATCGACGTGATGTTCCCGGTGATCGGGCGGGCCGAGGAGCTCACCGGTCGCCGGTACGGCGCCGACCACGACGACGACGTCCGCTTCCGGGTCGTCGCCGACCACATCCGCTCCTCGATGATGCTCATCGGCGACGGCGTCACCCCCGGCAACGAGGCGCGCGGCTACGTCCTGCGCCGGCTGCTGCGGCGGGCCGTCCGCTCGATGCGCCTGCTCGGCTACGAGGACCGGGCGCTGCCGGAGCTGTTCCCGGTCAGCCGGGACAAGATGGCCGAGACCTACACCGAGCTGCGCCGCGACTGGGAGCGCATCTCGACCATCGCGTACGCCGAGGAGGACGCGTTCCGCCAGACGCTGAAGGCGGGCACGCAGATCTTCGACCTGGCCACCGCCGAGGTGAAGAAGGCCGGCGGCACCCAGCTCTCCGGCGACCGGGCGTTCGCGCTGCACGACACCTACGGCTTCCCGATCGACCTGACCCTGGAGATGGCCTCCGAGCAGGGCCTCGAGGTCGACGAGGTCGGCTTCCGACGGCTGATGACCGAGCAGCGCGAGCGGGCCAAGGCGGACGCGAAGGCCAAGAAGGGCCAGCACCGCGACGCCTCGGCGTACCGCTCGGTCGCCGACACCCTGGGCCGCCCGGTCGAGTTCACCGGCTACAGCGAGGTGGTCTCCGAGGGCTCGGTGCGCGGCATCGTGGCCGCCGGCGGCAGCGTCGACTCCGCCCGCGAGGGTGACGAGGTCGAGCTGGTGCTGGACCGCACCCCGTTCTACGCCGAGGGCGGCGGCCAGCTCGCCGACCAGGGCGTCATCGAGCTCGAGAACGGCGCCCGGGTCGAGGTGACCGACGTCCAGTCGCCGATCACCGGCCTGATCGTGCACAAGGCGCGGGTGCTGTCCGGCGAGGTCACCCTGGGCACCGGCGCGCAGGCGCTGGTCGACACCGAGCGGCGGCTGTCGATCTCGCGCGCCCACACCGCGACGCACATGGTCCACAAGGCGTTCCGCGAGGCGCTGGGGGAGACCGCGACCCAGGCCGGGTCGGAGAACGCGCCCGGCCGCTTCCGGTTCGACTTCTCCGCGTCCGGCTCGGTGCCGGCCTCGGTGATGGCCGACGTCGAGGCGCGGGTCAACGACCTGGTGCTGGCCGACCTCGCGGTCGAGGCCGAGATCATGACCCAGGCCGAGGCGGTGAAGTCCGGCGCGATGGCGCTGTTCGGCGAGAAGTACGGCGACCAGGTGCGGGTCATCTCGGTCGGCGACTGGGCCCGCGAGCTGTGCGGCGGCACCCACGCCGGGCGCTCCGGGCAGCTCGGGGTGATCAAGCTGCTCGGCGAGTCCTCGATCGGCTCCGGCGTACGCCGGGTCGAGGCGCTGGTCGGCGGTGACGCCTACCGGTTCCTGGCCCGCGAGCACGTGCTCGTCGCGCAGCTCTCCGAGGTGCTGAAGGTGCGCCCCGAGCAGCTGCCCGAACGCGTCCACGACATCGTCGAGCGGCTGCGCGCCGCCGAGAAGGAGATCGAGAAGGTCCGGGTCTCCCAGCTGCTCGCCGCCGGTGGCGCGCTCGCCGCGGAGGCCGAGGACGTGGCCGGGGTCAAGGTCGTCGCGCACCGCGCCGACGGTGCCGGCGGCGGCGACGTGCGCTCGCTGGCGCTCGACGTCCGCGGCCGGCTCCCGGCCGGGCAGCCGGGTGCGGTGGTCATCATCGGTGCCAGCGACGGCAAGGTCGCCGCGGTGGCCGCGGTCAACGACGAGGGCCGCGCCCGCGGGCTCAGCGCCAACGCGCTGATCCGTGCCGTCGGCCCGCTGCTCGGCGGCAAGGGCGGCGGCAAGGACGACGTGGCCCAGGGTGGTGGCAGCGACGCCTCGCGCATCGACGAGGCGCTGGCCCTGGTGCGTGCCGAGGTGGCCCGCACCGCCGGGGCCGGATGAGGCAGTGGCCATGAGGACGGGCGTCCGGCTCGGCATCGACCCGGGCGACGCCCGGATCGGCGTCGCCCGCAGCGACCCCTCCGGGATGCTCGCGACCCCGGTCGAGACCGTGCGTCGGGGCGAGGGCGACCTCGCCCGGATCGCGGCGATCCTGGCCGAGGAGAACGCCGTCGAGGTGGTCGTGGGGCTGCCCCGGTCGCTCTCCGGCGGCGAGGGACCGGCGGCCGCCAAGGTGCGTGCCTTCGCCGGGGAGCTCGCGCGCCGAGTTGCCCCGGTGCCCGTGAGGCTGTGTGATGAACGCTTGACCACCGTGACCGCGGAGGGAATGCTGCGCGATCGGGGGCGCAAGGGTGCCAAGCGTCGCGCGGTGGTCGACCAGGCCGCCGCGGTCGTGATCCTGCAGCAGGCGCTGGACACCGAACGGGCGCGGGGGAGCGCGCCGGGCGAGCTGGTGGAGATCTCCGACAATGAAGGAACGACCGATGACGATGCATGAGCCGGCCGAGGGGCACGTGGCCCCGGCCGACGACGACCTCGATCTCGGACTCCAGGAGCCCCCGCGACGCCGCGGCCACCGGGCCGCGAGGAAGCGCCGCGGCAGGGGCCTGGGCGGGTGCCTGACGGTGCTCGTCGTGCTCGCACTGCTGGCCGGCGGGCTCTACATCGGGATGACCAAGGGCATCTCCTACGTCAAGGACCAGTTCGCCGACCCCGAGGACTACCCCGGGCCCGGCACCGGCTCGGTCACCGTCGAGGTGGTCTCCGGTGACACCGCCTCCGACATCGGCCGCACGCTGAAGAAGCAGGACGTCGTCGCCTCGGTCGATGCCTTCACGAACGCCGCCAACGCCCGCGCGGACGAGGCGGCGGGGATCCAGGTCGGCTTCTACGAGATGAAGAAGCAGATGAAGGCCTCGGACGCGCTCGACATCCTCGTCGACCCCGACAACCTGCTGCAGGCCAGCGTCACCATCCCCGAGGGACTCCGGGTGGTCGACATCGTCGACATCCTCGCCAAGAAGACCGACTTCAAGAAGGCGGCCTGGGAGAAGGCGCTGAAGAACACCAAGGCGCTGGGCCTCCCGGCGTACGCCGAGGGCAACCCGGAGGGCTACCTCTTCCCGGCGACGTACACCGTGAAGCCCACCGACAAGCCGATCGACGTGCTCAAGGCCATGGTCGACCGCTGGCGGCAGGCCGCGGACGACGCCGGGCTCGAGAAGGCCGCGGACAGGCTCGGCTACACCCCGGCCGAGCTGATGACGATCGCCTCGCTGGTCGAGGCCGAGGCCCGCGGCGACGACATGCCCAAGGTGGCCCGGGTGATCTACAACCGCCTGGAGACCGAGGGCGAGCCGACCAACGGCAAGCTCGAGATCGACGCGACCGTCAACTACGCGCTCGGGTCGCAACCTCGGGGTCGCGCTGAGCGAGGAGGACCTCGCGGTCGACTCGCCGTACAACACGCGCCTCAACCCGGGGCTGCCGCCCGGCCCGATCGAGTCGCCCGGCGACGAGGCGATCGCCGCGGCGGCGAACCCGGCCGACGGACCCTGGTTCTTCTACGTGACGGTCAACCTCCGGACGGGTGAGACGAAGTTCGCCGAGAGCTACGACGAGTTCCTGAAGTACAAGGCCGAGCTGCAGGACTACTGCGAGACCTCGGACGCCTGCTGACATGGGAAGGCCCTGGTGCGCGGTCCTCGGTGACCCGATCGAGCACTCCCTGTCGCCGGCGCTGCACAATGCCGGCTACCGCGAGCTCGGCCTCGACTGGACCTACGTCACCCACCGCGTCGACGAGGCGGGGCTGGAGGCGTTCCTGGCCGGCCTCGACGAGGACTGCCGCGGGCTGTCGCTGACGATGCCGCTCAAGCGGACGGCGCTGCGGCTGGCCGACGAGGCCGCTCCCGTCGCCGTCGTCGCCGGCGGCGCCAACACCCTGGTGCCCGGCGGACGGCCGGCTGCGCGCCGACAACACCGACGTCCCCGGGGCTGCGGCCGCGCTGCGGGAGAAGTACGACGGCCCGGTCGGCGCGGCGACGATCTGGGGCGGTGGTGCCACCGCCGCGTCGATGCTGGTGGCGCTGGCCGGCCTGGGCTGCCGCCGCTTCCAGCTGCAGGTCCGCGACCCGCAGCGGGCCGCGGAGACGCTGGCCGCCGCCGAGCGCCACGACGAGGACCTCGACGTCGCCGTGGCGGCGCTCGGTGAGCCGGCCGTCGGCGACGTGCTCGTGTCCACCATCCCGGCCGAGGCCCAGACGGCGGAACTGCTGGCCGCGGGCGCCGGCGTACCCGTCGTCTTCGAGGTGCGCTACGACCCGTGGCCGACGCCGCTGGCCACCGCCGCGCTCACCTCGTCGCGGCTGCTGGTGACCGGGCTCGACCTGCTCGTGCACCAGGCGGCCCTGCAGTTCGAGCAGTTCACCGGCAAGCCGGCCCCGCTGACCGCCATGCGGCTCGCCGGTGAGTCCGCCCTCGCGGGGCGCTGAGTCCCACTAGGGTCGCGCCATGGATGTGGCCGCCCACCTCGACACAGCCGCGGTGTGCGCGGTCATCGGCGCCGTGGGCGCCTGGTTCGTGCCGCAGCTGGTCGGCCGCCTCCCCGAGCCGGAGGAGCCGGCCGAGGACAAGCCGACGTACGCCGCGCTGGCCGCCCACCCCGGCCTGGCCTGGAAGTGCGCCCTGTGGGGTGCCGGCCTGGCCGGCCTCATGGGCCTGGAGACCGGCTGGGTCTGGGCGCTGACCTACCTGATGTACCTCGTGCCGGTCGGGGTGGCCCTGGCCTACGTCGACTACCGCACCCGGCTGCTGCCGACCCGCGTCATCGCGCCGTCCTACGCCGTGGTGTCGGTGCTGGTGCTGGTCTGCTTCGCCTTCGACCGCGACGTCGACGACCTGGTCCGCGCGCTGCTCGGCTGGCTGGTCGCCGGCCTCATGTTCTGGTTCCTGTGGCGGTTCACCCCGGGCATGGGGTACGGCGACGTACGGCTCTCCGGCGTGCTGGGGATCGCGCTGGGCTACCTCGGCTGGGGTGAGCTGATCGTCGGCCTGTACGCCGGGTTCCTGGTGGGCACGGTCGGCTGGATCCCGCTGCGGCTGCTGCGGATCACGAAGGACCGGCACTTCCCGTTCGGCCCGTTCATGCTGCTCGGCGCCGTGGTCGGCGTCGTCTGGGGCGCGGACGTCCTCGGGTATCTCGTCGACTGACGGCCGGGGCGGTCCCCGCGGGACGGCGTGAAAGACTCTGCCCATGCTGCGCTGGCTCACTGCGGGCGAGTCCCACGGACCGTCCCTCGTCGCGATCCTGGAGGGCCTGCCCGCCCACGTCGCGGTCACCTCCGACGACATCGCCGACGCCCTCGCCCGCCGTCGCCTCGGCTACGGCCGCGGCGCCCGGATGAAGTTCGAGCAGGACGAGGTCACCATCGTCGGCGGCGTCCGCCACGGCGAGACCCTCGGCGGACCGGTGGCCATCGAGGTCGGCAACACCGAGTGGCCCAAGTGGGAGAAGGTCATGTCGGCCGACCCGGTCGACCAGGCCGAGCTCGACAGCCTGGCCCGCAACGCCGCGCTCACCCGCCCCCGCCCGGGCCACGCCGACCTCGTCGGCATGCAGAAGTACGACTTCGACGAGGCCCGCCCGATCCTCGAGCGCGCCTCCGCCCGCGAGACCGCCGCCCGGGTGGCGCTCGGCCGGGTCGCCTCCAACTTCCTCGAGCAGGCCGTCGGCGCCCGCATCGTCTCCCACGTCGTCGAGCTCGGCGGCGTGCCCGCGCCGTACGGCTCGGTGCCCGGCCCGGACGACGTCGCCCGCCTCGACGAGGACCCGGTGCGCTGCCTGGACCCCGACGCCTCGAAGCAGATGGTGGCGGCGATCGACCAGGCCCACAAGGACGGCGACACCCTCGGCGGCGTGGTCGAGGTCGTCGTCCACGGCCTGCCGCCGGGCCTCGGCTCGCACGTGCACTGGGACCGCCGCCTCGACGCGCGGCTGGCCGGCGCGCTGATGGGCATCCAGGCGATCAAGGGCGTGGAGGTCGGCGACGGCTTCGGCCTGGCCGCCGACCCCGGGCTCGAAGGCGCACGACGAGATCGTGAACACCGAGGCCGGCATCCGGCGCACCTCCGGCCGCTCCGGCGGCACCGAGGGCGGGATGAGCACCGGCGAGGTGCTCCGGGTGCGGGCCGCGATGAAGCCGATCGCGACGATCCCGCGGGCCCTGCGCACCGTCGACGTCGCCACCGGCGAGGAGGCCGTGGCCCACCACCAGCGCTCCGACGTGTGCGCGGTCCCGGCCGCCGGGATCGTGGCGGAGGCGATGGTCGCGCTGGTGCTGGCCGACGCCGTGCTGGAGAAGTTCGGCGGCGACGCGGTGGCCGAGACGGCCCGCAACCACGCGGCCTACCTCGACTCGCTGACGATCTCGTGACCGCGCCGGGTCGTCCTCGTCGGTCGCCGATGGGCGCCGGCAAGTCCACGGTGGCGCGGCTGCTCGGCGACGGCGTGGGACGTGCCGGTGCGCGACACCGACGTCGACATCGAGGCCGCCGAGGGGCGCTCGATCGCCGACATCTTCGTGGACTCCGGCGAGGAGCACTTCCGGGCGCTCGAGCGGGCGGCGGTCGCGCAGGCGCTGGCCGCCCACGACGGCGTGCTGGCCCTCGGCGGGGGAGCGGTGCTCGACCCCGACACCCGGGCCGACCTCGCCGGGCAGGACGTGGTCTTCCTCCGGGTCGGCCTCGGCGACGCCGTGAAGCGGGTCGGCCTCGGCACCTCGCGCCCGCTGCTGCTGGGCAACGTCCGCGGCCGGATCAAGGCCCTGCTCGACGAGCGCACCCCGATCTACGAGTCCGTCGCGCGCTTCGTCGTCGACACCGACGGCCGGACCCCGGAGGATGTGGCTGCCGAGGTGGCCCGCGTCCTGGAGGAGGCCCGATGAGCGACAGCACCGCACCCGCCGACACCGTGCTCCACGTCGGCGGCGCGTCGCCGTACGACGTGGTGGTGGGGCGCGACCTGGCCGGCCGGCTGCCCGGGATCCTCGGCGACTCCGTGCAGCGGGTGGCGCTGCTGTACGCCGACGGCATCGCGGAGCTGGCCCAGCCGGTGCTGGACGTGCTGGTGGAGGAGTACGACGTGCTCGCGCTCGGCCTGCCCGACGGCGAGAAGGCCAAGTCCGCGCACGGTGGCCGCGGACTGCTGGGAGGCGCTCGGCGAGGCCGGGTTCACCCGCTCCGACGCCGTGGTCACCTTCGGCGGCGGCGCCACCACCGACCTCGGCGGCTTCGTGGCCGCGACCTGGCTGCGCGGCGTGCGCGTCGTGCACGTCCCGACCACGCTGCTGGCGATGGTCGACGCGGCGGTCGGCGGCAAGACCGGCATCAACACCGAGGCCGGCAAGAACCTGGTCGGCTCCTTCCACGAGCCGGCCGGCGTGCTCTGCGACCTCGCCCTGCTCGACACCCTGCCGGCCGACGAGCTGCGGGCCGGCCTCGGCGAGGTCGTGAAGTGCGGCTTCGTCGCCGACCCGGCGATCCTCGACCTGGTCGAGGCCGACCCGGCCGCGGCCCGCGACCCGGGCTCGCCGGTGCTGCGCGAGCTGGTCGAGCGCGCGGTCCGGGTGAAGGTCGACGTCGTGGTCGACGACCTCAAGGAGACCGGCGGGCGCGAGGGCCACCCCGGCCGCGAGGTGCTCAACTACGGCCACACGCTGGCGCACGCGATCGAGCGGGCCAGCGGCTACACCGTGCGCCACGGCGAGGCCGTCGCCGTCGGCTGCGTCTTCGTCGCCGAGCTGGCCCGCCGGGCCGGGCTGCTCGCGGACGACGTCGCCGACCGGCACGCCCGCGCCTTCGGGGCGGTCGGGCTGCCGACCACGCTGGGACGGCGCGCCGTACGACGAGGTGCTGGCGGCGATGCGCGTCGACAAGAAGGCCCGCGGCTCGGTGCTGCGGTTCGTGGTGCTGCACGGCCTGGCCGACCCGCACGTGCTGGCCGGTCCCGACGACGCGCTGCTCCGGGCGGCGTACGACGTGGTGAGGGGTGTCTCGTGAGGGTCCTGGTGCTCAACGGCCCCAACCTGGGCCGGCTCGGCCGGCGGCAGCCGGAGATCTACGGCGACACCACGCACGCCCAGCTCGCCGACCTGTGCGTCGGCTGGGGTGCCGAGCTCGGCCTCGAGGTCGAGGTGCGGCAGACCAACCACGAGGGCGCGATGCTCGACTGGCTCAACGAGGCCGCGGACGAGGGCTGGCCGGTGGTGCTCAACGCCGCCGCCTGGACGCACTACTCCTGGGCCATCTTCGACGCCTGCGCGCAGCTGACCGCGCCGCTGGTCGAGGTGCACATCTCGGACCCGACGCAGCGGCCGGAGGAGTTCCGGCACACCTCGGTGGTGACGCCGTACGCCGTGGCGGTGGTCGCGGGCGAGGGCATCGCCGGCTACCGCCGGGCGCTGGGGATCGTCGCCGGGGGCTGAACCCGGACGGCCCCGGCCTCAGACGGTCTCGGGGGCGAGCAGGGTCTCGAGGCGGGACGGCCCGGCTGGGCCGGCACCGGCGAGCTGCGCCGACACCGGGGCGCCCGGGCGACGGGCGCCGCGTGGCCCGCCGCAGCCGGGCCAGGCCGCGGTGCCGGGCGACCCGGACCGCCGTGCTGGTCATGTCCAGCACCGCCGCCGTCGTCGCGACGTCCAGCCCGACCACCTCGGTCAGGGCCAGCACCTCCGCCTCGCGGCGGGGCAGCTCGGCCAGGGTGCGGCGTACCCAGTCCACGCCGCCGGCGTCGGTCGCGAGCGTGTCGTGGGTGCCCCAGTGCGGCTCGGCGCCGACCGGGTGCGGGTCGGTGGAGCGCCGCAGCGACCGGCGGCGGGTGTTGGTGGCGAGGTTGCGGGCGATCCCGAACAGCCAGCCGGCGAAGTCGGAGGAGTCCCCGGCGAAGTGCGCGAGGCGCTGGGCGGCGACCAGCCAGGTCTCGGCGGCGATGTCCTCGGGCGGAGACGGCGCTGTCGCCGCTCGGGCGGGTGCGGAGCCAGGTCAGCAGCCGGCCGGTGAGCGACTCGTACAGCTCGCGCCACGCCTCGGGGTCACCCCGCCGGGCGCGCTCCACGAGGTCGACCTCGGCGCTCACCTGTCCACCCCTCTGTCTCGGCACGCCCCCGTGCTTGTTGACTCGGATTGTGATGCACGGACGTGGGTCGCTGTCGACGGTCAACCGGCGTGTCGCGCCTCGGATACGGGGCTGTCGACGGCGCGACCGGTCGGACGTCGGGGCCGTCGGATGTGGCGCCGTCGGCCGTGGGTCGCCCGCAGTCCGGCCGGTCGCACCGCGCTCGGACCCGTCGCTCCTGGTCACCCTGGTCGCCGGGTCGCCCTGGTCCTGGTCGTCCCTGGTCGCTCGGGTCGCCCTGGTCGGGGGCGTCCCTGTCGCCCGGGTCGCCCTGGTCGGGGGCGGCGTCGCCAGTGCCGTCGACGCGGTCCTCGTCACCGGCGCGGGGGGCTGCTGCCGCTCGTCGTCACCGGGCGGTGCCGGGGCGCGGGTGGGGTCGGGTCCGGCGCGAGCCCGGCGCGTTCCGGGGGCGGCTCGTCGGTCGTGGCCGGCACCGCCGAACGGGTGGCGTCCGGAGGCGCGACCCCGCTCCCGCCGCCGGAGGGCGCCGTACCCTGCTGGACCGGGTTCCGGGGCGTGTCGGTCGGTCCGTCCGTGGCGGACTTCTCGGTCCGTGGCCCGGGGACGCGGTCCTGCGCGGCGCGGGTCGTACGTCGGTCCGCCGGAGTCGCCCCACGGACTCGTCGTGGCCGGCGACGACCTCGTCGGAGAGCCGTAGGTCGCCAGCGGTCGAGCTGGGCCGAGGCGACACGGTGGGCGGGGTCCGCGGGGGCGTGGTGGAGTCGGTGGAGACCAGCTGGCCCGTGACCAGGGCGCCACCGGTGACGACGGCCGCGACGCTCGCGGCGGCGAACGCGACCCGGAGCGGGCCGGCCCGTCGTACGCCACTGGCGGTGCGGCTCCGGGCGGTCTCGGCGGCGGCCAGTCCCGCGAGGTGCGACACGAAGGCGTCGTCCGCCGGCACGTGGGGGATCTCCACGTGCAGCGGGTCGGTGTCGCCTGCCTTCGTCATCAGCTGTCCAGGTGTTCAGATGTTCTCGGTGCTCGTGAGTTCGGTGCTCCGGAGAAGGACGCTCCGGCGGGACCGCGGGGGTCAGTGCCCGCCGGAGCGTCCGTCTTCGGGGGGTGCAGGAGAGGGCGTCGCGGGGGGTCGACACCCTCTCCCGAGCTGCCCATGTCACGGGCAGCTCGCTGCGTTACACGTGCCCGCGGAAAGTTTGCGCAGGTCCGGACCGCCCGCCTCGATGCGACGGCAGTGGCGCCACGCGTCTAGACTCGGTCGGTGCCGCCGCGCCGCGGGCGCCGGCACCCCCGACGTACACCGACGACGACGAAGAGGCACGCGCGCGCATGGCATCGACCAACGACCTGAAGAACGGCATGGTTCTCAACATCGACGGCCAGCTCTGGACGGTCATCGAGTTCCAGCACGTCAAGCCGGGCAAGGGCCCCGCGTTCGTGCGCACCAAGCTGAAGAACGTGCTCTCCGGCAAGACCGTCGACAAGACGTTCAACGCGGGCACCAAGGTCGAGACCGCCACCGTCGACAAGCGCACCATGCAGTACCTCTACAACGACGGCTCGTCGTACGTCTTCATGGACACCACCAGCTACGAGCAGATCGAGGTGCCGCCGGAGACGGTCGGGCAACGCCAAGAACTTCATGCTCGAGAACCAGGACGCCATCGTGGCGACCCACGAGGGCCGGGTGCTCTTCATCGAGCTGCCCGCCTCGGTCGAGCTGCTGATCCAGTACACCGAGCCGGGCCTCCAGGGCGACCGCTCCTCGGGCGGCACCAAGCCGGCGACGCTGGAGACCGGTCACACCATCAACGTGCCGCTGTTCATCACCACCGGCGAGCGCGTCAAGGTCGACACCCGCGACTCCTCCTACCTCGGCCGCGTCTCGTCCTGACCACCCGCCACCACCCGATCGGCACCGCGATGTCCGCACGCACCAAGGCCCGCAAGCGCGCCCTCGACCTCCTCTACGCGAGTGAGGTACGCCGGGAGAGCCCGGTCGAGGCGCTCGAGCGCGCCATCAAGGACGGCGAGGGCCCGACCAACGACTACACCGCCACGCTGGTGCGCGGTGTGGTCGCCGAGCAGGCGACGATCGACGACCTGCTCGGCACCGCGTCCGAGGGCTGGAGCCTGGACCGGATGCCGGCCGTGGACCGCAACGTGCTGCGGATCGGCGTCTACGAGCTGCTGTACGTCGACGACGTGCCGGACGCGGTCGCGGTGACCGAGGCGATGAACCTGGTCCGCGAGCTGTCGACCGACGAGTCGCCGGCGTTCGTCAACGGCGTCCTCGGCGCGATCCTGCGCACCCGCTGAGGCTCAGGACGGCCGCACGACCTGCTGCAGCGCCCAGCGGTTGCCGTCGGGGTCCGCGAAGGTGACGAAGCGTCCCCAGGGCTGCTCGTCGACGCCCTGCGCAGTCGACCCCGCGACCGCGGAGCTCGGCCAGGGCGGCGTCGGCGTCCTCGACCACGACCTGGATGAACTGCGAGGAGCCCTCCGGCCATCATGTCGAGGCCGATGCCGAAGCAGATCGAGCAGGCCGACCCGGGCGGGGTCACCTGCACGAAGCGCAGCTCGGGGCTGACCACCTGGTCGTGGTCGACGTTCCAGCCCACCCGGTCGCCGTAGAACGTCGATCGCCCGGTCGACGTCGGTGACCGCCAGCGGGATGAGCTCGATGCGGTAGTCCATGTCAGGTCCTCTCCTCGGTGGTGTTCCTCCACCCTAGGAAGGGATCAGGTCAGTTCCTGACCGCTGTCGGTCATCATGGGCTCTGCCGGGCCAGGTCTGCCTGCATCGCCCAGTAGGTCCCGGGCGGGTAGCCCTGGGCTGCCGCCGAGTCCGGCACCACGTTGTCCATCCGGATCCGCAGCCGGCCCGGGTCCGAGGCGTCGAGCACGATCTCCCACCGCCAGTCGCCGGCGTAGCTGTAGCCGAGGCTGACGGTCCCGTCCCCGGACGAGCCGGTGAGCCAGCCCGCGGCCGGCGCCTGGTGGAACGTGTCGCTCCACATCGCCACCATCCCGGGCGGTTCGTCGGCCGCTGCCAGCACCAGCAGGCCCGTCTGCTCGCCGGCCTCCGGGTGCGACCAGGTGTAGGCCACCTCGGTGACGTTCCCGCGGACCGCCGTGGTCACCTGCGCGGTGGCGGCCGCCTCGTGGGGTCGGTCGGTCGGGGTCAGCCGGAACGCGTTGGTGCCCCGCCAGTCGCCCCGGTGCTCTGCCAGGATGCCCATGCCCTCGAGCCTCGCAACCGCCGGGGCGCGTGTCCAGACGGCGGGACGGGCCCTGCCCGGTCAGAGGCGCAGCCGGCGGGCGTGCAGGGCGTCGTACGCCGGCCGGCAGGCCTCGGCGACCGCCGCGTCGTGCGGCGAGAGGTCGACGTCGCGGGGCCGCCACGGCTCGAAGCCGGTGGAGCGGTGCACCGCGGCGTACCAGTACGGCGCCCACACGCCGTCGCTGGCGCGGGGACCGGCCGGCCAGGCCAGCATCCGGTCGGTGAAGTCGATGCCGAGCCAGTCGCACAGCCAGCGCAGGTGGCGCCTCGGGGTCGCGCAGGAAGTCGCCGGCGTCGATGACCGGTGCGTCCTCGGGCAGGACGTCGAGCAGTCGCTCCTGCTGCAGCAGGCCGATGTCCTCGGGCTCGCACGCCTCCCGGGAGCGGACGTAGGAGGCGACCACCTCGGCCGGGTCGCGGATCAGCAGCACGTTGCGGAAGCGGGCGACCCACGCGAGGTCCTCGTCCTCGGCCAGGTGGTGGGTCATGTGCTTGGCGTAGTGGACCGGCGCGCGTCGACCGGAGCCTCGAGTGCCGGCCACGACCTCCACCGGGTCGGTCGGCTGCGAGGCGATCGACCTCCTCCCGCCCGGGGTGGTCGATGCCGGTGCGATGGAGGTACGCCGCGTAGAACGGCTCGTCGACCACGACGCAGTCCGGCCGGTTCTCCCAGGCCCGCATCATCGCCGTCGAGATGTTGCGCGGGCCGGACCACATCGCGACCCGGACGGTCACGGGTGGCTCCTCGTCGCGACGTCGGCGGCGACGTACTCCCGGTAGAGCCGCTGCAGGCGCTCGACCACCGGGCCGCGCCGGCCCTCGCCGATGGTGCGGCCGTCGACGGTCCGCACCGGGACGACGCCGGCGAAGGTGCCGGTCACGAACGCCTCGGCCGCGTTGTAGACGTCGGTCAGGCTGAACGTCGTCTCCTTCGCGACGATGCCGTCCTGCGCGCAGACCTCGAGGACGTTGCCGCGGGTGATGCCGCCGAGGCAGAACCGGCCGTCGGAGGTCCAGACCTCGCCCGGCCCGGGTGACGATGAAGAAGTGGGTGCTGTTGCAGGTCGCGACGAAGCCGTGCGGGTCGAGCATCAGCGCCTCGTCGGCACCGGCGGTGTAGGCCTGGATGCACGCGGTGATGTCGTTGAGCTTGCTGTGCGCGTTGAGCTTCGGGTCGAGGGTGTCCGGCGTCGCGCGGCGTACGTGCGTGGTGAACAGGGTGATGCCGTCGGTGACGGTGGCCGGCATCGGCTCCTTGTGCTCGGCGATGATGACGACCGTCGCCGGGCCGACGGTGACCCGCGGGTCCTGGTACGGCGTGGACTTCACGCCCCGGGTGACCATCAGGCGCACGTGCACGCCGTCGGTCATGTCGTTGGCGCGCAGGGTCGCGTAGATCGGCGTCGGTGAGCTCGGCGCGGGTCAGGCCGAGGTCGAGCATGATCGCCCGGGCGCCCTCCTCGAGACGGTCGAGGTGCCGGTCGAGGAACGCCGGGTGCCCGCCGCTGACCCGGAGCCCCTCCCAGACGCCGTCGCCGAGGACGAAGCCGGAGTCGAAGACGGAGACCACCGCGCGGTCGCGGGGGAGCAGGTCGCCGTTGACCCACACCAGGACCTCGGCGTTGCGTGCATCGTTGTGGTGGTCGTGGGTACCTAGAGCCATGTCGGCAGCCTAGGACCGAGACCGGGTACTCTCCCGGTCCTGCCCTACCTAGGGTGTCGCCGGGAGAGGGAGACTCACATGAGCGTGGATGGTGGCGTCGCGGGCCAGGCCGAACGGGCCGGGCGCAAGGCGGAGAACAGCGAGTGGTTCGACAAGGCGGTCCGGTTCGGCCTCGTCGTGTACGGCGTGGTGTACCTCGTGCTCGCGTGGCTGGCGATCCAGCTGGCGATGGGCGACTACGAGGGCAAGGCCACCACCAAGGGTGCGGTGGCCCAGCTGGCGGAGCAGCCGTTCGGGACGTTCCTGATCGTGCTCGTCGCGGTCGGGATGTTCCTGCTGGTGCATCTGGCGCCTGTTCGACCTCTTCCTCGGGCACGGTGAGGACGACGGCGCCGACCTCTGGAAGCACCGGGCCAGCGACCTGCTCAAGGCGATCCTCTACGGCTCGGTCTGCTGGGCGGCGATCAGCGTCCTCATGCACAAGGGCGGCGGCGGCAGCGGCGCGAAGGACTTCTCCGCGAAGATCCTCGGCCTGCCCGGTGGCCCGCTGATCCTCGGCCTGGTCGGCGCGGCGATCATCGCGTACGGCGGCAGCCAGATCTGGCGGCGTGGAACGAGAAGTTCCAGAAGAAGCTGGCCACCGAGGGCAAGACCGGCGAGGCCGGCAAGGCCTACCTGCTGTTCGGGAAGATCGGCTACATCGCCAAGGGCATCGCGATCGGCCTGGTCGGCGCGCTCTTCGTGTACGCCGCGTTCACCCAGGACCCGCAGAAGTCCGGCAGCACGGACAAGGCCCTGCACAAGGTGCTCCAGCAGCCCTTCGGACCCTGGATGCTCGGCGCCCTGGCGATCGGGATCGCGTGCTACGGGCTGTTCCAGTTCGCCCGGGCCCGGCACCTCGCCCGCTGACAACGGTCGCCCGGGCACTGGTTTGCTGGGGTCATGACGGACGTGACCCGCGAGGTGGACGTGGTGGTGCTCGGGCTCGGCCCGGGCGGCGAGCATGCGGCGATCAAGCTGGGCCGCGCCGGGCCTGGACGTGCGTCGCGGTCGAGGAACGGCTCGTCGGCGGTGAGTGCCCCTACTTCGGCTGCGTGCCGTCGAAGATGATGATCGCCGCCGCCGGCACGCTCGGCGCAGCGCCCGTCGGGTGCCCGACTTCGGCGGATCCGCGACGGTGACCCCCGACTGGGGTCCGGTCGCCGCTCGGATCCGCGACGAGGCCACCGACGACTGGGACGACAAGGTCGCCGTGGAGCGGCTGGAGGAGAGCGGCGCCACCTTCGTGCGCGGCCGCGGCACCCTCATCGGGTCCCGGACGGGTCGAGGTCGACGGCACGACGTACGTCGCGCGGCGGGGGGTGGTGCTCAACACCGGCACGGCGCCGGCGGTGCCCCCGATCGACGGCCTGGCGGACACGCCGTACTGGACGAACCGCGACGCGGTGCGGCTCACCGAGCTGCCCGCGTCGATGGTCGTCATCGGCGGCGGGAGCGATCGGCGCCGAGCTGGCGCAGGTCTTCGCGCGCTTCGGGGTGCGGGTCACGGTCGTCGAGGGTGCCCCGCGGCTGCTGCCGCTGGAGGAGCCCGAGGCCGGTGAGGCGCTGGAGAAGGCGTTCGCGGCCGACGGGATCCAGGTGCTCACCGGGACGGGCGTGGACTCGGTCGCGTACGCCGACGGCACGTTCACCGTCGTGGTGGGGGAGCAGGAGCTGACCGCCGACAAGCTGCTCGTGGCGGCCGGGCGGCGTACCAACCTGGCCGGCATCGGCCTCGAGACCGTCGGCGTCGACCCCGAGGCCAGGGTCGTGGAGACCGACGAGCGGATGCGGGCCGGCGAGAAGCTGTGGGCGGTCGGCGACATCACCGGCAAGGGCGCCTACACGCACGTGTCGATGTACCAGGCGGCCGTCGCCATCCGCGACATCCTCGGCGAGGACGGTCCGTGGGCGGACTACCGCGCCGTCACCCGGGCGACGTTCACCGCACCCGAGGTCGGCGCCTGCGGGCTCTCGGAGGAGCAGGCGCGCGAGCAGCTGTCCTCGGTGGTGACCGCGACCGGCGACCTCGGGGCCCGCGGCTGGATCGCCAAGGAGGACGGGCTGGTCAAGCTCGTCGCCGACGCCTCCCGTGGCGTGCTCGTGGGCGCGACGGTGGTCGGCCCCAGTGGCGGTGAGCTGATCGGCATCCTCGCCACCGCCATCCACGCCGAGATCCCGGTCCCCACCCTCGCTCGGCGTCCACTTCGCCTATCCCACGTACTACCGCTCCCTCGAGACCGTCCTCGCCTCCCTCGACCTCTGACCCCGCCGAACCGTGCGTTGTGCTCCGCCGAACCGTGCGCTTGTGGCGGCTCGAACCGTGCGTTGTGCGCCATAACGCACGGTTGGCCCGCCAGAACGCACGGTTCGGCCCGCCAGAACGCACGGCTCGGCCCGCCAGAACGCACGGTTCGGCCCGCCAGAACGCACGGCTCGGCCCGCCAGAACGCACGGTTCGGCGGGGTAGGACGTGCGGATGGGCGGGGTCACGGATGAGGGGGTGCGGGTGCTAGGGTCGGCTGCGATCGACATCCTTTAACGAGCCGTCCCGTGAGGCGGAGAAGGAGGTCCGGCACGCTGATGCCTGCCCCGAACGCAGTACCCGACGCCACCCCCGGCGCATCTCCTGACGCAGTTCCCGACGACGTCGCTCCGGCCACGAACGCAGAGCCCGACCGCGTCGTCCTCGACGCCCGTGACATCGCCCGGGCCCTCACCCGCATCTCGCACGAGATCCTCGAGCGCAACAAGGGCGCCGGCGACCTCGTCCTGCTGGGCATCCCGACCCGCGGCGTGCACCTGGCCCGCCGGATCGCCGCGAACATCTCCCGCGTGGAGGGCACCGACGTCCCGGTCGGGTCCATCGACGTGACGATGTACCGCGACGACCTGCGCATGCGGCCGGCCCGCACCCTGCTGCCCACCGAGATCCCGTCGGGCGGCATCGACGGCAAGGTCGTGGTGCTGGTCGACGACGTCCTCTACTCCGGCCGCACCATCCGGGCCGCGCTGGACGCCCTCAACGACATCGGCCGCCCGCAGGCCGTGCGCCTGGCGGTCCTCGTCGACCGCGGGCACCGCGAGCTGCCGATCCGCGCCGACTTCGTCGGCAAGAACCTGCCCACGTCGCTGGCCGAGAAGGTCGCCGTGCGGCTCGCGAGCACGACGGAGAGGACGCGCGAGCGGTGCACCCGAGACGCGGTGAGCATGCCGATGAAGAAGCACCTGCTGAGCGCCGCGGACCTGACCCGCGACGACGCCATGCTGATCCTGCAGACGGCCGAGGAGCTCCGCTCGCTGGCCGACCGCCCGATCAAGAAGCTGCCCGCCCTGCGCGGTCGCACCATCGTGAACCTCTTCTTCGAGGACTCCACGCGCACCCGCATCTCCTTCGAGGCCGCCGCCAAGCGCCTCTCCGCGGACGTCATCAACTTCTCCGCCAAGGGCTCCTCGCTCAGCAAGGGCGAGTCGCTCAAGGACACCGCGCTCACCCTGGAGGCGATGGGCGCCGACGCGGTCGTCGTACGCCACTGGGCCTCGGGCGCCCCGCACCTGCTGGCCAACGCCGGCTGGTCGCGCTCCAGCGTCATCAACGCCGGCGACGGCACCCACGAGCACCCGACGCAGGCCCTGCTCGACGCCTTCACCATGTGGCGCCACCTCGGCGACCTGGCCGGGCGCCGGGTCGCCATCGTCGGCGACGTCCTGCACAGCCGGGTGGCCCGCTCCAACGCGCTGCTGCTGCAGACGCTCGGCGCCGAGGTCACCCTGGTCGCGCCCCCGACGCTGCTGCCGTACGGCGTGGACAGCTGGGGCGTCGCCACGTCGTACGACCTCGACGCGGTGCTGCCGAAGACCGACGTGGTGATGATGCTGCGGGTCCAGCGGGAGCGGATGAACGCCTCGTTCTTCCCGACGGTGCGGGAGTACAGCCGCCGCTACGGCCTCGACGGCCGCCGGATGGCGACCCTGCAGGACCACACGATCGTGATGCACCCCGGGCCGATGATCCGGGGCATGGAGATCACCGCCGACGTCGCCGACTCGGACCGGTCGGTGATCGTCGAGCAGGTGACCAACGGCGTGGCGGTGCGGATGGCCGTGCTCTACCTGCTGCTGGGCGGCAACGAGCCCGCGGTGGGCACCACCGACACCCAGCCCGAGACGACGACCGGAGCGAGCGCATGACGACGTACCTCATCAAGGGAGCCGCCATCCTGGGCGGCGAGCCGACCGACATCCTGGTCCGCGACGGCAGCATCGAGGAGATCGGCACCGGGCTGGACGCCGCGGGCGCGGAGACCGTCGACGCGACCGGCCTGGTCGCGCTGCCCGGCCTGGTCGACCTGCACACCCACCTGCGCGAGCCGGGCCGCGAGGACGCCGAGACCGTCGAGACCGGCACCCGGGCCGCGGCGCTGGGCGGCTTCACCGCCGTGCACGCGATGGCCAACACCGACCCGGTCGCCGACACCGCCGGCGTCGTCGAGCAGGTCTGGCGGCTGGGCCGCGAGGCCGGCCACTGCGACGTCTACCCGGTCGGTGCGGTCACCGTCGGCCTGGCCGGCGAGCGGCTGGCCGAGCTCGGCGCGATGGCCGACTCCGCCGCCCGCGTCCGGGTCTTCTCCGACGACGGCAAGTGCGTGAGCGACCCGGTGCTGATGCGCCGGGCGCTGGAGTACGTCAAGGCGTTCGACGGCGTCATCGCCCAGCACGCCCAGGAGCCCCGGCTCACCGAGGACGCCCAGATGAACGAGGGCGAGCTCTCCGGCCGGCTCGGGCTGCGCGGCTGGCCGGCGGTCGCCGAGGAGGCGATCATCGCCCGCGACTGCCTGCTCGCCGCCCACGTCGGCTCGCGGCTGCACGTCTGCCACGTCTCGACCGCGGGCTCGGTGGAGATCGTCCGCTGGGCCAAGGAGAAGGGCTGGGACGTCACCGCCGAGGTGTGCCCGCACCACCTGATCCTCACCGACGAGCTGGCCGCGACGTACGACCCGATCTACAAGGTCAACCCGCCGCTGCGCTCGGCCGCGGACGTCGAGGCGCTCCGGGCCGGCCTGGCCGACGGCACCATCGACATCGTCGCCACCGACCACGCGCCGCACCCGCACGAGGACAAGGACTGCGAGTGGCAGGCCGCGGCGTTCGGCATGCTCGGCCTCGAGACCGCGCTGTCGATCGTGCAGGAGACGATGGTCGACACCGGCCTGCTCGACTGGGCCGCGGTCGCCGAGCGGATGTCCGCCGCACCGGCGCGGATCGGTCGGGTCGCCGAGCACGGTCGCCCGATCGCGGTCGGCGAGCCCGCCAACATCGTGCTCTACGACCCGTCGGTACGCCGGGTGGTCGACTCCGCCGAGGTCGCCTCGCTGTCGCGGAACACGCCGTACGCCGGGATGGAGCTGCCCGGCCGGGTGGTGGCGACGTTCCTGCGCGGCAAGCCCACCGTGCATCGACGGGAAGCTGGCAACACCCCACGAGAACCCTCGCTTCGCTCCCGTTCCCGCGGGGACCCCGGCATGAGCGGCGCCGTGCTGGTCCTCGAGGACGGGCGCGTCTTCCACGGCGACGCCTACGGCGCGACCGGCGAGACGTTCGGCGAGGCGGTGTTCTCCACCGGCATGACCGGCTACCAGGAGACGCTGACCGACCCGTCGTACCACCGCCAGGTCGTGGTGATGACCGCCCCGCACGTCGGCAACACCGGCGTCAACGACGAGGACCCGGAGTCCCGGAAGATCTGGGTGAGCGGGTACGTCGTGCGCGACCCCGCGCGGATCTCGTCGAACTGGCGGGCGCGCCGCACCCTCGACGACGAGCTGCGCGAGCAGGGCGTCGTCGGCATCTCCGGCATCGACACCCGGGCGCTGACCCGCCACCTGCGCGAGCGCGGCGCCATGCGCGTCGGCATCTCCTCGGTCGAGACCGACCCCGAGGCGCTGCTGGCCCGGGTCCGCGGCGTCCGCGCAGATGGCCGGCGCCGAGCTGGCCGGCGAGGTCTCCACCCAGGAGGCGTACGTCGTGCCGGCCGTGGGCGAGAAGCGGTTCACCGTGGCCGCGCTCGACCTCGGCATCAAGGCGATGACGCCGGCGATGATGGCCGCCCGCGGGATCGAGGTGCACGTCCTCCCCGCGACCGCGTCGCTCGACGACGTCCTCGCGGTGCAGCCGGACGGGCTGTTCTTCTCCAACGGCCCGGGCGACCCGGCGGCCACCACCGGCCAGGTCGAGCTGCTGCAGCGCGGCGCTGGAGCGGGGCCTGCCCTACTTCGGCATCTGCTTCGGCAACCAGCTCTTCGGGCGGGCGCTCGGCTTCGGCACCTACAAGCTGAAGTACGGCCACCGCGGCATCAACCAGCCGGTGATGGACCGCACGACCGGCAAGGTCGAGGTCACCGCGCACAACCACGGGTTCGCCGTCGACGCCCCGCTCGACCGGCCGACCGAGACGGCGTACGGCGTCGCGACGGTCAGCCACGTCTGCCTCAACGACGACGTGGTCGAGGGCCTCGAGCTGCGCTCGCCGGAGGGCGACCTGCGCAGCTTCTCCGTGCAGTACCACCCCGAGGCGGCGGCCGGCCCGCACGACGCGGCGTACCTCTTCGACCGGTTCGCCGACCTGATGGCGGGGGTGGCGGGCGCAACTCCGCAATTGCAGCCGAATGACATGTCCGGGGCCGGAAAACCTGTCACAACCCCGCAATTGCGGACTTCCGACCAGCCGCGCGAGGAGGCCTGACATGCCGAAGCGCGAGGACATCCGTCCGTCCTGGTCATCGGCTCCGGGCCGATCATCATCGGCCAGGCCTGCGAGTTCGACTACTCCGGCACCCAGGCGTGCCGGGTGCTCAAGGCCGAGGGGATCCGGGTCATCCTGGTCAACTCCAACCCGGCCACGATCATGACCGACCCCGAGTTCGCCGACGCGACGTACGTCGAGCCGATCACCCCGGAGTTCGTCGAGAAGGTGATCGCCCACGAGCGCCCCGACGCGCTGCTGGCCACGCTCGGCGGCCAGACCGCGCTCAACTGCGCGGTCGCGCTCGACGCGAACGGCGTGCTCGAGAAGTACGGCGTGGAGCTGATCGGCGCCTCGATCGAGGCCATCGACCGCGGCGAGAACCGCCAGGTGTTCAAGAAGATCGTCGAGGACCTCGGCGGCGAGGTCGCCCGGTCGGCGATCTGCCACACGATGGACGACTGCCTGGCCGCGGCCGACGAGCTCGGCTACCCGATGGTGGTCCGGCCCAGCTTCACCATGGGCGGCACCGGCTCCGGGATGGCCTACGACGAGACCGACCTGCGCCGCATCGCCGGTGCCGGCCTGGCCGCCAGCCCGACCACCGAGGTGCTCCTCGAGGAGTCGATCCTCGGCTGGAAGGAGTACGAGCTCGAGGTCATGCGCGACACCGCGGACAACGTGGTGATCATCTGCTCGATCGAGAACCTCGACCCGATGGGCGTGCACACCGGCGACTCGATCACGGTCGCGCCGGCGATGACGCTCACCGACCGCGAGTACCAACACATGCGCGACATGGCGATCGGGATCATCCGCGCGGTCGGCGTCGACACCGGCGGCTGCAACATCCAGTACGCCGTGAACCCGGCAGACGGGCGTCTCGTCGTCATCGAGATGAACCCGCGGGTCTCCCGCTCGAGCGCGCTGGCGTCGAAGGCCACCGGCTTCCCGATCGCCAAGATCGCGGCCAAGGTGGCCATCGGCTACACCCTCGACGAGATCCCCAACGACATCACCCGCGAGACCCCGGCCAGCTTCGAGCCCAGCCTGGACTACGTGGTCGTCAAGGTCCCGCGGTTCGCGTTCGAGAAGTTCCCCGGCGCCGACCCCACGCTGACCACGCACATGAAGTCGGTCGGCGAGGCGATGGCGATCGGCCGCAACTTCACCGAGGCCCTGCAGAAGGCGCTGCGCTCCCTGGAGAGCAAGGACGCCGTCTTCGACTGGAGCCACCGGTGGGTGGAGCTCGACAAGGACGCGATCCTCGAGGACGTCCGGACGCCGCACGACGGCCGGCTCAAGAAGGTCATGGACGCGATCCGCGCCGGGGCCACCCCGGAGGAGATCTTCGACGCGACCGCCATCGACCCGTGGTTCGTCGACCAGCTCGCGCTGATCAACGAGATCGCCGGCGAGATCGCCGCCGCGCCCGAGCTCACCCCGCAGGTGCTGCGCCGGGCCAAGCGGCACGGCTTCTCCGACGTCCAGATCGGCAAGATCCGCGACCTCAGCCCGGCCGTCGTCCGCGGGGTGCGCCACGCGCTCGGCATCCGGCCGGTGTTCAAGACCGTCGACACCTGCGCCGCCGAGTTCGCCGCCCGCACGCCGTACCACTACTCCTCCTACGACGAGGAGACCGAGGTGCAGCCGCGCGAGAAGGAGGCGGTGATCATCCTCGGCAGCGGTCCGAACCGGATCGGCCAGGGCATCGAGTTCGACTACTCCTGCGTGCACGCCTCGCTGGCCCTCTCCGAGGCCGGCTACGAGACGATCATGGTCAACTGCAACCCCGAGACCGTCTCGACCGACTACGACACCTCCGACCGGCTCTACTTCGAGCCGCTGACGCTGGAGGACGTGCTCGAGATCGTCCACGCCGAGCGGCTGGCCGGACCGATCGCGGGCGTCATCTGCCAGCTCGGTGGGCAGACCCCGCTCGGCCTGGCCCAGGGGCTGGAGGACGCCGGGGTGCCGATCGTGGGCACCTCCCCGGGCGCCATCCACCTCGCCGAGGAGCGCGGTGCCTTCGGCCGGGTGCTCGCCGAGGCGGGGCTGCCGGCGCCCAAGCACGGCATGGCGACCTCCTTCCCCGACGCCCAGCGCATCGCCGCCGAGATCGGCTACCCGGTGCTCGTGCGCCCGTCGTACGTCCTCGGCGGTCGCGGCATGGAGATCGTGTACGACGACGAGTCGCTCGAGGGCTACATCCAGCGGGCCACCGAGATCAGCCCGGAGCACCCGGTGCTGGTCGACCGGTTCATCGACGACGCGGTCGAGATCGACGTGGACGCCCTGTTCGACGGCGAGGAGCTCTTCCTCGGCGGCGTGATGGAGCACATCGAGGAGGCCGGCATCCACTCCGGTGACTCCTCGTGCGCGCTGCCGCCGATCACGCTGGGTGCCGCCGAGATCAGCCGGATCCGGGCCGCCACCGAGGCGATCGCCCGCGGCGTCGGCGTACGCGGGCTGCTGAACATCCAGTACGCCCTCGGCTCCGACGTGCTCTACGTCCTCGAGGCCAACCCGCGGGCCAGCCGGACCGTGCCGTTCGTCTCCAAGGCGACCGCGACGCCGCTGGCCAAGGCCGCGGCCCGGGTGATGCTCGGCGCCTCGGTCAAGCAGCTGCGCGACGAGGGGCTCCTCCCGACGGTGGGCGACGGCGGCACGCTGCCGGTCGACCAGCCGATCGCGGTCAAGGAGGCGGTGATGCCGTTCAACCGGTTCAAGACCCCCGACGGCCGCAACGTCGACACCGTGCTCGGGCCGGAGATGAAGTCCACCGGCGAGGTGATGGGCCTCGACGCCGACTTCGGCACCGCCTTCGCGAAGGCCCAGGCCGGCGCGTTCGGTCCGCTGCCCACCGAGGGCCGGGTCTTCGTGAGCATGGCCAACCGGGACAAGCGCCACATGGTCTTCCCGATCAAGGTGCTGGCCGACAACGGCTTCGAGATCCTGGCCACCGAGGGGACCGCCGAGGTGCTGCGCCGCAACGGCGTGCGGGCGACCGTCGTGCGCAAGCACTTCGAGGGCCCCGGGCCGGACGGCGAGAAGACCACCGTCGGGCTGATCCTCGACGGCGAGATCGACCTGGTCATCAACACGCCGAACGGGTCGACCAGCGGCAGCTCGGCGCGGGTGGACGGCTACGAGATCCGCACCGCGGCGATCATGGCGAACATCCCGTGCATCACCACCGTGCAGGGGCTCGGCGCCGCCGTGCACGGCATGGAGGCGATGCGCCGCGGCGACATCGGGGTGCGCAGCCTGCAGGACTGGGCGAAGCTCGCCGCCAGCCACCGGGAAAGCTCGTGACCTTGTACCGCCTCGCGTTCGACCACCTGCTGACCCGGACCGACCCCGAGCAGGCGCACCACGCCGGCTTCCGGGCGATCCGGGCGGCCGGCCCGCTCACGCGTACGGCGTCCCGCCTGCTGCCCGCCGGGCCGGTCGAGGCGATGGGGCTGACCTTCCCCAACCGGCTCGGGCCTGGCGGCCGGGTTCGACAAGAACGCGGTCGGCATCGACGGCCTGGCCGGCCTCGGCTTCGGCCACGTGGAGGTCGGCACGGTCACCGGCGAGCCGCAGCCCGGCAACCCGACGCCGCGGCTGTTCCGGCTCCCGGCCGACCGGGCCGTGGTGAACCGGATGGGCTTCAACAACGACGGCGCCGAGGTGGTCGCCCGTCGCCTCGCCGAGCGCGCCGCCCGACGGGGCACCCACGGCGGGCCCGGCCCCGTCCTCGGCGTCAACATCGGCAAGACCAAGGTCGTCCCGGAGGACCAGGCGGTCCACGACTACGAGAAGTCGGCCGGTCTGCTGGCGCCGTACGCCGACTACCTCGTCGTCAACGTCAGCTCCCCGAACACCCCGGGGCTGCGTGACCTCCAGGCCGTCGAGAAGCTCGAGCCGCTGCTGCGCGCCGTACGACGCCGGGCCGACGAGGTCACCGGCGACCGGCGGGTGCCGCTCCTGGTCAAGATCGCCCCCGACCTCTCCGACGACGACGTCCTCGCGGTCGCCGACCTCGCCGGCGCCGTCGGGCTGGACGGGATCATCGCCACGAACACCACCATCAGCCGCGCCGGTCTGGCCACCGACCCGGCCGAGGTGGAGCGGATCGGGGCAGGCGGACTGTCCGGCCGGCCGCTCACCGCCCGCGCGCTGGAGGTGCTCGGCCTGCTGCGCGGCCGCGTCGGCGACGACCTCACCCTCGTCGGCGTCGGCGGCATCACCACGGTCGAGGACGCCCGGGCCCGGCTGGCGGCCGGGGCCACGCTCCTGCAGGGCTACACCGCGTTCGTCTACGAGGGCCCGCTGTGGCCGGCCCGGATCCTGCGCGGGCTGGCCCGAGCGGACGGCGGGGCATGAGCGGACCGGTCCACGTCACCGGTGAGGTGCTGTCCAACAAGCGGGTCGGCGCCTACCGCCACCTGACCCTGGTCGCACCCGGGATCGCCGACCTCTACCGGCCCGGTGCCTTCGTCGCGGTCTCGGTCGGCCACACCCTCCCGCGCGGGCACCTCGCCCGCCGCAGCTTCTGGATCCACAAGGTCCGCCCGACCGGCAGCCACGGCGCCACCATCGAGATCGTGGTCGAGCCGGTCGGCGTCGGGTCCCGCTGGCTGGCCGGCCTCGGCCAGGGCGCACCGGTCGAGATCACCGGGCCGCTCGGCCGGCCGTTCGCGCTGCCCAAGGAGCCGGTCACCACGCTGCTCGTGGGGGAGGGGTACGCCGCCGCACCGCTGTTCCCCCTCGCCGAGCGCCTGCGCGAGCGCGGCTGCGTGGTCACGATGCTGCTCGCCGCCCCCGACGAGACGCACCTGCTCGGCGCCCTGGACGCGCGGCGTACCGCCCGCGCGGTCACCGTGCTCACCGGCGACGGCTCGGTCGGCGCCCGGGGCAGCGTGGCCTCGTCGGTCGCCGACGTGGTGGCCCGCTCCGGAGCCGACGTGGTGTACGCCGCCGGCCCGACCGCGAGCCTGCACGCCGTGGCCGCCGCCGCCGAGCAGCACGGGGCCTGGAGCCAGACCGCCGTCGAGGTCCACCAGCCCTGTGGCACCGGCCTCTGCCAGGGCTGCGCGGTCCCCGTGGTCGGGGAGGCCGGCGCCGCGCGCCGGGTCCGCGCCTGCGTCGAGGGTCCCGTCTTCCGTGGCGACCGGGTGCGATGGACCGAGCTCGAGGCCGGTCACCGCGACGCTGTGCCGGACGCGCTGGAGCGGGCCCGGTGAGCGCGCCGGTGACCGAGCCGGTCCGGCTGGCCGGCGTCCCGCTGGCCTCGCCGGTCCTCGTCGCCGCGGGCTGCGGCGGCACCGGCCGTGAGCTCGACGCCCTCGGCGGCCTGGCCGGGCTGGGCGGGTTCACCACCCGGTCGATCACCCTCGACTCCCGCGACGGCGCCACCGGCCAGCGCGTCCACGAGACCGCGGCCGGCTTCGTGCACGCGACCGGCCTGCAGAACCCCGGCCTCGACCAGTTCCTCGCCACCGAGCTGCCCTGGCTGGCCGCGCACGACGTACGCACCTTCGTCTCGATCGCCGCCGCGTCGCTGGGGGAGTACGCCGACCTCGCGCGACGGTTGGGCAACGCGCCCGGCGTGGACGGGATCGAGCTGAACCTGTCGGCCCCCGACGCGGTGGAGCTCGGCCTCTTCGATGCCCGCGAGCCGTTCCAGGCGGCGCGGGTGGTCGCCGCGGTCCGCCGCGACCTGCCCGGCCGGCTGCCGGTGCTGGCCAAGCTCGGGCACGACCCGGCCCGGGTGGTCGAGGTCGCCCGCGCGGTGGCGGGAAGCGGGCGCCGACGCCGTGGTGCTCGGCAACGCGCTCCCCGCGCTCCTGCCCGACGGCCGGGTCGCCGGCCTCAGCGGCCCGGCGATCCACCCGGTCGCGCTGCGCTGCGTCCACGACGTACACACCGCCCTGCCGGACCTGACGGTCGTGGCCGCCGGGGGAGCCAGCTGTGCCGCGGACGTCCGCGCCTTCCTCGCCGCCGGGGCCGTCGCCGTCCAGATCGGCGCCGGCCTGCTGCACGACCCCACCTGTGCCGCCCGTGCCGCGGCCGACCTCGGAGGACCCGCATGAGCACCCCATTCGAATGCTCGCTTCGCTCCGCTTCGAACGGGGACCCCGCATGAGCACCCCATTCGAATGCTCGCTTCGCTCCGCTTCGAACGGGGACCCCGCATGAACACCCCATTCGGAGCCCGCCTGCGCGCCGCGATGGACCAGCGCGGTCCGCTCTGCCCGGGCATCGACCCGCACGCCGCCCTGCTCCGGGCGTGGGGGCTCGACGACACCCCGGCCGGCCTCGAGCGGTTCGCCCTCACCGCGGTCGAGGCGCTGGCGCCGGTGTCCGCCGTGGTGAAGCCGCAGTCGGCGTTCTTCGAGCGGCACGGCAGCCGGGGGATCGCGGTCCTCGAACGCGTCCTCGCCGAGTCCCGGGCCGCCGGCGCGCTGGTGCTCCTCGACGTCAAGCGCGGCGACATCGGCACCACCGCGCAGGGGTACGCCGACGCCTACCTCGACCCGGCATCGACGCTGGCAGCGGACGCGATCACGGTCAGCCCGTTCCTCGGGTTCGGCTCGGTCCAGCCCTTCGTCGACGCCGCCCGGGCCCACGACGCCGGCCTCTTCGTGCTCGCCCTCACCTCCAACCCCGGCGCCGACCAGGTCCAGCACGCCCGCGCGCTGCACGACCGGTTCGGCTCGCTGAGCGTGGCCGGCACGGTGCTCGCCGAGCTCGCCGCGCTCAACGAGGGCGCCGAGCCGCTCGGCTCCTTCGGTGCGGTCGTCGGCGCCACCATCGGCCGCACCGACGAGGACCTCGCCATCAACGGACCGCTGCTGGCGCCCGGGGTGGGTGCCCAGGGCGGCGACGCGGAGGCCGTGGCCCGGATCTTCGGCGACCAGGTCGGCAACGTCGTCCCCAGCTCCTCGCGCGAGATCCTCGGCGCCGGCCCGTCGGTCGACGCCCTGCGCGAGGCGGCCGCGCGCGCCAACGACGCCTTCCGCGCGCTGGTGGGCTGATGCGCTCGCCTGGGTCGTACGACGGCGCTCGCGGCCGCGGCCGCCGTACTGCTGGCCGCCAGCGGGTGCTCGGAGAGCGAGGGCGACCGGCGCGACGCCTACTGCGCGCAGGTGAAGAAGGACGCCCCCGGCCTCACCCGGGCCGTCGACGAGGGCGGAGCGGGGGCGTTCATCGACGCGCTCCCGACCCTCCGCGGCCTGGCGTCGAGGGCCCCCAGCGACCTCAAGGACGAGTGGCAGACCCTGGTCAACGCCCTCGAGGGACTGCAGTCCGCGCTGGAGGAGACCGGGGTCAGCCCCGACGACATCACCGGCGGCGGCCTGCCGAAGGACCTGTCCCGCGAGGACCGGCGCACGGTGCGCGGGGCGGCGTCGGTGCTGTCCAGCCAGGAGGTCGTGACGGCCACCCAGGGCATCGAGCAGCACGCGCTCGACATCTGCAAGCAACCCCTGCTGTGACCTGAGGAACAGGCCCGCGCGCTTTGCCGCCCCGGCGTTGCCGTGCGACGACGGGAATGGCTAGATTGACCACTCATCCCTCCACCAGCACTGAGGATTCGCCCGTGGCTCTGCCCCCGCTCACTCCCGAACAGCGCCACGCCGCGCTCGAGAAGGCAGCCGCATCCCGCCGGGAACGTGCCGAGGTCAAGAACCGGCTGAAGAACTCCGGTGCCTCGATCGTGGAGGTCCTGCACGCGGGCCAGACCAACGAAGTCATCGGCAAGATGAAGGTCATCGACCTCCTCCAGTCCATGCCCGGCCTCGGCAAGGTCCGGGCCCGCCAGGTCATGGAGCGGCTGAGCATCGCCGAGAGCCGGCGGGTCCGCGGGCTCGGTGCCAAGCAGGTCGCGGCCCTCGAGGCCGAGTTCTCCTCGCGTGACTGACCGCCCGCCCTCCCGCCTCGTCGTCCTGGCCGGGCCCACCGCCGTCGGCAAGGGCACCGTCGCGGCGGTGATCCGCAGCAACCACCCCGAGGTCTGGATCTCGGTGTCCGCGACCACGCGCGCCCCGCGCCCGGGGGAGCAGGACGGCGTGCACTACTGGTTCGTCTCCGAGCAGGAGTTCGACCGCATGGTCGCCGAGCACGAGCTGCTCGAGTGGGCCGTCGTGCACGGCACGCACCGCTACGGCACGCCCCGCAAGCCGGTCGAGAAGGCCCTGGCCGCGGGCCGACCGGCGCTGCTCGAGATCGACCTCCAGGGCGCCCGGCAGGTGCGGGAGACGATGCCGGAGGCGCTGTTCGTCTTCCTCAAGCCGCCGTCGTGGGAGGAGCTGGTCCGCCGGCTGACCGGGCGGGGCACCGAGAGCGAGGCCGAGCGGGAGCGCCGTCTTGCCACTGCGCGGACCGAGCTGGCCGCGGAGCCGGAGTTCGACGTCACCATCGTGAACCACGAGATTCACGCTGCGGCGGAGGAGTTGGTAAAGTTACTGCGGCTCGAGCTCGAGCCCGATTCATCCCCCGACAAACTGTGAGGCCTGTCCACGTGTCTGTTCCCAAGGGCGAGGGTGTCACCTACCCCTCGATCGACGATCTCCTCACCAAGACGGACTCGAAGTACAAGCTGGTTCTCTACAGCGCCAAGCGCGCGCGCCAGATCAACGCCTACTACTCGCAGCTCGGTGAGGGCCTGCTGGAGTACGTCGGGCCGCTCGTGGACACCCACGTCCAGGAGAAGCCGCTCTCGATCGCGCTCCGCGAGATCAACGACGACCTGCTGACCTGCGAGGACATCGACCCCGCCGAGCTGGCCGCCGAGGAGGCCGCCGCCAAGGCCGCCGCCGCCGAGGCCTCCTTCAGCACCAACGAGTGACATCATCGGTCCCATGACCGACAGTGCCGACCAGCACAGCACCGACACGGCCGCTCCCGCATCCGGGGGGCGGCCTCGTGTCGTCCTCGGGGTGAGCGGCGGGATCGCGGCGTACAAGTCCTGCGAGCTGCTGCGCCGGTTCACCGAGTCCGGCCACGACGTCACCGTCGTCCCCACCGCCGCGGCCCTGGAGTTCGTCGGCGCGCCGACCTGGGCGGCGCTGTCCGGCAAGCCGGTCTCCACCGAGGTCTGGGCCGACGTGCACCAGGTCCCGCACGTGCGGATCGGCCAGCAGGCCGACCTGGTCGTGGTCGCCCCGGCGACCGCCGACCTGCTGGCCAAGGCCGCGCACGGCCTGGCCGACGACCTGCTCACCAACACCCTGCTCACCGCCCGCTGCCCGGTCGTGTTCGCGCCGGCCATGCACACCGAGATGTGGGAGCACCCGGCCACCCGCGCCAACGTGGCCACCCTGCGCGAGCGCGGCGCCGTGGTCATCGAGCCCGCCGAGGGCCGGCTGACCGGCGCCGACACCGGCAAGGGCCGGCTGCCCGAGCCGGCCGAGATCTTCGACCTCTGCCGCGACGTGCTCTCCCGGGGTGTCACCACGCCCGACCTGGCCGGGCGGCACGTCGTCGTCTCCGCCGGCGGCACCCGCGAGTACCTCGACCCGGTCCGCTTCCTCGGCAACCGTTCCTCGGGCCTGCAGGGCTACGCCCTGGCCCGGGCCGCCGCCTCCCGCGGCGCCGAGGTCACCCTGGTCGCGGCCAACGTGACGCTGCCCGACCCGGCCGGCGTGAAGGTGGTCCGGGTCTCGACGACCGCCGAGCTCCGCGACGCCGTGCTCTCCGCCGCCGGGTCCGCCGACGCCGTGGTGATGGCCGCCGCGCCGGCCGACTTCCGGCCGACCACGGTCCGCGAGGACAAGATCAAGAAGGCCGCCGACGGCTCCGCGCCGCGGCTGGACCTCACCCAGAACCCCGACATCCTGCGCGAGCTCGCGACCCACCGGACCCGTGCCCGGCTCGGTGGTCGTGGGCTTCGCCGCGGAGACCGGCGACGCCAGCGGGTCGGTCCTCGACCTCGCCCGGGCCAAGCTCGCCCGCAAGGGCTGCGACCTCCTGGTCGTCAACGACGTCAGCGGGGGAGCCGTCTTCGGCAGCCCCGAGAACGAGGCGGTCATCCTGGCCGCCACCGGAGAGGCGGTGGAGGTGCCCCGGGGCACCAAGACCGCCCTCGCGCACGCCATCTGGGACCAGGTGCGGGTGCGGCTCTGACCCACCGGGTGGGACCGTTGTCCCACCCTGAAACACTCGGGTTAAAGTTCGGTTTGCTCAACACACGCGATTGGGAGTGGGTACGACAGTGGCTGGACGCCTCTTCACGTCGGAGTCTGTGACCGAGGGTCACCCCGACAAGATTGCTGACCAGATCAGCGACTCAGTGCTTGACGCCATGCTGGAGCAGGATCCCCACAGCCGGGTGGCTGTGGAGACGCTCCTCACCACCGGCCTGGTCGTCGTCGCCGGCGAGGTGACCACCACCGGGTACGTCGACATCAAGCAGACGGTCCGCGACCGCATCCTCGCCATCGGCTACGACTCCTCCGAGAAGGGCTTCGACGGCGAGTCCTGCGGCGTCATGGTCGCCATCGGCGGACAGTCCGGCGACATCGCCCAGGGCGTCGACACCGGCCACGAGGCCCGCCTCGGCGCCTCCGTCGACGCGATGGACAAGCAGGGTGCCGGCGACCAGGGCCTGATGTTCGGCTACGCCTGCGACGACACCGACGTGCTCATGCCGCTGCCGATCGTGATCGCGCAGCGCCTCTCCGAGCGCCTCTCCGCGGTCCGCAAGGACGGCACGCTGGTCTACCTGCGCCCCGACGGCAAGACCCAGGTCACCATCGAGTACGACGCCGACAACCGCCCCGTGCGCGTCGACACCGTGGTGCTCTCGACCCAGCACGCCGAGGAGACCGGTCTCGACACCCTCGAGGCCGACATCAAGAAGCACGTGATCGACCCGGTGCTCGAGACCTTCGACATCCCCTCCGAGGGCTACCGCCTGCTGGTCAACCCGACCGGGCGCTTCGTCGTCGGCGGCCCGATGGGCGACGCCGGCCTGACCGGCCGCAAGATCATCGTCGACACCTACGGCGGCATGGCCCGCCACGGTGGCGGCGCGTTCTCCGGCAAGGACCCGTCGAAGGTGGACCGCTCCGCGGCGTACGCCATGCGCTGGGTCGCCAAGAACGTCGTGGCCGCCGGGCTCGCCCGCCGCTGCGAGGCGCAGGTCGCCTACGCGATCGGCAAGGCGCAGCCCGTGGGCGTCTTCATCGAGACCTTCGGCACCGGCACCGTCTCCGACGAGGCGATCCAGAAGGCCGTGCTCGAGGTGTTCGACCTCCGCCCGGCCGCGATCATCCAGGACCTCGACCTGCTGCGCCCGATCTACGCCAAGACCGCGGCGTACGGCCACTTCGGCCGCGAGCTCCCCGAGTTCACCTGGGAGCGCACCGACCGCGCCGAGGCGCTCAAGGCCGCCGCCGGCGCCTGAGGACTGCAGGATTCACTAGGTACCTAGTGAAACTGGCGCTTACCACGCGAAACTTCGCGAGGTAAGCGCCAGTTTTGCGTGGTCAGCCAGCTCCGCCGCCCGACGCCGGTCCGGACGTGTCCGCGCCGGCTGGTAGGAATACCGCCGTGACCGACGACCGCGCCGCCGAGCCCGCCGGCTCCGAGCCCGGGCAGCACGACATGCTGCCCGGGCTCGCGCGCGCCGCGGCCCGGACCGGTCGCCGCCCGGCCAAGAAGGCGCCGGTCGCGGCCGCCGCCACCGACCCGGTCGCGCAGGTCCTCGTCGACCTGCCGCTGGCCCACCTCGACCGGCCCTTCGACTACCTCGTGCCCGAGACGATGGCCGACACCGCGGTGGCCGGGCGCCCGGGTCAAGGTCCGCTTCGCCGGCCAGGACGTCGACGGGTACGTCGTCGCCCGCGCCGCGACCAGCGAGCACGAGGGACGGCTGGCCCCGCTGCGTCGGGTGGTCAGCGCCGAGCCGGTGCTCCACCCCGAGATCGTCGCGCTGAGCGCCGACGTGGCCCGCCGGTACGCCGGCGCCCGCGCCGACGTGCTGCGCCTCGCCGTCCCGCCCCGCCACGCCACCACCGAGAAGCAGGAGTCCACCCCCGCCCCGCGAGCCGGCGGTGGACGTGGCCGCGGCCGCCGCGGCCTGGCACCAGCACACGCACGGCCCGGCGTTCGTGGAGTCGCTGGCCGCCGGCGGGGTGCCGCACGCGGTCTGGTCGGCCGCGCCCGGGGCCGACTGGCCGGACCTGGTCGCCCGGGCGGCCGCCGCGACGTACGCCTCGGGGCGCGGCGCCCTGCTCTGCGTGCCCGACGGCAAGGACGTGGACCGGGTGGACGCCGCTCTGCTGTCCGTGCTCGGGGAGGGCCACCACGTGGCGCTGCGGGCCGACGTCGGGCCGTCCGCGCGCTACCGCGACTTCCTGGCGGTCTCCCGGGGCGCCCGCCGCATCGTCGTCGGCACCCGGGCGGCGGCGTTCGCTCCCGTGCGCGACCTCGGCCTGGTGGTGGTCTGGGACGACGGCGACGACCTGCACGCCGAGCCGCGCGCGCCCTACCCGCACACCCGCGAGGTGCTGCTCACCCGCGCCGCCCGCCAGCACACCGCGGCCCTGGTCGGCGGGTTCGCCCGCACCGTCGAGGCGGAGTACCTCCTCACCACCGGCTGGGCCCGCGAGATCGCACCGCCACGCGAGGTGGTGCGGGCGGCGCTGACCGTCGAGGTCTCCGGCGCCTCCGACCGCGACCTCGCCCGCGATCCCCGCGCCCGCTCCGAGCGGCTGCCCCAGCAGGCGTACGCCGCGATCCGGGCCGCCCTCGAGCACGGGCCGGTGCTGGTGCAGACCCCCCGCCACGGGTACGCCACCAGCCTGGCCTGCGAGCGCTGCCGTACGCCGGCCCGGTGCACCGCCTGCGCCGGCCCGCTGCGCCTGGCCGACGCGACCTCGCCGCCGGCCTGCGGCTGGTGCGCGCACGTCGAGGAGACCTGGGCCTGCCCGGAGTGCGGCCACCGCGGCCTGCGCGCCCCGGTCCGCGGCGAGGTGCGCACCGCCGAGGAGCTCGGCCGCGCGTTCCCGGGCACGGTGGTGCGCGGCTCCGGCGGCGAGCGGGTGCTGGCCACGGTCGACGCCGAGCCCGCGATCGTGGTCGCGACGCCGGGTGCGGAGCCGGTCGCCGCCGGCGGGTACGCCGCCGTGCTGCTGCTCGACACCTGGCTGGCCCTGGCCCGGCTCGACCTGCGCACCCACGAGGAGGCGCTGCGCCGCTGGATGAACGCCGCCGCGCTCAGTCGCCCCCGGCGGACGGGTGGTCGCCGTCGGTGACCCGGCCGAGCACGTCCTCCAGGCCCTGGTCCGCTGGGACCCCTCCGGCTTCGCCCGGCGCGAGATGGAGGAGCGCCGCTCGGCGCACCTGCCCCCGGCCAGCCGGCTGGCCACCATCACCGGCAGCCCCGGTGCGGTCGACGACGCGCTCACCCTGCTGGCCCGGCCCGACGGTGCCGAGCTGCTCGGGCCGGCCCCGGTGGAGGGGACCGAGGAGGTGCGGGCCGTGGTCCGCGTGCCGCGCACGCTCGGCACCGCCCTCAGCGACGCGCTCGGCGAGCTGCAACGGCTCCGGTCCGCGCGCAAGCTCGACGCGGTCCGGGTCCAGGTCGACCCGGTTGCCCTCTAGTCCGGTCCGGAGCCGCCCGGTCGTCTCCTAGAATCGACGCCGCACCCCCGACCCGAGGAGCCCCGTGGCCATCCAGCCCATCCGCCTGTTCGGCGACCCGGTCCTGCGCAGCCGCGCGACCGAGGTCACCACGTTCGACAAGGAGCTGCGCCGCCTCGTCGCCGACCTCACCGACACCATGCTCGACGCGCCCGGGGCCGGCCTGGCCGCGCCGCAGATCGGGGTCGGCCTGCGCGTGTTCACCTGGAACGTCGGCGGCGAGGTCGGGCACCTGGTCAACCCCTCGCTCGACCTGTCCGAGGAGCAGCAGGAGGGGCTCGAGGGCTGCCTGTCGCTGCCCGAGCTGACCTACGAGTGCCGCCGGGCCCTGTCCGTGGTGGCCACCGGGTTCGACATGCACGGCGAGCCGGTGCGGATCGAGGGCAGCGAGCTGCTGGCCCGGGCGATCCAGCACGAGACCGACCACCTCGACGGCATCCTCTTCATCGACAAGCTCGACCCCGAGGCCCGCAAGCTGGCGATGAAGGAGATCCGCGAGTCCGACTGGTTCGGCGCCGAGCGCCCGGTGGTGCGGCTGTCCCCGCACCGCACCAACGGCCTGGGTCTCTGATGCGGGTCGTCTTCGCCGGCACCCCCGAGGTGGCCCTGCCGTCCCTCGACGCCATCGCCGCCTCCGACCACGAGCTGGTCGGCGTGGTCACCCGCCCCGACGCGCCCGCCGGCCGCGGCCGCAGGCTGCTGCCCTCGCCCGTCGCGGAGCGCGCCGCCGCCCTCGGCGTACCCGTCCTGAAGCCCGAGCACCCGCGCGACCCCGACTTCCAGGACGCCCTCAAGGCACTCGCGCCGGACTGCTGCCCGGTGGTGGCGTACGGCGCGCTGCTGCCGCAGTCCGCGCTCGACATCCCGACCCACGGCTGGGTCAACCTGCACTTCTCGGCGCTGCCCGCCTGGCGTGGCGCGGCCCCGGTCCAGCACGCGATCTGGGCCGGCGACGAGGTCACCGGAGCCACCACCTTCCGCATCGTCAAGGAGCTCGACGCCGGCCCGGCGTACGGCGTGATGACCGAGCGGATCCGTCCCACCGACACCGCCGGCGACCTGCTCGCCCGGCTGGCCGAGGGCGGTGCCGGCCTGCTGGTGGCGACCCTCGACGGCATCGCCGACGGCTCCCTGGTCGCGCGCCCGCAGCAGGAGGACGGGGTGTCCTACGCGCCGAAGATCCTGGTCGAGGACGCCCACGTCGACTGGACCGAGCCCGCCGTCGCCGTCGACCGCCGGATCCGGGCGTGCACGCCCGGCCCCGGTGCCTGGAGCACCCACGACGGCGAGCGGATCAAGATCGGCCCGGTCACCGTCGCCGACCGACCACGAGCCGCTCGCGCCCGGGCTGGTCGAGGTCACCAAGAACGCCGTCCACGTCGGCACCGCCACCGCGCCCGTCCTGCTCGGCGAGGTCAAGGCGTTCGGGAAGAAGCAGATGGCCGCCGCCGACTGGGCGCGCGGCGTCCGGCTCGCCCCGGGCACCCGGTTCGGGGACTGACGTGGGCCGTCCCGCGACTCCCGACGACATCGACGCGATCTGCCTGGCCCTGCCCGAGGTCGAGCTCGGCACCTCCTGGGGCGACCGTCCGACGTACAAGGTCCCGAAGGGCGAGAAGGGCAAGGGGTTCCTGCTCTACCGGATGCCGCACAAGACCGCGGTCGACCCGGAGACGGGGGAGATGTACGACGACCTGCTGGTGATCGTCACCCCCACCGAGCACGAGAAGCGCCTCCTCGTCGAGGACGACCGGCTGCCGTTCTTCACCATCGACCACTTCCGGGGCTACAACGCGGTGCTCGTGCAGCAGTCCCGGCTCGGCGAGATCGACCGCGACGAGCTGGCCGAGATCATCACCGACGCCTGGGCGGCGAAGGCGCCGAAGCGGCTGGCGAAGGCGTACTTCGCCGAGCGCGACGGCGACGATGGCTGACCCGCGACGCGGCCGGCGCCGCCCGCAACCGAAGGCCGGAGGCCGCCCGCCGGCCCGCCGCACGGTCGACGCGCCGCGCGCCGCGGCGTACGACGTGCTCAAGGCGGTCCGCGTCGACGACGCCTACACCAACCTCGTGCTGCCCGACGTGCTCCGCAAGCACGGACTGACCGGCCGCGACGCGGCGTTCGTCACCGAGCTGGCCAGTGGCACCATCCGGCGGCAGGGCACGTACGACGCCGTGCTGGCCGCCTGCGTCGACCGGCCGCTCGCGAAGGTCGAGGCCAAGGTGCTCGACGCGCTGCGGCTCGGCGCCCACCAGCTGCTGGCGATGCGGGTGCCGACCCACGCCGCGATCTCGACGACCGTCGACCTGGTCCGGGCCCGGGTCGGGCAGGGGCCGGCCGGCTTCACCAACGCCGTGCTGCGCCGGGTCGCCGAGCGCGACCTCGCGGACTGGGTGCGGCTGGTGGCGCCCGGAGGACCCGCGCGGCTTCGCCTCCGTCGCGCACTCCCACCCGCGCTGGGTCGTCGACGCGCTGGCCGAGGCGCTGGGCGACCGCGCCGACGAGCTCGACGACCTCCTCACCGCCGACAACGCCGCCCCGCGCGTGATGCTGGTCGCGCGGCCCGGCCTGGCGACCGTGGACGAGCTGGTCGAGGCCGGGGCAGCCGCCTCCGTCCGGTCGCCGTACGCCGTGGAGCTGCCGGGCGGCGACCCGGCCGCGGTGGCCGCGGTGGCCGAGGGCCGGGCCGGCGTGCAGGACGAGGGCTCGCAGCTGGTCGCGCTCGGGCTCGCGCAGGCGCCGCGTCGACGGGCGCGACGAGCGCTGGCTCGACGTCTGCGCCGGGCCGGGCGGCAAGTCCGCGCTGCTCGCGGCGCTGGCCGCCGAGCGCGGGGCCCGGCTGCTGGCCTCCGAGCGGCAGCCGCACCGGGCGGTGCTGGTCGCGGCGCGCCACCGCGGCCGCGTCCGCCGGCCTGGCCGGGGTGGTCGTGGCCGACGGCACCCGGCCCGCCTGGGCGCCCGGCACGTTCGACCGGGTGCTGGTCGACGCACCCTGCTCCGGGCTCGGTGCGCTGCGCCGCCGACCGGAGTCGCGCTGGCGGCGTACCGCCCGCGACGTCGAGGAGCTGGTGCCCGCTCCAGCAGGCGCTGCTCACCGCCGCGCTGGCGTCGGTCCGGCCGGGCGGGGTCGTGGCCTACGCGACCTGCTCGCCGGTGCTGGCCGAGACCGCGGGCGTGGTGGGCGCCGTGCTCGACGGCCGCGACGACGTGGAGGTCCTCGACGCCGCCACGGCCCTGCCCGACCTCGCCGACGCCGCCGGGCCGCTGCCCGGCACGCTCCAGCTGTGGCCGCACCGGCACGGCACCGACGCGATGTTCCTGCCCTGCTGCGCCGCACCCGCTGACGGGCCCGCCGACCGGACTCGGCGTTCCGTGCGTTCTGGTCGTAGACGCGCCCTGGGCGCCTGCCGACGCGGGGCCGGGCCGGCTCAGTCCTCCAGCACGTGCCGCAGGTAGCGTCCCGGCGCGTCGAGGTACGCCTTCCAGTGCTGCACGCAGCTCCAGCTCCTCCCACGTCGTACGCCGCAGCCCCCACGGGCCGACCTCCAGCGACGGCTCGGCCCGGGAGCGCCGCGAGGACCGGGGAGTGGGTCGCGCAGAGCACCTGCCCGCCGTCGCCGGCGATCCGGTCGAGCGTGCGACATCAGCGCCAGCGTCGAGGAGAACGACAGCGCCGCCTCGGGCTCGTCGAGGCAGTAGAACCCGGGGGAGTCGAAGCGGGTCTCCAGCACCGCGAGGAACGACTCGCCGTGGCTCATCTCGTGGAACCGCGGCTCCGCCGTCGCCCGGGTTCTCCTCGAGGTAGGTGAAGAAGCCGTGCATGGTCTCGGCCCGCAGGAAGAACCCCCACCGCGCCGCCCCGATGCCCCGCTGGAGGCGCAGCACGTCCCCCAGCGGTGACTCGGTGGAACGGGTCCGGTGGTCGGCCTGCCGCGACCCGCCCTCGCGGGACAGGCCGTAGGCCATCGCCACCGCCTCGACGATGGTGGACTTGCCCGACGCCGTTCTCGCCGACCAGGAAGGTCACCCCCGGCGGCAGGTCCAGCCCGTCGGCGACCAGCTGGCCCACGGCCGGCACCGTCATCGGCCAGGCGTGGCGGGCCGGCACGTCACCGGGCTCCACCCACGCCCGCACGACGGGCGGCTGGTCGGACCTCATGGCGGCCAACCTACGGCTAGGTTGAGGGCCATGGCATCGAAGTCGCCGTCGGTGGAGATCGAGGTCGACGACCGCGTCGTGCGGGTCAGCAACCCGGACCGGGTCTACTTCCCGGAGAGCGGCGCCACCAAGCTCGACCTCGTCGAGTACTACCTCTCCGTCGGCGACGGCATCGTCAACGCGTTGTACGAGCGCCCCTGCATGCTGCACCGCTTCCCCACGGGACTGGCCGGCGACAAGGTGCACCAGAAGCGGCTGCCGGCCGGAGCCCCGCCCTGGGTGGAGACCGTCCGGCTGCACTTCCCGCGCTGGAACCGCACCGCCGACGAGCTCTGCGTGACCGAGCTGGCCAGCGTGATCTGGGCGGTGCAGATGTCGACCGTCGAGTTCCACCCGTGGAACAGCCGGCGCGCGGACACCGAGAAGCCCGACGAGTGGCGCATCGACCTCGACCCGGGGCCGCTGTGCGACTTCGCGACGGTGCAGCGGGTCGCCCACGTCGCCCACGAGGTGCTCGACGAGCTCGGCGCCACCGGCTTCCCCAAGACCAGTGGAGGCTCCGGCCTGCACGTCTACGTGCGGATCCCGCCCGAGCACGGCTTCAAGGACGTACGCCGCGGTGCGCTCGCCTTCGCCAGGGAGGTGGAGCGCCGCGCACCGGACGACGTCACCACCACCTGGTGGCGCAAGGACCGCGACCCGCACCACCTCTTCGTGGACTACAACCAGAACGCCCGCGACCACACCATCGCGGCGGCGTACTCCGTGCGGGGGCTGCCCGATGCCCGGGTCTCGACGCCGATCCGGTGGGACGAGGTCGACGACGTCGACCCGCACGACTGCACCATCTTCACGGTGCCGCAGCGGTACGCCGAGCTCGGCGACCTGCATGCCGACATCGACGAGCACGTGTTCGACATCGCGCCACTGCTGGAGTGGGCCGACCGGGACGAGGCCGAGGGCAAGGAGCCCCCGGCCGATCCCGACGACCGACCCCGGCAGGACGCCCGAGGAGAGGAACGCAGATGAACAGCACGGACGAGCACCAGCACGGCGAGACGGTGGTGCTGGCCGAGGTGGCCGACGAGCTCATCGCCGACCTGCCCCGGCACCACGCCGGCCGCACCGCCCGCACCCTGGTCTCCGGCACGGCGCAACGCGCCACCCTGATCGCGCTCGCCGCCGGCACCGAGCTCGCCGAGCACGACGGCCCCCGGGCGGCGACGCTGCTCGTGGTCCGGGGCAGCGTCCGCCTGCGCGCCGGCGAGCGGGAGTGGCCGCTGGACGAGGGCCGGCTGACCACGATCCCGCCCGCGCGGCACTCGGTGCACGCCGACACCGACGCGGCGTTCCTGCTGACCGTGGCCCTGCACTAGCGCCTCGCCGGACGGACCGCCGCGCCCTACGGCGTCGGCGTCACGACGTACGCCGCCCCTCCGCCGCGCCGCTTCGGCTCGGCCACCGCGGTGAGCTTCCCGCCCGGTCCGAAGCCGATCGCGGTCGCCGCCCCGATGTCGGAGGCACTGGTCAGCCCGTCGCCGGACGGCACCAGGTCGTGGCCGTAGGTGCCCTCCAGCGCGTCGCCGTACAGCGCGATGAACGCCCGGCTCCGCGGTGACCGTGGCGGTGTTGCGCTGGGAGGCGCGCGGCGCCGCGATCGCCTCCGGCAGCGTCATCCCGCGGTCGAGGTCGTTGAAGAGCATCTGCAGCACCGTGGTGATGATCGTCGAGCCGCCGGGGGAGCCCAGCGCGAGGTAGGGCCGCCCGTCCTTCAGCACGATCGTCGGCGACATCGACGAGCGCGGGCGCTTGCCGGGCTGGATCCGGTTCGGGTCCTTCGGGTCGTAGACGGTGGAGAAGTCGGTCAGCTCGTTGTTGAGCAGGAAGCCGCGGCCGGGCACGACGATCCCGGAGCCACCGGTCTGCTCGATGGTGAGGGTGTACTCCGCGATGTTGCCCCACCGGTCGGTGACCGTGAGGTTGGTCGTCGAGATGTTCTCGGTGTCCTCGGCCCGCTCGGTGGTGCCGGCGGGGGCGTCGCACACGCCGTCGTAGTCGGTGACGTCTCCGGCCGCGACGGGCTTGGTCATCGCCGTCTCGCCGATCTCGCAGGACCGCTCCTTGGCGAAGGTGTCGTCGAGCAGGTCGTCGAGGGGCACGTCGACGTACGCCGGGTCGCCGACGTACTTCGCCCGGTCGGCGAAGGCCAGCGCGCTCGCCTCGAGGTAGTGGTGCAGCGCCTCGGCGTCGTCCATGGCGGCCACGTCGTACTGCTCGAGGATGTTCAGGGCCTCGCCGACGGTCGAGCCGCCGCTGGAGGAGGGGGCCATGCCGTAGACGTCGTACCCGCGGTAGCCGAGGTGCGAGGGCGCCTGGCTGCGCAGGCGGTACTCCTTGAGGTCGGTGGGCGTCATGTAGCCCGCCGGCACCGGCAGCGTGGTCTCCGCGCTCTTCGGGGGGTGCTGGACGGCGCGGGCGATCTCGCGGGCCAGCGGCCCGCGGTAGAACGCCGCCTTGGTGCCCTTGCGGGCGATCTCGGCCAGCGTGTCGGCCAGGTCGGGGTTGCGGAAGGTCGACCCGACGGCGGGCGCCTGCCCGCCGGGGAGGAACAGCGCGCTGGTCGCCGGGAAGGCCGAGAACCGCGCCTTGTTGTCCTCGGTCTGCTGCCGGAACGTGTCGTCCACGACGAAGCCGTTGCGGGCCAGGTCGATCGAGGGCTGCAGCGCCTTGCGCAGCGACCAGCGGCCCCACTTCGCCAGCGCGGTCTCCCAGGTCGCGGGCGTGCCGGGCACGCCGACCGAGACGCCGCTGGTGACCAGCTCGGGGGTGAACCGGTAGGGCTGGCCGGTGGAGGGGTCGATGAACGCGTCGTTCGGCATCCGTCGCGGCGCGGTCTCGCGGCCGTCGAGGGTCTGCACCCGTCGGCTGCCCGCGTCGTAGTAGACGAAGTAGCCGCCGCCCCCGACCCCGGCGCTGTAGGGCTCGGTCACGCCGAGAGCGGAGGCCATCGCGACCGCGGCGTCCGCGGCGTTGCCGCCCCGCTTCAGCACGTCGAGGCCGACCTTGCTGGCATAGGGGTCCACGCTGGACACGGCGCCGCCGTACCCGATGCTGGTGGGCGTCTTGGGCGGTGACGGGTCGGCGGCAGCGGGTGCGGCCCCCGCGGAGGTCTGGCCGGTGGTGGCGGTGAGCCCGGCGGCCAGGGTGAGGCCGAGCAGGGCGGCGAGCGGACGGTACGGCGTGCGTGGCATGGATGAGCCTCCCGAGATGAGGTGCCGGCGGTGACAGTGCCGTTCCCCCACCCTGCCCACGGCATGCGCCGCTTGTCCATGCGTCTGCTGTCGGGGAGGGGCCCTAGGATCCTCGCGTGGGTATCCAGATCACGCCGAGCATCCTCAACGCCGACCTCGCCGACCTCGCCGCCGAGGTGGGGCGCATCGGCAGCGCCGACTGGGTGCACGTCGACGTCATGGACAACCACTTCGTGCCCAACCTGACCCTCGGGCTGCCCGTGGTCGAGTCGCTGGCGAGGTCGACGGCGCTGCCGATCGACGCACACCTGATGATCGAGGACCCCGACCGCTGGGCGCCGGCGTACGCCGAGGCCGGGTGCGGGTCGGTCACCTTCCACGTCGAGGCGGCTGCCGCCCCGGTCCGGCTGGCCCGCGAGATCCGGTCCCGCGGGGCGCGGGCGAGCATGGCGCTGAAGCCGGCCACGCCGGTCGAGCCCTACGAGGACCTCCTCGCCGAGCTCGACATGCTGCTGATCATGACCGTGGAGCCCGGCTTCGGCGGCCAGAAGTTCCTCGACCTGTGCCTGCCCAAGATCCGCCGCGCGCGGTCGCTGATGAACAAGCACGGCGTCGAGACCTGGCTGCAGGTCGACGGCGGCGTGTCCCTGGAGACGATCGAGCGGTGTGCCGAGGCCGGCGCGGACGTGTTCGTGGCCGGCTCGGCGGTCTACTCGGCCGACGACCCCGACGCCATGGTCGCCGAGCTGCGCGCCCGGGCCGAGGCCGTCGGCGACTGACCGGCTCGGCTGGACGGGCTCGACGGGACGGGCTAGACCCCGAGGTCCGCGTCGCGCAGCGCCGCGATCGACGCCTCGGGACCGGTGAGGTCGAGGCCCCGGGTCGCCTTCCGGCCGAACAGGAACAGCACGATCTCCGACGGCAGGCCGGTGACGACGACCGGGTCCGCCCCGCGCCGCAGCGACGCGGTCGCTCCGCCGTCACTGCGCCGGATCGTCACCGGCACCCCGGCCGGGCGCACCAGGCCGCGGCCGGCGATCTTGACCGCGGTCCACAGTGCCGACTCCTCGGCCCGGGTGAGCAGCCGCGGCTCCCAGTCCGGCTGCGCGCGACGGATGTCCTCGTGGTGGACGAAGAACTCCAGCGTGTTGACCACGTCGTCGACCAGCGGCAGCGCCAGCGGCGTACGTGCCTTGCGCACCGCCGAGACGAGGTCGGCGAAGTCGCGCCCGGCGTACCTCTCCATGGAGCGGTCGGCCAGCGACGACAGGGCACCCACCTGGATCCCGGTCGCCCCGATCGGGTCGCGCTCGCGGACCAGCAGGTGGGCGAGCAGGGAGCGGACGTCCCAGTCGCCGCTGAGCGTGGGCGCGTCGGGGCCGACTGCGAGGGCCGTCTCGCAGAGCCGTTCCCGCTCCGCGCGGGCCAGGGATCGCCGTCCGAGCATGGGCCCACCCTAGGGGTCGGCCCGATGCGAAAACCTGTTGGTGGTCCGTCATAAGGTGATCGGGTGCCGGGGCGAACTTCCACCACGCGTGACGGCTTCGCCGTACTCGGCGTCGCCATCCGCCGCGAGCCCTGGATCTTCACGCTCTCCACGCTCGGCAGCGTGCTCTTCGGGGCGCTGACCGTGGCCGACGCCTGGGTGCTCGGCTGGTCGACCCAGCACGCCGTGCTGCCGGCCTTCGAGGACGGGCACGTCTCGGCGGGCATCCTCTGGGCGGTGCTCGGGCTGTTCGTCGGCGTCGCGATCCTGCGCGCGGTCGGGATCGTCGCCCGCCGGCTCGGTGCCGGGGTCATGCAGTACCGCATGCAGGCCCACTACCGCCGCGCGGTCACGCGCCAGTACCTCACCCTCCCCATGGAGTGGCACCAGCGGCACCCGACCGGGCAGCTGCTCTCCAACGCCAACTCCGACGTCGAGGCGGCGTGGGGCCCGATCGCCCCGCTGCCGATGGCGGTCGGCACCGTCGCGATGATGGTGATCGCGGTCGTCCAGATGCTGCTCGCCGACGTCGTGCTGGCCCTGGTCGGCCTGCTCGTCTTCCCGGCCGTCATCCTCGCGAACCTCGCCTACCAGCGCGCCGCCTCCCCGCTGATGACGCGGGCCCAGCAGCTGCGCGCGGAGGTCAGCGAGATCGCCCACGAGTCCTTCGACGGTGCGATGGTGGTCAAGACCCTCGGCCGCGAGGGCGAGGAGACCGAGCGCTTCGCGGCCAGGGCCCGCGACCTGCGGGACGTGTCCATCAGGGCCGGCCGGATCCGCGCCGCCTTCGACCCCGCGCTGACCGCGCTGCCCAACATCGGCGTGCTGGTCGTGCTCGCCCTCGGCGTGCAGCGGGTGTTCAACGGGCAGACCGACGCCGGCGCCGTGGTGACCGTCGCCTACCTCCTCACGATCGTGTCCTTCCCGATCCGCTCGATCGGCTGGCTGCTCGGGGAGTTCCCGCGCAGCGTGGTCGGCTACAACCGGGTCACCGACGTGCTCCGCGCCCGCGGCGAGATGGTGTACGGCGACGCGCGGCTGCCGGGGCTGTCCGGCGCGCGGCTCGACGTCGACCACCTCGTCTACGCCCACGATCCCGACCAGCCGCTGCTCCAGGACGTCGACTTCACGGTGGAACCGGGTCGGACCGTCGCCCTGGTCGGCGCCACCGCCGCCGGCAAGAGCACGCTGACCTCGCTGCTGACCCGGCTGGTCGACCCCGACGGCGGCGCGGTCCGGGTCGACGGCACCGACCTGCGCGACCTCGCCAAGGGCGAGCTGGCCCGGTCGGTCTCGATCGTCCCGCAGACGGCGTTCCTCTTCGACGACACGGTGCGCGACAACATCACGCTCGGCGCCGACGTGCCGGACGAGGAGGTGTGGGCGGCGCTGCGCACCGCCCAGGCCGACGGGTTCGTCGCCGCCCTCCCCGGCGCCCTCGACGCCCGGCTGGGGGAGCGGGGCACCTCGCTGTCCGGAGGCCAGCGGCAGCGCATCTCGCTGGCCCGCGCGCTGGTCCGCAAGCCGCGCCTGCTGATCCTCGACGACGCCACCTCCGCGGTCGACCCGGAGGTCGAGGCCCGGATCCTCGGCGCCCTGCGCGGCACCGCCGACGGCACCGACACCACCCTGGTCGTCGTGGCCTACCGCAAGGCCACCATCGGCCTCGCCGACGAGGTCATCCACCTCGCCGACGGCTCGATCGTCGACCGCGGCACCCACCTCGACCTGCTCGACCGGAGCCCGGCGTACGCCGACCTGGTCAACGCCTACGAGCAGCAGACCGTGGCGGACGAGACATGAGCACCCCACAGAACCACTCGCTGCGCTCGCGCTTCCGCGGGGACCCCGCATGACGATGACCTCTGCGGCCTCGACCGTCGACACCGGCGAGGACATCTCGGCGCTGGCCACCCTGCGCCGGGGGATGGCGATCTCGCCCGAGCTCAAGGACGGCCTGCTCGGCACGTTCCTCCTGGCCGTGCTCGCCACCATCGGCCAGGTGATCATCCCGATCGTGGTCCAGCAGACCCTCGACCGCGGCCTCAACGGTTCGGAGGGTCCCGACGTCCGCTTCATGGTCGAGATGGGCCTCCTCGCCGCGCTGGCGATCGTGGTCACCGCGGTCGCGTCGTACTTCATGACCAGCCGGCTCTTCACCAGCGCCGAGCGCGGCCTGGCGACGCTGCGGATCAAGGCCTTCCGCCACGTCCACGACCTGCCGGTGCTCACCCAGAACACCGAGCGCCGCGGGGCCCTGGTCTCCCGGGTCACCAGCGACGTCGACCAGGTCAGCCAGTTCCTCGTCTTCGGCGGCATCCTGTTCGTGGTCAGCGTGCTCCAGATCGCGGTCGCGACCGTGATCATGCTGTTCTACAGCTGGCAGCTCACCCTCGTCGTCTGGGTCTGCTTCCTGCCGCTCTTCGCCTCGCTGCGGTTCTTCCAGCGCCGGCTGTCCGCGGCCTACGGGACCGTGCGCCGCCAGGTGGGCATCATGCTGTCCGCGATCTCGGAGCCGGTCGTCGGTGCCGCGGTGGTCCGGACCTACGCGATCGAGGACCGCACCCAGGAGCGGATCGACACCGCCATCCGGGCCCACCAGGTCGCCTCCACCCGGGCCCAGGGGTTCACCGCGTTCTCGTTCTCGCTGGGCGGCCTCTCCGGTGGCCTGGCCAACGCCGGCGTGCTGATCGTCGGCATCTGGCTCGGGTACGCCGGGCAGATCACCGCGGGACAGGTGATCGCGTTCGCGTTCCTCGTGTCGCTGTTCGTGATGCCGGTGCAGATGGGCACCCAGATCCTGACCGACGCCCAGAACGCGATCGCCGGCTGGCGGCGCGTGATCGGCATCCTCGACACCCCCGCCGACCTGGTCGACCCGGGCCCGGACGGCGAGCTGCTGCCCCGGGGGCCGATCGACGTGGAGTTCCGCGACGTCACCTTCGCCTATCCCGACGGTCCCGACGTGCTGCACGGCATCGACATGCACATCGCCTCCGGCCTCCGGGTGGCGATCGTGGGGGAGACCGGCTCGGGCAAGTCCACCTTCGCCAAGCTGCTCACCCGGCTGATGGATCCCCGCGAGGGTGCGGTGCTGCTCGACGGCATCGACGTCCGCGACATCCGGCAGGAGTCCCTGCGCCGGTCCGTGGTGCTGGTGCCGCAGGAGGGCTTCCTGTTCGACGACACCCTGCGCGCCAATGCGCTCTACGGCCGGCTCGAGGCCACCGACGACGAGATCCTCGGCTCGGCCGCCGAGCTCGGCCTGGCGGACTGGGTGGACGGACTGCCCCGCGGGCTGGACACCAGGGTCGGGCAGCGTGGCGAGTCCCTGTCGGCCGGCGAGCGGCAGCTGGTCGCGCTGCTCCGCGCGCACCTGGCCGACCCCGACCTGCTGGTGCTCGACGAGGCGACCAGTGCGGTCGACCCCAACCTCGAGATGCGGATCGGGCGGGCTCTCGAGCGGCTCATGCAGGGCCGGACGTCGGTCACCATCGCGCACCGCCTCAGCACCGCCGAGAACGCCGACGACGTGGTCGTCGTCGACCGCGGCCACATCGTCCAGCGCGGCCCGCACGCGCAGCTGCTCACCGAGGAGGGCAGCGTGTACGCCGGCCTGCACGCCTCCTGGGTGGCCCAGCAGGGCCGTGCGTGACGCAACTACCCTTGGTGACCGTGACCTCCTCCCTCGACGCAGCCATCGCTGCCCGCCTCAAGCGCTCCGCCGACGGCCTGGTGGCCGCGGTGGTGCAGCAGCACGACACCGGTGAGGTGCTGATGCTCGGCTGGATGGACGACGAGGCGCTGCACCGCACGCTCACCACCGGCCGGGCGACGTACTGGAGCCGGTCCCGCGGGGAGTACTGGGTCAAGGGCGAGACCTCCGGCCACCGCCAGTGGGTCAGGGAGGTCCGCCTCGACTGCGACGGCGACACCCTGCTGGTCAAGGTCGACCAGGAGGGCGCGGCCTGCCACACGGGCGACCGCACCTGCTTCGACGCCGACCTGCTGCTGCCCGCCGGTGCCGATTCGGCCGCCGATGCCTGAGCCGCGGCGTACCTTCGGGCCGGTCGTGGTGCTCGGCCTCGCGGCCGGGGCGCTGAGCGCGGTCGCGGGCAACAAGGTCTGGGCCGAGGTCGCGGACGGTGCCGACACCGGCTCGACCGGCGCCGCGGCCGCCACCGGCCTCTCGTTCACCGACACCGGCCAGATGCCGCTGGCCGCGGCGCTGAGCCTGGTGGTGCTCGCGGCCTGGGGCGTCCTGCTGGTCACCCGCGGGGTGGTCCGGACCGGTGTCGCGTGGCTCGGGCTGCTCGCCTCCCTCGGGGTGCTCGCGACGGTGGTCGTCGGCTACTCCAGCACCCAGGACGACGTGGCCGACGCCCTCCGCAAGGTCGGCATCTCGTCGGTCGACACCTCCGTGACCGGCTGGTTCTGGGCCGCCGCGGTCGGTGCGGTGCTCTCGGTCGTCGCGACGGCGCTCGCGGTGCGCTACGTGAGGCACTGGCCGGCGATGGGCAGCAGGTACGACGCCCCCGGCAGCGCCCGCCACGAAGCCGGTCGAGCCCGAGGAGGCCGCGGACGGCGAGCTGTGGCGGGCGATCGACGAGGGACACGACCCGACCGCGTGACCCCACCCGTCCCGCACCCCCTGCCCGGAGCCCTAGACTGTCCCGCGACGTACCCCGCGCACGAGGAGCCCCCGCATGTCTGACAACCACGGCAACACCCCCGCAGCCTGGACGGCGGTCTTCGTGGCCCTGGCCGGCTTCGTGGTGGGTGGCCTGGCGCTGATGCTGTCGCCCGTGAGCATGCCGCTGTTCTGGGTGGGCCTGGCCATGCTGCCGGTCGCCCTGGTGGTCTTCGTGGTGATGACGAAGATGGGCTTCGGTGACGCAGGCCACTGAGGCCGTCACCACCGGGCCGGCCCGCTCGCGGGCAGGCCGCGTCGCCGCGCCGCTGGCCCTCGCCGGGGTGGCCGCCGTCGGCGCCCTCGCCCTGCACCTGCGCGACCCGCACGAGCAGGGCGCCTGGGGCCTGTGCCCCTTCCACGCGATCACCGGGCTCTGGTGCCCGGGCTGCGGCAGCCTCCGCGCGGTCAACGACCTGACCCACGGCGACCTGCTCGGCGCCCTCTCGTCCAACCTCGTCCTCGTGCTGGCCCTGCCGCTGGTGGCGCTGTGGTGGGGACGCTGGCTGCACCGCGAGTGGACCGGGCGGCGGCGCCCCGCCACCGGCCTGGCCACCACCACGGTCTACCTCGCTCGTGGTGCCGGTGCTGGTCTTCGCCGTGGTCCGCAACCTGCCCGTCGGCTCCTGGCTCGCCCCCTGACCCGCGCCGCGCGCGTCACCGCCCGGGTGAGAGGCTAGGCCCGAACCCGAACGTCTCCTGGAGGTCGCATGTCCGTGCTCGACGACATCGTCGCCGGCGTACGTGTCGACCTCGCCACCCGCGCCGCGCACACGCCGTACGACGAGGTGGTGGCGGCCGCGGCGGCCACGCCGGCGCCGCGCGACCCGATGCCGCACTTCCGTGCGCCGGGCACCAGCGTGATCGCGGAGGTCAAGCGCCGCAGCCCCAGCAAGGGCGCGCTGGCCGACATCCCCGACCCCGCCGAGCTGGCCGCGGCCTACGCCCGCGGGCGGTGCCGCCGCGATCAGCGTGCTCACCGAGGCCCGACGCTTCTCCGGCAGCCTGGCCGACCTGCGCGCGGTCCGCGCCGCGGTCGAGACGCCGCTGCTGCGCAAGGACTTCATGGTCACCGGCTACCAGCTGCACGAGGCGCGCGCCGCCGGCGCCGACCTCGTGCTGCTGATCGTGGCCGCGCTCGACCAGCCCACCCTCGAGCAGCTGTACGCCGAGGCACGCGGCCTGGGCCTGACCGTGCTGGTCGAGGTGCACGACGAGGAGGAGACCCGGCGCGCGGTCGACCTCGGTGCCGAGCTGATCGGCGTGAACGCGCGCAACCTCAAGACCCTCGACGTCGACCCCGACGCCTTCGCCCGGCTGGCCCCGCTGATCCCGGACGACCGGGTGCGGGTGGCCGAGTCGGGCATCAGCGGCCCCGAGGACGTGGCGCGCTACGCGAAGGAGGGGGCCGGCGTGGTCCTCGTGGGCGAGGCCCTGGTCCGGGGCGGCGACCCGGAGGCAGCGGTGCGGGCGATGACGGGACTGGAGACACGATGAGCAGCAAGGTGCTGGGCTGGGACGCCGACGACATCGGCTACTTCGGCGAGTTCGGCGGGCGGTTCATGCCCGAGGCGCTGGTCGCGGCGCTCGACGAGCTCACCGTCGCCTGGCAGGACGCGATGGCCGACCCGTCGTTCGTGGAGGAGTTCGCCACGATCCAGCGCGAGTACGCCGGCACGCCGAGCCTGCTCTACGAAGCCTCCCGGCTGAGCGAGAAGGTCGGGGTCCGCATCCTGCTCAAGCGGGAGGACCTCAACCACACCGGTGCGCACAAGATCCGCAACGTCCTCGGCCAGGCGCTGCTCACCAGGCGGATGGGCAAGACCCGCGTCATCGCGGAGACCGGCGCCGGCCAGCACGGCGTGGCCAGCGCGACCGCCGCGGCGTACTTCGGCCTCGACTGCACCGTCTACATGGGCTCGGTCGACACCCGCCGGCAGGCGCTCAACGTGGCCCGGATGAACCTCCTCGGCGCGAAGGTGGTCCCGGTCGACTCCGGCAGCGCCACCCTCAAGGACGCGATCAACGAGGCGCTGCGCGACTGGGTCGCCAGCGTCGACCACACGGCGTACCTCTTCGGCACCGCCGCCGGCCCGCACCCGTTCCCCAGCCTGGTCCGCGACTTCACCCGCGGCATCGGCGACGAGGCCCGCCAGCAGTGCCTCGACCAGTACGGCGTGCTCCCGGACGCGATCGCGGCGTGCGTCGGCGGCGGCTCCAACGCGATCGGGCTGTTCACCGCCTTCCTCGACGACGAGGACGTGGCGATCTACGGCTACGAGCCCGGCGGCGAGGGCGTCGACACCCCGCGGCACGCCGCGACCATCCACGCCGGGGACCGGGGCGTCCTGCACGGCGCCCGCACCTACGTCCTCCAGGACGAGGACGGCCAGACCATCGAGTCCCACTCGATCTCGGCCGGGCTCGACTACCCCGGCGTCGGGCCCCAGCACGCCCACCTCTCGGTGACCGGGCCGGGCGACGTACGAGCCGGTCACCGACGCCGAGGCCATGGACGCGATGGCGCTGCTGTCGCGCACCGAGGGGATCATCCCGGCGATCGAGTCCGCCCACGCGGTGGCCGGGGCGCTGCGCCTGGCCGAGCGGCTCAAGGCCGAGAAGGGGCCGGACGCGACGATCCTGGTCAACCTCTCCGGCCGCGGCGACAAGGACATGGGCACCGCGATCGAGTGGTTCGGCCTCGGCGACCCCGACGACCAGACCGTCACCCACGAGGGCGAGGAGGCATGAGCGTCTCCCGCGCCTTCGAGAAGGCCCGTGGCGAGGGCCGCGCCGCACTCGTGGGGTACCTCCCCGCCGGCTTCCCCGACGTGGCCGGCGGCATCGACGCCCTGACCACCATGGTCGAGGCCGGGTGCGACGTGATCGAGGTCGGCCTGCCCTACAGCGACCCGGTCATGGACGGCCCCACCATCCAGGCCGCCGCCCAGCAGGCCCTCGAGGGCGGCGTCCGCACCACCGACGTGCTGCGCACCGTCGAGGCGGTCGCGGCGACCGGCACGCCGACGGTGATCATGACCTACTGGAACCCCGTCGAGCGGTACGGCGTCGAGCGGTTCGCCGCCGACCTCGCGAACGCCGGGGGAGCGGGGCTGATCACGCCCGACCTGACCCCCGACTCCGGCACGGAGTGGATCGCCGCCGCCGACGCCCACGACCTCGACAAGATCTTCCTCGTCGCGCCCTCCTCCACCGACGCGCGGATCGCGATGACCGTGGCGCAGTGCCGCGGCTTCGTCTACGCCACCGCCGTCATGGGCGTCACCGGGGCCCGCGCCACCACCTCCGACCTGGCCGGTCCGCTGGTCGCCCGCACCCGCGCCGCCGTGCGGGAGCTGGGCGCCGACCTCCCGGTCGGCGTCGGGCTCGGCGTCTCCAACGGTGCGCAGGCGGCCGAGGTCGCCTCCTACGCCGACGGCGTGATCGTCGGGTCGGCCTTCGTCCGGACCCTGCTCGACGCCGGCACCGACCGCACGGCCGGCCTCGCGGCGCTGGGCGCCCTGACCCGTGACCTCGCGGAGGGAGTACGGCGTGGCTAGGCGCGGACCGGCCGTGCTGCCCGTGCTCCTGGTCGCCGCGCTGCTCCTCCTGGCCGGCTGCTCCGAGCGCGTCGGGGGGCTCCTCCGACGACGGCGACCTGCACGGCACCCGGCTCGGCCAGCCGTACGTCGCCCCGACGGCGTCGCTCACCGACACCGAGGGTGCGGCGTACTCCCTCGCCGACCAGACGGACAGGCCGCTGACCCTGGTCTTCTTCGGCTACACGAACTGCCCCGACATCTGCCAGATGGTGATGGCCAACATCGCCTCCGCGCTGACCCGGCTCGACGCCGACGAGCGGAAGCGGGTCGACGTCGCCTTCGTGACGACCGACCCGGCCCGCGACGACGAGGCGACCCTGCGCGACTACCTCGCCCGCTTCGGTGACGGGCTGGTCGGCCTCACCGGCCCGATGCCGCAGATCCTCGACGTCGGCGAGTCCTTCCACATCTACATCGACAAGGGCCCGAAGCTGGCCTCCGGGGGCTACGAGGTCACCCACGACACGCACGTCTTCGCGATCGACGCGGACGACGAGGTGCCCGTGCTCTGGGACGCGGACACCTCCGCGGCCGACCTCGCCGACGACATCTCGACGCTGCTGAAGGCGGACACATGACCCTGCTGAGCATCCCCAGTCCGTCCCAGGGCGTCTGGGACCTGGGGCCGTTCCCGGTCCGCGCCTACGCGCTGTGCATCATCGCCGGCGTCGTGGCCGCGATCTGGATCGGCGAGAAGCGGTGGATCGCCCGGGGCGGCAAGTCCGGCGAGGTCTCCGACATCGCGCTGTGGGCGGTCCCGTTCGGCCTGGTCGGCGGCCGGCTCTACCACGTGATGACCGACTGGCACCTCTACTTCTCCGAGGGCCGCGAGCCGATCACCGCGCTCTACGTCTGGCGCGGCGGCCTCGGCATCTGGGGCGCCATCTCGCTGGGTGCGGTGGGCGCGATCATCGGCGCCCGGCGGGCGAGGATCCGGGTGCTGCCGATGCTCGACGCGCTGGCGCCCGGCGTCCTCGTCGCGCAGGCGCTGGGCCGGTTCGGCAACTACTTCAACCAGGAGCTGTTCGGCCGGCCGACCGACCTGCCGTGGGGGCTGGAGATCGACGTCGCCCACCGCCCGACCGGCTACCTCGACGAGACGACCTTCCACCCGACGTTCCTCTACGAGTCGCTGTGGTGCATGGCCGCCTTCGGCCTGATCGTGTGGCTCGACCGGCGGCTGCAGCTCGGCCACGGCCGGGTGGTCGCGGTCTACGTCATGCTCTACACGCTCGGCCGCGGCTGGATCGAGACGCTGCGCATCGACGACGTACAGCTCAACGACGTGCTGGGCCTGCGGCTCAACGTGTGGACCTCGATCGTGCTGTTCACCGCCGCGGCGGCGTACTTCGTCGTCTCCTCGCGCCGACACCCCGGGAGGGAGAAAGTCGTCTACCGCGACGACCCGTCACCTACGGTGGACGCATGACGTCTCGGGCTCTCATCCGCCGCGGCCCCGCCAGCACCCTCGCCGTGCTGCTCACCGCAGTGCTGGCGACCGCCCTGCTGGCCGGGTGCGGTGCGGGCTCGAGATCCCCGGAGCGGCCGCAGGCCGAGCGTGCCTCGTCCACCACCACCGAGGCCGCCGCAGCGGCGCCGGTGAAGGTGGTGGCCGTCGGGGACATCGCCTGCAAGCCCGGCTACACCGTCACCAGCACGAAGTGCCGGCAGGCCGCCACGGCCCGGCTCACCCGCAGCATCGACCCGGCGTACGTCATCGGCCTCGGCGACCTGCAGTACGACTCCGGCACCCTGGCCGCCTACCGCAGCTCCTACGACGGCTCGTGGGGGAGCCTGAAGTCGCGCACCCGCCCGCTGCCCGGCAACCACGAGTACGAGACCGCCGGCGCCCGCGGCTACTACCGCTACTTCGGGCGTACGTCGCCGGGGTACTACGCCTGGAACGCCGGCACCTGGCGCGTCTACAACCTGAACTCCAACTGCTCGGCAGATCGACTGCGCGGCCGAGGCCACCTGGCTGCGCGACGACCTCGAGGCGCACCCGCGGGCCTGCACGATCATGGCGATGCACCACCCGCGTTTCTCCTCCGGCTACGAGCACGGCAACAACGCCGCGCATGGCGCGGTTCTGGAAGGTCGCCTACAACCACCGCCTCGACGTGGTGCTGGCCGGCCACGACCACGACTACGAGCGCTTCGTCCGGATGAGCCCGTCCGGGGACGTCGCAGCCGCACCGCGGCCTGCAGTCCTTCGTGTCCGGGGCCGGCGGCAAGTCGCTCTACCACCTCGGCACGCGCAAGGCCGGCTCGGCGTACTTCTCGGCCCGCTCGCCCGGCGTGCTGGTGCTGCAGCTCGGCGCGGGCAGCTACTCGTGGAAGTTCCGCACCATCGACGGCCGGACGCCCGACTCCGGCAGCCGCACCTGCGTCTGATCCCACCAGCCCCACCCGGCCCACGGGCACGCCCGAACACGGCGCGTTCACCCCTCGGTCGGCCCGGTGTCGGCGACGGAACGGGACTGCTAATGTGACGCCATCCGCGCGGGCCAACGTCGTCCCCTGCACAGCATCGCTTCTGCCAGTTCGCCGTCACCGGTCACCCGGGGCGGCGCTGATGACGACGGGAGAATGCCCCATGCACGCATTCCCGCCGAACCAAGGCCTCTACGACGGAACGCACGAGCACGACGCCTGTGGTGTCGCGTTCGTCGCGACCCTGACCGGCGTGGCCAGCCACGACATCGTGGCCAAGGCGCTGACCGCTCTCCGCAACCTCGAGCACCGCGGTGCCGCGGGCTCCGAGCCCAACTCGGGCGACGGTGCCGGCATCCTGCTCCAGGTCCCCGACGCCTTCCTGCGTGAGGTCGTCGACTTCACCCTCCCCGTCGCCGGCTCGTACGCCGTCGGCACGGCGTTCCTGCCCGGCGACGAGGAGCAGGTCGCCAAGACCCGGCAGCGGGTGGAGCAGATCGCCGCCGAGGAGGGCCTGACCGTCCTCGGCTGGCGCGAGGTGCCGGTGAACCCCGAGGGGCTCGGCGCGACCGCGCTGTCGTGCATGCCGTCCTTCGCCCAGCTGTTCGTCGCCGGCGACGGCCAGCGCATCTCCGGCATGGCCCTCGAGCGGCTCGCCTTCTGCCTGCGCAAGCGCGCCGAGCGGGAGACCGAGGTCTACTTCCCGTCGCTGTCGTCGCGGACCATCGCCTACAAGGGCATGCTCACCACCGAGCAGCTCGACCACGTCTTCCCCGACCTGGTCGACGAGCGGGTCGCCTCCGCGGTGGCGGTCGTGCACTCGCGCTTCTCCACCAACACGTTCCCGAGCTGGCCGCTGTCGCACCCGTTCCGGTTCATCGCCCACAACGGCGAGATCAACACCGTCATGGGCAACCGCAACTGGATGCGGGCCCGCGAGGCGCTGCTCGCCAGCGAGATCATCCCCGGCGACCTCGACCGGCTGTTCCCGATCTGCACCACCGGTCAGTCCGACTCGGCCTCGTTCGACGAGGTGCTCGAGCTGCTGCACATGGGTGGCCGGTCGCTGCCGCACTCGGTGCTGATGATGATCCCCGAGGCGTGGGAGAACCACGCCGAGATGGAGCCCCAGCGCCGCGCGTTCTACGAGTTCCACTCCGCGCTGATGGAGCCGTGGGACGGCCCCGCGTGCGTGGTGTTCACCGACGGCCGCCAGGTCGGCGCCGTGCTCGACCGCAACGGCCTGCGCCCCTCGCGCTACTGGGTCACCGACGACGGCCTGGTCGTCCTGGCCTCCGAGGTCGGCGTCCTCGACATCGACCCGGCCACCGTGGTCCGCAAGGGCCGGCTCAAGCCCGGCCGGATGTTCCTCGTCGACACCGACGAGCACCGGATCATCGAGGACGAGGAGATCAAGGCCGAGCTCGCCGCCGAGCACCCGTACGACGAGTGGCTGCACGCCGGCCTGATCCACCTCAAGGACATCCCCGAGCGCGAGCACATCGTGCACACCCACGCCTCGGTGACCCGCCGCCAGCAGGTCTTCGGCTACACCGAGGAGGAGCTGCGGGTCCTGCTCACGCCGATGGCGAACACCGGCGGCCGAGCCGCTCGGCTCGATGGGCACCGACACGCCCATCGCGGCGCTCTCGGACAAGCCGCGGCTGCTGTTCGACTACTTCAGCCAGCTCTTCGCCCAGGTCACCAACCCCCCGCTGGACGCGATCCGCGAGGAGCTGGTCACCTCCCTCAACGGCACCATCGGTCCGGAGGCCAACCTCCTCGAGCCGACCCCGGCCTCCTGTCGCCAGGTGGTGCTGCCGTTCCCGGTGATCTCCAACGACGACCTGGCCAAGATCCGGCACATCAACCGCGACGGCGACATGCCGGGCTTCATCACCCACGTCTCCCGCGGCCTCTACGAGGTCGAGGGCGGCGGTGAGGCGCTGGCCCGTCGCCTCGACGAGATCTGCGCCGAGGTCTCCGCGGCGATCGCCGACGGTGCCCGCATCATCGTGCTCTCCGACCGGCACGCCACCGCCGAGCTGGCGCCGATCCCGTCGCTGCTGATGACCGGTGCCGTGCACCACCACCTGGTCCGCGAGAAGACCCGCACCCAGGTCGGGCTGCTGGTCGAGGCCGGTGACGTCCGCGAGGTGCACCACGTCGCGCTGCTCGTCGGGTACGGCGCCGCCGCGATCAACCCCTACCTCGCGATGGAGTCCGTGGAGGACCTCGCCCGCGAGGGGTACTACGTCAAGCTCGAGCCCGAGAAGGCGGTCGCCAACCTGGTGAAGAGCCTGGGCAAGGGCGTGCTCAAGGTGATGTCCAAGATGGGCGTCTCCACCGTCGCGTCCTACACCGGTGCGCAGATCTTCGAGGCGGTCGGCCTGTCCCAGGCGGTCGTCGACAAGTACTTCACCGGCACCACGTCCAAGCTCGGCGGCATCGAGCTCGACACCATCGCCGAGGAGGTGGCCCGGCGCCACGCCACGGCGTACCCCCGCGGCGGCATCGCCCCGTCCCACCGCGAGCTGACCACCGGCGGGGAGTACCAGTGGCGTCGCGAGGGCGAGCCGCACCTGTTCGACCCCGAGACCGTCTTCCGGCTGCAGCACGCCACCCGGGCCGGTCGCTACGACGTCTTCAAGCAGTACACCGCCCGGGTCGACGAGCAGTCCGAGCGGCTGATGACGCTGCGCGGCATGTTCACCTTCAAGGACGGCGAGGCCACCGGCCGGCAGCCGATCCCGATCGAGGAGGTCGAGCCGGTCTCCGAGATCGTCAAGCGGTTCTCCACCGGCGCGATGTCCTACGGCTCGATCAGCAAGGAGGCGCACGAGACCCTCGCGATCGCGATGAACCGGCTGGGCGGCAAGTCCAACACCGGTGAGGGCGGCGAGGACGCCGACCGGCTCTACGACCCCGAGCGCCGGTCGTCGATCAAGCAGGTCGCCTCCGGCCGCTTCGGCGTCACCTCGGAGTACCTCACCAACGCCGACGACATCCAGATCAAGATGGCGCAGGGCGCGAAGCCCGGCGAGGGCGGGCAGCTGCCCGGCCACAAGGTCTACCCGTGGGTGGCCAAGACCCGGCACTCCACGCCCGGCGTGGGCCTGATCTCGCCGCCGCCGCACCACGACATCTACTCGATCGAGGACCTCGCCCAGCTGATCCACGACCTGAAGAACGCGAACCCGTCCGCGCGGGTCCACGTGAAGCTGGTCGCCGAGGTCGGCGTCGGCACCGTCGCCGCGGGCGTCTCGAAGGCGCACGCCGACGTGGTGCTCATCTCCGGCCACGACGGCGGCACCGGCGCCTCGCCGCTGACCTCGCTCAAGCACGCGGGCGGCCCGTGGGAGCTCGGCCTGGCCGAGACCCAGCAGACGCTGCTGCTCAACGGCCTGCGCGACCGGATCGTCGTCCAGACCGACGGCCAGCTCAAGACCGGTCGCGACGTCGTGATCGCCGCGCTGCTCGGTGCGGAGGAGTACGGCTTCGCCACCGCGCCGCTGGTGGTCTCGGGCTGCATCATGATGCGGGTCTGCCACCTCGACACCTGTCCCGTGGGCGTGGCCACCCAGAACCCCGTGCTCCGGGAGCGCTTCGCCGGCAAGCCGGAGTTCGTCGTCAACTTCTTCGAGTACGTCGCCGAGGAGGTCCGCGAGATCCTCGCGCAGCTCGGCTTCCGCACGCTCGACGAGGCGATCGGCCAGGTCGGTGCGCTCGACGTCGAGAAGGCGATCGAGCACTGGAAGGCCTCCGGCCTCGACCTGTCCCCGATCCTGCACCAGCCCGAGATCGCCGAGGGCGCCGCGCTGCGCAACACCACGACCCAGGACCACGGCCTCGACAAGGCGCTCGACAACGAGCTCGTGGCGCTGGCCGAGCCGGCCCTGGAGCGGGGCGAGCCGGTCCGCGCCCAGGTCGCCGTACGCAACGTCAACCGCACGGTCGGCACGATCCTCGGCCACGAGGTGACCAAGCGCTACAAGGGCGAGGGCCTGCCCGACGGCACCATCGACATCACGTTCACCGGGTCCGCCGGCCAGTCCTTCGGCGCGTTCCTGCCGCCGGGGATCACCCTGCGGCTGGAGGGCGATGCCAACGACTACGTCGGCAAGGGCCTCTCCGGCGGCCGGATCGTGGTCCGGCCCGACCGGGCGGCGACGTTCCGCTCCGACGAGCAGATCATCGCCGGCAACACCATCGCGTACGGCGCCACCTCCGGCGAGATCTTCCTGCGCGGAGGCGTGGGGGAGCGGTGCTGCGTGCGCAACTCCGGTGCCACCGTCGTGACCGAGGGCGTGGGCGACCACGGCTGCGAGTACATGACCGGCGGCCGGGTGGTCGTGCTGGGCAAGACCGGGCGCAACTTCGCGGCCGGCATGTCCGGTGGCTACGCGTTCGTGCTGGACCTCAAGGAGGTCCGGGTCAACCAGGAGCTCGTCGAGCTCACCCCGGTGGAGGAGAAGTTCGCCGGGGAGCTGAAGGAGATCGTGCAGCGGCACTTCGAGGAGACCGGTTCGCAGGTCGCCGAGGAGCTGCTCGCCGACTGGGACGCCGCGCTGCCGCGCTTCGTGCAGGTCATGCCGAGCGACTTCAAGCGCGTCCTGGAGGCGCGCGAGGAGGCGCTCGAGGAGGGCCTGAACGAGGACGAGGCCGCGGCCCGGATCATGGAGGTGCTTCATGGCTGATCGCACCCCCGGCACCCACCTGGAAGGAGCCCGCCGTGGCTGATCCCAAGGGATTCCTCAAGGACGGTCGGCAGGTCGCCGAGCGCCGTCCCGTCGAGGAACGCATCCACGACTGGAACGAGGTCTACCCCGACGGGGTGGGCCGGGCGCTGCTGCCGATCATCAGCAAGCAGGCCGGCCGCTGCATGGACTGCGGCATCCCGTTCTGCCACCAGGGCTGCCCGCTGGGCAACATCATCCCCGAGTGGAACGACCTGGTCTGGCGCGACGACTGGGACGGCGCGATCGAGCGGCTGCACGCGACGAACAACTTCCCGGAGTTCACCGGGCGGCTGTGCCCGGCGCCGTGCGAGACCGCCTGCGTGCTGGGCATCAACCAGGACCCGGTGACCATCAAGAACGTCGAGGTCTCGATCATCGACAGGGCCTGGGCCTCCGGTGCCGTGCGACCCCAGCCGCCGGAGTGGCTCTCGGGCCGCACCGTGGCCGTGGTGGGCTCCGGGCCGGCCGGACTGGCCGCCGCCCAGCAGCTGACCCGGGCCGGCCACACGGTCGCGGTCTACGAGCGTGCCGACAAGATCGGCGGGCTGATGCGCTACGGCATCCCCGAGTTCAAGATGGAGAAGCAGCACCTCGACCGTCGCCTGGACCAGATGCGCCGCGAGGGCACCGTCTTCCGGGCCGGCATCGACGTCGGCACGGAGCTCACCGGCACCCAGCTGCGCGAGCGGTACGACGCCGTGGTGCTCGCCATCGGCTCGACGGTGGCGCGTGACCTGCCGGTGCCCGGGCGTGAGCTCGGCGGCATCCACCAGGCGATGGAGTTCCTGCCGCAGGCCAACCGGGCGGCGCTCGGTGAGTCGGTGACGGACCAGATCACCGCCGAGGGCAAGCACGTCGTGATCATCGGCGGCGGCGACACCGGTGCGGACTGCCTCGGCACCGTCCACCCGCCAGGGCGCCGCGTCCATCACGCAGCTCGAGATCATGCCGCGCCCCGGCGAGGACCGTCCCGAGGGCCAGCCGTGGCCGACGTACCCGATGACCTTCCGGGTCTCCTCGGCGCACGAGGAGGCCGGCGAGCGCGTGTACGCCGTCTCCACGACCGAGTTCCTCGGCGACGAGCGACGGCAACGTCCGGGCGCTGCGGCTGGTCGACGTGGACGCGAAGTTCCAGCCGGTCGAGGGCACCGAGCGGGAGATCCCGGCCGAGCTGGTCCTCTTCGCGATGGGCTTCACCGGCCCGGAGAGGCCCGGCCTGGTCGAGCAGCTCGGCGTGGACCTCGACGAGCGCGGCAACGTGGCACGCGACGGGCAGTACGCCACCTCGGTCGACGGGGTGTTCGTGGCCGGTGACGCGGGTCGCGGACAGTCCCTGATCGTGTGGGCGATCGCCGAGGGTCGGGCCGCCGCGGCCGCCGTCGACGAGTTCCTGACCGGGTCGACCACACTGCCGGTGCCCATCCCTCCGACTGCCCGGCCACTGGTTGTCTGAAGCCGATAGGGTCGAGCCGTGCGTAGAGCAAAGATCGTGTGCACCCTGGGCCCGGCCGTCTCCTCCGCGGAGTCGATCACCCAGCTGGTGGAGGCCGGGATGGACGTGGCGCGGCTCAACATGAGCCACGGCACCCAGGAGGAGCACCGGAAGGCCTACCAGCTGGTCCGCGACGCCGCCGACTCCACCGGGCGGGGGGTCGGCATCTTCGCCGACCTCCAGGGCCCGAAGATCCGGCTCGGCGAGTTCGCCGAGGGCTCCGCGGTGCTGGAGAAGGGCCAGGCCTGGACCATCACCACCCGTGACGTCCCCGGCGACGCGATCGTGTGCTCCACGACGTACACCGGACTGCCCGGGTGACGTGTCCGAGGGCGACCCGATCCTGATCGACGACGGCCGGGTCCGGCTCGTCGTGACCGACGTGGACGGCGAGGACGTCCACACCGAGGTCGTCGTGGGCGGCAAGGTCAGCAACCACAAGGGCATCAACCTGCCCGGTGTCGCGGTGTCGGTGCCGGCGCTCTCGGAGAAGGACGTCGAGGACCTGCGCTTCGCGCTCAGCCTCAGCGTCGACTTCGTCGCGCTCTCCTTCGTCCGCTCGGCCACCGACGTGGACGACGTACGCAAGGTGATGGACGAGGTCGGCGTGCACGTGCCGGTGATCGCGAAGATCGAGAAGCCGCAGGCGATCGACAACCTCGACGCCATCGTGAAGGCCTTCGACGGCGTGATGGTGGCCCGCGGCGACCTCGGCGTGGAGTGCCCGCTCGAGGACGTGCCGTTCCTGCAGAAGCGGGTGGTCGACAAGGCCCGCCGCAACGCCAAGCCGGTGATCGTGGCGACCCAGATGCTGGAGTCGATGATCACTGCGCCCGCACCGACCCGGGCCGAGGTGACCGACGTCTCGCACGCGGTGCTCGACGGTGCCGACGCGGTGATGCTGTCCGGCGAGACCAGCGTGGGGGAGTACCCCATCCGCACCGTCGAGACGATGGCGCGCATCCTCGCCGCCACCGAGGACCACGGCCTGCAGGGCATGACCGCGATCGACTGGGCGCCCCGCACCAAGGGCGGCATCATCGCCAAGGCGGCCGCCGAGGTGGCCGAGCGGATCGGCGCGAAGTACCTCGTCGCGTTCACCACCTCCGGTGACTCCGCACGCCGGGTGGCCCGCTACCGCGGCGAGATCCCGATCCTGGCGTTCACGCCGCAGGCGCGGGTCCGTTCGCAGCTCTCGCTGACGTGGGGCGTCGAGACGTTCAAGACCGAGCCGGTCGAGCACACCGACGAGATGGTCCGCCAGGTCGACGAGCAGCTGCTCGAGATCGGCCGGGTCAAGCCGGGCGACCTCGTCGTGATCATCGCCGGTGCCCCGCCGGGCATCCCCGGGTCCACGAACGCGCTGCGTGTCCACCGCATGGGCGACGCGATCAACGAGGTCACCCCGGCCTACCGCCGCGACCGCTGAGGTCGCTCAGTGCTTGAGCCCGATCAGGGTGTCGAGCCTCGCGACGTCTGACCTCCTCGAGACGGAGACAGTCCGCTCGTTCGACCTCCTCCAGGCGACGCCGACCAGGTCGAGGGCCCAGCAGCACAGCGCCCGGATGTCGTCCGAGGCGTTGACGAACTGCCAGCGCGGATAGTCGTATCGCCGGGTCTGGCCGGCCACCGTGCGACGCGTCCAGTTGGCGACGCGCGACCCGTCCGAGTGGAGGAGTCCACGGAGGAAGTCGGCCGGGTGCTCGGCGACGATCTCCCGCTGCCACTCGGCAAGCACGATCTCCCGGTCGTGCTTCCGGCCGGGGCCGTGCTGCGGGAAGAGGCAGGGCCAGTGCTTCCAGGAGACCGTGATGACGAGGCAGCCGGGCACCGTGCGTGTGTGCGGCCGTCCGCCGGGCTTGACCGCGCGCATGAGGTCCTGGATGTGTGCGTTGCACGCGGCGTACGTCCGGTCGTTGTAGACGTGGAGGTTGAAGACGCCGCGGCGGCCGTGGCTGATGTACCCGTCGCCGAGGTACCAGCCCAGCAGCTCGGCGTACGCTCCGCGTCGAGAGGCACGTCGTCGCACCGCGGGCAGGGCACCGAGGTGTGCCCCTGCCCCCGGGGACGGCCGCGCCGCTGGTAGTCGCGACGCCAGCGCCTGATCGTCTTGACGGCCACCCCGTGCTGCGCCGCGTTCTCCGCATCGGGCATGCCGGAGTCGGAGGCGCGCAGTGCGCTCTCGACGACGGACCACTGCCGCACGTGCGTCATGGGCCCATCGTCGAGCCGACCACCGACAAGGAGTACCGGGTGTGGGATTCGAACCCACAAGCCCTTTCGGGCAGTGGTGTTTGAGACCACCGCGTATGCCGTTCCGCCAACCCGGCCAGGGTGAGGAAACGGTACCCGATGGGGCGGGGGCGACCGGGCTCGGCCACCCTTGCCGAAAGTCTAGCGACGCACTAGAGTTTCGATCCTCGGAGTTCGCAGGGAGGCGACGTCATGAGCGGTGGGACGGGACGGGTGTGGCACCTGGTGGCGGCGGTCGGCCGGCGCTGGGGCGGGTGCCGGTGCGCTGGACAACGCGCGCTGTGCCGCCACCGACGCGTCCCGCTTGCGGCTGGAGCGCGAGGAGGTCGCCGCGTACCTCGACGACCGGGCGGCCCGGCGTACCGCCTGAGCGGGCGCGGGGCCGCTGACGGCCCGCGGTTGCACGCCCGGGCGCACGCCGCTCTAGGCTGTGCCGCGTGACCGCTGACTCCACCACTCCCGTACGCCGGGTCGTCATCGCCGAGGACGAGGCGCTGATCCGCATGGACCTGGCCGAGATGCTGGCCGAGGAGGGCTACGACGTGGTCGGCCAGGCCGCCGACGGCGAGCAGGCCGTGGCGCTGGCCGAGAGCCTGACCCCGGACCTGGTGATCCTCGACGTCAAGATGCCCAAGCTCGACGGCATCGCGGCGGCCGAGCGGATCGCCGAGCAGCGGATCGCCCCGGTGGTCATGCTGACCGCCTTCTCCCAGCGCGACCTCGTGGAGCGGGCCCGCGACGCCGGCGCCATGGCGTACCTCGTCAAGCCCTTCTCGCGCACCGACCTGGTGCCGGCCATCGAGATGGCCGTCAGCCGGTTCACCGAGCTCACCGCCCTCGAGCGCGAGGTCGCCGACCTCTCCGAGCGGCTGGAGACGCGCAAGGCCGTCGACCGGGCCAAGGGAGTGCTCCAGAAGCGGCTCGGACTGAGCGAGCCCGACGCGTTCCGGTGGATCCAGAAGACCGCCATGGACCTGCGTCTGTCGATGCGCCAGGTCGCGGACGGGGTGGTCGAGCACGGCCCGGATGGCGCCGGCGACTGACCCGCTCGGGCCACTCCCGGCCGGTCGCAGGAAACGGCAAGGTCACAAGTTGGCAACGAGGCGGTCGGCGCCCCCGTCCACCCCTCGTTTGGCGCTACTTTCGTCGCATTCGACGGTAAAAACACCGTCGGATCAAGAATGACGAACCGGAGGCTTCATGAAGCGCCCCACCACCATTGCACGTCTCGGTGCCGTCGCCCTGATCGGTGCAATCGCCCTGGCCGGCTGTGGCTCGGACGACAACGGAGACAGCGGCAGCAGCGACAGCAGCTCGAACTCCTCGGCGAAGGGGGACGGCACGCTGACCGTCGGCACCCTGCTGCCGCAGACCGGCGACCTGGCCTACCTCGGCCCCCCGGAGTTCGCCGGAGTGGACCTCGCGGTCAACGAGATCAACGACGCGGGCGGTGTCCTCGGCAAGCCCATCAAGCAGGTCAAGGCCGACTCGGGTGACCTCACGCCGGACATCGGTGGCGCCTCGGTCGACAAGCTCCTCAACGGCGGCTCGGACGTCATCGTCGGTGCCGCGTCGTCGAGCGTCTCGCTCAGCGTGATCGACAAGATCACCGGCGCCGGCAAGGTGCAGTTCTCGCCCGCGAACACCGCGGCCGCGTTCGACACCTACGACGACCAGGGCCTCTACTTCCGCACCTCGCCGTCCGACCGCCTCCAGGGGCAGGTCATCGGCAACATGGCGGTCGAGGACGGCTTCAAGAACGTCGCGGTCATGGCCCGTCAGGACGCCTACGGCGAGGGCCTCGCCCAGCAGGTCGTCGACACCCTGAAGGACAAGGGCGCCAACGTCTCGGCGCACGTCCTCTACAACGCCGACGCGGAGAACTTCACCGCCGAGGTCAACAAGGTGGCGGCGAGCAAGCCCGACGCCATCGTCCTGGTCGCCTTCGAGGAGACCACGAAGATCATCCCGCAGTTCGTCTCGAAGGGCATCGGCCCCAAGGACGTCCAGCTGTACTTCGTGGACGGCAACATGGCCGACTACTCCAAGACGCTCAAGCAGGTCGACCTGACCGGCGTGAAGGGCACCTTCCCGGCGCCCGCCGAGCCGGACCCGACCTTCAACGACAAGCTGAAGAGCGTCAACCCGAAGCTGACCGACTTCACCTACGGCCCGCAGTCCTACGACGCCGTGATGCTCATCGCCCTGGCCGCCGAGGCTGCCAAGGACGACGACGGCAAGGCGATCGCGGCGAAGATCACCGAGGTCTCCAAGGACGGCACCAAGTGCAAGGGCTGGGAGGAGTGCCTGAAGCTGCTCAAGGACGGCGAGGACATCGACTACGACGGTGTCTCCGGCCCGTCCGACATGAACGACACCGGTAGCCCGAACAAGGCCACCATCGGTATCCAGGAGTACACCGGCAACAAGTACAAGCAGATCGACAGCGTCTCCGGCGTTCTCGACTGACCTGGCACCACCCCGCTCCACCAGCGAGGCCCCGACCGGTTCACCGGTCGGGGCCTCGTGCTGTGTGGGGCGGAGGGGCCGCCGGTTGTCCACGGCAGCACGACGAAGCCCCCGGGAGGATCTCCCGGGGGCCGCGTGCGCCGACGTACGTCGGGCTCAGTTCTTGGCGAGCGTGCCCAGGTAGAGCTCGATCACCTTCGGGTCCTTGGCCAGCGCCTCACCGGTGCCGGTGTAGGCGTTGCGACCCTGGTCGAGCACGTAGGCCCGGTCGCAGATCTGCAGGCAGCGGCTGGCGTTCTGCTCGACCATCACCACCGAGACGCCGGCGCGGTTGATCCGCCGGGTCTGGACGAACACCTCGTCCTGCATCACGGGGGAGAGGCCGGCCGACGGCTCGTCGAGCAGCAGCACGGACGGGTTCATCATCAGGGCCCGTCCCATGGCCACCATCTGGCGCTCACCGCCGGACAGCGAGCCGGCCCGCTGGGCCCGGCGGTCGTACAGCGCCGGGAACAGCTCGCTGACGAACTTGAAGCGCTCGCCGAAGCGTCTGGGGCCGCTGGTAGACCCCCATCTCGAGGTTCTCCTGGATGGTCAGCGACGGGAAGACGTTGTTGGTCTGCGGGACGAAGCCGATGCCCGCGGTGACCAGCTTGTCGGCGCGCTGGTTGGTGACGTCCTCACCCTTGAGCATGACCGTGCCGGTCTTGATCTTCACCAGGCCGAACAGCGCCTTCAGCAGGGTCGACTTGCCGGCGCCGTTCGGGCCGATGATGCCGACCAGCTCGTTCTCCTGGCAGTAGAGGTCGGTGCCGTTGAGGATGTTCACGCCCGGCAGGTAGCCCGCGATCAGGTCGTCGGCGCGCAGCACCGCGCCATCGGCCGCCTTGAGGTGCGCCTCGCGCTCCGGCGTGGTGGTCGAGGTCTCGTCACTCATGCCTTGTCCTCCTCCTGGCCGGCCTTGTGGCCCGGGGGTCGCGCTCCTGCTCGATCTCGGCCTCCGCCTCGGCGAGGATCTGCTCCTCGGCCTCGAAGGTGAGCGCGGTGTCGTGGTGGGCGCCGAGGTAGGCGTCGATGACGCGCTGGTCACCCATCACGCTGTCCGGCGGACCCTCCGCGATCACCTGGCCCTGGGCCATCACGATCACCCAGTCGGAGATGTCGCGCACCATGTCCATGTCGTGCTCGACGAAGAGCACCGTGCGGCCCTCGTCGCGCAGCGACTTCACGTGGCCCAGCAGCGACTGCTTGAGGGCCGGGTTCACACCCGCCATCGGCTCGTCGAGCATGACCAGCTCGGGGTCGGCCATCAGGGCACGGGCCATCTCGAGCAGCTTGCGCTGGCCGCCCGACAGGGAGCCGGCGAAGTCCTCGCGCTTCTTGTCGAGCAGGAAGCGGCCGAGCAGCTTGTCGGCCTTCTCGGTGTTGGCCGTCTCCTCGGCCCGCCACAGCGGGGCGAACATCGCGCTGAAGATCGACTCACCGCGCTGCTTGGTGGCGCCGACGCGCATGTTCTCGATGACCGTGAGCTTGGCCAGCACCTTGGTCAGCTGGAAGGTGCGGACCATGCCCAGCCGGGACACCTTGTACGCCGGCACCTTGTTCAGCGTCTGGCCGTTGAAGGTCCAGGTGCCGGTGTCGGGCCGGTCGAAGCCGGTCAGCAGGTTGAAGAACGTGGTCTTGCCGGCACCGTTCGGGCCGATCAGCGCGGTGATGACGCCGCGCTGGATCTCGACGTGGTTCACGTCGACCGCGGTCAGGCCGCCGAAGGTCCGGGTGATGTCGTCGGCCACCAGGATCGGGTCGGGCTTGGCCGCGCCCGGCTCCGTCGGGACGTCCTTCAGGGCGGCCCGGGCGGCCCGTGAACGCTCGAGCCCCTCGGGGGTCGCGGCCTCGACGTCGGAGGGAAGGCTGGTTTCAGCGGGCATCGATCGCCAGCTCCTTTCGATCGCCGAAGATTCCTTGTGGTCGGAAGATCATCAACAACATCAGCGCCAGGCCCAGGAAGATGAAGCGCATGAGGCTGGCCTGGGTGTCGGTCATGATCGAGGCCGGGATGAGCGGGCCGCTCGCCTCGCTGGTGGCCTGGCTGAAGAACAGGTCGAGGAAGGTGATCAGGAACCAGAAGATCATCGCACCGGCGACCGGCCCGAGCACCCGCGCGGCGCCGCCGATCAGGAGCACGGTGTAGGCGAAGAACGTGGTGTCCGTGGCGAACTGCGACGGGTTGATCGCCGCGCTGCGGAGCGCGACCATGAAGCCGGCCAGGGCACCGATCATGCCGCCGAGCATCAGCGACTGCATCTTGTAGTAGTACACGTTCTTGCCGAGGCTGCGCACGGCGTCCTCGTCCTCGCGGATGGACTTGAGGACGCGGCCCCAGGGGCTGCGCACGAGGGCCCAGGTCATCAGGCAGCACAGCGCCACGAGCACCCAGCCGACCACCATCACCCAGAAGTCGTTCGCCGACCAGCTCACCAGCGTCCCGATCTCGATCGGCTGGTCGAACGGGTTGTAGGAGCGGAAGGTCTTGGAGAACGCCTGCAGGCCGTCCTGGCCGCCGAAGTACTCCAGCAGGCTCACCGAGCCCACGACTTGTCGCACGATCTCGGCGGCCGCGATCGTCACGATCGCGAGGTAGTCGGCGCGCAGCCGCAGCGTGGGTACGCCGAGCAGCAACGCCAGCAGCGCGGTCATGAAGAGACCGGCGGCGATGCCGACCCAGAAGTTCAGTCCCCAGGTGCTGACGAAGGAGGCCATGGTGTAGCCACCCACGGCCATGAAGGCGGCCTGACCGAAGTTCAGCAGCCCGGTGTAGCCGAACTGGATGTTGAGGCCGATCGCCGCGAGGCAGTAGACCACGGCGGTGGGTCCGATGGCCTGTTGCAGGGAGTCGCCCAGCAGAGTCACGAAGTCCATGTCGTTCTCCTCCTACCCGATCCGCTCTCGCCGACCGAGGATGCCTTGCGGACGGACCAGCAGCACCAGGATCAGCACGACCAGCGCACCCACGTACTTGAGCTCTGCCGGGATGAACAGCGTCGAGACCTCGATGAAGATGCCGATGACGAACGACCCGACGATCGCGCCCCAGATGGTGCCCAGACCACCGAGCGTCACCGCAGCGAAGACCAGCAGCAGGGTCTTGAAGCCCAGCTGGTAGTTGAAGCCCTGGGTGAGGCCGAGCAGGATCCCCGAGAGGCCGGCCAGGGCCGCGCCACCGATCCACACGACGCTGATCACCCGCTCGACGTCGATGCCCGAGGAGGCGCTCAGGGCCGGGTTGTCGGCCACCGCGCGCGTCGCCTTGCCCATCCGGGTCACCTGCAGCGCCACGCAGACCGCCACCAGCACGGTCGTCGCGATCACGCTCACCAGGACGTCGCGGTTGGTGAAGGTGATCGGGCCGAAGTTGATCGGCTGCGCGTTGCCGAACTGCGAGTAGTTCCGGCTCGAGGCGCCGGCGGCGTACTGGTAGATGTTGCGCAGGAAGATCGACAGGCCGATCGAGACGATCATCATCGCGATCAGGCCGGTGCCACGGCGGCGCAGCGGCGCCCAGAGGGCCTTGTTGTTGAGCCAGCCGAAGAAGCCCGAGGCGATGAAGCCGATGAGCATCGCGACCAGGAACGTGACGTTCGTGCCGCCGATCGTGATGTCACCCGGCCACTGGTCGACCCAGAACGCGACGATCGCGCCGAAGGTCATCAGCTCGCCGTGCGCGAAGTTCGTCAGACCGGTCGTGCCGAAGATCATCGACAGGCCGAGCGCCGCCATCGCCAGCAGCAGCGAGAACACGATGCCGCCGACCGCCAGGTCGAGCGCCCGCTCGAGCTGGGTGTCGACCTTGGGCTTGTCGTCGATCGGGAAGGTCACGAAGACGTCGGTCTCGAGGTTGATCTTCTGCTTCAGCGCCACCTGCTTCGGGTTCTGCAGGGCGGTGCCCTCGGGCAGGGTGTCGGTGTCGATCTTGACGGTGAAGGTCTCGACCGAGGAGGTCGATGATCTGACCGGGGAGCGCGATGTCGAACAGGCCCGTCTCGTCGGTCTGCCCGGTGCCGACCACCTTGCCCTGGTCGTCCTCGATGTTGATGGTCACGTCGGGGACGGGCTTGTCGCCGCCGCCGCGCTGGTCGCGCAGGCACCCCTGGACGTGGATCGTGTCGTCGTCCCGGTCCTTCGGCTTCACGCACTCGGGGTCCTCGAGCGTCGACGAGGACGCCGAGGCCGGTGCGCCGGCCGGTGCGGCCGAGGCCGAACCGGTGCCGAGGGCGAGGCCGAGCGCCGAGAGCAGCGCCACGAGCATCGTGAGGATCAGGGGGACGAGCATCGGGACTCTGTGCAGTCGCTCGTGCATGGGGCTCCTGTCGCGTCTGACCGGTATTGCCCGGAGGACGGGGATCAACCAGCGGACCATACCGTGACCCGAGTCACGGTTCGTTCGAATCGCGGGCCCCACCCTAGGGGTATCAGTGACCGTTGCACCGTCACCCCCGGCAACAACCGTGCAACAAATATGTTGCCCTCACGTCGCCGACATGTCACCGGAGCGCGCCGATGAGTTCCACCAGCAGTGGCGCCGCCACGAGGGCGGGCAGCAGGTCGGCCACCGGGATCTCGCGGATCCTCAGCAGCCGCAGCGCCACGCCGACCAGCAGCAGCCCCCCGACCGCCGTGATCGCGGCCAGGTGCGGGTCGGGGAGTACGTCGCCCAGGGCGACGCCGACGAGGGTGAGCGAGCCCTGGACCGCGACCAGCGTGACGACGGTGGCGGCGACCCCCCAGCCGAACGCGGCGGCGAAGGCGATGGCCGCGAAGCCGTCCAGCGCCGACTTGAGGTAGAGCTGGTCGGCCCCGTTGCCGAGCCCGTCGTTCAGCGAGCCCAGGATGGTCAGCGGTCCGGTGCAGAAGATGAGGGACGCGGTCACGAATCCCTCGATGAAGCGGTGCCGTGCCGTCCGCGGTCCCCGACCCCTGCAGCCGGCGCTGCAGCCAGCCGCCGAGGCACTTCCAGCCGCTCCTCGATGCGCAGCAGCGAGCCCACGATCCCGCCGACGAGCAGCGACCCCAGCACGATGAGCATCGGCGCGGACGAGCCGACGTACTCCTCGAGGTCGCCGGAGAGCACCGCCATCGCGCTGGTGCCCGCGATGAGGAGGGTGACCAGGCCCAGCGAGTCGGTGACGACGTCGCGGGTGCGGGTGGGCAGGCGGTTGCCGAGGAGGACGCCGATGACGCTGCCGACCAGGACCGCGACGACGTTCACCACCGTGCCGATTCCGGGAAACATGTCCCTCCTGTAGCGAGTCGTGGGCAGTGGGCGTAGTGTCACACCTCGGTGCCTCGGGGGAGCAATGTGGGTGCAGCGCCGTTCCGGTCCCTTTGTCCTTCCCGGAGGTACGAGTGAGCAGGTCAGCGGTCGCCGTACGCAAGGTGCGCGTCGAGGACGCGCCCGAGCTCCTGGCCCTGTGGGAGGAGTTCTCCCGACGACCCGTCGCCGCACGGCGACCAGGCCTGCGACCAGGCCTGCGACGAGGTCGCGCAGTCGATCCGGTCCGTGCTGGCCTCGGACGACGCCCGCATCGTGGTGGCCGAGCTGTGCGGCGAGTTCGCCGGCGCGGTCCACCTCAGCATCCAGAGCATGGGCGCGATGACCACCGAGAAGGCCGTGCAGATCTCGCACCTGCGGGTCGCACCCGAGATGCGCCGCCGCGGTGTCGGCCGCGCGCTGGTGGAGTCGGCGGTGAACTGGGCCGAGGAGCTCGGCATCGCCCACGTGGGTGCCGTCTCGCCCAGCAACTCGCGCAACGGCAACCGCTTCCTGGCCCGCCTGGGCCTCGCTCCGGCCGCCGTGGTGCGGGTCGGCCCGACCGCGACGCTGCGCGCGAAGCTGCCCGCCGAGCTCCCGGCGATCATGCGCCCGACGAACAACCGGGCACCGTCCGGCAGCCGTCAGCTCGGTCAGGTGCTGGCCGCCCGGCGCTCGGCGCGCCGCACCCAGAACCCGGTCTGACCCGGTCCCGGGTCAGCCGCGGTAGCGGTCGGCAGGCATCAGCGCGCAGGTGATGCGCGAGGTGCACACGCGCCGGCCCTGCTCGTCGCTGATCACGATCTCGTACGTCGCCATGCTGCGCCCGAGGTGCGTGGCCGTGGCCACCCCGGTGACGGTGCCCGAGGTCGCCGACCGGTGGTGGGTGGCGTTGATGTCGACGCCCACCGACAGCCGGTCCGGCCAGGCGTGCAGTGCCGACCCGACCGAGCCGAGGGTCTCCGCGAGCACCACCGACGCGCCGCCGTGCAGCAGGCCGTAGGGCTGCGTGTTGCCCTCCACGGGCATGGTCGCGACGACCCGCTCGGCGGAGATCTCGACCAGCTCGATGCCCATCCGGTCGTTCAGCGCACCCATGCCCTGCGGCATCTGGGCGAGGAACTCCTCGACGGAGACCTGCGGCGTCGCCGGGGTCGGGGTGGAGGGCTGCTCGGGGGTGGTCGCGTCGGTCATGGGCGCCATTGTGGCCCACGCCCGGAGTGTCGGCGCCACTGGATAGAGTCCGGGGCGTGACTGAGAACGCGCGTCCTCGCCTGCTCCTCCTCGACGGCCACTCGCTGGCCTACCGCGCCTTCTTCGCCCTCCCGGTGGAGAACTTCTCCACCACCACCGGCCAGCACACCAACGCCGTCTACGGCTTCACCTCGATGCTGATCAACGTCCTGCGCGACGAGAAGCCGACCCACATCGGGGTCGCCTTCGACCTCTCCCGGCAGACCTTCCGCCTCGCCGAGTACTCCGAGTACAAGGCGAAGCGCAACAAGACCCCCGACGAGTTCAAGAGCCAGCTGCCGCTCATCCAGGAGGTGCTCGACGCCCTCCACATCACCTGGCTCTCCCGCGAGGGCTACGAGGCCGACGACATCCTGGCCACGCTCACGACCGAGGCGCTGGCCCGCGACTTCGACGTACTCATCCTCACCGGCGACCGCGACTCGCTCCAGCTGGTCACCGACCACTCGACCGTGCTCTACCCGATGCGCGGCGTCTCCGACCTCGCCCGGATGACCCCCGAGGCCGTCGAGGCGAAGTACGGCGTGCCCCCGCACCGCTACCCCGAGATCGCGGCGCTGGTCGGCGAGGACTCCGACAACCTGCCCGGCATCCCCGGCGTCGGCCCCAAGACCGCGGCGAAGTGGATCAACACCTACGACGGCCTCGACAACGTGATCACCCACGCCGACGAGGTCGGCGGCAAGGCCGGCGACAACCTGCGCGCCCACCTCGGCGACGTGATCCGCAACCGCCGGCTCAACGCGCTGGTGACCGACCTCGACCTCGAGGTCGGCCCGGACGACCTGACCGTGAAGCCGTGGGACCGCCACGAGGTGCACACGCTCTTCGACGGGCTGGAGTTCCGGGTGCTGCGCGACCGCCTGTTCGAGACCCTGGAGTCCGAGGAGGAGATCGACGACAGCGGCTTCGAGATGTCCGCGAGCCCGGCTGGCCGGGGGAGAGGTGGCCGGCTGGCTGGCCGAGCACGCCGCACCGGGTGGGGCCACCGACGCCCGCACCGGTGTCGCGGTCCAGGGGACCTGGCGTGCCGGCACCGGCGAGGTGTGGTCGGTGGCCCTGGCCGCCCAGGACGGCACCGCCGCCTGGTTCGACGCGTCCGAGGTGACCCCGGAGGACGACGCCGCCCTGGTCACCTGGTTCGGCGACCCGACGTCGGCCAAGGTGCTGCACGACGCCAAGGGGCCGATGCTGGCGCTGGCCGCCCGCGGCTGGCCGCTGCGCGGGCTGACCAGCGACACCGCGCTGGCGGCCTACCTCGTCCGTCCCGACCAGCGCTCCTACGACCTGGCCGACCTGACCCTGCGCTACCTCAAGCGCGAGCTGCGGCAGGAGAGCGCCGACGCGGGCCAGCTCAGCTTCGACGAGATCGACGACAAGGGCGCCGCCGAGACGGCGATGCTGCACGCCCGGGCCGTGCTCGACCTCGCCGAGGCGCTCGACGAGCAGATCGAGGAGCACGGCGGCACCCGCCTGCTCGCCGAGGTCGAGCTGCCGCTGGTCGACTGCCTGGCCGGCATGGAGGAGATCGGCATCGCGGTCGACATCGACCACCTCGAGTCGCTGGAGGCCCACTTCGCCAGCGAGGTGAAGTCGGCGGCCGAGGAGGCGTTCGCGGTGATCGGCAAGGAGATCAACCTCGGCTCGCCCAAGCAGCTCCAGGTGGTGCTCTTCGACGAGCTCGGCATGCCCAAGACCAAGCGCACCAAGACCGGCTACACCACCGACGCCGACGCGCTGGCCGCCCTCTTCGAGAAGACCGAGCACCCGTTCCTGTCCCACCTGCTGCGGCACCGCGACGTCAGCCGGCTGCGCCAGACCGTCGAGGGGCTGCTCAAGACGGTCGCGTCGGACGGCCGCATCCACACGACCTTCAACCAGCTGATCGCGGCCACCGGGCGGCTCTCCTCGACCGACCCCAACCTGCAGAACATCCCGGTGCGCACCGAGGAGGGACGTCGCATCCGTGAGGGCTTCGTGGTCGGCGCGGGCTACGACTGCCTGATGACGGCCGACTACAGCCAGATCGAGATGCGGATCATGGCGCACCTCTCCGAGGACGAGCAGCTGATCGAGGCGTTCCGCTCGGGCCGCGACTTCCACTCGATCACCGCCGCCAAGGTCTTCGAGGTCGACGCCGACGCGGTCACCGTCGAGATGCGCGCCAAGATCAAGGCGATGAACTACGGCCTCGCCTACGGCCTGTCCGCGTTCGGCCTGTCCGGCCAGCTCAAGATCGAGCCGGGCGAGGCGCGCGTGCTGATGGACGACTACTTCGAGACCTTCGGCGGCATCCGTGACTACCTCGCCGGCGTCGTCGACGAGGCCCGGCGCTCGGGGTACACCGAGACGATCATGGGTCGCCGTCGCTACCTGCCCGACCTGACCAGCGACAACCGGCAGCGCCGCGAGATGGCCGAGCGGATGGCGCTCAACGCGCCGATCCAGGGCTCGGCCGCCGACATCATCAAGGTGGCCATGCTCAACGTCGAGCGGGCGATCCGGGAGGCCGGGCTGGCCTCGCGGATGCTGCTCCAGGTCCACGACGAGCTCGTGTTCGAGGTGGCCGAGGGGGAGCGCGAGACGCTCGACGCGCTGGTGCGGGAGCAGATGGGCGGCGCCGCCGCGCTGACCGTCCCGCTCGACGTCTCCGTCGGCACCGGCCGCAGCTGGCACGAGGCGGCGCACTGAGCGCGTCGCTCAGACCGGAGCGTCCTCGGTCTCCTCGATCGGCCGGCGCAGCAGCCACAGGCTGAGCGTGAACAGCGTGACCAGCAGGGTGGTGTCGACGGTGACGACCACCGCGAGCAGGCCGTCCAGCGTCGAGACGGTGAGCCCGAGCCCGACCAGGACGACCAGCGCGGCCCAGACCAGGTAGACCGAGCGCTGCCCCTGCCGGGCGAGCACGGAGTAGACCAGCAGCTGCAGCATGGCCAGGACGGTGCCGAGCACCGCGAAGAGCCACAGCCGCGACTGGATCTCGGCGTAGTCGTCGCCGCCCACGAAGACCAGGGCCAGCCCGGAGAGCAGGGCCGCCCCACCGGTGGCGAGCACGCCGAGGACCGCCACCAGGCCGAGGCTGCGGGTCAGCGCCCGTCGTCGTTCGCTGGCCGAGGACATCGCCGGGAAGGCGAGCACCACCACGAACTGCGGCAGGAACAGCACCGCCTTGGTCAGGATCAGACCGCCGGCGTACAGGCCGGCGGCGTGGTCGGTGAGGACGTTGCGGGCCACGATCACGTCGGCGTTCGACAGGGCGAAGAAGGCGAACAGTGCCTGGGAGTTGTGGATCGCCTCGCGCAGCACCGGCCGCAGGCTGTGGTGCTCGCTGACGAGACCGGCCTGGCGCTCGAGGCGCAGGGCGTACCACCCGACGACGATCGGGGCGAACTGTCCGAGGGTGACGCCGAGCATCGCGGTGAGCTCGCTCGGCTGCCACGCGATCAGGGCGGTGCCGACCAGCAGGCGGGGGACACCGTTGGCGACGTACACCAGCGACAGCGGGAGCCAGCGGCGCTCGCCCTGCAGGATGCCGGCCTGGCCGCCCATCACCGTCATCGGCACCGCGGCCACGCTCACCAGCGCGGCAGCGGCGATGCTGTCGAGGCGGAGCACCAGGTTGATCAGCGGGGTGAGCACCAGCAGCAGGGCGCCGACGGCGAGCGCGGAGCGGTAGGTGACCCCCATGATCGTGTTCTCGATCTGCCCCACGTGGTGGGGGTCCGCCGAGATGCGCCGGGCGGCGGTGGCCTGCAGTCCGAGCTGGAGCACGCTGATCACCAGCAGCGTTGCCATCAGGCCGGCGAAGGCGCCGTACTCCTGTGGTCCGAGGAGCCGTGCGGCGACCATGGTGTAGGCGTACGTGGCGACGTTCATCAGGCCGATCGCCACGGCGATGGAGCTGCCCCCGACCAGCCACTTCGGCAGCGTCTTCCCCGTGCTCTTCACCACGCGGCGGAGTCTGTCATACGAGCGCGGTCCCGGCGGGATGCCCTCTAGACTCACGCCGGTGAGAGTCCTGCGTGCCTTCGTGCGCACCATGCGCCCGAAGCAGTGGACGAAGAACCTCCTCGTGGTCGCGGCCCCGCTCGCCGCCGGAAAGCTGTTCGAACGAGGCGTGTTCGGCCCCACGCTGCTGGCCTTCCTCGCCTTCTGCGCCGTGGCCTCCGCGGTGTACGCCGTCAACGACTGCGCCGACCGGGTCGCGGACCGGGCGCACCCGCGCAAGCGGCACCGGCCGGTGGCCGCCGGCGAGCTCTCGGTCCGCGCCGCGCTGACCGGTGCGGCACTGCTGCTGGTGGTCGGGCTGGCCCTCGGCCTCGCCGCGGACCCCGCGCTGGCGGAGCTCCTGCTCGCGTACGCCGCGCTCCAGGTCGCCTACGCCCTGTGGCTCAAGCACGAGCCGGTCATCGACCTGGCCATCGTCACCGCCGGCTTCCTGATGCGGGCGGTGGCAGGCGGTCTCGCCGCGGACCTGCCGATCTCGCAGTGGTTCCTGCTGGTGGCCGGCTTCGGGTCCCTCTTCATCGTCAGCGGGAAGCGCTACTCCGAGCTGCACACCCTGGGCAGCGAGGCGGGCACCCGACGCTCCCTGGTCCGCTACACCGACACCTACCTCCGCTTCACCTGGAGCATCGCGGCGGCGGCGACCGTCATGTCCTACTCCCTGTGGGCCTTCGAGATGGCGTCCGGCTCCGGAGTGCCGTGGCACACTCTTTCCATTGCTCCGTTCGTGGTCGGGCTGCTGCGCTACGCGGTCGACATCGACGCCGGCGAGGCGGCGGAGCCGGAGGACATCGTGTGGGGCGACAGGGTGCTGCAGGCCGTGGGCGTGCTGTGGCTCGGCCTCGTCTGCCTGGGAGTGATCGGTGCCTGAGCGGCCGGCAGCCGGGCAGCCGGTCGTGTTCGCCGGCTGGGGCGGTACGGCGCCCACCGCGGGCCGTGCCGTCGCCGGATCGGTGGACGACGTGGCTGCCGTGCTGGCCGCCGCCGGACCGCGCGGCCTGATCGCGCGCGGCCTGGGGCGCTCCTACGGCGACGCGGCCCAGAACGGCGGCGGCGACGTGCTGCTGCCGCTCGACCCCGCGACGGACCTCGCCCCGGACGGCTCGACGGTCCGCGCGTCCGCGGGCACCAGCCTGCACGACCTGATGCGTTTCCTGATCCCCCGCGGGCTGTTCGTGCCGGTCACCCCGGGCACGCGCTACGTCACGCTCGGGGGTGCGGTGGCCGCCGACGTCCACGGCAAGAACCACCACCGGGTGGGCAGCATCGGCAGCCACGTGGAGTCCATCGAGCTCGTCGGCGGCGACGGCGTGACCAGGACGCTCGGGCCGCAGGCCGATCCGGAGCTGTTCTGGGCCACGGTAGGGGGCATGGGGCTGACCGGGGTGATCACCTCGGTGACCCTCCGGCTGCAGCGGGTCGAGTCCGGCTGGATGTCGGTGCGCACCGAACGGCTCGGCGACCTGGCCGCGGTGATGCGACGGATGCGCGAGGCGGACCGGGAGGCGACGTACTCCGTGGCCTGGATCGACACCCTGGCCACCGGCTCCCGGCTCGGCCGGTCGGTGCTGACCACCGGCGAGCACGCGCGGGAAGCCGACCTCACCCCTGCGGCAGGGCGGCGGCGCTGGGTGCTGCCCGGGGACCCGCGGATCGTCGCCCCGCCGGTCGCCCCGTCGTGGCTGATCTCCCGGCCGACGGTGCGCGCCTTCAACGAGATGTGGTTCCGGAAGGCACCCCGGGACCGAGCCGACGAGCTCCAGACGATCGCCGCCTTCTTCCATCCCCTCGACGGCGTGGCCGGCTGGAACAAGCTGTACGGGCGCCGTGGCTTCGTCCAGTACCAGTTCGTGGTGCCGGACCGGTCCGAGGCAGTGATGCCGGAGATCCTCGAGCTCATCGCCCGCGCCGGGCACCCGTCGTTCCTGGCCGTGCTCAAACGCTTCGGGCCCGGAAACGACGGACTCCTGTCCTTCCCGGTCGAGGGCTGGACCCTGGCCCTGGACATGCCGACGAGCCCGGGCCTGCGCCGGCTGTTCGCCGAGCTCGACCGCCGGGTCAGCGAGGCGGGCGGCCGGATCTACCTGGCGAAGGACTCCCGGATGGGTCCCGAGGAGCTGCGGGCGATGTATCCCCGCCTCGACGACTTCCGACGGGTCCGCAACCGGGTCGACCCCGACGGTGTGCTGCAATCTGACCTGTCCCGACGCCTCGGCCTGTGACGGCCGAGCATCCAAGGAGCGACGTGATCAACTCACTCGGCCAGCCCCAGTCCGTGCTGGTCCTCGGCGGCACCAGCGACATCGGCCTGGCGACGGTCCGGCTGTGGGCGAACACCTGCCGTCCCCGGGTGACGCTGGCGGCCCGGCCGGGCCCGCGCCGGGACGAGGCCGAGGCCGAGGTGCGGGCGTTGGGCCTCGAGGTCGACACGGTGGACTTCGACGCCGAGGCCACCGACGACCACCCGGCGCTCATCGACGCCCTGCCCGGCGACATCGACGTGGCCCTGGTCGCCTTCGGCCTGCTCGGCGACGAGGAGGAGGCCTGGCAGGACCACGCCGCGGCCGTGCGCCATGCCCGTGTCAACTACGTGGGCGCGGTCAGCGTCGGGGTCTGCCTGGCGGACCGGATGCGGCGGCAGGGGCACGGCGCGATCGTCGCGCTCTCGTCGGTCGCCGGCGAGCGGGTACGCCGCTCCAACTTCGTCTACGGCTCGTCCAAGGCGGGCATGGACGGGTTCTACCTGGGCCTCGGCGAGGCGCTGCGGGGGACCGGGGTCGACGTACTGGTGGTCCGGCCGGGCTTCGTGCACACCAAGATGACCGCGGGTCGCGACGCCGCACCCCTCTCGGTCACGGCGGACCAGGTGGCCGACGCGATCGTGACCGGGGTCGCCGAGCACCGGAGCCTGGTCTGGGTGCCCCGACCGCTGCGCGCGGTCATGTCGGGGCTGCGCCACGTGCCGCGGCCGCTGTTCCGCCGGCTGCCGCTGTGACGGTGATGAGGGTGCCGCGGTGTCGGTGAGCCCGGACCCGGTCCGTCCGCGCCCGGTGACCTCGGGGTGGGCCGGCCGACTGCCGCAGGCCTGGGCCGCGGTCCTGCCGCTGCTCCTCCTCGGGCCGGCGCTCGGCCGCGGGTACGTCCTGTCCTACGACATGGTCTGGGTGCCGGACCTTGCCCTGCGCTCGGACTTCCTGGGGCTCGGCACCGCCCTTCCGCGCGCGGTGCCCTCCGACGCTGTCGTCGCGGTCCTCGACGAGGTGCTTCCGGGGATGCTCCTGCAGAAGATCGTCCTGTACGGCGCGCTGCTGCTGGCCGGGCTGGGCTACGCCAGGCTCGTGGAGGGCCCGACGGTCACGCGGCTCGCCGCGGTCAGCCTCGCGATCTGGAACCCCTTCGTGGTCGAGCGGCTCGGGATCGGCCACTGGCCGGTGCTGCTCGGGTACGCCGTGGTGCCCTGGCTGGTCCTGGCCGGCCGCCGGATCCGTGAGCAGGGAACCGTCCCGACCAGCGTCTGGTTCCTGATGCCGCTGGGCAGCCTGAGCGCCAGTGCCGGGGTGGTCTCCGCGGCGGTGCTGCTGGTCTGCGGGCTGACCAGGGCCCGGCGCACGTGGGTGACGCTGGTGGCACTCTGCCTGGCCGTGAACGCCCCGTGGCTGGTCGCCGGGCTGCGGCACACCGGTATCGCCTCGGGTGCCGCGGGCTACGAGGAGTTCGCCCTGCACGGCGAGGGCGGCCTCCCGGCGCCCCTCGCGGCGCTCGGGCTCGGCGGCATCTGGAACGTCGAGGTCGTCCCTGACTCGCGCGGGGGAGTGCTGGGCTGGGTCGCCCTGCTGCTGCTCGTCGGCCTCGCCGCGCTCGGTGCGCGCTCCTGGTACCGCCACCGGCGGGGGTCCGAGGCGACCCGGCTGATGGTCCTCTGGGCAGCGGGCTACGCGATGGCACTCGTCACCTGGGCCAGCCCCGCGTTCGTCGCGTGGCTCGGGGACCGGGTGCCCGGAGCGGCGCTGCTGCGCGACGGCACCCGCACCCTCGCGCTGTGCGCGCCCCTCGTGATCGTGCTCGTGTCCTCGGGCGTGACCGTCCTGTGGGCGCGCGCCGCCGGACAGGCGGCCCGGATCGGGTTGGGCGTGGCCTGCGTGCTGCTCCCCGTCGCGGTGATGACCGACGCCGCCTGGGGACTCGGCGGCGGGCTGCGCCCCGCGGACTACCCCGGGAGCTGGTCCGCGGCCCGCCGGGCGATGCCGCAGGAGACGGGTGACCTGGTCGCGCTGCCGTTCACCAGCTACCGAGCACCGGCGTGGAACGGCGGTCGCAAGGTGCTCGACCCGCTGGGCCGCTACCTCGTGCCGAACTACGTGGTGAACGACGAGCTGGGCGTGTCCGGGCGCCCGGTGACGGGGGAGGACCCCCGGGTCCCCGAGGTCGAGGCAGCGCTGGGTCGGGCGACCCCGGCGGCCCGGGCGACCGCGCTCGCCGACCTCGGCATCCGCTGGGTCGCCCGCGAACGGGACGCCCCCGGGGCCGGTGACCCGGCGTACGACGCCGAGGTGGCCGGCACCGTGGTGTACGACGACACGCTGCTCCAGGTGGTCCGGATCGAGGCCGGACCCCGGACGGCGGAGGCCTCGACGTGGTCGCGGGCGATGCTCGCCGCGGCCTGGGCGGCGTTCGTGGGGGTCCTCCTCGTCGGGTGCGTCCGGCTGGCCCGCAACGCTGTGTCGCGATAGTTACTCGTGAGGAAACTACTGATAGGCTCGGATCAAGGAGAGGGAGGCATCACACGTGGGAACCATTCTGGGCTCGGTCGGGGCCATCATCGTCGGCGGCATCGTGGCCACGGTCACCATCGTCGGGCTGGTGTCCAGCTCCGTCGACTCGTCCTCGGACAACCCGGCGAACGTCAACGCCCCGTCGATCGACTACGGCTCCTCCAACAACTGATCCTCTCCGACCTCGTCCTGACGGGCGACGAGTCGGCCGCGCAGCGAGGCGTCCACCACGTGGGCGAACGCTGCCTGCGAGTGTCCCCAGGTGAAGCGCCCGCTGTGGCTGCGTGCCCCGCGGGCCAGGCGTGAGCGCACGTCGTCGTCGCCCAGGACGTCGGCCAGTGCGTCGACGAACTCCGTGTAGGAGTCCGCCAGCAGACCCGAGACCCCGTGGTCGATGGACTCACGGGTGCCTCCGGCAGCCCGGTAGGCCACGGTGGGGGTGCCGTGCATCGCGGCCTCGCCCACGACGAGGCCCCAGCCCTCCTTCAGCGACGGCAGTGCCATCACCCAGGAGCGTTCGTAGATCTCCTGCTTGCGCAGCTCGTCGACGTGCCCGGCGAACTCCACGGAGCCCGCCGCGCCGCGTGCCTCGGCGTACTCCTTGAGCTCGCCCTCCCACCAGCCGCTGCCCACCACGGTGAGGGTCAGGTCGGGGAACTCCCGGCGCAGCTCGAGCGTGGCGTCGATCGCGTGCTCGACCTGCTTGTGGGGCACCAGTCTCCCCACGACGCAGATGCTCGGAGCAGGCGTCTTCGTGGCGTCCACGTCGACGCGCAGGTCGGTGCCGTTGTGCACGACCGCGACGCGCGCCGGGTCCACGCCCAGCTCACCCAGCTCGCTCCGCGTCGCCTGCGAGACGGCGACGTACTGGCTGCGGCGGTAGAGGCGGGGGGCGAGGCGGTGCTCGATCCACCAGCCGACGCGCCCGGTCAGGCCGGGGTAGACCACCGGCCACTGCTCGCGGTGCACGTGGTGGACCAGCACGATGACCGGCTTCCGCGTCACCAGGCGGGAGAAGAACGGAAGGCCGTTCTGCACGTCGACCACGACGTCGCTGCGCCCGAGGCGACCCAGCCGCCCGGCGGCGACCAGGCGCATGCCGTGCAGGTACACCGACAGCTTGCTGCCGCGACGGACGTAGCGCACGCCGTCACGGGTCTCCTCCGGCGGCGCCCCGGCGTGGGCGGCACAGAAGACGGTGACCTGGCACCCGCGGGCCACCAGCCCGCCGGCCATCTGCTCGAGGTAGCGCTCGGCGCCGCCGCCCTCGGGGTTGCGCGTGTCCCGCCAGCTCAGCATGGAGATGCGGCGACCATCGAGCGTCGCGCCGTCCGAAGTCCTCACCTACTGGAGAGTAGTCGCAGCCCCACGCGATGCCGATTCGTGCCCTGCCCTCGGATAAGGTCGGCGCGTGCCGAGCCGGACCCGAGTACGCCCCACGCCGTGGGCGCCCACCTTGCGTCGGGCCGTGCGGCTGTTCGCGGACTTCCGCCACGAGCAGGACGACCCTCGGCGCTTCTACTCGGCCCTGGCCTCCGACTCGATCGGCCAGCTCTCCAGCTACCACGACCTCGCCGGGGCGACGGTGCTCGACGTCGGGGGAGGGCCGGGCTACTTCCGCGACGCGTTCGAGGGGGCCGGCGCCGACTACCTCGCCCTGGACGCCGACGTCGGTGAGCTCTCCGGGCTGGGCTCGATCGCGCGCCGTACCGTGATCGGCGACGGCATGCGGCTGCCGTTCCGCGACGACGCCGTCGACGTCTGCTACTCCTCCAACGTGCTCGAGCACGTGCCCGAGCCGTGGCGCATGGCCGACGAGATCCTGCGGGTGACCCGCCCCGGGGGGATCGCGTTCATCTCCTACACGGTGTGGTTCGGCCCCTGGGGCGGCCACGAGACCTCGCCCTGGCACTACGTCGGCGGCGCCCGGGCGCGGCAGCGCTACCGCCGGGTGCACGGTCACGAGCCCAAGAACAAGTACGGCGAGTCGCTGTTCCCCGTCACCGTGGCCTCGGGGGTCCGGTGGGCCCGGATCCAGCGGCACGGTGACGTGCTCGACGTCATCCCCCGCTACAACCCCCGGTGGAGCCGCGTGCTCACCAGGATCCCGCTGCTCCGCGAGGTCCTCACCTGGAACCTCGTCATCGTGGTGCGGAAGCGGTGAGCGCGCCGACCACCGGAGCGCGTCCCTCGGCGACCTCGCCCCTGCGGATGTGGGGGTACGCCGCGATCCTCGCCGCCCTGGCGTTCGCCCAGTCGCCGGGGCGGATCGTCCCCGACACCAAGTACGACCTCGTCGCCGCTCCCTACCGGTTCCTGCAGGGAGCGACCCGGATGTGGGACCCGGGCCAGGCGTTCGGGACGCTCGGCAACCAGGCCTACGGCTACCTGTGGCCGATGGGGCCGTTCTTCGTGCTGGGCAAGGCGGCCCAGGTCCCCGAGTGGATCGTGCAGCGGCTGTGGTGGGTCCTGCTCCTGTGGCTGGCGTTCTTCGGCGTGGTCAAGCTGTGCCGCGAGCTGCGCATCGGTGCGCCGTGGGCCCAGGCGACGGGCGCCTTCGTGTTCGTGCTCGCACCCCGGATGACGTCGCTGCTGGGCGCGACCTCCGTCGAGCTGTGGCCGACCGCGCTCGCGCCGTGGGTGCTGATCCCCCTGGTGCGCGGCTCGCGGGAAGGCTCGGTCAGGCGCGCGGCAGCGCTGTCGGCACTGGCCGTGGCCTGCTGCGGCGGGGTCAACGCCACCGCGGTCTCGGCGGTGCTGCCCCTGGGCGTGCTGTGGATCCTCACCCGCGAGGGCGGGCCGCGGAAGTGGCGCCTCTTCGGCTGGTGGACGCTCTTCACCGTCGTGGTGTCCCTGTGGTGGCTGGTGCCGCTCGTGCAGCTGGGCCGCTACAGCCCGCCGTTCCTGGACTACATCGAGAACTCCTTCCTCACCTCGGCTCCCACGGGGCTGCTCAACTCCCTGATGGGCACCTCCAACTGGGTCTCCTACCTCGCACCGGCGTCGTATCCCGCGGGTGCGGTGCTGATCTCGACCCCCTTCCTCCTGCTGGACGCGGCAGCGCTCGCGGCCCTGGGGGTCGCCGGGCTGGCGCTCCGGGACCACCCGGAGCGTCGCTTCCTGGTCTGGGGGCTGCTGGTCGGCCTGGTGCTGGTCGGGTTCGGCTACGCCGGCGACCTGCACGGCTGGTTCGGGGCCACGCGACAGGGCCTGCTCGACGAGTCGTTGTCGCCGCTGCGCAACACGCACAAGTACGACGTCGTCGTCCGCATGTCGCTCGCCCTCGGCCTGGTGCACCTGCTGAGCCACCCTCCGGTCCCGGCCCGGCTCGGCCGCTACCGCCCCGCGACCCTGCTGCAGGCGACCGCCGTCGTCGCGGTTCTCGGTCTCACGAGTCCCTGGATCCAGGGGGTCGTCGCGGCGCCGGGTGGGTTCGCCTCCGCCCCCGGCTACTGGGACGATGCCGCCGACTACCTGCAGCGCGAGAGCGGGGCGACCGCGGTCGAGATCCCCGCGGCGGCATTCGGCGACTACACCTGGGGCAGCACCCACGACGACGTGCTGCAGGGCACGCAGACCTCGCCCTGGGCCGTCCGCAACGTCATCCCCCTGGCCCAGCCGGGCAACGTGGTGTGGCTCGACGCGCTCACCGAGCAGGTGGAGCGCGGCCTGCCGAGCGACGACCTGGCGCCGAAGCTACGTGGCGCCGGCGTGGACCTCCTCGTCGTGCGCAACGACCTCGCCCGGCTGACCACCGGGTCTCCCGACCCGGCACTGCTGCAGAGCGTGCTGGAGCAGTCACCCGGGCTGACCAGGGTGGCCTCGTTCGGCCCCGACGTCGGCCAGGAGCAGGGAGGGAAGGCGCCTGACGGCGCCCGCTACCTGAACCAGGGCGGCTTCACCGCGCAGCTGCCGTCCATCGAGATCTACCGCGTCGACGCCAGGGTCGGCTCGGCGAGCCTGCTGCCCGACGGCGCCTCCCCTCATGGGAGACCCCGGGACCGTGGCCCCGGACGGCAGCCCGTTCGTCCTCACCGCCGACCTGCCCCCCGACGACGTACGACGGGTGGTGCTGACCGACCGTCAGCGGCGCCGTGCGCTCGCGCTGCAGGCCGTGCGGTCCAACGCCTCGGCTACGCTGCCCGAGGGATCGCTCCCGCGGCGGTCGGGGCCGGAGCAGTTCCACCGCTACCTGGTGGACCAGGAGCGCTGGCAGACCACCGAGTCGTGGACCGGTGTCGCCGGAGTCGGGGCGAGCTCCTCGCAGGGGTTCGCCGACGCCGCGCCCCCGCTGGAGCGCGGCGCGCACCCGGGGGCCGCCCTGGACGGCGACCGGCGGACCGAGTGGAGCACCGCCCGGCAGACGCTGCCCGACGCGCAGTGGTGGGAGGTCCAGCTGTCGCGGCCCACCGCGGTGTCGCTGGTCAAGGTCACCACGGGTCGCGACTCGATCGCCGTGCCCCAGCTGCGGCTCTCGGCCGGGTCGGCCTCGACGACCGTGCCCGCCCCGCTGCCGGGGGAGACCCAGACCTACCCCGTGTCCTTTCCTCCGGAGAGCTCGTTGCGCGTCACCGCCGTGGCGCCGGACGCGACCGCGGCGGGCTCGTGGTCGCTCGCGGAGGTCGACGTCTCCGGTGTCGAGGCCCGGCGCTGGTTGACCCTGCCGAAGCCTCCGGCGGGCTCCGTGGTCGACCACGTCCTTCTCCGCCGGGACCTCGAGCGCACGGCGTGCCCGAGCATCCAGGGGACGGTCATCTGCCAGGCCTTCCTCGGCAGCCACGGTGACGACGGCGACTGGCTCGCTCGACGGTTCGCCGTCACGTCGGGGGGCGACTACTCGTTCCGGGGGACGGTGTCCCTGCGGCGTGGTGCCCGCCTGGTCTCCGCGCTCGCTGACCTCCGCGGTGTGAAGGTCAGCGCGACCGCTGTGCCCCGAGCCGACGCGGCCTCCCGGCCCCAGGCGATGACGGACGGAGACCCGGGGACGACCTGGGTGGCGCCGGGCAGCCAGCCGACCATCGCCCTCACCTGGGACGAGCCGACGCGGGTCGACAGCCTCGACCTGGTCATGGGGGAGCATGCACCGGCCAGCGCGCCGGCCCAGGTGACCGTCAAGGCCGGACAGCGGACGAAGACCGTGGACGTGGGCGAGGACGGACACGTCGAGCTGCCCGGCTGGCGGACGCGGAAGCTGAAGATCCTCGTCGAGTCGGTGGACCCGGTCACGAGCGTCGACGGGGGTACGGGAAGCGTGCTCCCCGCAGGCGTGTCGGAGCTCCGGGTCAACGGGGCGGGGTTCGACGAGCCCGGCCAGGTCCGGTCGTTCCCCTGCGGCTCGGGACCGCACCTGCGCATCGGCGGCACCGTGTACCCCACCAGCGTGGACGCCAGCGTCTCCGACCTGCTCCGCGGTGCCTCCGTGCCGCTGACGGTCTGCGGTGAGCCGTCCACGCGACTCGTGGAGGGCGACACCGAGGTCCTGGCTTCGCCGTCGGGCCTGTTCCGGGTCGACGGGCTCGACCTGTCGCTCGCCGGGAGCGACACCTCCCCGGTGGGCGGCATCCAGGGGGTGCCCCTGGCCCGGGACGGCGACGACGCACCCACCGAGGTCCGGGTCCCGGCGCGCGAGTCGGCGTCGACCCTGGTGCTGGCCCAGAACTTCAACGACGGCTGGCAGGCCGAGCTCGACGGCGAGTCGCTCGAGCCGCAGCGGGTGGACGGGTGGCAGCAGGGCTGGCGGCTGCCGGAGGGCGCGGGCGGCACGGTGCACCTGACCTACGCACCGCAGAAGGCCTACGCCACCGGTCTCGTGGTCGGCGCGGTCGGCGTACTCGTGGTGCTGCTGGCTGCGCTGCTGCCCGCTCGCCGGCGGCGCCGTACGGCGCCACTGCCCTCACTGGTGCCGGGAGCGGGCGGGCTGCTGGACGGCGTCCTCGCCGTCGGGGCCGCGGGACTGCTCACCGGCTGGTGGGGTGCCGGCTGTGCGCTGGTGGCGTTCTTCGCGCTGCGCCGTGTCGGGCGGGAGAGCAGCGGGGCGGTGGGACTGGTCGCCGCTGGCCTGCTGTTCCTCGCGGCCGTGCCGCGGGTGGCTCCCTCGCGGGTCGACTCGCTGACCGACGCGCTCGGGCAGGACGTCGTCGGTACGGCGACTCAGGCCGCGTGCGCGGTGTCCCTGGCCTTGCTCCTCTGGTTCCCGCGCGGGACGAACGGGCCGCGGTTCTTCAGCCGCAGCACCCGGCGTTCGAACCCGTAGTACGACACCCCGGCGAGCACCAGCGTCACGGTCGACACCATGAGGAGCACCAGGGTGAACTCCCCGGTGAACACCTCGATGTTCATCACCCGCATGCCGTTGACCAGCACGAACATGTGGATGGCGAAGATGCCGAACGAGATCTCCCCGAGGACGAACGGGACCGGGCTGGCCAGGAACTGACGCACGCGGCCCTCGCGCTCGGGGCCGAACACCAGGGGCAGGACCAGGAACGTCCCCGCCACGGCGTACAGGACGCACTTGAGGCCGGCCTCGAGCGGGGAGGGCGCCAGCAGCGTCCGGGGGCCCGCCAGCGGGGTGCAGGCCAGGGCGAACACGGCCGCGGCCAGGATCCAGCACCCGGTCAGGTCCGAGCCGAGCCGGTCCAGCCGGCTGGCGCGGGGCCGGGCGACGTGGTCGGCGCTGACTGCGGCGAAGGCCAGGCCGATGCAGAACCACGGCAGGAAGCCGAACAGCCACTGGTTGGTGTGGTGCTGGAGGTCGGCGCTGGTGGAGGCCCATGACTGCCAGGCGACACCGAGCACGGCCAGGACGGAGAGCCAGGCCAGGGTCCGACGAAGGTCGAAGCTCCGCCCGAACCCCGCCACCAGGAAGGGGAGCACCAGGTAGAACGCCACCTCGACGCACAGGCTCCACATCTGGGTGAGACTGCTCGAGGGCACCATCAGCCGGTAGACCTGCGTCAGGGTGAGGTCGGCCGCCCAGCGGCGCGGCGTGGCGCCGGCGTTGGCCGGGTCGGCGAGCAGGGCCACCGCGACGACGACCCAGTAGAGCGGCAGGATCCGCAGCGCGCGCTTCCAGTAGTAGTGCCGCACCGACGGGAGCGACCGACCGCTGCACCGCGCGAGGTAGAACGGCCGGCTCAGCAGGAAGCCGCTGAGGATGAAGAACAGCGTCACGCCGAAGTCGAGCCGCGCGAGGATCGCCCCGGTCCAGCCCTGGGTGACCTGCCCGGTGTTGAACGCGACGTGGGTGAGCACCACCATGATCGCGCCGGCGGCCCTCACGGCGTTCAGCGTCGGAAACGTGCGGTCGGTCATCGCAGTCACTGGGGTGCGGGGGACGGAGGAGTGCCGTTGGAGAACGGCTTCGGGAGCCCGAGCTCGAGTTCAGTGAAGCACACGGTCGCGCCGGGATCGATTCCGGTGAACTGGATGGAGTCGAACTCACCGTCGGCCTTGAAGAACAGGTTGTGCAGGCCCTGGCGCAGGTCCACGTCGAACGTGTTCTCCCCGGCGGTGATGGTCACCGGGGTCGAGACGTCCGCGGCGTACGCCGCCCGCACCCACCAGCCACCACCGATCACGGGACCGTCGAGCGGGATGTCCACCGCGCCGTCCTTCACCGGGAAGGGACATCCCTTCGTGTGCGCGTCGGTGCCCGCACGCACGCGGTCCACGACCATCGGCGCGACGCTGCCGTCGTCGGCGAGCATGAACATCTTGTCGGTCTGGACGTCGGGGAAGTAGGTGTGGTCGGAGTAGAGACGCAGCACGTGGCTGATCGCGTTCTCCGGGTAGCCGAACCCCCAGAGCAGGAAGTCCGGGACACCGGTGTCCACGAGCGGCACCGGGTCGGGGGCGGAGGTCAGCTCCTTGCCGGCCGTGGTGAAGAAGACCTTGGGACGCGTGTCCGACTGCCAGTGCCGTGCGTACAGGGTCGAGGAGTACGTCGCGAGCACGCAGACCAGCGCCATCGCGGTTGCCGTGCGAGCCGGGCGGTCCAGGAACGCACTGTCGCGCACCGGCTCGACCTTCTCGCACGGCGCCGAGCAACGGGAACAGCGACAGCGCCAGACCCACCGCGGCCGCTGCGGCCAGCTCGCTCTGGTAGCGGTAGTCGAGGGCGATGTTGGCCCCGACGAAAGAGGCCCGGCCCGCGGCCACGAGGACGATGTCCAGTGACAGCAGGATGCCCGGCAGGAACCAGGCGCGCTTGGACCGCGATCGGCTGCGGGCGATCTCGACGCCCAGCAGCCCGAGGAGGGCGACCGCAACCAGCACGACCAGGTCGCCGGGGTCGGCGACCGCGAACACGCCGGTCAGGTGCTGCCAGCGCAGCGGGCCGCCCATGATCCCGGTGCCGAAGGCCCGCCCACCCATGTTGGTGATCACCGGGCCCAGGGGAGTGTCGTTGGCCCGGTCGGGAGCGAAGGTCAGCCCCACCCGGAGGTAGACGAGCAGGTACCCGACGGCGATCACGCTGTAGAGCACCACCCCGGAGCGGTACTGCCGCCACAGTGTGGTCAGCCGCGCGATGATGTCACCGCTGGCGAAGTAGCCGAGCGCCAGCAGGGCGTACAGCACGAACAGGAACAGCGACTTCTCCTGGAAGCCGAGCGCCGCAACGGTGATGGTCATCGTGACCAGCGCCCACCGGAAGCGACCTGTGCGCAGATAGGTCAGGTGGGTCAGGCCGCCCCAGAAGAACGCGATCTGCATGGGGAGCTGGTTGACCCCGGCCGCCCACCAGATGAAGGCGGGCAAGGAGATCACCGAGAAGAGGTACACCGCGAGCGGAGCCAGGATCCCTCGGCGCCGCCCGAACGCGCTGAGCAGGAACACCAGGCAGCCCGACGCTCGCCAGGGCCTGCAGGAACAACAGCTCGGTGGCAGGGATCAGGAAGTTGAAGGGGTCCAGCGAGAAGTTCATCAGGCTCAGGAGGAACCCGGCCGGCATGAGGTGCTCCGCCGTAGCTCTCGAAGACCGAGGCAGACCGGCTCGTTCTGGACCCGCGACATGAACGCGAAGTCGTCGAACTGGAACCAGGACCCGTAGATCGCCCACGCGCGGAAGCCGAGCTGGGCAACGATCAGTGCCAGCCCGACGAGCACACCCGGGCGCCTGGGTCACGGAGGCGTGTGCGGTTATCCCGCGGGCCGTGTCTGCACGCCCGGACTATGTCATACGGGTGGTGGTTTCACCGTGCTTTCCGTGACCCTTCTGGGGCTCGTCCCGGTGGGGTGTTAGGCAGATCACCTACTGATGCGTAACAATCGGTGTGACGGGCTGCACAGCACGTCCGGGACCTTGGTAGGGTTCGGCGACCTTGACAACCTCTGGGGAGGGGTACGTAATCGTGCGCAAAGTGGTGGGCTGGCTGCTCCTTTTCCTGGGAGCCTTCCTTCTGGTGGCGTCTGTGGTTGCCTTGGTGTGGGCGCCTGGCGCAGCCGAGCGGACCCCCCTCAACGTCAACACGTACACCTACCTGACGGGTCAGGCCGACAAGCTCAACCCGGCGACGGGCGAGCTCGAGACGGTGCCGGTGGCCTACCAGAGCCTCACCCAGGCGGACCCCGACAAGTCGGACGGCGACGTGGTCGTCTTCGTCAACACCAAGTGCGTGAACATCGACCGTGGGCGACCCGCCGCCCTGCCTCGACGAGAACGACGACCGGCTGATCACCAACTCGATCGACACGTTCGCCACCGACCGGCACACCGCCATGGCCGTGAACGACGCGAAGTACCTGGCCGAGGACGCGGTGCCGCACGAGGGCCTGGTCAACAAGTGGCCGTTCAACGCGGAGAAGAAGACCTACCCCTACTGGGACGGCACCCTCGACAAGGCCGTCGACGCCAAGTACGTCGGCACCAAGGACTACGACGGGCTCGAGACCTACGAGTACTCCGTGGAGGTCCCGGAGACCGAGGCGGAGGTCGTCGAGGGCACGCAGGGCACCTACACCGCCCAGCAGAGCGTCTGGATCGACCCCCGGACCGGGTCCATCATCGACCAGAGCGGCGGCGAGATCCGCAAGCTCGAGGACGGCAGCACGATCCTCGACATCGAGGTCGCCTACACCGACGACGACCGTCGCCGACAACGTCTCGAAGGCCAAGGACAGCATCCGGACGCTCGACATCCTCACCAAGTACGGTCCGCCGGTGGCCGGCATCCTGGGCCTCGCCATGCTGATCGGTGGAGTCCTGGTCCTGCGCCGTCGGCCTGCGAGCGCCGAAGGTGACGTGGAGGACCGGCTCCCGGCTTCCGTCTGAGCCCGGCGGGCGTCGGCCGGCGAGGTCCGGCCTCGATCAGTCGGCCAGGCGCGCCACGAAGATCGCCGTGCCCGGGGTCAGCAGGCCCCGGGTCCGGGACCAGCCGCCCCAGGTGCGGTCGTGGTGCTCGGGCCACTCGGGCTCCTCGAACCGCACGACGGCCATCCCCTCGGCGGCCAGCAGCGCGACCCAGTCGCCGATCGTGCGGTGGTGCTCGACGTAGCTGACGGTCCCGGTGGCGTCGTCGACCTCGACGTACGGCGTGCGGTCCCAGTAGGACTGCGACGCGACCAGGCCGCCCTCCTCGGGGTCGTCGGGGAACATCCACCGGGTCGGGTGGGTCACCGAGAACACGAACCTGCCGCCGGGCCGCAGCACCCGGCGTACCTCCGCGACGGCCGCCGCGGCATCGGCGACGAACTGCAGGGCACCGAAGGCCGAGAAGACGATGTCGAAGGAGTCGTCGGCGCACGGCACCTCGGTGGCGGTGGCGCACACGACGGGCACCACCGTCCCGGTCTCCCCGTCGAGGCGCCGTGAGTGCTGGAGCTGGCGGAGCGAGAGGTCGAGGCCGACGGCGGTCCCACCGTGGTCGATCACCCAGCGTGAGCACTGGGCGGCCCCGCAGCCGAGCTCGAGCACGTGCTTGCCGGTGACGTCGCCGAGCAGGCCGGCGTGGTCCTCGGTGAACCCCTCGGGGCCCCACACGAAGCCGGCGTCGCCGAGGAAGGCGCCGTGCGTGGACTGGTACTCGTCGGCGTACCTGTCCCAGTCGCGGCGGTTCGCCACCCGGGAGGTCTCCTCGCCGACGTTGACGCGGATGGCCCGCACCCCACCGCCGGCGTCCGGCGCCCGGTCGGCGGTCGGGTCCATGGCTGGCTCCATGGCTCGAGCGTAGTGCTCACCCCGCCCCGGCGCTGCAGGGCGGCGCGATGGCACGATGCCCGGCATGGAGCAGGCACCAGGTCTGACGCCGCTGGCCGGCGGGTTCAGCGGCGAGACGTTCCTCGGTGAGTACGCCGGGGAGCGCGCGGTGGTGCGCATCTACGCGGCGCGCTCCGCGGGACGGGGCCCCGAGGCGCCCGAGGTGGACGCGGCGGTGCTCGAGCTGGTCCGTGGGCTGCTGCCGGTGCCGCGTGTGCTGGAGGTACGCCGTGGCGAGCCGGGCGCGGACCTCCCCGGTCTGCTGGTCACCGTCGTTCGCGCCGGGGGAGCGCCTCGACCTGCTGCTGCCGCGGCTGGACGACGAGGCCCGGGCCACGGTGGGCGGCCACCTCGGCGTCGTGCTCGGGCGGCTCGGCCACATGGCGATGCCGCGCGCGGGCCTGTTCGTGGACCCCCTGCTCACCATCGGTCCGCTGCCCGACGGCGGGACGGACCTGCCGGAGTGGGTGGAGGCGCACGCAGGCGACCTGGCCTGGGCGCCGGAGGACCTGGCCGCCCTGCGTGGCGTGGCCGACGCGGCCCAGGACCTCCTCGATGCGCCGACCGCCGCCGGTGCCTGGTGCACAGCGACCTGAACCCGAAGAACGTGCTGGTCGACCCGGACTCGCTGGAGGTGACGGCGCTCCTGGACTGGGAGTTCGCGCACGCCGGCTCGCCGTACGCCGACCTGGGCAACCTGCTGCGCTTCGAGCGCGACGAGACCTTCGCGACCGCCGTCGTGGCGGCGTACCGCGCGTTCATGCCGGCCACCCCGGACGACCTCCTCGACCGCGCCCGGGCGGCCGACCTGGTGGCCCTGGTCGAGCTGGCGTCACGGCGGGGGAGCAGCCCGGTCGCCGACGCGGCCGACGACCTGCTGCTGGCCATCGCCCGCAGCGGTGACCTGCACGCCGCACCACCCGCCTGAGGCAGCCTGCCCGGTTGGACGTGACGAGCGCCTCGCCGGTATCCTGTTGGGTGCGCCAGAAGTCTGCCTGCGTCCCGGACGGAGTGGACTCTCGCTCGCTATCACCCGGCACCTCTGCCGGACACGTT